>NZ_CP187333.1:827500-2710000 GCF_050554855.1 Enterococcus sp. DIV0712
TACTGATTTTATGCTTAATAATTCTTTATTTTCCATCGTCTTATTAGATAGGTAAAGGGAAATCACCTATCGTTCTCCTCTCTAGTTTATCTTAAAAATTTAGTCGAGTTGAGTCGTCCAGCTATTAATAGTGAAATTTTTGTTTTGCTGCTCGATATAAAGGTTGCCAAACAAAGGCGATACATAAACCAACAACGAAACACATCGCTAAGGTTCCTAAGGCAGATTTATCTTTTACGCCATCGTTTGCCGCAATATATTGTCCTAGGCCAGTAACATCTATTGATTTTTTGCCCCATTGAATGCTTTCTGCTGCGATATCAGCGTTCCAAGCAGCACCAGCAGCGTTAATAATTGCTGTAATGAGGTAAGGTAAAATAGAAGGGATCAAAAATTTTGTCCACCATTGCCATTTAGATAATTTAAAAAGTTTGGTTACGTCACGAATATCATCAGGGATGGCTAAGTAGCCAGCAATTACATTAAAGAAAAAATACCATTGGCAACCAACCATGATGAGTGGTAAAATCCACCATTCTAATTTGTTGAAGCCCATACTAATAATCAACACAATGAATGGAGTATAAACATTTGACGGAATGGAGCCTAAAATTTGTCCAATCGGTTGAACGATACTTAAGCGCCGATTATCATTCGCAACCCAGATTGCTAAGGGAGTAAAGATAATGCCAGCAACGACCATAGCCAAGGTAACCCGTAGCGTAGTATAAAGTGTTAATCTAGGAATCATGCTGAAATCTTGATGGGGCAAAAAATGATAGAGCTTAATAGAACAATAAACCCCAATAATGGTTAAGCTGACATACCATAATGTTTTGAAGAAATGGCGTAATTTTGCTAGTAATCGATAGAGATAGTCTAGCTTGAAAAAGTACCAAACTTTTGGTAAATCGTAAATCCAAAAATGACTGAATTTCACAAAAGCTTTTGAAAAGTATTTCGTTAAAGTTGCTTTTTTTAATAAATGATAAATGATGGATTTAGGTGGCGTCGTACTTTCGACATCTGTTTCATATTTAAAATAATAAGTGGCTCGAACTAAAGGTTGAAAAACTAAAAAGTTTAAAATCACCACATTGATTAATAAGGCAAAAACAGCCCATAAACAGGATTTAAAGTCGGCTCGATTTAATGCTACTTGGATATAAGAACCAATTCCTGGTAAATAAAGGTTGGTTTCTTTAGGAAAGGCAACAGAAGCTTGTTCGCTGGCCACCAAGGCAAACCAAGCCGCAGTTTGAGAAATAATAACGTTCCAAAGTAAGCCAGGAATTGAGTAAACAAATTCAAGACGCCAAAATTTTTCCCAAGCATTGTACTTGAACTGATCGGTCACATTCACTAGATCTGAAGGAATAACTTCCATTATTTGATAAAGAGTCAACATGATGTTCCAAGCTTGACCTGTGAAGATGGCAAAAATAGCAACCGCTTCTGCGCCCATCACATTTCCTGGAAATAAACCAAGTAACCAAGCAGTTGTAAAGGTCAAAAAACCTAGCAATGGAACAGATTCAAGGAAATTAACTAATGGTAAAATGACTCTTCTTGCCGTTTTATATTTTACGGCTAAAATACCAAAAACAAAGGAAAACAGGAAGGACCAAGCCATACCCACAATCATTCGAAACATGGTTCGAATTGAAAAGTAAAAAAGATTTGATGGAGATAAGAAATCATCTGTTTTACTTGGTGTTGCGAGGAATTCTTCTGAGGGAAGGGTGTGGAGAGGGCGATTCATTTTTAGCCAAGAGAAGACGATGATAAAAATGAAAATGCCTAAAATGATGAGCAAGGTAAGATTCCCGATACTTTTAGCAAGTAGGGTATTTTTCTTAGATGATGCAGTGACAGCTTTCAATTTAAAAACCTCCAATTAATCATATTAAAGAGGTCGCCGAATAAAAGAAGAAGATTATAGGGTAATCACAATAATTGAGCTTTGGCTTTCTGAGACGTAAGAAAAAAAATTCTAGTTATCTTAGGAAAGCCTTAATTCGACAATCCCTGCTTTACTCGTTACTGTCTCTCGACATTTCCGAGCGATAACCTGTGTTCTTCAGAGTAACCTCACCTAATATGATTCTATTTGATTTACATGCTTATCATACTCGTGACTAAAAATAAAACAATTTCTAGCTGGTTATACCTGAATTACTGTTTGTTGTTATTCTATTCAATGATTCTTAAAAAGATTGCCCACATTCTGTTTTTTTAGGGGAAAATTATCAGATGAGTATGTTATGTAACCCGAGGTTAATAGCGTAGGATGTTGTATTTTTAGTTTGTCTCGTTTACTGTTAAAGATGTAAGTAGTAACTATACGTGAATGGATAAAATTTTGGGAGGTAGTGTATTGAAAACAAAAGTGATAGTAATTAGCGGTGTGACAGCAAGTGGAAAAACGACACTCATTAATGCTTTATCTGATACTGTTGAAAATGCTTATGTACTTTCATTCGATGATTATAGTATTGATGCTTTGCCATCGGCACCATCCCATGCTTTTTTATTAAAAAATTTCAACGTTGCAGTCAATTTATTCGATATTACCCAGTTAATGAAAGACTTTTTTTCTGTGAATGCTCAAGGCAAATTTAATTATATTTTTATAGACTTTCCATTTGGCTATTTACACGATGATTTGAAGCCTTTTATTGATATTGTGATCTACCTGAAAACGCCATTAGATGTTTGTTTTGCTCGCCAAGTGATTAGAGATTATTCTTATTCTCAAGGAGAAAGTATTATTAAGTGGGCCCATAACTATTTAAATAATGTTAGACCGCTATTTATAGAACATGAAAAAAATGTATCAGCAAGTTCAGACTATCTTTTAGATGGCACACATAGCGTAGATGAACAAATACAAAAGCTAAAAAAATTAAAAGTAATCTAGCACCTAAATTAAACAACAAAGAAATTTGTTCAGAAGAAAGGAAATTATGATGATTATTTGGTTAAACGGTGCGTTTGGAGCCAGAAAAACGATCATTGCACATGAGTTACAACAAAAACTTCCCAATGCAATCATTTATGATCCAGAAATTATTGGTAGTGCATTGATGGAGCTAGTTCCCGAAGAAATGAAAGAAAATGATTTTCAAGAGTATCAGGAATGGCGTTGCTGGAATGCTCATTTATTAAAACGAATGTCCAAAGAGTCTGGACGGCCGATTATTGTTCCAATGACCCTTTATAAAAATGAATATGAAGAAGAGCTGATTGGATATCTGAGACGAGCAGGCATTGACGTTTATCATTTTTTGTTAGCGGTCGAGAAAGAAGAAATTTTACAAAGATTATTGAAAAGAAATGATGGAACTTTTGAATGGGGAAAAAATAAGTTGCCCGAAGTACTTGAAGGTTTTCGTCAGATTCAGTTTACCGAGATTTTTAGAAATCATTCAGCTGACACGACAGAAATTGTAGCAACCATTCTTAATAGAATAACCGAATAAAAACAAAATAAGGGACCTAAGCCGAAATGACTTAGGTCCTTTATTTTCTACTTCTTAAGATAATCAACTACCAGCTACCCTGATTTCTTCAAACTTTAAGATCGCACATTTACGACAATCTATTTTTACACTGTCAAAATTTTCTTTCAAGTCTTGCATTTTGTTATTTTTAGCAGTATATTTTAGGTGTACCTAAAATATATTAGAGGTTAACCTTCTAACGGGAAGGGCCTTTTAAAATTATTGCAAAACGAAAGAAGGAATTGAATTGAAAAATTCAGAAGAACATGAACCAAAGCAAAGACATCATTTGATTGAATATGCAAATGGTCCTTCGCTTGAAGAAATTAATGGCACCATCGACGTGCCTAAAAATATGAGTTTTTGGAAAACGTTATTTGCTTACTCAGGTCCAGGGGCATTGGTAGCAGTGGGGTATATGGATCCAGGAAACTGGTCTACTTCAATTACTGGGGGACAAAATTTTCAATATTTATTGATGTCGATTATTTTAATTTCCAGTTTGATTGCAATGTTGCTCCAATATATGGCTGCTAAATTAGGCATTGTTTCACAGATGGATTTAGCACAAGCGATTCGTGCTAGAACTAGTAAGACGTTAGGTATTGTATTATGGATTTTAACAGAGTTAGCAATTATGGCTACAGATATCGCTGAAGTTATCGGGGGCGCAATTGCCTTATATTTATTATTTCATATTCCTTTAGGTCTGGCTGTCTTCATTACGGTATTTGATGTTTTACTTTTGTTGTTATTGACAAAAATTGGTTTTAGAAAAATTGAAGCTATTGTTGTTGCTTTAATTGTTGTTATTTTTGTGATTTTTGCTTATCAAGTGGCATTGTCAAATCCAGTATGGGGAGATGTAATTAAAGGGCTGGTTCCTAGCGCAGAAGCTTTTTCTACATCACATGCGGTGAATGGGCAAACGCCACTGACAGGTGCATTGGGGATTATTGGTGCAACAGTGATGCCTCATAATTTGTATTTACATTCTTCTGTTGTGCAAAGTCGTAAAATTGATCGTAAAGATAAAACCGATATTCAACGCGCTTTACGCTTTTCAACTTGGGATTCTAATATTCAATTAACGATGGCATTTTTTGTTAACTCTTTATTATTGATTATGGGTGTGGCCGTTTTTAAATCCGGCAGTGTCAAAGATCCTTCATTCTTTGGTTTGTTTGATGCTTTATCAAATCCAGCGGTTATGAGTAATTCTATTTTAGCGCATATTGCAGGTTCTGGAATTTTATCAATTTTATTTGCGGTAGCCTTATTGGCATCAGGACAAAATTCAACAATTACAGGAACGTTAACTGGTCAAATCATTATGGAAGGGTTTATTCATATGCGCGTACCAATTTGGTTACGTCGGATGGTCACACGTTTGTTATCTGTTATTCCTGTCTTAATCTGTGTTTTAATGACCAGCGGAAAAAGTACAGTGGAGGAGCATATTGCGATTAATAATTTAATGAACAATTCACAAGTTTTTCTAGCATTTGCTTTGCCATTTTCGATGTTGCCTTTACTGATGTTTACAGATAGCCGTGTTGAAATGGGTGAACATTTTAAAAACTCGTGGTTAATTAAATTGTTAGGCTGGGTTTCTGTCATTGGCTTAATTTACCTCAATATGAAAGGCTTACCTGATCAAATTGAAGGATTTTTCGGTGATAATCCGACAGCGAGTCAAATTACGTTAGCCGATAATATTGCTTATGTCATCATAGCACTCGTCATCCTCTTGTTAGTTTGGACGGTTGTGGAATTATATAAAGGCGATAAACGATATGCACAGCAGCTTGCAGCTATGGAGCAACAAGTAGAGGAGGTTAAATAATGAAATTTTCAAAAATTATGGTTGGTGTTGAAGAGTCGCCAGATGCGTTAAAAGCATTTCATTATGCTATCCAAAAAGCAAAAGAAGAACAAGCTGAATTGGTTATTGTTTCGATTTTAGAAGAGAAAGAGATTAATGTTTACCAATCGTTAGATAAAAATTATTGGCAAGAACAGTTGGCGAAATTAGAGAAACAAACGGAAAAATATCAACAAGAAGCGTTAGCGAATGGCATCGATAAAGTAAGTGTAATTGTCAATGAAGGGAACCCAGGAGAATTAATTATTAATAAGCTTATTCCTTTGAATAAACCAGATTTGTTAATTATTGGCTCCAAGTCAACTAGCAAATTAAAAAGCTTTTTTGGTAGCCAAGCAGCTTATATGGCTCGATATGCCCCAATTTCTGTAATGATTATTCGCTAACAAAATTGAAACAGTTAAAAAAGCCGCCACGATTTACTATTCGTGGTGGCCTTTTTATAGTAATTTTTGTTTATATAAATAAACAGCCAAACTTAGTTGTAGCGAACTATCAGGAAATTCTAAAGTTAAGTGAAGAATCTCTTCTATTTTTTTTAAGCGGTAAATAATTGTATTACGATGTACATACATATTTGTGGCAGTCAACGAAATATTTTTATTCGATTGAAAGTAGGTGTTGATGGTTTCTAGTAGGGAACTTTCATGTTTTTGATCTTCTTTTTCTAATGGTTCAATCAATCGTTGATATATTTTTTGTTTGGCTTGTTTGGTCAGGGTTTCGATCATTAAACGATAAAAAAAGAGGTCGTCATAATTCAAAATAGTTCGTTGTTGTAATTCTTGACTTGCTTGTGCTAAGTGGAATGTTTCTTGTGCTAATTTATAAGAATCACACAGATTGGTGATTTTTTTGACAGTTGGCCCAATCGCTAATTTAAATGATAATTTTGGATTCAGTTTCATTAGTTGCTCTAGTAAATTCTTGGCAAGATGAGAGGTTTGTGCAAGGTAGGTGGCTTCCTCTTGTGCTGGATTTTCTAGTAATAAAATAAAGCCAGTTTGTGTAGGAAAGGCAGTAATTTTTTGTCGATATCCTTCTAAAATATAATTCAATTGATGGCCAATGCTATTCATTTGAATAGTCGGATTAAACAGTTGTTCCAATTGTTCAATGGCTACAAGCAAGAGACTAAATGTATCTTTTTCATTTAATTGCAGATAATTACTAAATTCTTGCCAAGCTTGAGGATTGGTATTTTTTTCTTGGATAAGGTCTTGAAACAGCGCCCCGATCTTTTGCCTCGTTGTTAAATTTTCCGAAGATTCTAATTGAAGTTGTGGTAAAAGGTAGTGAGCACAGACCTCCACAGATAATAAATCAATCGTCTGTAATTTTTTGGTAGTTTGCCAAATCACTAAGTAAGATAAGCTGAGATTTTTCTTTTTGATGGGTAAAATTCGCAAAGATAACTGATGGTTCGCTAAGGAAAATTCAACAGTCAATGGTTCTTTATAAAATAATAGGAGCTCATTGTTCTGGGCTTTTAAAGCTGTCTCAAACTGTTTTTTGAGAGTCGCGTTGTTTAAAATACTGGTGATTCTTGTTGGCGCATCAGGTAAATCAAAATGATTCATAATCTGAAAACGCTCGTCTAAAAGCATTACAGGCGCTTGAATCGCGGCACTTAATACTTCCAGTAATTGGGTACTTTTTCCGCCAGCTTTGATAATTGTATAAAATTTATTATGCATATGAACAGAATGTTGGCTAATCGTTTCGTCAGGTTGATTGACTCGGCGATTGACCAATGAAATAATTTGAGAAAAGTTGTAATTATAAGGTATTGAGAGAATTGGTAATCCGACGTCATTCGCTAATTGGATCATCTCTTGTGGAACTTCATTGAAATAACGTTGGACTTTAAAGCCTAGAGCAGCGCAGTTCATATTTGCTAGTTCTTGAATAAGACGTTTTTGCAAGCAAGGCTGATCTTTGAAAATATAGCCGGTAGTTAATAAAATTTCTCCTGGCGTTAACCAGTCAAAAGCATCAGGATTTTCTAAAATATTTGCTTGTAGAATTGGCGCATCTAAATTGGTCTCGTGCGTCAATAAGGTTAAACCAGGTAGTTCTTCTGCATGGAGTAGATCATTGACCGTCATCATTAGCAAGGCCTCCTTTTGTATGAATTATCTAAAAATTAAGTGTATTTATTGTAAGATGTTACAAAACTATTTTAGGGAAAATAAGGTATCCTTATACTAATAGAAAAAAGTTCCAAGTCATCACGTGATTGGTAGTCACAAGTGACCAAATAAGAACAATCAGCGCTTACAACCTATAGAAACGCATCGTTTAAAGATATAGCAATAGTATACTTAATTTTTAATGCTTTTACTATTGTTTCAGCTACTTTAAATTTCTCAAGTATTTCTATAATCTGTAAGTTTTTTGAGACTCTTATCAGATATGCTTCTTTTTCTATATTTTATCAGAAAATTCTGGTAACTTTGAAGGTTATAGTTTGTAAAATGGAGGGATCGGTATGAAGAAATTAAAAATGTTAGGATGCGTCGGTTTGCTTTTAGCTTTAACGGCTTGTCAGGCGGGAACGGGAAACTCGGCTGATAGTAACAAAGCAGCGGAACAAAAAATTGCAATTAGTTCTGAAGCGGCTATTTCGACAATGGAACCACACACAGCGGGGGATACGACCTCGACTTTAGTCATGAATCAAGTTTATGAAGGACTCTATGTTTTAGGTAAAGAAGATGAATTAGAGTTGGGGGTCGCTGCCGAAGAACCAGCGATTTCTGAAGATGAAACCGTTTATACATTTAAGATTAGAGAAGATGCCAAATGGTCGAATGATGATCCAGTAACAGCAAACGACTTTGTTTATGCATGGCAACAAGTTGCTTCCCCTAAATCAGGATCGATTCATCAAGCTTTATTTTTTGATGTCATTAAAAATGCTAAGGAAATTGCTTTAGAAGGCGCAGATGTGAATACTCTTGGGGTTAAGGAGCTAGATGATAAAACGTTAGAAATAACTTTAGAACGGCCCACCCCTTATTTGAAATCATTACTTTCGTTTCCTGTTTTGTTTCCACAAAATGAAAAATATATCAAAGAACAAGGGGATAAATATGCTACTGATGCAGAACATTTGATTTATAATGGTCCTTTTAAATTGAAAGAATGGGATAATGCCTCTTCTGATGACTGGACCTACGAAAAAAATGATACGTATTGGGATGCTGAAAAAGTTAAATTAACAGAAGCGAAAGTTTCAGTAATTAAGAGCCCAACGACAGCGGTGAATTTGTTTGACTCGAATGAATTGGATGTAGTGAATAAGCTAAGTGGTGAATTTATTCCTGGTTATGTTGATAATCCAGCCTTTCTTTCAATTCCTCAATTCGTCACATACTTTTTAAAAATGAACAGCGTTCGTGATGGAAAAGAAAATCCGGCTTTAGCGAACAACAATATTCGTAAAGCGTTGGCACAAGCTTTTGATAAAGAAAGTTTTGTAAAAGAAGTCTTGCAAGATCAATCAACGGCTACAGATCAAGTAATTCCGCCGGGACAAACGATTGCGCCAGATGGAACAGATTTCACAAAACTAGCTGCTAAGAAAAATAACTACTTAACCTACGATACAGCGAAAGCAAAAGAATTCTGGGAAAAAGGGAAAAAAGAAATTGGTCTGGATAAAATCAAATTAGAATTTTTAACAGATGATACAGACAGCGCCAAAAAAGCTGCTGAGTTTTTCCAATTTCAATTGGAAGAAAATCTAGATGGATTAGAAGTGAATGTTACTCAAGTTCCTTTTACTATTCGTGTTGATCGTGATCAAACGAGAGACTATGATTTAGAATTATCTGGTTGGGGAACCGATTATCGTGATCCATTAACAGTTATGCGCATCTTTACTTCGGATAGTACCTTGGGCGGCGTAACGTTCAAGAGTGATACGTATGATCAATTAATCCAAGAGACTAGAACAACACATGCGGCTGATCAAGAGGCTCGTTTAAATGACTTTGCTCAAGCACAAGATATTTTGGTGAATCAGGAAACGGTTTTAGCACCAATCTACAATCGAAGCATTTCTGTATTAGCTAATCAAAAAATCAAGGATCTGTATTGGCATTCATTTGGACCTACGTACAGTTTAAAATGGGCTTATGTTAACTAATTGAATGAAGGTAGGAAGGGGTTTGTCATGCTTTTAAAAAACTGTAAATTAGAAACAGGATTTTCTACTGTGAATCAGCGAATTGTTGCGACAGAAACAGCTAGCTATGATATTCGAATTGAAAACGAGGTCTGTACTGCGGTCGCACCGCAGTTAAGGCCTTTAGAGAACGAAACAGTTATCGATGTGAATCAGCAACTCGTTTTACCTGCTCTAAGAGAAATGCATATTCATATTGATAAAACGTATTTTGGGGGACCTTGGAAGGCCTGTCGTCCACTAACGAAAGGAATTTTAACACGTATTGAAGAAGAAACTTGGCTGTTACCTGAACAATTACCAACTAGTTTAGAACGTGCTTGCCAAGTTATTGAGCAGTATATTCAACAAGGCCATTATCATATTCGCAGTCATTGTAATGTAGATCCATCTATTGGAACGAAACATATTGAAATCACTAAAGAAGCATTTAGTCGATATGAACAATACATTACTCATGAAATTGTGGCTTTTCCTCAACACGGATTACTCCGCTCACAAGTCGAACCTTTGATGCGCGAAGCCTTACGCATGGGGGCAACTCATGTCGGCGGCGTTGATCCAGCCCTTGTGGATCGTCATGTGGATCATTCAATTGCAAAAATATTTGAATTAGCTACCACATTTAATAAAAAAATTGATGTTCATTTACACGCCCGTGATACTTTGGGACTTTATGAATTTAATAAATTTGTTGATTATACAGAACAAGCAAAAATGTTTGGCAAAGTTACTTTAAGTCATGCTTTAGCTTTGGGGAGCTTAGAAGAAGCAGCAATTAGAGATGTTGCGCAAAAATTCATCGAAACAGGTATTGATTTGACTTCGACTGTACCGATTGGAATGCCCACCATGCCGATTCCAACCTTGGTTGAACAAGGTGTTAAGATCTCCGTGGCTCATGACAGTTTGACGGATCATTGGTCGCCTTTTGGCAGTGGCAATACAATAGAAAAATTAAATACAGCCGCTCAAAGATTTAAAATTAGCGATGAGTATCGCTTGAATCGTTTATGGGGCTTAGCGAGTAATTTTGTAACGCCTCTTGATCCTAACGGGCAGCAAGTTTGGCCTAACGTCGGCGATTCTGCAGATTTCCTACTATTTAATGCTGAGAGCACTGCTCACGTGATTGCACGCCAACAGCCAATCCAACAACTGATACTAAAAGGACAACTGGTTGAAGCCGTTCAAAAGGGGGAAAAAGAATGACAGCATCCATTGTTTATTTGAATAATGTTCGTTTAGAAACTGGTTTTGCTAAAGACCACCACGAATTAACGTATACTAAAACCGCACGCTATACTTTAGCGATTCAAGAAGGGAAAATCCAAGCGATTATTCCGCAAAATCAAGTCACTGAAAAGCAACAAGGCACTGATTTAAACGGACAACTGGCTATTCCCGCTTTTCAAGAGAGCCATAATCACTTAGATAAAACCTACCTTTCATTAGGCTGGCGTGCTAGCCAACCTGTTAAGAATTTAAAAGAGCGTTTAGCAGACGAAGCCAGTGAACTTAAATTGTTAGCTCCGTCAACAGAACAACGAGCGACGGCCATGATTGAAAAATTGATTGGTTATGGAGCCTCTTATATTCGGACACATGTCAACATTGATCCTTATGTAGAACTAGAAAACTTCTGGGGCGTCAAAAGAGCCTTAGAAAAATATGCGCATGTGATTGATTATGATATTGTTGTCTTTCCACAGCATGGATTATTAAAAAATCCCCAAACGGTTTTACTCATGAGAGAAGCCCTAAAAAATGGTGGAACAATGGTTGGCGGTTTAGATCCTGCAGGCATTGATTATGCAATTGAAGAATCTTTAGAAACTATTTTCGATCTGGCAGAAGAATTTCAAGTAGGAATCGATATTCACTTGCATGATACGGGGGAAGTGGGTGTTTATACAATTGATAAATTTTTAGACATTTTGGAAGAACGAAAATTTACTCAGCGAACAGCTATCAGTCACGCCTTTGCGCTGCTAGATGTACGACCAGCAGAAAAAGAAAAACTATACCAACGCTTGGCAACGCATCAAACAGCGATTATGTCTACAATTCCCTATGATCCTCGTTATTTATTGCCACCAATTGATGTGTTACGCCAAGCTGGTGTATCGGTTCATTTAGGTAGTGATGGCTTTTTTGACTCTTGGAGTTCTAATGTTTCAGGTGATTTATTTGAAAAATTACGTAATTTTTGTGAAATGACAGGAAAGATTACAGAAGAGCAACTTACTCAAGCTTACGTCCATGGCTGTGGCAAAGAAGCACCTTTTTCATTTGAAGAAGAACGCCTTTGGTTTACAGAAGGCGACGAAGCAAACTTTATCTTTACAGAAGCAGCTTCTACAGCAGAAGTGATTGCTAGAAAACCGCAGAAACGCAAGATTATGTTGAAAGGACAATGGGTTTAACTTGCTTTAAAATTAGGTAGAAATAGAATGCTAAAAAGCCAAACAGAGGAAACAGGGTTCAGCTCTGAGCAACGCATAGTGTCAGTCCTGCGGTTACTCGTCACAGTTTAATCCTTATAAAGTGCTTCTGCTCACAACGTGGATCAGCGTTTCAAGTTTGTTTGTCTCACTTTAACATAGCACTTTTGCGTGTCTTCCTTTATAATAAGACAAAATGAAGGAGATGAACCAAGCATGACTGAACAAACGAGAGAAAACAAAAAAGCAGCCTACGAATTGTGCTTACAACAATTGAGCGGTTTGTTAGAAATAGAAACGGATGCTATTGCAAATTTAGCAAACTCGTCCGCGTTACTTGCACAAACGTTACCAGACACCGTTTTTGCTGGGTATTATTTATATAAAAATGAAGAATTAGTTTTGGGGCCTTTTCAAGGGAAAGTCTCTTGTACCAGAATTAAAATGGGCAAAGGTGTCTGCGGTGAATCAGCGGAAAAACAAGCTACATTGATTGTTGATAACGTGAAGACACACGCCAATTATATTTCTTGTGACTCAGCTGCGATGTCTGAAATCGTTGTACCGATGGTAAAAAATCATCAATTGGTCGGTGTTTTAGATATTGATAGTGGTGTAACAAATAGCTATGATGCGGTTGACCAACTGTATTTGGAAAAATTTGTTACCTTGTTACTAGAAAAATCAGATTTTTAAGCAGACTATTTTTGCTTTCTGACAAATCATGAGAAAATAAAGTATAAAATTTGATCATGAAAGAAGGTGAGTCATTTGTTAGAGCTGTATATAAATTTTAAAGGTGAAGCAAAAGAAGCAATTGCGTTCTATGAAGATGTTTTTGATACAAAATGTCAAAATTTAATGACTTTTGGCGAAGCACCTGAAGATCCTGAGCATCCTATAAACGACGAGATAAAGGATTTAGTGATGAACGCAAGTATCATTATTGAAGGAACCTATGTAATGATTTCAGATGTTCCTGATATGTTTGGTTTTGAAGTTACGGAAGGAAATAACCTTTCGCTCGTGGTTAGCACAGATGATGATGAAAAAATTGATCGCTTATTTAAGCGATTATCTGAAGGTGGCACTGTTACAATGCCGTTATCTGAAACTTTTTGGTCCAAAAAGTATGGTTCCCTAAAAGATCAGTTTGGCATCCATTGGATGTTTAATTATTATGAAGAAGATTAAAAAAATCCCCAATCCGTTATTTTCATTGGATTGGGGATTTTTTATTCATGAAAGAATTGCTTCTTAGCGATTTGATACTGCCGTTGCTTTTCTGTCCAAAATTGCTGATCGTTTTCATCAATTTTGCGAATGACTTTTGCTGGATTACCCCCAACAATCGTGTTGCCAGGAACGTCTTTTGTAACCACAGCACCAGCAGCAACAATAGCGTTTTTTCCAATTGTAACGCCAGGTAAAATGGTGGCACTTCCGCCAATCCACACGTTATCTTCAACAATAATTGGCGTACCGAATTCTAATTCTGCAGTTCGAATCGTTGGATCAATTGGATGGCCGGCAGTATAAAAACTAGCACGAGGGCCAACCATGACATTATCACCGAAGATGATTTTGTTTACATCTAAAAAAATGCAATCCATATTTGCATAAAAATTTTCTCCTACCTCAATATGGCGACCGTAATCTACATAGAGGGGTGGGGTGATATATAACTCATTGCCAGTTTTTCCTAATAATTCTTTTTCTAGGGCCACAATTTCTTTCACGTTATCGATAGGAAGTTGATTGATTTTTTGAGCTAACACCTTGCCTTTTGTTGATTTATTTTCGGGTAAAATGGTTGGGGCGTAATATAATTCACCTTTTAACATTTGCATATAATCAAAGTCATTTTGTTTCATGTAAGCGCTCCTTTAGGCTTTTTCTCTATTGTATCAAATCAACACAATAAGTCGAGGAATATGTAAAATAAAAAAGGATAGATAGCAAAATAGCCTTGCTTATCTATCCTTTACCTAAGGTTATCCAATTTTTTTAACTCTCCCGCCAATTTTATCTGCTAATTTTTGTGCTTCTTTTTCAGAGTGGTAAACTAAACAACCTGATTTATCTCGCGTACGTTTACCATCTGCAGTTAAATAGCCATGAAAAAATTTGATTGCATACATAGACATCACCGCCTTTCTAATTGAAAATAGTGTAAATGGAGCGATTAAAAATGTCAAATAATAGAAGTGCTCTTAACCATTCTTATCTTTTTTAGTTCGAAGATAAGCTTGGTTAAGAGCACCATTTCACTTAATAAATTAGTTTGAAACGGGTCGTTGAGTGAAATTCCTGTTCAGGTGAGAGGGTGATAGAACCGAACAACGGAAATCTTTCAGCACCAGGACAGACTTGGGTTTCAAATGTGAGCGCTCCGTGATTGACTAATTTTTGCCCTTGAATATCGGGACCGTTATCAGCAAAATTTGCTGAAAAAATAACAACTGAAGGTTGATCAGTGAACATCTCTAAGGTGATATCTTTAGTAGGACTTTTTAAGATAACATCTGGGTTAATTAAATCATGATTGGTTAAGATGAAAGGGTGATCGAAGCCGTTCATCTTTTGAATTTGTTCATCGGTACTTGAAAAAACCTCAGCTAATTTTTTAGGTTTTTGTAAATCAAAAGCTGTCTGGTCGACGGAAGCTAATTCTCCAAGCGGTAAAACTCTTTCATCAAGCGGGACAAACTTTTGGGCATTTATTTGTAACTCATGCGCATCAATGGGAATTGCAGGATTTCCAGTTAAATTAAAGTAGACATGATTGGTTGGATTAAAAAGTGTTTGTTCATCTGTAGTTGCCTGATACTCAATTTGCCATTCATTTTCTTCAGTCAATGTATACGTGACTGAAACAGTGAGATTTCCAGGAAAACCATTTTCACCAGCAGGACTCTCTAGCCAAAATTTCACAGAAGGATTCACTTGTGCCTCTTGGATTTCGCTGTGCCATTTTTTACTTTCAAACCCAGGTGTGCCGCCGTGAAGTGTTGTTTGAGTAGGAGTATTAATCATCGTTTGATACGTTTTACCCGCTAGTTCAAAGGAGCCATCGGCAATTCGACCAGCTGTTCGACCAATTGTTGCACCAAAATATAAGTCTTTAGACAAATATTCATCTGCTGAGGGAAAGCCTAGCACGAGTGATCGGGATTCATTTTTTGTAAGAGGAACGTCGAGCTCAACAATTCGCGCACCAAAATCTGTTGCTTTTAAAGTCACACCATTTTTATTTGTCAGTGTGTAAAGAAGCATTCCTTGTCCAAATGATTCAGTTGAAATAGTCAAAATAATCAATCCTTCCTTTAAGTAAATATTTAGTAAATTTAATTTTGTTTTTTAGATTATTTAAATAGTCGAAAAGAAACACTAAGAAAATAAATCTTTATTTAATTATATTGTACACGTTTTCAACCGAAATGACAATTAAGGAAATGTTAAGTAAATATTTGCAAAAGTTTAGTAAATATTATACAATTTGTTTACTAGTGAAAGGAGCGATTAGTGATGGAAGAACTGTTAATGAATCGATTTGTAGAAATATTTGGTGAGAAAGGGACAGCCTGTTATTTTGCCCCTGGAAGAATTAATTTGATTGGTGAACATACAGATTACAATGGCGGTCATGTTTTCCCAGCGGCTATTACGTTAGGGACATTTGGTGTGGCAAGAAAAAGAGACGACCAAAAAATTCGGATGTTTTCTGATAATTTTAAAGAGGTTGGTCTCATCGAATTTTCATTAGAAGATTTAACCTATTCAGATTCAGATGATTGGGCAAATTATCCGAAAGGCGTTTTAAATTACTTGATTGAAAGCGGACACAATATTGATTCTGGCTTAGATGTGCTCTTCTACGGTACGATTCCTAATGGTGCTGGCTTGTCTTCTTCTGCTTCTATTGAACTTTTAATGGGAACGATCTGTAATGATTTATATGCTTTACACTGTCCAATGCTTGAATTGGTGCAAATCGGTAAAAAAGTGGAGAATGAATTTATTGGCGTTAATTCGGGAATTATGGACCAATTTGCCGTAGGAATGGGAGAAAAAGATCAAGCTATTCTACTAGATACCAATAATATGCACTATGAAATGGTTCCCGCCAAATTAGGTGAGTATACGATTGTTATTATGAATACTAACAAACGTCGCGAATTAGCAGATTCAAAATATAATGAACGCCGTGCAGAATGCGAAGAAGCCGTTCGTTTGCTTCAAAAAGAGTTATCTATTGAATTTTTAGGTGAATTAGACAGCGAGACATTTGAACAATATCAAGCATTGATTGGAGATCCAACGTTGATTAAACGAGCGCGTCATGCCGTCACAGAAAATGAACGAACTTTATTGGCAAAACAAGCGCTAACTGAAGGGGATTTGGAAGAATTTGGCTTATTATTAAATGCCTCACATCGTTCGCTAAAAGAAGATTACGAAGTAACTGGCATTGAGTTGGATACCTTAGTGGCTTGTGCGCAAGAACAACCAGGCGTTTTGGGCGCACGGATGACTGGTGCAGGGTTTGGCGGTTGTAGTATTGCTTTGGTACCAAAGCAAAATATAGATGCATTTATTGAAGCTGTTGGCCAGAGTTATCAAGATAAAATTGGCTATGCTGCTGATTTTTATCCTGCATCAATTGATGATGGTGCCAGAAAGTTATTTTAGAAAGGAAGGCTTTAAATGTCTATTTTAGTATTAGGTGGCGCAGGCTACATCGGCTCACATGCCGTTGATCAATTAATTTCAAAAGGATATGCCGTTGTTGTTGTTGATAATTTATTAACGGGGCATCGTTCAGCAGTTCATGAACAAGCGACTTTCTATGAAGGCGATATTCGTGATAAAGCTTTTTTACGTAGTGTCTTTGAAAAAGAATCAATTGAAGGGGTGTTGCACTTTGCGGCCAATTCTTTAGTAGGAGAATCCGTGGAGAAACCGTTAATGTATTTCAATAACAATGTTCACGGCACTCAAATTGCCTTGGAAGTCATGCAAGAATTTGGAGTGAAACATATTGTTTTTTCTTCCACAGCGGCCACTTATGGCGAACCAAAAGCAATGCCTATTACAGAAGAAACCCCAACGAATCCTAAAAATCCGTATGGGGAAAGTAAATTAATGATGGAAAAAATCATGAAATGGTGCGACAACGCTTATGGAATGAAATATGTTGCTTTGCGTTATTTTAATGTTGCAGGAGCAAAAAAAGATGCCTCAATTGGTGAGGATCACACGCCAGAAACGCATATTGTGCCAATTATTTTACAAGTGGCATTGGGCCAACGAGCAGAGCTAAGTATTTTTGGGGATGATTATGATACACCAGATGGCACGTGCATTCGAGATTATGTTTATATTGAAGACTTGATTGCAGCACATATTTTGGCTTTAGAATATTTGAAAAATGGCGGCGAAAGTGACGTCTTTAACTTGGGAAGCAACAACGGCTATTCTGTTAAAGAAATGTTAGATGCTGCTCGCGAAGTGACAGGCCAAGAAATTCCTGCAACAATCGCGCCACGCCGAGCAGGGGATCCTAGTACGTTAATTGCTTCTAGTGAAAAAGCCAAACGAGTTTTAGGCTGGCAACCAGAAGTAACTGAGGTCAAGGATATTATCGCCACCGCTTGGCAATGGCATGTGAAACATCCTCAAGGCTATAATGAATAGGAGAACATCAGATGATGAAAGAAAGTAGTAAATGGATTGCTGCATTTGTAGAGATAATCATAGAAAATGGCGATTGGACGGAAACAGACCGTTATTATTTGACGAATCGGATTGCCAAACTAGTTGGCTGTGATTTTTTTGAACAACCAGAAGCGGTTGCTTGTGAGCAAGAACCGTTGCGTGTGGTGGAACATCTTTTAAACATTGCACAAGCCAATCACCAAATCGATGACTCAATTACGGAAGCAGAACAACTAGAAGCGGAGTTAATGGATTTTATTACGCCGACCCCAACCATCATTAATCAGAAGTTTATGGATTATTATCAAGAGTCTCCACGAAAAGCAACGGATTATTTTTATCAGTTATGTAAAACGAATAACTACATTAAAACGAAAGCAATCGCCAAAAATATTATTTTCCCAATGGACTCACCCTATGGTAAACTAGAAATTACCATTAACTTATCGAAGCCAGAAAAGGATGCTCGAAAAATTTTGGCTGAAAAGAAAATGAGTCAAAAAAAATATCCAGCGTGTATGTTATGTATGGAGAATGAAGGCTATTATGGCCGTGTAAATTATCCAGCACGTACAAACCATCGGATTATCCGACTAAATTTAGAGGACGAAGCTTGGGGCTTTCAATATTCGCCATATGCTTACTATAATGAGCATGCGATTTTCTTGGACCAACAACATCGAGAAATGAAAATCGAGAAAAAAACGTTCCAGCGACTCCTTAAAATTACGGAGTTATTCCCTGAATATTTTGTGGGCTCTAATGCAGATTTGCCAATTGTTGGTGGTTCTATTTTATCTCATGATCATTACCAAGCAGGACGTCATACATTTCCAATGGATTTAGCACCAATGGAAAAAAGATTTTCTTTGAAAAAATATCCTGAGATAACTGCTGGTATTTTAAAATGGCCGATGTCTGTGATTCGTCTTCAAAGTGATCGTCAAGAGGAACTAGTTGAGGCGGCCGAATTAATTTTGACCAAATGGCGCAATTATTCTGATGAACGTGTCTCAGTTCGGGCCTATTCAGAAGATGGCACACCGCATCATACGATTACGCCAATTGCCCGACGCAAAGGGTCATTATTTGAATTGGATTTAGTTTTACGAGATAATAATGTTTCGGAGGAATTTCCAGATGGCATTTTTCATCCACATCCAGAAGTACAACATATTAAGAAAGAAAATATTGGCTTAATTGAAGTAATGGGACTAGCTATTTTGCCACCAAGGCTGGCACAAGAATTAAGAGAAGTCGAAAAGTATTTATTAAAGCAACCCAATCAAATTGCTGAAAGTCATCGAGCTTGGGCGGATGAACTCAGTCAGCAAACCATCACTGAAGCCAATGTCAAAGAAGTGATCCAACAAGGAATTGGGACAATTTTTGTTCAAATTTTAACAGATGCCGGCGTCTTTAAACGTGATGAAGAAGGCCGTCGTGCTTTTGAACGATTTATTCAATGTATTGAAAATGATTAATTTGAGGTGAGGAACATCGTAACCATTAAAGATATAGCAGAGCAAGTCGGTGTTTCTTCAGCGACAGTTTCGAGAGTTTTGAACTATGATGAAACATTATCAGTTAGTGATGAAACGAAGAAGAAAATATTTGAAACAGCAGAAACGTTAAATTATAAAAAGCGAGCCAGAAAAAAACAAGCAGGCAAAAAGAAAATTCGGTTTGTCCAATGGTTCAGCGATCCAGAAGAACTGGATGATATTTACTATTTATCGATTCGTTTAGGTGTTGAAAAGCGGGCAGAGGAATTGGGTTTTCTTTTAGTCAAAGAATCTCTGACAAACCTGTCTCAAAAAAGATTTGATGGGACAATTGCCCTAGGAAAATTTGATGAAAAGCAAGTGGCGGCCTTAGCCGCCTTAGGCGCACCTCTTCTATTTGTAGACTTTGATGCAATGGCTTTTGGCCAAAACTCCATTGTTGTTGATTTTGCTGGAAGTGTTAAAACAATTGTGCAAGAATTTTTGGCGCAAGGGCATCAGAAAATTGGTATGCTTTCTGGGCAAGAATATACGAAAGAGTCCCACGTGGCATTGGTTGATCCACGTTTTGTCGCTTTTAAAGAAACCTTAAAAGATCTGGACCTTTATCATCAAGAATGGGTTGTCGAAGCAGCTTTTTCTGTTGAAGAAGGCTATCAAGCGATGAAAGACTTTATTGAAGAAGCGGACACTCGTCCAACCGCTTTTTTCGCTGCAAGTGATACATTGGCGATTGGTGCAATGCGGGCGTTACAAGAAGCAGCCATTCGTGTGCCAGAAGATATTTCTATCATTGGTTTTAATGATATTAGTGTCGCAAAATATGTTTCACCAACATTAACAACAGTTAAAGTTCATACTGAATGGATGGGTGAGCTAGCCGTTGAGACAATGAAAGAGTTATGCTTGAATACCCCCCCAGTTCCTAGAAAAATTATTGTCGGAACGGAATTCATTCAGCGAGATTCAACGAAACATTCATCAAAATAACAGCAAAACTTGGAGAGTTTTTTCCAAGTTTTTTGCTCTTTTGTGCTGGTTTTCAACAATCAAGAAAATGGAGGGAAACAGATGCAACCGAAATTAATTATTTTACGTGGTAATTCTGGTAGTGGTAAAACAACGATAGCTAACGCGCTTCATCAGTGTCTTAAAGAACAATCGTTATTGATTTCTCAAGATGTGGTGCGCAGAGAAATGCTTCGTGTTAAAGATGAAACAGGTAATCTAAGTATTGCTTTGTTAAAACAGTTGGTAGCTTTTGGGTATCAAGAATGCCAGTATGTGATTGTTGAAGGGATTTTTCAAAAAGCCATTTATCATTCCTTTTTTCAGGAAATAATCCATCTCTTTGAAGGAAACGTTCAGGTTTATTATTTTGATATTTCTTTTGAAGAAACGTTGAAAAGACATAGCCAGAGAAACAAGAATCAAGAATTTGGTGTCGTGGAAATGAAACGTTGGTGGCTACCAGAAGATTATTTAGGGCTTGCGGGAGAACAGCGGTTATCTGAACAACTGTCTGAAAAGCAGATTATCAGGCAAATTTTAGCAGATATTCAGTAGTAAGTGCTGCGCTTTTTAGAGAAATGGATGTTGTGGTATGATAAAAAAGAAGGAGTGGTTTCAATGGATTACCAAGAACGATTAAAAAATTTACCACCTGAAGTCATGACAGCTTTTTCAGAATCATTTATTTTTTTAATCAGTAACGATAAAGTTCAACATTTTCCTGCACGAGACTTAACGCAAGCTGAAATGATTCAACGAGTGAAAGAGAAATTAGGTGAAGCGGTGACGTGGTCCTTATGGCAAGGGTTCGTTATTGCTGTTAATTCAGAAAAAACATGTGTTGCTGTTTTGCCCAAATATCATCAACTCGATGGTTTTTGAAAATGAATAAGGGAGCGAAGAAGTATTCGCTTCGTTTTATAAAATGAAAACGCTTTTCGGGAGGAAATGCTAATGTCTGAGCTAGTGGTTATTAGAGAAATGCAAGAGAAAGATATCTTAGCGCTGGATACTCAATTTGTCCAACAAGGTTGGCCAAGTCGCCAAGAGATTTTAATGAACTATTTAGAAGAACAATTAGTCAAGCAACGAACGGTTTTTGTAGCGGAGAAAAAGGCAACGCTGTTAGGTTATGTGACGTTACTGCCATTAGCTAAGGAAGGACCTTTTAAAAATTTATATCCTGAAATAGCTGATTTCAATGTATTCTTGCCATTTCAAAAACAAGGAGTGGGGCGGTTATTATTAAATCGTGCAGAAAATGTTGCCAAAAGTTATGCAGATACTGTTTCTTTGGAAGTAGGCCTGCATCCTGGTTATGGTGCAGCGCAAAGATTATATATCAAACAAGGATATGTGCCAGATGGTTCAGGAGTCTGGTTTCAAAATAAGCAGCTGAAACCAAACGAACGGTGTGTTAATGATGATGAGTTAGTTCTTTATTTATCGAAAAAACTATAGAGTAGCCAAAGTAATACTCTATAAATATCATTTAGGAGGTTGTTACCCTTGATTAGAAAAATGAAGCCAACAGATGCAGCGGCGTTAACTATCATTAATAAAGAACAATTGGGCTATGAAGTTCCCGTTGACGTGACCTGTAAACAGATTGAGAAATTACTACTAGCCAGTGACAGAGAGTTTTTATATGTTTATGAAGAAACGAAGACAGGGAAGATTTTAGGCTATGTGCATGCGCAACTGTATGAAACAATTTATTCCCAAACGTTATTGAACGTTCTGGGGTTAGCAGTGGCAAAAGAATCAGAAGGCCGTGGAATTGGCAAACAATTAATGACGAAACTAGAAACGGAAGCTAAAAAGTGTAACTTGTCTGCGATTCGCTTAAATTCAGGGGAACAGCGTACAGCAGCACATCAATTTTATGAACACATTGGCTATGTTTCTGATAAAAAACAAAAGCGATTCATTAAATACTTGGATACTTAAGTTATGTCTTTAAAAAATAACAATTTCCTTTAAAAAAATAAGTAAAAACTAGTGAAATTTTCAGTGAATTAGTGTAAAATGTATCTCAATGACTCAACGAGTGTTTCAGCCGAAACACTGTCAAAGAAAGTACATACAAAGAAACAGAAATAGCCATTTTTGATGGCTGTTTTTTTATGGAGGAGGCAAATTATGACGAAAAAAAATAGTATGATGTACTTAGCAATTTCTAACTTATTTCTTGTTTTTCTAGGCGTAGGCCTAGTCATTCCCGTAATTCCCCAATTAAAAGAAGAAATGCATTTTTCTGGTACCACAATGGGAATGATGATTTCTATTTTTGCGATTGCCCAATTAATCACGTCGCCAATCGCAGGTGTCCTTTCGGATAAAATTGGTCGGAAAAAAATGATTGCGACGGGTATGTTGGTTTTTTCAATTTCTGAGTTATTATTTGGTTTAGCCCAAGCGAAAAGCGGTTTTTATATTTCTCGTGGTTTAGGTGGGATTGCCGCCGCTTTATTAATGCCGTCAGTGACAGCTTTTGTGGCAGATATGACCACGATTTCTGAACGTCCGAAAGCGATGGGACTTGTGTCAGCTGCAATTAGTGGTGGTTTTATTATCGGACCAGGAGTTGGTGGTTTTATTGCTTATTTAGGCATTCGCGCCCCGTTTTTTGCCGCCGCATTTTTAGCGTTTATTGGTTTTATTTTGACATTAACTGTTTTGAAGGAGCCAGAGAAACGAATTTTAGCCGCTGTTGAAGCGAAAAAAGGTTCATTTATGGATATTTTAAGAAATCCAATGTTTACCTCATTATTTGTGATTATCTTAATTTCCTCTTTTGGCCTGCAAGCGTTCGAATCTATTTATAGTATTATGGCGACTATTAATTTTGGCTTTACCACAAGTGAAATAGCAATCGTGATTACGGTTAGTGGTATTTTAGCGTTGATTTGTCAGTTGTTTTTCTTTGATGCAATCGTCCAAAAAATAGGTGAAATGGGTTTAATCCAATTAACCTTTTTTGCAAGTGCCATTTTTATTGCCGTGATTGCCTTTACAAAAAATAATTTAGTTGTTGTATTTTCAACGTTTATTGTCTTTTTAGCGTTTGACTTGTTTAGACCAGCAGTAACTACTTATTTATCCAAACATGCTGGAGATCAACAAGGAACCATCAACGGACTAAATTCGACATTTACAAGTTTTGGTAATATTTTAGGACCAATGGCAGCAGGAGCTTTATTTGATATCAATCACTTTTTCCCTTATTATGTTTCAGCAGTAATTCTGTTAGGAACGGGCTTTTTATCGTTATTTTTAAATCGAAATAAGATATAAAATAAAAAATAAGTATTTGGAATATAATAATTCCGAATACTTATTTTTTTTTGATCACCGACCGTTCTTGAAAAAAACAAAAAAATAAACAGTGTTCGCTTGATTAATCGAACGTTTGTTCGTATAATGATTTTGCAAGTGAGGTGATGTTTATGAAATTTGATTATGAAAAAGAACCTAGTCGCGATATTCTTTGTATTGATTGCAAAAGTTTTTACGCTAGTGTAGAATGCGCAGAACGTGGGTTAGATCCGTTGAAAACGATGTTGGTAGTGATGAGTAATGCCGAAAATGCGGGGGGATTAGTTTTATCAGCATCGCCAATGGCAAAAAAAGTTTTAGGTGTTTCAAATGTTACGCGTAAAAATCAAGTGCCCGCTCATCCTGATTTATATGTGGTTCCGCCACGAATGAATTTGTACATGAAAAAAAATCAAGAAATTAATAATTTATATAAAAAGTTTGTCGCAGATGAAGATCACTCTGTGTTTAGTGTAGATGAATCATTTCTTGATGTAACGGCTTCTTTAAGTTATTTTCATTGTGAAACTGCCTATAAAATGGCTCGGATTATCCAAAGAGTCGTTTATAATCATGTGGGTATTTATGTGACCGTTGGGATAGGGGACAATCCGTTACTGGCTAAATTGGCGTTGGACAATGGCGCCAAACATTCGCCAGATTTTATTGCAGAATGGCGGTATGATCGTGTACCAGATACTGTCTGGCAGTTGCCTTCTTTGACAGATTTTTGTGGGATTGGTCGCAGAATGGCTAAACGACTGAATCGTTTAGGAATTGATTCTGTATATGAGTTAGCGCAAGCGAATCCGCATCTTTTACAAGAAACATTTGGCGTGATGGGGCTTCAATTGTATGCTCATTCATGGGGGATTGATCGTACCTTTTTAGGGAAAAAAGCGCAACATAAAGCTGAAAAATCATTTGGAAATAGTCAGATTTTGCCGAGAGATTATGCGCGAAGAGATCAGATTGAACTAGTCTTAAAGGAACTGACAGAACAAGTGGCTGCTCGTTTAAGAAAAGCGCATTGTCAAACGGAATGTATCACAGTCTACGTTGGTTATTCCAAAGGTCAAATTGACTGCGAAGGACGAACTGGTTGGCGAAAACAACAAACGATTCCTGCAACAAACAATACAAAAGTTTTGATCACCTATGTATTAGCCCTTTTTAGAGAACATTATCTAGCGGGAACAGATGTCCGGCAATTAGGGCTTTCTTATGGGAAATTAGTTTGGAATGAATCTTTACAATTAGATTTATTTTCGGAACCAGAAGAGCAAATTAGTGAAATGGAGTTAAACTATCTGATTGATAAAATCCGACAAAAATTTGGCTTTCAAGCTTTAATCCACGCCTCTTCTTTGTTGGAAGGCGCGACGGCAATTCATCGTTCAGGATTAGTCGGTGGACATGCTGGAGGAAATGTCGGTTTAGGAGGATAACATCATGAAACGAACAAAAAAAGAATTTACACCTTATAATGAGTACCATGATCGGCCCTTTGAACTGAAATGGGCGACCGCTTTTGCATTGGGGGAGTTACAAGAAGGAATCGAAGCTTCTGACGAATATTCTAAGAGAGCGTTTGAACGCTTACCGCAACAGACAACAGAAGAAATTGAAGAATACTTAGAGCAGTCTTTAAAAAATAACCAAGTTTTAGAAATCCAATTGAATACTTTGGATGATTTTGGCCGTGTTCAACCGCCAATTGTTGGTGTTTTTGAAGGGATGAGTTCAATGGAGTATGCAAAAGTTGGAAATACACATATTTTATTTGAAGAGATTCGGCATATTAAAAGTCATGAGTTTACAAAGTGGTCGAGCCTTGATTAAAAAACTATTGTTATACGTGCGTTTTGTGAAAACATATGAGATAATGTTCATAGGTAATAGAAATAAAAATTATGGAGGTGGCTAGGATGGGACATCATTTAAAAGGACACCATGGCAAAAAAACAAACGCAAATGGCGGCTTTTTAACAAAGTTATTGGCAGGCGGCGCCTTAGTGGGCGTAGGAAAAAAGTTATACGACAATCGTGAAAAAATTAAAGAGCTGTTAAGTGACGACAAAGAAAAAAGCAACGACACTGAAAACAAATAAAGGACTGGATTGACGGAATGGTAAAAGATGCAGCGTATATTATTGAAGAGATTACCACGATTTTAGAAGGAACCTATTTTGTGATAACCAAGAAAGCGAATAAGCGCCGCATGTGTTTACATGTTTCAGATACCGCGAAAGAATTTTTACGTTGTCGACTGGAGTATGAAACATTCTTAGAGCAACAGTTTGATTATGCCACAAGGTTTTTAGAAACATGTACGGAAGATGTTTCTGTTGAAATTCAAACGGGACTACTTGAAGAAACAAATTATCAAGCATTAACCGTGGAAAAATTACAACAAATAGCCACTAAAATGTAACACAGCTGTTGTGTTAGTTTTGATTCTTAATTTGGTTAAGGAGGCGGATAAAATGTCAGTATATCAACATATTTTGGTTGCTCTTGATGGCTCAGATCAATCTGAAAAAGCTTTTCATGAAGCTGTCAGGATTGCCAAAGAGGAACAAGCCACTCTTTATTTAGCTACAATTATTAATGATGCTGAATTTACGACGAGTCCATTTTCTTTTGAAGAATTGTATGATTTAGAAAAACACAAGTCAGAAGAGATGCTCACTGAAAAGGCAAAACAAGCGAGTGAAATTGGTGTAAAAACAGTCAAAAAAATTGTTGAGCTTGGGAGCCCAAAACGTTATCTTGCCAATACGATTTCTGAAAATTATGCCATAGATTTAATTGTGCTAGGTGCTACGGGAAGAGGTGCTATTCAACGAACCTTGATTGGTTCTACTACAGATTATGTAGTTAACCATGCTTTGTGCAATGTTTTAGTTGTTCGCTAATTGTGAGTAAATAATCAAGGGAACAATGTTTTATCGGGACGTTTTTTTAAATTAAACGAGAGGTGAGTTTATGAAAACAAAAATCGGAAAAACAGTTATCTTGTCAGCGTTTTTATTCACAAGTTTCCTTTTACTGAGTGGTTGTACCTCGGCTGGCGAAGAGATGGAAAAAACAATTGATTGACAGAAAGAAAAAGTCGATAAAACGGTCGATAAGCAGAAACATAAAAATGAAAATTCCATGGAAAGTTACGACGAAAAAGTTGACCGTTCTTTAGATAGTCAAGAAGACAAAATCGATACTACTGAGTAACGGGAAAGCTTTCAACTATCGGCTAGTAAATAAATAATATACAAAAGGGAGCATCCACTGCAGTTATTTCTCACAGCGGATCCTCTATTTTGTGGTTAAAAAGAAAAAGTTAACTGCTCCCCAACAGTTAACTTTTAATCATGTTGCACATAGTTAAAACACTCTATATATCATTTATATCATTTGAAACGGGTAGTGTAAAAAGAAATCTCTTGAAAAGAGTCTCCATTTATAGGGAAGATTTCCCATAAAAAAGAGAAACGTATAATCACAGAGAGTTAGAGAAAGCAAAGGGAAATAAGTATGTTAAAATAAGAAGCAAGAAAGAATACAAGTATGCAGAAAATAACAACTAATTAGGTGAAAATAATGGAAATACATTTTGAAAAAGTAACAAGCGATAATCGTAAAGCAGTGGAAAACCTACAAGTTTTCGCTGAACAACAAACCTTCATTGAATCAATGGCAGAAAATCTAAAAGAATCGGACCAATTTCCAGAATGGGAATCGGCAGGTATTTATGACGGCAATCAATTAATCGGCTATGCCATGTATGGACGTTGGCAAGATGGGCGCGTTTGGCTAGACCGCTTTTTAATTGATCAACGGTTCCAAGGACAAGGTTATGGGAAAGCAGCCTGTCGACTTTTAATGTTAATGCTAATAGAAAAATACCAAACAAACAAGCTATACTTGAGTGTTTATGATACGAACAGCTCAGCAATTCGGTTGTATCAACAACTTAGTTTTGTATTTAATGGTGAATTAGATACGAATGGCGAGCGGGTAATGGAATGGACATATCAGAATAAGTAGATAGAACAGGTGAGACAAAAGCCACAGCGCATTTTGTTTCACCTTTTTCTTTTAATTGGCTTCATTTGTTTACTTTTAGTAAGTAAAATGGTAAATTTAGTTCAATCTGTTTTGAAAAAAGAGTTACTGGAGGGTAAGGATGAAAATAGAATTTTTCCATGATGTTATTTGTAGTTTTTGTTTTCCAATGTCTGACCGCATGCATGAGATTCAACAAGAATTTCCTGAAATTGAATTGATTCATCGGTCGTTTGCGTTGGGGTGGTCCGCAAACGATTTTGAAACAATGTTTGGCTCACGAGCAGCAGTAAAAGAAGAAGTTTTGACGCATTGGGTGCATGCCAATCAAAACGATTCAAAGCATCGTTTTAATATTGAAGGGATGAGGAAGCAACGATTTGATTTTCCAACATCAAAGAATGCATTATTAGCAGCAAAAGCAGCTGGATACATTGGCAACCAAGACACCTATTGGTTACTGTTTGATAAGTTACAAGAAGGTTTATTTATGAGAAGTTTAAATATTGAAGAGCCAGAAGTAATTGAGGAGCTAGTGAAAGAGACAACGATTGATTTTGCTTTATGGAAAGAAGCTGTTGCTTCCGAGGCTGTTTGGACGGCGGTTCAAGAAGATTTCGCGCTAGCTTCTGCTTATGGTCTACAAGGAGTTCCCGCACTAATCATTAATCAAAAATATTTAATTAATGGTGCAGTACCGAAACAGCAAATCAGCCAAACTATTCAAAAAATTCTCGCAGAAGAAAAACAACAGCAACCGTTAGTTTCATTAACTCCTTCTTCTGAAGAGTCAGCTTCGTGTGAGTTTAAGGAAGGCACATGGACGTGTCATTAAGCGGCATAAAATAACGTTATTCTTTGACAAAACGAAAGACTTCTGTAATAGTTAATGCGGGGGTGATAATATGTTTAACGCGTATAGAGAATACTGGAATAATATTACAACAATGAATGCGTCAGCAACACGAGCACAATATTGGTGGCCACAATTAATTAATTATTTGGTGTTAGGGATTTATTCAGCAATTACGGGCGTTTACAGATATATTGAAGTAACACCCAATGATGGAACAATCATTAAAGAATGGAATACTGTGACCATTATCTTTTTCTTGCTGACTGCTTTAATTTGGTTGGCAAACTTTACTGTTCGAGCAAGAAGATTGCATGATCGCGACCACAGTAACTGGTGGATTTTATTCTATTTACTTCCTTTTATCGGTACTTTAGTGATCTTCATTACATTAATTTTGCCAAGTAAAAGTCACACAAGATGGCCAGTGAATCAATCAGAAATTTAATTTGCTGGTTTAGCTGATTATCTTAAGAGTGAAAATAGGACATAAGTCATTTCGACTTATGTCCTATTTTCTTTTTTATTTCAGAAAAATAAAAATATCTTCTGTATGATGGCACCTCACATTACGCGGTTCTTGCTAAAAGGGCTATCTTTTTGGTAGATAGGGAAAACCATTAAGACGTTAAAAGTTTAATAAATCGAGCAATTCTCTTTTGTTAGAAAATAAGATAGCATCATTAATTAAAATACTTGGAACACTGGTTTCAATAATTGGTTGATTGGTAATAATCAAGTCAAATTCTTCGAGTCGATGGTCACCTAATTGTTCTTCCGTAATTGCTAACGTATTTGAACGAATCCGATGCAAAGCTAAAATATCGTGGACATAGTTTCCAATATATTGACTATGATTCAGGCCCATGTCGCTAATAATCAAAATCTTTTTTGAGTCGAAACTCTGGTTAATTTCTGGAAAAGTATTAAGCAACCAAAAAATATAAGAAGATGAATAGTTTAATAGATTTGTTTCTAAAAGAGCGGAAAAGAAATGCAATTCTGCTTTTAATCGTGCATATAAGTGAAGCTGAGTAAAATGAATTTGTCGAGTGAAAAAGGTGGCCCTTTGTGTCAATTCGGAGGTGTCAAAAGGCACTAATTGAGAAAACAAATAAAGACAGGTTAACAAGTGAACAGCGAAGTCGACGACTTCTTCTGTTAATTGTTCAATCTGTGAAAAAGCATTAAATTTTAAATTTTCACGTATTCTTTGACTGATGACTTCTTGGTCTTCGGAGTAGTATTGCTGAAAAGCGCCTCTTTGAAAATACCGGAGAACTTCCCGATAGGTTTCACGGCTGAGCCCAGTAAAATGACGACTGAGTAAAAGATAATCTTCCATTTTGATTGGACTCTTTTTATCTGTTTTTTTCTGGAAACGTTGCTGAAAGCCTTGATGCTCTCTTAATAAATCAACAATAAAATACATAATAAAGAAATCGTGTTCATAACTGTTATCCATACTAATAATATTTAATTGGCATTGATTACGACGCATTAATTGTTTGATTTCCTGCTTATCTAATTGATAAGGCAATTCATAATGACCATAATACATTAAAAAGAAAAAGGTTGTAAAAATACGTAAAGGCAATTCTTCTGTTTGGCTAGTTAATTGATAGCCTTGATCAACGATAACGCGAAGAGAGTAAGTTTCCAAGACCTGATTACACTGCTTCAATTTTCGAGCAAAAGAAGAGCGACTAATATTAATGGTATCGCAATAATATTCGATGGTTTTGCCAGGATTTTGGATAAACTCATGGAGCAATTGGGTGGTCGTTGACGTTTTTGCCATATCCGTCAGCACGTTTAAATATAAGGACACATTAAAGTTTTCTAAACGATAGCCTAATTTATGCGATGTTTTAATGGTTAAACTTTCGCCCCAACGCTGTTTAATCTCCTCAATATAACGAATAAAAGTAGACTCAGAACTACCAATATATTTTGCAAGTTCTTTTTTAGTCATCCATTTATCAGAAATGGATAAGACACGAATGATTTCTTCCATTTTCCGATAATTTTTTTCTAAAAACCTAATCATATTGTTTCCTCCCAAGTCCTTTACTTTAATGAAACAATCATCGAAACAATAACGCAATTTCAGAAATGAAACCGCTTGGTATGAAAGCTGGTGTGATTTAATGAGCTCCTTCTCTGTATAATAATTATCAGATTAGAATAATGAAATTTTACGTGCTAGGCAATTCTAATTTAACTGTTAATTCATAAAAGAAAGGAGAGAACAGACATTAAATTACTAAAGAAATTTGGGGTTTTCGGCGTAGTCTTTTTACTTGTCTCATCCTATTTCATACCGCTCATTGGCTATGCAGAAACAGCCAAAGAAGTTGAAATTACATCCGCTCAAATGATAACAGATGAGAATGATAAAACGAATATTAATATCGAGTTAAATCTTCTCAACCAAACAGAGCAGCCATTACAACGAGAAATTCAATTGAAAAATGCACAGTTCATGGATACTGCTGTAATTGAAAAAGACGGATATTCTTACCAAGTGACTAATGGTACGCTTTATCTGACTTTGGACGCACAAGTAAAAAAGCCGGTACAGCTTTCGTTAGCTGTTGAGCAAAGTTCGCTTCAAACAGCTCAGCCACCTAAGTTATTGTATGAAAACAACGAATATGATGTTTCAGTTACTTCTGAAAAAATAACAGTAGAGGATTCTGCTAAAGAATCAACTGAACCAGAAAAAATAACTGTACCAGAAAATACGAAAGAAACTAACAAAAATGATTCGGCTCCAGAAAAAACAGAACAGCCGACCGCAACAGAAGAGGTAACCAATCCATTTGCAGAAGCAAGAATGGCGCCAGCTACTTTGAGAGCGAATCTGGCACTGCCTTTAATTGCACCACAATACACGACGGATAATTCTGGGACTTATCCGACAGCTAATTGGCAGCCCACAGGCAATCAAAATGTGTTAAACCATCAAGGGAATAAAGACGGTAGTGCACAATGGGACGGCCAAACGAGTTGGAATGGGGACCCTACTAATCGCACAAATTCTTATATTGAGTATGGCGGTACAGGAGACCAAGCCGATTATGCCATCCGAAAATATGCTAGAGAAACAACAACACCAGGGCTTTTTGATGTATATCTTAATGTGCGTGGGAATGTTCAGAAAGAAATCACGCCATTGGATTTGGTCTTAGTCGTTGACTGGTCCGGAAGTATGAATGAAAACAATCGGATTGGTGAAGTTCAAAAAGGAGTGAACCGTTTTGTTGATACATTGGCAGATAGCGGTATTACCAATAACATCAACATGGGCTATGTTGGCTACTCAAGTGACGGTTATAATAACAACGCCATTCAAATGGGACCGTTTGATACAGTCAAAAATCCAATTAAAAATATTACGCCAAGTAGCACTAGAGGAGGAACTTTCACTCAAAAAGCATTAAGAGATGCTGGTGATATGTTAGCAACGCCAAATGGACATAAGAAAGTCATTGTACTTTTAACGGATGGCGTCCCAACCTTCTCTTATAAAGTGAGTCGAGTTCAAACAGAGGCGGATGGTCGCTTTTACGGGACACAATTTACGAATCGACAAGATCAACCAGGTAGCACTTCTTATATCTCTGGTAGCTATAATGCGCCAGATCAAAACAATATCAATAAACGGATTAACAGTACGTTTATCGCCACGATAGGTGAGGCAATGGCCTTAAAACAACGTGGGATTGAAATACATGGATTGGGCATTCAATTGCAAAGCGATCCACGAGCTAATTTATCTAAACAACAAGTTGAAGATAAAATGCGTGAGATGGTGTCAGCCGATGAAAATGGAGACCTTTATTATGAATCCGCGGATTATGCACCAGACATTTCTGATTATTTAGCGAAAAAAGCCGTTCAGATTTCAGGAACGGTTGTAAACGGAAAAGTAGTTGATCCAATTGCTGAACCTTTTAAATACGAGCCAAATACATTATCAATGAAAAGTGTGGGTCCTGTTCAGGTTCAAACATTACCAGAAGTGTCGCTAACAGGCGCTACAATTAATAGTAATGAGATTTATTTGGGTAAAGGGCAAGAAATTCAAATTCATTATCAAGTACGTATTCAAACAGAGTCAGAAAACTTCAAACCTGATTTTTGGTATCAAATGAATGGTCGGACAACGTTTCAGCCATTAGCCACGGCCCCTGAAAAAGTTGATTTTGGGGTTCCTTCGGGAAAAGCACCTGGCGTGAAGTTAAACGTGAAAAAAATCTGGGAAGAGTATGATCAAGACCCAATAAGTCGGCCAGATAACGTGATTTATGAAATTAGTAGAAAGCAAGTAACTGACACAGCCAACTGGCAAACTGGGTATATTAAATTATCAAAACCAGAAAATGATACCAGCAATAGTTGGGAGCGCAAAAATGTAACCCAACTTTCCAAAACCGCGGATGAAAGCTATCAAGAAGTTCTTGGACTTCCCCAATACAACAATCAAGGACAAGCTTTCAATTATCAAACAACCCGTGAATTAGCAGTTCCTGGTTACAGTCAAGAAAAAATCGACGATACTACTTGGAAAAACACGAAGCAGTTCAAGCCATTAGATTTAAAAGTAATCAAAAATTCTTCCTCAGGTGAGAAAAACTTAGTGGGAGCCGTCTTTGAATTGAGTGGTAAAAATGTTCAAACAACATTAGTGGACAATAAAGATGGGAGCTATTCCTTGCCAAAAGATGTGCGCCTACAAAAAGGGGAACGCTATACATTAACTGAAGTAAAAGCACCTGCAGGACATGAGTTAGGTAAGAAAACGACTTGGCAAATTGAGGTGAATGAGCAAGGCAAAGTAAGCATCGATGGACAAGAAGTGACCACCACAAATCAAGTTATTCCATTGGAAATTGAAAATAAATTTTCTTCTTTGCCAATCAGAATTAGAAAATACACTATGCAAAATGGCAAACAAGTGAACTTAGCAGAGGCGACTTTTGCGTTGCAAAGAAAAAATGCTCAAGGAAGTTACCAAACTGTGGCAACTCAAAAAACAGATACTGCAGGATTGAGCTATTTTAAAATTAGTGAACCTGGTGAGTATCGAATGGTGGAACAATCAGGACCATTAGGCTACGACACTCTTGCTGGAAATTATGAATTTACTGTTGATAAATATGGGGAAATTCACTATGCAGGCAAAAATATTGAAGAAAATGCGCCAGAATGGACACTGACACATCAAAATCATTTGAAACCTTTTGACTTAACGGTTCATAAAAAAGCCGATAATCAGACGCCACTTAAAGGAGCGAAATTCCGTTTAACAGGACCAGATACGGATATTGAATTACCAAAAGATGGCAAAGAAACGGATACTTTTGTTTTTGAAAACTTAAAACCAGGGAAATATGTCCTAACAGAAACCTTTACGCCAGAAGGATATCAGGGGTTAAAAGAACCAATCGAATTAATAATTCGTGAAGATGGTTCAGTCACGATAGATGGGGAAAAAGTAGCAGATGTTTTAATTTCTGGAGAGAAGAATAATCAAATTACTTTAGATGTTACGAACCAAGCAAAGGTTCCTTTACCTGAAACTGGTGGCATAGGACGCTTGTGGTTTTACTTGATAGCGATTAGTACATTCGTGATAGCGGGTGTTTATCTCTTTATTAGACGACCAGAAGGGAGTGTGTAATCAATGAAAAACGCACGTTGGTTAAGTATTTGCGTCATGCTACTCGCTCTTTTCGGGTTTTCACAGCAAGCATTAGCAGAGGCATCGCAAGCAAGCGTTCAAGTTACGTTGCACAAATTATTGTTCCCTGATGGTCAATTACCAGAACAGCAGCAAAACACAGGGGAAGAGGGAACGCTGCTTCAAAATTATCGGGGCTTAAATGACGTCACTTATCAAGTCTATGATGTGACGGATCCGTTTTATCAGCTTCGTTCTGAAGGAAAAACGGTCCAAGAGGCACAGCGTCAATTAGCAGAAACCGGTGCAATGAATAGAAAACCGATCGCAGAAGATAAAACACAGACAATAAATGGAGAAGATGGAGTGGTTTCTTTTTCATTAGCTAGCAAAGATTCGCAGCAACGAGATAAAGCCTATTTATTTGTTGAAGCGGAAGCACCAGAAGTGGTAAAGGAAAAAGCTAGCAACCTAGTAGTGATTTTGCCTGTTCAAGATCCACAAGGGCAATCGTTAACGCATATTCATTTATATCCAAAAAATGAAGAAAATGCCTATGACTTACCACCACTTGAAAAAACGGTACTCGATAAGCAACAAGGCTTTAATCAAGGAGAGCACATTAACTATCAGTTAACGACTCAGATTCCAGCGAATATTTTAGGATATCAGGAATTCCGTTTGTCAGATAAGGCGGATACAACGTTGACACTTTTACCAGAATCAATTGAGGTAAAAGTGGCTGGAAAAACAGTTACTACAGGTTACACATTGACGACGCAAAAGCATGGATTTACGCTTGATTTTTCAATTAAAGACTTACAAAACTTTGCAAATCAAACAATGACTGTGTCGTATCAAATGCGTTTAGAAAAGACCGCTGAACCAGACACTGCGATTAACAACGAAGGACAATTAGTCACGGACAAGCATACCTTGACTAAAAGAGCCGCAGTTCGTACAGGCGGCAAGTCTTTTGTCAAAGTTGATAGTGAAAATGCGAAAATCACCTTGCCAGAGGCTGCTTTTATCGTCAAAAATCAAGCGGGGGAATACCTCAATGAAACAGCAAACGGGTATCGTTGGCAAAAAGAAAAAGCATTAGCTAAAAAATTCACGTCTAATCAAGCCGGTGAATTTTCAGTTAAAGGCTTAAAAGATGGCCAGTACTTCTTGGAAGAAATCTCTGCACCAAAAGGTTATCTTCTGAATCAAACAGAAATTCCTTTTACGGTGGAAAAAAATTCTTATGCAACGAACGGACAACGAACAGCACCGTTACATGTAATCAATAAAAAAGTAAAAGAGTCAGGCTTCTTACCAAAAACAAATGAAGAACGTTCTATTTGGTTGACGATTGCAGGCCTGCTAATCATTGGGCTGGTAGTCATTTGGCTATTTTATCAAAAACAAAAAAGAGGAGAGAGAAAATGAAGCAATTAAAAAAAGTTTGGTACACCGTTAGTACCTTGTTACTAATTTTGCCACTTTTCACAAGTGTATTAGGGACAACAACTGCATTTGCAGAAGAAAATGGGGAGAGCGCACAGCTCGTGATTCACAAAAAGAAAATGACGGATTTACCAGATCCGCTTATTCAAAATAGCGGGAAAGAAATGAGCGAGTTTGATAAATATCAAGGACTGGCAGATGTGACGTTTAGTATTTATAACGTGACGAGCGAATTTTACGAGCAACGAGCGGCAGGCGCAAGCGTTGATGCAGCTAAACAAGCTGTCCAAAGTTTAACTCCTGGGAAACCTGTTGTTCAAGGAACCACCGATGCAAATGGGAATGTCACTGTTCAGTTACCTAAAAAACAAAATGGTAAAGATGCAGTGTATACCATTAAAGAAGAACCAAAAGAGGGTGTAGTTGCTGCTACGAATATGGTGGTGGCGTTCCCAGTTTACGAAATGATCAAGCAAGCAGATGGTTCCTATAAATATGGAACAGAAGAATTAGCGGTTGTTCATATTTATCCTAAAAATGTGGTAGCCAATGATGGTAGTTTACATGTGAAAAAAGTAGGAACTGCTGAAAATGAAGGATTAAATGGCGCAGAATTTGTTATTTCCAAAAGCGAAGGCTCACCAGGCACAGTAAAATATATCCAAGGAGTCAAAGATGGATTATATACATGGACAACGGATAAAGAACAAGCAAAACGCTTTATTACTGGGAAAAGTTATGAAATTGGCGAAAATGATTTCACAGAAGCAGAGAATGGAACGGGAGAATTAACAGTTAAAAATCTTGAGGTTGGTTCGTATATTTTAGAAGAAGTAAAAGCTCCAAATAATGCAGAATTAATTGAAAATCAAACAAAAACACCATTTACAATTGAAGCAAACAATCAAACACCTGTTGAAAAAACAGTCAAAAATGATACCTCTAAAGTTGATAAAACAACACCAAACTTAGATGGTAAAGATGTGGCAATTGGCGAAAAAATTAAATATCAAATTTCTGTAAATATTCCATTGGGGATTGCAGACAAAGAAGGCGACGCTAATAAATACGTCAAATTCAATTTAGTTGATAAACATGATGCAGCCTTAACTTTTGATAACGTGACTTCTGGAGAGTATGCCTATGCGTTATATGATGGGGATACAGTGATTGCTCCTGAAAATTATCAAGTGACTGAACAAGCAAATGGCTTCACTGTCGCCGTTAATCCAGCGTATATTCCTACGCTAACACCAGGCGGCACACTAAAATTCGTTTACTTTATGCATTTAAATGAAAAAGCAGATCCTACGAAAGGCTTTAAAAATGAGGCGAATGTTGATAACGGTCATACCGACGACCAAACACCACCAACTGTTGAAGTTGTGACAGGTGGGAAACGTTTCATTAAAGTCGATGGCGATGTGACAGCGACACAAGCCTTGGCGGGAGCTTCCTTTGTCGTCCGTGATCAAAACAGCGACACAGCAAATTATTTGAAAATCGATGAAACAACGAAAGCAGCAACTTGGGTGAAAACAAAAGCTGAAGCAACTACTTTTACAACAACGGCTGATGGATTAGTTGATATCACAGGGCTTAAATACGGTACCTATTATTTAGAAGAAACTGTAGCTCCTGATGATTATGTCTTGTTAACAAATCGGATTGAATTTGTGGTCAATGAACAATCATATGGCACAACAGAAAACCTAGTTTCACCAGAAAAAGTACCAAACAAACACAAAGGTACCTTACCTTCAACAGGTGGCAAAGGAATCTACGTTTACTTAGGAAGTGGCGCAGTCTTGCTACTTATTGCAGGAGTCTACTTTGCTAGACGTAGAAAAGAAAATGCTTAATTTCTAGCATCACCGAAGAAATTTTTAGAAAAACAAAGAGCCTGGGCCAATCACTGTCCCAGGCTTTCATGCTTTATTTTTAAGGAGGAAGCAATGAAGTCAAAAAAGAAACGTCGTATCATTGATGGTTTTATGATTCTTTTACTGATTATTGGAATAGGTGCATTTGCGTATCCTTTTGTTAGCGATGCATTAAATAACTATCTGGATCAACAAATTATCGCTCATTATCAAGCAAAAGCAAGCCAAGAAAACACCAAAGAAATGGCTGAACTTCAAGAAAAAATGGAAAAGAAAAACCAAGAATTAGCGAAAAAAGGCAGCAATCCTGGATTAGATCCTTTTTCTGAAACGCAAAAAACAACGAAAAAACCAGACAAATCCTATTTTGAAAGTCATACGATTGGTGTTTTAACCATTCCAAAAATAAATGTCCGTTTACCAATTTTTGATAAAACGAATGCATTGCTATTGGAAAAAGGAAGCTCCTTGTTAGAAGGAACCTCCTATCCTACAGGTGGTGCGAATACACATGCGGTCATTTCAGGCCATCGTGGTCTCCCTCAAGCCAAATTATTTACAGATTTGCCAGAATTAAAAAAAGGCGATGAATTTTATATCGAAGTCAATGGGAAGACGCTCGCTTATCAAGTGGATCAAATAAAAACCGTTGAACCAACTGATACAAAAGATTTACACATTGAGTCTGGCCAAGATCTCGTCACTTTATTAACTTGCACACCGTATATGATAAACAGTCATCGGTTATTAGTTCGAGGACATCGTATCCCATATCAACCAGAAAAAGCAGCAGCGGGGATGAAAAAAGTGGCACAACAACAAAATTTACTATTATGGACATTACTTTTAATTGCCTGTGCGTTAATTATTAGCGGCTTCATTATCTGGTACAAGCGACGGAAAAAGACGACCAGAAAGCATGGAAATTAACGATTCGTATAATAAAAGTGACTATGTTTTTATTTTTTTAAACCCTTTACGTAGTAAATCAATGACCAAACCTAAGCAAAAATAAGTACAAAAATGAAGCCCAGAAGAAATCAACATTCTGGTTGTTAAAGGCTGCTGGGAATAATAAGTATCCAGCACAGGCGTTTGGTGAATAATAGAAAAACCTAGAAAATCTGTAAGGGCCAATAGAAATCCCTTACTATCATATCCAGAAAACCAAAGTAGTATGACGAAAAGGCTAAACATACTAAAAAAAAGAGTAAAAAAATAGCTTTTCAATTTTTAATCCTCCTTATCGTGCATAATTGAACCAGAGAAACAGAAGTATTAACGAAATAACTAAAAGAGCAAGCCCTGAATAAAAAGCGACAAAGGGCCAATCAATCGACTGTTTAAATTCCTGCCAAGTTTGGATTTTTCTGTTTTTTTTCGCGCTATCCTCAAGCGTGAGTAAATAATTCAATAGTAAGAGGAGCAGCAACACCGTGAAATCATTTGTGGTAAAAAGCACATGTAAAAATAGAATGACAAAGACAACACGGGATAACACTCGATTCCGCAAAATTAAAAATAACTTAGCACGCATAATAAACCACCATTTCTTATCAGAGATAATGAATCTGTTTTTGTCTACTCTTTAGTTATATCATAAAATTCTTAATAACGAAAAAATGATTCGAGAAAATAATTGAAAAAAGTTTTTTTCCTGAATCATTATTTTCGTAAATAAAGAATAAACGTGTTACTCTTGGCTTATCAAATTTGGAAGGAGTGTTAAAAATGAAATATCTGGATATTATTGCTTTAATTTTATTGATTGTCGGAGGTTTAAACTGGTTATTAGTTGGTGCATTTAATTTTGATTTAGTTGCAACAATTAGTGGCGGTGCAACCACACCATTAGCAAAAATTATCTATATTATTGTCGGAATTTGTGCGATTTATTCTATTAAGTTTTTAGCTCCTTTGTTCCGCGAACCATAGGATTGATTTAAAAGATTTAGATAACGTGAAGTTATTTTGACTTAGCAATTGAGAGTTTCCTTGAGAAAGGGGACTCTTTTTTTATTTTCTATATTCGTTTCAGAAGGTTTAGACAAGCTCAAAAAATATTTCAAGAGAGCTGCGTTGTTTTCAAAATAGAACCTAGCATTACCTCGAACGTACCTCAAATAACCTGTGTCTTTTTTTGAATCATTAGTTCAAATTGATGTGATCACTAGTGAGAAAAATCAGCTCTAGGATATATAGGAAAATATAAGCATCAAATAGGGATTTTGATGATAAATTATCTTTTTCCTTGTTATGATTATAACAAGGAAAAAGAAAGTAGGGATTTATTTATGGAATTACAGGTGACAAAAAAGGCTAAATTTTTTTGTTTGGCGATGGCATTACTAATGACATTAGGTATTTTTATCAGCGCTGGTACAAGTGTTTATGCATCTGACCAGCTAGAGGATTCAGAAGTTGAGGCTGTAGCAAAAGGACTGGAAGAAATGTATGCGAATGGAGTGACGGAAGATAACTTTAAAAACTATGTCAAAAATAATTTTGCTCAGCAAGAGATTTCTTCAGTTGAGGAAGAGTTAAATGTAAATATTTCTGATGCTTCAACAGTAGTTCAAGCACGTTTTAATTGGAATGCATTAGGAAGTTGCGTTGCTAACAAAATCAAAGATGAGTTTTTTGCAATGATTAGTATCAGCGCAATTGTAAAAGCTGCACAAAAGAAAGCCTGGAAAGAATTAGCAGTGACTGTATTACGCTTCGCTAAAGCCAATGGGTTAAAGACGAATGCTATTATTGTAGCTGGACAACTAGCTTTATGGGCAGTTCAATGTGGGCTAAGCTAATGAATTTAAAAGATCATGTTACGGAAATAGTAATTACTTTTATCATCGCTTTTGTGTATACTTGGATAGATTCAGGAGAAATTGAAATCTTAAAAACTCTTTTGATAACAATAATATTTTTAGCCATGTTCTATGCAATACCCAAAATCACCAATAGAAAAAGAAAATGAAGTGGTTTTAGAAAGATAATGTGATAGGAAGTGTAAGAGGAGGTAACGAGCCTTCTCTTGCTTATAGAAAAAAAGAGCTAAAACCTTTATTTTATAAGGTTTTAGCTCTTTTTTGTTTTTCTCTACTTTTCTAAAAATGGAGACGGCGGGAGTCGAACCCGCGTCCAAACATATTGCCACTTAAATCTCTACGTTCATAGACACTCATTTAAAGGTTCGCTTTACAGCGTGCCGAGTGACAGGCATTCTGTATTGCTAGTCTGGTAAGCTCCTCTAAATTTTACAGACGGAAAAATTTAGCGTATCCCACTTCGATTAGGACCCTGACCCGAGCACATGGGCGATGCCGGGAGGATCTTCGCTAGCTGGTTTTTAGGCAGCTAAAGCGAAAGAATTGTTTTCGTTTTTAGCAGTTATATTTAACTGTAACGTTTTAACGTAGCCGTAACCTACGAAACGCAATTCAAGCTCAACTATGCCTGTCGAATCCGTAACGCCCCCGAAATAACATAAGTATCCCTTGATACTTATCAAAGTATAGCATAAATTCCTTGTTTTTTCAAAGAGTAGGATAACACTCTGTTAGATATTCATAAAAAGAGGAAGGATGGACCGTAACTCAGTTCATCCTTCCTCTTTTTATGAAAGTGTGTGGGTATGTTTTGTAATCCATTGTTGCAAACGGATATTCAACCAAAAACCATAAATTCCTAAAGTAATTATAGTTAATAAAAGCCATTTAATCCAATGACCGAATAATTGCATAGCTGTACCGTCAAAATAAAGGCGTTTACCATCAATAACGGTATGCTTGATTTTCCAGTTGTACATCATACAAATTCCCCAAGGTGCGCAAATGCCTAATGTAAAGACAGTAATCAAGGTTGCTAAAATTGAAGTCCCGATATACGTGGCTAAATCACCGTCAAAATATGAATTTTTCATTCTTTTCCTTCTTATCTCATAACTTTTATTATAACAAGAATAAATGGCCTGGGAAACAAAATGAGGATGAAATAAGTATTTTTATTCATTATTGATGTGAAATATGTTATTTATGCAACTCAAACTTGGCAGCATTAGATATTTTGTAACAAATGTTATCTAATGTAACTACCATAATAAAACGTTTTCCTTAGGAAGTGAATTAGAAATTTAAAAAAAAGGCTACTTAAATGAGCATTAATATTGTACGAGACATATCTTTTTGCTATTGTCAACTTCTGAAAAAGACCACTAAGTGGAAAAAATAAGAGAAAAGAAGGGTGAATAATTTTTTATGACAAAAAGTGTAAAATTTTTAGTGTTACTGTTGGTAATGATTCTACCAATTGCGGGGGCGTTATTGATTGGTCCAATTTCGTTTGGCGCCGAATTGAGCAAAAGTTCAATCGTTGACAAAGTAGAATTAGATCACACTACTTTATATCAAGGAGAGATGACCTCAATTAAAGTATCTTTTAGTGACAAAGAAAATCAGAAAATAAAACCTGGCGATACTATTACTTTAACTTTACCAAATGCATTAGTTGGAATGACCGAGAACGATGGCTCACCACGAAAAATCAATTTAAATGGTTTAGGGGAAGTTTTTATCTATAAAGATCATGTTGTAGCAACATTTAATGAAAAAGTTGAATCTTTACATAATGTGAATGGGCATTTTTCTTTCGGGATTAAAACGCTTATCACCAATAGTTCGCAACCGAATGTGATAGAAACGGATTTCGGAACAGCAACGGCGACTCAACGTTTGACGATTGAAGGAGTGACCAACACAGAGACTGGCCAAATTGAGCGAGACTATCCGTTTTTTTATAAAGTAGGCGATTTGGCTGGAGAGTCAAATCAAGTACGTTGGTTTTTAAATGTGAACCTCAATAAATCCGATGTCACAGAAGATATTTCAATTGCGGATCGACAAGGAAGTGGTCAACAATTAAATAAAGAGAGTTTTACATTTGATATTGTGAATGACAAAGAAACTAAATATATTTCACTTGCCGAGTTTGAGCAACAAGGTTATGGCAAAATTGACTTCGTAACAGATAATGACTTTAATTTACGTTTTTATCGGGATAAAGCACGCTTTACTTCCTTTATCGTCCGTTACACTTCGACAATCACGGAAGCAGGCCAACATCAAGCAACATTTGAAAATAGTTATGACATCAATTATCAACTAAACAATCAAGACGCAACGAATGAAAAAAATACATCACAGGTTAAAAATGTTTTTGTAGAAGGCGAGGCAAGCGGCAATCAAAATGTGGAAATGCCAACAGAAGAAAGTCTAGACATTCCTTTAGAGACAATAGAAGAATGGGAACCAAAGATACCTACTTCGGAACAGGCAACAGAAACAACTGAAGAGAATGGCGCAACAGAAACCGCAGAAAGCAGCCAACCAGAAGTTCATGTCTCACCAACAGAAGAAGAAAATCCAGATGAAAGTGAAACGTTAGGTACAATTACACCAATTATTCCTGAAAAACCAAGCGTAACAACTGAAGAGAACGGCGCAACAGAAACTGCAGAAAGCAGCCAACCAGAAGTTCATGTCTCACCAGCGGAAGAAGAAAATCCAGATGAAAGTGAAACGTTAGGTACAATTTTACCAATCCTACCTGAAAAACCAAGTGTGACAACTGAAGAGAATGGCACAACGGAAACTGCAGAAAGCAGTCAACCAGAAGTCCATGTGTCGCCAACGGAAGAAGAAAATCCAGATGAAAGTGAAACACTAGGCACGATTGCACCAATCCTACCTGAAAAACCAAGCGTAACAACTGAAGAGAATGGTATAACGGAAACGGCAGAAAGCAGCCAGCCAGAAGTTCATGTCTCACCAACAAAAGAAATTACTACAACTGAGAAAAAACAGCCATCCACAGAAACAACTGTGGAGACAAATAAAAATGTTACATCAAAAAATCAACCACAAATACTAAACGCTCCATTAAATACATTGAAAAATGAAGGAAGCCCACAGTTGGCTCCCCAACTGCTTAGTGAACCAATTCAAAAATTAAATGAAGCAAACGGGCAACGAGAACTTCCCGAAACAGGCACAACAAAAACACCGTTTATGCTAATAGCAGGAATACTGGCAAGTACATTTGCCGTTTTAGGTGTAAGTTATCTACAAATCAGAAAGAATTAACAATAGAAAAGCCATCCAGCTTTCGCTGGGGGGCTTTTTTATTATCTGGAGATAAATTGCTGATAGGCGCCAATCAAAAACTATGCTACAGTAAGGTATGTACTGCTCGAAAAGGAGGGAGTAAATGACTAAAAAAATATGGTCGCACTTTCAGAAAAGCTTCACTTGGTACATTTTGATTGGTGTGATTGTTTCATTATGTAGTGCTTTAGCAATTTATTTTTTTCAACAGTTGTTAGATCATTATCAAAAAAGTTTCCAACTAGGGTTGTTAGTAGCGTATGGAACAACAATTATTTTAATTCCGCTATTGTCTTACTGTGAACAGAAACCGAAAGCTTACTTAACTAATGGCATCTATTTCTATTTGAAGAAATTAAGTTTAATAAAAATGAGCAAGATTTCCTATGAAGAATATCTAAAACTGGGAGCGGGAGCTTTACTACAAAAAGTAGAAGTTGGTGCAGCAGCTGGGAGAAATATCCACTTGAATTTTTATGGGCGCTTATTTCGAGAGCTAATTCCAGAGACGTTATTTAATTTGTTTTTCATAGCATTGATTGATAAAAAATTACTGCCAGCAATTCTAATTGGTTATGTGATTGTATTTATTTTAACCAAAACGCTTTTGAAAACGCTACAAAAAATGAAAGAAAAAACACTTATTTCTGAAGAAGCAATGAATGCTACTTTGATACGAGGGATGACAGAACTAGTAACTTTTAGAATTAATCGAAAATATAAAAAAGAGATTGAAAATTACGCGTTAATGGCAGAGGAAAATAGTCAAAATATAACAAAAATGACTATGATCCATGAATTTTTCTTTGGCTTTTTTGCCTTGTTAGTTGCACTTATCAAAGTAAGTATTGTCGTACTTAGTTTTACTAACGTCGTGACGCTAAGTTTAGGTGGACTTGTAGCGATAGTGATGTATATCGATCGAATTTATACGCCGATAGCCATATTTAATGTTTTATTTGTTCAATATAATTTGGATAAAGTAGCCTATCAGCGCTTGGAAGATTTTTATAAAAAAGAAGATGATCCTGACTTAATGGTTTCCGGCAAAGCGTTACCTGAAATTCAAACAATTTCATTAAAAGATGTATGTTTTAGCGTAGATAGTCAAACGATTATGTCCCAACAAAATCGACAATTTTCAATGAATAAAACCTATGGCTTGATTGGAAAAAGTGGGACAGGTAAATCTACCCTGATTAAATTGATTTTAGGATTATTGAAGCCGACAGAGGGGACAGTTTATGTGAATCAATTTCCTCTAACACAATTCAATTTGGAAGATTATTATGAAAAAGTTTTTTATTTATCGCAAGATGTGCCAATATTTCAAGGAACGTTGAAAGAAAATATTGTATTGAATCAAGAAATTTCTGATGAACAAGTAATTGAAGCTATGTATCGTTTTCAGTTGGGGGAACTTTATGAACGGTTACCGGAAGGTTTAAACACTATTGTGAGTGAAAAAGGAATGAATTTTTCTGGTGGCGAGAAACAACGGATTGCTTTCACACGCTTAGCATTTACACAAGCAGAGATCCTTATTTTAGATGAGGCGACTTCTGCATTGGACGAAAAGACCGAAGAAAAAGTGTTACAAGAAGTACAAAAATTTACCCACAATAAGTTGACTATTTTGGTTACTCATCGACCTAAAACCCTGCGATTTGTAGATGAAATTATTGATTTAAATGAGTGAACTTGTTAGCTCTTTGGCGCTTCTTTTGCTACACTTTTTATAAGAATTGAGAGAAAGGGGCAATTGTTGATGAATAATAATGAGCAAGAATTGGCGGAATTTTGGGATGAATTTGCAGAAGAATATGAAGAAATTCAACAAGAATCGCCATTTCCAATTGCTCGAGAATTACGTGATTTCTTGGTCCAAGAAGGCATTTTTCCGTGTCAGACATTTCTGGATATCGCAGGTGGGACAGGACGATACTTACCTTTTTTTCAAGAGCAAGTCACGGAGTATACGCTAGCCGATATTTCTCAGAGAATGTTGGAGATTGCGGAAGCAAAAGCACAAAGCAACGTTGTTTTTCTTCACCAAAGCCAAGAAAGACTGATTGAGACTGGGAAAAAATTTCAAGTCGTTTTTTCAGCGATGAACCCTGCTTTGGATACGCCTGAAAAAGTTAATGCATTGTGCCAATTAAGTGAGAAATGGTGTCTTATATTTCGGCTAGTGGAAGAGCAAGATTCGTTATTTTCTCCTTTTGAGCAAGAGAGCAACCCGCAGTTAAATTGGATGGCACAATACAAAGCATTTCTAAAAAAAGAACAGCGACCTTTTTTCACAAAAAAATTTTTCTTTGAAGCATCAGAAGCTATTTCAAAAGACTTTTTCCGCAGCTATTTTGAAGAACAATGGTCAGTTCCAATTTTAGAACAACGCGTACAAGAAATTTTTGGTTCTCATGAAATTAAGCAAAATCAGCGTACCATTATTTATGAATTAATTGTTATTCCATGTAAAAAAACAACCAGCGATGACTAATTATCGCTGGTTGTTTTTCGGTTATTTAATTGTGCGAAAGCTTTTTCTGGTATCTCTTTTTTATCAATTTTGACAGGAGATTGGATGATTCTTTTTTTACTAATGGTTGCTTCTATGTAAGCATTCGGTTCCAAAGGTTGAGGATTTTTGTCTGTCCGTTCGTAATCCATGACTTGCGTTTTTCCATTACTTTTAACAAAAGTTAGTCGATAGTGTAAAGAATATTGGCCATCTATGCTTTTTTGATTGTCATCTACTGTTTGTTTTCGTTCAGGAATTTCTAGAGGAACTTGTGCATAGGCTTTTTCACCCTTATATGTATCTGCATAATAACGATAGCCTGTATAACCACCAACAATAAATAAGCCAATAAATAAAATAGCGCCGATTTTTTTCATTTTTTCTCCTCCTAACAATTTACAAAAATAGCATAGCAAAAGAAGAAGGAGATGGAACATCGAAAAAACGAACAGTTGTCTTACAAAACTGTTCGTTTTTTTTGGTCTATTTAGCTTTCATCAGAGAGTAGAAAGGAATCATTTTTCTTACGATAACTAAAGAAAATAACAAAGTACAGTAGGCCTGTTAAAAGAGTGACGCCTAACGAATTTGTAAATAAGATGCCAATAAAGATGAGACCTAAAATGATTAAAGCAAGGAGATTAATACTTTTTTCAAAGAGAGACCCTCGTTTTAAAGAAAGAACAAACGCCGCAGCGCTAATTAAAATCCAAATTAGCAAGACAGTGTAAGAGAGAGAACCGGCTAAGTAACCAAATAATTCATCGCCAACAAAATAAGAAAGGATAACGCCCAGATATAAAACACTGGCGCAGAAGAAAACTGAACGTTGAGGTACTTGGTGCTTGTTTAAAACCGCAAGTTTACTCATGGGTCCTTTTTTATCTTTTAAGCGAAAATATAAAAGGCGAGAAGAGGCGTATACTCCAGAATTAATAGAAGAAAACAAGGCTAAAATAATCACAAAATTTACGATGTCAGCAGCAAAAGGAATATTCATTTTTTCAAAAACCATAACAAATGGACTCACCGTTGTGCCTGCTAAGGTATTCCAAGGGAAAATAATCAAAAGTAAGAATAATGGAATGATATAGAAGGAAATAATCCGTCCCATCACACCACGAATCGCTTTAGGAATGGCTTTTTTAGGATCATCTGCTTCACTGACAGTAATCGCGATTAATTCTGAACCGCCATAAGAATAAATAACTACTAATAAAGAATTAACTATACCTTTCATGCCATGTGGGGCGAAGCCACCATGATCGGTGATACTTTGTAAAGTAGGGAAGACACCACTGCCTAGCATTTGTTGTCCCACCAGATAAACACCAAAAATAATTAACAAAATGATGACACTAATTTTAGCAAACGCCAACCAATATTCTGTTTCTGCAAATAAACGAACCGAGTAAAGATTAATGAGCGTCGTTAAAATAGCTAAAATAAAAACAAAAAACCAAGCAGGAATATTAGGAAACCAAAGTTGTAAAAAGGAAGCTGCGGCAACCGCTTCTGCGATAATATTAATTGTCCACATGGAATAATAAACCCAATCAATAAAATCAGCAGAATGTGCACCTAAAAATGGTCGAACCAAGCCAGACAAACCATGATGTGTGTCTCCGCCATCTAAAACAAGTTTTCCTAAACCACTCATGACGATGAAGAGAACAGCACCGCCAATTAGAAAGGCGATTAAAACAGAAGGACCGGCAATACCAATTGCTTCGCCACTTCCTTTAAAAAGACCTGCGCCAATCGCTCCCCCTAAGGCTAACATCGTAATATGGCGCGAGCTTAATTGTTTTTTTAAGGTTGTTTGTTGTGTTTCACTCATAGGATTCTCCTTTAATTGAAAAAAATAATATGAAAATAACTTTCTTTATTATATACAATTTTCTGACAATTACAACTATTCTGTCAATGAAAATGAAAAAATAAGTGAAAAATATTATGAAAATAAAAAAATCGAGCAATTTAAGTGATTAAAATCGCTCAATTTTTTTATTAATTTTTATTTTTTAATAGAGTCATAATTGTTAATGGAACAGTAATGACTACATAGCCGATGATACTAGCCACTACTAAATAAGCTATAGGACTTGAGAAATTAAATAAGTCCGTTAAAAGTATTGCGACAATCATTGAAATAGCATAACAAATGAATAATTGAATAAACCGTTTTGCAGACAAAAAATCACCTCTTCCTAATTAGTTAAAGTCTCTTTTCAATCATTTAGTATACACCTGAAAAGAAGAATAAACTATCATTAATTAAAAGAAAAAGTGAAACAACTAGCGGATTTTTTGTTCAGCTGATTATCTTAAGAATTAGAAAATGGGACATAAGTCATCTCGACTTATGTCCCATTTTCATTTATGACGTTGGCTTCGTGTAAATTGAGAAGTCTCGTCCTCTCTAGTGGTTGGTTGCTGCGTTCGTTGTACGGCTTGCTTTTCCGGCTCGCTCTTTTTTGCAACATCAGTCACAACATTTGGCTTCTGAGAAGGGGGAACAGTTGTTTTTTTGTTTAAAGTTGGCGTAGTTCTTTTTGTTTCTTTCTTTTGTTTCTTTTTATTATTTTTATCATTTCCAGTGACTGTCAAATAGATAATCAGAAAAATCATTAGGATCGTTGCAACAATTAATAGAATAAACATGTTAAATGAAATGAACATGCATGGCCCTCGTTTCTCGTTTTTTCTTAGTTTACCAAAATTTCAAAATTTCGTCACTCTTTTCTTCAGAAAAAACGAATTTCAAAGGGGTTAAAAGAAACTTTTATAAAAAAGCCTCCTTTTTTGTGTGAAAATGCACAAAATTTCTGGAATCGTTTGCTGTTAAAACCAGATACTGGTAAAATAATTATTGTATAAGAATCATTTTAAAAAACGATTTTTGTTACAAATAACGTATTTGTTGAAAAGGCACTGTGAAGTAGTTAGAGACGACAGCCAAGTGACTTTTAATGACAGCCGCCCGATTGATTTCATGGAGCCTTTTCGTAGAAAACGAGGAGGTTATTTTGCGTGAAAGTGAGTATATTTTCGACATGCGTGGTGGATTTACTTTTTCCAAATGTAGGGCAAGCAATGGTAGAGGTTTTGGAACGTTATGGCTGTGAAACGGTTTTACCAACAAGCCAAACGTGTTGTGGTCAGCCAACGTATAATAGTGGCTATGTGACAGAGAGCACGACAACGCTTAAGAATCAAATTGATAGTTTTGACGGTGCCGATTATGTGGTGGGACCTGCGGGGTCTTGTGTCGGCATGATGAAAGAATACCACAAATTTTTAGCAGATGATCCTATTTATGGACCAAAAGCACAACGTTTAGCTGAGCGAACTTACGAGTTTAGTCAGTTTCTTTATCGTGTCTTAGGGGTCAAAGATGTTGGCGCAACGTTACATGGGAAAGCAACTTATCATCGTTCTTGTCATATGACGCGAATTTTAAATGAACGAGAATCACCCTTTGTTTTGTTGGATCATGTGAAAGGATTAGAAATGATTCCTTTAGGACATCTTGAAAATTGTTGCGGATTTGGCGGAACGTTTTCAGTGAAAATGCCAGCTATTTCTGAACAAATGGTGACGGAAAAAATGAACGATGTGATTGATACAGGCGCAGAAATTTTAATTAGTGCGGATATGGGTTGCCTGATGAATATCGGGGGTAAATTCAATCGTGATGGGAAAAAGATTAAGATTATGCATATTGCAGAAGTCCTTAATCACGAAGTGGATGAAGCACGCATGGATCAACCGCAAATCATATCGGTAGGGTAAGGGGGAAGAACTGTGGGATTATCAACGAGCAATAAGCCGTTAAGTGAACGAATTGAAGAAAGTAAAAAAGATGTGTTTATGCAAAAGGCTGTCGCCAAAGCACAAGATGCCCAATGGGAGAAACGAGAAGGTGCGCGGGAAGCTTTAGGCAATTGGCCACAATGGCGTGAACTGGGAGAACAAATTCGCCAACATACAATTCAATATCTGCCTGACTATTTAGAAGAGTTCAGTGATAACGTCGCCAAACGAGGTGGCAAAGTCTTTTTTGCTCAAACCGCCGAAGAGGCCAATGAATATGTGAAACAAGTGGTTCTAGAAAAAAAGGCGAAAAAAATTGTGAAATCTAAATCAATGGTGACGACCGAAGTCGATATTGATCCAATGTTATTGGGATTAGACGATGTCAGTGTGATGGAAACAGACTTGGCGGAATTCATTTTACAAATGGATGACTGGGATGAGCCGTCACATATTGTTTTCCCAAGTATTCATAAAAATCGCGAACAGATTCGTCAGGTTTTTGCGAAAAAATTAGGGTATCAAGGGGATAATGACCCGGTAAATTTGGCACGCTGTGCACGAGAAGTGATGCGCAAATTCTTTTTGGAAGCGGAGATTGGCATTACAGGTTGTAATTTCGCTATTGCGGATAGCGGCTTAATTAACTTAAATACAAATGAAGGAAATGCTGATTTGACCATCAGTATTCCTAAGACACAAATCGTGTTAATGGGGATGGAAAGAATCGTACCAACAATGCGTGAAGCAGAGGTTTTAGATAACCTTTTAGCCAGAAGTGCCGTTGGTCAAAATTTAACAACGTATGTGACGTTTGCTGGGCAAAAAAATGCGGATGAATCCGATGGTCCAGAAGAATTTCACGTGGTCATTTTGGATAACGGGCGTTCAAAAGCGTTAGGAACAGCCTTTCAGCCAGTCTTACAGTGTATTCGTTGTGGGTCTTGTCTGAACGTTTGTCCGGTCTATCGCCATATTGGTGGGCACGGTTATGGCTCTATTTATCCAGGCCCAATTGGTGCTGTGCTTTCTCCAATTTTGGGTGGATATAAACAGTTTGGGGAATTGCCTTATGCGTCTAGTCTTTGTGGGGCATGTACGGAAACGTGTCCTGTGAAAATTCCATTGCACGAATTATTAATTGAACATCGTAAAGTGATGACCGATGATCTGAAAATGAAACATGGATTTGAAGATTTCCAAATGCGTATGGTAGGTAAAGCCACTGGTTCACCAGCAATGTTTAAAGCAGCCATGAAAGTCGATCATGCTGCAGCGGGCATTTTAAGTAAACAAAAAGACATTACTGTTGAAAACATGTACAATCATGGAGGCTACCTTGATAAAGGACCAGGGTTAGTAAAAGGTTGGACCGATGTTCGTGATTTGCCAAGACCACCAAAATCTTCAGAAAACTTCAGAAGTTGGTTCAAAAAACATCAAGAAGGTGAAAAAAATGACTAATGAAGCGATTCAAAATCGAGAACCTTTTTTACAAAATCTACGAGAAAAATTAGGCGTAGAAAAACAGCCTGTTTCGGCCCATCCATTTGAGCCAGTTAATCATTTACCAGAAGAACAGTTGGCAGATAAAACACCAGCAGAGCTATTAACGATTGTGAAAGAACGTGTGGAAACGATTCACACGAACTTAGTGGAAACCACACAAGAAAATTTACTGACGACGATTCAGCAAATTGTTGCTGAGTTTGGTGGGGGCAATCTTTTATTGCCAACAGATGCACGTTTTGAAGCCTATGGATTAGCTGATTTAGCTAATTCATTAGAGGCTGTTTCTGTTAAGCAATGGCAACCTGGAAGTGAGCAACGAGAAGCGAATATTCAAACAGCTGCTCAGGCAAATATCGCGATTGCCTTTGCTGAGTTTTTACTAGCTGAATCAGGAACGATTGTGGTGGAGTCCAATGCGGGGCAAGGCAGAGCTTTACACTTTTTACCGAAGCATTACATTTCAATTATACCGTTTAGCAAACTCGTTCCACGTTCGACTCAGCCAGCAGCTTTTTATACAGATAAAATAGAAAAAGGCGAAAAAATCGGCTCAGCGATTCACTTTATTTCAGGGCCTTCTAATTCAGGAGATATTGAAATGCAACTGGTTGTCGGGTTGCATGGTCCTTTAGAAGTTTGTTACGTGGTTGTGATGGATCGCTAAAACGCTAGAAGCATAATCAATTCAGCCCTTTTTAGAATTGATTATGCTTTTTTTATGAGCAGGATCAAAAAAGTAAGAATCAAATTTGAAAGAAATACGTTTTTTTTCTGACTATTTTGTAAAAAAAGCGTACATAAAAATTAATTGGGTGTTAAGCACTATAGGATTGATTTACTTTGTGGTAGAATATGAGACATAAGATAATAAGGTTTTTGGAGGAATGAGTTTGAAATCAAAAGAATTAATTAAAACAGTCGTCTTTTTTGCCTGTTTAGCTTTGGGTCTGTTTTTACTGAGACAATTTGTATTTACGCCTGTCGTAGTGAGAGGTCATTCAATGGATCCAACGTTAGCAGATGGTGAACGGGTAATTACGTTAAAAAACACAGAAATTAATCGTTTCGATATTATTACTTTCCCAGCGCCAGATGAACCAGATAAAAATTATATTAAACGTGTGATTGGTTTACCTGGAGATACAATTGCGTACAAGGATGATACGTTGTACATCAATGGAAAAGAAGTTGACGAACCCTATTTAGATGAATTTAAAAAAGCCTTAACAGATGGTCAACCTTTGACAGGCGATTTTTCATTAAAAGAAAAAGTACCAGCAGATAGCTACTTTGTTTTAGGTGATAATCGACGGAATTCAAAAGACGGTCGTGTCATTGGTTTTATTCATAAAAAAGATATTTTGGGTGAAGTGAAATTCGTTATGTGGCCATTCTCACGGTTTGGTCCAATACCAGAAGTGTCAAAACAATAAAAGAGACAATGAGTAAAAGAGAAGGACGGAAATGTGTAAAAACAAACACATGTTTCCGTCCTTCTTTTGTGGTAAAATAAAGGCAGTGCAAAGGAAAAGGATGTGAAACCATGAGTGTGCAGTTTATTAGAGGAACCGCCGTGGCAGACTTAGAAGCGCCACTTATACAGGCGACAAAACAATGGCTAGAGGAAGACGCACAGCATGAAGTATTCTATTTAGTCCCGAACCATATTAAGTTTGAGCAAGAAATTCAAGTCTTGCAAAAGTTACGTCAATTACACACAACTACGTCTGATTCAATAACCAGTACCCGTCTGCAGGTTTTTAGTTTTTATCGTTTGGCTTGGTACTATTTACAACATACACCTTTTTACTCGGCAGATGTTTTATCTGATGCAGGTGCTGCGATGATTTTTCGCAAAATTTTAGTAGAAGCAGAAGAAGAGTTACAAATTTTTAGAGGTGAAATTAACAAGCCTGGCTTTATTCAGCAACTATTTCAGCTTTATCAAGAAATGCGCGAAGGCAATATTGAGATTGCGGAGCTTTATCCATTTTTAGAAAAACAAACGGAGAACCCTAAAGGACAAGATTTACAACTTAAGTTTCAAGATTTAACGTTAATTTTTACGCGATTCCAATTGCAAATGAGTCAGTATGGCTATGAATCAGCGGAGATTATTCAACATTTAAGCGAGTATTTACAAACGGTTGATTTGTCGAATGTTCAATTCGTTATTTCAGGCTATCAGCAGTTTACTGCCAGAGAATTAAAGTTGATTGAAGTGCTAATGGCGCAAGCAGGTTCTGTGAAAGTAGCCCTTTTATTGGACAAACAATATCCGCATGACTTACCTGATCCGCGGTCGTTATTTTATGAAGCGGGACAAACCTATCATCAGCTTTATCAACTAGCAAGACAGAAGCAAATCCCGATTCTTTCAGATTATGTGGAAAAGAAAGAGGTATTAATTACAAATCCAGATTTGCAAGGATTAAACGATTATTGGATTCAATCGCAAGAACACCTGCCTCCATTAAGCGCAGCTGACTGGAGGGGCGATGGCTTATTTCTGTGGCGTGCTGAAAACGTTAAAGAAGAATTAACACATGTTGCAACCGAAATTCGCCGTTTAGTGGTGGAAGAAGGGTATCGGTACAAAGAAATTCAGGTGTTGACTCGTGATTTAGATTGTTATGAAAATTTATTAGAACCGATTTTTGCGGAACACGAGATTCCTGTTTATGTCGACCGAGATATGGCTATGGATCGGCATCCTTTAGTCGAATGGATTGAATCTTTATTTGCTATTCATTCGTACAATTATCGTTATCGTGATGTGCTCCGTTTTTTGAGAACGGAATTATTTATGCCAATGAATCAACTCGCTACTTCTGAAGAAAGCTTGACTGATTGGTTAAACCAACGGAACGCTTGGCGCAGAAAAGTTGATATTACCGAAAATGTAGTCCTGGCATACGGCTATGAAGGTTATTATTGGTCACAAGAAAAAGATTGGGAATTTATTCGGTATGATTTTGAAGCGGAAGAGCAAGAAGATGTCGCTACGATGGAAGAAGAGTCAAATGCGATTCGTCAATCGCTTCAACGGCTGCTACCTAGTTACTTTCAAGCAATGATAAGTGCCAAAACTGGTTTGGAAGCAGCGACCGTCTTCTATCACTTTTTACTGCAAAGTGGTGTGGCAACACAATTAAAAATGTGGCGCTTACAAGCTATCGAAGCAGGTCAACTAGAAACAGCTCGTAACCATGAACAGACTTGGGATGCATTGATGTCGTTACTAGATGAATACGTCACTGTTTACGGAGAAAGTTCGTTTGATTTTACAACGTTTCAAGAAATATTTGTTAGTGGCTTGGAAGGTTTGCACTATAGTAAAGTGCCGACAGCGATTGACCAAGTACAAGTTCGCGCAATGGATTTAACTCGACCTGGCGCTGCCAAGGTTACTTTTGCTATTGGGATGACGGAAGAAATTTTTCCACAAAAGATTGAAAATAAAACACTATTGTCTGATGAAGAACGTCAGACAATCAATGATACTTTAACGGAAAACCAATATTTACGTGGGACAACCGGACGCAAAATTGCGCAAGAACCTTATGTTGCGTATCTCGTCTTTTCTTCAGCGCGAGAACGGTTATATTTAACCTATCCAAGTGTTAAAGACACCGCTCAAGAAGTCAAACCGTCTCCTTATTTTAAAAATATCCAAAAAGATTTAAACTTGCCCGTTTTTGAAAAAAATGAAACAACCATTTTCGATGATGAAACGACCAGTTTAGCCCATATTAGTACGTATCGGACGTTAATCGGTGAATTAACGCGTTTGAAAAGACAACGGAAAGAAACACAAGAAGGATTGTTGCCTTTCTGGTTAAATATGGAAAAAGCGCTAATGAACCAATCAATTGCGCCGCTAGCCAAGCAAGTTTTCGAAAGTTTAACGCATCAAAATATTCCTGAAAAGATTGATGAGGTCTTAGCAGAACCTTTATATGGTAAAGATATTTATACGTCCGTTTCTCGGATGGAGAGTTTTTATCGCTGTCAGTATCAATACTTTTCTCGCTATGGCTTACGTTTGAAAGAAAGAGATGTCTTTGGGCTTTCGCCAGCAGCTACAGGGGAATTTTTCCATGAAGCATTGGATCAGTTCTTTAAATTATTGATTATGAATCAACGGAACTTATCTGAATTAACCGATCAGGAAGTCAATTTATTGGCGGAGGAAGTGCTAAATAGTATTTTAGGGGATGCGCGTTTTTCTGTATTAACGACCTCTAGTCGCATGAACTATATTCGCTATCAATTGAGTCAAACAATTAAAAAAGTCAGTTGGGCGCTGAAACGTCAAAGCCAACGAAGTGGCATGACGACTGTTCAAACAGAAGTGTTATTTGGCCAAATTGCCGCTAAAAAAGGAATTTCTGGTTTGGAATTACCATTAAAAAATCAAGGGAAAATTCATGTTCGGGGGAAAATCGACCGGATTGATCAATTGGTTACACCCGAATCAACCTATTTAGGTGTGATTGATTATAAATCGAGTCACCGTAAATTTAATATGACAGAAGCGTATTACGGCTTAGCCATGCAAATGCTGACGTACTTGGATGTGGCTTTAATGGATGCTGTGCAATTAGTTGGTCAAGAAGCTAAACCTGCTGGCTCACTTTATCTGCATGTACACAATCCTACATTATCTTATGAAGGCAAAGACGACATTGAACAACAAATGCTTAAAAAATATCAGTTTGATGGTCTTTTGATGAAAGACCCAGATTTATTGGATCATTTAGATACGAGTCTGCAAGCTAAACAAAGTTCGTTGCTGTTTCCGATTGAAGAATCCGCCAAAGAACAAATTAAACCTGGTCGTCGCCAAGAAGATAAATTTGTGACAGAACCAGAATTAGGCGCGTTGCTTTCCCATAACCGAAATAAATTTATTGAAGCGGGGAATCAAATTATTGGCGGCGAAGTTCAACTTAATCCCGCTTATCAAGGCAAGGAACGGATTGCTTGTCGCTATTGTCCGTTTCGAAGTGTCTGTGATTTTGATGTGATGTTAAAAGAAAATAATTATCATCGTATTGAGAATTTATCCAAAGAGGAAATTATGGCGCGCTTGTTAAACAAAGATGAGGAAGGAGCAACCGAAGATGAGTAAAACAATTCCACTACGTCCAGCCAATGAGCAATTCACCGACAGTCAATGGCAAGCGGTGTTTGATGGCGATGAAAATATCTTAGTTTCTGCTTCGGCTGGCTCAGGAAAAACCACTGTTTTAGTCCGCCGTGTCATTGAAAAAGTCAAAAGCGGCGTCGATATCGATCGTCTCTTGATTGTGACGTACACTGAAGCCGCCGCCCGTGAGATGAAAGAACGTATCCAAGTGGCTTTACAAAAGGCAATGAATGAAGAACAAGATCCAGAAAAAAGACGGCATTTTTCTCGTCAAATTGCTCTTTTGCCAACAGCCAATATCAGCACGTTACATGCCTTTTGTTTAACTGTTATTCGTCGTTTTTATTATTTAATTGACATAGATCCAGTTTTTCGGATGTTAACAGATGAAACAGAAACATTGTTATTAAAAGAAGATGTTTGGGATGCATTACGTGAACAATTTTATGCGGAAAATCAAGAAGCGTTTTACCAATTAACAGCGAATTTTTCCAATGACCGTAGTGATGACGGACTCACTAACTTAATTTTTTCTTTTTATGAATTTGCCAAAGCCAATCCTGATCCAGAGGCGTGGATTAATGGCTTAACACAAGCCTACGAAGTAGGGGATCAGCTAGGCGAATCAACGTTATTTCAGACGTATTTAAAACCGCTAGCCGTTGAGACGTTACAACGAACTCTTCAGCGTTACGAAGAAATGGTGACCTTAACAGAGGGCGAAGAGAAACTTCAAAAGATTTGGTATTTAGCTCAAAATGAAAAGGAACAAACAAAACAATTTTTACAATTTTTAGAGAGAAATGATTTAGAAAGCGCCTATAATTTGACTGAATTGTTAAGCTTTGACCGCTACCCAACGGTTCGTGCCGAAGAGTTGAAACCAACCGCGGAACAAGCCAAACAGTTACGAGAACAAAATAAAAAAGCGTTAAATGATTTGAAAAAGCAACTGTTTACACTTTCTCCAGATGCCATGAAACAAGTCTTGAAAGAGGCCACGCCCATTGTTCAAGAAATGGCTCACGTGGGGAAACAATTTATGGAGGCCTATGGCGCAGAAAAACGGCTTAAAAATTTAGTGGATTTTAACGATTTAGAACATTATACGTTAGCTATTTTAGCGAAAAATCAGGCAGATGGCTGGCAAGCATCAGAAGCCTCTCTTTACTATCGCGAAAAATTTGATGAAGTGTTAGTCGATGAATACCAAGATATCAATCAATTACAAGAATCTATTTTGTATTGGTTGCGCCGTCCGCTTAGCACAGAAGGAAACCTTTTTATGGTAGGGGATGTGAAACAGTCTATTTATTCTTTCCGCTTGGCAGATCCTACATTGTTTATTGAAAAATACAATCAGTATGGGCAAGGCGAAGAGGGCAAACGAATTATTCTAGCTGAAAATTTTCGTTCCCGCAAAGACGTTTTAGACTTTACGAATTTAGTATTTAGTCAATTAATGGATGAGCGAGTGGGCCAAATTGCTTACGATGAGTCAGCTGCTTTGGTTCATGGTTTTGATCAATTTTCGGAGGCGGCTGATTATTCAACTGAATTGCTAATTTATGAAAAAAAAGCAACAGAATCAGTTGAATTTCCAGAATTACAATCCCCTGAGTTGTTGATTGAAGATAAGACAGAAGGGGAACTTTACGTTACTGCTTTGAAAATTCGTGAATTAATTGACCAAAATTTCTTGATTTATGATAAAAAGCTGAAAACGGATCGACCGATTACTTATCAAGATATTGTCTTATTAACGCCTACGAAGAAAAATAATTTAACTATTTTAGATGTTTTTAAATCATTAGAAATTCCAGTTCAAGTCAATGATGCTCAAAATTATTTCCAAGCAACGGAAATTCGTACAATGATTGCCTTGCTTCAATTGATTGATAATCCTTATCAAGACATTCCTTTGGCAGCTGTGTTACGTTCACCAATTGTTGGATTAAAAGAAAACGAATTAGTGCTTATTCGTTTGGCTAATAAGGAAACCAGTTACTACGAAGCATTTTTAACGTTTAATCAAAAGATGGAACCAACCATGGAGGAAGCAGTTGTTCAGGAAAAAACTATACGTTTTGCTGAATCATTAGAAAAATGGCGGGAACAGGCTCGACGCAACCAGATTAGCACCTTGCTGTGGACGATTTATCGGGAAACGGCCTATCTTGATTATGTTGGCGGGTTGCCTGTTGGCAAACAACGCCAAGCCAATTTATATGCGTTGGTCGATCGGGCCGCGGCGTATGAAAAAACAACCTTCCGCGGATTATTTCAATTTGTTCGCTTCATCGAAAAAATGCAAGAAAAAGACAAAGATTTAGCGGAACCAGTCGTTTTAAGTGAAGAGAATGCCGTACGCGTCATGACGATTCACGCTAGTAAAGGGTTAGAATTTCCGGTGGTATTCGTTTTAGATATGACCAAAGAATTTAATGTCAGTGATTTGAATGAACGCTATATCTTTGAAGAAAATTTAGGGGTAGGCATTCGTTATTTACAACCTGAAGAACGAGTTATGTACGATACTTTACCATTTTTGGCGATTAAACAAGTACGATTGAGAAAATTACTATCTGAAGAAATGCGGAAGCTATATGTGGCGTTGACACGTGCAGAACAGAAACTTTTTCTGGTGGGCTCCTATAAAGACCAAGCGGCGATGTGGAAAGAGTGGCTGAAAGTTGGCGATGTAGAAACACTGGTGCTACCAGCTGAAAATCGCTTGCAAAGTAAAAGTAGTTTAATGAATTGGGTTGGGATGACATTGGTACGCCATCAAAAAGCCGATGAATATCAGCAAGAAGTAGTAGTAAGTAACGTTCCGCAAGTCAAAAAGCACCCAGCTAACTTTCATATTCAGTGGTTCAACGAAGAACAACTACGAGCAGCCATTCAGCAATTACAATTGCCAGAAAGACAAGCAGAGGATTTAGCCGAAAAAGCGCAATTATCTGCTGACAAAATCAATCGTGGTCTTGCACGGTTAAGTTTCAATTATCCGTTTGAAGTGGCTACTCGGACCACCAGTTATCAGTCTGTTTCTGAAATCAAGCGAGTATTTGATGACCCCGATAACAAAGAAATTGGTAAAATTGAGGTTCGGGAAGACAATACTATTCAAGCGCAACCGTTGATTGTCAATCGAATGATTGAAGGAGATTTAAGTAAGCCTAAATTTTTAGATACGGTTCAAGCGCCCTCAGCAGCTGAAATTGGGACAGCAACCCATTATTTATTACAACTAATTGATTTAAGTAAGCAACCTTCTTACGAGGAAGTGCGAGCTGTTCAAGAACGCTTAGTGGAAAATAAATTGATTTTACCAGCAATTGCTGAAAAAATGAATCTGGAACAAATCGTGGCCTTCTTTGATACCGCCTTAGGAAAACAATTGATTCAACACCATCAAACCGTTAGAAGGGAACAACCTTTTTCTATGCTGATTGAAGCAGAAGAGCTCATTCAAAATTATCCAGAAACGACACAAGATGATTTATTAATTCATGGGATTATTGATGGCTATATCGAATTAGACAATCAATGCATTTTGTATGACTATAAAACCGATCATGTAAAAGGCACCTCTCCCCAAGCGATTTCTGAAATTGTCGAACGGTATCGCGGACAGATGAATCTTTATCGTAGAGCGCTACAAGAGGCAACGCATAAAGAGGTGTCGCACGTCTATTTAATTTTATTAAATGGAGGAGTAATTATTGACATGCAGACAGGAAATGTTGTAGATTTTATAAAGTAGAAAAAATTAGAAGCAGAAACACTTACATTTTGTAAGGAATGTGCTATACTCATTGAAGAGGTGAGGAAGATGGAAAAAGTAAAAACAGAATCGTTTGTACTTTGTCCCAAATTTGAAAAATCATTTTCAATACTTGGTAAAAAATGGAATGGTTTAATTATTGATGTTTTATTAGAACGAGGTCCTCAACGTTTTGGCGAATTAAAAGAAAAAATTCCAATGTTAAGTGATCGTGTCTTAGTAGAGCGATTGAAGGAACTAGAAGCTGAAGGAATTATCACCAAAGCTGTTCGTTGCGGTGAAGGAAATCGCTTAGAATATTTCCTAACCGAAAAAGGCGAAGACTTGCAATTAGCAATGGAACAAATTCAACATTGGGCAGAAAAATGGGTAAAAGACGAAGAATGCAGTTGACCGCAAGCAAAACTTCTTGTAAACTAAACGTAATTAAATAACTAAAAAAACAGTGATGGAAACAAGTAGTTTGAATTGACGTGTTTTAGGGAGAGTCAGCCAGAGACTGGAAGCTGATTTACACAGTCACCAAGCGAAATTCACTTCCTGAGTTTGTTTGTTTTCAAGAAGAAAGCAAACCGGTAATTGCCGTTAAATGAAATGAGTGCATGACAACAATTTGTTATGAATTAGGATGGTAACACGATAGCTCGTTCCTTTGAAAGGAATGGGTTATCGTTTTTTTTAGTTTAAATAAAAGATAGAGGGGAACGCATAATGACATTACAAGCGCAATTAGAAGCTCTTAGAGACAATACGCTCAAAGAAATCGCACAAGTTGCTACTTTAAAAGAATTAAACCAAATTCGCGTAGAAACATTAGGGAAAAAAGGGCCAATCACCGAAGTATTAAGAGGCATGAAAAACCTTTCACCAGAAGAACGACCAGTGGTGGGGGGCTTTGCAAATGAAATTCGTGATTTATTAACAGAAGCAATTGAAGCGCGCAAAGTTGTTTTAGAAAACGAAGCATTAAATGCGGCACTAAAAGAAGAAAGTTTAGATGTAACTTTACCTGGAAAACAAATGCCTCAAGGCACACGTCATATTTTGACACAAGTTATGGAAGAGATTGAAGATATTTTCTTAGGCATGGGTTATCAAGTAGTGGAAGGATACGAAGTAGAATCCGATCATTATAATTTCGAACGCATGAATCTACCAAAAGATCATCCGGCACGCGACATGCAAGATACGTTTTATATTTCAGATGAGATGTTAATTCGTACGCATACTTCACCAGTTCAAGCTCGAACAATGGAAAAACACGATTTTTCAAAAGGTGCATTACGAATGATTTCTCCTGGGAAAGTATTCCGTCGTGATACAGATGATGCGACACATAGTCACCAATTCCATCAGATTGAAGGCCTTGTTGTCGATAAAAATGTCACAATGGGTGATTTAAAAGGGACGTTAGAAGTCATGATGAAAAAAATGTTTGGTGAAGATCGTAAAATTCGTTTACGTCCTAGCTATTTCCCTTTTACAGAACCTTCAGTCGAAGTAGATGTTAGCTGTTTTAAATGTGGCGGGGCAGGTTGTAACGTCTGCAAACATACAGGTTGGATTGAAATTTTAGGTGCGGGGATGGTTCATCCAGATGTGTTACAAATGTCAGGGATTGATCCAACAGAGTACTCAGGCTTTGCCTTTGGCTTAGGACCAGATCGCGTTGCTATGTTACGTTACGGTGTAAATGATATCCGTAATTTTTATCAAAATGATTTACGTTTCTTAAATCAATTCAAGGTAAAGGAGTAGTTGAAAAATGTTAGTTTCTTATAAATGGTTAAATGAATATGTTAATCTTTCAAACGTTACTCCGCAAGAATTAGCGGACAAAATGTCTGTGACAGGTATCGAAGTTGAGGGCGTTGCTGTACCTGAAGAAGGATTAAAGAAAATTGTTGTCGGTGAAGTAAAAGAATGTGTTCCTCATCCAAACTCTGACCACTTATCAATTTGCCAAGTAGACATCGGTGAAGAAGAATTGTCACAAATTGTTTGTGGAGCACCAAATGTAAAAGCCGGAATTAAAGTCATCGTAGCATTACCTGGTTCAAGAATTGCAGGAAATCAAAAAATTAAAAAAGGCAAAATGCGTGGCGAAGTCTCTAACGGAATGATTTGTTCGTTAGAAGAGCTAGGATATTCAGATAATGTCGTACCAAAAGCCTATGCTGAAGGGATTTATTATTTACCTCAAGAAGCAGTGAATGGGACACCTGTTTTCCCTTATTTAGACATGGATGATGCGATTATTGAATTATCAATTACACCAAACCGTGCAGATGCACTAAGTATGAGAGGGGTAGCCTATGAAGTTGGCGCAATTTATCGTCAAACACCTCAGTTTAATGATCCCGAACTCAAAGAAGATGCTTCAGATAACGTGGAAAATTACGTAACAGTGACTGTTGAAGATTCACAAGATGCGCCAGCGTATCAAATTCGTGTTATTAAAGATGTGACGATTGCAGAAAGTCCTCAGTGGTTGCAAAACCGATTGATGAATGAAGGAATCCGTCCGATTAACAATGTGGTGGACGTGACAAATTATATTTTATTATTATTTGGTCAACCATTGCATGCATTTGATTACCAAAAATTAGATAGCAAAGAAATCTTGGTTCGTCGAGCAACAGCAGCAGAAGAACTAATTACATTAGATGGTGAAACACGTCAATTAACAGAAGAAAATATCGTCATTACGAATGGAAAAACGCCTGTCGGCTTAGCCGGTGTAATGGGTGGGGCTAATTCTGAAATCAGTCAAGAAACAACAACTGTGGCTTTAGAAGCGGCATTGTTCAATCCATTGTCTATTCGCAAAACGTCTAAACAATTCAATTTACGGAGTGAATCTTCAAGTAGATTTGAAAAAGGCATCAACCAAGCGACAGTGGGGCTAGCTTGTGATGTGGCAGCCGCGATGATTGCAGAGTTAGCCAACGGAACAGTGGTCTCAGGCACTGCAGTTGGTTCTGAAGTGGCCGTTAAAGAAGCGCAGGTAGCTGTGACTTTAGAGCGAATCAACCAATATTTAGGCACTGCATTAGATGAAGCAACGGTGAATGAAATTTTTGAAGCACTCGGTTTTGCTTATGAAGTAAATCAAGGCGCATATGAAATTACGATTCCACCAAGACGTTGGGATATTGCGATTGAAGCAGATATTATTGAAGAAGTGGCGCGCATTTATGGATATGATCATTTACCTTCAACATTGCCAAGTGGAGAAACAGTTGCTGGAAGTCTAACCAAAGCACAACATGTTACGCGCCAATTAAAGAGCTTACTGGAAGGTCATGGTACGAGTGAAGCCATCAGCTATGCATTGACAACAGAAGAAAAATCCCGTCAATTTATGATGAAAGAAAGTCAAACAACACGTTTGCAATGGCCAATGAGTGAAGAGCGTTCTGTGTTACGTATGAACTTAATTTCTGGTTTATTAGATGATGTCGCATACAATGTGGCACGTAAAAATAATAATATCGCCTTCTACGAAGTAGGACGCGTTTTCTACCAAACAGAAGATCCAACAAAAAATTTACCTACAGAAGAAAATCACTTAGCACTTGCTTTAACTGGTAATACAATGGTTAAAGATTGGCAAACAAAAGCAACAGCCGTTGATTTTTATACAGTAAAAGGCTTAGTGGAAAGTATTGTAGCTGTTTTAGGATTAACAGAAAAAATCAGTTATCAAGCGACAACGGCGATTCCAGAAATGCATCCAGGCCGGACAGCATGGATTTATTTAGAAGATGAAGTGGTTGGTTTTGTCGGACAAGTTCACCCAACGACAGCAAAAGCGTACGATATTCCTGAAACATATGTTGCTGAATTAAACTTGCAACAATTAGTAGCCACAGAAGCAGGCGGGGTTACTTATGAAGCAGTTTCTAAATTCCCAGCAGTTTCTCGAGATATTGCTTTATTAGTCGATGAAACAGTTACCAATCAAGAACTAGTTAAAACTATTTCAGATAACGCAGGTAAATATTTGAAAGAGATTCATTTATTTGATGTATATCAAGGTGAAAAACTAGGCGCTGGCAAAAAATCAATGGCGTATAGTTTAACTTTCGTTAATGCAGAAGCGACATTAGTGGATGAAGAAATTAACCGTTCAATGGAAAAGGTTGAAAAAGCGCTAATTGAAAAACATCAAGTAGAAGTAAGATAAAATAAAAACAGGAAAGTGGGGCATAAGTCGAAATGACTTATGCCCCACTTTCTAAATCTTAAGATAATCAGCTGAACAAAAGCAGCTCCTTCGGAAATAAGCCGAAATTCTCCAAAAATTAAAGAACAATTTTCGGAAATTCCTTCTTATTTCTTGGAGCTAAACACTTTTGTCTCAGCCTCCTGTTTTTAACTACATTAATAACTTTTCGCCCAATTTCGTGATAGCCAACGTGAAAATTGCGAGATACTAAAGTTAATAATGAAATAAATTAGGGCGACGATTCCGTAAAGAGTGAATACTTGTCCTGTTTGTGCGTAGCGCCCCATTAAGATATAAGATTTGCCAAAGAGTTCTTGTAAAGCAATTACGGAATACAAGAAACTTGTATCCTTGATGACAGTAACAAACTGAGAAACGATCGCTGGTAAAACATTGCGAATGGCTTGAGGCAAAACAATATGATAAAGAATTTGCCAATTTGAAAACCCTTGAGAACGCGCCGCTTCAATTTGGCCTTTATCAACACCATTTAAACCACCACGAATAATTTCCGCTAAAGCAGCGGTAGTAAACACAGTAAAACTCACAATTCCAGCAGGTGTGGATTTGATTTTGAAAATCAAAAAAATAACATAAATCCACAATAAGTTTGGAATATTACGCACCACTTCTACATAAATACTGGCAAGTAACTTCAGTGGTCCATGGGTTTGATTTCGCAAAACGGCTAGAATGGTGCCAAAAATCGTACTCAAAATAATTGAGACGAAGGAAATATAGAGCGTCAATTTTAAGCCGTTAAATAGAAATTGAAAATTATTTGCTGTCAGTAATTGACGCATTTCTTCTGAAAAAGGCATCTGTTTTCCTCCTATCTGCTATATGCTTTCTTATTTTTTTCTTCCATTTTTCTAGCCAAATTCGCTAATGGGAAGCAAAGAATGAAATATAAGAAACCAGCAAGCGCAAAGGCGGGAATATAGTTCAAGTTGACAGACGACCAACTATTGGCAGCAAACATTACGTCAGCGCCAGAAATAATGGCAACTGTTGACGTATTTTTAATTAGATTCACGACTTGATTAGTTAAAGGCGGTAACATAATCCGCCATGCTTGTGGTAAAATCACATACCGCATCGTTTGACCATACGTTAATCCTTGGGAGTAAGCCGCTTCAAATTGCCCTCTTGGGACAGCTCCGATTCCTGAGCGAACCACTTCAGAAATGTAGGCGCCATGATAGAGGCCTACACACAGAATGGCAATCGTAGTAATAGAAAATGAAAGCAGCGGGCTTAGCAGAGGAAAGCCGTAATAGACTACGATAAATTGAATCAACAAAGGTGTGTTTTGAAAAAATTCTACATAGACACGACTAATTGCGTGTAAAAGTTTACTTTTGGTCGCTGATAAACTGCCAAAGAAAATGCCTAAAGCAAAGGCAACTAAGATCGCTCCTAAAGAAAGCAGAATAGTATAGAGAAATGCCTGACCAAAAATTCGCCAATCTTGAAATAAAGCTTCCCAACGATATAAGGCAAATGGCCCTTCTTCAAGCCAGGAAATATTGGCTAACAAAAACATAAAAATCCCTCCTAAAATTTTTGATTCTTCAAGTCTTAGGAATGATTAATTTTTTAAGCCCCAGTCTTGATAAATTTTTTCTAGTGTGCCGTCTTTTTCCCATTTTTCAATTAAACCATTTAGATAATCATTTAATTCAGTATTTGCTTTCTTTGTGGTAATTCCATATTCTTGTGGCGAAAAACCATCTTTTAAAATTTCTGTCTTGCCATCCACATAGCCAGATAGGATTGATTTATCCACTGAAAATGCATCAATTCGTTTAGAAGTTAACGCTGTTTTTAATTCTGGATAGGAACCTAATTCTTGATAAGTAAATTTGATTCCTTCCTCTTGCGCTTTTTTCTCTAAGTTTTCTTTTGTCGTAGCAGATTGTGCAACGCCGATTGTTTTTCCGTCTAAATCTTTCATACTGGAGAAGTTATCCTCTTTGCGCACAAGGAAACCAATCTCATCTGTATAATAGGGAGTTGTAAAATTATAAGTCTTTTTACGTTCATCAGTAATTGTAAATGTAGCAATTACCATATCTAGTTCACCATTGTCTAAAAGGGGACCGCGCGTTTTCGCTGTCACGCCCACAAATTCCACATTCTCTTCGCTGCCGGTAATTTCTTTCGCAATCAAGCGTGCAATATCTGGTTCCATTCCTTCATTTTTGTTTGTATCAGGATTCATATAGCCAAAATTAGGAATGTCTTCTTTGACACCTACTTTAATTTTCCCTGCTTTTTTTAATTGTTCTACTGTGACCGTTTTGTTTGATGAAGCACTTTTGGAAGTTGAGTCATTGTTGCCGCTACCACAGCCAACAATGATGCCTGCTAATACAAGTAAGGAGAGTCCAGCTAGCCATTTATTTTGTTTTTTCATTGTTCATTCCTCCAATTTTTTGTTTTTTTATTCATTACCCGTTATGAATAATTTTGCTTAGAAATTCTTTTGCACGAGGGTTTTCAGTGCTTGTAAAGAAATGTTCAGGCGTTCCTTGTTCAATAATCTGTCCTTGGTCCATGAAGATTACACGGTCAGCCACTTGACGAGCAAAGCCCATCTCATGTGTGACACAAACCATGGTAATATTTTGTTTGGAAAGATCGACCATTACATCTAAAACTTCTTGAATCATTTCTGGATCAAGTGCCGAAGTCGGTTCATCAAAAAGGATAATCTCAGGATGCATATTTAAGGCACGAGCAATAGCGACCCGTTGTTGCTGCCCGCCAGAAAGCTGCGAAGGATAAGCAGAAGCTTTATCAGCTAAGCCGACCCGTTCTAAATACTCCATGCCAGTACGAACCGCTTCGTCTTTGGAAACGCCCATCACTTTAATCGGTGCTAACGTTAAATTATCAATAATCGTTTTGTGAGCATATAAGTTAAAATTTTGAAAGACCATGGCAACTTTCTGGCGAACTTTTTGAATCGGTGCTTTCGGTTTGGTGATGTCAATGTTATCAATTACGACGGAACCATCATTGACTTTTTCCAATTGGTTCATACACCGAATTAATGTACTTTTGCCAGAGCCGGAGGGTCCGATAATGACAATTTTTTCTCCTTGCTCTACATTCAAAGTAATATCTTTTAAAACGTGATGCTCCCCAAAATACTTATTTACATGTTCTAAAGAAATCATAGGCAGTCTCCTTTGCAATCATTTGGTAGAAAAGATAACAGAGGATTCGGTGAGAAACATGTTATTTAAATTAAATTAACCAAATGTATTTCTAATTGTATTCTCAATGTTAGGAATTATAACATACAAAAAAATGAATTACTAGTTTTTTAATCGAAAAAGATTTCCTTCAAAAAAAGAAATAAATGAGAGCAAAACAGGAAAAATTGACAATAGTCCTTAAAAAGTAGAAAATAAAGGCAGTGAATAAAAGGCAAAGGTAGGATGAGAATGAGCAATCAAGAAGCCATTGGATTAATTGATTCTGGCGTTGGTGGATTAACTGTTTTAAAGGAAGCGCTAAAACAATTACCAAATGAACGATTAATTTATTTAGGAGATACAGCCCGTTGCCCATATGGTCCACGACCAGCCGAACAAGTCGTTCAGTTTACTTGGGAAATGGCCGATTTTTTATTGAAAAAACGAATAAAAATGCTAGTAATCGCATGTAATACCGCGACGGCTGTCGCATTAGAAGAAATTAAAGCTGCCTTGCCAATTCCAGTTGTCGGTGTTATTTTACCTGGCGCACGAGCAGCCGTTAAAGTCACAAAAAATAACAAAATTGGTGTCATAGGTACCTTAGGTACAATCAAAAGTGCTTCCTATGAAATCGCCATTAAAAGTAAGGCACCAGCAATTGAGGTGACTAGTTTAGCTTGCCCTAAATTTGTCCCCATTGTTGAAAGTAATCAATATCGTTCTTCCGTAGCAAAAAAAATTGTGGCAGAAACACTTCAAGCACTACAATTAAAAGGACTTGATACGTTGATTTTAGGTTGTACCCATTACCCGTTGTTACGTCCGGTGATTCAAAATGTGATGGGGAGTCATGTGACATTAATTGACTCAGGAGCCGAAACAGTTGGCGAAGTCAGCATGCTTCTCGATTATTTTGACATTGCCCACACGCCTGAAGCGCCTACACAGCCCCATGAATTTTATACAACTGGTTCTGCAAAAATGTTTGAAGAGATTGCAAGCAGTTGGCTTGGTATAGAGAACTTAAAAGCACAACAGATTCACTTAGGAGGAAACGAAAATGATTAGACATGATAGTCGTGCACCAAAAGAATTGCGAAAGATCACTATTGAAACCAATGTTTTTAAACATCCAGAAGGTTCGGTGGTTATTTCGTTTGGCGATACAAAAGTAATTTGCTCAGCCACTGTCGAAGAAAAGGTTCCCCCATTTTTACGAGGCGGGGGAACAGGTTGGGTAGCAGCTGAATATAGCATGCTCCCTCGCGCGACGAACACAAGAAATATTCGGGAAAGTGCGAAAGGAAAATTAACAGGGCGAACAATGGAGATTCAACGTTTGATTGGGCGGTCATTGCGAGCTGTTGTTGACTTAGAAAAGTTAGGGGAACGGAGCATTGTTGTCGATTGTGATGTGATTCAAGCAGATGGGGGAACCCGTACAGCTAGTATTACAGGCGCTTTTGTTGCTCTACGCTTAGCAGTCAATCATTTATTGATGACTGGTGCGCTAGCGGAAGACCCAATTAAAGAGCATTTAGCTGCTGTCAGCGTGGGTATTTTACCCGATGGTTATTGTGTGCTGGACTTAGATTACGCAGAGGACTCGAATGCTGCAGTGGATATGAACATCGTGATGACCGAGTCTGGTGAATTTGTGGAAATTCAAGGAACGGGTGAAGAAGCTACCTTCTCAGGAGATGAGTTAAATGCCATGCTCTTTTATGGAAAAACAGGGATCGAGGAATTAATTGCGTATCAGAAAGAAGCGCTTTATGCTTTAGCCTCTGAAGAAGTCCCTTCGCAAGATTCAGAAGAGAAAGTGATTGTCATTGCAACTAGAAATCCTGGTAAAGCGAAAGAGTTTAGTTCAATTTTTGCTGAAAAAGGATATACGGTTAAGACGTTATTAGATTATCCGAATTTGCCAGATGTAGAAGAAACTGGTCGAACATTTGAAGAAAATGCTCGTCTAAAAGCTGAAACAATTGCAGAAATTTTACAGAAACCAGTATTAGCAGATGATTCAGGATTAATTGTTGATGCGTTAGGGGGAATGCCAGGAATCTATTCTGCTCGTTTTGCTGGTGAACCAACTAACGATGCTTCAAATAATGCGAAACTATTGCATGAGTTAACGGGCGTGCCAAAAGAAAAAAGACAAGCGCGTTTCCATTGTACATTGGTTTTTGCTGAACCAAAGAAAGAAAGTCTGGTGGTCGAAGCTGAATGGCCAGGAGAAGTCGGCACGATTCCTCGTGGTGAAGGAGGCTTTGGGTACGATTCACTTTTCTATGTTCCAGAGCTTGGTAAGACAGCAGCTGAATTGTCTGGAGAAGAGAAAAATAAAGTTAGTCATCGTGGACAAGCAGTGGCAAAATTAAAAGAACAATGGGAAGAATGGCTAAAAAAATAGGAGTTGAAACGTATGAAAATCTTGGTAGTAAGCGATAACCATGGCGATCGCGACTGTTTAGTTGACTTAGTGAATCATTATGAAGGACAAGTCGATGCACTCTTTCACTGTGGTGATTCTGAATTAGAACCGACAGATGAACTTTGGCAGAAATTAATTGTAGTCCAAGGAAATTGTGATTTTTATGATGAATTTCCCAAAACTGTGACTAAAAAAGTGGGGGATCAAGTTATTTATATGACACATGGTCATTTAGCCAATGTTAGAATGGGACTCACGACACTTGCTTTACAAGCGGAAGAAGCAGGAGCGACAATTGGCTTATTTGGTCACACTCATGTACTCGGCGCAGAGCGACACAATAACATTCTCTTTGTTAATCCGGGAAGTATTCGTTTACCTCGTGGACCAGTTCAAGAGAAAACATATGCCATAATTGAAAGTACACCTGAACAATATCTCGTTCAGTACTATAACAAAGAGCACCAACCATTGGAACGATTAAAGGCAACGTTTACGAAGTAAGTGAATGTTAAGAAATAAGTGCTACTTTTTTATTTATCAGATTTTGAGCGTAGGACAAAAATCCAAAAGAGATTTTTGTCCTACGCTCTTTTTTTAGTCGACTTGGATAACCTTTAAGCCGGTCTTACGAAGTTCTGTAATTAAAGTTGATGAGCAATGTTTGTCTGTAATCAAACAATCAAAAGCGGTAATATCAGCAATTTTAAATTTAGACGTCAAGCCGATTTTTCGATGGTCCGCGACCAGAATTTTTACTTTTGTTGTTTGTTTTATCATAAGCTCATTAATTTTTGCTTCATTGAAAATTTTTGTAGTGACGCCATGTTCTAAACTGACCCCGCTACAGCCAATTACGCAAACATCGGCATGCGTTGCGGTGATTGTGTTAATGGCAATATCTCCTACCAGAACTTCTTTGGGAAAACGTAATTCGCCTCCGGTCAAAATATAATTGTATTGAGAAACATGAGGCTTGGTGGCAATTTTTAAATTATTCGTTACGATGGTCAGATGGTCGGCCTTTAAATAATGGAGAATATTCAAAGCAGTGGAACTTGAATTAATGAAAACGGTATCATAATCACTTAGATAGCTACAAGCAACACGAGCAATGGCTTGTTTTAATAACTCCGGTCCTGATTGATCAAAGTCTTTCTGATTTTGGTCGTTGTAAATACAATACCCATATTTTCGAATGATGTCATTCTTAGTTTCTAAGACATTTAAATCACGACGAATTGTGCTTAAGGAAACATTTAAAGCATCTGCTAATTTATAGGTAGTCATTTGTTTGTTTTTTTGCAGCAGCGCGAGAATGTTTTGTTGCCTTTTTTCAATGGTTTCTAATGAACTTTTCAAGTAATACAACCTCCTTTAGTTATTTTTTTGGACACGGTCCCCCATGAAATAGTATAACTCATAGGAAAACAAAACACGTAAAAGAATCATTAAAAGTGCAAACAATCATATAAAAGGGTTTTCATTGTGATTTTTTGCGGCTATGATTTTCTTATAAAGCATAACACAATCATTTGAGAAGAGGAGTGGTAGCATGAACAAATCGATTCATGAAATTACAAAAGAAAGTTGGTTGAAGGCGACATTTCCAGAATGGGGCACTTATTTAAACGAAGAAATTAATCAGACAAATGTGCTTCAAGGAACGGTTGCACTTTGGTGGCTTGGTTGTACAGGTATTTGGCTGAAAACGCATGAGAACACGAATATTTTATGTGATTTATGGTGTGGAACAGGAAAACAAACGCACGGGAACGGCTTAATGAAAAATGGCCATCAAATGATGCGCATGAGTGGTTGCCAAAAAATGCAACCTAATTTAAGAACACAACCTTTTGTGATTGATCCTTTTGAAATAAAAGAGGTAGATGCTTTAGTTGTCACACATATTCATTCAGACCATTTGGATATTCACACAGCTGCTGCTGTTCATCAAAATTGTCCTAAGGCTCTATTTATTGGTCCAAAAGAAGTAGTGAAAACATGGCAACGTTGGGGTGTTCCGGCAGAAAAAACACGGGTTATAGAACCTGGTCAAGAAATCAAAGTGAATGATGTGAATGTAGTGGCCTTGGAAGCTTTTGATCGAACCGCGCTAATTACTTCTGATGATCCTGAAAATACATTTAAAGGTAAAATGCCTCAGGACATGAATGAACTAGCTGTCAATTATCTATTTGAAACCTCAGGTGGTACGGTATATCACGCCGGAGACTCTCATTATTCTAACTTGTTTGCGAAACATGGTAATCAATATGCAATTGATGTTTGCTTAGGAGCATATGGCGAAAATCCTCGCGGTATCACAGATAAAATAACTTCTGTTGATATGTTGAGAATGGCAGAATCTTTAAATGCGAAAGTAGTCATTCCCGTTCATTATGATATTTGGTCTAATTTTATGGCGGATCCAAAAGAAATCATGGAAATTTGGAAATTTAAAAAAGATCGTTTACATTATCAATTTAAACCATATATTTGGCAAGTGGGTGGCAAATTTGTTTATCCAGATGACAAAGACAACTTAGAATTTAACTTTGATCGTGGCTTTGATGATGTTTTTGTTAAAGAAAATGATACACCATTTCCTTCATTCTTGTAAGAAAGGCTGGATGTACAATGTTAACTTATTTTTGGGAACAAGAGCTTATTCATTACCCTGATAAAGAACCGATTAGTTGGCAAGAGGCGATTCAGGAAAGTTGTTTGATTTTACTCCAAAAACACATCATCGATCAGAGTTACGTCGATGAGATTATCCAGTGTGTCGAAACGTTTGGACCTTATATCATCATTGCTCCTGAAGTAGCTATGCCACATTCATCAGAGGAAAGCGCAGGTGTTTTTGGAACGGCCATTTCTTTTACAAAATTTAAGCAATCTGTCACTTTTACTGGCGATCAAGAAGCAAAAACAGCAACCTTATTTTTTACATTGGCAGCCCAAAATCCCGCCGAACATCTTGAAAATATTCAGCAATTGATGGATTTATTGATGACGGATGGCGTGATTGCTGACTTGTTAGAAACAAACACGCCAATGGATTTTAAAGAAGTTATGGAGAAATATCAATTATAGGGGGAAAAATCAATGGGGGAGTTCTTGTTAAATAGTTGGACTTATTTTGCTACGAACGTTTTAACACAGCCAGCATATTTGATTGGTTTCATCGTGTTATTAGGTTATCTCTTGTTACGGAGGCCCTTTTATGAATGTTTAGCAGGTTTTCTGAAAGCGACAGTTGGTTATTTTATTTTGAGTGTTGGTTCTGGTGGTTTGGTTAATAATTTTCGCCCTATTCTAGTAGGCTTGAAAGAGCGATTTAATTTACAGGCGATGGTTACCGATCCATATTTCGGGCAAAATGCAGTCGATGCAGGATTGATGAAAACCTTTGGACGAACCTTTGGTGATGTGATGATTTTGTTATTGATTGCATTTATTATGAATATTTTGTTGGTTCGTTTTCAAAAATATACAAAATTGAGAGCCGTTTTTACAACAGGGAATGTTCAGATTCAACAAGCAGCTACCGCTTTCTGGATTTTACTCTTTTGTTTTCCTAACTTAGGTAGAATCGAAGTACTAATTTTTATGGGCTTAATTCTTGGGTGTTATTGGGCAGTTGCTTCAAATTTAACGGTAGGGATTACGCAGGAATTAACAGAAGGTGCTGGTTTTGCGGTAGCCCATCAACAAATGTTTGGCATATTTATTTTTGCAAAATTAGCAGAATGGTTGAAAAAACGTGATCAAAAGAAACATCGTTCAGAGAAGGTCGATAAAAAATTGGAAGATATCGAATTACCAGGATTTCTATCCATTTTTAATGAAAATATGGTTGCTACGTCCATTTTGATGCTCTTTTTCTTTGGCATTATCTTGCTTGTTTTGGGACAAGATTATTTAATTCAAGCTAAATTTATGCAAGAAGGGCAGAGTTTCTTCTTTTATATCATGACCACTTCATTAAATTTTGCTGTCTACTTAGCTATCTTACAATTAGGCGTTAGAACCTTTGTCGACGAGTTGACGCAGTCATTCCAAGGGATTTCAAATACCATTTTACCAGGCGCTGTTCCTGGGATTGACGTAGCAGCGACTTTCGGATTTGGCTCGCCCAACGCAGTAACAATTGGGTTTCTCTTTGGCGCATTAGGCCAGTTTTTAATGATTGGCTTACTGATTCTATTAAAGTCTCCGACAATCGTTATTGCGGGTTTTATCCCATTGTTTTTTGATAACGCTGTCATAGCTGTTTATGCAAATAATCGTGGCGGAGTAAAAGCTGCTTGTTTATTCCCATTCCTTTCAGGTTTAATCCAAGTAGGTGGCTCAGCTTTATTTGCTACATGGATTGGATTATCTCAATATGGCGGTTATTTGGGCATGTTCGATTGGGCGACAGCTTGGCCGTTATTTACAATCATTATGAAAGTTCTAGGCTATGTTGGCGTAGCAGTGGTGGTGATTGGGTTACTAATAATTCCGCAACTTCAGTATCGAAAAAATCCAGAAGGTTACTTTATGATTGTCAATGATTATGAACAATATGCTAAAAAATTTCAAGAGAATTAAAGGAGGAATTTGAAATGAGAATACTTGTTTCCTGTGCCAATGGTTCTGGCACGAGTCTAATGATGATGCGGAGTGTTGAAAAAGCAATGAAAGAACTAGGTGTACCGATTACAAAAATTCATCATTGCGCCATTTCAGAAGGAAAAAGCTCTGCTAGCCAATACGACGTTGTTTTTACTCCAGTCAATTTTTTACAAATGTTTCAGCAAGCAGAAAAACGTGGAGTCACAGTGATTGGCATTAAAAATGTAATGTCTGCAAAAGAAATTCAAGAAAAATATATGGCTTCAGATCGTTATCAAAAATCTGAATAAAAGGATGGGAAAGATGAAAAGACCAAACTTACAAATCGCTTTAGATCATAATAGCTTAGAAGACGCTTTAGCAGATTGTATGAAAGTCGGAGAAATTGTCGATATTATCGAAGTTGGCACTATTTTGTGTTTACAAGAAGGCCAAAAAGCAATTCGTTGTTTAAAACGCATGTTTCCTAATAAAACGATTGTTGCTGATACAAAATGTGCTGATGCGGGCGGTACAGTTGCTCGTAATGTCGCACAAGCAGGCGCTGATTTCATGACGGTCATTTGTTGCGCCACCTTACCAACGATGGCTGCAGCTCAAAAAGAAGTCCGAGAATTACAAGTAGAACTATATGGAAATTGGACAATGCAACAAGCTCGACAATGGCGAGAATTAGGGATTAATCAGGTGATTTATCATCAAAGTAGAGATGCTCTTTTAGCTGGCGGCAGTTGGGGAGAGAAAGATTTGAATAAAGTTCAAGAACTAATTGACTTAGGCTTTGAAGTGTCCGTCACAGGTGGTTTAACTGTCGAAACGCTTGAATTGTTTCAAACAATGGCAGTCGCAACATTTATTGCGGGCCGTGGGATTACTGAATCAAAAAATCCTGAACAAGCAGCCAAAGATTTTCAAAAAAAAATCGATCAGATTTGGAAGTGATAAAATGGCACGAATTGGACTGTATGAAAAAGCACTCCCGCAAAATTTAACTTGGGCAGAACGATTAACATGGGCCAAAAAGTTAGGGTTTGATTTTTTAGAAATGTCAATTGATGAATCCGATGAACGTTTAGCACGATTGGCTTGGACACCAAGCCAGTTACAAGAACTTTCTCAATTAATGGTGAAAGAAGATTTTTTTATCCATTCTTTGTGTTTAAGTGGTCATCGGCGGTTCCCTTTAGGCTCTTTAAATAAAGAAACACGTGAAAAAGGACGGAAAATTTTATCTCAAGCGATTCGTTTGGCTCATCAATTAAACATACGGGTAATTCAAATAGCTGGCTATGACGTCTTTTACGAAGAAAAAACTGCCGAAACAAGGGAATTTTTTCTTCAAGGTCTGAAAAAGGGCGTTGAGGAAGCTGCACAATACGGTGTCATTCTGGCTGTTGAGATTATGGATGACCCTTTTATGAATAGCATACAAAAATTTCTAGAAATTAAGGAACAAATTCCGTCTCCTTTTTTGCATGTCTATCCTGATTTAGGTAATTTGTCTGCTTGGCCGGAAAATAATCCGGCGGTTGAGCTTGAAAAGGGAATTGCTGAAATCGCTGCTATTCACTTAAAAGATACCTTCGCTGTAACAGACACATTTGAAGGGAAGTTTCGGGAAGTTACTTTTGGAGAAGGCTGTGTTGATTTTACAGGCTTATTGAAAACACTCAAGCGTTTAAACTATAGTGGTCCTTTTTTAATTGAAATGTGGAATGAAACGGATTTGAATTTTCAAGAAAAAATTCAAGCCGCGCAGCAGTATCTCTATCCCAAATTAGCAGAGGTGGGTTATTATGAACAATAAAGCGATCATCCAAGCAATGAAACAACGTGTTTATGAAGCGAATCTGGCTTTGCCAAAACTGGGCTTAGTCAAATTAACGTGGGGCAATGTTAGTGAAATCAATCGGTCATTAGGGATTATCGTAATTAAACCAAGCGGCGTCAAGTATCAAGAAATGTCCAAGGAACAGATGGTAGTGACTGATTTAAACGGACAACTATTGGAAACCAATGCATTAAAGCCGTCTTCTGATTTACCCACGCATCTTTATCTTTATCAAAAAATGCCAGAAATTGGAGCGATTGCGCACACGCACTCCCTGAATAGTGTTACGTGGGCTCAAGCAGGGCGAGCCTTACCTCCTTACGGTACCACCCATGCGGATGCTTTTTATGGCGCTGTACCTTGCACAAGAGCGCTCTCTGAAAGTGAAATTAAAGAAAACTATGAAGAAGAGACTGGCAAAGTCATTGTTGAAACATTTCATGAACAAGAATTAGATCCTTTAGCAGTTCCAGGAGTGTTAGTTTATGGACATGGCCCATTTACTTGGGGAATGACTCCGGAAAAAGCAGTTGAAAACAGCTTGATTTTAGATGAAATCTGTTCAATGGCACGTTTGACGGAAATAATTAACCCAGCTGTTGAACCAATTGATCATTTTTTATTGGATAAACACTATCTTAGAAAACATGGGATTTCCGCTTATTATGGTCAGTGATGGCTGTGATGAAACGTGTGAAAAAGAAGGATAATTGACTGATTAATTGGTCTTTTATAAAAACTTAGTTGTCTGTTATGGGACAACTAAGTTTTTGTTTTTTTAAGAAAGCGTTCTCTTATTTTGGGGGAGAATAGAACAAAACGTTAATTTTCGTTTGTTAAGTTATGAAGAATTTGCGAATTCCAAGACTTTTTCCGCAGAATTAGGTACAATAAGTTACGTGTTAAAGAATTAGAAATGGAGGCAACCCAATCATGATAGGGACTGCTGTAAAAGAATTATTATTAGAAAAACAAGAAACGTTTTTAGTACCCGCCGAAAATGTCGCCAACGTAATGTGTTTAAATCCATTAAGTCATGCGGCATTAGTCTTATCGCAAGTTCGCTATTCCAAGATTCCTGTGTTAGATAAGGGAGATCGCTTTGTTGGCTTAATCGGCTTGACAGACGTTGTAGATAAAATGTTTGATTTGACTTCAGTGGATTTTGAAAAATTGAATGAATTTACTGTGGCCGATGTAATGGAAGTCAATGTTCCTGTAATTGGTGAATCGTGGGATTTAGAAGAAGTGTTACATTTATTAGTAGATGCTTCTTTTTTACCAGTGGTTGATGATAATCAACGCTTTAAGGGCATCATTACACGCAAAGAAATTTTAAAAGCGGTCAATCATATGGCGCATGAATTAGAAAAACATCATCTTGTTCTGCCTAAATCAGAAGAAGAAATGAAAGTAATTTAAATAAAACGCAAGAAACTCTTTACTTTTTTCTCATAAATGCGTTATTCTGTATGATAACACGAAGTAAAGGAGTGCTGTGATTGGACGCATATGAGATTATTCAGTATATTGGCGATGCCAAAAAGCAAACGCCTGTTAAAGTAACACTGAAAGGGCAATTAAAAGAAGTCACGTTTCCGGAAACAATTAAGGTCTTTAATAATTGTAAAACTGGGACATTGTTTGGCGATTGGGCTGACGTAAAACCTTTTTTAGAAGCAAACAAAGAAAAAATTGAGGATTATGTTGTAGAAAACGATGCACGTAACTCAGCAATTCCTTTTCTTGATTTGAAAGACATTAATGCTCGGATTGAACCAGGTGCTTTGATTCGCGAAAAAGTTGAAATTGGCGATCAAGCGGTGATTATGATGGGGGCTATTCTAAATATTGGCGCCGTCATTGGTGCAGGGACTATGATTGATATGGGCGCTGTTTTAGGCGGTCGTGCAACTGTAGGGAAGCATTGTCATATTGGCGCAGGAACGGTTTTAGCTGGTGTCATTGAACCACCAAGTGCCGCACCTGTGGTTATTGAAAACGAGGTTGTCATTGGAGCGAATGCGGTCGTACTAGAAGGGGTTCGTGTTGGTGAAGGTGCCGTTGTGGCTGCTGGGGCAGTAGTTGTGGAAGACGTTCCAGCGCATACCGTTGTCGCAGGCGTGCCAGCAAAAGTAATTAAACAAATTGATGATAAAACCAAGAGTAAAACAGAGATTTTAGAAGAATTACGTAAACTCTAAAAATAAATTAGTCAGTCGCGATGAAGAAACTTCTTCATGGCGGCTTTCGATTACCCAAAAAATGAAGGAGTGGCTTTTGTGGAGCAAGAAGAATTAATTGCGATTAGACGGCAACTACATCAAATACCTGAAATCGGTCTAGAAGAAAAGGAAACACAAGCCTTTTTACTTAATGAAATTGATAAAATGAAGCAACCTTATCTGCAAGTTAGAACATGGCAAACGGGGATTTTAGTCTTCATAGAAGGCAAAAATCCTCAGAAAACCATCGGCTGGCGTGCTGATATTGATGGTTTGCCTATTCAAGAGGAAGTGGTTTCTGCTTTTCAATCAAAACGACCAGGGTTTATGCATGCCTGTGGGCACGATTTTCACATGACAATCGGTTTAGGGGTTTTGAAAGAATTAAGTCAACAGCAACCAGACAATAACTTTTTATTTTTATTTCAACCTGCTGAAGAAAATGAAGCAGGGGGGATGTTGATGTATGAAGACCATGCGTTTGGTGAGTGGTTACCTGATGAATTTTATGCGCTTCATGTTAATCCTGATTTGCCAGTCGGAACTATTAGTACCAGAGTAGGGACATTGTTTGCTGCCACTTGTGAAGTGAACATTACCTTAAAAGGAAAAGGTGGACATGCGGCTTTTCCGCATCAAGCGAATGATATGGTCTTAGCGGCCACCAATTTAATTCAGCAAGCGCAAACGATCGTTAGTCGAAATGTTGATCCTGTGGTTGGGGCAGTCGTTACCTTTGGAACTTTTCATGCAGGGACTGCCTGCAATGTGATTGCCGAAGAAGCAACTTTATCTGGTACAATTCGCACATTGACAGCAGAAACGAATGAACAAACGCAGCGAAGAATTCGCGAAATTAGTGAAGGTATTGCGCAATCTTTTCAATGTGAAGTAACTGTTCATCTTGATCAGAAAGGGTATTTACCTGTAGTGAATGAGCCAGCATGTACCACGAATTTTATTGAATACATGAGCAAACAAGCAACAGTTCAATTTCAACAAGCACCGGTTGCAATGACAGGTGAAGATTTTGGCTATCTATTGTCTAAAGTCCCAGGCACGATGTTTTGGTTAGGCGTGGCAAGTCCCTACAGCCTTCATTCTGCTAAGTTTGAACCGAACGAAGAGGCGTTATTGTTTGGAGTGGAGGCAGTTAGTGGCTTTTTAAAATCATTGGACAATTAGAAAAACAGCCACCAGATAACTAATAAATATCTGGTGGCTGTTTTTTATTTTGCAATAATGGGCGTATTGGGAATCGTAAAACCGGCCTCTGTTAATGCTTTGATATATTGGGCTAGAAATTCTTCTTTGACCGCAAATTGTTTGCCGTTTAGTACATACATGGTCGTTCGCACCGCAAAGTTGCCATTGCCTAAATCGACCATACCAAAAATATCTGGCCCAGTTTGAATACTTTCGATATACTTTTCTTTTAATGTTTCATTGACTTCTGTAATCACTTCACAAATTTTTTCATAACCTTCTTCAGGATTGATGCGGACATCAATTAACACTTGCATATTGGCACGAGACAGGTTACTGATTGTGGTGATGTTTCGGTTTGGAATAAAATGAACAGTTCCATCAACCGCTTTAATTTGAGTGGTTCGTAATCCGACAGAAGTAACAGTTCCTTCAATATTTAACGCCAATAAGCGAATATAATCGCCTACATCCATTTGTTGTTCTAAAATAATGAAAAATCCGGTAATTAAGTCATTCATGAATCCTTGAGCCCCTAAACCAATGGCAACACCGGCAATTCCCGCTCCGGCTAATAATGAGCCAACAGGCACACCGACAATGGTCAAAAGAGAATAGATGAAGAAAAAGAACAGCGTATATTGAAATGCATTAATGATTAAAGTGTGTAATGTTTTTAAACGGCTTTCACTAAAATGTTGCTTTTTACTATAATTTGCATAGGTGCGATCAATTAAATATTTCCCGATTCGCTGAATGATAAAAAATAGAAAAATTAAAAATAAAATTGATAAACTTTTTTCAATTAAGGTAGCGACAATGGCATCCCAATTAATATTGTTCCAAAAGCGTTGTAGCGCGCTCACTTTTTTTACGGTCGCTTCTGCTAAATCAGGAGCAGAAGAATCGACTGTTTCAGTACTGGCTAAACCAAGTATCAACATAAAAATCCAACTTTCTCTAAAATTTCTTCTTTTAGTATACTAAATCTCTCGGCGAAAGGGGAAGAAAATAGAAAGTTTTTTTAAAGACTTAACATGTTTTTTTAGGAATGTTATAATTTTGTAAATAAATAATATATTTTATAATTTTGTTAAAGGTTGTGAGTGCTGCGTGAAAGTTTCAATTGAATGGGCAAAAAATGATTTACTTTCTAAATTACCTGTAACAATTTTTATTGATGAGCGATGTGCTACTCGCTTAACGGCTGACAAGCGACGAACATTCATCTTCCATAATCCAGTCGCTTTACGATTAGGGAGTCGTTTTTTTAGTAGTCAGATAATCGAAATTGCGGAATCATGTACATTGAAAGTTTCCTTTAATTGGTCCTGTGTTTATCTCTTTTGTATCTGGTTACTTGCAGTTAAACTGTGGATTGGAAGCGTTAGCGGTCGAACAATTGTAGTTGTGGCACTAATCGGAGTGCTGACCTATTGGCGTCGTTATTTATTGAAAATAAAGAAAATGACCTGACGAGTCGTGATTGTTTCGTGAAAGAAGAATGCGTAGTATACTAAAAGTAATGAAAATGAAGGGACTGAAGAAACACATGACTTTGGATAAAACAAAAAAATTAGCAAACGGCAATGAAATGCCACGCCTAGGTTTAGGCGTTTGGCGTGTAGAAGATGGCTCAGAAGCAACCAATTCAGTAAAATGGGCTTTAGAAGCGGGTTATCGCTTGATTGATACGGCAGCCGTTTATAAAAACGAAGCAGGGGTGGGCGAAGGCATTCGTCAATCGGGTATTCCCCGCGAAGAAATTTTCGTGACGACGAAATTATGGAATGAAGATCAAGGCTATGAAAATGCGATTAAAGCATTTGATAAAAGCTTAGAAAAATTAGGGTTAGACTATGTTGATTTATATTTAATTCACTGGCCTGTTGCTGGTAAATATAAAGAATCATGGAAAGCATTAGAAGAAATTTACGCAAGTGGTCGTGCCAAAGCAATTGGCGTTTCCAATTTTCATCAACATCATTTGGAAGATTTATTAACAGAAGCAAATGTTGTGCCAATGGTGGATCAAATTGAATTACATCCTACGTTAACACAAGAACCGCTACGAAAATATTTAGCCGAAAATAAGATTGCCGTGGAGGCTTGGTCTCCTCTAGGACAAGGTAATTTATTATCTGAACCAGTACTAGTGAAAATTGGTGAAAAATATGGTAAATCAGCGGCCCAAGTGATTATTCGTTGGCACTTACAAAATGATATTATCGTGATTCCTAAATCTGTTCACGAAAAAAGAATTCAGGAAAATTTTGCTGTCTTTGATTTTGAATTAACACCAGAAGAAATAACCGCAATTAATCAGTTAAATAAGGATCATCGTTTTGGTGCAGATCCAGATAATTTTGATTTTTAAGTATGATAGCAAGTAAAAACGGAGGGGCGAAAGACGTCCCTCCGTTTTTACTATAATTTTTGAACAAAGTAGTTAAAGAGTGCTTGGGATTTGGCATCACGTGCGTACATTAGTTCAGGATGCCATTGAACAGCTAATAAAGGCTGCTGTTCATTTGTTGATTCCACTGCTTCTGCAAGGCCATCAGAGGACCAAGCAGTAACGCGTAAATCTTTTCCTAAAGTATGTAGTGCTTGGTGATGGTACGAGTTGACTTGACCAGTTGTACCATATATGTTTGATAATTGACTGTCTGGTTCAACATCAATACGATGCGTCGCAAAGATTGGTTGAGTGGGTTGTTGTCCGTGCTTAACTGACCATTGAGGATACATCGATAAATCTTGATATAATGTGCCACCTAAAGCAACATTGACTAATTGCATTCCACGGCAAACCGCAAAAATAGGTTTGTTTTGTTTTAAGGCTTCTTCAATTAGGGCTAATTCAAACTCGTCACGATCACGATTCGTTTCTTCTAATTTTATATGGGGTTCTTGTCCGTAAAATTCAGGGGCAACATCTTGACCGCCTGCTAAAAGTAGTTTATCAATTTGTTGTATATACGTAGCGGCTAATTCTTTGGGGCCAATTGGCAAAACGAGAGGAACGCCACCTGCGGCTTGAACAGCGCTAACAAAACCTTGTGGGGTGTAAGTCACTTGGTTACCGTGAAACACTTCAGCTGCCTGCAAAAGTTGATTGCCAGCGATTCCAATAATTTTTTTTGTCATAATAACATCACATCCTCAATAAATTCATACGTTCTATTGTAGCACTTTTTTTGAAAAAAGTGTTTGAGAAGAAGTCGAGACAAGTTTTGTCTCGGACAGCTCTCAAACACAAAAAGCTCAGTAAGTGAACAAGTGAAACTTTTTAACGTTCACGAATGACTTCGATTTTATAACCATCTGGGTCGACAACAAAGTAATAAGATGGTGCAGTTCCAGGTAAGCCTTTTAAGTCAGTGACAGTTAAGCCAGCCGCTTGATGTTTTTCGTGTAATCCTTCTAAATCATCTGTACTGATGGCGATATGACCATAACCGTTTCCTAAATCGTATGCTTCATGATCATAATTATAAGTTAGTTCTAGTTCGTAGTCGTCTCCTGGTAAAGTTAGATAAACCAAAGTAAATTTATTTTCTGGAAAATCACGACGGCGACTTTCTTCAAAATTGAAGGCTTTTTGATAGAAATCTAATGATGCCTCTAAATCTTTTACACGCACACATGTATGAGCCATTTTCATAGTTAAAAACTCCCTTTCAAACTTAATTATATTTCCAACGTTAATAGTAGCATAGATAAACGTGAAATGTAGAGAAAAACGCTTGGTTTCTGACTTGTTCTAAAGGAATTTCTCAGGTAAAATAGATGAAAAGAGAAGAGGTGCGCCAATGAAAACGCCAACGTTTGGAAAAAGAGAAGAGACATTGACCTATCAAACAAGATATGCTGCATACATTATTGTTTCAAAGCCAGAAAATAACACAATGGTTCTGGTACAAGCGCCAAATGGAGCTTATTTTTTACCAGGAGGCGAAATTGAAGGCACCGAAACGAAAGAAGAAGCGATCCATCGAGAAGTGCTAGAAGAATTGGGAATTAGTGTAGAAATTGGCCGTTATTTAGGGGAAGCTGATGAATATTTTTATTCGAACCATCGCCAAACTGCCTATTATAATCCTGGCTATTTTTATGTAGCGAATACTTGGCGGCAACTTAGCGAACCCTTAGAAAGGACCAATACTTTACACTGGGTTGCACCAGAAGAAGCAGTCCGTTTATTAAAAAGAGGAAGCCACCGTTGGGCCGTTGAAAAATGGCTAGCGGCAGCATCATAAAATAACAACGAATAACCCTCAATCTATGTTGATTAGATTGAGGGTTATTGTTATTGAAAAGAATGTTTAAATTAAAACCATTTTTTCAATAATTTGAGCGACACCATCTTCGTCATTACTAGTGGTATGCACATCGGCAATTGTTTTAACATTTTCTGTCGCATTGCCCATCGCAACACCAATCCCAGCGTAATCAATCATGGATAAGTCATTTTCATTGTCACCAATGGCCATCACTTCGTCTTTATTTAAGCCTAAATGGTCTGCCAATTTTGCTAGAGCATTGCCTTTGCTAGCATTTTTATTCATGATTTCATAGTAAAAAGGCGTACTTTTAACAGTCGTATATTTTTCGGTAAAATGTAATGGTAATTTTGCAATGGCAGGATCTAAAACTTCCGGCTCATCAATCATCATCATTTTAATAATGTTCATCTCTGGTGTCATTTCATCCACCGTACGATATTTCAAAGGCATGTTCACTAAAGATGCTTCGTGAATCGTATATTTACCAATATTGCGATTGGCAGTGTAAATAGCGGAATCATCAATTGTATGCAAGTGAGCGCCGACTTTACGAGAATACATTTCAATTTCTAAAAAATCCTCATAACTCAAGGTATAGCGTGAAATAATCGTATTATCTTTGGTTGCTTGGACAAGCGAACCGTTGTAGGTAATCACGAAATCATTTTCACCATATAAGGCTAATTCATCCAATTGTTCTTTCACGCCTGGCAAAGGACGGCCTGTACATAAAACAATACGAACGCCTTGATCATTTGCTTTTTGGAGCGCTTCTTTGACCCGTGGGGTAATCTTGTGTTGTGAATTTAGCAATGTTCCGTCGATATCAATAGCAACTAACTTAATTGACATAGAATCCTCCTAGAAAACCTATTTTTTTAAAACTAACGCACCATTATGAATGTAACTTGAAAACTCACGATACGTCTCATCAAATAAATCGTAATGTTTTTTATTTACTTGGTCAAGCATTTCTTTAGGGAAATAGAAACGTTCATCTCCTTGACTCTGACCAGCAAGTGCTGCAACTAGGGGACTGACCGTTGCCAATTCCACTAATGAGCCATCTTTTTGCATCAATTCAATTTGTGTACGATGACGGTCTTTATTTGGACGATAAAAATCGTAAGGTAAATCATAGCTTGAATTAATGGCAGTATAATATTTAGGGTTGAAACCAACTTTTTCAATCAATTCCCTTAAATAAGCAATCGTTGCTGCGCTCTCTTTTTCGTTCGTAAAGGTGGCTGACTTCAGAGGCTTACGCATAAGGAAACGTTTGGCTAAATCACCTAGAATTGAATCAGGCACATCCATCCATTGTGTAAAGTACGTAGAGAGGACGCCATCATCCAATTTTAAATATTCTTGTAAGGTGAAGTCCCCTTTAAAGAATGGTACAAGCAGAGAGGCTTGTAAATCATAGTCAAATTCAGGGTTTTCAAATAATTCTTTCGCCCGATGCAATAAATGATCAAGAATCACTTCCATCCCTCGAGAAACAGGGTGGAAATAGACTTGGACATACATTTGGTAACGACTAACGATATAGTCTTCCACAGCATGCATCCCATTCATAGCAAAGGCAATGCCTCCTTTGTAGGGTCGAATCACACGTAAGATTCTAGTTAAATCGAAAGTTCCGTATTCCGTCCCTGTAAAGTAAGCATCACGTAACAGATAGTCCATGCGATCGGCATCAATTTGACTAGAAATCATTTGCACCACTTGAGGATTTGGGTATTGTTTAGTAATAACGCTGGCGACTTTTTCAGGAAAATCTGCCGAAACACGGTTTAAAATTTGATAGACTTCCGTTTCTGGTGAGGTGATGATTTGGACCGTGATTGCTTCATGGTTTGTATCAAAAATATGCTCGAATGTATGTGAATAAGGACCATGACCGACATCATGTAATAAAGCTGCGCAAAGTGTAATCAGGCGCTCGTCGTCATTCCAGCCGTTTTCACCTAATCGTTCCACAGAGTAGTTACGTTGGAAAATCTCACAAATCCGACGTGTAATTTCGTAAACACCCAAAGAATGGGAAAAACGACTATGTTCGGCACCGTGAAACGTAAAAGAAGAAGTACCTAGTTGCTTAATGCGACGTAATCGTTGCACTTCAGCAGAATTAATAAGATCTAAAATCACTTGGTGTTGGACATGAATATAATTATGGACGGGATCACGAAAAACTTTTTCGATTGGTAATCGCTGCTCTTTATACGGAATCGTCATACGATCTCTCCTTTAATTAAGGCGTTTCGTTGCGCCATTTTTTCCAGCTGGACAGTTAAATTTGTTTGGAACCATTCTGAGGTTATAATTGGTTCGGTTAAGTTTGGATCAATAGATTTTTCAAATTGTTGAGGTAATGCTTCGATTAAACGGGTTTTTACGGCGTCTATTGTTAATGGAGTCTCAATCAGGGTTTCTAAATTTGCCATCACTGCTGGATCAACGGGTGGATAGCCATTTTCACCAAATTGTTCTTGTAACCCAGCAAGGTAAAAGTCTCGAACCACTTCTCCACGAGCAAGTTGATTGCCGTTAACGCTGATGTAAATCATGACAGCAATACCGTCTTTGACGCGTCGTTGGGCAATCCCTGCAAACTTTTGACCGCCAATACTTAAATCATAAGTACCGGGACAATAGGATGTAGTAATTTCAAAGGCGTCAATCTCTTTCTCCGGAAAACTCTGACGGAGCCAAGCCCACATTAATTCATAAGCCGCATCGATACTTAATTTGTGTTCAGAATTATTTGGTAAAATAAGTGAAACATTTAAAATACCCAAATCGGCAATCACCCCTAAACCGCCGGCATTGCGAACGACTACAGAATAATCGTTTTCTTGCAGAGAAGCGATGCCTTCTTTTAGATGTGGTACACGGGTATCTTTCATGCCAAGAATCATTGCTTGATCCAATTGCCAGAAATGAATGATTGGTTGGTGCTGCATTCCTGAAAAAGTAGTTAAAACATCGGTCAAGGCAAAAGGTAAAAAATAGTCACTGTTTGTTAAACAACCTGAATCAAGGAGCATAAATGATTCGGTGTGAAGGGGAAAAGTTGTGCTCATAAAAAACGTCCTGTCTATTTATAATTACGTCATTTAATACGTTTATTTTCTTACTCTCTCTTATATTATATACAAAAAACGCAAAAAAGCATGTTATATAAACGAATTCTGAAGGAATTCTCTAAAATAGTAAACGGTTTTCTTATTAAATAGATGAAACAAATGCTTGCAACCCGTGAAAAGAGCTTATACAATAAGAAAAGGTACATAAACAAGGAAAAATTGACTTTAGTTGACAAATATATTGAAAAAGTCAACAATAAGAAAGTTATATTTTGGAAAAGGAGTGACCATTATGGATTTATCAACAGGCGTTCCTGTATCGATTCAACTAAAAACGATTGTCCAACAAGGCAACGAACAAAAAGATTTTTTCTTTGACTTAGAAGGTCAATTAGTAAAAATGGGTGATACATTATACATTCGTTACAAAGAAGAATTATTAGAGGATACAGAGCCAACCCCCGTAACCATTAAAATTGAACCAGACGGGCATGTTCAGTTGATTCGTGCTGGCGAATTACGGATGCGTTTAAGATTTGGCTATCAGGAAAAATTAGATACAAGTTATCGAACCCCTTATGGCTTGCTGCAGATTAGTACGTTTACACATAATTTGCGTGTTAGTTTAAAAGATCAACCAATGTCTGGTAAGATTTTAGTTGATTATGATTTATACTCTCAAACAGAGCGAATCGGAGAATATCATTTAGAATTAGAATTTACTGCATAAATATTGCAGAATAGAATTGATTTTTTTTCAATGTTTTTGTATGATAAGGAGTAGACTGTGAAAGGACGTGTACCTCTTGGAAATTAATGTATTTGAAGGGTTAAACAAAAAAGAATTATCCATGATTGAAGTAGCACACGCTATTTTAGAACAACATGCAGATGTAATGGATTTTTCTGATTTAGTTAACCAAATCCAAAATTATCTTGGCAAGTCTGATAGTGAAATTCGTGACCAATTAGCACAATTTTATACAGATTTAAACATCGACGGTAGCTTTATCTCATTGGGAGACAATCGTTGGGGCTTACGTTCATGGTATCCAATCGATTCAATCGATGAAGAAGTTACACATGGCTTGGAAGAAGACGAAGAAGATGCACCACGTCGTAGAAAACGTAAAAAAGTAAATGCCTTCATCACTAATCCAAACGATGAAGATGTAATTGACTATAACGATGACGATCCAGAAGATGCTGAATTAACAAATGATGATGAAGAAGACATCTTGTACGATGATGAAGAAGATGAAGATGAAGAAATCAAAGCATACAACTCTGACTTACAAGAGATTGGTGCAGATTCAGACGATGATGAAGAAGACATTCCACAAATCGAAGAAGATTTAACAATCATTGATGACGATGATGTTGAAGATGAAGACGATTTTGATGACGAATATTCTGAAGAGTAAGAAACCAAAAAGCTTGATTCCTAAGAAGGAGTCAAGCTTTTTAGTTGAATGCTTAAGAAAAATGAGAAAATAGAAAAAATTATTTTCTTGAATAGAAGTACTTGACCTGATGTCCGTTTGCTTGTATTATACTACTTGGGCACCTTTAAGAAGGTCAGAAGTTTGAACGAACTTACAAGCTCCCTATTCGTAATGGATAGGGAGCTTTTCTATTTTTGTTTCTTTTTTATTTGGAGAAACGTAAGAGTCTCAAAGTTGTTTTACTTCTCTCTACAAAATATTATCAAAGAAAGGGTTTTTAACTATTATGACAAAATACATCTTTGTTACAGGTGGCGTGGTTTCTTCTATCGGAAAAGGGATTGTCGCAGCATCTTTAGGACGATTATTAAAAAATCGTGGATTAAAAGTAACGATTCAAAAATTCGATCCATATATTAATGTGGATCCGGGGACAATGAGTCCTTACCAACATGGAGAGGTTTTTGTCACAGATGATGGTGCCGAAACAGATTTGGACTTAGGTCACTATGAACGTTTTATTGATATTAACTTAAATAAATACTCAAACGTAACCACTGGGAAAATTTATTCAGAAGTCTTACGTAAAGAACGTAAAGGGGAATACTTAGGTGCAACAGTGCAAGTTATTCCACACATTACCAATGAAATCAAAGAAAAAATTATGCGTGCAGCGAAAATGACGGATGCCGATGTGATTATCACAGAAGTAGGTGGTACTGTCGGCGACATCGAATCATTACCTTTCCTAGAAGCATTGCGTCAAATGAAAGCTGATATGGGTAGTGACAACGTAATGTACATCCATACAACCTTGATTCCTTACTTAAAAGCGGCTGGCGAAATGAAAACTAAACCAACACAACATAGTGTCAAAGAATTAAGAAGTTTAGGGATTCAACCAAATATTTTAGTGGTCCGTACGGAATTACCTGTTTCTCAAAACACTAAAAACAAATTAGCACAATTCTGTGATGTTAATCCGGAAGCGGTAATTGAATCTCGTGATGTTGAAACGTTATACTCCATTCCATTAGCACTTCAAGCACAAAACATGGATCAAATTGTTTGTGATCATTTAAAATTGGATGCACCGGCTGCAGACATGACTGAGTGGCGTGCATTAGAAGAAAAAGTTCTTAACTTGAAAAAGAAAACAAAAATTGCGCTGGTTGGTAAATATGTTGAATTACCAGATGCCTATATTTCTGTTGTAGAAGCATTAAAACATGCTGGGTTTGATTTTGATTCAGATATCGAAATTGATTGGGTTGATTCACAAGAATTAACTGCTGAAAATGTCGCTGAAAGAATTGGTTCAGCAGATGGTATTTTGGTTCCTGGTGGTTTTGGTGATCGTGGAATTGAAGGAAAAATTGAAGCGATTCGTTTTGCTCGCGAAAATGACGTACCATTCCTTGGTATTTGTTTAGGTATGCAAATGGCCTGTGTAGAATTTGGTCGTAACGTTGTGGGCTTAGAAGATGCTGGTTCTGCAGAAACTAATCCTGACGTGACAAATAACATTATTGATTTAATGGCAGATCAAGAAAACATCGAGAATTTAGGTGGCACACTACGTTTAGGTTTATATCCATGTAAATTGAAAAAAGGGACGAAAACTGCGGCAGCATACGGAAATGAAGATGTTGTCCAAGAACGTCACCGTCATCGTTATGAATTTAACAACAAATATCGTCAATTATTTGAAGAAAATGGCTTAGTTTTCTCTGGAGTTTCACCAGATAATCGTTTAGTTGAGATTGTTGAAATTCCTGAAAAACAATTCTTTGTGGCTTGTCAATTCCACCCAGAATTAATTTCTCGTCCAAATCGCCCACAACGCTTAATCAAAGGATTTGTTGGTGCAGCTTTGGCAAATAAAGAAAGTAAATAAGCAAAAATGGACGAAGTGATTCAGTTCACTTCGTCCATTTTTAATCTAAAAAAGTACGGGGCTCATCATGAGCCCCGTACTTTTTATGCTGCTTTATTTTCATCTGGTTTAGAACTACTTTCAGGTGGTTGCGGCGGTTCTTGTGAACTAGAACTTGATGGTTCAGGTGGTTGTTCCGATGTTGCCGGTTGCTCTGCTGAGGAAGAGCTTGCCGGTTGTTCGGTTGATGGTGGCGCTTCAGAGGAAGAAGGCGCACTTTCTGAACTAGAACTTGATGAACTTTCCGCTTCTTTTGTGGAAGAGGATTCCACCGTACTGCTAGATTCTGGCTGTGGTGCTGAAGAGGTAGTACTTGGTAAAACTTGTACATTTGGTACCTCATAGGCATCTTTCACGTATAATTCATTACCTACACGCACAACACTGTCTGGCTGCACCCAGTCATCGTTTGAAACATTTTGAGACAAGTAACTCATTATTTCACGATAAACATCCGAGGCAATTCCATAGTATTCTTGATAGATTGGTGTATTTCGATCATTGTATCCAGTCCAAACAGAAACGGCATAGTGTGTTGTATAACCAACAAAGGTACTATCCGGGGCAATTCCTTTTTCTGTTGTGCCCATTCGCGCTAAATCTTCATCAGTATAGTTAGAAGTCCCTGTTTTGGCCGCTTGGATTAAGCCTGGAATGGCGCCGTTAAATCCTGTTCCGCCGTTTAAAACATCTTTTAACATATCCGTCATCATATAGGCGGTAGAGTCTTTCATCGCACGTTTACCATCAGGTTGATAATCAACGCTAGTTCCATCATTGAAAACGACTTTGTTTACGTAATACGGTTTGTTATAAATCCCGTTATTGGCGAAAGCCGCATAAGCTGCTGCTAATTTCAATGAGGAAATTCCATATTTATCGCCATCTACATCGCTTGTGTTACTTGAAATGGCATTCGAAGCTTCTAAGTTTTTATAGTCAATTCCTAGCCCTTTAATGAAAGGCATGATGTTTTCTTTACCAACTTCATCAAACGTCTGGACCGCGGTGGTGTTACGAGAACCCATAATCGCACGGCGCATAGTAATGACGCCTTGGTATGTTAAATCAGAGTTGAAGACATCAATGTCGGTACCAGGATATTTCGTTGGTTTATCCACCATGAGGCGACCTGTCGAATAATTTAAATTCTCAATTGCGGGACCATAATCCATGATTGGTTTCACGGTTGAACCAACATCACGTTGGGTGTTAACAGCTAAATTGTTTCCTAATTGCACATCATCAGGAATGTGACGACCACCAATCTGTGCTCGGACTTGTCCAGAGGCAACATCAATAACGGTTGAAGCCACTTGCATTTTATCATCTGGAAACGCAACGTATTGATCACTGTTGACAATATCGTAAAGTTGTTTTTGGGCATTCATATCTAAGTTTGTGTAGATATCTAGTCCGTCTGTGTAAACATTTTTACCAGTTTTTGCTTTCACTTCATTGATTACTTCTTTGACATAATTATCTACGACTTTTCGATTGTCATCACTGGCTTTTAATGGCACTAAGCCTTCATCGATTGGGGTAGCTTTAGCTTTTTCGTACTCTGCTTTCGAGATTTTTTTATTGTCGTACATTGTGTAGAGTACAACATCCCGGCGTTCTTTAGCAGTATCTGGCTTTGTATAGGGATCGTATGAGTTTGGCGCTTGTGGCATTCCTGCCAGTAGGGCCGTTTGTGGTAAATCAAGTTCAGATAAATGTTTACCATAATAATTTTCAGCCGCTGTTTCCATTCCATAAAAACCATTCGCCATGTAGACTTTGTTAATGTAGTAAGTTAAAATTTCTTCTTTTGATTTTTCACGTTCTAAACGAACAGCCATCCATGCTTCTTGTGCTTTCCGTTTCAAGGTTTGGTCAGATTCTTTTGTAGAGAAGTAGGACAATTTAATTAATTGTTGGGTTAAGGTACTTCCGCCTTGTAATCCACCATTTTTGACATTTGAAAGGGCAGAACCGATAATCCGAATCGGATCCACACCAATGTGTTTATAGAAACGACGGTCTTCGACAGAAACAATGGCATCTTTTAATAATTGAGGCACATCATTTGGTTGAATTAATTCACGCTTTTCTGCGCCTAAATCCTCAAAAATTTCATTATTAATATCGTAAAGCTTCGATGAAACTGTCGCATTCAGTTTGTCATCTTCTAATTTTGGGGCTTGTCGTGCATAGAACCAAAAAAGACCAACGCCTGCTAAAAAAGCGACCATCCCAGCGATAAGTAAGCCAAGAAAGATTTTTAAAACAAGCCGTTTTTTCTTTTTCGGCGGTTGTGTCTTTTTCTTGTAACTCGACTTCGATGAGGTGTTGGATGCATGTCTAGCAGCTCGCGAGCCTGAATTTGCGGTTGGCATAAATAGCAACTCCTTTGTTATACTTTCAAAACTTTATGAATCTAGTGTGTCTGAATATATTGTTCCACTGCGTCGAGATAAGGGATTCGCGGTGCGATTCCAAAAGATAATTCAATTCCTTCTTTCTCGATGAGTGCAAGCGGCATAGATTTTTTTCCAGTAACTGCTTGGTTTTTCCAATGCGTTATTAGATTTTCACCACTAAAAAAGAAGCAGCGTTTTAAGCTTGAAAACCATAATAGCACAAAACAAATCCCTTGTTGTGCTATACATTGTTCCATATGATCAATTTGATGTTGATGAAAATTTTTAAAGGGAAAGGACGTGGTATTTTTCGTTTCTTTCGCTTCAAAATCTATGTAACGGCCTTGATATACACCGTTATAATCAGTCGTTGAAGCTTGTCTAAAGTAGGCCTCCTTAATAACAGCCGCACTTCGTTTGGGATAATCTACTTTAACAATTTGAACAGGAGTGGGTTTCTTATGAACGACTGCTTGCTTATTCAATAGATAATATTGATTGCTTTGATTGATCGCTTCTTCGAAATCCATCCCACGATTACCAAATTCAACGGGGCGTTTCTTTTTTACTTGTTTTTTTGGTGATTGTGCTTCATGATGATTATAAGGTATTCCGTTAGGATAATGGAACGTCACGTTTATCACACTCCTAGCCTGTATTATACCAAAAAAAAGACCTGAAAGAAAAGGGATGACTTATGGAAATGATAAAAACCCTCTATGTCACCGGTTATCGCAGCTTTGAATTGGGGATATTTCAAGGAAAAGACCCGAAAATTACAGTTATTAAAAATGTCTTAAAAAAAGAGTTAGCCAGTTATATTGAAGCGGGAGTAGAATGGATTTTGATTTCTGGCAATTTAGGTGTTGAACTTTGGACAGCTGAAGTAGTTGGGGAATTAAAAACGGAATATCCAGAAGTCCAGCTAGGTTTGCTTTATCCATTTAAAGACTTTGGCAATAATTGGAATGAACAAAATCGAGAACTGTTAACGAAAGCGGAAAGTTTGGCTGATTATATCAACTCAGTAAGTCACCAGCCCTATCAATCGCCAGCACAATTAAAAATGCATACAAAATTTCTTTTGGAACATTCTGGAGGCAGCTTACTTATTTATGACAAAGAGTACCCTGGCAAAACGGAGTATTTTTTAAAGGATGCACAACATTTTTCGGAACGAGAACCCTATGATATTCGCTTAATTACAATGGATGATTTACAAAACTCGGTGATTGATTAGAGAATCTGTTTGATTTTCTAGCTATTTTTCGTTACAATAGTATTTGTGGAACTATGAAATTTTCTATCGTAAATAAACAAATGAGGTGTAAACATGGCAAATTTAGTATATAGTCCTAAAGACATTTTACAAAAAGAATTTAAAACGAAAATGATGAACGGGTATGACCCGATTGAAGTAGACGAATTTTTAGACAATGTTATTAAAGACTACGAAGCTTATAATAAAGAATTATTAAGCTTGCAAGAAGAAAACAGCCGCTTAATGGCAAAATTAGACCAATTATCAAAAGCCCAACCAACGCCTCGTGTTGCTCAAGAAGTACCAAAAAGTGCAGCAGTGACCAACTTTGATATTTTAAAACGTTTATCAAACTTAGAGCGTGAAGTTTTTGGTAAAAAGTTAGATGAAACACCTTCAACACCTGTAACGCCTTCCGCACCGTCAATGACTGCAGAACCAGCGAACCATGATGTTGATAATGCACAAACTCGTCAATTTTAGCAAGACAATTTAAGTCAAGTTTTCACGAGGAACAAAAAGCATTTGTTAGAATAGCGGACACTTGTTTTAGTGTATAAATTTTTGCTGTTCGTTTAAACAGATTTGTAATTTTCGGGTGATCGCGGTTTGCTTTTGCAAGCTGAGGAAAGTCCATGCTCGCACAAGCTGAGATGCTTGTAGTGTTCGTGCTTAGCGAAATCATAAGCTAAGGTACTCTTTTAGAGTAACGGCAGGAAAAATGACTAAGGTTTCGACTATGTCAAAGTATCCTTGAAAGTGCCACAGTGACGAAGCGATGTGGGAAACTCCATCGGTGGAACGCGGTAAACCCCTCGAGCGAGCAACCCAAACAATGGTAGGGGCGCTCTTCTAAAGGAAATGAACGAGTAGAAGAGGCAGAGTCTACTCTGCAGATAGATGATGACCGTCACCAATTTTTCCTGAAGAATTGGTGATACAGAACATGGCTTATAGAAAATTACAAGTAATTCAGGAAGACCTTCCAACGTAGTTGTGAAGGCTTTTTTTACGAAAAGAATAAAAAAATGTTAAAATAAAGAAACTGAGATAAAAGTAGTAAGCTGTCTGTTCTAAAGAGGCCGCGACAGGACCGTTTAGTTCAGAGAAAGCGGACAATTATAAAAAACAAGCGGAGCAGTAGTCGGCAGGACTGTTAGCTCCAGACAATAAAAAAGAGTCAAGAAGGAGTTTTTATGACGAAAGAAAAAACATTCAAACTTGTTGCAACGGCTGCTAGTGGCTTAGAAGCATTAGTTGGAAAAGAATTGCGTGATTTAGGGATTCCCTGTGAAGTAGAAAATGGCCGGGCCGTCTTTGAAGGCACTGTTGAAACAATTGCTACTGCCAATTTATGGCTACGGACAGCAGATCGGATTAAAATCGTCGTTGGCGAATTTAACGCCTATAGTTTTGATGAATTATTTGAAAAAGTTAAAGCACTTCCTTGGGAAGATTATTTGCCTTTAGATGCAGAATTTCCAGTTGCAGGTAAATCAATTAAGTCAAAATTGTATAGTGTTCCTGATTGCCAAGCCATCACCAAAAAAGCCATTGTTAACCGTTTAAGAGAAGTTTACCATCGTCCAGCGACGGTGCCTTTAACCGAAACAGGAGCTTTGTTTAAATTAGAAGTGGCTCTGCTAAAAGATAAAGTGACGTTGACGTTGGACACGACTGGACCAAGTTTATTTAAACGAGGCTATCGCATTGAAAAGGGGGGCGCACCTCTTAAGGAAAACATGGCAGCTGCTTTAGTGATGTTGACCAATTGGCGCAAAGATCGTCCTTTTTATGATCCAGTTTGTGGTTCTGGAACAATTTGTATTGAAGCAGCATTAATTGGCCATAACATTGCCCCTGGCTTTAATCGTAGTTTCACTTGTGAAACATGGGATTGGGTTGATCCAGCGATTTTTGAAAAAGTACGTAACGAAGCCGAGGCAAAGGCAGACTACGATGTTGAATTAGATATCTGTGGTTCAGATGTTGATGGGCGAATGATTGAAGTCGCACGAGCGAATGCTGAGGAAGTTGGTTTAGGTGATTCAATTACTTTTAAACAATTGGCATTAAAAGATTTTACAACCGAGAAGGAATATGGTGTAATGGTAGCTAACCCGCCTTATGGTGAGCGTTTAGGAGAAGAGGAAAGTGTTCGTCGTTTGTATAAAGAAATGGGCCATGTTTTCCGTCCGTTAACTACTTGGAGCAAGTATATACTGACGAGTGATCTTGCTTTTGAAGAATATTATGGTGCCAAAGCTACTAAAAAACGGAAGCTTTACAACGGAGCCTTACGAACAGATTTATTCCAATACTGGGGAACACGTCCACCAAGAAAACCACGGGAAGACTAAGAAAGCTGGTGTAAAAAAATGAAGGAAGCTGTATTTTTACAAGAAGTGAAAGAAATTCAATTACTAAAAAATGCCTTGACATTATTAGACTGGGATTCATCAACTGGGATGCCAGAAAAAAGTAGTCCTTTTCGAGGAGAAGTAGAAGGGTATTTAACCGGATTATATTTTGAACGAAGTATTGGCCCAGTTATTCAAGAAGCATTGGCCTATTTTGAGACACGCCCTGAAGAATTATCTGAATTAGGGAAACTGGTTTTTGAAAAAGTAAAAGAAGAATATGCTTTGAATAAAAATGTTCCAGCTGAACGTATGCAAGAATATGTTAAAGTATTAAACCAAGCACATACAGATTGGTTAAAAGCACGCGCTGCACAAGATTTCGGCTTGTTAGAAGAAACCTTAACGAAGGTCGTTGCGTTCCAAAAAGAGTTCATTCCTTATTGGCAAAAAGAAGAAAAAACTCCGTATGATGTGTTATTAAATCAATTTGAACCAGGGATGACGGTTGAGAAACTAGACCAAGTATTCGACCAAGTAAAACAAGGGATTCAAGAGATTCGGACCGTTTTGGCAGAAAAAGGTACGCCGCCTAGAACTGACTTTTTATCTAGAAAAATGACCAAAGAACAACAACGCCGTTTTGTGATTGGTGTGGTTGAGCAATTAGGCTATGATTTTTCAAAAGGACGATTAGATGATACAGTTCATCCATTTATGACAGCTCTAAATCGAAATGATGCGCGGATTACTACGCGCTGGGAAGAAAATAATTTCTCAATGGCAACATTTGGTGTGATTCATGAAGCGGGTCATGGGATGTATGAACAAAATTTTGATCCTAAATTTGACTTTACGCCGCTAAGCGAAGGTGCCTCTATGGGGATTCACGAATCACAATCGCTCTTTAATGAAATTATCATTGGTAGCAACCGGGCTTTTTGGCAAAAACAATACCCGTTTTTCCAAGACTGCGCAGAAGGTACTTTTGATGATATTGCTTTTGAAGATTTCTATGCTTCTTTAAAAGAAACGAAAGCAAGTTTGATTCGGATTGATTCCGATAGTCTCACCTATCCTTTGCATATCATTATTCGTTATGAAATTGAAAAAATGTTATTTAATGGTTCTTTGGAAGTCGCTGATTTGCCAAAAGTGTGGAACGAAAAATACCAAGAGTACTTAGGCGTATCACCTGAAAATGATTTAGAAGGTGTCCTTCAAGATGTTCATTGGTCTGGAGGTAGCTTTGGTTATTTCCCATCTTATGCCTTGGGTTATATGTACGCCGCGCAACTATTTCACGCAATGAAACAAGAATTATCTGTTGATGAAATTTTAGCTTCGGAGGATTATTCTGATATCCGTAAATGGTTAACACAACATATTCATCAGTACGGCGCTTCACGTAAACCAAATCAATTAATTTATGATGCAACGGGAGAAGAATTGAATCCTAGTTATTTAATTGATTATATGAAAGCTATTTATTTTGATGTTTATCAAGTGCAATAAGTGAAACAAGCAAGGGGAAGTGGACAACAACAATGTTATCAATTCGTGAATATTTAGAAGCTGGTGAAACAACAATCTCAAACTTACTATTTGATCATTACCAAAAAATTGGTTTGAAAGATGATGAATTTCTCTTTTTACTGCAACTTTTTCGTTCGCAAAATGCAGGCGATTTATTTCCAGACTTAATGGCGATTGCAGAGACGATGGGTAAAACGCCAGATACGATTTATAAGTTATTAAATCAATTGGTTTCTCGCGGTTTTATTCGAATTGAAACACAACAAAACCAAAAAGGTCAAATGATGGATACGTATGATTTACTGCCTGTTTTTCAAAAGATTCAATTATTTTTACAAACGAGCAAAGAAAAACAAGTTGTCGCAAACCACGAAGATGAAATTAAACAGCTTTACCAAGGCTTTGAAAAAGAATTCGGACGTCCACTTTCACCCATTGAATTAGAAATGATTGGTCAGTGGTTGAACACGGACCATTATTCCCCTGAGTTAATCCGGTTAGCGTTGCGAGAAGCTGTTTTAAATCAGGCGTATAGTTTGAAATATATTGATCGTATTTTACTTGCGTGGGAGCGTAAAAATATTACCACCAAAGAACAAGTGGCTGCTGATCAGAAAAAACGAAAAGATTCTATGATTCAAAATGAGATTGAACAACAAGGTCAGACACAAGAATCGTTGCCAAAGGTTACATTACACAATTGGTTAAATCCAGAAGACAGTGAATAAAAAGGAGGTGGGCCATGCTATCAAAAGAGAAAACGATGGAAGCTATTGAAATTATGTATGAGATGTTTCCAAATGCAGAATGTGAATTAAAACATAAGAATCCTTTTGAATTATTAATTGCTGTGATTTTAAGTGCGCAAGCAACCGATGTATCGGTAAATAAAGCGACTCCTGGTTTATTCGCAGCTTTTCCAACACCAGAAGCTTTAGCAGCTGCGCCGGTGGAGGAGATTATTGCTAAAATAAAAACCATTGGCTTATATCGCAATAAAGCAAAAAATATTAAAGCATGCGCACAACAACTTTTAGAACGTTTCAATGGAGAAGTTCCGCAAACCAGAGATGAACTGGTCAGTTTACCTGGCGTGGGGAGAAAAACAGCCAATGTAGTAATGGGAGATGCTTTTGGCGAACCGGCTTTTGCAGTAGATACACATGTGGAACGAGTGTCCAAGCGCCTTAGAATTTGTAAGCTAAATGCGAATGTTACTGAAGTTGAGCAAACCTTAATGCGTAAAGTTCCGAAAGAACTCTGGGTGAAAACGCACCATACCATGATTTTCTTTGGGCGTTATCATTGCCTAGCAAGAGCGCCTAAATGTGAAGCCTGTCCGCTACTCTATATGTGTCAAGAAGGCAAAGAACGGATGAAAGGGAAATAACATATTTTTTCCTAAGAAAGCGAGCCACAAGTCCAACCGACTTGTGGCTCGCTTTCTTTTTTGATTTTTAAGAAACACAACAAATGATTGCGGTTTCTTAAAAATTGATTTAGTATAGACAGTGTGGTATATACTAGGGAATTTATTTTTTGAAGAAAGTTAGGCGATGAAATGACAGAAAATGCACCTAAATTTAAGCAAATTTCTGCAGAAATTGAAAAGAAAATTCGAGATGGTCTGTATGTAAGTGCACAAAAATTACCTTCAGAGTATGATTTAGCTAAAGAATACAACTGCAGTCGCTTGACCATTCGTAAAGCGATTGATGATTTGATTCGCAAAAATATTTTGGTAAAACGACATGGTAAAGGTAGTTATGTGATGTCACAAGCGAAAATTCAAAGTGGTCGCGCTGGCTTACAAGGTTTTACTGAGGCAGCCAAAGCTTACGGGAAAAAAAGCCAGACAGAAGTCATTTCCTTTGAAGAAGTAGTACATCCCGATGAGAAAATTCGGGAGGCGCTCCAAGTGGGCAAAAATGAGGCAATTTATGAACTGATTCGCCGCCGAATGTTAGACGGCGAGCCAATGACAGTTGAAAAAATTTATTTGCCACAGGCATACGTACAAGGCCATACGAAGCAAGACTTCGAGGGCTCTCTTTTCTGCTTAATCGAGAAAAACGTCGAGATTGCTTATTCGCATCAAGAAATTGAAGCAATTTTAGTTGAAGCGGAAATTTCAGAATTATTGAATGTTCCTGTGGGCCAACCACTTTTACAAGTCCACTCTATCACCTATGCGCTTGATGCAACCCCCATTTTATATGATGTCTCTTTATATCGAGCAGATCGGTACACGTTTAAAAACACACTGACCCGCTATAGCCCGTCTGAAAACAACCAAGTGGAGCTAGGAGGTTCTTGGAACGAATGAAGATCAAAGAAGAAATAGCCGCTCAAAAAGATTTATTTTATGAAGACTTAAACAAAATTATCGCGATTCGAAGTGTGAAAGGGTCGCCTAAAAAAGAGGCACCTTTTGGCGAAGGACCGAAAAGAGCCTTGGAAGAAACGCTGAAACTTGCAGAGCGTTATGGCTTTCAAACTGAGATTGTCAATGACGCAGTTGGCTATGCGCAATGGGGAACAGCGGAAGAATATCTGGGGATTATTGGTCATTTAGACGTAGTACCAGAAGGTTCTGGCTGGTCAGTGCCGCCCTTTCAATTAACGAAAAAAAATCAACGTTTGTATGGTAGAGGAATTCTAGATAATAAAGGTCCTATCTTGGCTTGCCTGTATGGAATGAAATTACTGAAAGAACTTGGTTACCAACCAAAGAAAACCATTCGCTTAATGTTTGGCACGGATGAAGAAAGTGGGAGTGGAGATATCCCCTTATATTTAGAGAAGGAAAACGCACCCGTTTTTGGATTTACTCCAGATTGTAAATATCCAGTAGTTTATGGGGAGCGAGGGATTGTTAATTATGAGATCACAACGACCATCCCAGATGATTCAAGTGAACAAATTGGTCAGATTATAGGTGATCAAGCAAAAGACCACGTACCTGATCAATTAAGTGTGGTGATTGCGGGAAAAACAACAGCAATCACGGGAAAACGTGCTCCTTCCAATGCGCCAGAACTAGGCAAGAACGCGATTACTTTATTGGCACAGAAAATTAGCGAGGAACAGTTAGTCAAAGGAAATTTATTACAGTATTTCGACTGGTTAACCGCTAGTTTTCACGAAAAGCACTATGGCGAAGGAGTAGCTCTGGACTTTAAGGATCAGGATAGTGGGCAATTGATTTTAACGCCCTATGCGTTGGAAAAACGAGGACAGCAATTGGTGTTATCATTGGCCGTGCGTTATCCTGTTTCTATTACAGAAAACGAAGTAACCACGCAGCTAACGAAGGCACTATTTCCAGAAAGTGAAGTGACCGTCATCCGCCGCCTCCCTAGTACGCTGTTTCCAAAAGATGAGCGCAATGTTCAAAAATTAACCAAGGTTTATGAACAAATTACTGGCTTAGATGGGACGCCAGTCACAACTACAGGTGCTACGTATGCTCGCTTTATGCCGAATATCGTTGCTTTTGGTCCATCATTTCCTGGTCAAAAAGGCATTGCGCATAACCAAGATGAATATATGGATGAAAAAGATTTACTGCTTAATCTGGAAATCTATATGCAAGCGATGATTGCATTAACAGAAGCATAAAACCAATAGAAGATACACGTATGAGAAGAAGCCAATGTGTTTCGTAGAGGTCGCATACGTGTATCTTCTATTTTTCTGTATAAAATTTCATTTTCAGTATATACAAAACAGTATATACTAGTTTATAATGGTGGAGAAATGTAAGCGTTAACGAAAGGGCGGATGGAAAATGACTTGGGGTGCAATTGCGACATGGCGGATGGCACATGATGGGTTACTAAAAGCTACAGAAGAATTACAACAAGGAGGTGCTGCAGGCACGGCCGTGGAACAATTAATTAAAGAAGTAGAAGACTATCCTTTTTATAAGTCAGTGGGCTACGGCGGTTTACCTAATGAGGAAGGGATTTTAGAAATGGATGCTGCCTATATGGATGGAGACACATTTGCAATTGGTGCTGTGGCAGGAATTACAGATGTTAAAAATCCGATTTCAGTGGCTAAAGCATTAAGTAAAGAGAAGTTTAATAGTTTTCGTGTTGGCGCAGGTGCAACGAAATATTCAATGTTGCACGGTTTTGAAAGAAAGAATATGTTGACAGAACGCGCTAATCAATGGTGGCAAAAGCGTTTAAAAGAAATTCAGGAAAATCAGTTGAACCCCTATGATGGGCATGATACTGTCGGCGCTATTACGTTAGACCAAACAGGATCAATGGCAGCTGGCACTTCCAGTTCGGGACTCTTCATGAAAAAAGCAGGACGTGTTGGCGATTCACCACTGTCAGGTTCTGGTTTTTATGTTGATAGCGAAATTGGTGGTGCTGCGGCTACAGGATTAGGTGAAGATTTAATGAAAGGCTGTCTTTCTTATGAAATCGTCCGTTTAATGGGGGAAGGGTGCTCGCCACAACAAGCATGTGATCAAGCCGTCTATGCTTTTCATGAAAAATTGACCCAACGTTATGGGAAAGCAGGAGCTTTTTCACTAGTGGCCATGAACAAACAGGGAGACTGGGGCGTAGCTACGAATGTGGAATTTACTTTTACGGTTGGTACTGATATGCAGCAACCAGAAATCTATATTGCAAATCCAGGCAAGAATCATACCACAGAGATTCAGCCGATTTCGCAAGAATGGTTAGCAGCCTATGAAAAAAGAATCAAAGCACCAATTGAATAAATGAGGAGAGTGAAGGAACATGAGTAAAAAACAAATTTATCTTTTTTGTGATGCAGGGATGTCTACAAGTATTATGGTGAATAAAATGATGGAAGTGGTGGAAAAACATCAAATGCCTTTAATGATTACTGCTTTTCCTATTGCAAGAGCACAGGAAGTGGTTGAAGCAGAGAAGCCTGTTGCTATTTTATTAGGACCACAAGTCCGTTTTTTATTAGAAAAAACAAAAGAACAATTTGCTCCTCAAGGGATTCCTGTCGCTGCAATTGCGCCAGAAATTTATGGCATGATGGATGGCGAAAAAGCATTGAAAGAAGCGCTGCGGTTAATTAAGCAAAATAAAAAATAATAGATAGGAGTGACGACCGTGCAAAAATTTTTGGATTGGTTAGAGCGCGTATTGACCCCTTTGGCAAAAGTGATAGGAGAAAATAAGTATTTAGTAGCGATTCGTGATGGCTTCCTTTTATCAACGCCCTTGTTGATTGTTGGTTCGGTCTTCTTATTAATTGCTAATTTTCCTTTGCCGCAATGGGATACTTGGATGTCTCATTTGCTTGGTAAAGACTGGGCGACAATGATGTCTGTTCCAGCTAGTGCTAGTTTTGATGTAATGACTATTCTGGCCGTTGTCGGTATTGCCTATAGTTTAGGAAAACAATTCAATGTGGATGCAATGCAAGCAGGAATTATCGCATTGGTTTCATTTTTTATTGTAACGCCTTATCAAACATTATTTACACCGGAAAATAGTTCAAAGGTTTATGAAGTTACTAGTTTACCTTTAAAATGGATGGGTTCCAGTGGCTTGTTTTTAGGAATGATTGTCGCATTAATTGCGACTCGTTTATTTGTGGCCATTGTTCGTAAAGGGTGGACAATAAAAATGCCAGAAGGAGTGCCACCAACAGTGGTTAAGTCTTTTGAGGCCCTGATTCCGAGTTTTTTAGTTGTTACTCTCATGTTTTTAGTCAATTGGCTGGCTGCTTTAACTCCTTATGGTAATTTACAAGATGTTATTTTTGAATTTCTACAAACGCCCTTATTGAGTCTTGGTAATACCTTAGGTGCAATGAGCATTGCTTATTTATTTTTACACTTCTTTTGGTTCTTTGGCATTAACGGAGGTAGCGTGGTTGGTGCAGTCTTTAATCCTGTTTTGCGGGCATTGTCTGTTGAAAATTTACAAGCATTTAAAGACGGTCATGAAATTCCCAACATCATCACTGGACAATTTCAAGATATGTTTGCAACATTTGGTGGCGCCGGTTCCACACTCTCATTAATCATTGTGATGGTCTTATTCTGTAAAAGTCAACGAATTAAAAAGCTTTCGCAACTTTCACTAATTCCTGGTGTTTTTGGGATTAACGAACCAATCATTTTTGGGTTGCCAATTGTTTTAAATCCAATCCTTTTAATTCCATTTGTATTAGTACCTGCGATTAATATTATTATTGCCTATTTTGCTATGGATTGGGGCTTAGTTCCATTGACGAATGGTATTCAATTGCCGTGGACGACCCCGCCAATTATCTCAGGATTTTTAGTCAGCGGTTGGCAAGGATCAATTCTGCAAGCTCTCTTATTGGTACTAGGAATGTTCATTTACTATCCTTTTATTCGAGTTATGGATGACCAATATTTACGTGAAGAATGGAAAGCACAAGAAGAAGAGAGTGAAGAAATTGATTTTGATTCCTTTGACTTCGATGATTTATAAAAAAGGAGGAAATAGGCGTGAAAAAAATCCTTTTAGTCTTAAACCACAGTTTAGCAGGATTTGGCAGTGATGAACAAGCTCAGCTGAAACCAAGTGGTAAAAAAGCTCCCTTAGGTCCAGGGGTAACATTGCTACCATTTTTACAGAAGCAAGGAGCGGAAATTGTTGCGACACTTTATTGTGGTGACCAATATTATTTGGAAAACGAGGAAGAGGTAGCAAAGAAATTTATTGGCTTTGCAAAAAAGTTTCATGCCGATGCGGTTCTTTGCGGACCTGCCATGCATTATCCTAATTTTGGAGAAATGGCCGCTCATCTAGCTTGTAAGTTTAATGCTGCAGGCATTCCTGCAATTGCAGCGATGGCAGAAGAAAATCCAGCAGTTAGTCACTATTATCAGCAAGTACCGATTGTGAAGATGCCCAAAAAGGGCGGCATTGGTTTAAATAATTCGTTTAAACAAATGGCGCAATTGGTCGTGGCAAAAGCAAATGGAAAAGAAACCAAACAGTTAGAAGAAACAAGTTGTTTTTAATTGTTGATAATCTAAAGAGAAATCCAGAATGAACACATGATTGTGTTCGTTTTGGATTTTTTGCTTTTGTTTAGCGAATGTATGTTCTATAATAGGGAGGCAGATAGGTGGGATTACGTGAAATCAACGAGAAAAATTGCGGTTCGTCAAGTGGTCGAATTTATTTTAAGGCGGGGAAGTATCGATTCTCGCCATGTGAGTGAACATACACCACAAGAAGGTAGTCGCCTTCATCGAATGTTGCAAAAGGAAGCGGGGAGCCTTTATCAAAAGGAAGTATCTTTAAAAATTGAGGTGCCTTTAAATGGCCATAATTATTGTGTAGAAGGTCGTGCAGACGGCATTTTTGTGAAAGAAACTGGACAAGTGGTCATTGATGAAATTAAAACATCCGAACCAGCGTTTGAAGAATTACCGCCAGAAAAGGTCGAATTGTTTTGGTATCAAGCGATGTGTTATGGTCACATGTATTGCCAACAAGAACAACTTTCTGAAATAACGCTTCAACTCACTTATTATCAGACCACCACAAAACAAATCACACGACAAGAACGCCATTTTACAGAAGCTGCATTAGCGGAGTTTTTTACTGATTTGATGAAGCGCTATGAACAGTGGGTAATTTTTAAAGAAGAGTGGCGTATTTTGAGAAATAAATCATTAAAAAATCTTAGTTTTCCTTACGGGGAGTATCGCAAAGGGCAACGAGAATTGGCGGTAGCCGTCTATAAAACAATTCTTAGTAAACAGCGGCTCTTCGTGGAAGCACCAACTGGAACAGGCAAGACAATGTCCACTCTTTTTCCAGCGATGAAAGCAATTGGTGAAGAAGAAGGTGAACGGATTTTTTATTTAACAGCTAAGACCATTACGCGGCAAGTGGCTGAAGATGCCGTCAAAGCGCTGTCCGAAAAACAAGCGCAAACTAAGAGTATTACGTTGACAGCAAAAGATAAAATTTGTTTTTTAACTGAACGAAATTGTACGCCAGAACATTGCCCGTTTGCTGACGGCTATTATGATCGTTTAAATGAGGGACTGTGGGATTTATTGCAACATGAAAATCATTTAACGAGAGAGGTTATTGAACGGTATGCACAAAAGCACCAATTGTGTCCATTCGAGTTGTCGCTAGATGCAAGTCTTTGGTGTGATTTAATTATTGGCGATTACAATTATCTATTTGATCCAACTGTTTATTTACGGCGCTTCTTTGAAGAACCCCAAAGTGCAGAAGAGAATATTTTTTTAGTGGATGAAACCCATAATTTGGTTAATCGTTCACGGGAGATGTATTCGGCCGCTATTTCTAGGAATGCGGTTTTGCAAATTCAAAAAAGATTGCAAAAAGAATCTATTCAATTAAAAAGAGCTTGTCAAAAAGTCTTAACTACGTTTGATGATATTGAAGCAATCTGTGAAGAAAAAGACACGGATTTTTTTGCCCAACGCGCGCCAATTGATTCATTAGTTAAACAGATACATCGATTAACAGAAGTAATTGCAGAATGGTTGCCAGAAAATCAACACATTGAGGAATTGGCGTCGATTCTCAGTTTTTATTTTGATTGTTTAAGTTATCTTCGAATCAGCGAGTATTACGACAACGGCTTTTATACGTCTATTTCTTTGCGAAACTATGACTGCGTTGTGAAACAATTTTGTGTCGATCCGGCTTATTTATTGTCACAACGATTAGATAAAGGGAAAGCGAGTATCTTATTTTCGGCAAGTTTAACACCTCTGAATTATTATCAAGAAGTGCTTGGTGGAGGTGAAGAAAGCCTACGTTATCGGATTCCGTATCCTTTTCCAGAAGAAAATCAATTGTTGATGATTGGTAGTCATCTTCAAACAACCTATAAAAACCGTGAAAAAAGTTATCCACAGATTAGTGAACTTTTAGGGAAGTTAAGTGAAACAAAAACAGGTAATTATTTAATTTTCTTCCCTTCTTATGCCTATATGGATGATGTCTATCAAGTATTTAGCCAATGCTACCCGCAAGTAAAAACTCAAATTCAGGGAACGGACTTAAACGAAAAAGAGCGAGAAGCATTTTTAGCTGAATTTAAAGAGAATCCTCAAGAAACTTTCATCGGTTTTTGTGTTTTAGGTGGTATATTTTCAGAAGGAATTGACTTGAAAGGTACCCGATTGATTGGTACGATAATTGTTAGTGTCGGGCTACCACAAATGAATCCGGAGCAAGAACTGATTCGCACTTTTTATCAAGAAGAGCGAGGGCAAGGGTTTCAATTTGCGTATCAAATTCCTGGCATGAATAAAGTCTTGCAAGCGGCTGGACGTGTCATTCGAGATGCGCGAGATAAAGGCTTTGTGTTGTTATTAGACGAACGATTTGAATTACCAAGTGTCCAGCGTTTCTTTCCGCCGCATTGGTTGGCGCATCGAAAGGCAAACACCAATGAACAACTCATTCAACAAGTGAAACAATTTTGGTTAAAAAATAAAGAAAACAAAGGAGGAAACAAATGAAGACCATTTTAGTCCTTCATACAGGTGGGACCATTTCCATGTCGAAAGTAGCAGGAGGAAGTGTTGCCCCGAATGAAAAAAATCCGTTGATGGAACAAGAAGCATTATTTTCTGGCAAGGTTCATTTAGTTGTCGAAGATATTTTTAATATTCCCTCACCACACATGACCTTAGAACGGATGTTTCAATTAAAAGAACGGATTCAAGAAGCTTATTCTGAACCAATTGATGGCGTGGTTATTACGCATGGAACAGATACATTAGAAGAAACTGCTTATTTTTTAGATATAACCTTAGAGAAAAAAATCCCCATTGTTTTAACAGGAGCAATGCGGTCAAGTAACGAAATCGGTAGTGATGGCTTGTATAATTTCATCAGTGCTATTTGGACTGCTTGTTCAGACGAATCGTACGATAAAGGTGTTTTAGTCGTGATGAATGATGAAATTCATACGGCGCGTTATGTGACAAAAACACATACAACGAACGTAGCGACGTTTCGGACGCCAACTTTTGGACCAATTGGAACCATTGCGAAAGAACGTGCTTTTTTTGCGAAAGAGGTCTTACCGCAAGAAGTTTGCGATGTTTCTTCTGTGAAAGGGAATGTTCACGTAGTGAAGGCCTATGCGGGGATGGGTGAACGGATGTTTGAATTATTAAACACCCCAGAAACGGATGGGTTAGTAATTGAAGCGCTAGGCGCGGGTAATTTACCGCCAGAAACGCTCCCAGCATTACAAAAAATGCTAGACAACGGGATTCCAGTCGTTTTAGTTTCTCGTTGTTCTAATGGCATCGCTGAAGATATCTATGATTATGCTGGTGGTGGCGTTGGCTTGAAAAAAATGGGGGTCGTTTTTGCCCGTGGTTTAAACGGACCGAAAGCGCGGATTCGTTTAATTGTTGGTTTAAACAGCGAAAAAAATCCTGCAGAGTTAAAAGAATTTTTGGAACAGTAACTAATTTTAAGGAGAAAATAAATGAAGCTGTTTGAACGCATTCATCAAGATACTGAAATTCGACAAATTTATGATGCAATTGGTCAAATGGAAGATGAAGAAGCTGGGTGGGCATACCACAATTGGTTTCATGTAACCAATGTCGTGGCCATGACGGAAATTATTTTGAAACAACTTGCTGTTTCAGAGGAGTATTTAGAAGCGGCAAAAATTGCGGCACTGCTCCATGATGTGGGTGCGCTACAAGGAAAAGCAGGACATGCGCTTCGGGGGAAACAATTTGCAGAAGCATATTTTCGTAAGCAAAAGATTTGTTTGCCTTATCAAGAAGAAATTTTATCTTCTATAGAAAATCATAGTAATGGCTTTGATTCGGAAGAGTTAATGACGCTAGCGATAATCATTAGTGATAAATTAGATATTACAACCTCTCGTGTTGCAAAGGCTGGTTATTTCGTGCCAGGAATGCGGCAATTTCAATTTTTAAAGAAAATTGAAATTATGCTTTCAGAACAAGAGGTTTGTGTCTCGTTTACGGCAGAAGAAGAACTGGATTTAGAAGAATTAAATGCGTTTTATTTTATGCCAAAGGTCTTCAAAGCAATTGCCGCTTTTTCAGAAAAAATCCAACGCCGACCAATCGTTTTATTGAATAAACAAGAATGGCCGGTACCAAAACAAAAAAATCCTTCAACTGTTCATTAACAGTTGAAGGATTTTTTTAGCGATAATTATTAAACTCAAGAGCCATTGGTAAATCTAATTCTCGTAAAAGAGCCATGACTTTTTGTAAATCATCCCGACTTTTTCCAGTTACCCGAATTTTGTCTTCTTGGATTTGTGACTTAACTTTAATCCCAGAGTTTTTGATAGCTGTGTTGATTTTTTTCGCATTTTCTTTATCAATACCACTGATTAAATCACCATATTGGCGAGCAGTACCGCCTAAGGCTTTTTCACTTTCTGAGAAATGAATATTTTTAATCGGAACATTGCGTTTGACTAATTTTCCAAATAAAATATCCTTCACTTGCTCGACTTTATAATCATCTTCAGCTACGACTACTAGTTTATCGTTTTCCAATTTAATATCAGCAATTGACCCTTTAAAGTCAAAACGATTTTTCAATTCTTTCAAGGCAATTTGAATCGCGTTTTTGACTTCCTCCATATTCACCTCTGAAACTACATCAAAACTTGCTTCTTTTGCAGCCATGTAAAAACCTCCTAAAATATTCTTTGCTTCATCATATCATGAAATAGTAAAAAAGGTTAGGCTAGAATCATTTTGAATAGAGAAATAAGAAGATCAGTTTTTAGGGATATCTTCCCGCATTCTTTCATGGAAACGTTGCAAAAAAATTTTTTTCAATGTTCGCTTTTAGCCCCTTTTCTTTTAGGATAGAACCTGTTATTCTAAGTCAGAAGAATAGCGAAGGAGCGAAGAAAAATGAGTCGATTGGTTAGTACTTACCAAAGAAATGAATCGATAAAAAAAATAGCAGTGATGGCGATAACCGCTTTGACTTCTGCGGTCGGTTTGAATTTCTTTTTGATTCCGGCAAAAGTTTTTTCGGCAGGGATGAACGGAATTGCGCAAATCATTGCTACATTATTATATACAAATTTAGGAATCCATATTAATACAGGGATCTTCATTTTATTTTTAAACATTCCCGTCTTCATTCTAGGGTTTGTAAAATTAGGGAAACAATCAACGATTCTTAGTTTCATCAATGTTATTGGCATTTCCGTTGTCACTATGTTTGTGCCAATCGTAACAGTCACAACGAATCCTTTGATGAACGCAATTATGGGTGGTGTCTTAGTCGGCGTTGGCGCAGGGCTTTCATTGAAAATGGGCTTTAACACTGGCGGCATGGACATTATTTCACTGATTCTTTCAAAAACAACAGGGAAAACAGTTGGTAATTTTATGTTCTTATTAAATGGTATTATTGTGCTGTTGGCTGGTTTTGTATTTAACTGGGAAAGTGCGTTGTATACTATTATTTCTATTTACTGTTTGAGTCAGGTGGTCGACATGATTCATACCAGTCACCAAAAAGTCACAGCAATGATTGTCACCACGAGACCAGAAGCTGTTGCCTTAGAAGTTTCTCAACAAATCGCTCGTGGCATGACCTTGTTGCCTTCAATCGGCGGCTATTCAGGTGCAGAAGGTCGGATGATTATGATGGTCATTACTCGCTACGAGCTCTATGATTTAGAACAAGCAGTTTACAGTATCGATGAGAATGCCTTTGTAAATATTTTACCAACACAATCGGTTTTAGGGCGTTTTGCCAATGAAGATGAACAACGGATTTTTCATAGTACAGGAACATTTCCTGAGCTTCAATCCTACAAGGTGAAACGTTATCCATCAAAGAAAAAATTAAAATAGCAAGTCGGCCTTCAGGTCCCAAAGTCTTAACGGGAAAACTGGAGGTTTTTTTATAAAAATGAAGGTTATGTGAAAGAATAGACAAAAATTTTCTGAAAAAGGGAATTTTACTAGAAAAGTGTCAGGAATTCTGCTAAAATAGAACCGTTGGTTAGGGAACACCTAACAAATAAAGTTTTTAAAAACTTAGGAGGAATTTTTTATGCCAGTAGTATCAGGAGCAGAATTCTTAAAAGCAGCACGTAAAGGCGGCTATGCAGTAGGTGGCTATAACACAAATAACTTAGAATGGACACAAGCGATTTTAGAAGCAGCAGAAGCTAAAAAAGCACCAGTTCTAATCCAAACATCAATGGGCGCTGCTAAATACATGGGCGGCTACAAAGTAGCTAAAGACATGATTACTAATTTAGTAGACTCAATGAATATCACAGTTCCAGTAGCAATTCACTTAGACCACGGTGACTACGAAGCTGCTTTAGAATGTATCGAAGTTGGCTATACTTCAATCATGTTTGATGGTTCTCACTTACCATTCGAAGAAAACTTAAAATTAGCGAAAGATGTAGTTGAAAAAGCTCACGCTAAAGGTATTTCTGTCGAATGTGAAGTTGGTTCAATCGGTGGTGAAGAAGACGGAATCATCGGTACTGGTGAATTAGCTGATATCGAAGAATGTAAACAAATGGTTGCTACAGGTATTGACTACTTAGCATGTGGTATCGGTAACATCCATGGTCAATATCCAGAAAACTGGAAAGGTTTAGCATTTGATCACTTACAAGCAATTGCTGAAGCTGTCGGTTCTGATGTACCTCTAGTATTACACGGAGGTTCTGGTATTCCTCAAGAACAAATTGAAAAAGCAATTTCAATGGGTATCTCAAAAGTTAACGTAAATACAGAATTCCAATTATCATTCGCTAAAGCAACGCGCGAATATATTGAAGCTGGTAAAGATTTAGAAGGTAAAGGATTTGACCCTCGTAAATTATTAGCACCAGGTAAAGCTGCAATCATCAAAGATGCAGAAGAACACATTGATTGGTTCGGTTCAGCTAACAAAGCTTAATCAACTAGTTACGTTAAAGACAGCCACAGCACGTGGCTGTCTTTTTTATTTTTTGTTATTTTTTCATTCTATTAAAATACCTGAGAAGTTTTCTTTTTTCTTAAGCCTGATTATGATAGAATGATTGGGTAGTTTATTTAGAAAACGTATATTACAGATAGGTGAGAATATAAATGAAAAAAATCGTAATCAATGGGAATCGTCCATTAAAAGGCGAAGTAACCATTAGCGGCGCCAAAAATAGTGTGGTCGCTTTAATTCCAGCTGCTATTTTAGCAGATTCGCCCGTGACTTTAGATGGCGTTCCTGACATTCAGGATGTTCACTCATTAATTGAAATTTTAGAAATTATGGGTGCTAAAATTACTTTTGAAAATAATACATTAATTATTGACCCAACAGAAGTTGTTTCTGTGCCTATGCCAAAAGGAAAAATCAATAGCTTACGTGCGTCCTATTATTTTATGGGCTCACTTCTTGGTCGATTTGGGGAAGGCGTTGTCGGCTTACCTGGCGGTTGTTACTTAGGCCCTCGTCCAATTGATTTACATATCAAAGGATTTGAAGCATTAGGCGCTCATGTAACCAACGAACATGGGGCGATGTACTTGAGAACAGACGAAGCTGGCTTACAAGGAACCCGAATTTTTATGGATATGGTATCTATTGGCGCTACAATCAATGTCATGTTAGCCGCAGTTAAAGCCAAAGGCAAAACGATTATTGAAAATGCTGCGCGTGAGCCAGAAATTATTGATATTGCTACATTATTAAATAACATGGGTGCAAAAGTTCGAGGAGCCGGAACGGATGTTATTCGGATTGAAGGTGTCGAAGAATTACATGGCTGTCGTCACTCGATTATTCCAGATCGAATTGAAGCTGGGACTTATTTAGCTATGGCAGCAGCTATGGGTGAAGGAATCAAGGTTCGAAATGTTATTTATGAGCATTTAGAAAGCTTCATTGCGAAATTGCAAGAAATGGGCGTTAAGATGACAATTGAAGAAGACATGATTGAAGTTCATCCGTCACATGATCTGAAAATGACGACGGTGAAAACCTATCCGTATCCTGGTTTTGCCACAGACTTGCAACAACCGTTAACGCCATTACTTTTAAAAGCGCAAGGAACTGGTGAAATTATTGATACGATATATGCTCAACGAAATAAGCATATCCCTGAGTTGGTGAGGATGGGGGCTGATGCTTCGGTTGAAGGCAATATGATTATTTTAAATGGTCCAAATCAATTGCACGGTGCAGAAGTAGTCGCCTCTGATTTACGGGCAGGCGCGTGCCTAGTCACTGCCGGCTTGATGGCTGAAGGTATGACAACTATTTATAATGTAGAATATATTTTACGTGGGTACGACCACATTATCGAAAAGTTAACTGCTTTGGGCGCTGATATTCAAATGCTAGAAACCGAAGAACAAGAAGGTCCGTTTGAGGTGGATCAATGAGCGACTATTTAACAATGGCTGAATTGGAAAACAGTACGTTAAAAGATATTTATGCGTACGCGAAAGAGTTTAAAATTCCTTATTATAGCCAAATGAACAAAAAAGAATTGTCTTTAGCTGTGATTCGTGCACAAGCTGAGAAGCAAGGTTTTTTCTTCATGGAAGGAATTTTAGATATTGTTTCTCAGGATGGTTATGGCTTTTTGCGGCCAATTAATTATGGACCAAGTGCAGAAGACATTTATATTTCTTCTTCTCAAATTCGTCGTTTCGGATTGAGAAATGGGGACAAAGTAGCTGGCAAGGCGCGTCCGCCAAAGGAATCAGAACGTTACTATGGACTCATGCATGTTGAAAGTGTCAATGGGAAAGATCCTGAAGAAGCGAAAGAGCGGCCACATTTTCCAGCGCTAACACCGTTGTATCCTGAAAAACAATTAACGTTAGAAACAACGGCTGGCAGATTATCAACACGAATGATTGATGTATTTGCCCCAATTGGTTTTGGGCAACGTGGTTTAATTGTAGCGCCGCCAAAAGCGGGGAAAACAAGTGTTTTAAAGGAAATTGCTAATGGGATTACAGAAAATCATCCTGATGTGGAATTGATTCTGTTGTTAATTGACGAGCGTCCTGAAGAAGTGACTGATTTAGAGCGAAGTGTTAAAGGCGATGTGGTTTCTTCAACTTTTGATCAACAACCACAAAATCATACGCGAGTTGCTGAATTGGTTCTGGATCGAGCAATGCGCTTAGTTGAAGACAAACGGGACGTAGTTATTTTAATGGACAGCATCACTCGTTTAGCAAGGGCCTATAATTTAGTGGTCCCGCCTAGTGGTCGAACCTTAAGTGGCGGAATAGATCCAGCTGCGTTTTTCAAACCTAAACGATTTTTTGGTGCTGCCAGAAATATCGAAGAAGGGGGCAGTCTGACTATTTTAGCCACGGCATTGGTGGATACAGGTAGCCGAATGGATGATGTTATCTATGAAGAATTCAAAGGCACAGGCAATATGGAGCTCCATTTATCTCGTGAATTAGCAGAGCGCCGTATTTTCCCAGCAATTGATATTAAAAAATCAAGTACGCGAAAAGAAGAGTTGCTAATGACACCAGAACAACTAGAAGAAACGTGGAAATTGAGAAATAATATGTCAGGAGACTCGCTGGAATATACGGATCAATTCATAAAAATGTTGAAACGGACCCAAAATAATCAACAATTATTTGAAGTTTTCCATGATGTTTCGTTTGGCAAACAAATTAAAAGAAATCCAAAAAGATAATTGCATACCAACTGAAAACATGGTAAGATAGCATTGTTGTATACCGACAAAATAACTCTGATACAGCAAATGGATCAGGGCAAAGGAGCGAAAAAACGTATGAAACAAGATATCCATCCAAATTACCAACCAGTAGTATTCATGGATTCAACAACAGGTTTCAAATTCCTTTCAGGTTCAACTAAAGGATCTTCAGAAACTGTTGAATGGGAAGATGGCAACACTTATCCATTATTACGTGTTGAGGTTACTTCAGACTCACACCCATTCTACACTGGTCGTCAAAAATTCACACAAGCCGACGGACGTGTGGACCGTTTCAACAAAAAATACGGTCTCAAAGACGAAAACGCAAATCCAGACGCATAGTCTTTCAAAACATTGTTATGACAAGGTTTATAGAGGTTTTCCACTGTGGTGGGAAACCTCTTTTTTTGTTGGATAGGCAGTTTTAAATTCAGAGAAATTATTTAAATATTATTTTATTTAACTGAAAGTATAGCTAGTCCGTATACCGTATAATTTAAATTATTTGGATAGTATACATATTGTAAAGTGCAATTGTCTTTTTAGAATCTTTAAGGTATAATTTGTTTTAATGAGTTTATATGTAAGCTTTTTCTTTTTAAAGACTTTGATCATATCTTTTTTATAAGAAAACTATTGTTTGTGAAAGGATATAAAAGTGCTAAAACAATTGTACTTAACAGTATTAAGATGGAGACCGTACAAGCATAAAAAAGTAAAAATTGTGTACATAATGAGTTTCCCAAGAAATGATGGACATTTAATTGAACAATTAGAACAACAATATCACGGAATGATAATAGTACTTTATACAAAAAATTGTCAATCATACGCAGCATCCTTAAATCAAAAAGGCATAAAGACGATACTTTTTGATAAGAAAACTTTGTTGATTACAACGGCGATTTCATACTTGAAGTCAGCGCCGTTAATTTTTGTAGATAATTATTTTCCAGAATTGGCAATTTTAAAAAAAAAGCAAGTAGTTATCCAATTATGGCATGCTAATGGGGCTTTAAAACAGTTTGGCTGGGGTGCTTATCACACGAAACATAGAAGTAGCAAGGATCAAATCAGGTTTCAAAAAGTTTACGATAAAATGAATTATTTTATCGTTAATTCACTAAAAATGGAAGCAATTTTTAGAAACAATTATCGTCTCGAGAATGCTCAATTTTTTCATTTTGGTTCGCCGCGTCTTGCTTATCTTGAAAAATTAGAGGTAGGAGAAACAAATCAGAATAACAAAATTTTATATGCACCAACTTATCGAGAGGGATCGAACGAAATGATGCTTGTGATAAATCAAGCAATAAAGGCTTTTTCTGCTATGCCAAAGTTTCATTTTTATATGAAATTACATCCATCAATCCAGTTAGATGCCATTGAACTACCGAGAAATGTTTCTATTTGGGAAAAGCATATTTTTGAAAGCTTTAGTGAAATAGGCTACTTGATTACTGATTATTCGAGTGTGGTCTTTGAATACATGCATGTTAAAGAGCAACCGAACATTTTATTTTTTTGTCCAGATTTAGAAAAATACGCATTAAATCCTGGAATTGAGCCTGATTTTTTTGAATATTTACCAGGACCGTTAGTTGAAAATGAAAAACAGTTGATTGTGGCATTGTCAAATTTTTCAATAAATAGTTATAAAGATAATATTACTAGAATTAACGAAGAATGGAATCAATATCAGTCAAAAGAGACCATTAATAAAATAGTAGAGTTGGTAGAGAGAATCTTGGGGGGATTTTGTGAAAAGTAAGGTACGCACTGAATATATTGGGGGATTACCAGTTGACGTATTAACACATCAAGAAATTATGGATGACTTAGAAAGTTATCTCAAAGCTAAAGAGAAAATGATTGTAACTAGCGTTAATCCGCAAATTTCATTGTTAGCATTTGAACATCCAGAAGTTAAGTTATATTTGAAAAGAGCAACTCATCGGATTGCGGATGGGATAGGTGTGGTCAAGGCATCGAAACTAATGGGTGGGTCTATTCGTGAAAGAGTTACAGGAATTGATGTCATGGATAATTTTTTAGAGTATGCAAATCAACATAAGGAACGAATCTTCTTGTATGGTGCAAAGCAAGAAGTAGTTGAAGCAGCAGCTAAAAATATTCAACAACAATATCCAGGGATTGTTATTAGCGGTATTTTACATGGCTATACAAAGAAAAAACAGCAAGAAATTGTGGAACAAATTAACAAAGCTGAACCAAGGTTTGTCTTTGTAGCATTAGGTTCACCGAAACAAGAGATTTTTTTGGAACAAACAATTGATCACCTGACAGCTAATGTATTTTTAGACGTAGGCGGTACTTTTGACGTATTAGCTGGATCAGTAAAAAGAGCGCCAGAATTTTATATAAATCACAATTTGGAATGGTTATATCGTTGTTTGACAATGAAGAGATACGATCGGTTAATGCAAATTCCTAAATATATTTATTTGACTATTAAGTATCGGAACAACAAGTCTAGGGGGCAGTAAATGATTATTTTGTTTATTTGGGAAAATGACTTAGACACAACTTTTTATATCGTGAAAATAGAGAAAGATGAGAAGTTCATTTTACGAGTACCACCTATTCACAAACTAAGTAAATTTGTTCAAAATAATCAATGGAATAGTTTGATAGAAGAATTAAGAAAATTGTCTTCATATGAAGTAACTGAGTACATAATTATAAAAAAAGCAATGCTTTTTTCGTATCTTTTTGAAGACGATAAAGAAATTGTTATTTCAAATCAAAGTGAGCGGCATCTAATAGATCAAAATGGCAAAGAATGGTTTTTACCAAAAGGAAAAGTTGCTGTAAATCAAGAGGTGCTTTCAGAATATCTTCGTTTTAGTCATTCAGATGCTGAACGTTCATTTGAGCATCAGGAACACATTTTTCGTTTAACGAAAATTAAATTATTAAAAGATAAAAATCCGTTAAAATTGCAAAAGCAGTTAAAGCAATTAAAAAAAGCTACAACAACGTCTTTCTCTATAAAATCTCTGAGTAAGTTATTACTAATTTATACTGCTACAGAAAATAAAAAATTTGATCGAAAAACCATCAAAGTCAATCAAGAGTAGCCTTTTTTCTATTCATAAAAATTGATAATTAACGAAGAAATATCAAAGTACAAATGGAGGTTTTTATGAAAAAAATACTTACTTACGGCACATTTGACCTCCTACACTATGGTCATATTAATTTGTTGAAAAAAGCGAAACAACAAGGGGACTACCTGATTGTTGGACTTTCAACAGATGCTTTTAATTTAGAAAAAAAGAAACAAAGTTATTTTTCATATGAAAAACGTAAACAATTATTAGAGGCAATTCGTTATGTTGATTTAGTTATTCCTGAAACTAGTTGGAAACAAAAAGTTTCCGATATTGCTGAATTTAAAATTGATACTTTAGTCATGGGTGATGATTGGCAAGGGGCTTTTGATTTTCTAGAAGTTGAAACAACCGCAAAGGTTCTTTATTTGCCACGAACGCCAGAAGTATCAACCACACAGATAAAAAAAGAATTATATTATAGTGAATAATAAAAAGTCTCCTTGGTATTTTTCAAGGAGACTTTTTTCAAGATTATCCTTCCCAAAAGTCAAAGATTGATCAGCATTGTTTCGCTGATTTGTTAGACTAGTAGGTACATTCAGCTTTATAAAGGAGATCTTGAAGAAATGAGTAGAAAAAAAGTCGGTGTTTTCTGTCTATTTCTGTTTTTCACATTTTTTATTATTGTTCCAAAAGTAGAAGCTACAGAAGAAATGAAGACTAAATTTACAGTAACGCCTGTTTTACCAGAAAATCAAGTGTCAGGAACATCTAGTTATTATGATTTAATTCTGGCACCAAAGCAATCTTCCACTATTGTCCTAGATATAAAAAATAAGACAGACGAAAAATTGTCCATCGTATTGACTCTAGCAAATGCATCAACAAATGATAATGGGTTGATTGTGTACAATGATTTTGATAAACCACTTGATTCATCGTTAAAGGTTCCGCTGACAGACTTGGTTACTTTAGAAAATGAGGAAGTGAGTGTGCCGCCTCATCAAACAGTATCAGCAAAGATGAAGGTGAAGGGACTTGATCAGCCTATCAAAGGAGTTGTGTTAGGCGGGGTTTATGCGCATCTCAAAGATGAAAAAACAGAGGAAGAGAACCAAACAACGGGATTAACCAGTCGCTACGGGTTTAATGTTGCGATTGCCATGAGGAGTGCTGAGAATGCTCCTTTAACAGAGGTGAACCAACTGAAATTAGCGAAAGTAACACCTACAATTGCTTTAGGGGCCAAATCACTAAAGGCGGTCATTCAAAATCCATATGCTGCTATTTTTCCAGAAGTTCGTTTAGAAGGTCAAGTGATAAAAAAAGAATCCTCTAAAAAAATTGCACAACGGACACTAAAAAATGTTCGCTTTGCCCCAAATAGTTCCATGAATTTTCATCTTGATTTGGGTAAACAACCGCTAGATGCTGGGACTTATATATTTACAGGACGTGCTATTTTACAACAAGATGAACAACAGTCTTGGCCTTTTCAACAAGAATTTACGATTAACACTCGTGAAGCAAAAAAATTGAATCAAGAGGCTACGGTCAAATGGGTCCTACCTACATGGTGGTTACCGACTTTCTACACGTTGTTAGTAATCACAATTGGGGCAATTTGTAGTGTCATTTGGCGCAATAATTATCAAAAAACAAGCGAAAAGGAGAGTGAGAATAATGGCTAGTTGGTTTTGGTTGTCTGGCGGTTTAGCGGTCATTTGTTTTATGTTTTTCCTCTTTTCTTTGGTGACTAGTATGAGTTTTATTCAGCATGCAAAAGAGCCCAGAAGTATTCTAAAAGAAACGCTTTTAAGTTGGTTAATGCTTTTACTTAGTGGTGGGTGGATTACAATCGGACTATTGTTATATTTTTCGCTAAAGAATCAATAAACAAAAAACGAGCATTCATTGTTAGATAACCGTGAATGCTCGTTTTTTTGTTTTAGAAAAATGCTCTTTAGCAACTTGCCAGATTTCATTGGGCAACCTGACTGAAATTGTTAAATTGTTCTGTCGAAACGACAAAAAAGTGGTAAACTAAACGTGTATGTTAGTTATTTAATCAAAAGTAATGTATCCGCTTACTTATAAAATGGAAACGAAGGAGCATATTGCAATGACAGAAAAACTTTTAGGAAGTATCGAAGCCGGTGGCACAAAATTTGTATGTGGCGTTGGGACAGATGATTTGACCATCGTAGAACGTGTCAGTTTTCCCACAACAACCCCAGAAGAAACAATGAAAAAAGTAATAGAATTTTTCCAACAATATCCTTTAAAAGCGATTGGGATTGGTTCGTTTGGTCCGATTGATATTCACGTTGATTCTCCTACGTATGGTTATATCACTTCTACACCAAAATTAGCTTGGCGTAACTTTGACTTGTTAGGAACTATGAAACAACATTTTGATGTGCCAATGGCTTGGACAACGGATGTGAATGCTGCGGCATATGGTGAGTATGTTGCTGGAAATGGGCAACATACATCTAGTTGTGTATATTATACAATTGGAACTGGTGTTGGCGCTGGAGCGATTCAAAACGGTGAGTTTATTGAAGGCTTTAGCCACCCAGAAATGGGGCATGCGTTAGTTCGTCGTCATCCTGAAGATACGTATGCAGGAAATTGTCCTTATCATGGAGATTGTTTAGAAGGGATTGCAGCAGGACCAGCAGTTGAAGGTCGTTCTGGTAAAAAAGGTCATTTATTGGAAGAGGATCATAAAACTTGGGAACTAGAAGCTTATTATTTAGCGCAAGCAGCGTACAATACAACTTTATTATTAGCGCCAGAAGTGATCATCTTAGGTGGCGGCGTCATGAAACAACGTCATTTGATGCCGAAAGTTCGTGAAAAATTTGCTGAATTAGTCAATGGATATGTGGAAACACCGCCTTTAGAAAAATACTTGGTGACACCTCTTTTAGAAGATAATCCAGGAACAATTGGTTGCTTTGCCTTGGCAAAAAAAGCTTTAATGGCTCAAAAATAACCATTTATTCGTAGTTCATGCATTATATTTGAAGGAAATGGCTAAGAATGATACTCTTATTATGTAATTAATTATTTAGGAGGGATTAGCATGGCAGATTTAAAAGGACGTTTTGACGATGCAAAAGATAAAGTAGAAGGTACTGCAAAAGAAGCACAAGGCAAAGTTACGGATGATAAAGGCAAAGAACTTGAAGGAAAAGCTCAATCAACCTTTGCTGACGTAAAAGACAAAGCACGTGATGCCGGCGACGACCTTAAAGAAGGCGCTGAAAAATTAACTGATAAAGTTAAAGAAGGCTTTGAAGACTTAAAAGACAAATTTAGTAAAGATAAATAAAAATTAACAAAAGAGCGTGGGCTTACGTTATTTCAACGTAAGCCCACGCTCTTTTGTTTAGACATCAAATCCTTGTTTTTGCAAGAAAATTTTTACTTCTGGGCGACGATTATAAGAAAAATAGGACAAAGACTTCTGTGACCAATCCGCTGTTTGGGCGTTACTTGAGCGGCTGGCATAATAATCTTTTAATAATTCATCATACGCGTGCATATCTGTCAATTTGTCTGATTGGTAGTGATTTTCGCTTAAAATATTTTCAAAAGGCATCCGTGGTTTTACACCATTTAACGTTTCTGGTACACCGATTGTTAATCCAAAAAGTGGTACAGTTAATTCAGGCAAAGATAAGCGTTTGGCTACTGTGTCTAAGTCATTTCGAATGCCGCCAATATAACAAATCCCTAAATCCATAGATTCAGCCGCAATGGCCATGTTTTGCGCAGCAATCGTTGTATCAACGGCAGCTACTAATAATGATTCTGGTGTCTTTAAGGGTTCCAATGATTGCCCCTCTTTTGACAAAATCGTTGCATGACGATACAAATCAGCAACAAAAACATAGAACACACCAGTGTTAACGACATAGTCTTCACAATTCGCTAAACGTCCCAATTCTCTGCGTAGCTCAGGATCTTTGATTTCTATAATTGTATAAGCTTGTAAAAAATTGGAGCTTGATCCTGCTTGAGCTGCAGTAATTAACTGTTGTTTCTGCTTGTCCGTTAACGCTTGCTTTTTAAAATGACGAACGGAACGGTGACTTAGTAATTGTTCAATTGTTTGATTCATAAAAAACCTCCGTTTAAATTAAGAAAGAGAACAGAAAAACCCACAGCTTAATAGTGGGTTTCTCTGTCGTTAATTGCTAAAGATTACAGAATACGTTCAAATGGATCTAAACTAATTCCTTGGTCTAAAACGATTTTTGCGTATTCTTTCGCTGCAAATAAAGAATGATCTTTGTAGTTTCCGCACTCTTTTGCAGAGACTGCTGGAACAACTTCTGTATTGATTACTTTGTTTAAAACGTTGACTAATGCATCACGGATTTCTTGTGGTGAATGTTGATCCCACATAATCATATAAAAACCAGTGCGGCAACCCATTGGCGAAATGTCAATGATTCCTTTTAATTCATCACGCATGTTAACTGCTAATAAATGTTCCAACGTGTGTAATGCGCCTGTTGGTAGGGCATCTTTGTTTGGTTGTAAGAAACGTAAGTCATATTTTTCGACTAACGCATCACCATTTTGTTCTGTGCCAGCAAGGCGAACATATGGTGCTTTTACTGTGTTGTGATCTAATTCAAAACTTTCTACGCGTGCCATGAAATTTCGCTCCCTTTATAATTAAATTCGTTTTAACTATAACAAATTTAAGTCAAAAGTCAATGGATAGTCCTTTGATGGGTAATAGTTTTAAAATATCATGGGAAAATAAAAAAATCATTTTTTTGACTATGTAGGTTTTTTCAATACTATGGTAAAATAGGACAAGTAGCTTTTACAAGAAGGTAAGAGGGGAGTATGAAAATATGGGAAAAGAATATCATGTTGCCGTGGTAGGAGCAACAGGTGCTGTCGGGACAAGAATGATTGAATTGTTAGCAGAAACAAGTTTGCCAATTGCCAGTGTGAGGTTATTGGCGTCTAAGCGTTCTGCTGGACAAGAGATTCAGTTTAAAGGACAACCTCTTATCGTGGAAGAATTAGTCCCGGAATCATTTGAAGGAATCGATTTAGCATTATTTAGTGCTGGTGGGAGTATTTCCGAAAAGTTTGCACCAGAAGCAGTTAAGCGCGGAGCTGTTGTTGTTGACAACACTAGCCATTTTAGAATGGCAAAAGATGTTCCTTTAGTTGTTCCGGAAGTGAACCCGGAAGCCTTGAAAAATCATCAGGGAATCATCGCAAATCCCAATTGTTCTACGATTCAAATGATGGTGGCCTTAGAACCAATTCGGCAAGCGTTTGGCTTAGAACGAATCATCGTTTCAACGTATCAAGCTGTGAGTGGCGCAGGTATCCGTGCAATTAATGAGCTAAAAGAACAAGCCGAAGATTTTTTAGAGGGAAAACCTGTCAGCGAATGGTCAGCTGAAATTTTACCAGCTGGCAGTGACGAAAAACATTATCCAATTGCTTTTAATGCGTTGCCTCAAATTGATGTTTTTTCAGAAGCAGGGTATACCTACGAAGAATGGAAAATGATGAATGAAACAAAAAAAATCATGGGAGACAACAAGCTAAAAGTCGTTGCCACCTGTGTCCGTATTCCGGTAATTTCAGGACATTCTGAATCTGTTTATATAGAAGTGAAACAAGCAGATGCATCGGTCTCAGCCATCCAAGAATTAATGGCGCAAGCTCCAGGTGTAATTTTGCAAGATGAGCCAAGTGAACAACTATATCCACAAGCGCTAAATAGCGTCAACCAGAAAGAAACATTTGTCGGCCGTATTCGTCAAGACGTTGACGTGAAGAACGGTTTCCATTTATGGATTGTGTCAGACAACCTATTAAAAGGAGCTGCTTGGAACTCGGTCCAAATTGCTGAAACGCTACACGAAATGAATTTGCTTCGTGTACCTGAAAACGACTAGAAGGTTTGTATTGTATACTCGGGAGGGAATAGGATGGATTTAACGAATGCAACAATTATTACGGCAATGGTTACGCCGTTTCAAGAATCGGGAGAAATAGATTTTGATAAACTACCGCAATTGGTAGACTATTTATTGGCCAATCATACAGAAGGCGTTATTTTAGCAGGAACAACTGGTGAATCACCCACGTTAACTCATGAAGAAGAATTACAATTATTCCAGCGAATTATTGAACTGATCGATGGACGTATTCCGATTATTTGTGGTGTAGGTACGAATGATACACGTGACTCAGTCGCTTTTGTGAAAGAGTTAGCGACAATCGCTGGTATCGATGCTGTTTTGGCGGTTGTTCCTTATTATAATAAACCAAATCAAGAAGGTATGTATCAACATTTTAAAACCATCGCAGAAGCAAGTGAACTGCCAATTATTTTGTACAATGTTCCTGGTAGAACGGCTGCATGTCTAGAAGTGGAAACTACTTTGCGCTTAGCACAATTGGAAAAAATTGTGGCAATTAAAGAATGTGCAGGGTTAGATGCAATTACTGAGTTGATTGAAAGAGCGCCAAAAGACTTTCTAGTGTATACTGGAGAAGACGGGTTGGCTTTTGCCACCAAGGCACTTGGCGGACAAGGGGTTATTTCGGTAGCCAGTCATGTCTTCGGTTCGTCAATGTATGAGATGTATCAAGCGCTGGAGCAGGGGAACTTGCCGGAAGCGGCTAAAATTCAACGACAGTTATTACCAAAAATGAACGCATTGTTTTCAGTGCCTTCGCCGGCACCCGTGAAAGCGGCCTTAAATCATTTAGGTATTCCTGTTGGAAATTTACGTTTACCTCTAGTTGCTTGTACACCAGAAGAAGAGCAAAGAATTATTCGCACGTTAGAGATTTAAAGAACGTGTAATCATAGAGAGGTGAAAAGAGTGAGTACAATAAAAATCGTTCCATTAGGCGGCGTTCGTGAAAATGGAAAAAATATGTACGTTGCTGAAGTGGAAGATGAAATTTTTGTACTGGATTGTGGATTACAATATCCAGAGAACGAACTTTTAGGAATTGACGTCGTCATTCCGGATTTTACGTATTTAGAAGAAAATAGTGAGCGAATTGCAGGGGTCTTTTTAACACATGGCCATGCTGATGCAATTGGGGCCTTACCGTATTTGCTTTCAAAAATTCAAGTGCCTGTTTTTGGGACAGAATTAACGATTGAACTAGCAAAACTAAGTGTCAACAGTCATGCGGAAACGAAGAAATTTAAAGATTTCCATGTGATTGACCCGCATACAGAAATTGATTTTGGTCAAGCAACGGTGAGCTTCTTTAAAACAACGCACACCATTCCAGATTCGATTGGCGTTAGCATCAAAACAAAAGAAGGCAACATTGTTTATACTGGTGATTTTAAATTTGATCAAAGTGCGATTGAGATGTATCAAACCGATTATGGCCGCTTGGCTGAAATTGGGAAAGAAGGCGTCTTGGCGCTACTTAGTGATTCATCAAATGCTGAAAACCCAGCCCAAGTTGCATCGGAAGCCCAAATCGCTGATGAAGTGTTCGACACGATTCGCTATTGGGAAGGACGAATCATCGTGGCATGTGTGGCAAGTAATTTGCAACGGGTCCAACAAGTATTGAATGCAGCGGATCGTTCTGGTCGTAAAGTCGTTTTGACAGGCCAAGATTTTGAACGGATTATTCGGACGGCGATGAAATTGGAAAAATTACAATTGCCAAGTGAAGATCTATTAGTGAAACCAAAAGAAATGAAAAAATATGCACCCGAACAGTTATTAATTTTAGAAACAGGCCGGATGGGAGAACCTATTAAGTCACTTCAAAAAATGGCTAATAATACACATGGTGTCGTTCGAATTGAAGAAGGCGATTTAGTTTATATTACGACAACGCCGACAACGGCCATGGAAACAACGGTTGCCAAAACAGAGGATATTGTCTATCGGGCCGGTGCTACGGTGAAGCAAATTTCCGACAATTTACGTGTGTCTGGTCACGCTAATCCGAATGACTTGCAATTGATGCTGAACTTAATGAAACCAAAATATTTCATTCCTGTCCAAGGTGAATACCGCCAGTTAGCTGCGCATGCGGACTTAGCACACGAAATTGGCATGCCTTATAAAGATATCTTTATTACAGGTCGTGGGGACATTCTAGAGTATACAAAAGGTAGAATGTCGGTAGCTGGCAGCACAACGGCCGAAAATATTATGATTGACGGGATTGGTGTCGGCGATATTGGTAATATCGTTTTACGGGATCGTCGTATTCTTTCCGAAGATGGTATTTTTGTGGCTGTTGTGACAATTAATCGTCGAGAAAAACGAATTGTTTCACCAGCTAAAATTACTTCTAGAGGTTTTGTTTACGTTAAAACAAGTAAAGACCTAATGAAAGAAAGTAGCAATATTGTTACAGAAATTGTTGAAAAGCATTTAGAAAGTGACGATTTCGAATGGAGCAAACTGAAACAAGAAATCCGCGAAAACTTAAGCCGTTATTTATTTGAACAAACCAAACGTCGTCCTGTGATCTTACCAGTTATCATGGAAGCGACGCAACGCAAGCGTCCCAAAAATAACGCATAGTTCGTCCTGATAAAAGCAGGTGATTTTAGGAGAAATTCTTCTAAAGTCATCTGTTCTTTTTTGTAACTTTCTTCTATAAATATGGTACTATTAATCAGAGCGCTGAATAAAGGAGGCGATTTTAGTGGAAGAGATTGTGTTGTTCCATACCAATGATCTTCATTCTCACTTTGAAAATTGGCCCAAAATACGGCGTCTGGTTAAAGCCAAACGTTCGCTGTACCAAAAAGAGGGCAAAACAGTCGTAACCATTGATTTAGGTGACTTTTCAGATCGGTGTCATCCTTTGACCGAAGCAACAGATGGTCGAGCAAATGTAGCTATAATGAATACATTAGCGTATGATCTGGTTACAATTGGAAATAATGAAGGAATCGGCAATTCAAAGAAACAATTAGAGCATTTATATGATCAGGCAACATTTGAAGTGGTCTTAGCTAATTTAGAAGATCCAAAAACCCAAACGTTACCAGATTTTTGTCAAGCATATAAAATTATGACAACTAAAGAAGGCACAAAGTTAGGGTTTATTGGCTTAACCGCACCATTTCCTTTAACGTATAATCCCAATGGCTGGACAATCAAACAAGTGGAAGCAGTCCTTCCTCAACTGATTACAGAAGTTGCGCCTCAATGTGATGTTCTCATTTTGCTTAGTCACTTGGGGATAGATACTGATTTTATGATTGCGGCGAATTATCCTGAAATTCAAGTGATTTTAGGTTCCCATACACATCATTTATTTAAAGATGGTGAAAAAATTAATCATGTGCAACTAGCAGCTGCTGGCAAATATGGACAGTATATTGGTGAAGTGCATCTGTTTGTGGATGCCGACACGAAGCAAGTCACAAGTTATGCGAAAACCATTGAAACAGCAAGTTTAGAAGAGCAAGCAACGGATGCCAAGGAAATTGCGGGTTACTTAACGGAAGGTCATCGACTATTGCAAGCGCAGCAAATTGCACAAATCCCTGAAACCTTGTCAACGGACTTACGGCAACCGCATGCCTTTATAACTGTTGCCTTGAAGGCGTTAAAAGAAGCGGGGCAGACCGAAGCGGCTGTGTTGAACAACGGGTTATTTTTAGCAGATTTACCAGAAGGAATAATCAATGCAGACCAATTACATGAGGCCTTGCCTCATCCAATGCATTTAATCAAGGTTACCTTGAAAGGGTCAGACATGAGCCGTTTGATTCGTGAAATGGAAAAAAGTCGTCAATTTCTGCGGAAATTTCCGATTCGCGGGATGGGCTTCCGCGGGAAAATTTTTGGCGAATTATGTTATGATGGGATTCGTTTTGAGCGAAATAGCCAGACCGTTTTTTGGCAAGGGAAACCTATTCAGCCAGAGCAGAAGTATACGCTGACAACAGTGGATCACTTTCAATTTGTTCCGTTTTTCCCAACGATTGAGTTAGTTGGAGAAGTCGAATTTTTATTTCCAGACGTTTTAAGAACTGTCGTGGCGAACTATCTGCATGCCCACTATCCAATCAAATAAAAACAAGGTATAATAAAAACTAGGTGGTGAAAAAATGACAGACAAAAAGACAACCGAAAAAAAAGAAACAGAAACAGAAACTGCTGCAACCTTTACAGAAGAACTAACAGCAGTTCTTGAAGAAATAAAAGAAGAACCTGTAAAAGAAAAGAAAAAAGGGGAAATTGTCACCATTGTGAATGAAACAGATATTCAAATTGGTGAAAGAGAGTACCGAATTGTTAAAAATCATCGTGATGCCTTTGATCCTGAACGCTTAGGTGAACGGTTTAGTGAAGTATTAGCGCGTTATGATTATATCGTAGGAGACTGGGGCTATGAACAGTTACGCTTGCGTGGCTTTTTTGATACTTCTAATCGTCGGGCAGCGCCGGATCAACGCATTGATACACTAGAAGACTATTTGTATGAATATTGTAATTTTGGCTGTGCCTATTTTGTAATTGAACGAACAGGGGAACGTAAAGAAAAAACAACGCATCGTCGTCGTCGCCATAAAAAAAATAATCGTTCTAACGCGTTTGTCGAGGAAAAGAGTGCGCCCGCTAATAAAAATAGCAAGCCAGTGATTCGTACGCGAAAAGAAGAAAATAAAAAAACGACTACACCCAAACAGCCTAGTCCCAAAAAATCTGGCAAAGGCTTTACGATTCGTCAACGTGAGGAGTAAACAGAGTGAAAAAAGACTATCAAGGATATTTAATTGATTTAGATGGAACGATTTATTTAGGAAAAGAACCAATTCCAGCCGGAAAACGTTTTGTCGAGCGGTTACAGGAAAAAGATTTGCCTTTTTTATTTGTAACGAATAATACCACTAAATCTCCTGAAACAGTGGCACAACGTTTAGCAAATGAATTTGATATTCATGTCCCAGCATCCCTTGTTTATACAGCGACTTTAGCGACGATTGATTACATGAAAGAAGCCAATCGGGGCAAGAAAGTCTTTGTCATCGGCGAGGCTGGTTTAATTGACTTAATTTTAGAAGCAGGTTTTGTATGGGATGAAACAAATCCTGATTATGTTGTCGTGGGACTTGATACAGAATTATCTTACGAAAAAGTGGTTTTAGCTACCTTAGCCATTCAAAAAGGGGCGTTGTTTATTGGGACCAATCCAGATAAGAACATTCCGACAGAAAGAGGCTTATTACCTGGTGCAGGTTCAGTTGTGACGTTTGTGGAGACAGCTACTCAAACAAAACCAGTTTATATTGGCAAACCAAAAGCGATTATCATGGAACGAGCCATTGCGCATTTAGGCGTGGAAAAAGAGCAAGTGATTATGGTTGGAGATAATTATGAAACCGATATTCAATCAGGGATTCAAAATGGTATTGATAGCTTGTTAGTTACATCAGGTTTTACCCCTAAGTCAGCTGTTCCAACTTTGCCAACGCCACCAACCTATGTTGTTGATTCCTTAGATGAATGGACTTTTTGAGTATGATGAGGTCGAAATTGCGTTTAAGGGAAACACTTGGACTCATTTGTTTGTTTTTAACGATTGTGGCTTTAAGTATCACGATCACGATTAATTTTCGTCCATTGTATCTTTTTGATATCCAACACTTAAATATTTTAAAAGATGTAGAGGTTGATCGTGTGACCTTGATTAAAAATTACGATCATTTAATGATGTACTTAAACAATCCTTTTGAAAAAAAATTAGTATTTCCTGATTTTCCAATGTCTGATAGCGCGGCTTTTCATTTTTATGAAGTGAAAAAATTATTTTTATTGTGCTATGGCGTATTACTAGTTACGTTGTTGCCTAGTGTCCTTTATTTAAAATATTTGGTAAAAAATCAGCGTTTATGGACATTGATACGGCCATTTCAGTGGGGAATGTTTTTGCCTGTGCTTTTTGGCTTTTTCATGCTGATTGGCTTTGATCAATTTTTTATTGCGTTTCATGGATTATTTTTTAACAACGATGCTTGGTTATTTAATCCGCTGACTGATCCGATTATCAATGCCTTACCTGAAGCCTACTTTATGCATTGTTTTATCTTGTTTTTTGTTTTATTAGAAGGCCTGTTTTTGATAGGTGTTTTAATCGGAAAACGTTCTTTAAAAAAATAAAGAGAGAAAAGTGAACAATTCCAAAATTGCTCGCTTTTCTTTTTTATTCAATCTAGTTTTAAAAACTAGATTGAATAATTGTCAAAAGTATGATATTCTTTTTTAGAAATGGTTAGGAGGGTTTTTATGGACGAGATAGAAAAATCACTACAAAATTGGGGCCAACAATTGGAAAATGTTCATTTGCCAAGATGGCATGAGTTACCAGACATTGAATTATATATGGATCAAGTGATTACTCTGATAGAAAAATACTTATCCCCATTGATTACACTGGAAAAACATACTTTGTTAACGTCCTCAATGGTTAATAATTATGTCAAACACGGGTTAATCCCGGCCCCAGTGAAAAAGCGCTACAATCAAAAGCATTTAGCGTTTTTAATTGCGATTACGTTGTTGAAACAAGTGTTAACATTGCCAGAAATTAAGCAAGGCATTTTATTCCAAGGAGCCACGGTTGGTATTCGTGAAGCGTACAATTTATTTTGTCAAGAACAGGAACGAGCGATTTATGTGATTGCTGCTCAAGCGCAAGAAAAAGAAGTTCAGGCCAAATCACAAGAACCTATGGGGATTGAATATTTGGCTGTAAAAGCAGCGACAATGTCTTTTGCTACTAAAATGTTTAGTGAAAAAGTGATTGAATTGGAACAAGAATACTTAAAAGAAATGGATGAGATGACACATGAATAAAGAAAAGATCGCACTACTGGTTGATTCTGGGACAGATGTTCCAGAGGCATTAGTCAAACAATACGGCATGTATGTCTTGCCTTTACAGATTATTTATCCTGAAAAAACCTATACAGATAAGGTAGATATTACACCAGAAGAAGTGTATCAACGTTTAGAGAAAGAAATACCTAGTACTTCATTACCTGATGGTGCAACAATCCAAGCTATTTTTGACAAAATTAAAGAAGCGGGTTACGAAAAAGTCTTAGCGGTGACCATTTCTAGTGGTTTAAGTGGAACGTATAATGTGGTTCGCTTGCTCGGAGAACAAACCGAAGGACTAGATGTATTTGTTTTAGATACAAAGAACATTGGTATCGGGGCTGGCATTCAGGCGATACGAGCAGCAGAATTAATTGAAACAGGATTAGGATGGCAAGAATTACAACAAAAATTAACAGAAGAAGTAGCCAACGCAAAAGTATTTTTTAATGTAGCCACTTTAGAATATTTACAAAAAGGTGGACGAATTGGTTTAGTCACTTCTATTTTAGGGAATGCGCTAAAATTAAACCCCATTATTTCTTGTAATGAAGAAGGCATTTACTATACGGTGGCTAAGTCTCGCGGCCGTAAAAAAAGTCTTGATAAAACGTTTGAGTTGGTGACGAACTTTATAGGTGAGGCACCCCGTTTCCGTTTGGCAGTCGCTCACGGTGCGGCAGAGGAAGAAGCAAAAGCAATGATGGAACGCTTGAAAGCGGCTTTTCCACAAGCAGAAGAAATTTACTTTGGAACGATTAGTCCGGCATTAGTTGTTCATACAGGACCAGGACTTTTAGGTGTTGGTATACAGTTATTAAATGATTAATTAAATGAAAAATCTCCTCAAATTTTTTTGAGGGGATTTTTCATTTAAGATTTCTCTTTTTCATAGAAATATCATTTTGATGAAAAAACAACGAAAATTATATTGAAAATTTCACGAATGTGTTACAATTTGTCTACAAAGGGGGAATTTTTTGTGAAAAAAGCAATAGCAGAATGTTTAGGAACATTTATTCTTGTCTTTTTTGGGACAGGAACAGCCGTTCTAGGAAATGGTATGGAAGGGATTGGAACAACGGGGATTGCCTTAGCATTTGGCTTAACAATCGTTGCTGCTGCCTATAGTATTGGCACAATTTCAGGTGCACATCTAAATCCAGCTGTTTCTCTAGGAATGTGGCTTAATAAACGAATGACAACAATGGAATTAATCTACTATGTAGTGGGACAAATTGTTGGTGGCTTGATTGCCTCATTTGCATTATTAAGCATTCTAAAAGGTGCTGGTAAAAGTATTGAGAACTTAGGTCAAAATGGCGTAGGGGAATTAAGTGTTGCTGGTGCATTGACAGTCGAAATTATTTTAACATTTATTTTTGTTTTAGTTGTCATGACAGTTACAAGTGCTAAGAAAGGCAATGCTTCATTAGCAGGAATCGTAATTGGGTTAACACTAACAATGATTCACTTAGTCGGCATTCCTTTGACAGGAACTTCTGTCAACCCAGCTCGTAGCATCGCGCCAGCCGTTTTTGCGGGTGGTTCAGCGTTATCTGAGTTGTGGATTTTTATCGTTGCGCCATTAATTGGTGGATTATTAGCCGCTCTTGTAGCAAAATTCGTCTTAGATACGGAAGAATAGATTAGCGAAAGAAGAATCTTTGATAACAAGCGTCAATTGTTGTCAGAGATTCTTTTTTTGTTATACTAGGAGAACCTGAAGGCGCATTTTTAGCTAAAGATGAAAACATCATCAAAATAAGGTATAATAGGAAAGTATCAAATAAGATTAGAAGGAAAAAGAGGTGTCTCTTTGTGAAGAAAATTTTAGTAGTTGATGACGAGAAGCCAATTTCAGAGATCGTTAAATATAATTTGGTTAAAGAAGGATATGAAGTATTTACTGCTTATGATGGAGAAGAAGCACTTGAAAAAGTGGAAGAAGTGGAACCAGACTTAATTATTTTAGACTTAATGCTCCCTAAAATGGATGGTTTAGAAGTCGCGCGAGAAGTGCGCAAAACACATGATATGCCAATCATTATGGTGACTGCCAAAGATTCTGAAATTGATAAGGTTTTAGGATTAGAATTAGGAGCCGATGACTATGTAACGAAACCATTTTCAAATCGTGAATTAGTTGCTCGTGTAAAAGCCAATTTACGGCGAGGTGCAACCAATGCGAAAGAAGCCGAGGTGACAACGCAATCTGAATTAACGATTGGTGATTTAACCATTCATCCTGATGCATACATGGTCTCAAAACGGGGTGAAAAAATTGAATTAACCCACCGTGAATTTGAGTTACTTTATTACTTAGCAAAACATATCGGACAAGTGATGACTCGTGAACATTTATTACAAACCGTTTGGGGTTATGATTATTTTGGTGATGTGCGGACAGTGGACGTAACCGTACGTCGTTTAAGAGAAAAAATTGAAGATAGTCCAAGTCATCCAACGTATTTAGTTACTCGTCGTGGGGTTGGTTATTATCTAAGAAATCCTGAACAGGAGTAATCAGGTATGAAGAAAAAAGTTCACTTTTTTCAATCTGTTAATTTTAAGATTGCGTTATCATTTATTCTGCTGTTACTGATTGCGATTCAAATCATTGGTGGCTATTTCATTCGTGAATTGGAAGCCACTACAATTTCCGATTTTAAAAAAAATATGGATTCCCAAGTTGTCCAATTGTCAAACACGTTAAGTACGCAGATGAGCAACAAAGATCTCGAACGTAGTGACGTTGATGCAAATTTAAAAAAAGCGTTATCTGATTTTTCAAATGCAGATATTTCTGAAGCGAGAATTGTCGATGATAAAGGGATTATTCGGGCAACCAATGATTTAAATCAACAAAATATTATTGGCAAAAAGAATGATTATCGTGATTTAAATGACTTTACGAGTAAAAAATATCAAGCTTTAGATAATGATAAACGCGTGTATGTGAATGTCCAGCCGATTCAATCGCCTACTGGAGAAACAGTGATTGGCGTCCTTTATGTGAAAAGTAATTTAGAAAATAAATACCAAGAAATTACCAACACAGCAAGTATCTTTTTCACTGCTTCTATTATTGCCGCAGCAATCTCGATTATTGTGACCTTACTGATTGCACGATCAATCACGAAGCCGATTGGTGAAATGCGCGAGCAAGCCATTCGAATCGCTCGTGGTGATTACGCTGGAAAAGTAGAAGTCCATGGAAAAGATGAATTAGGCCAATTAGCAGAAACATTTAATCAATTATCAGAACGGATTGAAGAAGCACAAGAAACAATGGAAGCAGAAAGAAATCGTTTAGATAGTGTCTTAACGCATATGACAGATGGTGTCATTGCGACGGATCGCCGCGGAAAGGTGATTACGATTAATGAGATGGCCCTTTCATTATTAAATGTAAAAAATGAAAATGTGATTGGGACCTCGTTATTAGAGTTGTTAGATATTGAAGAAGATTACACATTGCGGAAGCTGTTAGAAGAGCCAGATGAACTGCTGATTGATCGCTCAACGTCTGATCGTGAAGAAGACCAAATGATTATCCGGGTAGACTTTACGATGATTCGTCGGGAATCAGGATTTATTACTGGCTTAGTTTGCGTACTTCATGACGTCACAGAACAGGAAAAAAACGAACGGGAAAGACGGGAATTTGTTTCCAATGTTTCTCATGAGTTGCGAACGCCTTTGACAAGTATGCGTAGTTATATAGAGGCTTTGAGTGAAGGAGCTTGGGAAAACCCTGAGATTGCGCCGAACTTCTTAAAAGTCACGTTAGAAGAAACCGACCGGATGATTCGTATGATTAATGATTTGTTGAATTTATCTCGGATGGACTCTGGGAATACACATCTTCAATTAGAGTATGTGAATTTTAACGAATTGATTAATTTTGTCTTGGATCGCTTTGATATGATGATTGAAAATGAGCAAAAAAATTACAAAATTCGCCGTGAATTTACTAAACGCGATTTATGGGTAGAGTTAGATACAGACAAAGTAATTCAGGTTTTAGACAACATTTTGAACAATGCGATTAAGTATTCGCCAGATGGCGGCGTCATTACCTGCCGACTAGTTGAAACACATAATAATGTCGTCTTTAGTATCTCGGACCAAGGTTTGGGCATCCCTAAAAAAGATCTCGGGAAAGTCTTCGAGCGTTTTTATCGTGTGGATAAAGCACGTGCGCGAGCACAAGGTGGGACTGGTTTAGGTTTAGCAATTTCTAAAGAAGTAATTCGGGCCCATAACGGGAGTATTTGGGTGGAAAGTACAGAAGGTGAAGGATCGACTTTCTATATTTCACTACCATATGAACCTTATGAAGAGGATTGGTGGGAATGATGAAATTATCAGAATGGATTACAAGAATTGGCTTGATTTTGATGGTCATTTTAAGTATATATTTTTCAGTCAATATCTGGCTGAATTCTGCCAAAAAAATACCAGAAATGAAGTCGGGAAGCCAAGTCACAACAGCTGTCAATGAAAAAGCCATTGGCGATGTCTATTTACCTTTGCAATTGATTCGAATAGCCGATGGAAAAGCGATGCAAAGTAATCGTGAAACATTAATTAGTAATGTTCAAAATGATATTAAAATGGCTACGTTTGGTAAATTGACACAAGTTGTGACAAAAAATGCAGAGCAACTTAAGCGCTACAACCAAATGGAACAAGGCATTGAACTTCTTTATCAAGGTCCCTTTTTAATCTCGGACTATGCTTCGATTTATAATCTATCCATTAATTTTACTAACTTTAATGAGTTGACGGACCAGTATTTTACGAAAATTCAATTGGATTTTAACGAAAATAAGATACGCTTTTTAGATTATGACCAAGCCAACGTCTATGAAGCGCCCATGACTGTCAATAAGGCGCGCTTAATGGGAATTATCAATAAAGAGGGATTGCAATATCAAGACGTTTCCGAAAATACGCTAACCAAACAAGGGCAATGTTATTTAACCAATGATATGAAGTTGAAAAAGTACAGTTATATCTTAGCTTCGCAACCAGTTACTCGTTTTAGGAATGCTTTTTTCAATGAAACGGAAGATATCCAAACCAATGAAGACAGTCAAGACTTAACCTATACGAGTAAAGAAGAACGATTGTTTGCAGAAGAAAAACTGGGAAAAATCGATTTTAAAGGGACCTTGCCAGAAGAGAATAAACGGGATTCAATCTATAATCAAAGCTTTTCTTATGTAAAACGTTTAGGAACCAATATGGGGAATTTACGTTACTTTGATCGAACGAAAGATAGTGTCAATTATCGGACTTTTGTGGAAGGTTTCCCAGTGTTCAGTAATGATTTAAAAGGCCAAGTGGATATTCGCATCACGAACAACGATGGTGCTGCGCCAAGCGTAACCATTAACACAAGTGTGAATACAATCCAAGTACCGATTCCTTCAGAAGAAGAAGTGACGCTGGAAAGCACGGAAAAATTGATTAAGCGTTTAGAAACGGCTGGTGCTAAAAAGGAAAAAATCCAATCGGCTGTTATCGGTTATACGTGGCAGACAATTGAAGAAGTCAAACAAGTCGTTGATTTAAGTCCGGAATGGTATGTCCTTTATAACAACAATTGGTACACTGCAACGGACTTGGTAAAACAATTACCAAGCTTGGAGGTGGGCTAATGGATTTTAAACGAATTGAGTGGATTTTCTTCTTAGCGTTTTTAGGATTAAATATCTTTTTATTTGGAATTTATCGGGAAGGTCAACAAGAGGAGAGCAACGTCTCTTCTTCCAGCCAAACAGAATCGATTGAAAGTCGGTTGGAAAAAGATAACATCTCGTATAAAGGGACACTTTCTTCAGAACGATTGGAAGGTTATTATTTAAGTGGCGAACAAACCAATTTTTCTGCTGCTTTAAAAATCCAACGTGAAAAGAATAAAAACTTTTTGAGAAATGGGCTGCAAATTGCGGATAATACTTTAACGAGTGTGCCTAGTAAAAACTATTTTATTGATCCTAAGAAAATTGATAAAGATTTAAGTACCTTTTTAAATGAAAAAAATGCTTTATTATTCGGAGACGAATATCAATACTTACCAGAATTTTCTCATTTAAAAGAGCCGACGGCAGAAATTGTGGCTGCACAATCGTATAAAGGAATTCCTTTTAGAGACGACACGGCAAAATTAAGTATTTTAGCAGATACGTCAGGTGAATTATGGAAAATTAGTAAATATTCGCAAACGCACATTGAAAATATTGAAGAGTTACGAGACAAAACGGATTTATATTCCAATCGTGATGCGATAGACACGCTCTATATGAATAATCGGATTCCTAGTAATTCTAAAATAACATTCATTAAATTGGCCTATTCAAGAATTTATAAAATTCGTGAGAAAAATGTATACGTTCCAGTCTGGTTTGTAGGAATTTCTACTGGTGAAGATTCAGTTGAAATTGAACAGGTGAATGCCGTAAGTAATACCATCATCACAAATAATACTGTGCCAAAGGTGGAAAAACATTAAGGTCCGTTGTATAATGAAACACGTTAATGTTGTAATGTAGAAGGGAAGAGTTTTAAATGGATTCAGAGTTTGCTTTTAATATCAGTGTTCTTGCCAGTGGCAGTACAGGCAATTCCCTTTTTATTGAAACCAACCAAAAGAAAGTATTAGTAGATGCGGGTTTAAGTGGCAAAAAAATCACTTCACTGTTAGCAGAAGTCAATCGCAAACCAGAAGATTTAGATGCGATTTTAGTTACACATGAACATCGGGATCACATTCATGGCGTTGGCGTGTTAGCGCGAAAATATAAGTTAGATGTCTATGCCAATGAAAAAACGTGGCAAGCGATGGATCCCATGATTGGCAAAGTCGATGTCGCTCAAAAACATATTTTTGAAATGGGCAAAGTTTTGACCTTGGGAGATATGGACATTGAAAGTTTTGGTGTCTCACATGATGCGATTGCGCCTCAATTTTATCGTTTTCATCGCAATAATCGTTCCTTTGTTGTTCTAACGGATACAGGTTATTGTAGCGATCATATTCGTGGTACGATTGAAAATGCAGATGCTTATTTAGTCGAAAGCAATCATGAAATTGAAATTTTGCGAGCAGGACCTTATCCATGGAGTCTTAAACAACGGATTTTAGGAGATAAAGGCCATTTATCCAATGATGATGGTGCTCTTGTGATGGCGGATGTGTTAGGTGATAAAACAAAACGCATTTATTTAGGTCATCTTAGCAAAGAAAATAATACGAAACTTCATGCGCGAATGGCAATGGAGTCTACTTTGAAGCAAAAGGATTTAGGCGTCGGTGAAGCATTTAAGGTATATGATACAGACCCCAATTCAGCCTCAGAGTTATTTCAAATTTAGAATAATGGTGGTTTATCAGTTTTTGAGCGTGGAGCAAAAATCCAAAGTGATTTTTGTCCCATGCTCATTTTTTGTTCTTTTATCCAGCTGGTTTGACAGAGACATCGGTGATAATACTTTTAAACTCTTAGTTAATTTTTTGACAAATACTTGTGTTTGTCTGGTGTTAGGAGTATAGTTAACTAGATTTTTACTAGTGGGAGGTCTATAATGTTTCAATTTTTACCAAACTCTGTTTTACAGATGAGCACTATTTTTCTTTCGATTATTATCGAAGCATTGCCTTTTGTCATGTTAGGTTGCTTGATTTCAGGCGCTTTACATGTTTTTTTAACACCAGAACGAGTAAAAAAAGTGTTACCTAAAAATAAATTTTTATCAATTTGTGTAGGGAGTTTCCTAGGGTTTTTCTTCCCTTCTTGTGAATGCGGGATTGTACCAATTGTGCATCAATTTGTAAAAAAAGATGTACCAACACATACCGCTTTTGCTTTTATGTTAACGGCACCAATCATTAATCCAATTGTGCTATTCTCAACATACGTAGCTTTTAGTGGCGCAACAAAATTTGTGATTTGGCGAGTTTTAGGTAGTATGATTGTCGCGTGGGTTATCGGCATTTGGTTAGCTTATTTTCGAAAAGAATCAATTTTAACAGAAAAAGAGTTGGCGCAGATTAAAGAAGAGCAGGTTGCTCATACGCATGAACACGTTGATGAAGTTCGTTCATTTTGGAAAAACGGCTGGTCAGCGTTAACCCATAGTATTGATGAATTTTTTGATACAGGTCGCTATTTAATTTTTGGTTCTTTGTTGGCAGCAATCATGCAAACGTATATCCCAACTGGTGCACTTATGCAATTAGGCCATTCAAAGATTTTAGCGATTCTAGTCATGCTAGTCATCGCTGCCACTCTATCACTTTGTTCAGAAGCGGATGCATTTATTGGTTCTTCTCTTTTGAGTTTATTTGGCACAGGACCAATTGTCGCCTTCTTAGTTTTTGGTCCAATGGTAGATATTAAAAATTTATTGATGATGAAACGTTATTTTAAGATGTCATTCATTGTACAATTTGTTTTGATAGTGGCGCTTGTCGTAACTATTTATGCGGCAGTAGTTTAGAAAGGAGGCCTACAATCGATGATACGATTTATTATTTTAATTGGATATATGGGGTTGATGATGTATCTTCAAATTTCAGGTGAACTGAACCAATATATCAATATTCATTATAATTACTTAGCTGTTTTATCAATGGTTTTAGCTTTTATTATGGCGATTGTCCAATTGATTTTGTGGAACCAAGCAGATCCATCAATACAAAAAAAACATGAAGACATGCACCAACATGGGGGACATGAACATCATGGCCATCAGCATAATTTGGAAAAACCCAGCCAAAGAGGGCTTGCCTATTTACTACTTTCTTTACCGTTGATTGTTGGCTTATTATTTCCGACAGTTAGTTTAGACACAACAATTGTTGAAGCAAAAGGATTTAACTTTCCAGTAAGTAAAGAATCAGTAGGGGATCCTGATATGCAAACGCAATATTTGAAACCTGATACAAGTATGTATTTCAATAAGACGGATTATGACAAGCAGATGGCAAAAGCCATGAAACAATATGATGGCCAATCTGTGATTTCAATTACGGATGAAAACTATTTGGAAATTATGGAACTAATCTATAATTATCCAAGTCAATTTGCAGGGAAAAGGATTTCTTATAAAGGCTTTGTCTATAATTCAAAACGAGAAGAAAGTGTTGACCAGTTTGTCTTCCGTTTTGGGATTATTCATTGTGTCGCTGATTCTGGTGTTTTTGGCTTGTTGGTTCATTTTCCTGAACATACGCAATTTCAAAACAATGATTGGGTAACGATTACCGGCACGGTTGAGTTGTCCTATTATCCACCGTTTAAACGACAAATACCAACTGTGCAAGTGGAGAAAGTCAAAGCAGATCAAGCACCAAAAAATCAATATGTCTATCGTTCCTTTTAAAAAAAGTTGGTTGCTTCCTTATCAAATGGAAGCAACCAACTTTTTTGCTGTCTATTTTTTAATTTTGTTGCGTTTACGACGAATAAAACCCAAAGATTCTCTTTTTTCTCGAAAGCTGCGGATATTCTGATTGAAAACCTCAGAAGCGACTAAGCCTAACGCAATTGCCCCAGCAATCATTACAGCTTGCACGGTAAAATAGGCACCTTTTTCATAATTGCCAATTACGATATTCCGAACAGCTTGATAAGCTAAGCCACCAGGTACCAATGGAACAATACCAGGAATATTAAAAATCGTGACAGGCATTTTCAATATTTTTGAGAATAGGTAGCTTACTGCCGCAACACCGACAGCACCGATGAGGGAACCTAATGCTGCATTTCCACTAAAAACTTCAACGATTACCCAATAAAGCATCCAGCTCACACTACCAGTTAGACCACAAGCCACCAGTGATCGTCGAGGAACATTAATAATAATCGCAAACGCCGCAGAAGCTAAAAAACTAAAGATAAATTGTACCAAAACGATTCCTAGCAAGTAAGTCACTCCTTTTAATAGAAAAGTTGAAAGACAAAAGCAATGCCAAAACCAATCATTCCTGAAGTCATTAATGCTTCAGTCCCACGAGAAACACCCGATAAGTAGTGTCCAGCTAGCAAATCGCGAAGAGCATTGGTAATTTGCACACCAGGCACTAAAGGCATGACACAACCAATGATGATTAAATCTTGTGATTGTCCGAGTCCCAATTTGACTGAAAGAATAGCGGCTGCACCAATGAACAACGAAGCTAAAAATTCAGATAAAAATTTAATCTTGAGAAACTTTAAACTAAAATAATAAAGACTATAGCCGCAACCACCAATCAGAAAAGTCAAGAATAAATCGGACCAGACACCACCAAAAAGAATCATAATTGTAGCGCTGACAACGGCCGCACTAACAATGCGTGCGCTAATTGGAAAATGTCGGTGTTCACTATCTATCACTTTTAGTTTATTCAGTAATTCCTCTAAAGAAAAATCACCAGCCACATAAGCACGAGATAGCTGATTCACACGAGAGATTTTTTCTAAATCAATGCCACGTTTCATTACTTGAACCATACGAATCGTGGAGGTTCCATCTATGCCAACAAATAACCCGGTTTGTGTCACATAGCTAACCATTCGATAGTTGCCAGAAGCAAGCGCAATTCGGCTCATTGTATCTTCAACACGGTACATTTCTGCATCGCTTTCTATCATAATTTTACCAGCTAACAAACAGGTTTCTAAAAGTAAATCCAAATGAGCAGGAGTCATTGAGCAAGCCTCACTTTATGTATTTTCTTCTAGTGTACTACAAACGAACCAAAAAGAGGAAATAAATAACAGCTGCAATCGAAAATTTACATCGTAAACAGATTGTTAGCGAATTGTAACATTAAAAGGCTGATATTATTTAATCATAGATATTTAAAAGTTTTCAAAAGAAAAACGTCGATTTTTTCGCAAAATGAATTGGAGGGAAAGGTGATATTCTGGCGATTTAGCAGAGCTTTATTCTTGTTTTATAAAGTTGTGTATTTGTTTTTATAATTTTAAAATTATCGATGGCTGTCATTTTTTTACGAAGCCTTTATTAATAAAAGACTAAGAAATAACAAAAAAGAGAGAAGGAGAAGAAATTTTGTTTGTAGTTTCGGTTCTTTTCTAGTAAAATGAAATTGTATAAAAGTAGAAGTGAGGTGTAGTAAAATGGGTTTTACAGACGAAACAGTACGCTTTGATTTTGATGATAATCGAAAAAAAGCAATCAGTGAAACGTTAGAAACCGTATATCGGGCATTAGAAGAAAAGGGATACAATCCTATTAACCAAATAGTAGGGTATTTACTTTCTGGGGACCCGGCTTACATTCCTCGTTATCAAGATGCTCGAAACTTAATTCGTCGTCATGAACGTGATGAAATCATGGAAGAATTAACCAAATATTACTTAGCGAACCACGGAATCGATATCAAATGAGGATCATGGGGCTAGATGTAGGTTCACGGACAGTCGGTGTGGCTGTTAGTGATTTATTAGGTTGGACAGCACAAGGCATCGAAATTATTCGCATCAATGAAGAGGAAGAGAACTTCGGTTTTGAGCGATTAGGTGAATTGGTGAAAGAATACGAAGTCACGAAATTTGTCGTAGGTTTACCGAAAAACATGAATAATTCCATCGGTCCTAGAGCTGAAGCATCCATGGCATATGGTGATAAGATTCAAGAATTATTTCAATTACCTGTTGACTATCAAGATGAACGATTAACAACTGTCCAAGCAGAGCGTTTCTTGGTGGAGCAAGCAGATGCTTCAAGAGCCAAAAGAAAAAAAGTCATTGATAAACTAGCGGCAGTAATGATTCTACAAAATTATTTAGATGCACATAGCCGATAATTATCGAGCTTTGAATACATCAAGGGAGAGAAGAAGAATGACAGAACATAACCACGATCATGATCACGAAGGACATGAACACATTACTTTAGTAGACGAACAAGGAAATGAAACATTATACGAGATCTTACTAACTGTTGACGGTCAAGAAGAATTCGGTAAAAATTATGTTTTATTATATCCAGCAGGAATTCCTGAGGATGAAGATGTTGAATTGCAAGCTTACTCATATGTGGAAAACGCAGAAGGTACAGAAGGCGATTTACAGCAAATCGAAACAGACGCTGAATGGGATATGATTGAAGAAGTTTTCAATACATTCATGGCTGAAGAAGAAGAGTAAAACTGTAACGAGAGAAGCGCTACTTCTCCTATTGAGAAGTAGCTTTCTTAATAATAATTGTTATAATGTACATGTTGTTTCTATCATAAGATACTATCACTATCATTGAGTGTGGTGGATAAAGAAGGACAGCATTGTCTAGTTTTACAAGATGTTGTAAAAACGTAACATCCTTGTAATGACGTTAATTTGGTAACTGTCTAGCATAATTTATAATTTGTGTTATACTAAGTGTGAGGTTTCAGAAATACTGTTAATTTTATAATATTAAATAAAAAAATGGCTCCACCTACTGGCATAGGTAGAGCCGTCAGAAATTCAGTTAAACAAACACGTAATTATTGGTGTGGTGCATTGCCACGAACTGAAATTCCAGTTAATAAAGCAAGTAAATCAAACATATATTTCACCTCCTTTATTATGATAGCTTCATTATAACATTATCTGTAAAATGATGGTATGTTTAATACAAAAAAAATAGAAAGATTGGAGTTTTGACTGTGAGAGTAGCGGGAGAAAAAATCAAAACAGCGCGTAAAAAGAAAAAATTATCGCAAGCTGAATTGGCAAAAGGAATTTGTACACAAGCAACAATTAGTAACATTGAAAACAAAAATGTGTGTGACAGTTTAGACATTTTCTCATCTGTATGTCTACGTTTAGACTTACAAGTAGAAGAATGTATCGAAGGTTCTAGTGAGAAAAAACTCGAAAGCTTATTAAATAAAGTAGAAGAATTATGCTTTTACTTTAAGCACGATGAAGCCTATGATTTGTTGAAAGACTATCCAGATGATATCGAAAGTTCAAACAGAATTTTAGAAACAAAATTTTTCTATTATAAAGGAATTACGAGTTTATTAGGTAAGAAAAATAATAGCGAAGCATTGTTCTATTTACATCGTGGTTCTGAAATTAGTCGTGATATTAATATTTATAATATTTTGAGTATGAATGCGATCGGTATTTTATATGAATTAGAAGATGATATTGAAAAAGCAAAAGTTTATTACGATAAATCTTTACAATTGCTAAGCGAATTCAAATTAGATTATCCATTAGAGCAATGCCGTATTTATTATAATACCGCAAAATTCTATTCATTAATTAAAGACTATGCAAAGAGTATTGAATTAAGTGATAAAGGAATCGAAATTAATCGGACACACAGTTCTATTTACTCTTTAGATTGCTTATTATACGAAAAAGCGTTTAATAAACAAATGCTAGGACTAGATGCTGTTGAAGATTATCGTATTGCGTACTACTTTACACGTTTCTTTGAAAATAAAAAATTACTTACTTATATTGAAAAAGATATGCAAGAGTTTAACATCAGTTTTAAATAATGAATTATCGTTTCAGATTTTAAAAAGAACAACCTAACTCAAGAGGAGTTAGGTTGTTCTTTTTTTCTCTTTTTAATTTGTTTCTTTGACAGCGTTACGGACGCTTTCGGCGACGACTTTTGCGACTCCTTCTTGGAATGGATCGGGAATAATATTGGTCGGCGTGAGTTCGTTATCGGGAATCAATTTTGCAATACCTTTGGCAGCGGCAATTTGCATTTCAATCGTAATCTTTTTCGCCCGAGCATCTAAGGCACCGCGGAAGATACCAGGGAAGGCCAACACATTATTAATTTGATTCGGAAAGTCACTACGACCAGTTCCGACAATATAAGCGCCTGCCGCTAAAGCTTCATCAGGAAAAATTTCAGGAACTGGGTTAGCCATTGCAAAAATAACTGGCTGCTCATTCATCTGTTGAATCCACTCAGGTTTTAAAACACCTGGTGCCGAAACACCAACAAAGACATCAGCGCCTTCAAGAGCAGTAGCTAAATCACCGGTACGGTGTTCCCGATTGGTTAGCTTCGCAATTTCTGCGTGGTGTGGTGGCAGAGCTGTATCTGTTTCGCTCAGAATCCCTGCACGGTCAACAATGATAATATGTTTTACGCCAGCAGCTAAAAATTTTCTTGTGATCGAAAGACCAGCGGAGCCACCGCCGTTGATTACCACATGAATGTCCTCTATTTTCTTGTTGATTAATTTTAAGCTGTTGTACAAAGCCGCTAGAACAACAATCGCTGTCCCGTGTTGATCATCATGGAAAACGGGAATATCTAGTTCATCGATTAAACGCTGTTCAATTTCAAAACAACGAGGAGCGCTGATATCTTCCAAGTTAATCCCCCCAAAGGTTGGAGCCAAAAATTTCACCGTTTGAATAATTTCTTCGGTATCTTGTGTATCTAAAACAAGGGGAATCGAATCCACACCAGCAAAGCGTTTAAACAATGCAGCTTTTCCTTCCATGACAGGCATCGCTGCTTCAGGACCAATGTTACCTAAACCTAAAACTGCTGAACCATCACTAATAACGGCGACGGTGTTTTTCTTTGTCGTTAATTCGTAAGCGCGTTCTTTTTTTTCATGTATGGCAGAAGAAACAGCCGCAACACCTGGTGTGTAGGCAATTCCTAAATCTGCTTTTGTTTCAATCGGAACTTTAGGGCAGACTTCTAATTTCCCCCCAAATTTTTTTGCTTGCTCAATCGCTAATTCTTTTACATCTTTTGTTGACATATCATTTTCCTCCTAAATAATTCACTTATAGTTAAAAAAGCATTCTAAAAATAGCAGTCATTGTTATTACTGTAATGGCACCGCCTAAACGTGTCGCAACTTGTGCAAACGGCATTAAGTTCATTCGATTGGCTGTACTTAAAATAGCCACATCGCCAGTCCCACCCATACCACTTTGGCAAGCGGAGACAATGGCAGCCTCAACGGGATTCATATTCATGAAGCGTGAAACGAAAAATCCTGTAGCAATAACAGTGAAAACGACACTAATTACCACAACAAAATATTGCCAGCTAAGCATTCCTACGACATCTTTTAAAGGAATATATAACATACCTAAGCCGACCATTAACGGGAACGTAAAATTGCCAGAGATAAATTTATAAAGCTGTTTTGATCCGCGTTGGGTTTCTTTCGGTACTACGTTTAAGTATTTTAAAAAGGCTGCGACAACAATCATCAAAACAGGACCAGGAAAGCCTGTTAAGTGTTGCAATAAACCGCCTGTAATAAATAAGGTACATGCAATTAAAACACCAGCGCCCATTAATTTTACATCAATTGGTGCTTTGTCTTCTTCTAAAGCATCACTTAAATCATCTGAATTGGTAATTTTAATCAACTGACCTTGTCCAGAAAGTTCAGGGCGTTTTTCTCCTAAACGACTAAGTAAACCTGAACACATGATAGCAAAAAAATTACCAATAATGGTTGCGGGAATTAATTGCCCCACTAATTGTTCACTTGGCAACCCAGTAATGGCACTATAACCAAGGGATAAAGGAAGAATACCTTCACCGATTCCACCAGCTAAAACAGGAGTGACGATATAGAAAAGGCTATGTTTCCAACCGAGACCTAACAGTGTTCCAACAAGGGTCCCAACGCCCATTGCTAAAATCATTCCTAATGCCATCGGGACAATCATGCGCATTAAACCTTGGACTAAAATTTTGCGGTTCATTCCAAGGATACTTCCACAAACTAAACAAGCAATATAGAAATAGAGAAAGTTTGCTTGTTTCATTAAAATATCTGTTGAGTCTAAGACATTTTGGTTGAGTGAATTGAAAAAGACCATAATTGATGGTACTAATAAAGATAAAATTGCGGGACCGCCAAAATGTTTCAAAATAGGAATATTTCCACCAATTGTTCCAAGTAACCAACCCATTGTTAAAATTACGGCAAAACCACCTAACATATTGACTGGTAGTTGTTCTAATAGAGCCGTAACAAGAATAATGCTAGCTGTTACAAGATAAACAGGTAACGTAACCGAACCAATCCTCGTTTTGGTTAATTTGTTGCGCCAATCTGTTTCATTAGCAGCTGTTGCGTGCAATTTCTTTTCCATGCTATTTCCTCCTATAACTTTAATCTATATTCATCATAATGTAAACGTTTTCTCTGGAGTAGATTATTTAATTAATTTAACTAAAGAAAAGTTTTTTAACCAAATCTTCCTATGCTATACTTTATTTGAAGAGAAAAGAGGGATGGAATGAAGCGTGGCGGGAAATTATGGTGCTTCTTATCAGTGATTTTTATTGCAACATTAATTATTATGATTACTTTCTTTTACGGAGTAACGACGGTCCAAACAATTAAAGAAGTTCGTAAAAACCAAGAGCAAGCACTTTTAGCCGTCGGGGAACAGTTGGCTATTGAACCGAATGTTATTGAAGCCTTAAAGAATGATCACTATTCAGATGAATTGGAAGCGTATACGGTTCGTTTAGGTGAAATCCATCAGTTGGATTTTATCGTGATTATGAATATGCAGGGGATTCGTTTAACACATCCTGATCGCCAAAAAATAGGTAAGCATTTTGAAGGTGGCGATGAAGTGCGAGCATTAAAAGGGGAGGAACATTTGTCTGTTAGTCAAGGAAGTTTAGGAGAATCATTACGAGGTTTTGTCCCAGTCTATGATCAAGGAAAACAAATTGGGGTTGTGGCAATGGGCATTAAAATGACCTCGCTTTCACAATTGATTGAACGAACAAAAAATGATTACACAGTGAGTGTCCTTTTAAGTATTGGTTTTGGCTTTATATTAGCCATCGTAGTTTCTTATTATTTAAAAAAACAACTTCACGATTTAGAGCCAAGAGAAATTGCTCGTTTATTAGAAGAGCGAAACGCCATGCTTGAGGAAACGAAAGACGCAATCCTTGTGATTGATACCGATCAAAATATTTTATTAGCAAATATTGAGGCGACTAAAATGTATCATAATATAACAAATAGTGAAGAAAATTTACTAGGAAAGAAACTTTCAGCATTGGTTTTATCTCCTGAAAAATTAGTCGTACATTCAAAAACAGAGCAATTCTATCGTCAAAATGGCCAGGATTATTTCGTCTCAATCGCCCCGATTAATGTCCGTAAAAAAACAATTGGGCATGTTATCTTTCTGAAAAATGCGACGGAAACGTTTATTGTCGCAGAGCAGCTTGTCAGCACAACAACATATGCTTCGGCATTACAAAGTCAATCACACGAATTTATGAATAAGATGCATGTCATTTATGGCTTAGTCGATTTAGAAGATTATGAGGCGCTAAAACATTATCTAGCCGATTTATTGAAACCAGAAAAGGAATTTGCACAGCGCTTAGCTATTTTGGTCAGAAATCCTATTCTAGCAGGTTTTTTAAGTGGGGAAAGAATCAAGTTTGCAGAAATTAAAACACAATTAGCTATTGAAATTTATCCAGAAATTCCACCAAATAAACGAGATGAAGATACGCAAAATTTGATTGCTATCTACCGTTATATTCATCGTTTCCTGATGGAGCAAACGTTGCCAGAAGAGATCATTGAAACCATTGATTATCAGCCAGGAAGTTTGACGACGACTTATTCGTTTGCTTATCCAAAAGAACAACTGGAACGCTTTGAGCAAGAGTTTTTCACTTCTTATTTGGCAAGATTATTAGAGAATGCGGAAGCGACATTGACTTGGGAAAACCAACAAAACAATTGGCTTGTCCTTCGCATAAATGTTCATTACGAAGGAGCAGAGGAAAATGAACCTATTGATTATTGAAGACGATCCTATGGTTGCATATATACATCAAAAATATCTTGAAAAATTAATTCACCAACCGACTATTTTTACGGTTGCAACAATTGCTGAAGGTCTACAACTAACGAAAGAAAAACAACCAGCACTTGTTTTATTAGATGTTCATTTAAAAGATGGCAATGGCTTGACCTATCTGGCAACAATTAGAGATGAAAAAATTGATACAGAAGTTATCCTGATTACGGCTGCCAATGAGTTGGAAAACGTTAAACGAAGCTTACATTTAGGCGTTTTAGACTATTTAGTTAAACCCTTTTCTTTTGAGCGATTTCAACAAAGTATCGAAAACTATCAGAAAAAAGCTGCTCAATTCACGCTGGAAACGAAGGAGCTTTCGCAAACAAAAGTGGACCAATTGTTTCATTCTTCACAGACAAACGCACGTAAAAATGAACAAGATCTTCAAAACCTGTCCTTAGAAAAAGGACTAACACAAGCAACATTACAATTATTGTTAAAAAAAATAGACGAATTTACCGACTATTTTACGATTCAAGAATTATCAGAAGCGAGTCAGCTTTCACATGTTTCTGTTCGTAAATATGTGTTGTTTCTAGAAAAAAATAACCTTTTAGAAAGTAAAAATAGCTATTTAAAAGTGGGGCGTCCCTATCAATCGTATCGGAGAATTTAGTATTTTTTATTTTTTAGTAAATTAAAAAGTAATTGAAAAGTGGCGAAATACAGAGGATACTCCTTTTTATTCTCATTTAAAGAACTTAATTGAGAATGGAAAAGAGGATATTATTTGTTATTTTTTGAGAATATATGATATTCTTTATTATGTAAGAAATAATATTATATGGGAGGAACGAGCGATGAAAGTTATTGTTTTAGGATCATCACATGGAGGTTATGAAGCGGTAGAGGAATTACTAAATCTTCATCCTGATGCAGAAATTCAATGGTATGAGAAAGGTGATTTTATCTCATTCTTGTCTTGTGGCATGCAGTTGTACCTAGAAGGAAAAGTGAAAGATGTTAATTCTGTTCGCTATATGACTGGCGAAAAAATGGAGAGTCGTGGTGTGAATGTCTTTTCTAATACTGAAATTACAGCGATTCAACCAAAAGAACATCAAGTGACAGTGAAAGATTTAGTGTCAGGTGAAGAACGTGTTGAAAATTATGATAAATTAATCATCAGTCCCGGAGCTGTCCCATTTGAATTAGATATTCCAGGTAAAGATTTGGATAATATTTACTTGATGCGTGGTCGTCAATGGGCCATTAAATTAAAACAAAAAACAGTAGATCCAGAAGTCAATAATGTGGTTGTGATTGGTAGTGGTTATATTGGGATTGAAGCTGCCGAAGCATTTGCAAAAGCCGGCAAAAAGGTTACTGTTATTGACATTTTAGATCGTCCATTAGGGGTATATCTAGATAAAGAATTTACAGATGTTTTAACAGAAGAGATGGAAGCTAATAATATTACCATTGCAACTGGTGAAACAGTTGAACGTTACGAAGGCGACGGTCGTGTGCAAAAAGTCGTTACAGATAAAAATGCGTACGATGCTGATTTGGTCGTTGTAGCGGTTGGTGTCCGTCCAAACACTTCTTGGTTAAAAGGTACCTTAGAATTACATCCGAATGGCCTAATCAAGACGGATGAATACATGCGGACAAGTGAGCCGGATGTATTTGCAGTAGGGGATGCTACGTTAATTAAATACAATCCTGCAGACACAGAAGTAAATATTGCCTTAGCAACGAATGCTCGTAAACAAGGTCGCTTTGCTGTGAAAAACCTAGAGGAACCAGTTAAACCTTTCCCTGGTGTTCAAGGATCTTCTGGCTTGGCCGTCTTTGATTATAAATTTGCTTCAACAGGGATTAACGAAGTCATGGCTCAAAAATTAGGAAAAGAAACAAAAGCGGTGACAGTAGTAGAAGACTACTTGATGGACTTTAATCCAGACAAACAAAAAGCTTGGTTTAAATTAGTGTATGATCCTGAAACAACACAAATTTTAGGCGCTCAATTAATGTCAAAAGCAGATTTAACTGCAAACATTAATGCTATTTCATTAGCGATTCAAGCCAAAATGACGATTGAAGACTTAGCCTATGCGGATTTCTTCTTCCAACCAGCGTTTGACAAACCTTGGAATATTATTAATACAGCGGCTTTAGAAGCGGTGAAACAAGAACGTTAATAGAAGAGAAAATAAAACCCATGAGTATTTATAGTACTCGTGGGTTTTATTTTTATTTTGTATTCAATTGATTTTTCAACTCTTGTTGGACACGAGTTAATTCTTGTTCATCCACACGTTGATAGGAAACACCATCTTGCATAAAACCAGTACCTTGAAGTTGGTCTTGTTTCACTTTACCAAAGGCACTGCGATAATCTAAGGCAATTTTTTTCATGTCATCAAAACTTAAATCTGTCTTCATATTATCAGAAACAGCTGTTAAAATTTCTTGATAGTTGCTCACGCTATTAAGACTTAAGACTTTTTGGACGATGCCTTCAATCACTTTTCTTTGACGTTCTTGGCGGCCGTAGTCACCATTAGGATCTTCGTAACGCATTCTTGAATAGGAGAGTGCTTGTTCACCATCCAATGAAATTTTACCAATCGTAAAATCATACCCGTCTTGAGAAAAAGTCAGATTATTGTTCACTTCGATTCCGCCAACCGCGTTGACTAATTCTTTTAAACCAGCCATATTAATTGAAACATAATGATTAATAGGTATATTTAAATAGTTTTCAACTGTATCCATTGCTAAAGATGCGCCACCAAAAGCATAGGCGTGATTCAATTTATCTTGTTTTCCTTGACCTGGAATATCAACATAGGTATCGCGAGCAAGACTGACTAAGGTTGTTTGCTTGTCACGAGGATTAACTGTTGCAACAATTGTTGTATCCGAACGACCTTGCTCGACACGCCCATCATCGCCTGTATCAATCCCTAATAATAAAACAGAAAAAGGCTCCTTATTGTTTAAATTGACCTGACTTTTTTTAGATCGTTCTACTGTTTCATAGGTTTTATCCATTGATTTAGAAACATCCCAATAAAGTTTTGCTCCCATTCCAACAACTGCAAGAAATAGAACCAAGATAATTCCAAAGATAATGGCAAAAATTTTCTTCCCTTTTGACATATTTTTCCTCCAATAATTTATCACAGGTTGTGATTTTTTTCTTATAGGTTAATCTTACTAATTTTTAGTGAAGAAGTATATAATAATTGTTGAAAGACTATAAAACTTTAAGGTATTTTGCATTATTTTTGCTTAATCTTTTGAAATATCTCAATTCTATTAAAATATGCGAATTAGTATATTACACGTTTTCAAGGTGTTTCATTGTTGATTAATTAGAATTTTAGTGGTATTTTTGTATTTGTAATTAGTACAGATTTTAATCGGAGGTATAACAGTGAGTAAAAAAGGATCAGATATCATAGTAGAAAGTTTAATCAATCACGAAGTGCCCTATATTTTTGGGATTCCCGGTGCAAAAATTGATGGGGTTTTTGATGCATTAGTTGACAAAGGTCCAGAATTAATTTTAGCTCGACATGAACAAAATGCAGCCTTTATGGCACAAGGGATTGGTCGTTTGACGGGAGAGCCTGGCTTAGTTATTGCAACTAGTGGACCTGGTGCCAGCAATTTAGCAACTGGGTTAGTAACTGCGACTGCAGAAGGGGACCCTGTTTTAGCATTGGCTGGACAGGTGAAACGGTCCGATTTGTCAAAATTAACTCACCAAAGCATGAATAATGCTGCATTATTTAGTCCAATAACAAAATTCAGTACAGAAATTCAAGATCCAGAAACATTATCTGAAAATATTGCCAATGCTTACCGTATCGCCAAAACAGCGAAAAAAGGCGCAACATTCTTATCGATCCCACAAGATGTCACAGATAGTCCGGTGACAGGCGAAGCAATTAAGCCTTTGTCGGCTCCGAAACTGGGCCATGCATCAGCAGAAACAATCGCAGCTTTAGCTGAACGAATCAAGCAAGCGAAATTACCTGTTTTACTTTTAGGAATGCGGGCCTCTGCACGAAAAGTTACCGCAGCCATTCGTGAATTGGTTGCTATAACTGGTTTGCCAGTCGTGGAAACGTTCCAAGGAGCAGGAATTATTTCAAAAGAATTAGAAGAACATTTCTTTGGGCGTGTTGGTTTATTTCGAAACCAACCTGGGGATCGTTTGTTAAAAAGAAGTGATTTAGTGATTGCGATTGGTTATGACCCCATTGAATATGAGGCACGTAATTGGAATGCAGAAAAAGATGCGCGCGTTATTGTCATTGATGAAGTTCAAATGGAAATTGATCAATATATGCAACCGGAAGAAGAGCTAATTGGTGATATGTCTAAAAATATTTTGAAATTATCAGAAGCATTTAGTGAACCAATATTAACAGAAGATGCGCAAGATTATTTAGAAACGCTTCAAGAAAAATTAACGATTAAAGAAGTAAAAACAAGTACAATTGAAAATCGATTACATCCATTAGAAATTGTTCAAACGCTTCAAGAAAAAACCACGAATGAAATGACAGTTACTGTTGATGTAGGGAGCCATTACATTTGGATGGCTCGCCACTTTAGAAGTTATGAACCGCGTCATTTATTATTTAGTAACGGTATGCAAACATTAGGTGTCGCTTTGCCTTGGGCAATCTCGGCTGCGCTGGTTCGTCCAAATACACAAATTATCTCTGTTTCTGGGGATGGCGGTTTCCTATTTTCAGCGCAAGAATTAGAAACAGCGGTTCGGTTAAAGCAAAATATCGTGCATATTATTTGGAATGATGGTAGTTATGATATGGTTAAATTCCAAGAAGAAATGAAATATAATCGATCCTCTGGCGTAGATTTTGGTCCAGTTGATTTTGTGAAATATGCTGAAGCTTTTGGAGCCAAAGGGGTTCGAGTACATTCACAAGCAGAATTTGCCGCAGCTTTAGAAGAAGGAATGCAAACAGAAGGCCCAGTGATTATTGATGTTCCTGTGGATTATTCAGATAATCAAGAATTAGGTAAAACATTGTTACCAGATCAACTTTATTAGGAGATGGAAAAATGAGCGAACAATATGTTTATCAACATGGTACGCTAGGCGGTTTAATGGAAAGTTTGATGGCAGGAACGGCAGAAATTGGTACGTTACTCACGCAAGGTGATTTTGGAATTGGGACATTAGAAGGATCAAATGGCGAAATTATTTTATTGGACGGTACATTGTATCATGCAAATCAAACTGGCGAAATTACTATTCTAGAAGGCGAAGAATTAACGCCATATGCCGCAGTTACTCGTTTTCAAGAAGATGGCGCATTCCCTGTATCAACGGAAACCGATGAAAATATTAAAGCACAAATTTTAGAAAAAATTAGTCCTAATTTTTTTGCGGCAATTAAAATTAGCGGTCTTTTTGCGAAGATGCATGTCCGTGTGGCACCTAAACAAGAAAAACCGTATCCACCATTTGTAGAAGCAGCACGCAATCAACCTGAATTTACAGCGGATAATATTCAGGGAACAGTTGTAGGGTTCTTTACACCTAAATTATTTCATGGTGCTTCTGCTGCAGGATTTCATTTGCACTTTATCAGTGAGGATCACCAATTTGGTGGGCACATTCTTGATTTTGGCATTAAACAAGGGACTGTTTCGTGGATGGAAACAGCAGAATTGCGACAGCATTTTCCAGTTCATGATGCTGATTATCGGAATAAAGAAATTGATATTGCAAAAGCTTTGTCCGCAATTGAAGAAGCGGAATAACTGAATAACAAGGCACATTTCTCCACGCCCATTCAAGTTGACCTAGTTAGTCAACTTGAATGGGCTTATTGCTGTTCGTCGCTTTTTGTTGTTATTTTTCAAAAAAAAATAGTATCCTTTTTATAATAAGCAAATAACAATTGGAAAGGATGGCGTAATGGACACACTTTATAGAAGTTGGCAATTGTCTGGTTGGCTCTATCATGATATTTTTGTTATCATTGTAGCAATTATTTTTATAGTAATTAGTGGTATTTTGGTTATTTCCTTAATAAGAAGGCGGAGTACAAGGAGACTAGTTCCCTATGCGTTAATTTTGTTGGTTTATCTTGCAGTGGTACATTTTGCTGGTTTAATCTTTTTCGGAATGTTTCGTTCAGTAACGATTGAAGAGAAAAGTGCGACGTTTTATTCTGAAAAAACGAAAGGCTTAACTTCTATAGAGCGAATGATTATTCCGAATGGACGAACGAATGGCATTAGCACCAGTAACTCATTGTTCCAAGTGATTTCTGTTAATAGTCAGACGGGCGAACGAATGTGGAGTAAACGTTTAGGCTGGCGTGATTATTTAATTGGTCAAACAGATCAATATGTGGTTTTGAATAATGCTGATAACGAGGCCATTTACTTACTAGATACAAAAACAGGGAAAAAACAGTTTTCTGAAGCAGATTTAGTGAAGAAATTCCCTGAATTAGAAGACTATTTAAGCTCTGATTTCGTTGATTATCGTTTTATGGATAATCGCTATCTCTATATTTATGGATTAAACAATCGATATTATCAATTAGATTTGAAAAATTGGCAGTTAAAACAAGACCCAACTTTCAAAGAAGTCTTTCAAACACAAGAAGCACCTAAATGGACGGTAGATTCAAATGAGAGTCAAATTGGTCAAGTGCTGTCATCGGAAGAGCGTACAACAGTGCAAGGAAAACTAGAAGAGCAACTAATAGCACCAGTTTTACTAGGCAAGAAAGATGAAGCAAATTATTATGTTCTGTCATACAAGAAAAGACAAAGTAATCAAGCGATAGTTGGCTTATACAATTGGCAGAAAAAAACATACGAGTGGCAAACACCGTTGCTTTTAACTAAAGAAAATGTACCTATTGAAGCTTTTCAAGTAGAGGATGCGTTATTCATTAAAGTCCCGCGTTATTTATACAAAATTAACCTGAATAATGGTAATCAAGAGTATCAGTTTGATTACCGTTGGGGCCAAGTGATTCGTTAAACGAAAAGTGGTAAAGCATGCTTAGACAAATAGAAGGAGCAAATAGTCCTTATGATATAAAAAAACGCTTAGAAGAGTAGTGATTCCGCTAGTTTTCTAAGCGTTTTTTTTATTTTATGCAGGTCCAGAGATTAAATTCCAGATAATCGAACCTGTATATGCGCCAGGAAATAATTGTGAAACAGGGGTTTGGATTGCAAGAGAAATATCGGTCATGCGGCCGCTCCACATTCCTTGTCCTTTTCTATCACCAGCGTTACTCATTAAAGTCGCACCGTTACCGATAATAATTGGGTTGGTCGGGAAGTCGGGTGCAGCAGGATCTTCTGAAAAATCCAGTCCATACATTGTATTTGTCATAAAGAAACGCCTTAACGTTTTGTCATAGCGAGCATAGCCGCCTGTTAATTGAAACGTAATGATGCCTAGTAAAGAATGAGCTTCGTTTCGCATGTGTGGGATTTCAGCAGTGACATGCCAACCAGTTAAGGCTCCGCGAACATCCCCCATCCCGAAGTGTCTCATTGTATGAGTATTGCCTTCAGAAGGTCGTATAGGAACTGCCGTTAAATCACCAGAAATCGCTTGGGTTTCAAAAGTAAATTCTTTCGGAATAAAGAGCAAGTCAAAACTAGTGTTAGGATTTTCTAAATCAGGATCAATGGCATCGTCAACCGATTCATCACCAGGCAGCCCTCCAATTTCTAGTTCAACTGAAACGGGCGTTTTTCCAGAACGGGTGGCAAAAGAAACCGATGGGTCAAAACTAAAGAGACTGAATACTAGCAACAAGGCTGCAAGTGATTGATAAGTGAGTAGATTTTTTTGCTTCAAGAAAGTTCCTCCTTTAGGTGCTGATAATATAAGTATACGCAAAAGGAGCTGTTTTTATTTATCAGTAATTTACAGGGAATTCGAAAATATTGAGACAAATAGTGTTTAATATTAGTAGAGAAAGATGAGTCGACAATTTTTACTTGTTGATTCTGTCTTTTTTGAGCACAATTCGTTATATCAAGCATGCTAAAATATAAAAGAAATCATCAAGTATCACTAATCAAAATGGAGAGGAGGAGAAAACTTTGAGTAAGTGTTTCGGGTTGTTGATGATTTTATTTGTATTATCTGGCTGTTCAGGAAGTAGGAATTCGCAACAGGAAGTCGTTATAGAAAAGTCTGCTAATAATGACAAAGCAAGACAATTTGTTGATCAAAAAAATCCGCATTTAGGAACGCAATTAGAAGCAGAATCTTATACTAAACAGGAAGCGATTGAATTTTTACAAAATGGTTTAGGGATACCAACGAATGACTCGGCGTTTCACTATACGTTTAAGCAGTCAAATAAAGGAAGTTATGTTGTTCAAATTATATCTGAAAAGAATAGTGTCTCAAAAGAGAATGAATTGTTCGGATATTATCAGGTGTATCAAGATGGTATTATAGTGAAAATGATGGAAAAGGATCAAACGTTCCAAGAAAATTAAGTGATAAATAAAAAAGTTGACAAAAAACACAAACAGTTTTGTTTGTGTTTTTTTGTTTAATGTTCGTGTTTTATTTTTTAATAACCTTTTTCGAAAAAATATACGAACGTTCGGGTTTAAAAACGAACAAAAAGATGAAAATGTGTTGAAATATACGTTTTCCTTGCGTATACTGATGAAGTGAAAAAACGAACGAGGAGTGTACGAATGAACAAGAAAGTTCCTTATTTAATTGTGGCACCGGGGCTAGTACTATTATTATTTTTCTTAATGATTCCATTAATTACTAGCATTTTGCCAACCATTTTTACTGATCATGGCTTGACACTAAATCAGTATGTTACTTTTTTTAAAGATGACTATAATGTTTCAATTTTCTGGCGAACGATAAGAGTTTCGTTAATTGTGACGGGTATTTCAATCGTGTTGGGCATTCCAACGGCATACTTTATTGCTGGAGTTTCCAAAAAATGGCGTGGGTTTTTAATGGCTATGACCTTGTTTCCACTATTAACCAATTCAGTTATTCGAAGTTTTGCTTGGATTAACATTTTAGGAAAAAACGGTGTAGTGAATACGTTGTTATTAAAAACAGGCTTAATTGAGCAACCGCTGAATTTATTGTATACAGAATTTGCAATTATTATCGGTTCAGTGTATTTATTTTTACCAACAATGATTATGACCTTAGTTGGGGTTATGGAAAACATTGAAGGAGAAATGCTAGAAGCGGCTGAGACGCTAGGCGCCAATCCAATGACGGCTTTTCGGAAAATTGTTTTACCTTTATCAATTCCAGGCACCATTGTAGGAAGTATATTAGTGTTTACAGGAACTTTAACGGCTTATACGACGCCACAGCTGTTAGGTGGTAACCAAAAAATGATGATGTCGACCTTCTTATATCAAAAGGCTAATACTTTAGGTGATTGGCAATCGGCGAGTGTTCTTGCATTTATTATGATTTTAACGACATTAATTGTGATGAAAGGCCTAGACATGGTCGCTAAGAAAGTAGATCGGAGAGAAGCAAATCATGCGTAAGCAAAAAGGACTATCTGTTATTGCAATTCTAGTTTTTCTGTTTTTATTTTTACCATTATGTTTGATTGTGGTGACTTCTTTTGGAACAGCCGCAGCGATTCAATTTCCGATTAAAGGATTTACTTTAGATTGGTACGCCAAAGCCTTACAATCGGAAACGTTTATGGACAGTTTTAAGTTAAGCTTGTTGATTGGGGTATTAGCGACTGTTTTAGCATTAATAGTAGGGATTCCGGCTTCCTATGCGCTGGCACGTTATTCCGTTCGTGGGCGCAACTTTATTAAAAGCTTTTTCTTATCCCCAACTGTGATTCCAGGAATTGTGGTCGGGTATACGTTATTTCAATATATTGTTATTAAATTAGGTTTGCCTGTCTTTCAAGGATTATTAATGGGGCATTTTTTAATTAGTTTGCCTTATATTATTCGAGTGGTTGGGTCAAGTATGGAACAACTAGATTATTCAATGGAAGAAGTAGCTTGGACATTAGGTTGTACAAGATTGCGAGCTTTCATTCAAATTGTTTTACCCAATGTGTCTTCAGGAATTTTTGCAGCCTTTATGTTAGCATTTGTCAATTCGTTTAACAATGTTCCTGTATCGATGTTTTTATCAGGTCCCGGTGTGACGATGTTGCCTACTTCTTTATTAAGTTATATGGAATACAATTATGATCCAACTGTTTCAGCAATTTCTGTATTGTTGATGCTACTAACAATGGGCTTAATGTTTTTAATTGAAAAAACGTTGGGACTAGCTTCCATTGCCTAAAACATGGAAGAAGCACGAGATAGAAAGAGGAGAAAATTTTGACTTTTGTGGATTTAAAAGATATTCGCGTCAGCTATGACGGAAAACAAGATATTTTAAAAGATTTAAATATTTCAATGGAAAAAGGAGAGTTAGTTTCTTTATTAGGACCGAGTGGTTGTGGTAAAACGACTACGCTAAGAGTGATTGCTGGATTAATTAAGCCAAACGACGGACAGTTTTTCGTTGACCAAGAAGAACTAACAAAGGTTCCTGTCCATAAAAGAAACTTCGGGATGGTTTTTCAAAGCTATGCGTTATTTCCCCATTTAACGATTGCAGAAAATGTCGCTTTTGGGCTGAAATTACGCAAAGAAAATAAACAAACCATGAACCAAAAAGTCACAGAAATGCTAAAAGTATGTGGTTTAGAAAGCTTGGGCGACCGTTATCCAAAACAATTATCTGGTGGTCAAAGACAGCGGGTTGCGCTAGCACGTGCTCTGATTATTGAACCTAAACTATTACTACTAGATGAACCGTTGAGTAATTTAGATGCAAAATTGCGAGTGGCAATGCGGATTGAAATCAAACGGATTCAACAACAATTAGGCATTACGACAGTTTTTGTCACACATGACCAAGAAGAATGTTTTTCTATTTCAGATAAAGTGGCCATTATGAATAATGGCGTGATTGAACAATATGATTCACCAGAAACGATTTATCGTTTGCCTCGTACTAAGTTTGTCGCTGAATTTATCGGTTTTGAAAACTTTTTCTCTGTCGAAAAAATGGAAGCCGGTCATTATCGGACACAAACAAATCAAATAGTGAAAACGACTAATCCTGAACCAAATGTTACAACGACGGTGGCAACGATTCGTCCAGAGGACATTGAGATTGTTTCAGAAGCTGCTACTAATACTGTCGCAGGTACTGTCGCTGTCCGAACATTTTTAGGGAAAAGCTATCAATATGAAGTGGAAACAGCGTTAGGTACATTGCTGGTTAATGGAACAAGTGAACAGTTATATGAAACAAACGAAACCATTCACTTGGCTTTTCCAGCTGAGAAATTAGTTATTTTAGAAAAATAAAAACCATTTTGGAGGAAGATTTAAAAATGAAAAAACGCGTAATTTTAGGGACATTAGTCGCTGCAACGTTATTAATGACTGCTTGTGGAAACAGCGAAGCAACTACGAAAAGCGAGAGCAAAGGTGGAAGTAATGCTTTAGTCGTTTCAACTTTCGGATTAAGTGAAGATATTGTCAAAAAAGACATTATCGCTCCGTTTGAAAAAGAAAATGAAGCGAAAGTTACCTTAGAAGTAGGTAATAGCGCAGACCGCTTTACGAAATTAAAAAATAATCCCAATGCGGGAATTGATGTCATTGAATTAGCACAAGCAAATGCAGCACAAGGTGGAAAAGAAGGGTTATTTGAAAAAATTACAGAAAAAGAAGTACCTAATTTAAGTCAGTTAACGCCGGGAGCAAAAGAGGTTTTTGAAAGTGGTGCTGGCGTACCAATCGCTGTAAACAGTATCGGGATTGTTTACAACAAAGAAAAATTAGGCAAAGAAATTAAAAACTGGGATGACTTATGGTCAGCTGATTTGAAAGGTAAAATTTCTGTTCCAGATGTTGCCACGACGGCAGGTCCTTTAATGTTATACGTTGCCAGTGAACATGCTGGTCAAGATATTACAAAAGATAACGGGAAGGCCGCTTTTGAAGCGATGAAAGAATTAAAACCAAACGTTGTTAAAACGTATTCAAAATCGTCAGACTTAGCTAATATGTTCCAATCTGGTGAAATTGAAGCAGCTGTGGTTGCTGATTTTGCGGTTGATATTATTCAAGGCGCAGCAGAAAACGTGACATATGTTGTCCCAGAAAGCGGCACGTATGCCAACTATAATACAGTCAATATTCCTAAAAAAGCACAAAACAAAGAAACCGCCTTTAAATTTGTTAACGCACGGATTAGTGAAGAATCACAAAAGGCCAAAGCGATTTCATTAAATGAAGGACCTACAAATCAACAAGTAACGCTAAGCGAAAAAGAAGCGAAAAATAAAACATATGGTGCCATTGCCGAACGTGCCAAAACAGTCGATTTTAATTTTATTAATAGTCAACTAGCGGATTGGATTGATCAATGGAACCGGACGATGAATCAATAGTTTTAGAAAAGAGGGACAAAATGAACGTCGATGTATTACTAAAAAATGTGTGGCTGTATCAAACAGTCACTCAAACATTCGTTCAACGAAATGTTGCGATTAAAAATGATAAATTTTATTACATTTATGAAGAAGAGAACGTCAATTTGCAGCCCAAAAAAACAATTAATGCCGAGAATCAATGGATGATTCCCGGCTTAATTGATGCACACATGCATATTGAAAGTTCCATGACGACACCTACTATTTTTTCCAAAGCAGTAGTGCGTTACGGTGTGACAACGGTGATTGCCGATGCCCATGAAATGGCTAACGTATTTGGCTTAGAAGGCTTAAAAGCTTTTATGGCCGCTGAAACAGAACTAGATATCTTTCACGCAATTCCTTCCTCGGTTCCTTCGACCACTCCCGAATTAGAAACAACTGGTGGGATTATCGGCTTAGCAGAAGTAGCAGAATTACTCAAAGAGCCAAAAGTGATTTGTTTAGGGGAAGCCATGAATTTTAAAGGGATTTCCTATGAGCCAGATTCTTTAATTCGTCAAATTATCGATTTGTGCCAAAAACAACGACCAACCATGCCTTTAGAAGGCCACTGTCCTAAAATCGAAGATCAAGAGTTAGCAGATTTTCTATATAGTGGTATCACTTCAGATCATACCCATCAATTTCCTAAAACGTTAAAAGAAAAAATTGAAGCGGGCGTCTTTATTCAATTTCAAAATAAATCAATCACTCCTGAAAACATTCAGGTGATAGTAGACAATGACTTCTACAATTATGCAAGTATTATCACGGATGACGTGATGGCTGATGATTTGCTAAAAGGTCATCTAAATGAAAATGTCAAAAAAGCCGTTCAAGCAGGGTTGCCTATCGAAAAAGCCATTTATATGGCAACTTATACGCCGGCCAAACGAATGGGTCTCCATGATCGTGGCGAAATTGCACCTGGTAAAAAAGCTGACTTTTTGTTATTAAATGACTTAGAAAGTTTTGATATTACTACGGTTTATAAATCTGGAAAGGTTGTTTTTGAAAAAGGCGAGCCCTTCCATTACCCAGAAAAAATCGAAGAGTTTCCAGCCACTTATCAACAAACCATCCAATGTAAAAAGTTAACAGAAGAAGATTTACTTTTAAAGGTGGCTACAACAAAAGAAACAGTTCGTTGTAATGTGATTCAAAAACAAGAAATTGGCACATTTACAGAGCGAATTACAAAAGAAATTCCTGTTGAAAATGGATTGTTGCAATGGCAAAAAGCCAACTGTGCCTTATTAATTGTGATGGAACGTTACGGAAAAAATGGCAATATTTCTTTTTCTTTAATGGATCAACCCCTTTCCGAGAAAGGAGCCATTGCGACAACCTGGGCCCATGATCATCATAATTTAATGGTGATGGGTAATACGATTGAGGATATTCTGTTAGCGCAGAATGAATTATTAGCGATGCAAGGCGGCTATTTGGTTGCTTCGGATCAGCAAGTGATGGCAACTTGTCCTTTACCAATTGGTGGGATTTTATCGCAAGCACCGATTGAACAATTAGGCGCTTCTTTACAAAAAGTTCGACAAGCTATGCAAGCGTTAGGCTATCAAAATATGAATGAAATCATGTCCTTTTCCACACTATCATTGCCTGTCTCGCCAGCCATTAAAGTGACAGATTTTGGGATGATGGATACGAAGTCACAACGTTTCTATCCATTAGTTTTTCCAGAGGATGGAGTTCTTTTGCATGAAAACACTCATTAAAAATGTGCATATACTAACAATGGATGAGCAATTTTCAGAAATCAAAGCCGGCTATTTAGTGATTGAAGAAGACACAATTGTGGAATTAGCATCAATGACCACACTTGATGAAAAGCGAGTGGCTGCAAATCAAGTAATCGATGGCCAAAATGGAATTTTAATACCTGGGATGATTAACACCCATACCCATGTAGGCATGATTCCGTTTCGTTCGTTAGGAGACGATGTGCCAGATCGACTCCGGCGTTTTCTTTTTCCATTAGAACAATTCATGACAAAAGAATTAGTAGGATGCAGTAGTGATTATGCAATTGCTGAAATGTTACTGAGTGGTATTACGAGCTTTTGTGATATGTATTATTTTGAAGATGAAATTGCTAAAAGTTGTGAAAAAATGAGTGTTCGTGCTTTGCTCGGAGAGACGATCATTGATATGCCCACTTGTGATAGTCCAGAACCTTCAGGCGGTCTTTTTTACGCGGAAACCTTTTTTCGCAAGTGGCAAGGCCATCCGTTGATTACGCCTATACTTGCGCCACATGCACCGAATACCAATTCACCAGAAGTGTTGGCGAAAATTATTGAACTTAGTCGGCAATACCAAGTTCCTGTGACCATGCACGTTGCTGAAATGACTTATGAAATGGCTGAGTTTGAAAAAGCCTATCAAAAAACACCAATTGCTTTCTTAGAAGAACTGGGTTATTTGAGCGAGCCGTTTATTTTAGCGCATTGTATTTTGGCAACAGATGAAGATCTTGCGAGTTTAGCTGCTACTAATGGAAAAGCGCGTGTCGCTCATTGTATCGGTGCGAATACTAAATCAGCCAAAGGCGTAGCGCCGATTAAGCAAATGCTTGATCAAGGGATTATTGTCGGTTTAGGCACGGATGGACCTAGTAGTGGGAATACATTAGATTTATTCACCCAAATGCGTATGGTTGCGAATTTTCATAAGACAGCACACCAAGATCGCTCCTTGTTTCCTGCGAAAGAAATTGTTTATCTGGCAACGATGGGGGGCGCTAAAACGTTAGGCTTGGCGGAGCAAGTCGGCTCATTGGAAGTGGGCAAAAAAGCGGATATAACATTAATTGAAACGCAATCAGTTAATATGTTTCCGATTTTTGATGCCTATTCAGCGTTGGTTTATTCAGCAAATGCTAGCAATGTTGAAGCCGTTTGGGTGAACGGTCAACAGTTAGTTGCCAATAAAGAATTACAACAAGCTAATCTCAAAGAAATCAAGGAAAAATTATATCAGGCCATGAATACGTTTGTGAAAGAAGCTAAAAAAAGAGCAGCTCTCTAAACAGAACAAGTAGGACGTATCGGATTGATTAAATAACGCTGGATTGACGTTTAGTGATTCAGGTTCTAATAGAGCGCAGACAAACTTTTAATGAAAGAGTTGTCTGTGTTCTTTTTTGTTATAAACATTTTTCTTTTTCTATATATATTTTTAAGGTAAGTTGTATTATAGTAAGTTTGAGAAGATGAGAATGAGAGGAAAAGCAATGAATATACAACGGTTTATAGAAAAACGCAAAGCACGTGGTTTGTCGCAAAGTGAATTGGCTAAAGGGATTTGTACGCAAGTTACGGTTAGTCGCTTTGAAAAGAATGGTCAAGTCCCAACTTTAAAAATATTGATCCAACTATGTAATCGTTTAGAGCTACCTTTGGGGGAACTCTTCCCGCGCGTAGGGATTAAACAACCTGAAATTCTTGAAAAAATGGAAGAAGCAGAATTCTTCTTGATTACCAGCGAACATGACCAATTGCAAACAATTTTAAAAAATATTCCTTTTGATGAAATCAAAGATTCCCAACTGTTATTAGAATATTATTATTTACAAGGCTTTGTCATGATTTTTCAAAATGCTTCGTTGATGGATTGCTTATTTACCTTTGAAAAACTTCTGTTTGAAGAGCAAAAATACACGAGCGATATTTACCGTTTGTTAGCTTTTACTGGAATTGGCATGGCCTATGCCAAAGAAGGCGAAATTGAGAAAGCCGAATTTTATTTCAATAAGGTCTTCAAGGAAATTTATCTCTATACTATTCAATCAATGGAAGATACTTGGCGAGTATTAAATGTTGTCTTTCACTGTGGTGTTTTTTATGCAGAAAAAGGCGATTTAGAAACAAGTGATGCTTTGTTAGAGTATGCGATTTCCATCTGTTCTGATAATCACGTCACGTATTACTTGGCAAGAGCAGCTTTCCAACTTGCGAAAAATGCCTTAGCTGAAGAAAAGCCGCAAGAGCAAATTTTAGAACTACTACAAGATGCCCGCGCGTATGCAAAAATCAATAAAAACCGCATCTTGTTGGAAGCAATTCAAACATTGAAAGAAACAATTTTATCTAAGGAGAATTAGTTTATATAGAAAATTATATATTTATTTTAAAAATATAATAAAAAAAGCGTTTTTTAAAAGAGTTAAAGACACGTTACGACCTTAAATGAAAATTTTAAGGTCGTTATTTTATATAAAAAAATATATAAACGACTTGACTGGCATCAAATAAAGGCGTATGATTCATTTGTGAATAAATGTGAAATAAAACACAATCTTTCGTGGAGAGGAAGTCTTGAGGTGCAACAAAGTCAAACTATTTATTTGATGGGCACAGTAATAGATGTATTTGTAGACCATGAAGAACCTGAAAAAATTCTAGAAGAAGTGCATCAACGATTGATCACTTATGAACAACGCTTTAGTGCAAATGATTCAACTTCGGAACTGATGGCTGTCAATCAACAAGCTGGGCAAAAACCAGTCAGCGTTCATCCAGAGTTGTATCAATTAATTGCATTAGGGAAAAAACATAGTTGTGATCCAGCTAGTCATTTGAATGTTACCATTGGCCCGTTAGTTCAAACATGGCGAATCGGTTTTAAAGATGCCCGTGTCCCATCAGAAGAGGAAATTAAAGCCTGTTTGAAAAAAATTAATCCAGAAAAGATTCACTTAAATCCCTTAAAACAAACGGTTTTTTTGGAAGAAGAAGGAATGAAATTAGATCTGGGGGCTTTAGCAAAAGGCTATATCGCTGATTTACTAATTGCCTATTTGAAAGAAGTCCATGTGACGTCTGCTTTGATTAATCTGGGCGGCAATATTGTGACGTTGGGGCCCTCTACGCATCAAAACAAAAAATGGCGAATTGGTATTCGCAATCCGCAAGAATCCAGAGAAACAATCAGCTTACTTGTCGAAGTGGCTAATCAATCGGTTGTGACGTCGGGCATTTATGAAAGAAGTTTAACCGAAGCTGGGCGAGTCTATCACCATTTGTTGGATCCGACAACCGGATACCCATTGGAAACTGAAATGGCCAGCATCACAATTATCTCGGATGCTTCAGTGGATGGTGAGATTTGGACAACGCGTTTATTTGGTTATCCAATTCCAGAAGCGCTTGAAATCCTCAATCAACTAGATGGGATTGAAGGAGTCATCATTACACAAGATCAGCAAATTTTATATAGCAGCGGGTTAGCAGATACTCTTCACATTATCCATTCATAGAACCGAAAAAGAAAGGACAGCTCATTATGAAAAAAATTATCGGCTTAGTAGGAACGAACTCAGAGCAATCAACCAATCGTCAACTTTTGCAATTTATGCAACACTATTTTGCGCAGGAGGCTGACATTGAACTAGTTGAAATTGTTGACTTTCCTATGTTTAACAAGCCAGAAGACAAAGTTTTGCCAGAAATAGTTAAAACGGTTGCTGAAAAAATTGAAGCAGCAGATGGCGTCATTATCAGTACGCCTGAATATGACCATGCGGTGCCGGCTTCTTTGATGAATGCCCTAAGTTGGTTATCTTACGGGATTTTTCCGTTTGTTGATAAACCAGTTATGATTACTGGTGCATCCTATGGCACGTTAGGTTCCTCTAGAGCACAAGCGCATCTGCGTCAAATTTTAGATGCTCCTGAATTGAAAGCACGAATTATGCCAAGCTCTGAATTTCTATTAGCGCATTCCTTACAAGCTTTTGATGAAAACAATGCGTTAAAAGATTCAGAAAAAATAGATAAACTAGCTGGTTTGTTTGCAGATTTTTGTGTATTTATTGAAATTACAGAACAGCTGAAACATGCGCATGCGCAAAATAAAAAAGAAACAGAAAATTTCTCATGGGAAACGATTTAACGAAATGGAGTGAATAAAATGAAATTAATTGGGATCGTCGGATCAAACGCTGATTCTTCTTATAATCGGTTACTACTGCAATATATTGGCAAAGAGTTTTATAAAATGTTCGACTTGGAAATTTTAGAAATTAAAGATATTCCAATGTTTAATCAAAGTAAGGATCAAACGAACAGTGTCTTGATTCAGAATATGAATCGCAAAATTTTACAAGCAGACGGCGTAATTATTGCGACGCCCGAACATAACCATACCATTCCTGCCGGTTTGAAAAGTGTGTTAGAATGGTTATCTTTCAAAATTCATCCGCTGGAAAATAAACCAGTAATGATTGTTGGATGCTCTTATTATGATCAAGGAACCTCGCGTGCGCAATTACATCTCCGTCAAATTCTTGATGCACCTGGTGTCAATGCGATCGTGATGCCTGGAAACGAGTTTTTATTAGGGAAAGCGAAAGAAGCATTTGATGAAAACGGCAACTTAATTGCGGAGGGAACACGTCAATTTTTAGAAAGTACATTACAAAAATTCGTGGAATTCATTGATGTGATTTCAAAATTAGAAGGGGCTAAGCCAAAAGACTTACCTGAAGATTTACATGCAAAAGGAACCATTGAAACAACGATCGAAGGGGTTGATATGGCAGCAGATGATTGGGTAGAACAAGCAGCAGAAGCGGTTCAGGCTGTGGAAGGCGACACATATGTAAAATTAGATCGAGGCATTTTAACCGTAGATCAGCTAAATTATTTCTTAAAATCAATGCCAATGGAATTGACTTATGCAGACAGTAACAATCAATTTTTATATTACAATAAAAAAATGGCTGCTGAAGAAATGTTTGCTAAACGGCAACCAGGACAAGTTGGTAATCCATTAGCGAATTGCCATCCGCCAAAAGCATTGAAAAATGTAGAATGGGTGATTCAACAATTACGGTCAGGAAAAACAGATGCTATTCGCGTTCATGTTCCAATGCACGGACCAGATACCTATGTAGTGCATAACTATCAAGCGATGTATGATGATAATGGAAATTACGCGGGAATTAATGAGTATATTTTAGACTTTAAACCAATTGTTGATTGGTATTTAAAACAAACTGGGCAAGAATTAGTCGGTGGAAAAAACGTCGATGCAGTCAGTGGTGCCTCCAAAAAAGAAGCGCCAGAAACGGCAGATAGTGTCTCAAGTGCATCAGTCCATGAAGAAGAGTCAGCGACCGAAAAGCCAACAGTTGACAGCGTTTCTAGCGCTTCAATTAAAGAGTAAAATAACAGCAAAAAATAGCGGCAACAAGTAGTCATACTGTATTCAGATTAGCAATGCCAAATGAGGACTTTTATTGACAGAAGCTGATACTTAAAAGAGTAAGAACTTTATAGGAAGATAGTATAGAAGACGAACCAAAAGTTTCAATCATTTTTGACGAATAGGCTAGAAAAGAAACAGAAAATTAGTCAAACAAATCAGCTTTTCTTTAAATTTAAAGTAAAAAAATAACAAAAAAAGCCTCCTTGGTGACGCAAGGGGGCTTTTTTTGGTTAAAATAATACTTTTCTATGAAGATTCCTAAATATTGAAAGAATCATTTTTAAATTTGTGGAAAAAATAAGCAAGATTGACACTCACGTCTTGTTAAAAAAATAGATACTTAAGGCGTGATAGTTTGGAGTTGAAAATGTGACTACTTTGTTAGATGAATTATTAGACCAAGAATTCCGAGATAAATTACTTATTTATCAAACTTTTATGAATAGTGAAGGTCCATTATTAAAAGAAGAATTTTATGGATATTTTGATTTATCCACTCAAAAGTTAGAATCGTTGTGTCGTCAAATAAATTATGAATGTACACAGATTTCTTCAAGGAGTCAAATTCTTTTTCCAGCTAAAGGACTGATTAGTGCGCAAAAATTATCGCAAATTGATTATCAAGCCTTAAGAAAATATTATTTTGATCAATCACTAATGGCCAAGTTGCTTCTTGATGTGGGCCTCTATCAAAAGCACACGATTCAAGAATTTTCTCAAATTCATTTTATGAGCAAAAGCAAAATTTATGCCTTCTCGTATAAACTAAATCTGATTTTAGCTAATTGGCGTATTAAATTAAAGTCAACAGGCTTGGTTGGAGAAGAGAAAAATATCCGAAGTTTTTGTTTTCAATGCTTGTATTATTTTTATGGAAGTAATCAAGAAAGGCTGCCTAACATTTTGCTGGAAAATAGTCCTGGCATTAAGCGATTTATAAACGATTTACAACTGATGTATCAAAGAACGTTTAGTCTTAATCAAAGCGCACAACTATTTATTCTTTTAACGATCCAACGTTTTCGTGTATTTTCTGATCATGTAGTGGACTCTTTTACGGAAGTTCATGTGCCTAGTTGTTTACAGCATGCGTTTGAAAAAATTTATACAAGCGAAACCCCTCTTTTTAAAGAGGATTTTGGCAAAGAGACTTCATATATTTTTCTTTTTTTAAGTTTAAATGAATACATTGATAGTCCGATTGTTTTTCCAGATAAGTTAACCATGTTAGACGAATTTATTGATCATATGAATAGTGTTATTCCTTTCTTTGAAAAGCGAATTACGGTGGAAACAAAAGAAAAATTAAAGTTGATTTGTTATCGCTGGGACCGCCTATACTTTTCGGTGGCTGCATTTATTCCCGCCAAGCAGAGCAGTTTCTTTGAAGAGCGGTTTCCTCAAATTCATCGCGCCTTAGATGGTTTTATACAAAAGACAGAGTCGCTGCATCAAAAACGATTTTTAATGTATGAACGCGTGCATCTATACTATGATTTTATGTTTTGTTTGTTAAATGATCGTTCTTTTTGCGCAATTGAAAAAACGATTCATGTATTTGTTGATTTTTCTGGTGGGGAGGATTATAACCGCTTTATTGCAAAAATTATTGCTTCTTTCAATTATATGGATGTTATGATTGATCACAAATTAACCTTAGAAACCGATTTGTATTTGTCCGATTTTTATAGTTCGAAAGTACGGTGTCGTCAATTGACATGGCGTCATTTGCCGGAAACAAAAGATTGGCAAGTATTTGCTGAGGTAGTCAGAGAACTAAGAAAGGGAGAGACTCAGAAAAATGAGTACTATGGCAGAGACGCAATCGAGATGTGGCGAGAACAAGAATACGAAGGATAGTCAATTGAGACAAGCAGTTAACTATAAAGACTTAACTGGTCAAAAGTTTGGTGAGTTGACAGTAGTAGCACCAACGGCAAAAAGAAAAGAAGGGCTGATTGTTTGGGCCTGTCGCTGTTCTTGTGGGAGCTATGCAGAAGCTTCAAGAAGACAACTAATTCGTGGGTATCGAACGAAATGTGCGCACCATCGCTATCAAACAATGTTGAAAAAAAACTATCATGAATTAGTCGTGGTACGGATTGAAAGTATTCAACAGACAATGAAAGCGTATTGTCTGTGTTCGTGCGGACAATCTTGCTGGGTTCGCTGTGAAAATTTGTTGAATGGCCATACCAAAAGTTGCGGTCATCGTAAAAAGAAGGATTACCGACAAAGAGTTGCTGGCGTAATTCCAGGGAAGTTACAAAGTAAACGCCCCAAAAATAATAGCAGTGGACACAAAGGAGTGAGCCAGACCGCTTCTGGGAAATGGCTGGCTTATATCTCTTTGAAAGGCAAGCGCCATAACTTAGGTATCTTTACGAAAAAAAGTGAAGCAATTTTAGCAAGAAAATTAGCAGAACGTCGTCTATTTCAACCAATTTTACAACAAGAAATAGTGACTACAAATAAGGAAGTTTAGCAACAGAGAGGATGCGAAAGATGTTAGCAGGCTTATTTTCAGTAACTGGAATGATTTTATTGGGGATTTTATTTTGCTTAATTGGTTATCAAACGTTTCGAAAACATCATCATTAAGAGAAGAATGTTCTAGCTAGATAATTTCATCGACAGATGAAATTATCTAGCTTTTTTTATAAAAAAGCTAAGAAAAGGATAAGAGATTGTGGAAATTCTTTAGGTTGTTTAACAAAGCCTTAATTTCCTTTGTTTTAGATTGTGGTTAAGAAGATTTTTCTCTATACTAAGTCTTCGGAAATCAAAGAAAAGAAAGGAGCGAGTGATGTGGTTAAAAAAATTGGTTTAAGTATAATGCTCTTATTTTTTTTCTTAATTATCGCACTCCCAATCTATGCGTGGAAGATTGAGCCGAATTTAGTTCACGTTAATCAGGTGACTTTGGGAAAGAAAAATCAACGAGAACCATTGAATGTTGTGCAACTTTCGGATATACAAGTTTCAGAATTTTATGAGACGAAGCGGTTAGATAAAGTCATAAAAAAAGTCAATCGTGAAAAACCAGATATTATCGTTTTTACAGGTGATTTATTTGACAATTATGCCAAAAATCCGCAACAAAAAGAACCGATGATTGAAAAATTAAAACAGTTGCAAGCGACAATTGGAAAATATGCAGTTTGGGGAAATCATGATTATGGTGGCGGTGCTTCTGCGGTGTATGATGAAGTCATGGAGGCCAGTGGCTTTACCGTTATGAAAAACCAAGGAGAAACAGTAACCTTAGCAGATGGACGCCGTCTTTTTATTGGTGGTTTAGATGACTCGTTATTAGGAAATCCTTCCGTTTCAGAAACATTATCCTATCGAGAAACGTATGACTATGCGTTATTAATGACCCATGAACCAGATGTCGCGGATGCATTTGTTGGTACGGGTACACAGTTAGTTTTAGCAGGACATAGCCATGGCGGACAAATTTGGATTCCTTTTTATCCAATCACAAATGTTTTAGCAGAAAAATATACCAGAGGATTGTATCAGTTGGACCAAGAAACGCAACTATATGTTAATACAGGCCTAGGAACGACCGCCATTCATGCCCGTTTTGGGGTGATCCCTGAAATTACACATTTTACTATCTATATTTAAAAAGTCTGGTCGGATTGACCAGACTTTTTTCTGTTATTTAACAGAATTATTTTTAAGAAAAAGATGTTCATATTTTAGTGAAACGTTTCTATAAAATGCTTTAAAATATCTAGAAAAGAGTATTTTTATGGAAAAAGAATCAGGGAAAATAATTTCTTTATAAATGGTCTATAGCGCTTTTTAATGCTGTTATTTTTAAATAAAACCATAATGTAAGGGTTTACAACTGTTTGAAGTGAATGTATAATCTGTTTGTAGAAACGTTTCACTAAAAAGAAAGGAACCCTGCTTATGAAAAAACTAAAAAAGTTTTATGATCAGCGGCAATTGCATTGGATGGTACTTCCGGGTGTAGCATTCATGATTGTCTTTAACTACATTCCAATTTATGGAATTATCATTGCTTTTAAAAATTATACGATTGTTGACACGGTTTCTTCTGCACCATGGGTTGGACTTGAAAATTTTCGAATCATTATGGAAGATAGTTTTTTTTGGGAAGCAGTTCGTAATACCTTAGCGATTAGTTTAATGAAACTTTTTTTAGGATTCGCTATTCCGATTATCTTAGCGGTAATGATTTTTGAAATGAGAGATGGACATTTAAAAAAAGTGATTCAGACAATTTCTTATATTCCGCACTTTTTTTCTTGGATCGTTTTAGGCGGGATGTTGATTTCGTGGCTTTCAACAAATGGCTTTATCAACCAAGTCATGATGTCGTTAGGCTTAATGAATCAGGGCGTCAATCATTTGTTAGATCCTGATAAGTATTGGTGGATTGCTGTTCTTTCTGATTTGTGGAAAGAAGTAGGTTGGGGCACGATTCTCTATCTTGCTGGTATGTCTCGCATTGATCCAACGTTTTATGAAGCCGCGAGAATTGATGGTGCTTCAAAATTAACACAAATCCGAACGATTACTTTGCCCTTATTAGCGCCGATTATTTCGTTGAACTTAATTCTAAATGTTAGCGGTTTATTGGGATCGAACTTAGATCAAACGTTGGTTTTAATGAATGCTCAAAACCAAAACAAATCAGAAGTAATTAATTCATTTGTTTATCGTATGGGGCTAACGCAAGGGGACTTTTCTTATGCGACGGCAGTTGGTTTAGGGATTTCTGTTATTTCAATTGTTTTATTAGTCATTACAGATCGCATTACTAGAAAAATGAACAATGGTCGGTCGGTTATTTTATAAAGGAGGCAACAGCTGTGATTAAAAGAAAATCAAAAGAAAACAAATGGTTTTACTTTTTCAATACGTTAATTCTTGTGTTGTTTTCTTTATTAATTATCGTGCCAATTTGGAATATTTTAGTTTCCTCAGTTTCGTCAAGTTCGGGTTTAGCCGGTAAAGGCTTGGTTTTATGGCCGAAAGGATTTACGCTAGAAAATTATCGGAAAGTTTTTTCGGATAGTAGCATTCCGCGAGCGTTTTTGATTTCTGTTTTAAAAACAGTCATCGGTGCGTCGACGCATACGCTGTTCTGTGCAATTGTCGCCTATGGACTTAGTAAATCTAGACTAGTCGGGCGTAACATTTATACAACGATGGGTGTTATTACAATGTACTTTGGTGGGGGCATGATTCCCACGTATCTTTTGATTAAGTCATTAGGACTCTTAGATACTTTCTGGGTATATATCATTCCAGCTTTATTTAGCTATTATGATGTAGTCATCTTAATGAACTTTTTCCGAGAAATTCCACCATCTTTAGAAGAATCCGCCAAAATAGACGGCGCCAGTGAATTTCAAATTTTTTATAAAATCTTTTTACCTTTAACAAAACCGGCATTAGCCACCATTATTTTATTTAATGGGGTTGGTCAATGGAATGACTTTATGACCACGAAATTATATATTACCAAAGAATATCTGTATCCATTGCAGATGAAAATTTATGAAATTATTGTTCAATCCAACTTGAGTACCATGACAGAGAGCGGCAGTACAGATATGGTGGTGCAGGCAACGACACGTGGTGTTCAGCTGGCAACAATTGTCATTACAACGATACCAATTTTAATCATTTATCCATTACTACAAAAACACTTTATCGGCGGTATGATGGCCGGTGCAGTAAAAGAATAAAGAAAGTAGGGAACAATATGAAAAAAGTTTTAGGCGGTTTATTGGTGGCAACGGCGGTCGTTAGTTTAGCGGCCTGTAGCGGTGGGGAAAAGAAAGCTGGCTCAGATGTCTCAATTAAGGATCGGTATGAATTAGATGAAAAGACGCCTGCTTGGAAGTTAGATAAGAAGAAAGAACCGACCAAGATTAAATGGTATATTAACTCAGATTGGACGGCGCTGCCTTTTGGAAAAGACGTGACCACTGCGCAGATTAAAAAAGACTTAAATGTGGATATTGAATTTATTTCCGGCGATGATTCAAAATTAAATGCCATGATTTCAAGTGGAGATATGCCTGATATCGTGACATTAACTGAAAAAACTGGACAAGCAGCATTGAAAGCAGATTCTTGGGCCTATTCTTTAAACGATTTAGCTAAAAAATATGACCCCTATTTAATGAAAGTTGTTAACCAAGATACGTTTAAATGGTATGCCTTAGAGGATGGAAAAACATATGGTTACCCTAATTACTCTAATACAAAAGCGGATTATGAAAGTGGAAATATCCCAGTAAATGATAATTTTGTTATTCGTGAAGATGTCTATAATGCATTAGGCAAGCCAGACGTTTCAACACCAGAAAATTTTGAAAAAGTCATGCAACAGATTAAAGAAAAATATCCTGAGATGACCCCAATGGGCTTCACCACAGTGGGCGATGGTGCAGGACCATTTTTAGACAAATTACAAGACTTCTTAGGTGTTCCTTTAGAGGATAAAAATGGTAAATACTATGATCGAAATTTAGATAAAGAATATTTAGAATGGTTAAAAACATTTAATGATGTTTACCGAGCAGGAAATATTAGTGATGATAGCTTCACAGATGATGGGGCAACGTTTGATGAAAAAGTGAAACAAGGAAATTATGCAACCATGCTCGTTGCTGGAACCAGCGGTCAAGGTGGGAACTTTACAGAATTTATGAAAAAATCTGGCACACGTTATATAGCCATTGATGGACCAAGTAGCACTTCTGGCCGAAAACCAACATTAAATCAAACCGGCATTTCAGGTTGGTTAAGTAATTACATTACGAAAGATGCGAAAGATCCAGCGAAAGTCACTCAACTATTCACATATTTAATTGATGAACCAGGACAAATTTTAACAAAATATGGTGTTGAAGGAGTTACTTATGCGTACAATGATCAAGGAAAAATTGATTATTTACCAGAAGTGAAAAAATTAGAACAAACAGACAATGATGCCTACAACAAAAAATATGGCATTAGTCGTTTCCTATACTTTAACAATGACCGTGTTAATAAACTAAAAGTGCCAATGGAAAGTGCCTTAACGCAAATGCAAGAATGGGGCAAAGGAAAATTAGTCCCACATTTCGTAATTGAAAATATTAATCCAGATGCGGGAACGCCGGAAGCTCGGGCGAATGAAGCGATTGAAACCAAACTAAATACAACCGTTATTTCAATGATTCGTGCGAAAGATGATAAAGCCTTTGACAAATCTTTAGAAGACTACAAAGCATTCTTAAAATCAAATAAATGGGATGCAATTGAAAAAATAAAATCTGAGAAAATGGCGGAAAACAGAGACAAACTTAAGTAAGAGAGGAGGAGAGAAAAGCGGATAAAGCAACGAGAAATCCGCTTTTCTCTTTTAATATGAATAAGCTATTTGCATATGAAGGTTGGTATTATCGGATTTTTTCTTTTATTGCCAACTTGATCATTATTAATTTTCTCTTTTTAATTACCTGTATAACAGGCATCTTTAGCGGTGTCGGCTTAATTGCGTTGTATCGAACGATCTATCGTTTGTATCGTGAAAAAGATATTCCTGTTTTGCGAACGTTTTGGACAGCATTAAAAAATAACATCATGCGAGGTTTTATTTTAACAGGTGTCTTGTTCGTTGCTTTTTTACTGGGCGGTATTGTCGTAACAAGTTTATTTAAAATAGCCACTAGTTTAGGTTTCTTAGCTATTTTTCTATTAAGTTTTGTTGCATTATTTTTGACGAGTTTTCTTTTTCTCTTTTCCGTTTTTAATTGGTCCGTTAAAAAGACACTAGGTGAGACGGTTTATGTGGTCTTAAGTAATAGTGCAAATGCGATTATTTTGTTTATTTTACCTCTTTTAACGTTTGTTTTTTTCTATAAGCTTAATTTGTTTTTATATATTGCGTTAGGATTCGGGACAACGGCTTTTCTTCAAGTTGCGTTTTTTCAGAAAGTGTTAGGTGTGGAACATGAATGAGTATTTTGAGTTTTGGGAAAAGACAAAGGAAGAACTTCAAAAAATACCGCTAGATATCCATCGGCGGGTCATTGACTATCCATTGGAAAATGTTCAAGTGGAACAGGTCGACTTTTTAAGTTTCCTAGGTGAGCGCATCTTTGGCTATTTGTTACTTCCTAAAACGGCGGGGAAACAGCCAATAGTGATTGACTGTTTAGGCTATATGAATCATATTCAAGAACCTTGGCAATTTGCTCATTGGACACAAATTGGTTGTGCTTGTTTTGTCATTGATAATCGAGGTCAAGGGGGATTAACCAAAGATCGCGTGCCATATCAAACAATTTGGCATGAAGCACCAATGGGACGAGGATTTCTAGACAAAGAAGATTGGTACCAACGCCGTTTGTTTGCCGACCATTTACGTAGCGTAGAAGTGGTGCGTACCTTTACTGAAATTAATCAGGACCAAATCATTCTTCGTGGTGGTTCCCAAGGGGGTGGCGTAGTGTTAATGGTGAACAGTTTAGTCGACTTCCCGATTTTAGCTACTTTTGCAGATGTTCCAAGTCATTCTTGTTTAGAAAATCGAGTAGCAGAAGGAACGGGTTCGTATCAAATTATTCATCAGTACTTACAAGAGCATCCTCAAGCGCATGAAAAAATTGCCGCGGTTCTTCCTTATTTTGATAGTCGTCACTTTGTTTCGCAAATTAAAAATCCAGTCTTTGCTTCTGTTGGGAGTCACGATCCGATATGTCCAATGAAAGATTTTTTCCCTTCTTATCATCAGATAAAGGCAAGAAAAGCAGTCAGAGTATATTGGAAAAAAGGTCATGGTGGCGGTGAAACAACCCAGATCCGTCGTGAAATGCGTCAAATTCAACAACTATTGCAGGAGGTTAAAAATGAAAATAGCTACGTATAATGTCCGGGTAGATACAGAGTATGACCAAGATTGGCAATGGTCTTTTCGTAAAGAGGCTGTTTGTCAGTTAATCAATTTTCATGATTGGAGCCTTTGTTGTATTCAAGAAGTACGACCGAATCAAGTCAGGGATTTAAAGGCGTATACAACATTCACCTGTCTTTCTGCGGAAAGAGAAGGGGATGGTCAAGGAGAAGGACTAGCGATTCTCTATAACGAACAAAAAATTCAGGCTATTGATACAGGGTATTTTTGGTTATCTGAAACACCTCAGCAGCCAAGTATCCATCCTGAAGCTGGCTGTCCAAGAATTGCTTTGTGGGGACTATTTAAGGAAACGACTCAAAATACGCCTTTTTTAGTCATCAATGTTCACTTGGATCATATTTCAGCTCATGCTCGTTTAGCAGGAATGACCGTTATCTTAGAGGAGTTACATGACAAAATTGCACAGTATCCAACTTTATTAATGGGCGATTTTAATGCAGAGTCGGGGGAAGAGGTTCATCAACTTGTTCAAAAAAAATTTCAAGATAGCAAAAATTTAGCTACTCATTATGGCCCAAGAGGAACATTTCAAAATTTTACTTACACAAAACCTTGGGCGGAATTAGAAGAAATTGATTATATTTATGTAAAAGGTTGGCAAGTACAGCAAACCGCAAGTTTAACAGATAGTATTGATGGACGTTTTCCCTCCGACCATTTTCCTTTAGAAGCAGAAGTATGTATTGAAGAAAGGTGAGAGTATGAAAGAAAATCAACTGATTCAATTAGTCGAAGAAATGACAATTGATGAGAAAATTAATCAATTATTACAATTAGCAGCAGCGTTTTATTCAGATAAAGCAGAAGAAAAGACCGGCCCTATGTCAGAGCTAGGACTAAGTCAAGAAACGATTGATACGGCGGGGACAACATTGGGTGTTTCCGGTGCAAACGAAGCAAAACGTGTTCAAAAAGAATATATGCAAAATCATCGATTAAATATTCCAACACTTTTAATGGCGGATATTATTCATGGTTTCAGAACCATCTTTCCGATTCCTTTGGCTTTAGGAAGCACTTGGGATGAAGCAGCGGTTGAAAAAATGGCGGAGATTTCAGCAAAAGAAGCTGCTGTTTCAGGATTACATGTAACCTTTTCACCAATGGTTGATTTAGTGCGCGATCCACGTTGGGGACGTGTCATGGAGTCAACAGGTGAAGATCCATTACTCAACAGCCGCTTAGCTGCTGCAATGGTTAGAGGTTACCAAGGAGAAAATTTAAAAGAAGACAATTGGCGAGTAGCCGCGTGCGTGAAGCACTTTGCGGCATATGGTGGTGCCTTAGCTGGTCGGGATTATAATACGGTAGATATGTCTGAACGGCAGCTAAGAGAAATGTATTTACCTGGCTATAAAGCTGGATTAGATGCGGGTGCAAAACTTGTCATGACGTCCTTCAATACAGTGGATGGGATTCCTGCTACAGGCAACCAATGGCTGTTTAGAGACGTATTACGAAATGAATTTGGCTTTGAAGGGGTTGTGATTTCAGACTGGGGAGCGATTAAAGAATTAATTCCTCATGGCGTTGCCAAAGATGAAAAACAGGCAGCAGAATTGGCTATCAAAGCTGGTGTAGATATTGAAATGATGACCACGTGTTATCCAGATTATTTAAAAGAATTACTTGAAGAAGGCCGGATTGCTGAAACACTTATTGATGAAGCAGTTATGCGAATTTTAAAACTAAAAAATGAGCTAGGCTTATTTGAAAATCCCTATCGTGGTGCGGATGAACAAGCGGAAGCAGAAGTGATTTTAAGCAAAGAACATCGAGAAATAGCTAAAAAGATTGCTCAAAAATCAATGGTTCTTTTAAAAAATGAAAATATTTTGCCTTTTACACCGCAAGAAAAAATCGCGCTTGTCGGCCCAGGGGCCCAATCACAAGATATTTTAGGGGCCTGGTCATGGCAAGGAAAGAAAGAAGAAGCCATTTCCCTCGTGGCTGGTGCCCAAAAATTAACTACAAATCTTCTAGTTGCCCAAGAACCCTTTGATTACTTTGAACCGACCGCGGCGGCCATTGAAGAGGCTTTAACGTTAGCTAGTCAAGCAGATAAAGTAGTAGTGGCACTAGGCGAAACAGATTGGATGAGTGGGGAAGCTGCCAGTCGCAGTGATATTCGTCTACCCGAAAAACAATTAGCAGTAGTGGCACAAATTATTGAGAAAAATCCCAATGTTGTTGTCACGGTCTACAGTGGTCGGCCCTTAGATTTACAAGGGATAGATGTTGCAAAAGGAATTGTGCAAGCTTGGCAACCTGGAACAGAAGGGGGCAATGCGCTAGCAGAAATTTTGTGGGGAGAGTACAATCCAAGTGGTCGCTTAAGTATGTCGTTTCCAGAAACGGTTGGTCAAGTGCCAATTTTTTACAATGTCGACAATACTGGGCGTCCTTATGAGTCAGCACCAGAAGAAAAATATGTTTCTAAATATTTAGATGTCTCTAATTACGCTAAATATCCCTTTGGATTTGGCTTAAGTTATAGTCATTTCTCTTATCAACCAATTCAACTAAGTGCATTAACATTTACCAAAGAACAACCAGTCACGGTCTCTGTTTTAGTAAGAAATGACAGTCCAATCGCTGGAGAGGAAACCGTGCAATTTTATGTACGTGATTTGGTGGGACAAGTGGTTCGCCCAATTAAAGAGTTAAAAGATTTTCAAAAAGTTTGGCTGGAACCAAAGGAAGAAAAAGAAGTTCAGTTTCTTCTTTCAGAGGATATGGTGCGCTATGTTCATTCAGACAATCAGGTAACCAGTGATGCAGGTGAATTTATCGTAATGATTGGTGGAAATAGTCGCGATGTACAAACCGCAACAGTCACGTTAAATGAATAAGATGGGAAGGATAAGTTATGCAGATAAAGAAGCTTAAGCAAGCAGACACAGTTGCTACATTTCTAGAGACAGGTGATTTAAAAGAATTGAATAGCTATGGCATGATGATTAATCAATTAGAAGGTAATCCTTTAGACGGCAGTATGAACCAACTCTATTTGCGGATAATTACAGGGGACACAATTAATTATCGACCAATGATTGGTTCCAACAGTCAAAGTGATTTTTATCTTTCAGATAACCAATTGACATGGCGGGGCGAATTTGAAGCGGTTCGTTACCAAGTTGACTTTCGTTTGGGGCCAAGCAATCAATGGTTCTGGCGGGTTAATGTCACTGGAACTGGCTTAGTAGATATTGTTTATGGTCAAGATATTGGCTTAGCGACCAAAGGAGCCGTTCAGTCAAATGAAGCGTATGTGTCGCAGTATCTTGATCATCACATTTGGCAAGAGGGCGAAGAGCTTGTTGTTTTATCGAGACAAAATCAACCGCAAAATGAGAAGTTTCCAGCCCTTATTCAAGGGAGTTTTCAAAAATTAGTAGGCTACTCAACGGACGGCTATCAATTTTTCGGACGTTCATTTAAACAAACAAACACACCAGAAGCATTGGGGAAAAGATATTTAGCAAATGAAGTCTATCAATATGAATTTGCTTACACCGCTTTACAAACGGAAGCCGTCCAATTAACGAATGAAAGTAAGGAATTTGTTTTTTATGGTGCGGTAACAGAAACACATCCGCAAGCATTAGCTGAACCTTTTTTATCGAAAGAAGCCTTCCAAGCTATTTATGAAACTGTGACATTCGATTCATTAGAAGAAACACAGGACTCTCCTACGAAACTTTTAGGAGAACCTATCACAGGAAATCCATTAACAGAAGAAGAGTTGGCCGCACTTTATCCCCTTCAGACACAAATTGAAAAAGTAGCAGGTCAGACGTATTCCTTTTTCACGGAAAATTACCATCATGTTGTTCTTCAAGAAAAAGAAATTGCCATGGAAAGAGCGCATGGCCACATTTTATTAAGTGGTAAAGGCTTAACGGTTGACGAACCTTTGCTTAGTACGACAGTGTATATGTATGGCATTTTCAATTCACAAGTAGTTTTAGGAAATACGACCATGAACAAATTAATGAGTAATAGCCGAAACGCTTTAAACGTTATGAAACGCTCTGGTCAACGAATCTACATTTTAGAGAATGGCTTATGGCGCTTACTAACAATGCCTTCTGCTTTTGAAATGGGGTTGAACTCTGCTACGTGGTATTATAAGTTGCCAAAGGACACAATTCGTGTACGCACCTTCACTTCGCCTGATTCAAGAGTGATTCAATTGGAAGTGACCAGTCAAAAGGATGCATATATGTGGGCTGTTTCTAACCATTTGTTATTAGGACCGGAAGAAGTACCAACCTATCAATTAGAACAAACTGGCAAAACGCTTCGAGTGACGGGAAATCATTCTGCTACAGAAAATTATTACCCAGAACTAACCTATACATTGACAGTTGATAAATCATTTCAAGTAACCGATAGCACATTATTTGGTGGAGCTGAAGCGGACTTATTAGTCTTGGCAATCGAAAAGACCCAAAAATTTTCACTACTTATTACGGGCAGTATAGAGGACCAAGCATTAGTTAATACACCATTAGATTTTGAAAAAGCAGAAAGTCAATATTTGGCATTCATTAATGGCTTGTTGCATCATTTTGAGTTAACACACACAGACTCAAGTGTGCAGCAAATGAATCAATTAACTCGTTGGTATACTCATAATATGCTCGTTCATTATTTGTCGCCACATGGCTTAGAACAATATGGTGGAGCAGCTTGGGGCACACGAGATGTGTCGCAAGGACCGACAGAATTTTTCTTTGCGACGCAACAGCCTAAGATCGTGGCCTCCATTATTCAGCATCTATTTGAAAATCAATTTGAGGACGATGGCAACTGGCCGCAATGGTTTATGTTTGACCGATACGAAGAACAAAAAGCCAGTGAAAGCCATGGCGATATTATCGTCTGGCCGTTGAAAGTAGTGACTGATTATTTGGAACAAACCGCAGATTATTCAATCTTAGCTACGGAAATCCCTTATACAAGTCGCAAAGATAATCACAAAACAAAAGAAACAGCATCTTTATTTGAACATTTGAAAAAAGAAATAAATTATATTGAACAACATTTTTTACCAGAAACTTTTCTATCCTGTTACGGTGACGGCGATTGGGATGACACGTTACAACCTTATGATAATCGTCTTAAAGAGCAAATGGCTAGTAGTTGGACCGTTGCCTTAACGTATCAAGTGTTGAAAAAATTTGCGGCTTTAATTACGGAAATCGATGCTACTTATAGTCAGCACTTAGCAATTTTAGTCGCAGGAATAAAGAACGATTTTCAAAAATATATGTTGGCGGATGAAACGATTCCAGGGTTTATTTATATGGAAACGCCAGAAACTTTTGAACAAATGATTCACCCAAATGACAAAAAAACAGGGATTCAATATCGATTATTGCCAATGACCCGTAGTATGTTAGCTGAATTATTAACACCGGAACAAGTAAGTCATCATTTAGAAATTATTGAAAAAGAATTAACGTTTCCTGATGGCGTGCGTTTAATGAACAAACCAGCGAACTATCGAGGCGGTGTGAGCACTAATTTTAAACGAGCAGAACAGGCGGCTAATTTTGGTCGCGAAATTGGCTTACAGTATGTTCATGCGCACATTCGCTATACAGAAGCGATGGCGAAAATTGGTCAGCGAGACAAAACCTGGCAAGCATTAATGCAAATCAATCCAGTTCAATTAAAAGAAGTGGTTCACAATGCAGAGTTACGCCAAGCCAATGCCTATTTTAGTAGTTCCGATGGCGATTTTAAAACAAGGTATGAATCACAAGAAAATTTTGGTAAACTAAAAGATGGAAGTATTGGGGTAAAAGGTGGTTGGCGAATTTATTCAAGTGGGCCAGGAATTTATTTAAATCAATTAATTACAGCTGTTTTAGGGATTCGGCAAAAGGCCCAAAGCGTGGTTTTTGATCCCATGTTACCAGAAAAATTGTCTGGTTTAACACTAACTTACCAATTGTTTGATAAACCTGTCACATATAAATTTTATCCAAATCAGTCAGCGAAAATAGTTATCGATGGTCAAGAAGTTCCGTTTAAGTTTGAAGAAAACCCTTATCGAGAAGGGGGAATGGAAGTTCAAAAAGACGAGGTGCTTTCATTATTAAATGAAGCAAGTGTTATTGAAATTTACCATTAGAAAGGAGAGTAGTCCATGGTAGGAATTAAAGATATTGCAAAAAAAGCAGGCGTATCAATCTCGACCGTTTCTTACGCATTGAATGGTAGTTCAAAGGTAACTGAAGAAACACGAACGCGCATCCAAGCAATTGCTGAAGAGCTAAACTATGTTCCTAACATGGCCGCTCGCACATTAAAACGCCGTCAAACCAATATTATTGGTGTCTATTTGGCCGATTATGGCGGTAGTTTTTATGGTGAATTGTTGGAGGGGATTAAGAAAGGCTTAGCACTGTTTGATTATGAGATGATTGTCTGCAGCGGTAAAAAGTCACATCTTTTCATTCCTGAAAAAATGGTGGATGGGGCAATTATTTTAGATTGGACATTTCCAACAAAAGAAATTGAAAAGTTTGCTGAACGTGGCCATTCGATCGTTGTCCTTGATCGAACCACTGAGCATAGGAATATTCGGCAAGTTCTCTTGGATAATCGTGGCGGTGCCACGCAGGCAATTGAGCAATTTGTCAATGTGGGTTCAAAAAAGGTTCTTCTGCTTTCTGGACCAGAAAAAGGTTATGATAGCCAAGAACGATTGGCTGTTAGTACACGAGAATTAACTCGTTTTGGGATACCTTATGAAATTATCCAAGGCGATTTTACCGAACCTTCTGGTTATGCTGCTGCTAAAAAAATTTTGAGTCAACCACAGACAGAACCAGTCGATGTTTTTGCTTTTAATGATGAAATGGCGATTGGTGTCTATAAATATGTTGCAGAAACAAATTACCAAATGGGGAAAGACATTCGGATGATTGGTTTTGATAATTCTGAACTAGGTGCGTTTGTGCAACCGCGATTAGCAACAATTGCCTATTCTAAACATCGATGGGGCATGGTGGCTGCAGAGAAAATTATTCATTTAATGCGGGGAGAAGCTGCTGAGAGCGAACACATTTACACACGTTTTATAGAAGGAGAATCTTTTCCATCTGAATAATAAATAAAAAGTTTGGTCCAATGCTAGCTAAGCTAGCGGACCAAACTTTTTTCTGTAATGGTAATTTCTTCTGATGCAATGGGTTCATCCAGACTGAGAAGGCGATCTCTAAATTTAAAATGGACCGGCTTATTCTCATTAATAAATTCATACGGGTAAGCGCCTTGGATTGTTTCACCAGGATTGATTTCATCTGCTAAACGATCTAATTTGTCTTGGAAAGGTGAATCTGTTAAGACTGCATATTGTAAATTTTGGGCTTTTCCGTGGACAGTTTGACTAACTTCCATAAAACTTTGAATCATTAGCTGAATATTTTGTGTTTTTTCGGTTGTATTGGTTAATTCAAACAGGACATAAAACATTGGTTTGCCTTGATAATCTTTTCCTTTATGCAAGGCAGTTAAGGCTAAACGCCCATCTGGAACCAACAATGTTCGATTTTCATACGTCCCAATACTTGTCGCCAACACTTCATCAGGTGCGGGCGCACTTTGACTTGCTGGGCTGCCACTTACAGTTGAACAAGCACTTAATAAGGTACTTAGAACGAGTAAGCTCATTAAAATGTAGGGTTTCCTCATATAAAGTCCTCACTTTGGTTAATTGACTATGTAAAAAACAAATTGCTTGTATCTATATTAAAAAGAGTGCTACAAGCAATATTTTAATCGTAGTTCTAGTAAATAGCAATACTTTTATCAAAATTCATGTTTGGAAATATAATTTGAAAAATATTTTTAACTAGCAGAAAAACATTTCTAACAAAAAGTATTGGCTCAAAGTAAAGAGATCGTTTTGTTAGAAATGAGAAATGGCAACATAAAAGTTTTCTATTTTTCTGCAATTAAGACAGTTTCAAAAGTGAATTCACTAGGAATATGATTCGCAATTGAGTATTCAAAAATATGTCCATTGCCTAGGTAAGCAATTTGTTCTGCACGCATCAGGAAATCATTATCGGTTAAGTTTAAATATTTTTTTTCCAACGCAGAAGGACGGATCCCAGAAATGCTGACCCGCGCACTTTGAATTTTTTGATGCAATTGTTCCGAAATATATTGATAAATGGAGACTTTCAATTCTTTCATTGTCAAGTTCGGAATTAAAGCAACGGGCATCCAAGTGTATTCAATAATTGAGGGCACATCTTCGATAATCCGTAAACGAATAATTTTGTAGACTAACTCTTCTTCTGTAATACTTAATTTTTCAGTCACCCAAGGCTCAGGTACTTCTGTTGCAAAGCCTAAAACCACGGATTCAACTTTTCCATCGTAGGTTGAGTAAGTGCCGGTTAACGGAGAAAATTTAGTAATGGTTCGATTTTGAAAGTCTTGAACAAAGCTGCCCGAGCCACGTCGTCTGACAACATAACCTTCTTGCACAAGCAAATGTAAGGCTTTTGTAATGGTTAGTTCGCTGACCTGATATTTTTCTGCAAGAAGACGACCTTGGGGTAACTTTTGATTAATGGGATAAACACCTGCTTCAATATCCTGTTTTATAGCTGCATAAATTTCTTTATAACGTGTATTTGTCCGCATCAGAGTCCTCCTTTATCACCAGTATTTCTCTCATTATACCATGAATTTAACATGTTAAAACTATATATTTATTTTTAACGTAACCACTTAATAATCAAGTACTTAAATAAAAGTAGTTGACTTATTCTTTTTAAAACTATATAGTTTTAAAAGTAAACAGAAGAACTTATTGATCTGATTGGTACTTTTTGTGAAAACCTTTTACAATAAAAGGGCAGCACAGAAAAGAGGGAGGAATGACAATGGAACATCACCAACTAAAAGCATTTCCGCAAGATTTTTTATGGGGCTCTGCTTCGGCCGCTTATCAAGTAGAAGGTGCTTGGAATGAAGATGGCAAAGGCGCATCTGTTTGGGATGAATTTGTTCGGCTACCAGGAAAAACGTTCAAAGAGACAACTGGTGATTTAGCCGTCGATCATTATCATCGTTTCAAAGAAGATGTGGCTTTAATGAAACAACAAGGTTTAAAAGCATATCGTTTCTCGATTGCATGGACACGAATTTTACCTGAAGGGCGTGGTCAAGTAAATCAAGCGGGACTGAAATTTTATTCAGATTTAATTGATGAGTTATTAGCGGCAGGAATTGAACCAATGGTAACTTTGTATCATTGGGATTTGCCAGCTGTTTTGCAAAAAGAATATGGTGGCTGGGAATCAAGAAAAATTATTGCTGATTTTGTGGCCTATGCGAAAATTTTATTTGACGCTTTCCGTGGCAAAGTTCGCTATTGGATTAGTTTAAACGAACAAAATGTGTTTACTTCGTTAGGTTATCAATTAGCCGTGCATCCTCCCGGCGTAACAGACAATAAACGGATGTATGAGGCCAATCATATTGCTAATTTAGCCAATGCAGCAGTGATTAATGCGTTTCATGAATTAGAAATGCCTGGCAAAATTGGCCCTAGCTTTGCTTATACGCCTGTTTATGCCGTTGATGCGCATCCTGCCAATGTTTTGGCGGCAGAAAATGCAGAAGATTTGTTGTCGCATTTTTGGTTAGATGTCTATCTTTGGGGAGAATACCCAATTGCCGCATTAAATTACTTACAGGAGCAAGGTGTGGCCCCAACGATAAAAGAGGGCGATTTAGCGTTACTACGTTCAGCCAAACCTGATTTTCTAGGTATTAATTATTATCGGACGGATACGGTTGCTGCTAATCCATTAGATGGTGTTGGAATAGGGAAGATGAATACAACGGGTGAAAAGGGTTCTGAAACGGAATCTGGGGTACCGGGTTTATTTAAAAAAGTAAATAATCCATATGTTGAACGAACGAACTGGGATTGGGCCATTGACCCGCAAGGTTTGAGAATTGCCTTACGACGATTAGCTAGTCGCTATCAAGTCCCTATTTTAATTACTGAAAATGGGTTAGGCGAATATGATACCTTAACAGAAGATAAACAAATTCATGATACGTATCGCATTGATTATTTGCGAAGCCATATCCAAGCGATTCAAGAGGCGATTACGGATGGTGTTTCAGTTATTGGTTATTGTACATGGAGTTACACCGATTTACTGTCGTGGCTTAACGGCTATCAAAAGCGTTATGGTTTTGTCTATGTGGATCAAGATGAAACACAAAAAGGTTCCTTAGAAAGAATCCCGAAAGACAGTTATTATTGGTATCAAAAAGTCATTGAAACAAATGGACTTATCTAATTATAAGAAAAGAGTGTGGAAAATATGACAGTAAAAATGGGGTTTATTGGATTTGGTAAAAGTGCCAATCGTTACCATTTACCTTACGTAATGATTCGAGAAACACTAGAAGTGAAAACAATTTTCGATTTACATGTTAATGAAAAAGCAGCAGCGCCCTTTAAAGAAAAAGGCGTAAATTTTACCGCTGACCTTAATGAATTATTGACGGATCCAGAAATTGAATTGATCACAATCTGTACACCTGCGCATACACATTATGATTTAGCCAAACAAGCCATTTTAGCTGGTAAATCAGTGATTGTGGAAAAACCATTTTGTGATACGTTAGAACATGCAGAGGAATTATTTGCTTTAGGGCAAGAAAAAGGGGTAGTAGTGATGCCTTATCAAAATCGACGTTTCGACGGCGATTACCTAGCGATGAAGCAAGTAGTAGAGCAAGGCTTTTTAGGAGAAATCAATGAAGTGGAAACACATATTGATTATTATCGACCAGGAAGTATCACGGAACAAGGACCTAAAGAAAATGGTTCGTTTTACGGACTAGGCATTCATTTAATGGATCGCATGATTGCTCTTTTCGGGCGTCCAGATCAAGTCACTTATGATATTCGTAATAATGAAGTGAGCGAGGCAGTCGATAATTATTTTGACGTTGATTTACATTATGGTTCAAAATTAAAAGTAAAAGTTAAAACGAATCATTCTGTCGCTAGTCCGTATCCACGTTTTATTGTTCATGGCAGCAATGGCTCGTTCATCAAATATGGTGAAGATCAACAAGAAAATGATTTAAAAGCCGGAAGCATGCCAGATGCACCAGGCTTTGGAGAAGATTCACCAATGTATTATGGAGAAGTGACCTACCGTAATGGCAATGGCGACTGGATTAAAAAACAAATTAAAACGCCTGTAGGTGATTACGGTCGTTATTATGATGCCGTTTATGAAACGTTGAAAAATGGTGCACCGCAACTAGTAACTAAAGAGCAAGCATTAACTAACATCGAAATTTTAGAAGCAGGTTTTCTTAACCCAAGTCCAAGTGTTTATCATTTGAAAGAAAACTAAAGCGTATTTAAATGACTTGAAAAGCGCCTGCCCTACAGTCCAGACAACTGTGGGGCAGGCGCTTTTATTTATAAAGAATTGTGAATTTTAATATAAGAAACGTATATTGTTAGTAAAAATAAAAAAAGGAAAGACATCTTAGTAGCACTACTTCCCCAAGAATTGCTACTAAAATGTCTTTTGTGATGCTCGCTCAATTGAAGAGCCTTAAATAGGATATCGAATATCCAGTATAAATGCAAGTAAACTACTTTATAGTTAATATTAGTATACTTCATAAAATAATTTTTCAAAGAGAAAAAGGCTTGTTATGAGAAAAAATTAATTTTTAACTCGTTTTTTCTAAGCAAGATTCGGGTGAAAAAGACAATAATTACTGAAGCTGAATGGTAATTAAAGAGGTTCTTTGCTAAAATAGGAAAGACAAGAAAGTTTGGTTAACGAAAGAACCAAATCAGAAAGGAGGACAACCAGTGGAGAGTTGGCTTTTTTTACTACTGATTGCCTTGATTGCGTTTGTTGCAAAAAATCAAAGTTTATTAATTGCGTCAGTTGTTGTGCTTGCTTTAAAAGCTTTACCAAATAGTGCGAAAATCATGTCGTGGTTGTCAGATAAAGGCATTAATTTAGGGGTCACAATTATTTCAATTACCATTTTAGTCCCGATTGCTACAGGACAAATTGGCTTAAAGGATTTAATCCAATCATTCAAAACACCGATGGGATGGCTGGGGATACTTTGTGGAATTCTGGTAGCTGTTTTATCCTCAAAAGGAGTAGGTTTAATTAATCAATCACCAGAGATTACGGTGGCCTTAGTTTTTGGAACGATTCTTGGCGTCGTTTTTTTAAAAGGAATTGCAGCTGGTCCGATTATTGCATCGGGGATGATGTACGTAATCATTACTACCTTTCAAGCCTTTCAACACTAAAAAAGCAAACAAAACGCGTAAACGTTTTGTTTGCTTTTTTAGTGTTGATAAATGTCCACATTACTATCTAATATGCCACTTTCATTTTTTAAAGTAATGGTTCCCGCATTCGGATGAATCACTAGCTGTAAATGCCCTGTTAAAAACATTTGGTCATACGTCGAAGTATAGACGTGAAAAGAATCATTAGCAATTGTTTTGGTATAAGGCGCTTCTGCTTGATCAACAGGAACGATAATGAAACGATCGCCAATCATACAACAACCTTCTGCGGAAGAATAAGGATTAGAGCCGTCATTTGCTACCAACAAGAAGGTGTTCGTTTCAGTTAAGAAAGGGGCTAAACGTTGTTTTACTTCTTCAGAAATAGTCAGAGACATTTGCCTCACTCCTTTAAATAGTATGTAAAAGGAAGAGGGTAGCTTGTCGCTATGCCGCTCTTCAAAGGTTTTATTATTTGCTTGTTTCTTTACTGCTTTTTTTGAAAAGAGCAATAGAAAAGGCGACAACTAAGACAACTGTTGCAGCTAAAACAAATGGATTTTTTGTTGCTGATGTGAACCCTAGGACTGTTGAACCAATCGCACCTACGTAAGATAAAATAATCGCTGCTTTCTTTGGTGTTGAAAGTTCTGTAAAGCTATCGCGGAAGGCGACACCTAAACCTAAAGCGCCAATAAAGGCAAACATCCCAAAAATAATGTGTAAAAAGACCATGAATTTCACCTCCAACAGTCAGTATAGAGAGAAATGGCTAGTTTGTAAACTAATTGAGCTTACTTGTGTTATTTATCACTTGATAAATGTCTTTGCCAATGCAAAAAAACAACGTACGATCAATCGGCAGTACGTTGTTTTTTAGTTTAATATAATTAGGAAGCAGAAGCCTTATTTTGCTGGATTTTTTTGATCGATTCTTCTGTTGGCGTCACATATAACGTTCGTTGGTTTTCATAAATCACATAACCTGGTTTTGCTCCATTGGGTTTGTGCACATGTTTTACTTGGACATAGTCGACAGGCACTTGTGAAGAAAGTCGATATTTTGAAAAATAAGCTGCTAGAAGTGCGGCTTCAGTAAGGGTTTCTTCGCTAGGATGTGCGTCACGAATAATTACATGAGATCCAGGAATATCTTTGGCATGGAGCCAATAATCAGTTTTTTTAGCGGTTCGTAAAGTCAATTGATCATTTTGCAAATTGTTTTTTCCAACGAGAATAGGTGTGCTATCTGTGGCATAAAAAAGATCGGGTTGGCTTTTTTTCGGCTGTTTTTGTTTTTTATTTTTTTTACGTTTTAAATAGCCTTGCTCAATCAGTTCTTCACGAATCACTTCAATGTCCATTGGTGTCGCAATTTCAAGTTGTGCCACAACTGACTCTAAATAAGAAATTTCTTGTTGCGTTTGCTGAATTTGTGTCTTAACAACTCGGACAGCATTTTTCAATTTTTGATATTTTTGAAAATATTTTTGTGCATTTTGATTAGGTGAAAGTGCAGGATTTAGCGAGATACGCAACGGTGCATTTTCTTCATAATAATTTGGTAATTCCACCTCGGTGGCTCCTTTTGGGACTTGTGCCATGAAGGTTGTTAATAGTTCTCCGTCGCGACGGTAATTTTCAGCGTTTTCTGTATCGGCTAAGGTTTGTTGTAATTTTTTAAGTTTCTTTTGATTTCTTTTTAGTTCATTTTCAATTTTGCGAATTAGTTCGCCGCCTTGTTGTTTGACACGGTCTTTCTCTGCTTTACCAGAATAAAAAGCATCTAGTAATTCACTGAGTGTCGGATACGTTGTTTGTTCACCAACTAATGATTGATAAGGAGTGGGCGTAAAATATTCTTTTTTTTCAGTGACTGTTAATGTCGGTACAACAGCTTCAGTGACTGAGGACCAAAATTCCGTCCAGATGGCCATTTTTTCATTTGGTTGTGCAAGTAAACGGGCACTTAATTCGTCTGCTGTATCTTTGCCTAGACCTTGGAAATGTTGTTGTAAATAGCGTCCGTTTAATTCAGGAGCTGTAGAAAGAAGCGCAAAGACTTCTTCTTTTGAGGCCGTGAGCGGATTAAGTCCCATTGGTTTTGGCGGTTCAATATAAGTTGCTCCAGGAAGCAACGAACGATAACTATTTTGGCTCATTCCAATGTGTTTTATTGCATCTAAGATTTTTCCAGAAGATTGGTTAACTAAAACGATTGTACTGTGACGTCCCATTAATTCAACAATCAAAACAATATTTTGTAAGTCACCTAGTTCATCTCTTTTTGAAAAGGTGAAGTGAATCACGCGATCATTTTCTATTTGTTGAATCGTTTCTAAAATGGCACCGTCTAGAAATTTTCGTAACATCATCACAAAATTAGGAGGTGTTTCTGGATTGCTATAGGTAATTGTAGATAGTTGTATGCGCGCATAACTAGGATGTGCTGATAATAATAATTTATGGTTTTTACCTTTCGCACGAATGACTAAAACGACTTCGTTTTCATAAGGCTGATGGATTTTTGAAATCCGGCCACTTACGAGTGTTTCTGTCAACTCATGAACCATGCTATGAGTAAATACGCCATCAAATGACATAATAAATCCCTCGTTTCTTTCCGACTAATAGCTTTATTATAGCGGAGTTTTTGAATTTAAGAAAGAAGCTTGTTAAAAAGGAGTTGGGTTTTCCTTAGAAAGCTGGGGAAGTTTGCTGGTTTTTTTAGTAATTAAAGCGCAAGGGTAGGCAAGAAAGAAAATGATTAGTATAATAGATAAGAACTAAAAGCGAGGAGCGATTAGAAGTTGAATAATTTTATGGAAGAACTAAAAGAGGCACTTTATGAATTAAGACAAAGAAAACTGTTAATGATTACCGCTATTGTAGCATTAGTATTAATAATTGGCTCAATCATTTTTATTCCAACGATGCAAAAAAATATTCGAGCTGCTCAAGTTGAATCGTTAGTCGCAGGACCCATCAAATCAGAGAAAGTCAGTGTCTTAGATTACAAAACAGCAGACAAGAAAATCCAAGAAACAGGAGCCATGTCAGTCATGTTTGCTAAACCATCTGGCAAGCAATACGATCAAATGGTGAAGCTGTTTAATTCAGATAAAATGAATGAATTTCATCGTTCGCTGTATATCTATCCGTTAATTTATAATGCTGGCAAAGCACAAGAGCAATACAATGTTAGCGGCGATGAGATCACGCTTGTTTTCTTTGAAAACGGCAAAGAAAAGACACGGACGGTTGTCGAAAAATCTATGGATTTAAAAACACAATTAATACCAGAATTAAATCGATTACCAATGGCTGGCGTTTTGAAAGACCAGCAAAAAGCGGCGCAAGAAGCTGAAAAAGAAGCAGCAAAGACCGCTGAAACACAGACGACGACCAGCACGACTGGCGTTGCTCAATCTACTGAAACGACGACAGAAAGCACTGATACAGTACCAGAAACTGGTGAATAATAGCTAGCTATGTTAAACTTAGATTGTAGAAAGTTTTAAGGAATTAGAAAGAGGCGATTTTCGATGGCATTAGTAATTTCAATGACGATTTTAGTAAGTTTATGGCTGATTCAATCGCAAAAACAAGCAGTTAAAGTTCCCGTGAAAATTGAAAGAAACCGAAACAATTAAGTGGTAAATATGCTGAAATAAAGAAAAACGAGCCTCTCATAAGAGTGGCTCGTTTTTTAGAAGTAAAAGAAATGCAAGAAAATAAAAACTTTTTCTTGACGAACAAAATCAATATAGTGTAGACTACCTTTAACAACATAACTAGGAGGGAAAATACATGACACAATTATCTAACGTAAAAGAAATGCACCAATCATGGCAAAACTGGCGTAGATAGTTGTATGTATGATTCTTTCATAGATACAACTTTAGAAGACTTATTCTAAAAAGTGTATCTATGCTGGTTATATTCAAGAAGAAAAAACGACCACATAGAGGACCCATCTATGTGGTTTTTGTTTTGCATAAAAACAACGACCACTCCTAAACACTTAGGATAAGTCGTTGTTTTTTTGCTACGAATCACTACGATTGGCACGAAGTGACAGAGTAGATGATGAGTAGCACAAGGTGAGCGAAGAGAACGTTGTCCCATTCGTAGAAAAGTGCTCCTGCGATTCTCACCAAAGTTGCGATCCTCGTCGCAGTTAAATCCTGACAAGCACTACGATTGGCACGAAGTGACAGAGTAGATGCAGGCTGCGCATACTCGCCGCAGTTTGGCCTTCAAGAGTGATGAGTAGCACAAGGTGAACGAAGAGAACGTTGTCACAATCGTAGAAAAAGTACTCCTGCGATTCTCACCAAAGTTGCGATCCTCGTCGCAACTAAATCCTGACATTTGTAAAAAAGTGTTCCTAGGATTTTGACTAAGCAGAGGATTACGAATTACAGTTTCACTTTCAACGGAAGAAATGCCCTATAGATAATGGTTTTATTATTAAAAAGAAAAAGTTGCCAAACAAAAGGGCAGTTAGGAGAATGCAAAATGAAAAATAAACGTTTAACGTTTGTCGTGTCTTTATTAGCTATTTATTTAATTGGTGCTTTTTTTGTGAATCAAAAAGTGACGAATTCAAAGAAAGAAACAGTTACTGTAGGGGTTCTGCAGTTTGTCAGTCACCCCGCATTGGACGAAATTTATAAAGGTGTTGAGGAAGGGTTAAAGGAAAATGGCTATGACAAAGGCAAAAACTTAGAAATTATTTTTCAAAATGGTCAAGCCGACCAGAGTAAGTTAGCAATCATGAGTCAACAATTAGTACAAAAAAAGGCAGACGTTTTAATTGGCATCGCCACGCCAGCTGCGCAAGCGTTAGCCAACACTACCCAAGAAATCCCAATTATTTTAGGCGCCATTACGGACCCTGTTAGTGCTGGATTGGTGAAAGACAATCAAAAGCCAGGTGGTAACATCACGGGTGTTAGTGATCAATCACCTTTGTCAGCCCAGATGGATTTACTAAAAGAATTGATACCAGCTGCCAAAAAAATAGGTATTCTCTATGCTTCCTCAGAAGAAAACTCTCGATACCAAGTAGCTGAAGCGCAGAAAGCAGCTGAAGCCAAAGGATTGACAGTGAAAACATATGCTGTGCCATCAAGTAATGAAATTGCACAAACGGTTCAAGTGATGACTAAGGAAACAGATGTGATTTATATACCAACTGATAATACGATTGCTAATGCCATGCAAACGGTAGTCGGAGAAGCAAATCGAACCAAGACGCCGATTATTCCTTCAGTGGATACAATGGTAGAACAAGGCGGTTTAGCAACTGTTGGGATTAATCAACATGCATTGGGGGTACAAGCCGGCAAAATGGCAGCAGAGGTTCTGTCTGGAAAAAGTCAACCAGCAACTACACCCATTTATACCTTTAATACAGGCGACACAATTATCAATGAAAAACAAGCTCAAAAGTTAGGAATTACAATTCCCGCAGAGTTAGCAAAAAAATCGAAATTGATTAACTAATTATCAAAGAAAGTAGGAGAAGCGATGATTGTTTCAGCAATTGGACAAGGAATGTTATGGGCCTTGTTAGGACTAGGTATTTTTATGACTTATCGTATTTTAAATTTTCCAGATATGACCACAGAAGGTTCATTTCCGTTAGGAGGGGCGGTTTGTGTAACTGCCATTACAACAGGGGTTTCACCATTTGTAGCGACTCTTTTAGGGGTCGGAGCAGGAATGCTTGCCGGTTTAGTGACTGGTTTACTATTTACAAAAGGAAAAATTCCAATTATTTTAGCAGGAATTTTAGTGATGTCTGGTTTAAATTCCGTGATTTTATTTGTGATGAAATCGCCAAATAAGTCTTTATTAAACCAACCGAAGATTCAAGATGTTTTTCAAAAAATGGCCTTACCAGATTATTATGATACTATTTTTTTAGGGATTAGTGTTTTGGCTGTGGTAATGATTTTACTGTTATTTTTCTTTAACACTAGTTTAGGACAAGCCTATATTGCGACAGGTGACAATGAAGAAATGGCTCGCTCGATTGGCATTCAAACGGATCGCATGAAAATTTTAGGATTGGTTTTATCGAATGGCTTGATTGGCTTATCTGGCGCTTTGATTGCCCAAAATGATGGATATGCGGATGTAAGTAAAGGAACCGGCGTCATTGTGATTGGCTTAGCTTCACTCATTATTGGTGAAGTACTGTTTGGAGAATTAACGTTTGGTGAACGGTTGATGGCGATTGTTGTAGGGAGTATTATTTATCAACTATTGATTTTATTAGTGATTAAATTAGGCTTTGATACGACATATTTGAAAATCTTCTCAGCAGTGATTTTAGCAATCTGTTTAATGATCCCACAATTGAAAAAAGCATTACGACTACATGGCTTTTCTGATAAGGGGGAAACGAAATGAAACCAGTTGTTGAATTAAAAAATGCGACAAAAATCATTGATAATGGGATGAATGAAAAAAAAGTGATTTTGGATCATGTGAACTTAGCCATTTATCCTGGGGACTTCATTACTGTTTTAGGTGGAAATGGCGCAGGCAAGAGTACGCTATTCAATAGTTTAGCAGGAACTTTGACACTAACAGAAGGACAATTTTTAATTGAAGGAGTCAATCGCACCAATCTTTCTGAAGTCAAACGGGCCAAATCTCTAGCGCGTGTTTTTCAAGATCCTAAAATGGGGACAGCACCAAGAATGACTGTGGCAGAAAATTTATTGCTTGCCATGAAACGCGGACAAAAACGTCCCTTAACATTACGGAAGATAAATGAGCAACGCGCCTTGTTTACAAAAATCTGTCAAGAAGTTGGCAATGGCTTGGAAAATCATCTGGATACACCGACAGGTAACCTTTCTGGCGGTCAACGCCAAGCCTTAAGTTTATTAATGGCCACTATCACAAAACCAGAATTATTACTTTTAGATGAACATACTGCTGCTTTAGATCCCAAAACATCCAAGCAGCTGATGCACTTAACGGAACAACGGATTGAAGAAGGGAACTTAACTTGTTTAATGATTACCCATCGAATGGAAGATGCTTTACGATATGGCAATCGTTTAATTGTTTTACAAAAAGGTAAAATTGTTCAAGATTTAAACGCTGCTGAAAAAGCACAATTAACGCTACAAGATTTGTTGCTGTTCTTTGAAGAAGTAGAATAAAAAAACAAGCTCAGAAAATGAGCTTGTTTTTTTATTTTTTGACCAATCGGAAGAGTCGCTTGGGGAAAAAACGTTTGACAATTCGTTCCAGTAACGAGGTCACCATAAAGCCCGCTGCGATAGCTGCAGCAGTAAAGACAACTTTTAAAATCAACTGCAAACCGTCATCAATATTTCCTAACAAAATGCTCCGAACCGCTTGATAGGCAGGGCCTCCTGGCACTAAAGGAACCAAACTTGGAATATAAAAAATAATCATCGGCATTTTTTTGTAACGGGAAAAAAAGATACTAGCGATTCCTAACCCGACCGTTCCTAAAAAGTTTGCAAAGGTTTGACTAGCATCAAAAGTTTGCGTTAAGACATAATAAATCATCCAGCCTGTCATGCCAGTAATGCCACAAGCCACCAGTGCTTTACGAGGAATGTTCGTAATAATACCAAACGTCACAGTTGCTAAAAAACTAAAGAGAAGATGAAAAATTAGTTCCATTTGAACACTCCTTACATAAATAATTTAAAAATCAAGGCAATTCCCAGGCCAACAGACCCAGCAATAAAAATAGCTTCTGTCCCTCGCGCCGTCCCGCTGATGAGGTGGCCCGCTAAAATGTCGCGAAAAGAGTTCGTAATCGCCACACCTGGAACTAACGGCATTACCGCACCAATAATAATATTATCAATGTTGACCGCTAAGTGAAAATGCACAGCCAAATAGGCCAACAAACCAATGACAAAAGCGGCTGCGAATGAATCGAGGTAAGGAACTTGGAATAACTTTTGGGTAAAAAGATAACTGGCATACCCAATCACGCCAACAAAAAAAGTTGCAATAAAATCTTGCCAAGTGCCACCAAAAATGTACATTAACGTACAACTAACAATCCCGGCTGCTAACAAGCGTAACGAAATTGAAAAAGTGGGGGTATCTGTTTCTAATAGAGTTAAGCGCTGATAAAGCTCTGGCAAAGTAATCTCCTTTTGCGCAAATTCTCTTGATAATTGATTGACAAGGCTAACTTTTTCCAAATTAATCGAGCGCTGGGGGATGTTTTCTAATTGCGTATAATTACTGGAACGAAAGCCCACGAAAATCCCTGTAGCCGTCGTGTAACAAACGCTCTCTGGCTCGCCAGCATTTGCAGCAATCCGAGTAATTGTATCTTCGGTTCTATATACTTCAGATCCGCTTTCCAGCATAATTTTTCCAGCTAAAATGCATGTATCAATAATTAATTGTTTTCTTTTTTCGCTATTAACCAAAGGAATGGCTCCTTTCATTTCGAGTTCACTTTTAGTGTATCATTTTTTTTAAGAACTGTACGCAATTTAAAACAGAGATAGAAAAAAAGTGTGATTTTTTACAAAAATGAAACGAATCTTAAGAATAAATGAAAACAAATAAGGAATTAGTAAAAATTATGGGTTAGTTGTAAGAATCTAGGATCTTTCCTTGCATTTTAGTAGGAAACATCCTATCCTAAACATAGAAAAACAAAGGGGTCAATAAAAATGGACAACCAATGGTTACTCTACGGAATTAGCAGTGTCGTATTAATTATTTTAATCAGAAGAACAATCCTATCAGGAAACATCGTATTAAGTTGTTTGTTGGGAGCGATTTTGCTGATTCAAGTAGTGGGAGTAGCTCTCTGTGCTCAGCAGAAAAAGAAAAATGAACATACAAAAGAACTACCTTCTTCTAAAGTACATCAATAGAAGAAGGTAGTTTTCTCTTATAGTAAATCAAATTTTTTCAAGCCATTAACAATGCCATTCTCAGTATTTTTAGTTGAAATAAAGGTGGCTTTTTCTTTTAGTTCTTCTCGCGCATTACCCATGGCAATTCCATAATCACAGGCCTCAAACAGCGCCAAATCATTGATGCCATCACCAAAGGCATAAGTCGGAATGCCGTTTAATCCCAAGGTGTTAAAAAGATTTTTGACACCAGAGCCTTTAGAGACCCCTTTACGAACAATATCTATTGAAAAAGGACCATTGCGATAAAAGGTCAATTCAGGAAACCGCTCATAGTAATATTCATCATCATCGCCATGTTGACTTAAGACCAACATCATGTTGACGGCATCATTCTCATAACCTGTGGGATCAATTTCTGGAACAGCTGAATGAATATAATCATAGGCTTGTTTCACTGTGCCAGTATGCCCTGTACAAAAAATACGGCGCTCATTGTAAAAAGCCAATTCATGACCACGCTGTTTGACATGTTCATGCAGTGAAACACATTCCTCTGTTGTAAATTCATCTGAATAAATCGTCTTTCCTTCATAATGAATAAATTGCCCGTTCATTACAATCGCTGAGTCAATACCACTGGCTTTCATGATTGGCTGAATCTCACACAAGGTCCGTCCTGTCGCAATTAAAGGTAAAATTTGATTGTCTTTCAAGGCCGCCACTGCTGCGGTAATCTCAGGAGTAATTTGCGATGTTCCATCTAACAAAGTTCCATCTAAATCAAAAAAAGTAATAGCTTTCATTTTATCCATACCCTAACATCCTCTCTACGCTTGTTATTTTAACAAACTTTTCTGAAAAGACAATGGGTTCACTTCGTTTTCTTTAAAAGAGCAGGAAAAAAAGTGATTTTTGATGGTTCTGTAAAGGATTTTTGAAGAAATATAGAATCGGTTGGTACAAATTCAATTTTAGAGTATACTACAATAGAGCAGTTTTATGAAAAGTGAATAAGGAGTGAATGAAATGAATATATTAATGATTGAAGACAATGAATCCGTCTCAGAAATGATGCAAATGTTTTTCTTAAATGAAGGGTGGGAAGCTACCTTTAAAGATGATGGCAAAGAAGGATTGACGACTTTTCTTGCTTCGCCAGAAAAATGGGACATGATTACGTTAGACTTAAACTTACCTAGTATGGATGGGATGGCTGTTTGTCGTGAAATTCGCAAAGTTTCAGCCAATGTTCCCATTATTATGTTGACCGCTCGTGATTCTGAAAGTGACCAAGTAATTGGCCTTGAAATGGGTGCGGATGATTATGTGACAAAACCATTTAGTCCATTAACTTTGATTGCACGGATGAAAGCTCTACATCGTCGTGCCGAGGTGGCAGAGGCTGCGCATGATACGTCTGAGAATACAGATGAAACGTTTGATGTGATTACGGATCATTTTAAAATGAATACGAAAACACGAGAAACATATTTAGATAATCAATTAATTGAAGGCTTAACACCTAAAGAATTTGATTTGCTATACACTTTAGCAAAAAAACCACGCCAAGTCTTTTCACGCGAACAACTACTAGAATTGGTTTGGGACTATCAATACTTTGGCGATGAACGGACAGTTGATGCCCATATCAAAAAATTACGACAAAAAATTGAAAAAGTGGGTCCTCAAGTCATCCAAACGGTTTGGGGCGTAGGGTATAAATTCGACGATTCAGGTGTTGCTTAATGAAGTATTTGTATCAACAATTACTTGCTTTTATAGGTGTGATTGCTCTGATTATTCTCATTGTCGGAACGTCTTTCACACAATTGACCAAGCGCACAATGCAAGAAAATAACTATGAACAGCTGTATGGTTATGCAGAATCGGCTTTAGAAACACGTGACTTTTTTATTAATGTCGCAGGCGTTTCGGATCGAGATGTTTTATCCTATTCATTTCAGTTGACTGAACGTGTACTCCAGAAGCAAGATGTGCAATTTGTGTTTATTAACAAGGACCGCGAAGTGCAGTACCCACCAGTTGATAGCACAAAAAAATTAGACTTTTCCTTAATCGATAAAAATTGGGATCAAATCATGAAAGGCAATCGTGTTTATGCAACAGAAAACATTGATATTTACGGGGCCCGAAATACTTCGTCCTATGTAATGTTACCGGTGTATGCATCAAATCAGTCTTCTGATAAAAAAGTGATTATTGGTTCACTCGTTATTACACAACCTGCCAAAAACGTTGACCGAAGTGTTCAGTCCGTGACACAAAACTTGATTAAAGGCTTTATTTTTTCTGGTGTGATTGCCTTGTTACTAAGTTATCTATTTGCGACTTTCCAAGTGAAACGAATTAATCGGATGCGTAAAGCCACCAAAGAAATCACTAGTGGAAATTTTGATATTCAATTACCGGTTCATGACAAAGATGAATTTGATGACCTAGCAGAAGATTTTAATAAAATGGCTGCGTCTTTAAAAGAATCACAAGAAGAAATCAATCGGCAAGAAGAGCGCCGTCGTCAATTTATGGCGGATGCCTCTCATGAAATGCGGACGCCTTTAACAACTATTAATGGCTTGTTAGAGGGATTGCAGTATAATGCTATTCCTGAAAATCAAAAAGAGAATGCGATTAAACTGATGCAAAATGAGACAGCTCGCTTGATTCGCTTAGTCAATGAAAATCTTGATTATGAAAAAATTCGGACCAACCAGATTCAAATTGTTGTGAAGAAGTTCAACGGAACAGAAGCTTTAGAAAATATTGTGACTCAACTAACGGCCAAAGCTGAAGCCGCTGGTAATCAATTGTATTTAGACACCACCGAACCAATTGATGTGTATGCCGATTATGATCGTTTCGTTCAAGTAGTTGTCAATATTGTTCAAAATGCTATCCAATTTACTGAAAATGGCGAAATTCATATTGCTTTAGAAAAAGGCTATTTAGAAACTATTGTCCGTATTTCTGATACAGGAATCGGCATGACGGAAGAGCAAATTCTGAATATCTGGGATCGTTATTACAAAGTAGATCCATCCCGTAAAAATACGAAATATGGAGAATCAGGATTAGGCTTACCAATCGTTCAACAATTGGTCCGCTTGCATAAAGGAAAAATCAATGTTGAGAGTGAACTTGGTAAAGGCACCACGTTTATTATTTCATTTCCTGATGTTGAAATTACTGAAAACTAAAGAAAACGTCTGGTCACAATCAGTGCCAGACGTTTTTTTAGTTTAATAACGCATGTAGAGACAGGGGGTGCACATAGGGACTATCAATAATTTGTGGATCTTTTGTCAGAAATAGCAAGCGCTTGTTTCTTTTTTGAACTGCTATTTTTAATTGAGGTAAAATTTCTTGACGTTGTCCAATCGTTAATGAAGAAAAGATGTCATCAATCACTAACGTACTTGTTTTTGAAAGCAAAAGTTGTATTATGCGCATTTTAATTTTTTCAAAAGTCGTAAAAGAAGTAAAGGAACGACCAAGTAAGGCAGGTTCTAATTGGAACACCTGGAAAGCTTCGGCTAGAACTACTTTTCGATCCCGTTCTTTGATTGTACTAGCGATAAATAAATTTTCTTCTAATGGCAAGTAGGGCAGAAAGGTTTCACTAGAAGAAAGCCTAGTAATGGTTAGTTGATTTGTTTGGAAAAAATCGGCCAATGCGAGTTCTTGTTCTGGAGCAGAATAAATGATTCCATAAACTTCTCGCAAAGCTAACGCGTCGAATGAGGATTTTTTTTCGGTTGTTTTTTTGAATGATGGTGTGACATTCATAGAAAATCCCTCCCTTATTTCTTATGTGTACGTAAATAAATCAACGTGAAAGGAGTCCCGCAAACAAGAGGAATGCCAAGCAAGATTAAGCAGTTAACAAAGCAGTTACGGATTGTATAAAGTGACTGCATACTTTTAAAATCAAAAGAAAACGCTTGGATCGTTTGAATCCCTAAATGCTGGATATTTGTAATCGTGACATCCTGGTCGGTACTTTTAGCTAAAAATGCTGGAGTTTCCAAATGAGACCACTGTAAAATAGCATCACGAGCAGCCCAAAGAACAGTATTATACGTTTCTTGAAACATTAAAGTGAAAAGTAAAAAACTGAAAATTCCTAATAGAGCCGGTAAACATAACTCTAGTAAGAGCTGTTTGGTGACATACATATTTGAAAAGTGCATGTGATACCATGTATGTATTTCTTCCTTTTTTATGCGTAATGTCACATACATCAACAGAAGAAAAGTAACACCAAAGAAAATGACACTACCTAGATAGAGGTGCCAATAGTATTGGATCAGTTGGTAATGGTAACTAGTTTGTTTTTCAATATCGACAAAGTCTGGCATCGTTCGTAAAAACTCTTTTTCAAAATCAATTAAGTTAAACAGCCCAGTCAATAAGAAAGAGAACAGGAAGAAGAAGAGTGCGGTGATTAACGTGATTTTTTTATGATAAAAACTACTAGCTGTAGCGTAACGGACACTTCTCATCAACTTTCACCTCTCTAAACTATCTTTAGTATAGTGAAATAATATGAATTAATTATGAAAAAGTAGCAAAAAAGCTTGAGCAAATTGCTCAAGCTTTTTGAAGATTTATTTACCAGTTTTTTGATAGCCTTGATAACTGTCAGTGTGATATTCATCAACGGTGGATTTATTATTGTTTTTACTGTAAACACTCGTTGATTTTTCACCTTTTTCTTTTTCAATTGCTTCCAGTTGTTGCAATTGGTTCTTGTAATCATAGTCTTCTGGGTTAACTGGTTTTAAGCCGCTATTGGTATAGAAACGAAGCAAGTCACCGTTAGTAATTTGGTCAGACGTTTCTAATTGTTTCGTCGCTTTGGCTTTTAAATCAGCGACTTCTTTCTTAACTTCTTCGGTTGGCTCTGTAATTAAAGTGCCTGTTTTAGTATCGTAAATGCTAGAACCTAAAATAGTATATTTAGGTGTTACAACATTGCCGTTACGGAAAGCAACGATTTGATTGTGTTGTTTAGAGAATAAATCTTGGCCTAACTGAATGTAGTTTTTCGTATCGACACCAAGTAAGTGTAGAAGGGTTGGTAAGGCATCAACTTGGCCACCATACGTATGGTTCACACCACCATTTTCTTGACCAGGAACGTGAATCATATAAGGAACACGTTGCATATTGGCGTTGTCAAAATCGTTCCAATCTGCTTTGGTTTTACCTACTAACTCTGCTAAGTTTTGGTTTCTTGAATTAGAAACCCCATAGTGATCGCCATAAAGAACAATGACTGAGTTTTCATAGAGACCTGAAGATTTCAAGTAGTTAAAGAATTCTTCGACCGCTTTATCTAAATAATTCGCTGTTGCAAAGTAACCATTAATTGTTTCGTCAGAGGTTTTTGCAATTGGGAATCCTGCTTCATCGTTTGTAAATTGAGAATAAGGATAATGATTGGATACAGCAATAAATTTAGAATAGAACGGTTGTTGTAAATGTTCTAAATATTGAACGGATTGATTAAAGAATGGTTTATCGTGTAACCCATATTGGAATGAGTTATCTGAATTAACATCATAATAACTAGCATCAAAGAAATAGTCATAGCCTAAACGTTTATAGGTTTCATTTCGATTCCAGAAGTTACCGGCATTTCCGTGGAAAGCAGCGCTAGTGTATCCTTGCGTTTGTTTTAAAATATCGGGTGCTGCTTCAAACGTATTTTTCCCACCAACTTGTGTAAAGAGTGAACCTTGGTCTAAACCAAATAGTGAATTTTCAAGTAACGTTTCGGCATCACTTGTTTTTCCTTGACCAACTTGGTGGAAGAAGTTATCAAAGCTAAAGGTACTTTTACTATTGTAAAGACTATTGATAAATGGTGTGACTTCGTGTTCTACGCCATTTTCATCTTTTAATTTGTAATTAACTAAAAATTGTTGGAAACTTTCTAAATGGATATAAATTACATTTTTGCCTTTTGCAATACCAAACTTACTATCATCGGGTGCCGCATATTGTTGTTTCACGTAATCTTCAACTTGTTTCATATCGTTAGCACTAGCTTCGGCACGGACTTGGTTTGTTTGGTAAGTTGTAATGCCATCGTATACGGTAAAGGCATTTAAGCCTAAGAATTTCACGATATAGTCACGAGAGAATTGACGTCCTAATAATTGGGGACGTTCTGTTTCAGCCATAAATAGATTGAATAAGAAAAAGACAACAGAAAGGAGTGTGACAGAGACTGCTACACGTGCGCGGACTGGACGCGCATCTGTTTTAATTTTTTTCGTTAATAATAATACGCCAATAATAATGAAGTCTAAGAAATAAATGACGTCATAAGGTCTAAAGAGACGTAAGGCACTTTCGCCAAGACCGCTAGCTACTTTGCCAGCACCAAGCATCGTATTAACTGTGATGAAGTCAGTAAATTCTCGATAATACACGACATTTGAGAAGAGCAGTAAACTCATCAAGAAGTAAATAATCATCATTGTAATATAAGAAGCTTTTTTACGGCGAACATACAAAGCGATGGCTAATAAAAAGACCGTTGTGGCAATTGGATTAATTAAGAGTATGAAGTACTCGTTAATATTTTCCAAACGTAAATGGAAATCAACGGCGTACGCAAAGAGGTTTTTTAGCCACAGTAAGATGGCGATTAGTGAGAATAACCCCAGTCGCGTGTTCAAAATATTTGTTTTAAATAATTTTTTCAAAATAAACGTCCTTTCTAAACGATGATTCTATAAAAGTAAAATTAGGTAAATTTCGTATTTTACAATATCGCTTTAATTTTACTCTTTCACAAATTTTATGTCAATTCTTACCGAAGTGAGGAATGGGGATGTTAAAGAAAACTTACTATTTCCTTAAACTTTTTAGTTCGTTAAATGACGTGAAGCTTGAATCCTTTAAAGACAGATGGGCCTTTTTTTGCTATACTAGATAGGACTTTGAAAAGTAGGTGTACAGAATGAAACTTCAAGTAACTAAAAAAGCAGAACATAAATTTAAAAAAGGATATCCTTTAATTCAGAAAGAAGATTTGCAACAAGTGCCAGCGCCGTTGCCAACAGATTGGCTTACTTTGATTGATAGTAAAGGCCAGCGTTTAGCCGAAGGATATTTAGGCGAACAAAATAAAGGAATTGGTTGGTTGCTGTCATGGCATGGACCAATTAATCAATCTTTTTTTCAGCAACTTTTTGAAATAAGTCGTGAGAAGCGGACGTCTTTTGAAAAGGATTCGCTGACAACCGCTTATCGATTATTTAATGGAGAAGGGGATGGCATTGGGGGAGTGATCATCGATCGCTATGCAGATTACGCCGTTTTTTCATGGTATAATGAAACCCTTTATCAGAAAAAAGCCGAACTTTTGACGGCGTTTCGCACAGTTTACCCTGACATTATTGGTGCCTACGAAAAGATTCGCTTTTCCACAAAAAATTTACCCGAATCACAGTTTTTGTATGGCGAACAAGCACCCGAGCCATTACTTGTCACTGAAAATGGCGTTCAATTTGCTACCTATTTAAACGAAGGATTAATGACAGGCATCTTTTTAGATCAAAAAGAAGTTCGTGGTCGATTAGTAGATGGGTTTGCAGTAGGTAAAACAGTCTTAAATATGTTTAGTTATACAGGTGCTTTTTCAGTAGCTGCCGCTATGGGGGGTGCCGTGGCCACCACTAGTGTGGATTTAGCTAAACGAAGCTTACCGAAAACGACTGAGCAATTTGAAGTCAATCATTTAAATCTTGCCCCGCAAAAGATTATTGTCATGGATGTTTTTGACTACTTTAAATATGCTTCACGTAAAGGCTTGAGTTATGATATGATCATTTTGGATCCGCCGAGTTTTGCTCGCAACAAAAAGAAAGTTTTTTCCGTTGCTAAAAATTATGGGGAGCTAGTGAAAGATTCTATTGATATTTTAACGGATAAGGGAACGCTTATTGCCTCAACCAATGCGGCAAATTTATCCTTAGCCAAATATCAAAAAATGGTGATTACTGCCTTGCAAGAGAAAAATGTCCGTTACAAGATTACGGACACGTATCAATTACCGGCAGACTTTCAAGTGAATCCTAATTTTCCAGAAGGTAATTACTTAAAAGTCCTGTTTATCGAAATTGAAAAATAATTTTTTACACCAAGCAAAAGTCCCAGCGCCGCTAATCGGCATTGGGACTTTTGCTTGGTTTTTATTTTATAGTAACTTTTGGGCTTTTTGGGTGTTTGCAAAATGCAGCTTCGCGTAGTTCGCTAATAAGTCTAGGCCGCCTTTTTTCAAAATACGGGCGGCTACTTGGTCTGATTTGCTGCCGGCACCAGAGGGCACAGAGAAACCCAATTCTGCAGATTCTTTGTCTAACTCTTCTAAAAAAGCAGCGCGGCTAATAATAGAGGCGGCAGCAACAGCAACATGATACTGCTCTCCTTTAGTGACGAAGAACAATTTTTCAGTGACTTGATTTTTTTCATTACGAACATATTTCCGATAATTCTTTTCAGGGGTGAATTGGTCAATCAAAATCCCTTCTGGCTTTGTGGGAGCCAATTCTTGTAGCAACAGATAAATCGCTTGGTTATGCAAAGCGACTTTCATGTGTACAGCATTGTAGTTTGGTTGAATCTCATTGTATTTTTTTGGTTCAACGATTAATAACTTGTAAGGAATCAGTTCTTTAATGACATGTGACAATTGAATAATTTGTGGGTCGGTTAATTCTTTGGAATCACGAACACCCAATGCTTTTAGTTTGCTAATCATGCTTTTGTCAACATAGGCAGCACAGACAGTTACAGGACCAAAATAGCTACCATTACCGACTTCATCGGAACCTATCACAGACCAGTTGCCAAAATCAGCAGGCAGTGTAGTAGTCTGGGGAGAAACTTTTTTCTTTGGTGTGGTACTCGTTCCTTCCCAACGAGCGGCCTCTTTTTCAGCTTGAGGTCCCTGAAACATGACTTTACCTGATTGATAAGCAGTGATGGTAGTGGTACCAACCTTGGCCAGAAAGACAGTATAAGGGACCGTTTTATTTAAACGATTGGGTTGATAAACAGTGGTCATCTCTGCTAATGTTTTTTTACTAACTTTAATTACGTGATTCTGTGCCATCAATTGTTCCTCATTTCTTGATATTTCTTCTTTACTATAGTAAAGGAAAAACAAGTAAATGAAAAGGTTTTGCGTTAGCTTGTTCCTGAAAATGACAATGTTTAGGAAATGTATAATTTTTTTCTATAGTTGGACGCTAGTTGTTATCTAAATTTTTATTCAGTGCTATACTGTGGGAGAGAAGGAGACGATGAAAGAGTCGACTAGAACAAGGGGTGATGTGTTTGAGAAGAAAAAAAGAAATGCAAGAAAATGAACCAATAGCAGTGACTGCTAACGCAGAACGCTATTATCCAGAAGATAAACAAGGCTTGACGGCCGCACAAGTTGAAGAAAGACAGCGAAAAGGCTTAGTCAATGCCGCCGTCGATACAGAGTTTATCACAACGAAACAGATTGTTATTAATAACGTATTTACGTATTTCAACTTAATTTTTGTGGTACTAGGTGTGTTATTAATGCTGGTACAATCTTATAAAAATATGACCTTTTTGCCAGTAGTAATCATTAATACGGTCATTGGAATTTACCAAGAAATTAAGTCGAAGAAAGTATTAGATAGCTTAAATATTCTAAATGCTACAAAAGTAACCGTTGTGAGGGATGGCCAAGAACAAGAAATTTCGCCAGATGAACTGGTTTTGGACGATGTGGTGCTCTTTAAATCGGGTGAACAGATTTCTGGGGATGCAATTGTCTTATCTGGTGAAGTCCGTGTGAATGAATCCTTGTTAACCGGGGAATCTGATGAGATTACCAAAGTAGCAGATAGCCAACTTTTGTCAGGTAGCTTTATTGTGTCAGGTTCTTGTTATGCAAGAATTGATAAAATTGGCGCTGAGGCCTATGTTCATCAATTAACGCTTGAAGCGAAATCAATTAAAAAAGGGGAACAATCAGAGATGGTCGGTTCCATTAACCGTTTGGTGAAATGGGTAGGAATTATTATTATTCCAATCGGCTGTGTTCTATTTTTCCAAAGTTATTTCATCAACCATCAAGGGCTTCATGACAGCATTGTCTCCATGGAAGCTGCCTTGATTGGGATGATTCCGGAAGGGTTGTACCTTTTAACAACCGTTGCATTAGCTGCCAGCACAATGCGCTTAGCGAAGCGCGGCGTTTTATTGCACAACATGAAAAGTATCGAATCCTTAGCACGTGTCGATGTGTTATGTGTAGATAAAACAGGAACAATTACTGAAAACACGATGGAAGTCCAAGAGTTGGTTCCTGTGGTGAGTATCGAAAATGATGGTACAGACTTAACCAATGTCGAAAAATTAATTGGCGATTTTTGCCGAACAATGTCAGCTGACAACGATACGATGAAAGCGATGAAAGAATTTTTTGTTACTAATAATCAGAGGGAAGCCGTTAGCTATACCTCGTTTTCGTCTGTCGAAAAATTTAGTAGCGTGACTTTCCCAGAAGCGACGTATATTCTTGGAGCGCCAGAGATGATTTTGAGAGACAATTATGAAATGTATCAATCTGAAGTGGAACATTATACAAGTCAAGGCTATCGCTTATTGGTGTTCGGAAAGTATTTAGGAGAATTTCAGGAAACGTTGACAGCAGAGGTACAACCTCTAGGCTACATTCTTCTTTGGAATCCGATTCGTAAAGAAGCCAAAGCAACTTTTGAATATTTCGCTGAACAAAATGTGGCTATTAAGGTCATTTCTGGCGATAATCCTTTAACAGTATCCAATGTAGCACAAGCGGCAGGCATTATTGGTGCTGAAAATTATGTGGACGCGCGAACATTAACTACAATGGAAGCCCAGACAGAAGCGTTAGAAAAATACACCGTTTTTGGTCGTGTCACGCCAGAACAAAAGAAACAATTTGTACTATTGTTGAAAAAATTAGATCATACAGTGGCGATGACAGGGGATGGAGTCAATGATATTTTAGCCATGAAAGAAGCAGATTGTAGTATTGCCATGGCTTCAGGAAATCAAGCTACAGCACAAGCCTCGCAAGTTGTGTTGTTGGATTCTGATTTTTCAACGATGCCGGAGGTTGTCTTTGAAGGTCGCCAAGTAGTTAATAACATTGAACGTTCTTCAAGTTTATTCCTTGTAAAAAATATTTTCTCCTTGCTGATGTCTGTCTTTGCTATGATTTTTGCCGTGACATATCCTTTACAACCGACACAAGTCACATTGATTAGTTTATTTACAATTGGGATTCCTTCGACATTTCTAGCTTTGGAACCAAATCATCGTCGCATTGAAGGGAAATTTCTTTTCAATGTGTTATCAAAAGCAATTCCTGGTGGGTTAACGGATATGTTAGTAGTCGGTGCCTTACTAATTTGTGGTGATATTCTTGCACTTCAAAAAACGGACATTTCAACGACTGCAACATTGTTGCTAGTTTCAGTCGGCTTTATGGTTCTTTATAAAATTAGTTCACCAATGAATCGTTACCGCAAGCGCGTAATGATTGGCTGTTTAATCGGAATGGTTATTACAAGTATTTCCATGAAAAACTTGTTCTCGTTAACTTCGGTATCGCCAACAGCCTTGTTACTTTTAGCCATTCTTTTCTTTGCAGCAGACTCAACTTTCCAACATTTATCAACCATTTCTGAAAAAGTTCAATTATGGTTTTATAAGAAAAGACATTAGGAGCAAAACACCGAGCCAAAATTATTTTGGTTCGGTGTTTTTTGTTTTTTATCGTTGGGAAAAATAAAAACACTTGCACCTAGTTAATCCTTGATAGTATAAACCTAACCAATTATTTTAGATAGGAAGGATTGAATAAAAATGAAAAAAAGAAGTTTTGTCTATTGGGGAATGTTTTTCATTCTTTTGTCGACGCTGATAACGCCTTTTCTGAAACTTGAAACAGGATATGCGCAAACGGAACCAACTAGTACCAGTGAAACCAATCAAATTTCTGCTACGCCAAATGTAGTACCGCGTAAACAAGTGGGCAACATTGTGACAGCGATTCAACTAACGGACAAAGAGGGAAACCCACTTGGGACCATTAATCAATATACAGACATCTACCTCCGAATTGAGTTCAACTTACCGGATAATACCGTTAATAGTGGGGATACGAGTGTGATTACTTTACCCGAAGAGCTACGTCTCGAGAAAAATATGACCTTTAATGTAGTAGATGATACAGGTGCTGTGGTTGCAATTGCACAGACCGATGTAGCAAATAAAACGGTCACGTTAACGTATACAGATTACGTAGAAAACCATGCCAATATTAGTGGGTCTTTATATTTTACAAGTTTGATTGATTTCGAAAATGTCGAAAATGAATCCAAGATTCCTATTTACGTCACGGTTGAAGGGGAAAAAATATTTGCTGGCGATCTTGATTACCAAGGTGAAGGCGATGATGTTAACGAAAAATTTAGCAAGTATTCATGGTTTATCGAAGACGATCCAACCGAAATTTACAATGTGCTACGGATTAATCCAACAGGGCAAACGTATACTGATTTAGAAGTGGAAGATGTGCTAAAAACAGAAAGTTTAAGTTATATCAAAGACACTATGAAAATTGAACGAGGACAATGGACACTGGATGGAAATGCTATTTGGCAGTTCACGCCAGAGGAAGATATAACTGGTCAGTTGGCTGTCCAGTATGGTCCTGGTGACCGCAATTTTTTGGTGCATTTTGGCAATATTGGGACTAACGAATATCGTATCACCTATAAAACCAAAATCGATCATCTTCCCGAAAAAGGTGAAACCTTCACAAATTATGCAAAATTAACAGAAAATCAAACGGTGGTGGAAGAAGTCGAAGTGAGTCGTGTCTCACAAACGGGTGGTGGAGAAGCTAATGGTGAACAATATGTTGTTGAAATTCATAAAGAAGATGAAGCAGGCCAGCGTTTAGCAGGTGCAGAGTTTAAACTCATTCGTAACTCAACCAATCAAACAGTGGCCAAAATCACAACAGATCAAAACGGAACAGCGATTGTTAAAGGCTTGTTAAAAGATAACTATACTTTAGAAGAAACCAAAGCACCTACCGGTTACCAGCTTTCGCAAAACAAGATTTCAATAACACCTGAAGACTTTGGTAAAAACTTAGTTGCACTGAAAACTGTTGTGAATCATAAGATTTCATATCAACCAGTCGCTGCTTCATTTTTAGCTGGAAAAGTTCTTTTAGGAAAACCACTGAAGGATGCTGAATTTCAATTTGAATTGTTAGATGAGAAAGGTACAGTACTAGAAACGGTTAGTAACGATACTTTAGGGAAAATTCAATTTTCACCATTAACCTTTGAAACTCCCGGAAACTATCAATACACCATTCGGGAAGTAAACACGCAACAGGCAGGTGTTTCCTACGATACGCACAACCTTCAAGTTCAAGTAACCGTCGAGGCGCTTTTAGGAAATCTTGTGGCGACTACTCAGTATGATGGAGGTCAAGTATTTACTAATCACTATACGCCAGAAGAACCTATAGAAAGTACCACACCACCAACGAGTGGGACAACAGATACTACCACGAATTCAACCACAGAAACTACTTTAAAAAACCATGAAAAACAGGCGATTCGTAATAAGGAATTGCCAAAAACAGGAGAAACAAAAGAAAACGCGTTTCTTTTCTTAGGTAGCCTTCTTTTGATTCAAGGATTATTTATCTATTTTAAAACGAAAAAATAATCGCTTAGATAGTTTCAGTAATCGAGACAAAATGTGCAAATTTCGAGAGATTCAGCTTGTTCATTTGAGTTTGGAGTGGTTCTGTGCTATACTATCTTTAGCGTAATGATACTAGTTGGGAGTGAGCGGATTTCTGCTCACTCTTTTTGATGGAAAAGTCATCAGGACACGGTTCGTTACATCAATCTCGAAGGAGGCGAAAATTTTGAGTAGTGCTGTGGAAACTGTAACAAAGTTAGTCACACCAATCTTAGAAGAACAAAATTTTGAACTTGTGGAAGTAGAGTTTGTTAAGGAAGGAAAAAATTGGTTTTTACGAGTATTTATCGATAAAGAAGGTGGCATTGATATTGAGGAATGTGCCTTTGTCAGCGAAAAATTAAGTGAAAAACTAGATGCAATGGATCCAGATCCAATTCCGCAAGCGTACTTTCTGGAAGTTTCTTCTCCGGGAGCAGAACGTCCGTTAAAGAAAGAAAGCGATTATGAACAAGCGGTAGGTAAGTACATTCATATTTCTCTTTATCAAGCAGTTGATGGAGAAAAACAGATTGAGGGTACCTTAGTCCATCTTGATTCAGAACAATTAACATTAAGTGTAAAAATTAAAACCAGAGTGAAGGAAATGACTTTTGAACGTAAAAATATCGCAAAAGCTCGTTTAGCCATTCAATTTTAATCAACAGACTCGAATGTAAAAAAGGGTCCACTAAAAGTTTTACTTTTAGCCGGGCCTGTGACAAGTTTTAACGAGAAGTTTTTCCCTTGGAAGAAGAACCACTCGTTCAGCTTTAACGAATCCATAGGAGGAAAAGAAAAACAATGAGCAAAGAAATGTTAAATGCATTAGACGTATTAGAAGCTGAAAAAGGGATTCCTAAAGATACGGTGATTGAAGCGTTACAAGCAGCTTTAGTTTCTGCATATAAAAGACATTATGGACAAGCAAGCAACGTCGAAGTTGAATTTGAACCAAAAAAAGGCAATATTCACGTGTATGCTGTCAAAGAAGTAACAGAAGAAGTATTTGATTCACAACTGGAAGTTTCATTAAAAGATGCGGTTGCATTAAATGGTGCATATGAAATCGGCGACAAAATTCGTTTTGAAGTTACGCCAAAAGACTTTGGCCGCATTGCTGCCCAAACAGCAAAGCAAGTAATTTTACAACGTGTCCGTGAAGCAGAAAGAACAATTATTTATAATGAATTTAGCGAATACGAAAATGACATCATGCAAGGAATTGTTGAACGTCAAGATCGTCGTTATATCTATGTAAACTTAGGTAAAATCGAAGCAGTCTTATCAAAACAAGATCAAATGCCAAATGAATTTTACCAACCGCATGATCGGATTAAAGTTTACGTATCACGTGTTGAAAACACATCAAAAGGCCCACAAGTTTTTGTAAGCCGTAGTCATCCAGATTTACTAAAACGTCTTTTTGAACAAGAAATTCCAGAAGTTTATGATGGAATTGTTGAAATCGTAAGTGTCGCTCGTGAAGCTGGCGATCGTTCAAAAGTAGCCGTTCGTTCAACAGATCCTAATATTGATCCAGTGGGTACCTGTGTCGGTCCAAAAGGCCAACGTGTCCAAGCGATTGTGAATGAATTAAAAGGCGAAAATATGGATATTGTGGAATGGAACGAAGATCCAGCTATTTATATTAGTAATGCCTTGAATCCAGCTCAAGTATTAGATGTTATTTTTGATCCAGAAAATAGCAAAGCATGTACAGTTGTTGTACCTGATTATCAATTGTCATTAGCTATTGGTAAACGTGGTCAAAATGCGCGCTTAGCTGCTAAATTAACGGGCCATAAAATTGATATCAAATCAGAATCTGATATGGCTGAATTTTATGAACAACAAGCCAATCAAGAAGTTGCCGAAGTGGCAGAAGAAATGGATGAAGCAATTATCCATTCAGATATGACGGCAGATGATTACGAAAACTTGGCTGCTGAAGAAGCAGTTGTTGAAGCAGAAATTACAGAAGAATTACCTGAACAAGAATAACGTTTTTGGAGGGTGAAAAAATGAAAAAGAGAAAAATTCCAATGCGTAAATCGGTTGTTTCAGGCGAAATGAAACCGAAAAAAGAATTAGTCAGAATTACTCGCTCCAAAGAAGGCGAAGTGGCCTTAGATCCAACTGGTAAATTACCAGGACGTGGCGCTTACGTTGATTTGGATCCTGCGGAAGTCCAAAAAGCTTGGGATAAAAAAATTCTTGATCGTGTCTTAGAAACAAAATTAAGTGATGAATTTTATCAAGAACTATTGGATTATGTAACGCACCAAAAAGCCCGCAAAGAGTTGTTTGGCGATGGAAAATAAAACCAAAATTTTGAACCTTTTAGGTTTAGCAATGCGCGCCGGTAAATTAGTCACAGGCGAGGAATTAACCCTTAAAGATATTCGTGCAAACAAAGCGAAATTTGTGTTTGTTGCGCAAGATGCCAGTGAGAATACTAGAAAGAAAATCAAGGACAAAAGTTCTTATTATAATGTTCCTGTTAGCGAACTGTTCAGTCAATTCGAGCTCAGCCAAGCGATTGGGCGACCACGAATGGTTATCGGAGTAACTGATGCAGGATTTGCCACCAAAATCAAGGAATTACTAAAAGGTTAGGAAGGTGATTGCATGGGAAAAAAAAGAATTTATGAACTAGCAAAAGAAATGAATAAAGCAAGCAAAGACGTTGTCGATAAAGCGCATCAATTAGGTATGGATGTTAAAAACCATATGGGCGCAATTAGTTCCGAGCAAGAAACAAAGCTTCGTCAAGCATTCGGAGGAGGAAGTACCGTAAATACTCAATCAAAAGCAACAAACAACCAAAAGCAACAAACAACACAAAATAAACCAGCCAATAAGAAACCAATGAACAATAAACCTGGTGAACAAAGAAATAACCAAAATCGTCCAAACAATCAATCAACGAATGGACAACAAAGAAACAACAACAACCAAAATCGTCACGGCCAAAGCAACACACAAAACCGTAGCAATCAAACAAATACAAACAATCAAAACCGCAATACCCAAAACAATAACGGTTCTACAACGAATCAAAATCGGACCAGCCAAAATAACAATGGCGGGAACAACCAAAACCGTGGCGGCCAAAACCGTAACAACAATTTTGGTGGCGGTCAAAATCGTAATAACCGGAATAACTTTAATAACCAAAACCGCAATCGTTTCAACAAAAAAGGGAAAAAAGGCAAACATCAACAAGAATCAGCGAAGCCAGCAGTACCAGCACGTAAATTCCGTGAATTACCAGATGTTTTAGAATATACAGAAGGTATGAACGTGGCAGATATTGCGAAAAAAATCCACCGCGAACCAGCGGAAATCATCAAAAAATTATTTATGATGGGTGTCATGGTTAACCAAAACCAAGCCTTAGATAAAGATACAATTGAATTATTAGCTGTGGACTATGGCATGGAACCGCAAGAAAAAGTCCAAGTTGATATTGCGGACATTGATAAATTCTTCGAACCGGAAGCAGTTGTTGAAGAAAACTTAACTACACGTCCCCCTGTTGTCACAATCATGGGACACGTAGACCACGGGAAAACGACATTATTAGATACATTGCGCCATTCTCGTGTGACTTCAGGTGAAGCGGGCGGTATCACGCAGCATATTGGTGCCTATCAGTTAGATATTGATGGCAAACCAATTACGTTCTTAGATACACCAGGACATGCGGCCTTTACAAGTATGCGCGCACGTGGTGCCAGCATCACTGATATTACCATCTTAGTTGTTGCAGCGGACGATGGAGTAATGCCACAAACAATCGAGGCGATTAACCATGCGAAAGCGGCAAAAGTGCCGATTATTGTAGCAGTTAACAAAATTGATAAGCCTGGTGCAAATCCTGATCATGTGAAACAAGAATTAAGTGAACATGAATTAATTCCTGAAGAATGGGGTGGAGATACGATTTTCGTCAATATTTCAGCGAAATTCAATCAAAACATTGATGAGCTATTGGAAAATATTTTATTGATTGCTGAAGTAGAAGACTTAAAAGCTGATCCAACGCAAAAAGCAATTGGAACAGTGATTGAAGCGCGCTTAGATAAAGGTAAAGGTCCGGTTGCGACATTACTCGTTCAACAAGGAACTTTACATGTTGGTGATCCAATCGTTGTTGGTAATACTTACGGACGTGTTCGTGTGATGACCAATGACATGGGCCGCCGTGATAAAGAAGCAGGACCCGCAACTCCTGTAGAAATTACCGGATTAAATGATGTTCCTCAAGCGGGTGATCGTTTTGTGGTCTTTGAAGATGAAAAAACAGCACGTCAAGCAGGGGAAGAACGGGCTAAACGTGCGTTGCTTGAACAACGTTCAGCAAGTAGCCGTGTGACATTGGATAACTTATTTGAAAGCCTAAAAGAAGGCGAATTAAAAGAAGTTAATATCATTGTCAAAGCAGACGTACAAGGATCTGCCGAAGCCGTTTCAGCAAGTTTACAAAAAATTGATGTAGAAGGCGTTCGTGTGAAAATTGTTCACGCGGCAGTTGGGGCCATCAATGAAAGCGACGTAACTTTAGCCGCAGCAAGTAATGCGATTATTATCGGCTTTAACGTTCGCCCAACACCACAAGCGAAACAACAAGCAGAACAAGAAGAAGTTGATATTCGTTTACACCGTATTATCTATAAAGCCCTAGAAGAAATCGAAACAGCGATGAAAGGGTTATTAGATCCAGAATTTGAAGAAAAAATTACGGGTCAAATGACGGTTCGTGAATTGTACAAAGTATCTAAAGTTGGCACAATCGCTGGCTGTTATGTTACAGAAGGCTTTATTCGCCGCGATAGTGGCGTGCGTGTCATTCGTGATGGTATTGTTATTTATGAAGGTAAATTAGCAAGCTTGAAACGCTTTAAAGATGACGTGAAAGAAGTCAAACTTGGTTTTGAATGTGGCGCTATGATTGAAAACTTCAATGATTTACGTGTAGATGATGCGATTGAAGGCTTCATTATGGAAGAAATCAAACAATAATTTTAGTAATTGGAGGAAGACACTATGGCAAATTATCGTGACCGTCGTGTAGGTCAAGAAATCATGCGTGAAGTGAATGATATCTTGAACAAACGCATCAGAGATCCACGCGTCCAAGGCATCACTATTACAGATGTTCGTGTGACCGGTGATTTACAACAAGCAACGATTTATTACAGCTTGTTATCTGATTTAGCTTCCGAACAACAAAAAGCTCAACAAGGCTTAGACAAAGCCAAAGGACTGATTCGTAAAGAATTAGGACAACGGTTAACCTTGTATAAAACACCAGAGTTGATTTTTGAAAGAGACGAATCTGTCCAATACGGAAATCACATTGATGAGTTGATTCGTAAGTTGAATCAAGGTGAATAATTAAAAAGAAAAAGCACACCAGACGAATGGTGTGCTTTTTCTTTTCATGATTTCTTGATAAAATAGTCATGGAGGTGCAAAGATGAAAAGAATTGTTGCTTTCTATAAAAATGGAGATCGTTATTTAAAAGAAATGGGTTCAGGCAAGAGTTCCCTGTACTTTTTTCTTTTCTTCTTTGTACTACATAGTATGCGGGAACATATTATTCAGTTCATCGGATTTTGGCCGTCATTTATATTCGTCCTCATACTTGTCCCAAATCTTATGCTTGGCGTCGGACATATTAACCATTGGTACAAAAACCGCTCTTGAATTTTCCAGAATACTTTTAAGCATGGAACAAAATCCTTATTGATTTTGTTCCATGCTTTTTAAGTTAACCCAGTATTTAATACCATCACAGAATAATCCCTAAATTCAAAAATCCGTCCTTTATAAAGATAAGTGGCGCCATACTTTTGTCGATAGTACGTAATCACATTTTTTAATGTTTCAACATCGATTTCCAAAAATTCAGCACAAGAATAATGGTTACTTAAGCCAGCTTCAGAGCAACGAATTAAATCGTCTAATGTAACTAATTGCTCTAAGGCCACATTGCGAGCTTTCAACTCTTGCTTCCGATTTTCTGTACAATTTTGATTTAAAATAGTGCCAACGGATGTTTGATAATGCCCGTATTCCTCGGCTAAAATGTTCTTCTTTTGACGGGTACTCAATGTTTTTTCAATATAAATTTTGCCATTTCGATACAACCCATAACAACCTGTTTGATTGTATAAATCAATTTCTAAAACCGTCACATCCTTTTGAATGGAACTGACGAGTTTTTCATAATCATTCACTTTACCATTCACCTGCCATTACTTAATAAAAAGAGTAGATGGGAAGTTAATCCTCTTTTTTGTCAGAAGAAATCGATTGTTGATATTTGGCATCAATTTCATCCAAGTAATCGTGAATTTTCTCGATTTCTTCTTTTGAAAATATCTTTTCTGGATCCCCAGCGTGGGCAGCCAGTGTCATTTCGTCACGGCGAGGGAATGAGAGAATTTCTGCTTGCGTTTGTTGTTCGTGTAATTGTTGTTCGGCAAATTGATAAACGATGGCTTGTCGTTGGGGCTCTAATTTTTTATAAATGCGGTCGATAGTTGAGGCATTTTTTTCCATGGGAACTTCTTGTCCCATCAACCAGGCCTCATTAATGTCTAATGCATCTGCAATGCGATAAACTTTGTCTTGTTTTGCTTCGTAACGACCAGCTAGCCAATCGCTGATCGAAGATTTACCGATGCCAGTTTTTTTCGCTAATTCACTAGGTTTGATGTTCTTGGCTGTTAAAGCTTCTTTTAAACGGATAGCAAAAATGTTCATATTTCCGAACCTCCTATTGCCTCAAAGTATACTATACCTGTTTAGAGAAGGCAAGTAACAATCGCAATTAAAATTAGCGGTTCATAAAACCGAACTTATGAGTTGACAGTGAAAATATTTGATGCTAAGATAGAGCCATTCGAATGTTCGGTTAACTGAACTATTTTTTTGAACACTTCGTTCGGAAAACCGTATTTTTGTAGAAAGGGTGAAGAAATGAGTCGGAATTATAAAAAAACGTTGTCGGATATGTTACTTTTAGCAATTATTTTATTAATAAGCAGTGTCTCAATAAAAATTGGAGCCATCGTGATTGGTATGATTGGCCTCATGGAATTACTAACAGAATAACAATAATTTAGTCAAAAGGAGAGAAGCGGATTGGCAGAACGACGCATGTTTGCAAAAACGATTATTGATAGTGATGCGTTTTTAGATATGCCCTTATCAAGTCAGGCCCTGTATTTTCATTTAGCGATGCGTGCCGATGATGATGGATTTATCAATAATCCCAAAAAATTGCAGCGAATGGTCGGTTGTGGGGAAGACGATCTAAAATTGCTAATGGTTAAAAAATTTATTCTAGTATTTGAAAGCGGTGTGATCGTTATCAAACATTGGAAAATTCATAATTATATTCGCAGTGATCGTTACAAACCAACCTTGTATCAAGAAGAGAAAAATCAGATTGTTGAAAAAAATAGCAAAGCTTATACGTTTAAAGCAGAATCGTCTGTCAGTGGTCAACCAGCTGACTACCAACGGTTACCACAGGAAAGCATAGTCCAGTCTAAGTTAGGTCAGAGTCAAGGTAGTAGTTCAGAAAACGATTGTTTAAAGATGATTTATCATTTTTATGAGGAAAACGGCTTTGGTACACTGGCCTCAAAAACAAGCCAAGATTTTAAGTATTGGTTGCAAGATTTTATGCAAAAAGGGGCTAGCCAAGAGGAAGCATGCCAATTAATCTTGCATGCTTTAGGAATTGCCATCGATCGAAATAAACGGAATTATGGCTATGTAAATGCTATTTTGAAAAGTTGGGAGCAACAAAATTATTTATCCGTACATGAAGTTCTGGTAAATGATAAAAAACAAGTGTCGGAGCATGCGCCGCAAATGACAGAAGAATATCAAGAGTTAGGTTTTTAAAGAAAGGAGGAAATCAGTATGCATGCGACAGATCAAACTTTTCAAATACTATTGAGTCAATTGTTAGAAAAAGTTGAAGACCGTTGTCCTGAATGTGGCAGTGAACAATATGTTTGGCAACAAAAAAATAAAGATGGCACAGAACGTTGTGCCCCAACTTGTTGGTCGTGTGGGTATAAAATGCTAAAAAAACATGAACAACAAGCCAATCAACAACGTTCTCAAGAGAGTTTTATGGCACGTACACAAAAATTTTTTCATCAAGGGTCCTTAATTGCTGATGATGCGCTACGGCAATGTCGTTTAACCAATTACCAAACCACTGAATTAGAAACAAGACAAGCAAAAGAACGGGCCTTAGCAGCAGTTTCAGCGATTGTTGAAGGAAAGCCAATCCACGTTATTTTTTCAGGGAAACCTGGTGTCGGTAAAAGTCATTTGGCTATCAGTATTTTAGTTGAAGTCTTAGAACGCTCTGCATATCAAAAGTATTGTTTATTTGTCAGCTACTCTGAGTTATTAGAAAAACTAAAAATGTCCATGAATGAATCGGCCAAAAGCCAAGCAAAGGCTCAAGCGTATATTACTAGAATGAAAAAAGCAGACGTTTTGGTCTTAGATGATTTAGGTGCTGAATTAGGAATTAAAAATAAAGTTAGTACGGATTTTAATAATGATATCTTAAACCGAATTTTAGAAGCTAGACAGAATAAAGCAACTATTTTTACTACTAATTTTTCTGGAAAACAACTGGTGGAGGCCTATGGAACACGCATTATTTCTCGTCTAATGAAGCACGCCAGTGGCTATGTTTTCCAATATAAAGACACAACAGACAAACGAATGAGGAGTGTGAAATAAATATGTTAACAATTATTATTGGGTTTATCTTTTGGACAATGACACTAATGTTAGGTTATCTAATTGGTGAAAGAGAAGGCCGTAAACATGAGTAATTTAACAAAACGTAAAAAAGATTTATTTGAAATGAAAAGCGTTGTATTTAAAGATATTTCAAAGCAACAAAGCGAAAAAGCACAAAAAAGAAAACGACTCTTACAACTAATGAATCAATATCCCGATTGGGCAAGTCAAAAAAATAAACTTATTATGCAGGAAATTCAAGAATTAGGACAAGCAATCGGTAATTGGTCGATGGATCAATCAAGACCCATCCAATCCATCAAGGCCGCATCGTTTACAAAAAGCGAGTATCTCTATTTAATTTGGCTCGGTTATTCAGATGAAGCGATTCGTCACGGCTTAGACATGTCGAAAGAGTGTTATTTTATTTATCGATTAACACTTTTAAATGAATAAAAGTAAAGGAGATTAACCAATGCGTACGTCAACATTTAATTATATCAAAGATATTTTAGCAGACTTTTATAAAACAGATGAGTATATCCGTCAACGGGAAGAAGAATTACGGCACCCTTATCAAGAAGCAGATTTAAATGCTGGTATTAGAGGACAAGGACTTCACTCTGTAGTGACCGAACGAATGGCGATTACGATAGCTATGGATCGTCGTCTGTGGAACTTAGAGAGAAATCGAGACATTATCAAAAATTGTTTAGCTGAAGCGGATGAACAAACGCGGGTGATTATTGAAGAACTATATATGAAAAAACGGCCCTCTTTAACATTAATTGGACTTGCCCAGCAATTATTTATTAGTAAAAGCCAAGCCTATAAATTAAGAAATCATTTCTTTGAAGCGGTGGCGGATGAACTAGGGATGTAAACATGGAAAAAGCGTGGAATTTTTTCAGGTGTCAACATGGTAAATTAATAGTGTCGAAAGAGATAGATAAACGTGAGGCAACCAAAAAATGAAGACACGTAATTCTATAATTTTGACTGCTTTCTTGTGTCAGCTATGAAGGAGCAGAAAATGCCGGCTACTTTCAAAATCCTTCATTTTGACTAGAAGAGAGCCAATTTGTTAACCAATCCTGAATTTTTTGAATGGAAAGGTGGCGCTAAAAATGAATGAAGCGGAACAAGAGTTATATGAAGCCCTTGTTGCAATCTGCCAGACGTCAGGATTTTTGTTGCTAGAGGAACTGCCGACAGATTTACCAGATCAGCCATTTGTTTACTTAGGTGATAGTAAAGAATTACCTAAGCCAACTAAATCAGCTATTTTGGGAGAAATTGAATTAGTAATGCATGTTTATGGTGCGTTATCTGAACGACAACAAATTTCTACAATTAAAGGAACGATTTTACGGCAGGCAACCAGTAACTTAAAACGAACGGCTCATTTTAATTGGGGTATCAAACATCAAGAAGTCAAAGCACAAATGGTAAAAGATACCAAACAAATGAAAAAAACAATTTGGCATGCTGTACTACCATTACACATGCAATTTTACTAGGAGGAATTATCAATGGGAGAAGTTATGCAAGGAAAAGACCGTATTTTATTAGTTCGTCGCTTGGATGAAGCAGCGACAAAGAAAGCAATGAAACCCTTATTTCAAATTGAACATGAATGGGAATTCTCACGTGAATCGAGCGGTACGCAAACAAAAGATGGCGTTGCGAATGCTGTTTCTGGTTTAGAAGTTACGTTATCGTTAAGCGGTTTAGCCTCTCGAGATGATGAAAATTTATACATGAAAGACGCAGTTGAAGATGGCATCTTAATGGAATTTTGGGATGTTGATTTAAAAGGTGAAAAAAATGCGGAAGGTAAATATCCAGCAATTTATGCCCAAGGTTATGTAAATTCATGGAGTTTACCAGCCAATGTAGAAGAATTAGTAGAAATCGAAACAGAAGCCTCTATTAATGGCAAACCACAAGATGGTTTTGCAACAGTAGAAGCAGATATTATTGCGGAAGCACAATATGCGTTCCAAGATACCGTTCCAGAGAAAGCACCACAACCTGGCGCATAATCAAAAAGTGTTGAATTTTAGGAGGATAAAAAATGAATTTAGAGATTAACGGAAAAACAATTGAAGTGAAATTTACGATTGGCGCGATTCGTGAATTAGATAAACGTTACCAAATTGAAAATGGCGCTGCCAAATTCGGCATGGGCATCAGTTCAGCAATGATTTATTTACGCCAATACAATCCAGTAATCTTAGTTGACATCATTGAAGCTTTACAAAGTGGGCAATTAAAAATAGGTAAGTCGGAAATTGAAGCATGGTTAATGACCCAAGATGTCAAAAAACTTTCAGATGATTTGCTTAAAGAAATGGGAAAGCAACCTCTTACAAAACCAATGATCGATCAGTTCAGCAAAGAAGCGAAGAAAGCAGAAGCGCAAGCGACCAACTAATTAAAACGAGCGATGACGTGTATCACGACATCGCTCTTTCTGCTTTTCGCTACTTAGGCTGTCATTCATTTGAAGAAGTGGATCGGATGACCATGTCTGAATTTGAATTACGAATGATTGCTTTTAATTTAGCAGAAGTAGATGAAGAGCGGAAAAGGCACGAGCTTGCCTACTTAAATGTTAAAGCGCAAGCGACGAACAAAAAAGGAAAACCCGTTTTTGAAAGCTTTAAAAGTTTTTATGATTATGAAAAACGAGTTGCTGAAGTTCTGGCAGCTAACCAGCCACAACGAACGAAATTAAATGAGCGGAAAAAAACGCAACTTGCCACTGTGGCAGAGCGTCTACGCCGCTATCGAGAAGGGAGGAGAGTAGATGGAGAATGACAAAGAAAAAACGCCGTTGTCGGAGGCAAAGAAAAGCCTTGCAGGCGTCCAACAAGCATTAAAAAGTATGAGCGGTGAGTATGCCTTATTAAGTGGATATTTAGGGAAAATTAGTGCGGGTGTCAATCAGTCAGCCACGGTCATGAACACATTTAAAACCGTCATGCAACAATCTGGAGAAACAGTGAAAAAAACAGGAGACGAAACAGCAAAGGCAGCAGATCAAATGAACACAGCGTTAACAGATTCTGCTGAACAAGCCGGTGAAGCAGCTAAAAAAGCGGGGAAAGAAACCTCTGATGGCTTTACTAATGCACAAAATAATATGCTGAGCTTTGGGACGGCCATGACTAGTGCCGTTTCCTTACCTATGCTGAACGTTTTAAAAACAGCTATGGGCGTCGGTGCTGGGGTCAGTGGCGAATTTCAAGGAATGCAAGGACTGATTATGGCTAGTGCAGGAGGGATTTCTGATTCATTGCAGGGCGAGTTGCAAGGGGCATTGACTCAGATGAATCAATCATTTGAAGCGGCAGCACAAGTGATTCAAAGCGTGATGGCTCCAGGAATGGAAATTTTGGTTCAAGTGGTTATCACAGTCGTCAAAGGCATTACAGCTTTGGTGAATTTATTTATCAAATTACCAAAACCCGTCCAAGTTTTTATTGTTGCCATTATGGGCATTTTAGCCGCCATTGGCCCCATGTTGATTATGGTAACGATGGCTCAGCAAAAATTTCAACAGTTTAGTGCTGGTTTGGCTCTTGTACAAGGAAACATTGGGAAGTTAGGTGGTGGCTTATCAAAACTAAGTGCTAGTTTTAGTGCCTTAGGTGGAGGACCATTAATTTTAATTGTAGCAGCCGTTTTAGCAGCGGTAGCAGCGTTTATTTATTTCTATAAAACCAATGAAACATTTAGAAATAGTATCAATAGCTTAGCTAGTGCCATTCAAGGAGCTGTTTCAGCGGCGTTTGGCAAATTGGTAGGATTGCTACAACAGATCCAGCCGGCCTTTCAGCAAGTAATGGCAGTTTTTAAACAATTTTTTGCAGTAGGCTTAGAGAAAATGGCGACTATTTTTTCAACAATTGGTCGTGTGCTAGCAGGCGTTTTTGCCAGCGGTTTGCAATTAGGTAGTAACTTATTAGGGCAATTTGGTGGCACCTTTGACAAAGCTGGTTTAGCGGTTGGTCTTTTGGTAAAAGTTCTGACAAAGGTTGCACTGGCTGCATTAGGAATTTCTGGGCCGTTTGGTCTAATTATTTCCTTGATTGTTTCATTCGTGACGGCCTGGATGAAAACCGGTGATTTGAGTGCGGGTGGTATTACCCAAGTCTTTGATAATTTAGGTAACACGATTACATCGGTTACAACAATGCTGGCAGCTAATCTACCGAAAGTTATACAACTTTTTACAACCGTCTTAACCAGTATTCTCGGGAAAATAACAGAAGCTATTCCAAGCATCGTAACCGCGTTATCTAGTTTAATTACGTTAATTGTTGGTGCGATCGTTGCCAATTTGCCAGTCTTAATTGAAGCGGCAACACAAATTATTACTACGTTGATTCAGGGGATTACAACAGTCTTACCAATGTTGATAGAAGTTGGTTTGAGCTTATTAATGACTTTAGTTAATGCGATTGTCACCGCCTTGCCAACAATTACAACTGCAGCGATTAATATCATCACTACATTAGTGACAGCTTTTGTCACAGCGTTACCAATGCTAGTTACAGCAGGTGTTTCAATTATCACGGCCTTAGTCAATGCATTTGTTACGATGTTACCGTTGATTTTGACTGCTGGTTTACAAATTTTGATGGCATTAATCACTGGGATTATGACGATTTTACCTCAGTTAATTCAATCAGCGCTGACGATTATTCTAGCGTTAGTGACTGCGTTGGTAGGTGCCTTACCACAGATTATCAGCGCAGGTGTCAAATTGTTAATGGCGTTAATTCAAGGAATTATTTCGATTTTACCAACCTTAGTTGCGGCAGCTATTACCTTAATTTTGACATTGGTAAATGCCTTAATTGGTGCCTTGCCACAAATCATCAGCGCAGGCGTCAAATTGCTAATGGCTTTGATCCAAGGGATTATTTCAATTTTACCGCAACTGGTTACTGCAGCAATTACGCTAATTACCGCTTTAATGGGTGCGTTAATCAATGCGTTGCCACAGTTGTTAAGTGCTGGGATTCAACTGATTCAAGCCTTAATTAATGGTGTACTCAGTCTATTGGGTACCTTGCTGTCCGCAGCAGGAACATTAATCTCACAAATGATCACGAAGATTGGTTCTTATTTTGGTCAACTGTTAGCTTCGGGCGGACAGTTAGTTGAAAATATCAAAAATGGGGTTACCAATGCAGCCGATCAGGTAAAAAATGCCATTGGTTCTGTAATTGAAGGTGCTTGGCAAGCAATCCAAGGTTGGTTTTCAAAATTTACCGATGCTGGTGCGAATATTGTCGGCATGATTGCTGATGGAATTACAGGCGCAATTGGAAAAGCCAAAGAAGCAATCGATGGGGTCGTCAGTAAAATTCGTAACTTTTTACCATTTTCACCAGCAAAAGAAGGTCCCTTATCTGATTTGCATAAATTGAATTTCGGCGGCACGATTGCCACGGGGATTTATGCAGGCGAAACAGCCGTTAGTAGAGCAATGGCTTCTATTTTAGATTTACCGCTGTTAAATGATTTTGCCTTGGACTTAGCTGGTCGAGGAAACTTCACGGCAACGATTGACCATCGTTTAGAAAATGATGCATACAATCGACCATTATTTGTGACAGTAGAGTCAACGTTAGATGGAAAAGTTGTCGCAGCAACTACGGCGCCTTATTTAGCAACAGAGTTACAACGACAACAAGTGAAACAAAATAACCGCTTAGGAAGGAGAGGATAACATGTATAAATTTGTTGATACCAATCAAGCAACTCATTCAACGCCTCTTCCTTCAGAAGCGTTGAATTTTAACGGCCAATTTTTAGAAAAAGTCATCCCTGGCTATCAAACATTATCAGTTTCAGGACGAGAATTAGTTCCAAGCGAAATTGAAAGCTATCAATTAGGGATTCGTGATGGTAAACGTCACGTTTATGCGCGAATTCCAGAACGAGAATTAACAGTCAAATATCGCCTTTCAGCTGTGAATAATGAAGCATTTCGAGATGCATTTAATCATTTAAACGTTGCTTTGTTTACGGAAAAAGACGTTTCTATTTGGTTTAACGATGAACCGGAAATGCTGTGGTTTGGCAGTAAGTCTTCAGTGAGTGATGTACCCGAAGGTGTTAACCAAGTAACAGGCACCTTTACTTTATTGCTTTCTGATCCGTATAAATACACACGGAGTGATGCGACTAGTGTGATGTGGGGTTCGCCAACCATTACATTTCAAGCGAATTACTTAATGGGGAATACAGGCTCAGGTGCAGTTGATTTTCCAATTTTAATTGAAGGCGGGGCTTATTGGGGATCAACCATGATTACCTTTCAAAATCGGGCTTACACGATGGGGGATTTAGGCAAAGAAGTTCGGCCAATTGAAATTTATCCTACGGTTGAAGGATTAAAAGTCAAACCGACCATTATTTTAACAGGAACCGGACGTGGTGTTTGGATTAAAACACGGAACGATACAATTAACTTAGGAGACTTTGATCGTTCGGAAATTATCATTGATACTGAAAATTTTTATCTGACAAAAAATGGTGCACCGATGATTCGACCAATGAACGATTTTCATCTATATCCCAATGAACCGCTGTATATTCAAGCCAAAGATAGCGACTTCCGCTTGACGATTCGCTATCCTAACCGATTTGTGTAGGAGGGTGATTAAATGTTAATGGCGCTGGATTTGAAAAGAACATATACGGCAATCTTGGATAATGCCTATCAAGTCAGTTATGAAAAAATAGAGAACAAAATTGGCAGTTTAGATTTTACCATGCCGCTAGATGATCCTAAAAATGAATTTATTGCAGAAATGCAATGGGTGGAACTGACCGACAATGAGAATGAATATATTGGTTTATATCGCGTGATGCCAACCACAATTAAGAAAGATGCGAACAATAATCAAATTCACTACTCTGCCACAGAAGCACTATGTACCTTAGGCGATACTGTCCTTTTTGGTTGTCACGAAATTAAAAACAAAACAACGAAAGAGGCCATTCAATTTCTATTGAATAAACAAAAAACAAAGCATTGGGTCCTGAAAAAATGTGATTTTTCAAGGAAATTAACCTATAAATGGGAAAATGAAAATGGGTTAGTTGAGCCTTTATTTAGCATCCCAGCCGATTTCGAAGAGGAATATCTTTGGCAATGGAATACAGAGGTCTATCCTTTTGAACTTTCATTAGTCAAACCGCCAACAGAACCAGTTGCGCGAATTCAAGAAGGTTACAACATGCAAGGATTTGAAATAGAACGTAATCCCAAGATGCTAATCAATCGGATTTATCCATTAGGTTCAGGCGAAGGTGTTAACAAAGTCAATATTCGCTCGGTCAATCAAGGGGTTCCGTATTTAGAGAACAAGGCCGCAATTGACCGCTATGGTTTATTGGAGTCAATTTGGGTGGAACAGCGTTTTTCTGATCCCAAGGCATTAAAGGAAAATGCTTTGCGAATGTTAGAAGAATGGACCAAACCACAAGTTTCTTGGGTAGTGACTGCAGCTGATTTAATTAAATTAACAGATCAACCTTTGGCAATCGATCGTTTGCGGTTGGGTACGGTTATCATGATTAATACGAATGAATTTGGGAGTGTCAACCTTCGTATCAAAAAAGAAAGTAAAAAAGATGTCTTTGGTGCCCCCCAAGACATTCAGCTAGAGTTGGGAAATCTGCAAGAAACAATTCATAGTACCATGACAGCTTTCAGTCGGAAACAAGAGATTAGCGAAACTTACGCACAAGGGGCGACGACACTTTTAAATCGTTCAGTACAAGGAGAACTTAGCAAGACACAGCCACTGGAGCTGAATTTATACTTTGACGAGGACATTCTTTATGTAAACACCGCAGAATTAACGTTCAAGGCAACTGCTAAAGGACCTTCGCATTCTGTAACGAATATTGATTTGGTAGTGGATGGCAAAAAATTACCCCAACTATCATTGCAACAACAACGGCTAAACATTTTGAGTTATTTACGAAAAACAACAGATGGAAAAATCGAACGCGGCAATCACACGCTTCAATTTTTCTCTCATCAGCCACTATGGTTGGATGCTTCGGTCATCTGTCGTGTGTATATTCAATCCCAATTGGGTGGCCAGTTTTAATAAAATAATGAAAACTAGAGGAGTGTGACGAAATGTCAGTAGAACATATTGAAGAATTAGATACCCTGAATCAAGGTCGCCTTAAAATCAATGCAATCTTGGATCAGTCGAATGCATCAGCTGAGAAAGTAGATGCTTACCAAGTCCAGTTAACGAATGGAATTTCTGAAGCGAAAAACATAGCAGATGAAGCTGGCAAAGAAGCCGTACAAATTGCCACCGATGCAGGCAATCAAGCAAATGAAACAGCCAACCAAGCGATGAACAATGCCAAAACAGCAATCATGATTGCAGGAAATGCAGTTTCAACGGCAAATAATAATAAACAAGAATTTGATACTTTACGAAATGATTTCGATCAATTAGTAGCAGAAGCGGGTGATAGTAATCCAGAAATTGTCCAAGCACGTACAGATACACAAGGCATCAAACAAGCTACCTTAGCGAATCGTCTTCAAATTGATTTGAATGACCGTATGACAAAAGCAGACGGTATTTCTTTATTGGCTAAGCCAACTACTGTCAAAATGAAGTTAGACTTTAACGGTAAAACGGCCGGCAATACAGCCACCAATGCAAACAGTTATTCCACTGATTTTACGGCAAAAATTCTTAAGAAGCCAACAGACGTTTGGGAGGAAGTTTCCCAAGCGGACTACAATAAAATGGCCAGCCGTGATGATGAGGGCGTGAAAACAGGTTCCACCCAAAGCGGTGTGATTCCGCAACAATTAGCGGCCTTCAATCTCGTTGAAGCCGCTAAAAAATTAATTCCACAAATGTTTGAAACAGTCACAACTGACGAGGCGGTGGCATTTATTCGCCAGAACGTTCAATTTTTTACGATTAATCAACGTGTGAAAGCCGCTGCGCCCAATAATCAAACGATTAAAATCGCTGCGTATTTACCAACTACGGATAATTGGGTAACTCAAATCCAAGAATCAGCAAAAGAGTTCGGCGATTTTTCAATTCAAATTAATGATCAGAATTTTATCACAGATGAAGGTTTCATTTATTTAATGAGCTATACAGATTCATCGAATGGGGTAACGCCAGCTAGCTTAGAAGTTGATTACGTGGGGCTTCATATTGGTCTGTCTGTTGATGCCCAAGCGGTTTTAGCGAAGAGTGGTTTTGTTCAAGCGGAGCAACTCAATACCCATGTGGAAAATCAGGATAATCCGCACCAAGTAACCGCTGAACAAGTGGGGCTAGGCAATGTAGAAAATTATGGCTTCGCATCAGACAGCGAAGCAGTTGCGGGAACTTTAACGAGTAAATATATGCACCCGAAAAACGTTGCGGAAGCGATTAAAGGTCAAGCTGTGACACAAACAGGTGATCAAGAGATTGCTGGGGTGAAGAATTTTTCCGAAGCTCCTTTATTCAAAAATCTTCCCTTAGTTAGTCTAGGCAAATTTAACCTCGTAGGTATAAACGGAACAGAAGGTAGTTTTACAAAAGTCATTGGAAATATGAATAATAAAGAAGTAGGATTTGGTAGTGATTTTTCTTACATTGACGAACGAGCAAAACTTGCTAATTTAAATAAAAATAACAACCGTTTAGTTATTGAAGAAGATGGAATGTATATTTTAATTGTACACTTTTGGGTACAGCCTATAACAACGGTAAATGGCTATTGGTACTTTAATTTTGCTATTAATGGTGTACGAGCTGGTGGTCCAACAGATCGTTTTTGGGGACTCGGGGGTACCAGCTGGAAAAATCGTCAAGATGGACTTGGAATGGTCATACGTAATTTTAAGAAAGGAGACCAACTTTCTGCATTAATTGAGACAAATTATATGGGTGAAGTAAACAGTACAGGAATTAAATCTGCTACGCTAATCAAAATAGGGTGATTTAGATGGAACGTTATCTCAACACAATAACAATGCTTTTAAGCATTTTCGGTGGGATTGTCGTACGTTTATTAGGTGGATTAGATCAATTGTTGGATGTCTTCCTCTTTTTAATTATTGTCGATTTCATCACAGGTTGGATTAAGGCAATCGCCACAAAAGAATTGTCCAGTCGGATTGGTATGCTCGGAATTGCGAAAAAAGTGACGATGTTATTTGTGGTTGCCGTAGCGGTTCGTGTTGAAAAAGTTGTGGGGAACAATTTGCCAATTCGGGAAATGGTTCTGATTTTTTACATTGCGAACGAAGGACTTTCTTTTTTTGAAAACATTGCGACCTTTATTCCTATGCCGAAAAAGTTAAAAGAGTTATTTATTCAGTTAAAAAATAAAGATGATTAAGTAGAAGTGGTCGGGACAAACGTAGAACTTTCGGCTGATTGCCGAAGAAATTACTTCTGTCCCGCCATTTATCTGCGGGTTTAAGCCGTGGAAGGGAATTTGTTTTGACTTTCTTTTCATGGCTTTTTTAAGAAAGGAGCATGCTATGTTTAAAAAATTAATGATTCAACTTGCTTTAGTAATTGGCTTAAGTTTAACGATTCCGATGACGGCTTGCGCTTACACCATCGAAGCGGATCCAATCAACTTTACTTATTTTCCCGGCTCTGCAACCAATGAATTAATTGTTTTACATGAATCAGGAAACGAGCGGAACCTAGGACCACACAGTTTAGACAATGAAGTGGCCTATATGAAACGAAATTGGTCAAATGCTTATGTCTCATATTTTGTCGGATCTGGTGGACGAGTGAAACAATTAGCTCCTGCTGGCCAAATTCAATATGGCGCAGGTTCTTTAGCTAATCAAAAAGCCTATGCGCAAATCGAATTGGCTCGAACGAATAATGCGACGACATTTAAAAAAGATTATGCTGCCTATGTTAATTTGGCCCGTGATTTGGCTCAGAACATTGGTGCTGATTTTTCGCTGGACGATGGAACAGGTTATGGAATAGTCACTCATGATTGGATTACAAAAAATTGGTGGGGAGATCATACAGATCCTTATGGTTATTTAGCGCGTTGGGGGATTAGTAAAGCGCAGTTGGCACAAGATTTACAAACGGGCGTTTCTGAAACAGGTGAGACTGTCATTATTCAGCCAGGTAAACCTAATGCGCCAAAATATCAAGTAGGACAAGCAATTCGTTTCACTTCAATCTATCCAACACCAGATGCTTTAATCAATGAACATCTATCAGCAGAGGCACTTTGGACACAAGTAGGAACAATTACAGCGAAATTACCCGACCGACAAAACCTTTACCGTATTGAAAATAGCGGACATTTGTTAGGTTATGTGAACGACGGCGACATTGCTGAACTTTGGCGCCCGCAAACGAAGAAATCATTTCTAATTGGTGTGGACGAAGGCATTGTTTTAAGAGCAGGACAACCTAGTTTGTCAGCACCCATTTATGGTATTTGGCCTAAAAATACTCGCTTTTATTACGATGCGTTTTATATTGCAGATGGGTATGTTTTTATTGGTGGGACAGATACGTCAGGCGCGAGAATTTATTTGCCAATCGGACCAAACGATGGCAACGCACAGAATACATGGGGATCATTTACTAGCTAAAAAAAGCCACAAACTCTGCTTTTATCAGAGTTTGTGGCTTTTTTTGCATTTAGCAGAGATTTTGCCAAAGGGAATAAGCAACGGAGACTGCGAAGCTAGGTACTTTTATGCTATAATGACAAAGTTAGTATTATCGGAACTGGAGGAACTATAATGGACGGCATTTTACCGTTATGGAAAGAACGTGGCATGACAAGTCATGACTGCGTATTTAAATTGAGAAAAATTTTACATACCAAAAAAATTGGTCATGGTGGTACGCTAGATCCAGATGTCGAAGGGGTCTTACCCATCTGTGTTGGCAAAGGAACGAAAGTGATCGAATACATGGTAGATTCTGGCAAAACCTATGAAGGTGAAATTACACTTGGATTTGCTACGACAACCGAAGATGTTAGTGGCGAAATTGTTGAAAAAAAACCAGTTACAACACCTCTGTCAACTGAACAAATTGATCAAGCAATGGCCGAAATGACAGGTGAAATCACACAAATACCACCGATGTTTTCTGCGGTGAAAGTCAATGGTAAACGTTTATATGAATATGCCCGGAACGGGGAAGAAGTTGAACGGCCCCAACGAAAAGCTATGATTTATTCATTTGAACGTACTAGTGAACCAATTTTTAATGAATCTGCTCAAACACAAAGTTGGCGGTTTAAAGTGGTCTGTGGCAAAGGAACCTATGTGCGGACATTATCCGTGGATACTGGCAAAAAATTAGGCTATCCTGCCCATATGTCGGATTTAACGAGAACGGCAAGTGGCGGTTTGCAAGCTGCGCAATGCTTAACGTTAGAAGAAGTAGCCAAACAAATGGCTGCTGAAACAATTGATCAATGCCTGTTGCCTATTGAGACAGCAGTAGAACAATTCCCACGAATTGATTTATCAGATGAATTGTATCAAAAAGTAAAAAATGGCATGCGTTTGCACAAAAAAGAACTAGGAATAAAGGCAATGCCAGAATCCTTAGTTGCCTTATTTTACCAAAATCAAGTGGTTAGTTTATACATGCCACACCCAACGCATGATAAATTATTGAAACCAAGTAAAGTTCTACGGAACAATTAAATAAAAAAGAAGGAAGTTTTTGCACATGCAAGTTATTCAACTACATCATCCCTATGAACCCAATCAAATTCCTAATGAAGAAGTCGTGATGGTCCTAGGCTTTTTTGACGGTGTTCACAAAGGCCACCAAAAAGTAATTGAAACAGGCAAAAAGATTGCAGAGGAAAAAGGCTTGAAGTTAGCTGTGATGACCTTCAACCAACACCCATCAATCGTTTTTCAAAAAGTTTTACCAGAAAATATGAAATATTTAACTAGCTTGGAACAAAAAGAACGCCTAATGGCCAACTTGGGCGTTGATATTTTATATATTGTCGAATTTACTTCAGCGTTTGCTCAATTAAAACCGCAAGATTTTGTCGATCAGTATATCGTTAATTTAAATAGTGCAGTGGCAGTCTCTGGGTTTGATTATACGTATGGTCCTAAAGAAATCGCTGGAGTCAAACAGTTACCAACTTATGCGCAAGGCCGTTTTGAAGTGGTGACAGTACCAAAAGAAGAAATGACTGGTGCCAAAATTAGCTCAACAAGAATTCGCGAAAAAATGGAAGCCGGCGAAATGGAGGAGGTCACGGAGTTGTTAGGATATATTTATGAAACAGAAGGAACAGTTGTCCATGGCGATGCTCGTGGCCGTTTATTGGGTTTCCCGACCGCTAATGTCAAAGTGAAAAGCACCGTGCGCTTACCAAGAATTGGCGTCTATGCTGTGCAAATCGAAGTTGGTGGCAAATGGTATGTCGGCATGGGCTCAATTGGTCATAATGACACCTTTGGAGAAGGACGCGATTTAACCGTGGAAGTCTATATTTTGGACTTCCATCAAGACATCTATGGTGAGCAAGTGGTGGTTCGTTGGAATCATTATTTACGTGACCAAGTGAAATTCAATGGGGCTGAAGCCTTGATCGACCAATTAAAACAAGATGAACGAGATACGGCTGACTATTTCCAACAATCTGAGGACAAATAATGAAGATTCGTCAAGAAAAACCTGCAGAGTATCAAGCTGTAGAGCGTTTAACGTATCAAGCGTTCAAGGAATTAAACTTGACCGAAAACTGGCGTCCCACAGAGCATTTTATCGTGCATTTATTAAGAGAAAGTGCCGACTTTATTCCGGAGTTGTCCTTAGTTTCAGAAACTGATCAAGGAAAATTAACGGGTCATATTATGTCTTCAAAAGCCAAACTACGATTACCTGATCATACAGAAAAGGCTGTTTTGACCGTTGGGCCGCTAAGTGTCCATCCAGAAGCACAGAACACGGGCGTAGGCTCAGCGTTAATTAAGCATTCTGTTCAGAAGGCCAAAGAATTAGGCATCGGCGGATTGATTATCCTGGGCCATCCAACTTACTATACGAAGTTCGGTTTTGTTCCAGCGACTACTTTTCAGATTACGTTACCGGAAAAAGAAACATCAGAAGCATTATTGGCTTTGGAATTACTGCCAGGTTATTTTGGCACAAGTGGTGGGGAGTGGCATTTTTCAACATGCTTTGCTTATCCAGAAACACACCCTGCAGAATTAGAAGCCTTTGAAGCAGAACTCGGAATAAATGAATAAAGAATAATAAGACGCGACAACTACTAGTTAAGTACTGGTGGTTGTCGCGTCTTTACTACTTTTTATTACAAAGTAGTTGACAGAACCGGTACTCAGTATTATTATGTAGTGGTACATAGTACTAAAGAGTAGTTTAGGGAGGAAAAGCAGTGAAGCAGACAGAGTTGCTAAAAGGCATTTTAGAAGGTTTAGTTTTAGCCATCATCCAAAGGAAAGAAACATATGGTTATGAAATTACAAAAATTTTAAATGACCAAGGGTTTACTGAAATTGTTGAAGGAACCGTTTATACGATTTTACTGCGTTTAGAAAAAAATCAATGGGTTATAGCTGAAAAAAAGCCTTCAGAAAAAGGACCAATGCGGAAGTTCTATCGCTTAACCTCATCAGGAGAAGCAGAACTCGCTGATTTTTGGCAGCGGTGGACGTTGTTTTCAAAACAAGTAAACAAGATGAAAAAAATGGAGGGATAGAGCATGTCAGATTTTAAAGCGTTGATCAAAAAAGTTGTGGGGGATAAAAAAGAGTACAAAGAATATAAACGACGGATTGCAGCATTACCAGCAGAGTATCGACAAGTATTTCAAGAAATTGAAAAATATGCATGGCATTTTTCAGATCATAGCGGAGCCAATATGTTCAATGCGTTGACTGATTTACTTGATTTGTTTGAAGAAGGAGCTGCTAACGGAACACCTATCAAAAATATTACGGGAGAAAAAGTAGGCGATTTTGCTGAAACAATTGTCAATGAAGTCGCTGGCAAATGGACTGATAAACAGAAAGAAAAACTGAATCATCAATTTTCTAAACAATAGTCAAAACAAAAAAGGAGAATGAACATGGTTGAAAATTTTTTTAAAGAAGGAAAGTTGCTGGTTATTCCCAAGAAAAATGCGAAAAAAGTCCAAGTGTTTCAACGTGTGGCCAACCAATTTGAATTTGGGAAAGAATATACGGAAAAAGAAGTCAATCAGCGACTTAGAGAAATCTATGAAGATTATGCACTTTTGAGACGGTATTTAGTAGATTATCAGTATTTAGAAAGAGATAAGTTTGGAAAAATTTATCAGAAATGTGAGCAACACACAAAAATTATATAAATGGCTTTTTTTAAAAGTAGCGAAACTAGGTGAAATGAACCAAGTCTAGCTACTTTTTGTTATGTAAGCTTAGTAATAGTTCTATAAAAAACTCTCTATTTGTTTTCTAACTCAGACTGGTAAGATTGATTTAATTAGAAAAAGATAGAGGTGAGAGAATGAATCTACGTACTTTAGGTCTAACAAAAATTCTTTTGACCTTTATTATATTAAGTATTATTGGCGCGTTAATGATTTATAGCGCCAGTAGCTATGACTTGCTGATGCAAGGCGTGAAGCCCACTGCTGTGTTTATTAAACAAGGTATTATTATGTGTCTCAGCTGGGTGCTAATGTTCGTGATCTACAAAGTTCGATTAGAAGTGTTATTTAATAAGAAAATTGCGATTGGACTGCTTTTAGTTTCGGTACTATTACTGCTAATGGTTCGACTACCTTTTTTTGGTGTAGCAGCGAATGGCGCACAACGTTGGATTTCTCTCTTTGGAATCCAATTTCAGCCATCAGAACTTTGTAATTTTGCGATTATTTATTACTTGAGCTGTTATTTAGGTGAAAAAGAAAATGGCTTGACAACGAAGCAGTTAAGGAAACAATGGCTGTTTGTTTTGGTCGTTGCATTTTTAGTTTTGATTCAACCCAAAGTTGGCGGGGCCATTCTTATTTTAGTTATTGGCAGTGTCTTAATTTTCTCAGCAAGTATTCATGCAAAATTTAGTGTAATTGCTGCGGGGATTGTCGTTGCTAGCGCGGCGCTTCTTTCTAAAATAATTATTTTTCTAGGCGATCACCGCTACTTACCACATTTTTTTGCGCATGTGTATGACCGCTTAGTTGTTTTGAAAAATCCGTTTTTATCCTTTCATGATCGCGGATTTCAGCCTTCAATGGCCTATTTAGCGATGTATAACGGTGGGTTTTGGGGCACTGGACTAGCCAATGGTATGGTAAAAAAAGGTGGCTTGCCAGAAGGTCAAACCGATTTTATCTTTGCGGTGATTGTGGAAGAACTTGGTTTGATTGGCGGCTTACTATTGCTATTTCTTTTGTTATTTTTAGCGGCCTCGATTTTGCGGAGTAGTTGTGTAATAAAAAATCATTGTTACGGCTTGTTTTTGTTAGGGGTCGGGACCTTGATTTTAGCTCAAACGGCGATTAACATTGGTGGCGTTTTGGGTTTGATTCCAATGACGGGAATTCCTTTACCGTTTGTTAGTTACGGTGGGACAAGTTATTTAATCTTTTCAGTGGCATTAGGAATCGTCATTAAAATTATTGCAAACGAAAGGCGGCAGTTAAATGGTCAATACAAAAAAATTCAACTTACATCTTAATTATGATTTATTATTGCCCATTTTTTTACTCACACTTTTATCTTCTGGTGTGCAATATTGGATTGCCGTTAATGAAGGAAAAGATGGAACTGTGCCAGCATTAAAACAACTTTTCTTTATTTTTGTTGGCTATGCAGGCATGTTTTTAGCTAGTCGGCTGTCACAGAAATTTATTTGGAAAGTAGCTCCTTTTTTCTATGGGTTTTCATTAATCTTAATGAGTGCTTTGTATTTTTCCTATGACAAAGGAATGTATTTATTGACGGGCACAAAGCGCTGGTTAGATTTAGGGTTTATTAAATTTCAGCCATCAGAAATTGCGAAAATTGCGTTTATTTTAATGTTGGCAAAAATTATTGTCCAACATGAGCAACAAGACTGGTCTGATAAATGGCGTTCAGACAAGCAACTTCTAAAAAAAATCGTTGCGGTTAGTGTCCCTGTTTTTTTCTTGATGGCGGTACAAAAAGATTTTGGGACATCCCTTGTTTTCGTAACGATTATTCTATCTCTTTTAGTTATTTCGGGAATTGATCGCAAAATTTTAATCATTATTTTCAGTGCTTTAGCAACGTTAGGCGTGGTCTTGATTCTGTTAGTCTTTACAGAGTGGGGGCACAAAGTACTCTTCTTTTTACATTTTAAACAATATCAATTGGATCGAATTTTAGCATGGATTCATCCCTATGATTATGTCGATAAAATCTCCTATCAACAAGTACAAGGCTTATTGGCAATTGGTTCGGGTGGTTTATTTGGCAAGGGTGTGCATGGGATTGAAGTGTATGTTCCTGTTCGTGAGTCTGATATGGTTTTTACTTTTATCGGGGAAGCCTGGGGCTTTGTGGGCAGTGCCACTGTTGTTTTTCTCTATTTTTACTTGTTTTATCAAGTTTTAGTAGCTGGCTTGCGGAGCAATTCGCGTTTCTGTATGTACATCTGTGTCGCCCTCATTTTTTCGCTGGTCTTTCAAACGGTGGAGAATATCGGTGCGGTGATTGGACTGTTGCCGTTAAAAGGTATTCCGCTTCCGTTTTTAAGTCAAGGAGGCACTTCGTTAGTGATGGCTATCACTTCTTTAGGATTTGTCAAAGGAAGAGAAGCCGCTACCTGAAAACACAAATAAAAACCAAGACTGGAACTCGCTTGCCGACAAGCTCTAGTCTTGGTTTTTACTATTGAAATTGTTTTTGGCATTCAGCCAAAAGTTGTTGAAGTTGTCGACTCATGTAACGTTCTTTTAAATAATAAACTGCCATGTTTCGTTTAGGTAGTTCTTGGTAAGTTAGTGTATGAATCGAATTGTCTAAAAGTTGAATATTTGTGTATTCGGGGACAATAGCGAAACTATCGGAATGAGACACCAAGTGAGTAATAAGTGAAAGAGTATCCACTTGAATGACTTTCTCTGGAGAAAAATTAGAAAACGTAGTATCTAGCCAATTGGTTAATTTGTTTTGCTCGGAAAATTCGGTATTTAAACGGACGAAGGGGTACATTGTTAGTTCTTTTAAAATTTCTTCCGTCGTAGCTTTGGCCAAAGCTGGATGATCGTTTCTTAAAATGAATTGATAATTTGCTGTAAATAAATCAATTTTACCAATATGTTCAGGTAATGGTAAGTCAGCAAAGGAAATACCAAAATCTGCATCCATTGTTTCCAAGGATTGAAGAATATTTTCTGTAATAATAGTGTGGACTTGTAAGTTGGATGAACGATCCGTTAATGTTGTCATTAGTAAGTCATTCAATTTATATTCTAAATCACAGAGATAAGTGGCTACATAAATATGGTTGGAAGAATGATTAATTTCTTTTAGCTCTTCTTCAATTGAGACCAACTCATTGGTGATGCGCCAACAATATTTTTCTAAAATTAATCCAGCTGGCGTTAAGGTGGTAGTTTGACCTTGGCGATTAAAAAGTTCCGCGCCTAACGTTGCTTCAAGAATTTTTATTTGCTTACTTAGGGCAGCTTGAGAAATTGCTAAATTTTCGGCTGCTTTAGTAAATTGTTTCACTTTGCATAACTCTAAAAAATAATGTAAACGAAATAGTTCCATGGGAATTCCTCCTTTTTCTATTCCTAGAATAAATAACGTAATTGTTCGAATAAATAACGGTGTGCTTCACAATGTCCGTGATGATTATTCTGAACTAAATAGATGGCTCGTTCTGGACTATCTTCCAGAGGAATACCAACTAAGTTACGTCTGTTTAGTTCATCAGTGAGTGAATAGGGAAGGATGCTACAGGCTTTTTCTCGTTGGACCATGTCTAAGACTAAATGAAGAGAAGGGAGTTCGATGACGATTTGCCGATTTTCCCAATTGATTTTACGTTCCCAACGTTTAAACACTTTTTTTTCATATACTTGATCGGAATATGCAGCAAAAGGTAAAGAACGAATTTCGTCAATCGTTACGCTATCGGCATGGGCTAAAGGATGATTTTTATTGACACAAAGGAGATAGCTTTCTGTATAAATTAATTCTTTCTCTAATGGAATCGAGGTATCCAAAAATATCCCAATCCCAATGTCAATTAAATCTGTTTCCAAAGCTGTTTCAAGATCGTAATAATACTTAAAATCAATACTTACATACGGATAGGATTGATTAAATAACAACAAGACTTCTCCAAATGCTTTATCTATATCAATTAAGTTTGTTCCAATCCGAATGGTCGTTGTCGATCCTTGGGTCACTAATTCATTAATCTCTTCTTGCGCTTCCTTAATGAGTGCAAAAATCATTTCTGTTCGCTTGGCGACGACTTCGCCTGCTGGAGAAAGCCGACAATGTTTCTTGTCTCTTAAAATTAATGAAGCACCTAATTCACGTTCCAACTCCTTGAGCTGGGTACTTAAATAAGGTTGACTCGTATGGAGCTTTTGAGAAGCTAAAGTAAAACTCGCATACTTTGAAACTGCCATAAAATATTCTAGTTGTTGTAATTTCATTTTCCTCACCGCCGTTTCTTTAACTATACAAAAAATAGCAGAAGAAAAGCTTCTCGACAAGGCTATCTGACGGTCTTTAGATTAATTTAACCAGTTATGATTCTATGAATAAATACGAATCATACCAGAAAACCATAGTAAATAAGCGGATTATTTTTCTTTTTGTTACTGAATGGACAAAAAGTTATCTGCTAAAAACTTTTTCTATATCGTTATTTTTTCAAGGAAGAATTATACTTGTTGTTGTAATTAAATAAGATTTGTTAGGTGAGGCTCCTATACAAACATAGGCTACTGCCCAAAAATGTCGAGAGACGCCAATGGGTAGAACAGGAACTGTCGAATGAAGGCTTTTCTTAAGGTAGCTAAAAGCAATCGCTTTTTACGTTGTATAGTGCTAAAGCTCAACGATAAGAACGATTATTCTTTGACACGTTGAGTTTTCAGCGTGTCTTTTTTTGTGGAAAGGGTGAGGAAAATGGAAGATGAACCGATCGTCAATTCAAGTCAACAACAGATAAATGAGGTGAAAGAAAATGGAAAAGAAAATGCGTCACTTGGGCCATGACTATAGTTACAAAAAGTTTGCCCATTCAGAAGTAGAAAAAGTTTTACAACGTTTCGGCTCAACTTGGGATGGCATTAAACACCAAGATATTGAAGAATTACAAGAACGTTATGGCCGCAACAAAATTATGAATGAAAAAAAAGCTTCACGGCTGCGACTTTTTATAAAATCGTATATCACGCCGTTTACTTTGGTGTTACTAGCACTAGCCACGATTTCATTTTTTACAGAATATGTCTATGCTGCGCCAGAGGAAAAAGATGTTACTGGCGTGTTAATTATGTTAGCGATGGTCATCTTAAGCGGCACGATGAGTTTTGTCCAATCAGTCAAATCAAGCAATGCAGTTGAAAAATTACAAAATATGATTAAAGTTACAGCGACAGTCATTCGTGACAAGAAGCAAATGGAAATTCCTATCGAGGAAGTTGTGTGTGGCGACTTAGTCCAACTATCCGCTGGCGATATGATTCCAGCCGATTTACGTTTAATCCAATCTAAGGACTTATTTGTTTCCCAATCATCCTTGACTGGAGAGAGTTTTCCCATTGAAAAACACGCGACTCATCAAAAAGATAGTGATCAAATTGATACAGAATACGACAATCTTTTGTTTTTAGGAACAAATGTCATTAGTGGCACTGGTTTGGGCATTGTCATTAAAGTTGGTAATCAAACTTTATTCGGACGGATGGCTTCTGATAACGGAGAAGAGCAGCAGCAGACGAGTTTTGAAACAGGAATTAATAAAACAACGTGGGTGCTGATTCGCTTTATGTTGGTTATTACGCCAACTGTTTTTCTAATTAATGGGTTAACAAAAGGCGATTGGGTGGAAGCGTTAATGTTTGCGATTGCCACAGCTGTCGGCTTGACACCAGAAATGTTACCTATGATTGTAACAACCAATTTAGTCAAAGGTTCTCGAGAAATGGCTAAAGAAGGCACGATTATGAAAAATGTCAATGCCATTCAAAATTTTGGCGGGATGGATGTACTTTGTACGGATAAAACAGGTACCTTAACACAAGATAAAGTAATTTTAGAATACCACTATAATATTGGGTGCCAAGAAGATCAAAAAGTCTTGGATTTAGCATTTCTAAACAGTTATTTTCAAACAGGTTTGCGTAATTTAATGGATAACGCCGTTATTCAAGCGGCGACACAAGAAAGTGATATACAATCAGATGATTTTTATAAAGTAGATGAAATTCCTTTCGATTTCAATCGACGTCGAATGAGTGTGATTATCAAAGAGTTTAAAACGCGAGAAACACGCTTAATTACCAAAGGTGCGGTTGAAGAAATGCTCTTGGTCTGCACACAGGTACTTTTAGATGGCGAAATTGTGCCCTTAACAGAGACGCTGCGTCAAAAAATTACCAAAGACGTTGAAGCTTTAAATCGAGATGGTTTGCGCGTTCTAGCAATTGCCGATAAAAAAGTCGAAACGGCTGAATGGGAGTATACAACTAAAGATGAATCAGAGTTGATTTTACAAGGTTATCTTGCCTTCTTGGATCCGCCAAAAGAAACAGCAGCGGCAGCTATTCACGCCTTGCATCAACATAATGTAGCTGTGAAAGTATTAACGGGGGACAATCAGTATGTGACACATTCTGTTTGTAAAGAAGTTGGTCTGGCTGGCGAAAAAATTATTACAGGAAATGAACTTCAACAATTAAACCAAGAAGAATTAAGAAAAACCGTTCAAGCGTATAATATTTTCGCCAAAATTACGCCTGACCAAAAAGTTCGTATTGTAAATGCGTTAACTGAAAATGGTCAAACTGTTGGCTTTTTAGGTGATGGAATAAATGATGCTGGAGCAATGCGTGCTGCTGATGTAGGAATCTCTGTTGATACAGCTGTCGATGTGGCGAAAGAATCGGCGGATGTAATTTTATTGAGAAAAGATTTAATGGTTTTGGAAAAAGGAATTTTATCTGGACGGCGCGTGTTTACGAACACGATGAAGTACGTCAAATTAACAGCAAGTTCTAATTTTGGCAATGTTTTTTCCGTGATCCCAGCAAGTATCTTTTTACCATTTTTACCGATTGCTCCGATTCAATCGCTATTATTAAATCTAATTTACGATACTTCGTGTATGTCAGTTCCTTGGGACAAAGTAGATGAAGAATACGTAGAAAAACCAAAAAAATGGGAACCAAAATCAATTGGTAATTTTATGCGTTGGTTTGGTCCAACGAGTTCTATTTTTGATATTGTTACCTATTTATTTATGTATTTCATTGTGTGTCCGGCTATCCTAGGTGGCTCATTCTTTGAATTAAATGGAGCAGATCAATTGCTCTTTATCGGTATTTTCCATGCAGGGTGGTTCATTGAGTCCTTATGGTCCCAAATGCTCGTCTTGCATTTCCTACGAACAGAAAAAATGCCTTTCCTTCAAAGTAGTGCTTCTGGAATTATGACGTTAGTCACTACAGCAGGGATTGTTCTCGGAACTGTTTTACCCTTTACCGCTTTCGGTGCAGAACTAGGATTTGTCGGTTTATCACCAAGCTATTTCTTGTATTTAATCCCGACAATTGTTGCTTATTTAGCACTGGTTGCGTTCATTAAAGTTTTATACGTCAAACGTTACGGTCAATTACTGTAACTGATTTGTACTATTATATATAGAAAAATTTTTTTACTTTTCTTTCAAGGTTGAGGAGGTGTCGGTTTTTATGACAGCTCCTCGTTGTTGTTTTAAGTGGCTGCGCGAATTTTTTTATGGATTTATTTGTCATTTACAGTTAGTATGGCTAGTAGAGACTTTCCAAAAAGAACGAGCTTTTTTGTAATAAGGAGATAAAACGAGCTAATGACCAAAACAAACCAACTTTCAACTTCAACGCCGATGTTCGATCGGTCGGCCTATATTCATATTCCATTTTGTGAGCATATTTGTTATTATTGCGATTTTAACAAGGTCTTTTTAGAAGGACAACCAGTTGATGAATATATTCAGAGTTTATTAAAAGAAATTCAACTTACGCAAGCATTGTATCCAGAACAAGAAATGAAAACCATCTATATTGGCGGAGGCACGCCAACTTCATTATCAGCGAAACAGTTAGATGTGCTACTAAAAGGGGTTCGCGAACAGCTAACGTTTGATGACCGAAATGAATTTACGGTGGAAGCAAACCCTGGTGATTTAACCCAAGAAAAATTACAAGTCATGAAAAACTATGGCGTCAATCGTCTTTCGATGGGCGTTCAGACATTTGATGATCGCTTGCTCAAAAAAATCGGCCGCAAGCACACCGCCGAAGATGTTTATGAAACAATGAAATTTTTAGAGAAAGAAAATTTTACCAATGTCAGTATTGACTTAATCTATGCTTTACCTGGACAAACATTGGAAAGTTTTCGCGATACTTTGACAAGAGCCTTAGCATTGGACTTGCCACACTATTCGCTTTATTCATTAATTCTTGAAAATAAAACAATGTTCATGAACTGGGTTCGTCAAGGACGGTTACAGCTGCCTGAAGAAGAAATCGAAGCACAAATGTTTGACGAAACGATTGAAGCAATGGAGAAAAAAGGACGTCATCAATATGAAGTCAGTAATTTTGCTTTAACAGGAAAAGAAAGCCAGCATAATCTGGCTTATTGGAATAATGACCACTACTATGGATTTGGCGCAGGTGCCAGCGGCTATCTTGGGCAAACTCGTTACAAAAATCACGGTCCAATCCAACATTATTTGAAACCCTTGCGAGAAAATCAATTGCCAATTGTGGAGACTGAAGAATTAACTCGTCTAAATCAAATAGAAGAAGAGCTATTTTTAGGCTTACGTAAAAAAGTAGGCATTTCTAAACAAAAATTCCAACAAAAATTTCAGGAACCAATTGAAGCAATTTATGGAGAGGTCATTCAACGCTTAATCAAAGAAGAATTATTAATTGAAGAAGCAGATATCTTACGTTTAACGAAAAAAGGACTATTTGTAGGGAATAATGTTTTTGAAGCATTTTTGTTAAGTGAAAAAGAGTAAAAAAATAAAAAAATCATCGAAGTGTGACAAAGCATTTCGATGATTTTTTTATTACAAAAGTTGGTATTGATGGTTTTTGAAGGTGGTTTGCAGCGATTAGCACTCTTGTGTGAAGAGTGCTAAAAAGTTGCGTATTTCCCTTGACAAAAAGGTAAGGACTTGTTATATTAGTATATGTAGTTAGCACTTAGATGTTAAGAGTGCTAATGAAGGGTGGTAATAACGATGATTACAGAAAGACAACAAAATATCTTGAGACTTATCATCCAAAATTACACGAACACGGGCTTACCTGTCGGTTCTAAGAAATTGATGGAGGATGGCATTGCCTCTAGTTCTGCAACAATTCGTAATGATATGAAAGCATTAGAGGAATACGGCTTATTAGCTAAGACCCATTCTTCTTCAGGGCGAATCCCCTCAATGGCTGGTTATCGTTACTACGTGGATCATCTTTTACAACCAACACAAGTAGAAGAGAACGAACTTAGAAGAATCCGTCAATCTTTTGGAAAAGAATTTCATGAGATTAATGATATTATTCGACAATCAGCTGAAATTCTATCAGAATTGACAAGTTATACTGCTTTTTCATTAGGACCTGAAGTGAAAGAACGGAAATTAACCGGCTTTCGAATGGTTCCTTTGAATGATCGGCAAGTCCTTGCTATTATAGTGACAGATAAAGGCAATGTTGAAAACCAAGTATTTGCCATTCCTGCCGCTGTTTCTAGCCAAGATCTTGAAAAAATGACACAAATCATCAATGATAAGTTGGTTGGACAACCTTTGTTGACCGTTTATCATCGTTTGCGGACGGAGATTCCGATGATTTTACATCGCTATTTCCAAACGCCAGAAGGAATGATGAACTTATTCGATGAGATGTTAGGACATGCCTTTGAAGAAAAAGTCTTTGTCGGTGGTCGCATGAATTTGTTAGATTTTGGCATCAAACAAGATATTGAACAATTGAAATCTGTCTATTCCTTTATGCAAAATTCTGATGAGCTGACGCATTTATTAAATGGTTCTGCAACAACAGAAAATCCAATTGTTTTTCGTATCGGCTCAGAAATTGGCAACAATCTCTTAGAAGATATGAGCATGATCACTGCTACGTATGAAGTATCAGGACATGGCAAAGGAACAATTGCCCTGCTAGGACCAACCAGTATGCCGTATTCAAAAATATTCGGTTTGGTAGACACGTTTCGACATGAGCTAGCTTCACAACTAGGTGACTATTACCGTTTTTTAGGTAATTAAGCAAACCTTGTTAGGATAAGAAGTAGATGCATAAAGAGAAAGGAAGTTGCTGAAGTGAGTAAAAAAGAAGAGAAGCAAGAAGAATTACAAGAAGAAATGGAAGCTGTTGATGCTGCTGGCGTTTCTGAAGTAGAAGTTGAAGCAACAGAGATTGAAAATCTTAAAGCAGAGCTTTCCGAAATGGAAGACAAGTTCTTGCGGGCAAGAGCCGAAATTGCTAATATGAGCAATCGAAATAAAAACGAACGAGAATTATTAGTTCGTTACCGCTCACAAGATTTAGGTAAAAAGATTTTACCATCCATTGATAATTTAGAACGAGCAATGGCTATTGAAGTATCAGATGAACAAGGCGAAAGCTTGAAAAAAGGTATTTCGATGGTGCTAGAAAGTATTACTGTGGCTTTAAAAGAAGAAGGAATTGAAGAAATCCCAGCAATGGGTGAAACCTTTGATCCAAATTTACATCAAGCCGTTCAAACAGTCCCTGCTTCTGAAGAAACCCCAGCAGATACCATTGTTGAAGTTCTACAAAAAGGGTACAAATTACAAGATCGTGTGTTACGACCATCAATGGTCATTGTTGCACAATAACAAACGTTAATTAAAAATATATTATTATAGAAAACTAATACAGATTGGAGATATTCACTATGAGTAAAATTATTGGTATTGACTTAGGAACAACAAACTCAGCTGTCGCAGTGCTAGAAGGCGGCGAAGCGAAAATTATTGCAAACCCAGAAGGTAACCGCACAACTCCTTCGGTCGTTTCATTCAAAAACGGTGAAATTCAAGTGGGCGAAGTAGCAAAACGTCAAGCTGTTACAAATCCTAACACGATTTCATCTATTAAACGTCACATGGGTGAAGCTGGCTACAAAGTTGATGTTGAAGGAAAATCATATACACCACAAGAAGTTTCTGCAATGATCTTACAATATTTAAAAGGTTTTGCTGAAGACTATTTAGGTGAAAAAGTTGAAAAAGCAGTTATTACAGTTCCTGCATATTTCAACGATGCGCAACGTCAAGCAACAAAAGATGCTGGTAAAATTGCTGGTTTAGAAGTAGAACGGATCGTTAACGAACCAACAGCAGCAGCTTTAGCTTATGGCTTAGATAAAACAGACAAAGATGAAAAAATTCTTGTCTTTGACCTTGGTGGTGGTACATTCGACGTGTCAATCCTTGAATTAGGCGATGGCGTTTTCGATGTATTATCAACAGCCGGTGATAACAACCTAGGTGGGGATGACTTTGATAATAAGATCATTGACTACATGGTTGCAGAATTTAAAAAAGAAAATGGCATTGACTTAGCTAACGATAAAATGGCATTACAACGTTTGAAAGATGCTGCTGAAAAAGCGAAAAAAGACTTATCAGGTGTAACAAGCACACAAATCAGCTTGCCATTTATTACTGCTGGCGAAGCAGGACCATTGCACTTAGAAATGAACTTAACTCGTGCAAAATTTGATGAATTAACAAGTGATTTAGTTGAACGTACAAAAGTACCAGTACGTCAAGCCTTAAAAGATGCTGGATTAAATCCTTCTGAAATCGACGAAGTTATCCTAGTTGGTGGTTCAACACGTATTCCAGCTGTAGTTGAAGCTGTTCGCAAAGAAACAAACAAAGAACCAAACAAATCAGTTAACCCTGACGAAGTAGTAGCAATGGGTGCTGCAATCCAAGGTGGTGTAATCACTGGTGATGTTAAAGACGTTGTCTTATTAGACGTAACACCGTTGTCATTAGGGATTGAAACAATGGGTGGCGTATTTACAAAATTAATTGATCGTAACACTACGATTCCAACAAGTAAATCACAAGTCTTCTCAACTGCTGCTGACAATCAACCAGCTGTTGATATTCACGTTTTACAAGGTGAACGTCCAATGGCCGCTGATAATAAAACATTAGGTCGTTTCCAATTAACAGATATTCCTGCGGCTCCTCGTGGTGTGCCACAAATTGAAGTAAGCTTTGACATTGATAAAAACGGGATTGTAAATGTTCGTGCGAAAGACTTAGGCACTCAAAAAGAACAAACAATCACGATTAAATCTTCTTCAGGTTTATCTGATGATGAAATCGAACGTATGGTGAAAGATGCTGAAGCAAACGCTGAAGCAGATAAACAACGTAAAGAAGAAGTTGACTTACGTAACGATGCAGATGCTTTATTATTCACTGTTGATAAAACATTGAAAGAATTAGAAGGCAAAGTAGACGCTGAAGAAGTGAAAAAAGCAGAAGATGCGCGTGATGAATTAAAAGCAGCCATCGAAGCAAACGATATCGAACAAATGAAAGCAAAACGTGATTCATTGAATGAAATCGTCCAAAACTTAACAGTAAAACTTTACGAACAAGCTGCGCAACAACAAGCACAAGAAAATCCTGAAGCTGCCCAAGGTGGCGCTGATGATGTTGTCGATGCTGATTTTGAAGAAGTAAATGGTGATGACAAATAATCAATAACAATTGATTTTAGGGACTGGATCATTAGTACAATGACTAATGTCCCAGTCCCTTGTCTTTTGTGAGAAAATCAACCACAATCAAGTTAGCAAGAAACTATTTAGGTTTTGAAAGAACTGTGGTATGATTACAACGATGTTAAACAAGCTGAAAATACCTATTCACAGCTAGTAACACTGATTCAAGGTGTGACAGATAATCCAACCAGAGAGACCGAAAGCAATCGATGAATTTGGCTGGTTCTAAACACATTGTAAAGTTTGAAGAAAGTTGGAGGGAAGTCAATGGCGACGAAACGAGATTATTATGAAGTGCTAGGATTAGCAAAAGGTGCTTCAGATGATGAAATTAAAAAAGCATACCGCAAACTTTCCAAAAAGTACCATCCAGATATTAACAAAGAAGCCGATGCGGAAGAAAAATTTAAAGAAGTTTCTGAAGCGTATGAAGTATTAAGTGATCCACAGAAAAAAGCGGCCTATGACCAATATGGCCATGCAGGAACTGATCCTAATTACGGTGGCGGCGCTGGTGGCTTTGGCGGTTTCGGTGGCGGCGGATTTAGCAGTAGTGGTTTTGGTGGATTCGAAGATATTTTCGATTCATTCTTTGGTGGCGGCGGTGGCCGTTCTGTTGATCCAAATGCACCAAGACAAGGCGCCGATTTACAATATACAATTCAATTGAAATTTGAAGAAGCTATTTTCGGTGTCGAAAAAGAGATTAAGTACAATCGAGAAGATACTTGTGCAACCTGTGGCGGTAATGGCGCCAAACCAGGCACACACCCAGAAACTTGTCATAAATGTCATGGCTCTGGAACAATCAATGTTGAACGTCAAACGCCATTAGGTCGTATGATGAGTCGTCAAACTTGTGATGTGTGTCATGGCACAGGGAAAGAAATTAAAGAACCATGTCCAACTTGTCATGGCACAGGTCATGAGAAAAAAGCACATACTGTCAAAGTAAATGTGCCTGCTGGAGTAGAAGACGGCCAACAAATGCGCTTAGCTAACCAAGGAGAAGCGGGTACCAATGGTGGACCATATGGTGATTTATATGTAGTCTTTCGTGTTGAAGATAGTGATATTTTCGATCGAGATGGCGCAGAAATCTACTATGATTTACCAGTAAGTTTTGTCCAAGCGGCTCTAGGGGACGAAGTAACTGTCCCAACTGTTCATGGTGACGTGAAATTAAAAATTCCGGCTGGAACACAAACTGGCACAAACTTCCGCTTAAGAGGCAAAGGTGCGCCACGTTTACGTGGTGGGGGCAATGGTGATCAACACGTGAAAGTGAAATTAATAACACCAAAAAATCTTAATGAAGAACAAAAGGATGCCCTACGAGCTTTTGCAAAAGCTGGCGGACAAAATGTAACTGAACAACAAGAAGAAGGCTTCTTTGATAAAATGAAAGATGCGTTTGGCGGTAAGAAGAAAAAATAAACCAAACGAGTCAGAGACAAAAGCAGTTAGCTCCAAGTGTTCATCACTCTCGAAGGCTAAATTGCAACGAGTAATTGTAGGTGCTGCTTTTGTTCAACTGATTATTTTAAGATTTAGAGAGTGGGACATAAGTCGTTTTGACTTATGTCCTATTTTCGTTTTTTATTTCCAAACATTTTACGAGAATATTTTAAAATTTAGCGTATACTTAATATAAGCAAGTTAGGAGGGCTTATTTATGAAACCATATGTTTATGTAATCAGTGATATTCATGGACAAGCAGATTTGTTTGATGCCTTACTCACAGACTATGATCCAGTCGAGCATCAGCTAGTTTTAATTGGTGATTTAAACGACCGTGGTCCACATTCTAAAGCCTGTTTTCTCAAAGGAAAAGAACTTGTCGAGCAACACGGCGCTGTTTATTTACGAGGCAATCATGAAGAATATTTTTTGCAGTTTCTTCAAAATCCAGAGGACTGGTTTGTAGGATATGTTCGCAATGGTGGCAAGGAAACAATTGAAAGTCTCTTGCATCCAGGAGCTACTGCAGAATACTCACCAACAGAAATGGCCTTAATGATCCGTAGTCGCTATCCAGAGTTAATTGATTTTTTAACAAAACGACCACTTTATTTTGAATGGGAGCATTACTTATTTGTGCATGCTGGGGTTGATTTAACGATGGAAGATTGGCGGCAAACAGCACCTAAGGATTTTTTGTGGATTCGCGAACCCTTTCATCAAGGGAAAAATAATACAGGCAAGACCATTGTTTTTGGTCATACCATTACTCCGATGTTACATGGTGATATGCAGACCACGGACCTTTGGCAAAGTGATGGAAAAATTGGGATAGATGGTGGTGCTATTTTTGGTGGCTCTGTGCATGGTGTGATTTTTAATGAAAAAGGCATTGTCCAAGATATCGAATATCAAAAACGCACCCCTGCGTGGCAACCAGAATTTTGATTCCTTAATCGTATGAATCAGTTACCTCACTTCTATATTTAGAAGCAAAAATATGCTAAAATAGATAAGTATGCATAAGAAAAGAGGTATCTAGTTAATGGCAGAAGCTTATAACGAAGAAGTAGTAGCGCTACTTCAAAAAGAATTGACAACGTATCGTTCAAAACAAATAACAACGGTTTTAACTTTATTAAATGAAGGAAATACAGTTCCTTTTATTGCCCGTTACCGGAAAGAAATGACTGGAAGTTTAGATGAAGTCCAAATCCGTGAAATAGAAGAACGTTATCATTATTTACAAAACTTGAAAAAGCGGAAAGAAGAAGTTCTCCGTTTAATTGAAGAGCAAGGAAAACTAACAAAAGAACTCAAAACAGATATTCAAAAAGCAGTAAAAATGCAACAAGTGGAAGATTTATATCGACCATATAAACAAAAACGTCGGACCAAAGCGACTATCGCGAAAGAAAAAGGGTTGGAACCATTAGCAGATTGGTTGCTCTCTTTACCTGAAAACGCGGATATCTTAGCTAAAGCGGCTACTTTTATTAATGAAGAAAAAGAAGTTGCAACCGCCGAGATAGCCTTGCAAGGTGCTCATGAAATTTTAGCAGAACGTATTAGCGATGAACCAAAATACCGAACATGGTTACGTGATTATATGGTTAAACATGCGCAATACGTTAGCGTAGTTAAGGACGAAGAAAAAGACGAAAAGCGGACCTATGAAATGTATTACGATTTTGCAGAACCAGTTAGCAAAATGGTGCCGCACCGTGTCTTAGCAACGAATCGTGGTGAAAAAGAAGACATTTTAAAGGTTTCCCTTGTCGCTGATGAAACAAAAATTAATGATTATTTCCAACGTCAACTAATCGGCAAACAAGCAACAAGTTTTGCTGCTCCATACATTGAGGCTGCTTATTTAGATAGCTATAAACGATTTATTGGACCAGCGATTGAACGGGAGATCCGCAATGAATTAACAGAAAAAGCTGATGAACAAGCGATTGCAATTTTCGGTGAAAATTTACGTAATTTATTATTACAGTCACCACTTAAAGGAAAAGTTGTTCTAGGATTTGACCCGGCTTATCGGACAGGTTGTAAATTAGCAGTTGTCGATGAAACGGGTAAAGTTTTAGCAATTCAAGTGATTTATCCACATAAACCAGCGACTGCTGCGAAACGTGAAGCCGCTGGTCCAGCCTTTAAAAAGATCATTGAAGACTATCAAGTGGACATGGTAGCTATTGGAAACGGAACGGCAAGTCGTGAATCTGAATTGTTTGTGGCAGAGCAATTAAAAGCGGTGAAACGGGACGTCTTTTACGTGATTGTTAATGAAGCAGGGGCTTCCGTTTACTCTGCGAGTGAAGTGGCTCGTAAAGAGTTTCCTGATTTACAAGTCGAAGAACGAAGTGCGGTCAGCATTGCACGTCGTTTGCAAGATCCGTTGGCAGAATTAGTAAAAATTGATCCCAAAGCAGTCGGGGTCGGTCAATATCAGCATGACGTATCGCAAAAACGTCTTGCCGAGCAATTGGATTTTGTTGTGGAAACTGCAGTAAACCAAGTTGGTGTCGATGTGAATACAGCGAGCGCTCAACTTTTACAACATATTTCTGGCTTAAATAAAACAACGGCGCAAAACTTAGTCACTTATCGTGATGAAAATGGTGTCTTTACAGCACGAAATCAAGTCAAAAAAGTACCTCGTTTAGGACCAAAAGCATTTGAACAAGCAATTGGCTTTTTACGAATTCCTAATGGCAAAAATGTGTTAGATAACACTGGCATTCACCCAGAAAGTTATCCAGTAGCACAAGCAATTTTAGAAAAAGCAGAGATTGCTTCTAAAGAGTTAGGGACAGCAGAAGCTATCGAAAAATTGAAACAGTTACCAGTGAATCAATTAGCTACTGAGTTAGAAGTAGGTTCAGAAACACTCACAGATATTATTGCTAGTTTAATCCAACCAGGTCGTGATATGCGCGATGAGATGTCAGCGCCACTTTTACGTAAAGACGTGTTGACGATGGAAGATTTGAAACCAGGAATGGAAATGCAAGGGACTGTTCGAAATGTAATTGACTTTGGTGCGTTTGTCGATATTGGTGTGAAGCAAGATGGCTTAGTCCACATTTCTAAGTTAAGTACTAAATTTGTTAAGCACCCAACGGATGTTGTTGCGGTGGGGGATGTAGTCACAGTTTGGGTAGAAGATGTTGACTTGAAAAAGGGGCGTATTAGTTTAACCATGTTGCCTCGGGCTGATAGAAAAGAGTAACAATGAAAGAGTCTCAACCAGTCTTGATGACAGATCAAGCGCTTCAAACGCTAGTGGAAAAAATTTCAATCGTATTTTTTCAGAAACCTTTTCTGCATCAAGCTACATTTAATCGGCGGTTAAAAACTACGGGCGGTCGCTATCATTTAGCTTCGCATCACCTGGATTTTAATCCAACTGTCTTTTTAAAGTATGGACAAGAGGAACTGGAAAAAGTCATTAAGCATGAGTTATGTCACTATCATTTACATTTAGCTGGCAAAGGCTATCAGCATAAAGATAAGGACTTTAAAGAGTTATTGGCTAAGACTGGCGGTGCCCGTTACGCACCGCCTCTAGTAGAACGGAAAAAAGCAGTTTTCCATCAGTACCAATGTCAGTCTTGTGGAGAAGTCATCCTCAGAAAACGACGAATTGATACGACACGATATGTCTGCGGAAAATGTCATGGGCGTTTGTCCTGGCAAGCGAAAAAAGAACAAATCTAACAATTCTGGTCTTTGTTATCTTGACAAAGACCAGTAATTATTTTAGGATAAATAAGTGCTCTTAAAATGCAGATGTGTTGGAATTGGCAGACAAGCATGATTGAGGGTCATGTGGACAGATGTCCGTGTGGGTTCGAGTCCCATCATCTGCATCGACTAGTATAACAAGAGGTCGGGACAGAAGTGTTTAACTCCGAGAAATAAGAAGGAATTTCCGAAAATTGTTCTTTAATTTTTGGAGAATTTCGGCTTATTTCCGAAGAAGGTGCTTCTGTTCCCACCGTTTATCAGTTTTTGAGCGTGGAGCAAAAATCCAAAGTGATTTTTGTCCCACGCTCTTGTTTATTACGGAAAAACCATCAATTTTTTATTAAATTCTGATATTTATTATTGCTTTTTCATTATAGTTGGCGTAACTTTAGAGTATAAATTTGTGAAGCGAGGGAGTCCGTGTGAGAAATTTTAAAAAATCTGATAAATTAAATAACGTAAGTTACGATGTCCGTGGTCCTGTTTTAGAAGAAGCAGAACGCATGCAAGAAGAGGGCATACGTATTTTGAAATTAAATACAGGGAATCCAGCGCCATTTGGTTTTGATGCCCCAAATGAAATTGTGCGCGACATGATTGTAAATGTTCGCGATTCAGAAGGTTATTCCGATTCAAAAGGTATTTTTTCTGCAAGAAAAGCGATTGAACAATATTGCCAATTAAAAAAATTTCCTAATGTAACGATTAATGATATTTACACTGGTAATGGCGTGAGTGAACTAATTACCATGTGTATGCAAGGCTTGTTAAATAACGGCGATGAAGTACTTGTGCCAATGCCAGACTATCCTTTATGGACTGCTTCTGTTTCTTTGGCGGGCGGTACACCCGTTCATTATATTTGTGATGAGCAAGCAGAATGGTATCCAGACATTGATGATATAAAATCAAAAATAACCTCGAATACAAAAGCAATCGTTATTATCAATCCCAACAATCCGACTGGTGCTTTATATCCAAAAGAATTATTGCTAGAAATTGTCGAAGTGGCACGTCAAAATGATTTAATTATTTACTCTGATGAAATTTATGATCGTTTGGTCATGGACGGTTTGGTTCATGTACCGATTGCTACATTAGCACCTGATTTATTTGTCGTAACATTGAATGGTTTGTCAAAATCACATCGAGTGGCAGGCTTTCGATGCGGTTGGATGGTGTTGAGTGGAGATAAATCACGAGTAAAAGGGTATATCGAAGGGCTAAATATGCTTGCTTCCATGCGGTTATGTTCGAATGTGTTGTCACAACAAATCATTCAAACCGCATTAGGCGGCTATCAAAGTGTCGATGATTTACTTTTACCAGGTGGCAGAATTTACGAACAACGAGAATTTATTTACAATGCGATAAATGATATTCCTGGTTTATCAGCCGTGAAGCCTAAAGCAGCTTTCTATATTTTCCCGAAAATTGATACGGCCAAATTCGACATTTATGATGATGAAAAATTTGTTTTAGATTTCTTACACAAACATCATATTTTATTAGTCCATGGTGGTGGGTTCAACTGGCAACAACCAGATCACTTCCGTATTGTTTATTTACCGAAGATGGAAGACTTAAAAACTACAGCAGATAAAATGCGTGAATTTTTAAGTACCTACAAACAAAAATAAAAGAACTACCAAAAAATAGCCTCTAACGAAGCTATTTTTTGGTAGTTCTTGTTTTATCAACAATACTATTCTGCGGTTTCACATGCTTTTTTACTAATAATCATTCGGTTGGTATATTTTTCTTCCATATCAGGACTAGGATTTGCTACTACGATGAGATAAGAATTTTCATACTCCTTCTCCACAAAGCCTGAATAATTTGTTTTTTCCCAAATGAAGTGAACCTTTTTCTCTTCGGCCATACAATAACACTCCTTTTTAATAAAAATGAACCTATTTATTTTCTAAGAAAACCTTAGATAATGTTCTTGCAGTATATTATGCAATAAAGTACAATAAAAGCATAATGCGAATTCGCATATTTTGACAAAATCCCCATTTTGCAAGGAAAATGGCCGATATAAATAGGAGCTATTGTGATGAATTCTTTAGGTGCAGTTATTAAAGAAATTAGAAAAAATAGAAAATTGACACAGAAAATGTTATCAGAAGACATCTGTTCGCAAAGTGTTTTAAGTCGCATTGAAAACAATGAAGAGTTGCCAAACGTTCTCGTGATGCAACAACTTTGTGATCGTTTAGGTGTGACTGTTGACCAGATTATGCGTTATAAATCTGGTGATGTGCACGTTGTTACGTATTCATTTGAAAAAATGGCTGAATATTTTCGCCATAAAAAATATCAATTATTATTAAATTATTTAAAGGAAAATCGTATTGAAGAACAATTGTATTTAGATACGGACTGGCAAAAATATTATTATTATTTAGGTAGTTGTGAATTGTTTGTTCTAAATGATTATGAAAAAGCTATTGCTAGCTTGCGTAAAGGGTTATCTTTCACCTATAAAGCTGATAAGTTAAATGTTTCTGATTTAGAGATTCAATTAATTAGTTGTCTAGGTGCTACTTATGGTTACATGGGCAATCGAGTAGAAGCAGAACGATTTTTAAGTTTGAGTATTCATTATTTTAATCAATTGCCAAATGAACGCAGTAATGCAGAATTAACGAAAATATTTTTTAATTATGCTGATTTCTTATTCAAAAATTATACAGAAAAAGATGCCGAAATTTATGTGGATCAAGGAATTACTTGGGCCCGCAAAAAAAATAGTTATTATTATTTAAGTGAATTATTAAATCTAAAATATTTAGTTTTAATGAGAAAGAATAAACATGAAGAAGCAGAACGTTATCTGAACTTAGCACAACAAATGAAAAATGTGGAAAGTGGCAATCTTTAAAAAATCCTCAGAATTGCTTAAAAGGTCTACACCATTTCTTGACTTTTGTACTGATTAAGAGTACTTTTGAAGTAAGTAAAATAAAGAAAGAAGGATGAAGATGAAAACATTTATCTTTGCAGACAAGTTCTTTTTAAAAAGCGATGTTAAAGGACCTGGTTATTTAGAAATCACGGATGGTATCTTTGGTAATTATACAAAAGATGAACCGCAAGGGGACGTAAAAATTATTCGTGAGGAAGGCAAATGGATTGCCCCAGGTTTAGTCGATACTCATATTCATGGTTACATGAATCATGACGTAATGGATAACGATGCAGAAGGCATTAAAGTGATGTCTGAAGGCTTATTATCTTGTGGTGTAACTTCATTTTTACCAACAACATTAACTTCAAGTAAAGAACGTTTAACAGACGTTGCACGTACGATTGGTCAAGTCTACCAAGAAGTACCTGGTGCAAAAATTCAAGGGATTTACTTTGAAGGACCTTTCTTTACTGAAGAACATAAAGGCGCACAAAATCCAAGTTATTTTGGAGATCCAGACCTTGATACATTCCACGAATGGCAAGAAGCTTCAGGCGGAATTATTAAGAAAATTGCGTTGGCACCAGAACGTAATGGTGTGAAAGAATTTGTTGAAACCGTTACAGATGAAGGTGTCGTTGTTGCTTTAGGCCATAGTAATGCGACCTTAGAAGAAGCTGATGTGGCAGTTGAAGCAGGCGCTAGCGTTTTTGTTCATGCATATAATGGGATGCGTGGCTTAAATCACCGTGAACCAGGGATGGTTGGTGCATTGTTAACGTTACAACACGTTTTCTCTGAATTAATTTGTGATGGACACCATGTACATCCGCAAGCGGCTGAAGTATTGATGGAAAAAGCGGGCCATGATCACGTTGCGTTAATTACAGACTGCATGATGGCTGGCGGTATGCCAGATGGCAACTACAATTTAGGTGAATTTCCTGTTGTGGTAGCAGAAGGAACGGCTCGTTTGGATACTGGGAACTTAGCAGGTAGTATTTTAAAACTAAAAGAAGCAATTAAAAATGTAGTTGATTGGGGTATTGCAACACCTGCACAAGCAATTATGATGGCTTCATTAGTTCCTGCGATCAGCTGTAAAATTGATGATCAATGCGGCATGATTGCAAATGGTCGTGATGCTGACTTTATCGTATTAGAACCAACAATGGAATTAGCAGCTACTTATTTAGATGGCGTTGAACGTTATCGAGCATAAGACACAAGAAAAAGCTTGCGGAAATTTATCCGCAAGCTTTTTTTATAATTCTTTTGGTAAAATCGCAGAAGTGATTTCTTTGTTCTCGTAGGCAATAAAAAAATCGATTAATTGCTTGTCAAATTGCTCAATATCCTCTTTGTAAAGGGAGCTAGGAATCACAAAAGTTTGCTCTAGGGTGCCTGCTAGATAATCGCCATCTAAACTTTGGGCGACAACTAAAAATTCTTGTTTGCGCCAATGTTCCACATCTGTTTCAGAAATGGTTTCTGGAGAGGCTAAAAATTTACAATTTTCGACAAACTGTTCATCAATTTCTTCACTGAAAGTTAATTCAGCATCCTCTTCTTGAGGTTGAGAGAGGATTGCTTGCAAAAATGTTTGTGGTTTTGCATCGGGTAATGTTTCTTTTAGCTGTTCAAAATCCAATGAAAGTTCCTCCTTATTGTTTGTTTAAAATAGTTACTGAAAAATCAATGGGTGAATTTGTTTTAAGGCTTTTGGCTTCTAAGATGATTTTTTCAGCCAACAAATCGTTTCCGTTATATACAGGTGTCACGCGATAGCGAACGGTTTCGCCGCGATCAAGAGCTGCCCGAATCTGATTTTCATATTTCGTCATATAAGGAGTGTTGACAGGATTCTGATACAAGGTGGTTAAGTTACGTGGATCATCACCACTGCCTCCCATTTGACGGCCGATTAGGTGGCCACGCGAATGATTAGCTTTTCCTGAAATGAAACCAGCTGGTCGAATATCTTTATTAGCGGAAGTTCCTGTATTGACCATTGCGGGTTTTAATAGCGCATCAGCGCCTGTCGCTCGTTTTAGACGATCTAGTGAATGATAAGTAATCCAGCCGTTTGAGCTATCCTTTAATTCCTCTGCTGAAAATGTGGCTTTACCATTATCAATGGGTCCAGGATTATCTCCTTTTGGTGCTGGTGTGCTTGAGGGGGTGGTTGTTTGTGGTTGGACATTAAATAAATCTTGTAAAGCATCAGGAACTTTAACGCCAACCGCGCCTAAAATTAAAATGATTAATGCGCCAATCAGCATGATGGTTGAATTAAATGGTGGTTTCTTCTTTCTGTTTGCCATAACGTGCTCCTCTAATTTTATACTTGCAATAGTCCAAATTTAAGTGGACCATCTTTTCTATTATACGTAAATTTGCTAAAAAATCAAAAAAGGCTTTTCTTTGAAAGACTTGTTTTCTCAGATATGTTACTATTTTAATGTAGAAGGGAAGGGATAGTGGATGGCCTATATTGAAGTCAAAAATGAATACAAGCGTTACCAAATGGGAGAGACAACTATTACTGCGAATGACGGCATTTCTTTTGAAGTGGAAAAAGGAGAAGTAGCGGTTATTTTAGGCCCCAGCGGTGCTGGAAAATCAACTGTTTTAAATATTCTTGGTGGAATGGACAGCTGTGATGAAGGGGAAATTATTATTGATGGCACAGATATCGCTCAGTTTTCAGAGAAACAATTAACCACTTATCGACGAAATGATGTCGGGTTTGTTTTCCAATTTTACAATTTAGTCCCAAATTTAACGGCAAAAGAAAATGTCGAATTGGCTTCGCAAATCGTTGCGGATGCGTTGGATTCGACCAATGTTTTACAATCGGTGGGTTTAGGGGAACGTTTAGATAATTTTCCAGCGCAACTTTCTGGTGGTGAACAACAACGAGTAACCATCGCCCGTGCGATTGCTAAAAAGCCCAAGTTACTTTTATGTGATGAACCGACAGGAGCACTGGATTATGAAACAGGGAAACAAATTTTAACTATTTTGCAAAATACTGCTCGTGAAACTGGAACGACCGTCTTAATTATTACCCACAATTCAGCCATTGCAGAAATGGCCGATCGGGTAATTCGAATTAATGATGCGAAAGTTCGCGAAATGACTGTGAATGATCAGCCTAAATTGGTTGCTGAAATTGAATGGTAGGTGCCTAAAATGAAGAAAACAGCGCTAATTAAAACAAGCTTACGTGAAATTAGACAATCTACTACACGATTTTTATCGATTATGGGGATTATTTTCCTTGGTGTAATGGTCTTTGTTGGTTTGAAAGCTACTGGACCAGATATGATTAAAACCGCGAATAATTATTACCAGAAAGAGCAGCTTCCAGATGCGCGAATAATTTCTACAATGGGACTGGAAAAGAAAGATTTAACAACACTACAGTCTTTAAAAGATGTCGAAACAGTTGTGCCGCGGTATACAATAGATGCCACGATTGGGCCGCAAAATAATGCAGTAAAATTGTTTGGCTATCGAAAAAATCAAGCAGGATCGGTTAACTATCAAGTAGTTGACGGTCGGTTACCTAAACAAACAAATGAAATTGCATTAGATACATTAGCGAAAACTAGATATGACTATAAAATGGGTGATAAAATCACTTTAAACGATGCAGCGATTAAAGAAAAAGGACTGACGCAAACCCATTTTACTGTTGTCGGATTTATCAATTCACCAGAATATATTGATAATACATCCAGGGGAACCACAACGGTCGGTTCTGGAACGTTAAACTTTTTTGGCGTGGTTTCGGAAAAAGCCTTTGACAGTCAACGGTATCCAGAATTGCTAATCTCATTTCGTTCATTAAAACATCAAAATACGTATTCCTCTGATTATGAAAAGAAAAGAGAGCAGGCCTTAAATCAGGTAAAAGAGGCACTGAAAAATCGGCCAGAAGAACAGATTGCGGCTCTGCGTGATTCGGCTCAGCCGGACATTAACCAAGGTCGGCAAGCGCTGGAAACGGGAAAACAAGCGCTTGCGCAGTTGGAGCAACAACCAGGAATTCCAGCTGAGATGCTTGAAAAGCAAAAAGACGAATTGGCTAAACAAGAACAACTGTTGGCTGAAAAAGAAACAGAGCTAGCCAATTTGAAAGCCCCAACGTATTATTATTTTACTAGGGAAGACAATCCAGGATTTTCTGAATATCAAGATAACGCTGATCGGATTTCTTCTTTAGCCACGCTGTTCCCGTTGTTCTTTTTCCTAATTGCGGCATTAGTCAGCTTAACTACCATGACACGTATGGTGGAAGAAAAAAGAATGGAAATTGGTAGTTTGAAAGCTTTAGGTTATCGTAATCGTGAAATTGCTTCGATTTTTATTACCTATGCAACGGTTGCTAGCCTAACAGGTGCATTATTAGGATTGGCAGTTGGCTATTATCTATTCCCTAAAATAATTTTTGATGCCTACGGTCAAATGTACAATATTCCTGATTTAGTTACACCGTGGTACTTAAATTACAGTTTATGGGGCATCATTGTAGCCTTAGCTTGTACTGTGGGAGCGGCCTTAGTGACATTAAGAATCGATTTATTAAGTACCCCAGCTACCTTGCTAAGACCCAAAGCGCCGAAAGCAGGCCAACGGATTTTATTAGAACGAATCCGCCCTTTATGGCAACGCATGAGCTTTATTCAAAAAGTGACCGCTAGAAATCTGTTCCGCTATAAACGACGGATGCTGATGACCGTTATCGGAATAGCTGGTTGTATGGGGCTGTTAATTGTTGGTTTTGGTTTACGCGATTCAATTGTGGATGTCGCTACAATTCAATTTAATAAAATCTGGCATTACCAAGCAGTCGTGACTTTTAAAGAGCAAACAACACCTGAAGAGACAAAAGAGTATCAAGAAACGTTGCGCAAACTGGATGGTTTGAATAAAACAATTCCGTTATATTCAGAAATCTTTAAAACGAAGGGCAAAGGCGCACCAACTCAAAATATTACTCTTTATGTGCCACAAGATCCTTCGAAAATGGCTGATTTTCAGTTATTTAATGATCGAGTCACTGGAGAAAAATATTCCCTCAACGATGACGGTGTAATCATTAATGAAAAATTAGCTAAATTATTTGGCTATAAAGTCGGAGATCAATTAAATTTAGAAAATAGTGATAATCAAACCTATCACGTGAAAATTGCCGCGATTGCAGAGAACTACACGGGTCATTTTGTCTATATGACGCCGAAACTCTACCAGACGATGACGAAACAGAAGCCGGAGTATAATACAGAATTCCTACTTTTTGACAAAAAGTTATCCTCAAAACAAGAAACCTCAATCGGAGAGGCGTTGACAAAACAGCCGAAAGTGTTGAACATTACGTTTTTAACTGCGATGAAAGGTTCGTTTGATGATATGCTGAAAAGCCTTGATATTGTCATTTGGGTACTAATTGCTGTTTCTGGTTCTTTAGCGTTAATTGTGTTATATAATTTAACCAACATTAATGTTTCTGAACGGATTCGAGAACTTTCCACGATTAAGGTTTTAGGGTTTTACGATCGTGAAGTCACCACCTATGTTTACCGTGAAAACATTATTTTAACGTTCATTGGTATTATTGTTGGCTGCTTCTTTGGGAAAATTTTGCATCAGTATATTTTAGCAACCGTTGAAGTTGATTTAATTATGTTTTCGCCAATTATTCATTGGCCAAGTTATCTGTATTCCGCAGTCATCACCATGTGTTTCACGTTGTTTGTGATGGTCATTATGCATCGAAAATTGAAGAAAATCAATATGATTGAAGCGTTAAAATCAAATGAATAGAACATTTTAAAAAACGAGGAGTCCGTAGAAGTTCGATAATTCTAGGGCTGCTCGTTTATTGTTGCTTCTTTTATTAAGAAAAAATAGGTCTTAAGATGTATCTTTTGAGATTTATTTGGAAATTACTACTCTTTTTATTTAAAAATTGGTACACTATTACTAGGTTATAGCACAGAAAGGAGTGTGGGAAAAGTGTTAGAAGGTCTACCATTGGAAACGGTTTATTTTTATGCATTAGTGGGGAGCGCGGTCCTCGCTTTTTTACTAATTATTTTTGGGGATGTTTTTAATTTTGATGGACCGGTGGACCCAATGCTGATTATTCCATGGATTGCTTTTACCTCGCTGTTTGGGTACCTTGGGGAAGAATTAACAGCGGTGAATAGTTGGCTTATTTTAATTGTCAGTGGTATTCTTTCAACCATTATTGTTTTCTTCCTAAATTTTTATGTGTTGGTCCCTTTGAAAAATTCGGAGGCCACAATTTCTATTTCGGAAAAAGACATGGAGGGTCGTGTTGCTACTGTGATTACCCCAATCCCTGTCCGGGGAATGGGCGAGATTCAATTGAAGAGTGTCACAGGTTCGTTAAGTCGACCAGCAGCATTTTATGTGCCACAAGAAGTGGCTGCGCCAAGAGGTAGTGAGGTATTGATTATTGAATTGAAAGAACGGGTTTGTTATGTCATTCCTTACGAAGGCAGTCTAAAAATATAGAGTAGGAGAGAAGAAAATGGGGATTTTGTTACCGATTATTATTGCAGTTTTAGTATTATTAATGTTATTAATTGTGTTTGTTTCTAAATATCAGACAGCCAAACCTGATGAAGCGTTAATTATCAGCGGGAGCTATCTAGGCTCTAAAAATGTTCATGTAGACGAAGGTGGCAACAAAATTAAAATCGTTCGTGGCGGTGGTGCGTTTGTCTTACCAGTGTTCCAACGTTCAAATCGAATTAGTTTGCTTTCAAGTAAATTAGATGTTTCTACACCAGAAGTGTACACAGAACAAGGGGTTCCTGTAATGTGTGATGGGACATCAATCATTAAAATTGGTTCGTCAGTTGAAGAAATTGCGACAGCAGCGGAACAATTTTTAGGAAAAACAACAGAAGAATTAGAAAATGAAGCACGTGAAGTATTAGAAGGACATTTACGTTCGATTTTAGGTTCAATGACAGTGGAAGAAATTTACCAAAATCGTGATAAATTTAGCCAAAGTGTACAAGAAGTTGCCAGTGTTGACTTAGCTAAAATGGGCTTAGTTATTGTGTCGTTCACAATTAAAGAAGTTCGTGATAAAAATGGATACTTGGATTCATTAGGGAAACCAAGAATCGCTCAAGTTAAACGTGATGCAGATATTGCTGAAGCAGAAGCCTTGAAAGAAACTCGCATCAAAAAAGCGGAAGCAGAAAAAGAATCACAACAAGCGGAATTGCAACGTCAAACAGAAATTGCAGAAGCTTCAAAAGAAAAAGAATTGAAATTAGCGTTATACAAACAAGAACAAGATATTGCCAAAGCCAAAGCAGACCAAGCCTATAACTTGGAAAGCGCGCGTGCACAACAACACGTGGTGGAACAAGAAATGGAAGTCAAAGTCGTTGAACGTCAAAAACAAATTGAGTTAGAAGAAAAAGAAATTACGCGTCGTGAAAAACAATACGACTCAGAAGTGAAGAAAAAAGCCGATGCAGATCGTTACGCACGCGAACAAGAAGCTCTTGCTCAAAAGGCACGCGAAGTGGCAGAAGCCGAAGCAGAACGCTTCAAAGTTGAAGCATTAGCCGAAGCGGAAGCCAACAAAACGCGTTTAACAGGTCAAGCGCAAGCCGAAGCTATTTTAGCTCGTGGTGCAGCGGAAGCCGAAGCCAAACAAAAGATTGCTGATGCCTTCAAAGAATATGGTGAAGCAGCTGTGTTAAGTATGGTGATGGAAATGTTACCACAATTAATGAAAGAAGCAGCACAACCATTGGGCAACATCGACAAGATTTCAGTGGTAGATACAGGCGCAGGTGGCGAAAATTCTGGCGCCAACCGTATTACCAATTATGCAACAAACTTGTTGGCTGGTACACAAGAAACACTAAAAGAAACAACGGGCCTCGACGTGAAAGAGCTAATTGAAAACTTTTCTAAAAAAGGTACCTCAAATAGCGTGAACTATCATGCAACAGAAGGTTCAGAAAAAGAATAGAAATCAGCCTTTAAGGAGTAGCGAATCGCATTTCGTTACTCCTTAATGCTGCATTGAAACGATAAACGAACAATCTGACAGAGAAATAGCGAGTGCTTGTTTTGTTTCAAAGATTCTGATAACATAGAGTTCTTGGAGGGATAGAGATGTCAAAAAAGAATAAAGATATTGAAGTACGTGTTGAAGAAGAAAAAGCCCAATACAATGGAGCAAATGTTTTAATGAACAAATTATTTATTGGTAAAAAAGAAATCGGTCGTGTCATTCCGCAAAATGATAAAAAATTCATCATTGAAATTGATGGCAAGCAAGAAGGTACAGCAAAAAATCTGGACGAAGCCTTTGAAACAATTATTCGTCAATGGAATTTAAGTGAATAAAAAATAAATAACAATTTTTTTAAAAAAAGGGTTGCTTTTTTCTGGAAAAGATTGTATTATAACTAAGTCAGGTCGTTACAGCGACAATGACTTTTTGGAGGAATAGCGAAGTGGCTAAACGCGACGGACTGTAAATCCGTTCCTTAGGGTTCAGTGGTTCGAATCCACTTTCCTCCATTTTCTTTTTGGGGTATAGCCAAGCGGTAAGGCAACGGACTTTGACTCCGTCATGCGTTGGTTCGAATCCAGCTACCCCAGTTTTCAGAACATTTCTGGTAGAGAGATGTTCTTTTTTTGTATAATTATATAACAAAAATGAGGTAAGATTTTCCTCATGTACAGGCTAGAAAAGTTTTCATTTATATAAGAATATGCTAAAGTATTAAGAAAGAATAGTCTGGAGTTGATAAGAATGAACTTTAAAGAAAAAATTACAGAAATGGTTGAAAATGTTTACGATTTAGCACGCGATGGTAAGTATGATGTCAAAGTTGACTTAATTCCTCGTAAAAAAGGCAACATCAAAAGTGGTGTTAAAGTCACTTCTTCAAGAAATACAGCCCACAATATCAAATGGCGTTCAAAAAACTAATTCGTCTTTAACAGAAACACCGGAGCAGACAAAATTATTGTCTACTCCGGTGTTTTTATTTTTCTAATTCGATGCCTAAGACAGTTAAATGACCATTACCAACTAATTTGATAACTAATTGGGCTAAGTGGTTGGGTGTCATATCCGTCTCGCTAGTAATCCACCAATGAAGGGTACCGATGAAGATAGAGGTCATGTATTCAATAACAAAATCTATAGGTACGTCAATATCATTTTCGGTAATACGCAACTGCGAAAAAATCGTCGCATATTTTTCTTCGATAATTTCAGCTAAGCGTTTTCGAAAGTGTTCGTTGAAATTATTGTCCATGATAGTTAAGAAGAAAGATTTGTTCTCTTGAATATTAATATAGAGTTGCGTCAGAAGTTCTTCAATGTGCTTCACGCGGACACGGTTGCCATTAACCAGTTGTTGCGAATCAAGAATAGCGGTAAAAGCACTAAGCGTAAAGGTGAAGATTGCATCATATAAATGCTGTTTGTCTTTAAAATGAGCATAAAAAGTCGCACGATTAATCATAGCTTCATCAGCAATATCCTGAATCGTCACCGCTTCGTAGCCTTTCGTTTCTACAAGTTTAAAAAAAGCTTCAATAATCATTTTTCTGGTTCGTTGTACTCTAAGGTCTGTTTTCTTTGCCATCATAAATTCCTTTCGAGATAGTCAACATTCTCGGAAACTTTGTTGTTTATCTCACAAAATAGGGTAAATTGCTTGTTGCAAATCATTTAGAACCTTTCTAAAATAGGTATATCTATTATAACAAACAGTTTGTATAATAATCAACAAACTGTTGGGAAATGAAGGGGTATTTTAATTGATGGTTATGAGAGCAGGGATTGATGTTGGGTCAACGACAGTAAAATTAGTATTTTTAAATAAACAAAATCAGCCTATTTTTACAAAATATGAACGCCATTTTTCCGATGTCAAAGCAGCAACGGAACGCATTTTAAAAGAAGGACTATCAAGGATCGGTGCAGACCAACCTGTGACAATGAGCATAACTGGCTCTGGTGGTATGGGGCTGGCTGAGGTATTGGGGATTCCCTTTGTTCAAGAGGTTATCGCGTGTACACGAACTGTTGAAACAATAATCCCAGAAACGGATGTTGCTATTGAACTTGGCGGAGAAGATGCAAAAATCACTTTTTTTGATGGTGCTTTAGAGCAACGAATGAATGGTAGTTGTGCAGGTGGGACAGGCGCCTTCATCGATCAAATGGCTGTTTTACTTAAAACGGATGCCAATGGAGTGAATGAATTGGCGAAGAATTATCAAACTATTTATCCGATTGCTTCCCGCTGTGGGGTTTTTGCCAAAACGGATGTTCAACCTTTAATCAATGAAGGAGCAGCGAAAGAAGATATCGCGGCGAGTATTTTTCAAGCGGTAGTTAATCAAACAATCGCTGGGTTAGCTGCTGGTCGCAAAATTAAAGGTAAAGTAGCGTTTTTAGGGGGACCCTTATTTTTCATGTCAGAATTGAGAAAACGGTTTATTGAAACCTTAGCAATTCAGCCAGAAGATGTTATTTTTCCAGAACAACCGCAACTGTTTGTAGCAATGGGTGCAGCACTTTATTCAGAAGATGCAGCCGAATGTACATTGGAAGAATTAATTCAGCGCTTAGTGAACAGCCAGGCTACTGATTTACAGCCGAGCGACACGTTACCACCGTTATTTAACAGCGCAGAAGATTTAGCAGATTTTCGAGAAAGACACGCGCAAGCCCAAGCAAAGGAGAAACCTTTATCTCAACATACTGGCGTGACCTTTTTAGGGATTGATGCAGGCTCCACAACGACAAAAGTCGCATTGATTGATGAAGATGGCCATTTGTTGTTTTCTTTTTATGGTAATAACCAAGGGCAACCTTTAGAAACCACCATGACAGTACTGAAATCACTTTATCAACAACTGCCTGAAGAAGTTTTTATCGGAAAAGCGGCTGTTACAGGATATGGAGAACAGCTAATAAAAAATGCGTTAAAAGTCGATATTGGTGAAGTTGAAACGATGGCCCATTACAAAGCAGCCAACCATTTTCAGCCAGGTGTGGATTTTATTTTGGATATCGGAGGACAAGATATGAAAGCGATGACCATTAAAAATGGCGTGCTTTCCTCGATACAATTAAATGAAGCTTGTTCTTCTGGGTGCGGTTCCTTTATCGAAACCTTTGCGCAATCTTTAAAATATAATGTGAAGGATTTTGCTTTGGCGGCTTTAGAATCGCAAGCGCCTGTTGATTTAGGTTCTCGGTGTACTGTTTTTATGAACTCAAAAGTGAAACAGGTTCAAAAAGAAGGGGCCTCTGTCGGCGATATTTCTGCTGGACTATCTTATTCAGTCATCAAAAATGCCATTTATAAAGTCATTAAAGTTCGCCGACCTGAAGAGTTGGGAGAAAAGATTGTCTGCCAGGGAGGAACATTTTACAATGAAGCGGTCTTGAGAGCTTTTGAAAAAATTAGCGGTCGTGAAGTGGTTCGTCCTTCTATTGCTGGTTTGATGGGGGCCTATGGGGCAGCGCTGATTGCTTTGGACGCTTATGAAATTGGGGAAGAAACCACGCTTCTTTCTTTAGAAGAGTTAGCGGCATTTACCTCTGAAAAGGAATTTACTCATTGCGGCTTGTGTGAAAACAATTGTCAATTAACGGTCACAGTGTTTTCGGACGGGCGCCAATTTATTACGGGAAATCGCTGTGAACGTGGTGCACGAATTAAAATTAAACGAGAAGAACGCAAAGTGAATTTGGTTGATTATAAGTACCGCAAGTTATTTAAGTACCGACCTTTGCGGGAAAATAAAGCGTTTCGTGGGCGCTTGGGTATCCCTAGAGTCCTAAACATGTATGAAAATTATCCTTTGTGGCATACATTTTTTACTGACTTAGGCTTTCGGGTCGAATTATCGCCACGTTCTAATAAACAAATCTATGAACAAGGCCTTGAAACGATTCCCAGTGATACGGTTTGTTACCCAGCGAAAATGGCGCATGGACATATTCAAGCATTAATTGATGCGCACGTGCCAATTATCTTTTATCCTGGTGTTGTTTTTGAACAGCAAGAAACAGTGGAAGCAGATAATCATTTTAATTGTCCAATTGTGCAAAGCTACCCAGATGTTATTCGAAATAATGTGGATGCCATCAGAGAGGGCCAAGTGGATTATCGAAATCCCTATCTTAATTTAGCGAATGAAACTGCAGTTGCCAAAGTTTTAGCTGAAAATTTTGCTGATTTAGGGATTTCCTTAGAAGAAATTCAAACAGCGCTGCATCATGGTTATCAAGAATTAGCAGCTTTTAAAAAAGAAATTCAAGAAAAAGGCGAAGAAACGTTAGCCATGTTAACTGAAAAAGGCCAGAGAGGGATTGTCTTATCGGGGCGACCGTATCACTTGGATCCAGAGATTAATCACGGCATTGCCGAAGTCATTACACAGGAAGGATTCCATGTCTTGACAGAAGACAGTATCTCGCATCTTGGAGACGTGCAGAATTTACGTGTGGTGAATCAATGGGTCTATCATTCTCGCTTATATGCGGCGGCTAAAGTAGTGGCTAAGACGAAAAATTTAGAACTTGTCCAACTGAATTCCTTTGGTTGCGGCTTAGATGCTGTGACAACCGATCAAGTAGAAGAAATCATGGATCGGTCTGGCAAAATTTATACAGTCCTCAAAATCGATGAAGGCGCGAATTTGGGCGCAATTCGTATTCGGTTGCGCTCCTTGAAAGCGGCTGTCAATGAGCGGGAGAAGCAACAGTTTGTTCCGCATATGCAAATGGAAGAGCCGGAGAAAATTGTGTTTACAAAACAAATGAAAAAAACACATACCTTACTGTTACCAATGCTTAGCCCGATTCATCAATCTGGATTAGTCGATGTAGCATTACAAGCTTCTGGCTATCATGTCGTCTGTTTGCCTGCGCAAGACAAAGAAGCTGTGAATGTCGGGTTAAAATATGTCAATAATGATGCGTGTTACCCAGCAATTATTTCCATCGGACAACTAGTTGAAGCTTTGGAAAGTGGTCAATATGATTTGGATAATGTCAGTGTCTTAATGACGCAAACAGGGGGCGGTTGTCGCGCAACGAATTACATTCCATTATTACGAAAAGCCTTAAATGATGCTGGTTTTTCTCAAGTTCCTGTAGTTTCAGTTTCGATGGGCAATAAAGGAGTCGAATCCAATCCAGGATTTAAATTTACGTTGCCAATGATCAAGCGCTTAGTAGTTGCCTTTTTATATGGTGACTTATTCGAACGAGTAGTTTATCGAACAAGACCTTATGAAACAGAAAAAGGAATGGTGGATCAACTGCACCAAGATTGGCTAAAAAGAGTGGAAGCCAATGTCCGGAATGGTTCGCTGACACAATTTAATCACTTCATGAAAAAAATTATTCGGACGTTTGATGAAATTCCTTTACAAGAGATAAAAAAACCAAAAGTCGGTGTGGTCGGGGAAATTTTAGTGAAATATTCGCCGACAGCGAATAATGATATTGTGCGTTTGCTAGAAGAAGAAGGTGCTGAAGCAGTTGTGCCAGATATTGTTGGCTTTATGAACTATTCTTTGTACAATCAAATTTGGAAATACGAAAATATGGGCATGTCAAAACAAAGCAAACGTTTAGCAGAATTTGCGATAAAAATCATTGAATTGGTAGAAAAACCAATGGATAAGGCATTGAGAAAATCTGTCCGTTTTGATGGTATTCATTCCATTTATGATATGGCAGCAGATGCAAGTAAAATTTTATCAATTGGCAATCATACGGGTGAAGGTTGGTTTTTAACAGCTGAAATGATTGAGCTCTTAAAACACGAGGTGAATAACATCGTTTGTATGCAGCCGTTTGGATGTTTACCAAACCATATTGTTGGAAAAGGGGTCGTGAAAGAGCTACGACGCCAATATCCGCAAGCAAACATTGCGGCGGTGGATTATGATCCAGGGGTATCTTTGGTCAATCAGTTGAACCGAATCCGTTTGATGATGGCCACAGCGAACAAGTTGTTGAAAGAAGAAAATGTAAAAAGATAATAACTAATAGAAATTCGTTTAAAAACATTTGACTTGGTCACTTTTTACTGACTAAGCCAAATGTTTTTGTTATAAAAAGAAAGCATGCAACTAGACCAACTTTGATAAAAATTCCAAATCCTCTTTTATTTATCATTTTTTGGTTGTTTACACGGTCTATACCAGTTATAATAGAAGAGGAGATGAACGAAGAGGAGGAAGCGTAAATGGTTCAAAATATACCAATTTATATTCAAATTCACGATAAAATCAAAGAAGATATTGAAAAAGGTGTCTGGAGTATCGGGGATCGTTTGCCCTCTGAGCGAGAATTAGCCTTGAAATTTGATGTTAGTCGAATGACCTTACGCCAAGCCATTCAGACTTTAGCAGACGAAGGGATTTTAGAACGAAAAATTGGTTCAGGAACATATGTAGCACGTAAGAAAGTTCAAGAAACAATGACAGGTACCACTAGTTTTACAGAAATTACCTTGTCTCAAAATCGCGTTCCTTCTAGTCGGACGGTGTCTTATTTTGTAGCGAAACCTAGTTCTAGTGAGATGGAAAAATTACAACTAGGTCCAGAAGATTCAATTTTACGAATGGAAAGAATTCGTTTTGCGGATGACATTCCGATTTGTTTTGAGGTGGCGAGTATTCCTTATTCATTGGTCTCGCAATATGGCAAATCTGAAATCACGAACTCTTTTTATAAAACACTTGAAGCCAAATCTGGCCACAAAATTGGCCATTCTAACCAAACAATCTCTGCTGTTCAAGCATCGGAACAGATCGCAGAATATTTAGAGATTAAACGAGGCGATGCGATTCTGCGTGTGCGCCAAGTATCCTATTTTGAAAACGGACTACCTTTTGAATATGTTCGTACGCAGTATGCAGGAAGTCGATTTGAGTTTTATTTAGAGAAGTAGAGAAATGATAAGTATGGAAAAATGCCAAGAAATAGGCTGAGGTAAGATATTTTAACCTCCAAAAGTTGTATCTGAAAAATACAATTTTTGGAGGTTATTTTTTATGAACTTATCAGGTAGAATTCAAATTAAAATTAGTGAAAGCATCTCAATTCAAATAAATATTGAATAGAGTAGCAAGTCTGAATACCAGAAAAGTGAGATGGTTTGTCCCGCTATAAATATTGTTAAAAATAAACTTATAATAGCTGCTAGTTTATTTGCTTTTATTCTTTTTTTGGCTGTAGTTCATTTTTGTCCATTTTTTACATTTCTTTTTTAAACTGTAACCTAATATAAGATATACCCATTCAACGCTTTAATCAAATAGTTGCAAAATCAGCAGTTGTTTTGCAAATTGTTACATTGAAATTGTTAGTTATTACCAATCAATAATACTTATGATTGTCAAAGTTATTATATAGATATACTGAAAGAGAAATTTATTTTTTTCAATAAAAAGTTTAGCGGAAGGAGTGATGCGGAATGAAAAAAATTAACGTACGTAAAGCCGATACAGTTGATGCAACAGCATGGTGGATTATTATCTAATTTGATAACCAAATAACGGTTAGACGAGATAGAAATATCTCGTCATTTTTTAATAAGGAGTGAAAAAAATGAAGTATAAATATCCCAGAATAAAACCAATCTATCCATTATATCAATTAACTAAAGAGAGATTTAGAGTTGGGCCCAATTAGGAATCACTATTGAATTTGATGATGATGAAGGTCTAATCGAGGAGACGTTTCCTGGTAGAATGATTGAAGATAGATACTTAGCTAATGTGAATTACTTTAGTAGGTACTGTAAAGCTGATGATGATAGATTTGAAATTCAGGAAAAGATAAATAACTTGAAAATACTATTATTAGGTCTTGGTGGAGGAGGATCAAATATTCTAACGTTACTAGCGGGTCTTGGCCCCAAGATGATTAGAATGGTGGACTATGACCGAGTTGAAGCAAGTAATTTAGGTCGTCAATTACTATATAGAGAAGCAGATATTGGTGAGAAGAAAACTGTAGTTGCTAAAAGAGCCATTAATGAAATGAACTCAAATATTAACGTTGAAACTGTAGATAAAAAAATAATAGATGTGAATGATGTTGTTGAATTGACAGAAGGAATAGATATCATTGTTTGCGCTATTGATGAACCCCCTTTCCTTATACATAGAATTGTGAATGAAGCTATTGTAAAAGTTGGTTTGCCGTGCGTGTTTGGTGCCTCACAGGTTAGCCGAGGAAGAGTATACACTGTAATACCCCAGAAAACAGGATGCTTTGATTGCATGAATTTGAACTTCAGTAAAAATGACCCTAAATTTGTTGAACAATTTGTAGGTTTTAGAAATATTCAATTTGCTCCCCCATCCATAGCTTATGGTGCTGGTATCTTTCAATTAACAGCATCAATTGTAGATGAGTTAATAAGAGTGGTAACAAGATATGCTGAGCCAAAAAGTTTGGGAACGCAATATGAAATTAACTATGAGGACGGAAACTCGTTCACGCATAAAACTTGGCCAAGGTTTGAGAGTGAATGTCCAACTTGTGGTAAAGGAGATGTCTCCCAATGGGAAATATTTCAATATTATCAAGAGAAGAAATAGGCCGAGACTATACCGAAGCTCGTACGTTAAAACGTAAGCTAAACAATGGCGATTGGGTTTATGTATCAGAAGAAAATCAACTATTAGTGTTGAGTGATGAAGTGGCGAGACAAATTAATTCATCCGAACTAATCGAAGAAGAGGTACTTAATGAATTAGTTGAAAATAAAATTATGATAAAAAAAGCCGATCAGAGAGATGATTATAAGCCGCTATTTGTCGAGCCTAAGAATATCTTATTTAAAAGCTCCTCTTTCCTGATTGATGTTAACGGTATTGTTGCGTTTACGATTAGCATATTTTTATTCGTAATCAAGGGTCTCCTTTTGGAAGTGCAGTAAATGTTTTGTTTACAAATCCTTTAAAATTTCTTCTAATTGCTATTCTTGTCTCAATCGTATCTACAACTTTTCATGAATTTATGCACATTATATTTTCAAGGAATTCAAGGAAAATCAATTTAAACATAGTTAAAGCCGTTGCTACGATACCTATGACTCATGTATGGACGTGGAGTAGGTTTGGTAGAATCACGGCGATCACCTCTGGAATGTCGTCGGATGCAATATTCTTGTTAGTTTTTTTGATTATGAATAATAAAAGTGTTGGAGTTAATTCTATTGCGGCATCAATACTTATAACAAGGATATTGTGGCAATTTATCATTATACAAAAAACAGATATTAACATTTTGATTTCTTTTGTGGTTGATAATCCTTTCTACTTTGAAGAGGTCGCAATTATGAAATTAATCATTATTAAAGTAATAAGTATAAGTGTGCTAGCAATGATAATTTGGTTATGGTTCCAACCTGTTATCAATCAATTTAATTAAGTCTAAATATAGGAGGTTTGCTTTGAATCAACAGTTAGAATTACATTCGCTAAGTAAAAAGTACAAGAAATCAGAGAGCTGTGCAAATGATAATATAAATTTGCGCTTTAATAAAGGTGAAATAACTGCCATAGCTGGACATAACGGCGCTGGTAAAACAACAATGTTGAATCAGATTATAGGTATAACGAAATCAACAAAGGGCTCTATAACATTTAATGGTCTATCATTTGCAAGAGATAGTAAAATTGCAAGAGAATATGTCTCTATGATGCCTCAACTACATGCTCCCTTGGCAGGTATAACGATGGCTCAATCTGTCGAGTCAATAATAAGAATAAGAGGAGGCAGTCAGAAAATAGCTGAAGAAGAGTGTATTAAAATTTTAAAAGAATTAAAAATAGATGGATGGAAAGATATACCAGGACAGAAACTTTCAGGCGGACTTAGAAGGCTCACTTCATTTGCAATGGCCGTTGTATATCCTTCTCCAATAATAGTCCTTGACGAACCTACTAATGATGTGGATCCTATTAGACGGCAAAAAATATGGAGATATCTGAAAAAATTATCTAATAAGGGGCATATAATCATCGTGGTCACACACAATATTTTAGAAGTTGAAAAATATGCTGATAGATATATTTTAATGAATCATGGAAAGGTTCTTGAGGATAAGAACTTAAAAAAACAGTCTATAAAAATAAACGATCGAAATTATATGACTGTTAACTTTCTTAATCTAAGTGATTTGAAGAGTGTAATAGTACCGAGTGCAATTCAGACTAACATAAACGATGAGGAATTAATGATAGAAATGGAATTAGAGAACAGTCAAGTGTTAGAAGCAGTTGACTGGGTCATGAAATTAGTAATAGAAAGAAAAGTTCAAAATTATAAAGTTTCCCCAAAATCCTTAAATGAAACCTATGGAGAGTTAATAGATGAAAATGATAAAAAATTATAGAAGAAAATCAATGATTAAGGAATTATTTGCTTTAGTAGGGTGGAGTTTATTAAGACATAAATACTTATTGCCTGTTTTTACATTAACTCAAGTATTTCTATCATTAGCAATTGTCTACGGGTTAGCACTTCTAATACCAGATGTGAATAATCAGACAGCTATCTATCTGTCATCTGGAGCAACTACTCTTGGGATTATTGCGGTAGGGTGCGTTCTTGCTGCTCAAATAGTAAGTACAGCAAAACAGGAGGGCATTGTGGACTATCAAAGGACATTGCCAGTTTCTCGGTTGAACATATTAATTTCCGACTTTATAATTTGGGGAATGGCCTCACTACCTGGGGTGTTTATGTCATTTTTAGCGGCATATTTAAGATTCGATGTCCAAATTAGATTCTCAATGAAGGCCCTAGCTATTCTTAGTCTAATTCAATTATGTATGATCTCTATAGGTTTTGCTTTGGCATATTGGCTAACACCTAATGTAGTAGGATTAGCAACTCAGATAATTATGATAGGTGGACTTTTATTCTCGCCTATTACTTATCCAACAGATAGATTGCCTTCTGCTTTAGTGAACTTTTTTGAATTTTTACCATTTGTTCCATCGAGTAATTTGATAAGATCACTGTTTTATGAACAGAATACTGTTAATGTTTCTAATATTATTGTAGTTTGTTTTTGGTTCGTGTTAACTACATTACTTTCACTTATTTCATTGCAAGAAGGGACTGAATTGCAAAATGCAAACAATAAATATAAATAATTTATATAAAAAAGTAAGTGATACATTCAATTTAAAGGTTGATCAATTAGATTTAGAAGTAGGGAAAATTTATGGATTAGTTGGTCCGAATGGTGCAGGTAAAACAACTTTGATGAAATGTCTATGTAGTTTGCTTAGACCTGATAGTGGAATACTTAAAATAGACAATCGGCAAGTAGAAATAGCAGACCCTAAAATATTATTGCAGGTGGGTACTAACTTTGTTAACTCAGATAGTTTAAATGGATTTATGCTTGAAGATATATACAATGACCATGCTTTTTATTACAAGTTAAAAAATTTGTTAATGATAGAGACTCTATTAATGGATGTTGGTCTAAATGTAAATAAAAAAAGAAAGTTTAATACAATGTCTTTAGGAATGAAACAAAGGTTTTTGCTAGGTCTTGCTACAGCTCACAACCCTTCATTAGTATTATTAGATGAGCCATTTAACGGTTTAGATCCTGATGGTGTAGAGTTATTTATTGAGAATGTTAAGACCTTGTCCGAAAATAGAGTGTTGATAATTAGTAGTCATATATTGAGAGATATGGAAACATTTCTTGATGACGTTATATTTATAGAGAAAGGCAATGTACAAGAACCAAAATCAATGGTTGAGATTCGAGAAGAGTATAGAGAGGGGTTGAAAGAGTATTATGATGAACAAAAGAGAAAACATGATTAGTGACTCAAAATTGAATGTTTATAGATATGAATTAGATAAAATTAAAAATGTTTGGTTTAAAGTTTTCTTAATTACACTGGTAATCCAAATGTTATTTTTTATGTTTTTCTCATTTGTGGGAATATTTGATGAAAGTGCTGATACGATCTCGTCATTTCAAGGAATTATAGCATTATCGAACACTGTTTCTATGTGCGGCATATCAATTTATGGAGCTGTATTACTAAGGAAAGAGCTTGTACGATTTTATGTTGGCAATCACCGGAATAGAACGTTTCTTTTTCCGATTGATCGAAAAGAGCTTCTCGTAAAAAAAACAAGTTCTTTTTACGTGATAATCTTATCTAGCTTTGGAAGTGCGCTTCTTATTTCATTTGTGACTGAGGTTTTGCTTAACTTAATTTTGAAGTTTCATAGTTCAAATTTATTTTTTGAAATTTACCTTGGCCTTATTACCATAGTTACAAGTTGTAGTCTACTATTCGTAATTTTGATATTGTCAGAAATAATTTCAATTTGGAAACAATCGGAAATTGCTTCAATAATAACGTCAGTGGTACTAATGCTAATATATTCGAATTTTTCTGCTATGGGTCTTATGAATTTTCCAACTATAACGTTCCTATTTTCAACGATTATGGGATTGATGCTTGTTTGGTTATTTTTGAAATTTTCTGATAAATTATGCGGCATGGAAGTATACTAAAAAATGCGGTGATTTACTTGATTAGTTATCACCGCATTTGTTTCCTTTGTATACATTAAATATAACTATAGTTACAAAATATCTACGTTGTTTCGTCCAGTGACGTTGAATACCACCTAATTGTTGTAAGAGATCACCAATGTTTTTCATTCCTAAACCTTTATCTTTTCTATGTTTTCTTGTAAAAATTTCTTCAGAATTATAGTTATTCGATACTTCAATAAATAAATCATTATTGACTTGCTTGATAATTATATTGACATATCTGTCAATCGGCTTGATTCTCTTCGATGCTTGTATGGCGTTATCAATTATATTTCCAATTACAATAGTTAGAACGTCATTATTAATTTTTATATTTTTAGAGACAAATATCTGATGATCAACATTAATTTGATTCTTTCTTGCTTCAGCAAGCTTTTCATTCAATAGGTAGTTTAATACTCCATCGGCAGCATAAGTTTTTGTTGGTGGTTCTAAAATATCAAAACTACTCTTAATATAATCGATAGCTTCATTAACTTCTTCATTTTCGATAAGTCCGAGGATTGTTAAGTATTGATTCTTCAAATCATGTTTTAATTTTAAAACGTTAGTTCTGTTTCTCTTTATTTCATTTAAAATTCTATACTCCACTTCGATATTTTTTTTTCTCAAAGTAAGATTATATTGATTTTTTTGATATTCTATAGTGATTTTATAAAGAAAAATTACACAGATGTTTAAAAATATGACACTAATCGTAATAGTAATCTCAGAAATCTTGTCATTGTTGTTTCCTATTAAAAGCCCAAATAAAATGATTATTGATAGTATGGGAATAGGTAATAAAATCACAATAAATGATAAGTTTGTCGATAATTCAGACTTTGCTTCTTTAACTATTGAAAATTTAAGTATGACTATCCAGGCAACCCCAATCAAAGTTGTAATTGTTATTGAAGTTATGAAAAAAGTAGGGCTATCATGGGATGTTAATTCTGCATTTAAAATTATTTTCGTAAAGTGTAACGATAATACTTCACAGATTAAATTTATTGATATAAGTGTCATTGTCCATACGGCCGAGTCGAGATAAGGGACCGAGTGTAGCATAGCAATAGTGTAAGTTAAAATGAAACTTAGTAATAAGTTAAGATACGGTAAATAAATGTTCGGTATGTAAGCATTGGATAATATAATCGTAACCATGGCTGATATGATTATAACAATCCAGATGACATTATAAAATTCTCTATGACTTTTAATAGCTGTTGACCAATTAGAAAAAAAATAAGAGATAAGAAATAAATAAACTAACAAACTTAGGCTTCGTAATGTTATATCAAGCATTATATCTTTCCTCTCATGGACATAACTATACTTTTATGAGCGGCGGCTTTGAAGCGCCTACTTATTGGTATTTCAATACATTTTTCTTTAGAATCCATTAATAGGAAATTTTTTCCTAACTCTTTTATATAAGCGCAATTTATTATGAAAGAAGAGTGGACTTGCACAAAATTCGTATCAAGTTGTTCGTTTATCTGATTCGTTGACATATAGGGTTTGTAGATTTCTCCAACTGTATGAATCAATACTTGTCTTTTATCTTTTTCGAAATAAATGATATCTTTGGTTGGTATTTTATAAGTAACTTTGTTACTAGAAAATACAAAGTAATTTCTTTTTTTTTCTAGCTATTGTCTCAGTTTTTCCAAAACTTGGTGCAACCGATCTTCCGTAGGCGGTTTCAATAAATAATCAAAAGTTTGTACTTGGAAGACTTCTTCCATGTATTCTTTGTAACTCGTCAAAAAAACGATAGGTGATAAAATATCACGTTCTCGGATTTTTTTTGCCAAGTCTATTCCGCTCATTTCACTCATTTCTATATCTAAAATAAAAAAGTCAAAATTTTCTTGGTCAAGTTGATTGACTAACTTGAGAGGATTGTAGTAGGTATAGGTTTCAAATATATTTGGGTTATAATTAAATAGCATCGTGTTTATTTTTTCGGTTAACGTTGGATTGTCATCACAAATAGCAACTTTCAACAATAAAACCTCCTTTTTTTCATTCTATATATATTATGAATTAAATTATCTTTAAAAACAATCATTTTTTTGTTAGCACAACTGATAAACCGACATAAGTAATCTGGATAAAAATATCAAAAATTCAGGTTACTGACAAACATTTAATTAGCATCTAAAAAATAATCATGTAAATTAAATGAGCAACGAAAACATCTGTTAGGGTGCTATCAGTTTTTTTTAAATCTACATATGATTAAAACTTGATGCTATAATGTTACTAGTAAGGTCAATGTATACCATAGCAGTACTTGAGAAAAGTAGAAGTGTTTCTGATGTTAGATATGTGGGCTGTATGTTGACTGATTTTCCTTTGAAGTTGAATAATAAGTTCGTGAATAATCGGAAATACTATATTTTTTCTGGTGAACAGATGGATTAGTGAAGATTGATACTGAACAGTCAATTGTTTTAAAAAAAGTGATTTTCAAATGGTAATAAAAGTATATTTAAAGGAACTCGAATTTTCAGAAAGTAGCTTCAAACTTAGTTTGAAAGAATAGCTTTCGGCTATAAAAAAAGTTAAAAGGAGCCTGCCATGTTACAGAAATATATAGAAATTTTAACAAGAGACGAGGTCATCTTTCGTAAAAAGCCAGATGGAACAGAAGTAAATTATTTTCTATTTCCAGAGTTTGAAATACATATAAATAGCTTGCCAGGAAAAACTGTGCAAGGTTGGCATAAGCATCACGAAATCGAAGAAGTTTTACTTGTGCAGTCGGGAAAAGTGAAAATAGAAGAGCTAGAAAATTAGCAAATTATTTCAAGAATTTGTGCAGAAGGAGAACTTATTCGGATGCATAAAAGTCTTCATCGGATTAGTAATCCTGATACGTTATCTGCATCATTTACAGTATTTCGTTTTGTTCCACAAGGGCAAAATCAACAAGAATGCATAAAAAATGATAAAGAAGAATTCTCTGATGCGGCAGTACAACGGCTTCTAAAAATCAATGATTCGTTGTGATCGTTATTTTTAAACTTTTCTTTTCCCCCTCCTAGAAAACACAAAACCGTGGTACAATAACTTACGTAATAGACACACCTACTCCGAATGTCAAAAAAGGGCAGAAAAGTAGACAAGAAATTGTTTAAGGAGTAAAGTAAACTTACTTAAAATTTTGGGGGAAATAAAATGTATGATGTAATTATCATTGGTGCCGGTCCTGCTGGGATGACGGCAGCACTTTATGCATCACGGTCCAATCTTTCTGTATTGATGATTGAACGCGGTGCGCCTGGTGGGCAAATGAACAACACTGCTGAGGTAGAGAATTACCCAGGCTTTGATTCTATTATGGGTCCAGAATTGGCCTATAAAATGTATGAAAATGTAGAAAAATTTGGTACGGAAAATGCGTATGGTATTGTGATGGGCATCGAAGACCACGGATCCTATAAAGAAGTGATTTGTGATGACAAATCTTATGAAGCTAAAGCGGTAATTATTGCAACAGGCTGTGAACACCGAAAATTGGGTGTAAAAGGCGAAGAAGAATTTGCTGGCCGTGGTGTTTCTTATTGTGCTGTTTGTGACGGTGCTTTCTTTAAAAATAAACGCTTAGTAGTCGTTGGCGGCGGCGATTCTGCAGTTGAAGAAGCAATCTATTTAACGCAATTTGCTTCTGAAGTAGTGATTGTTCACCGTCGTGATGAATTGCGTGCGCAAAAAATCATTCAAGATCGTGCCTTTGCAAATGAAAAGATTTCCTTTGTTTGGGATACAGTTGTCGAAGAAATTGTTGGCAATGAAATGGTTGTGACAGGTGTGAAAGCACGGAATGTCAAAACAGATGAAGTTTCTGAAATTGAAGCAAACGGCGTGTTCATTTACGTGGGGCTAGATCCATTAACAGAACCATTTAAGAAAGCTGGTATTACGAATGAGGCTGGTTGGATTGAAACAGACCAAGAAATGAGAACAAAAATTCCTGGTGTTTATGCCATTGGTGATGTCCGTGAAAAAACATTGCGTCAAATCACGACAGCGGTCGGTGAAGGCGGTATTGCTGGACAACAAGTATTTAACTATATTGAAGAATTAAAATAAAAAAATGCTTTTGCCTTTAAGAATAAGGGCAAAAGCATTTTTTTAATAGGTTCCTTTAATGACAAAATAAGAGCCGCGAATGGTTCCAGCTAATTTTGATTTTTGACGAGCAAATTTGAATTTTCCTTCAAATTCTGCAGGGATTGCCATACCATCTGAAAGTTTAAACCCAACGGCGCGTTTGCCTTCCTCAGCTAATGTGTACATCACGTTAACTGCTAAGCCGTTTTCATAAAATACATAGGCCATTTTTATGCCATCTAAAGTGAAAGAAGAAATTTCAAGTGGCTTGTAAGGGAAATGTAACGCTCGTTCCAATAAAATTTTTTCAATCCAGGTCAATGTTTCTGGAGCTTCAGAGGCAGGGACGGTCGTAAAGCGATGTTTGTATTTATTCCAAAAATAGCGAGCTTCATTCGCTCTTAGTCCAGCAAGGGCAAGTGCCACTGGTGAACTTTCTAAACCAATAGTGGCTACTTCTTTAAAATCAACTGTATAAACCATGAATTGATACTCCCATCTTTTCTTTTAAACTAAGTATAACGGTAGCAGGGGTAACGAACAATTATTATTACTTAAAAGAATGAAATTGGGACAGAACGATCGGCTTCAGAAAATGTTAAGGTTTCCGAATGCGTAGGTTCTGTCCCAAAGAGTATTTTAAGATTTGGTTATTTCGTGATAAGTTATACGCTTGTGCTTATTTATTGGCATCTAAGGTAACTTTTTCATCTGCCGTAGTCGTTTTAACATCTACTGTATAAACAAGTTTATTGTTATTTTTGGTTAACTTCCAAGTCAAAATACGTGGAGAAAGTCCTCCAACTTCTTTTTTTGCTTTGGCTAAAACGTCGTTAACAGCGCCTAATTCTTTGACTTCAGCAGCTGAAAAGGCTGTCTCGTTTTCGCCAAGTTGATTTGCTTCAGTATTTTTGGTGACTTTTCCTGTTTCAGGATTCACGTAAAGTGTTTCTGTATCGTTAGTAAAGATATAGCTGTAGTCACTTGCTGGTTCTGTATCAAATTGGACATTTACTAATGGTTTGCTGTTGCCAGCTTCTTTTTCATAGATTTCAGCAGCTTGCTGCAAACTAACTTTGTACTTAGTATCAGTGACAGCATCTTTTCCTATGCCACAACTAGCTAAAATAAAAATAGCTCCTAAAAGTGAAAAAAATAGTAAAAATGGTTTTTTTAACATGAAATTACCTCGTTTCTTTTTATTAAGCATTCACAATCATTTAGTATACGGTGGTTTTATAAAAATTACAAACAAAAAATAATCCTTTAAGAGAAATTAAAGGATTATTTTTTGTTATTTATTCTGCACGTAAAGCAACTGCCGCATCTTTTTTCGCTGCCATTCGGGCAGGAATATGGCCACCAATCATGGTTAAGATTGTGCTAATTACAATCAAAATAATCCCGTGAATTGGATTTAAGGTGGCAACATTTTCTAAATCAGTCAGGTTATAGAGCACTGCATTGATCGGAAATGTTGCGAGAAAGGCAATCACAACACCAAGAATACCAGAGGCAACGCCTAAAATAGCAGTTTCGGCATCGAACACCCGGGTAATATCTTTTTTACGAGCTCCTAACGCTTTCAGGATACCGATTTCTTTGGTCCGCTCAATGACAGAAGTATAGGTGATAATCCCAATCATAATCATACTTGTAACAAGGGAAATCCCAGCAAATGCAATCAGCACATAAGTGATGGCATCCATTAAACCACCTGTTAAGCGGGTCATTGTTCCAGCTAAATCAGAATAGATGATTTGGTCTTTTTTATCTTTTCCTTTGTTATAAGCATCTAAATAATCAAGAATTTTATCTTTTGATTTGAAATCGTTTGGATAAATCATAATACTTGAAGGGATTTCATTCGCTCCTAAATAAGACAACAGGTTTTCTTTCGCGGAAGCATCTAATGTTTCGTTAGTCATAACGTTAGTGTTGCTGGCTTCTTGCGCTTTAACAATATCAGAGGTTTTGTTTTTGGCAATCATATTAGTTGAAAGTGCATCGCTATAAGCAATTCCAGGTGCTAATAGATTCATTGTTGAAGAATCTTTAATTCGCAAAATCCCTGAAATTGTTAATTCGGTATTTTCTGGATTATCGTAAACAGCTTGCAAATCTTGGTTAGGAATGAAGTTGCCTGTCGGTAATTTGGTGTAAAATGCATTATTATTGGCTAATTTCATTTTTGTGCCAACAATGTCTGAAAAGGCAATCTTTTGATTATCTTTCACGTCAAAGCCAAGATTTTTTAAAGCATTAATATTGGTGGTATTGTTACTATCGACGATTAAAACGACATCGGTTTCTTTTTCTGGATAATTTCCTTCAAGCAACGAGTAATTGTCTTTTAAGAAATTGTTTTTTCCATTTTCTAGTTGTTTAGGAAAAGCAGAAACGCCGACGCCAGTTTGGGCAGCCATCATAGAAGCCATCGCGTTTGATTGGCCGTCGGGTGCATCGTTTGAAAATTTGACAGCTTGTGCTTTCCCGTTGATTTCTCTTAATAAGTTCATATTGACTAGACGAGTATAGCCGATATTATTACTTAATTCAGGATCAATGTGATTGACATAGTCAATAAACTTTTGATCAATTAAATTCGTGTGTTGCGCACGGTCCGCATCGCTAATTTTAGCAGTCACTTCTTTTTCTTTCGGGAAGGTGCCTTTTTTGTCCTGATTATTGAAACTTTCTGGATCTTGATCTGTCGCTATTTTAGAAATGGTAATCGGAAATTGCGCTAACGTTTCCGACTGAGTTTTATCAATTTGTTTCTGGAATCCTGTTGAAAGAGAAAGGACAATCGCAATACTGATAATTCCGATACTTGAAGCAAAGGCGGTTAAAAAAGTTCGCCCTTTTTTAGTGCGGATATTATTAAAAGATAAACGCAGCGCAGTCGTGAATTTCATTTTGGTGCGTTTCAATTCGAAAGGTTCTTTTTTTTCATGTTCAATATGAGGACGCGAGTCATGACGAATTTGGCCATCTGAAAATTCAATAATTCGATCAGCGTATTCGTGAGCTAATTCAGGATTGTGGGTCACCATAATAACTAATTTTTCTTTCGAAAGTTCTTGGATAAGTGCCATAATTTGCAGACTGGTTTCTGAATCCAATGCACCAGTTGGTTCATCACAAAGTAAAATATCGGGATCATTAGCTAAAGCGCGAGCAATGGCAACCCGTTGCATTTGACCACCAGATAATTGGGAAGGTTTTTTATGGATATGGTCCTTCAAACCGACACGGATGAGTGCATCTTCGGCTTTTTGGCGTCTTTCTGCTTTTGAAATACCACTTAGTGTCATACCAAGCTCGACATTATCCAAAATCCCTTGATGACTAATTAAGTTGTAACTTTGAAAAATAAAACCAATTGAGTTATTCCGATAAGCATCCCAGTCGGCTTCTTTAAAATTTTTTGTTGATTTGCCGTTAATGATTAAGTCACCAGAATCGTAATTGTCCAATCCGCCAATCACATTCAACATCGTCGTTTTACCAGAGCCGCTGGGACCCAGAATGGCTACAAATTCTTGTTTTCGAAAAGCGACAGAGACGCCATCTAAAGCTTTAGTGGTCGTTCCGCCGACAGTATAATATTTTTTTATCTCTTTGAGTTCTAGCATATTTTTCGCATCCTTCTTCCAATTTATCAACAACACAACCTTAAGTTAGTGTATAACGTAACATAATAGTTAACAAAAATCAATCATTACCATTTGATAATCAAGTGAATTTAGTATACACTAGGTGGGAAACGAGGGAGAACATATGGATAAAGAGAAGCATTCATCAAATTTAGATATTAGTGTCTTTACTGAAATTTTTTCATATATGAGCCAATTGCTTTTTAAAGACCTAGACTTGGAGGATCTAAAATTAACCAAGTTAGACATGTTAATTTTATTAATTGTGGCAACAAATGAAGGAATTAGTATGACGGAGTTAGCCAACCAAGTAGGAACGTCGAAAGTTCAAGTGAGTCGCTCTATTGCGGGGTTAGAAGAACGAGCGATTGTTCAACGTCGCCATAATCAAGAAAATCGCCGCGTGGTTAATGTTTATACGACAAAAGAAGGCGAGAAGCTCTTTAAGCAAAAAGAAAATCAAGTAAAACAGCAACTATCTGAAACGCTTAGTGTTCTTTCCTTAGAGGATTATCAAGAGGTCAATCAACACTTTTTGGCGGTCATGAAAATTTTGTCCAATTATCAAGCGCTACGAAGAAAAACGTGTAAGGAAAACAACGCCAAAAAATAAAAAACATCGTTTGGCTATAAACCAAACGATGTTTTTTCTAGCCTTTGACAGAGCCAGAAGTCACGCCTTCTACATAGAAACGTTGCATTAATATAAATAAAATAGTAATTGGAATGGCAATCAGCACACATCCGGCTGTAAAAGCCATGAATAGTGAATTGGCTGTTGATTTGGTCATCATCGAAAAGAGACCAATCGCAACGGTGTAATTTTCAACTTTATCACCCATAATAACTTTTGCGAAAATAAAATCCATCCAAGGGCCCATGAAGGCGGTTAAAGAAGTATAGACAATAATTGGTTTCGACAATGGCAACGTAATTTTTGTGAAAATTTGCCACTTGTTGGCACCGTCAATCATAGCCGATTCGTCTAAAGCCATCGGAATGGTGTCGAAGAAACCTTTGGCGATGTAAAAACCTAGCGCCGAGCCTGCAGAGTAAACCAGAATTAAAGCGAATAAACTTTCAGTTAAATTTAAGGCTTTTAAAATATAGTAAACGGCAATCATGCTCATAAAACCAGGGAACATATTTAAAACGAGCGCCACTTTTAAAAATGGTTTTCTTAAGCGGAAACGCAACCGTGACAGCGCATAAGCCATTGCGATTGTAATAAAAGTTGATAACAGACAGCTTGCGATGGAGACGAACAAGGTGTTCAAAAACCAACGGACAAAGGGGAAGTTGCCAGTCTGATTTGTTAATAATACTTTATAATTTTCTAAAGTGAATGTTTTGGGAATGATATAGGGAACAAATGCACCGCCTTCGCCACGAAAACTTGTTAAGATAATCCACACAATAGGGAACATCCAAAAAACTGCTAAAATGGTTAGAATGATGTAAACGCTGGTAAGTGCAGTGCGTTGTTTTTTCTGGTAACTTTTTGCTTTAGCCATAAGTTACGCCTCCTTAAATGAATTCGTCCGTGTATAGGCAATTAAACTGAAGACTGCGGAGAGAATGAAGATTAAAATACCAATCACAGAGGCTAAATTGTAATCCATTGTATCGACAGTCAATTTATATAACCAGGTAACTAAAAGGTCAGTTGAGCCTGCACCGTAGAAGTTAGAATTGGCTGGCCCACCACCTGTTAATAGATAAATGACATTGAAGTTATTGATGTTGCCAATAAATTGTTGAATCAGCGCCGGGGTCATCACAAATAGAATTTGTGGAAACGTAATACTTTTAAAAATTTGCCATTTATTGGCGCCGTCAATTCTAGCAGCTTCAATTTGATCTTCAGGGAGATTTTGGATAATCCCTGTAGAGATTAACATCGTAGCAGGAATACCAATCCACATATTGACAACAATAATGGTTAATTTTGCCCAATTCGGATCTGTTAAGAAGGGGATAGAAGAATCGATTAAGCCCCAATTTAACAACAGAGCATTGATAGGTCCAGAACCATTTAAGAGGTTTCGCATAATTAAAAGTGAAACAAACGGAGGTACGGCCATCGTGATGACAAAAATAGTCCGCCAAAACGCTTTATATTTTAAGCCTTTTGTATTGATAAGCAAGGCTAAAATGATTCCAAAAAAGAAACAAGTTGCGGTTGCAAAAACAGCCCAAATCAAGGTCCAGCCAAGTACTGGAAAGAACGTTGAAGCCATATCGCCTGTGATTACATTGCCTAGATTTGCAAATCCAACCCAAGTAAAAAGGTTTTTCGGTGGCAAATGGTTATGGTCGTAGTTGGTAAAGGCAATTGAAATCATATATAACAACGGCAAGATGGTAAAGAAAAGAACGCCTAGTAAGGGAATCGTCATTAAAGTTGCATGGAAACGTTCGTTTAACAAGCTACGTAAATCATCCATAGTTGTTGGAATTTTTTTGCCGGCTGTCTTTAATTCATATAGGTGACGGGCGCTTTTTAAATTGATTACATATAAAATGATTAGCGATAAACAGACTAAAATTGCTGCAATTCCGAATAATAATAAGAGCATTGAATTATCGCCTTCTTTTAGAACTTCAATCCCTAAAGAATCATCATATACTAATCCTTGCTGTTGGGTCCCTAGTGTTCCTAGCATCATTAATGCGTGGAAACCATTACGGATTAACCAATAGATAAAGCCAATTTCAGCTGTTAAAAAGATGATTCCCTTTAACCACTGCTTGTTGGCAAAGTTTGCAGCACCCATAACTAAAAAAGATAGTTTTGTAGCGAAGTCGCCTTTTTTAAAGACCTCTCGAAATGACGTCTGGGCTTTCTTTTTCTTGAACATCTTCGTTCACTCACTTTCTACTTAAATAAAAAAGATAGAGGAAATGGGACAGCAGATTGAAGCTCGTCCCATTTCTTTACTCTTTTTATTCTTTTGCTTCTTTTGATGTGTCTTGGACTAATTTATCTAATTTTGCTTGATAATCCGCAGGTTTGATATTGCCTTTGTACGTATCATTGATCACTGCATCCATCGCAGGCCAGAATGAAACGATTTCTGGGATTTTTGGCATTACCACAGAGTGGGTTGGTTGCGCCATTTCTAAGATAGCTTTTGCAACAGTATCTTGTGTGATTTCTTCGTTTGTTTGTAATTTTTTGTTTGAAGGGACAAAGCCGATTTCTTTAAAGTAAGTCATTTGTGCTTTTTCGCTGGTTAAATAGTTTGCTAATGTCATTGCGGCCAATGGTGCTTGTGTTTGTTGGTTGACAGCAAAACTACGAACGCCCAAGAAAGCTTTCATTTGTTTTTCTCCATTGCCAAAATCAATGGTTGGGTAGGCAGCGGCCCCCATTTTGTCGCCAAGAGCTTTTTCTACATCGTTTTTAGACCAAGGACCAGAAAGGAAGGCATCCGTTTTGCCAGAACCTAGATTAGACAATGCTTCTGTATTTGATTGGATCACACCAGGATTATTTTTTTGATCGGCAATCCATTGTAATACCTCAATGCCTTGTTGATTATTAAAGTTGGTACCTTTTGGATCTTCGCCATTTTCACCATATAAGTAATCGCCGTTACTCATAAATAGAGGACCGAAGATATAATTTGCGCCATCTTCGCCAAAATTGGTACCGATTTTGCCTTTTTCAGTTAAAGACTTCCAAGTTTTGATTTCCTCTGGAGAATACGTATCTTTGTTATAATAAAGAACTTGTGACTCTACGGCATAAGGGTAGGCATAGACTTTGTCTTTCCAAGTGACTCCTGCTACTGCCGAATCGATATTGTTTTCTTTGACTTCTTTTTCATATTTTGTGTTAGGGTAAATCAGACCAGCTTCTGCCATTTGACCAATTTGATCATGCGGCATCATGAAAACATCTGCGGCAGCTTTAGGATCTTTTGCAATGTCTTTTTTAGCATCTGCCGAATTTCCAGCAGTTAAGTTAACTTTAATATCGGGGTTTTCTTTTTCAAAATCGGCGACAACTTTTTTAAAGACGCCCATATATTCAGTATCAACCCATAATTTTACGTCACCAGCTGCTTTATTTGCTGAACCGCTTTCATTTTCAGCTTTCGTTTTTTCTGCGCCACCACAGGCAGTAAGTAAAACCGCGGAAGCACTTAAAAGGATACCGCCCATTAAAATCTTTTTCCAATTCGCTTTCATTTTTGAACCCTCCAAAAATTATTTTTTACAAGTCTTATTATGCAACCGATTGCGGAAATAATCAAGTGTTTTTCATCGAGAAAGTTAAAAAAGTTTTTTTGTTATAAATAACATACTGTTTATTTAAAGTGGTGTATACCACTAATTAAGCATTTTAAATAAAAAAATAAAAAAGGGTATACAAATGCAATCGTTTGCGCTAAAATGTGTTCGAGTATTAGAAAATACACGAAAAGCGACAATTAAAGGAGAGAATTAAATGAACACTGCTGCAATCTACCATCGTCCAGAAAGTGAATTTGCTTATCTTTATACAGAAGAAACAATGCATATTCGTTTGCGTACGGCAAAAGGCGACATTGCCTCTGTCCAATTAGTGCAAGGAGATCCTTATCTTTTAGGAAAAGAAAAGTGGTACCAACAGTCGTTAACCATGGAGAAGTTAGTATCTACGGAGTTATATGATTACTGGTTTATTGCATTAAGTGCAAAATTTAAACGCCTTTCATATGCTTTTACTTTAGTAGGGACGGATGGTTTGAGGGCGTTTTATGGCGAACACGGCATTTATCCTTTAGAAGAAAAGTATTTAGCGATGGCGAATAATTATTTTCGGATGCCGTATTTTCATGAAATTGATCGTTTTAAAGCACCTGAATGGGTAAAAGAAACGGTTTGGTATCAAATATTTCCAGAGCGTTTTGCAAATGGTGATCCCGCCAATGATCCTGAAGGGACGTTGCCGTGGGGATCTAAAAGACCAGATCGACAAGATTTTTTTGGTGGGGATTTGCAAGGGGTGCTAGATCATCTTGATTACATTGAAGATTTAGGTGTTAATGGCTTATATTTTTGCCCGATTTTTGAAGCGTTTTCTAATCACAAATATGATACGATTGATTATTTAAAAATTGACCCAGCTTTTGGTGATGGCGCTACCTTTAAGCGTTTAGTCGAAGAGTGTCATCGACGGGGCATTAAGATTATGTTGGACGCCGTTTTTAATCATATGGGGGACACTTCGCCTCAATGGCAAGATGTGTTAAAAAATGGCCAGGACTCAATTTATGCCGATTGGTTCCACGTAAATGAGTTTCCAGCTAGCTATGAAGAAAGTGCTGATTTTGAAGAAGCAAGCAACATTACCTATGATACTTTTGCATTCACTCCGCATATGCCTAAATTAAATACAGCAAATCCAGAAGTGCAAGCCTATCTTTTAGAAATTGCTCGTTATTGGATTGAGGAATATGATATTGACGCCTGGCGTTTAGATGTGGCAAACGAAGTGGATCATGCGTTCTGGAAAAAATTCCGGCAAACATGTGATGACGCAAAAGAAGATTTTTATATTTTAGGAGAAATTTGGCACTCGTCGCAAAGCTGGCTCCAAGGAGACGAATTTCATGCAGTGATGAATTATGCATACACAGATGCGATTATGGGCTACTTTGTCAAGCAAGAACTGTCCTTGGAAAAGATGCTTTCTGAAATGAACAACCAGTTAATGCTCTATCGACAACAAACGAATCAAATGCAGTTTAATGTTTTAGATTCCCACGATACACCACGCTTATTGCATGAAACGAAAGAGGATAAAGAGCTGATGCGCCAAGTATTAGCGTTTACGTATATTCAACCAGGTGTCCCTTGTCTTTACTATGGTGATGAAATTGGTATGACAGGTGATATGGATCCTGATTGTCGTCGTTGTATGGTTTGGGAGGAAAATCAGCAAGATTTGGATTTGAAGGAATTTGTAAAATCATTGATTGCCCTTCGCAAAAAGTATGCGGCTGTTTTTTCTGGTGGAACAATCGATTGGACAGGAACTTCTTTTGAAACGGGGTTGATTAGACTCGCTTGTCGTTTGGAGGAACAAACGATCTATGGGATTTTTAATACTGGCCAAGAGACACAATTTGTCGATAGAACTGATCGAGAAGTTTTGCTAAGTTCTTCTATCGAAATTGCTTCAGAACAGATAATGGTTTTACCAAAAGGTTTTCTTTTATATCAAGCATAATAATTAAGCAAAGGAATGTGAAGAAGGATGGAAAAACATTGGTGGCAAGAAGTCGTGGTTTATCAGATTTATCCTCGCAGTTTTAAGGATAGCAATGGAGATGGCATTGGAGATTTACCAGGAATTATTGAAAAATTGGATTATTTGGAAACGTTAGGCATTGGGGCTATTTGGTTATCACCAGTTTATCAATCACCCAATGATGACAATGGTTATGACATTTCTGATTATGAAGCGATTATGACAGAGTTTGGGACGATGGCGGATATGGATCGTCTAATTGAGGAAGCGAAAAAACGAAAGATTGAAATTATTATGGATTTAGTGGTTAACCATACCTCAGATGAACATCGTTGGTTTATTGAAGCGAAAAAAAGCAAGGAGAATCCCTACCGAGACTATTATGTATGGGCTGATCCTGCTTCAGATGGCGGTGTGCCTAACCGATTGAAATCTGCCTTTTCGGGTTCGGCGTGGACGTTTGATGAAGCGAGTGGGCAATACTATTTGCATTTGTTTAGTAAAAAACAACCAGATTTAAATTGGGAAAACCAACAAATGCGTCAGTCGGTTTACAAGATGATGAATTTTTGGATTGATAAAGGAATTGGCGGTTTCCGTTTAGATGTAATTGACTTAGTGGGTAAAATTCCAGGAGAAGAGATCACCGCGAATGGACCTCATTTACATCGTTATTTACAAGAAATGAACGCCGCGACATTTGGCGGCAAAGAGCTGTTAACTGTGGGTGAAACATGGGGGGCCACACCTGAAATTGCAAAAATGTACTCTAGTCCAGAGCGTCATGAATTATCTATGATTTTTCAGTTTGAACATATGAGCTTGGATCAACAACCAGGTAAAGAAAAATGGGACCTTCAGCCAATGGAAGTTGCCAAGTTGAAACAGGTTTTTGCAAAATGGCAAACAGAATTAGGAAATGATGGCTGGAATTCTTTATTTTGGAATAACCATGATTTACCGAGAATGATTTCACGTTGGGGAAATGATCAGGAACATTGGTTGGAAAGTAGTAAGTTATTCGCTATTTTACTGCACATGATGAAAGGCACACCTTATATTTATCAAGGGGAAGAAATTGGTATGACCAATACGCCGATTACAGATATTCGTGAAGCGCGGGACATCGAAACGATTAACATGTACCATGAGTATCTAGAAAAAGGATATTCTAAAGAAGAAATTTTGCTGAAAATTAATACTAAAGGTCGTGATAATGCACGCCGGCCTATGCAGTGGACCGCTGAAAAAAATGCGGGCTTTACGACTGGTACACCTTGGATTGATGTTAATCCCAATTATCAAACGATTAACGTCGCTGCTGCTTTGGCAGATAAAAATTCACTATTCTATACGTACCAAGAAATGATTCGTTTGAGAAAAGAACATCCTTTAATTGTTTGGGGCAACTTTGAATTGCTAGAAACAGTGGACGAAGTGATCAGTTTTTATCGTACCTATGGTGAGGAACGCTGGCTTGTTGTAACGAACTTTTCTGACAAAGTTCAGCCATTTTCTGCAGACGTTCATGTAGAACAAGTAATGATTGAAAATATGCCGACAGATGTCACTGCTTTAGCAGATTATTCGTTAGCGCCTTGGCAAGCATTTGTTGTGAAAGTGAGTCAATAAGATGGAACAATGGTGGAAAAATGCTGTCGGTTATCAAATTTATCCTCGGAGTTTTAAAGATAGCAACGGGGATGGCATTGGTGATTTGCAGGGAATTATTGAGAAATTACCGTATTTAAAAGAACTAGGGGTCGATTTTTTATGGTTAAATCCGATTTACACTTCGCCAAACGTTGACAATGGTTATGATATTGCGGATTATCAAGGGATTCAGCCAGAATTTGGTACGATGGAAGATTTTCAAGAACTTTTGGACCAAGCGCATCAATTAGGTTTGAAGATTATTCTTGATTTAGTGGTCAATCATACAAGTGATCAACATCCGTGGTTTGTTGAAGCGAAAAAAAGTTTAGATAATCCGTATCGTGAGTATTATTTATGGGCCGATGCGACACCAGATCGTATGCCGAATGAATGGCAAAGCTTTTTTGGTGGCTCGACTTGGACGTATGACGCGGGTACAAAGCAAGCATATTTTCATGTGTTTGCAAAAGAGCAACCTGATTTGAACTGGGAAAATCCTAAAGTTCGTGAAGAGATTTATGCGATGATTCGCTGGTGGTTAGATTTGGGAATTGATGGTTTCCGATTGGATGCGATTAGTCATATCCAAAAAGAACCTTGGGATTTTAAAATTACCACGAATCCATGGGCTCCCTTTATGAATGTAAAAGGCATTGAAGACTATATGCTGGATTTGAAAGCTATTTTTGCTGAGTATGACATCATGACAGTGGGGGAAGCTAGTGGCGTTTCAAGTAAAAAAGCGGTGGAATGGACCAATGATGCGGGCTATCTGAATATGATTTTTGAATTAGAGCACAATGTTCGAGAAGGAAAGCCAGGAGAAGAACGGTTAAATATTTTAGGCTATAAAAAAGTAATGGCTCGCTGGCAAAAGCATTTAGGGACAGAAGGCTGGAATGCATTATATGTAGAAAATCATGATAATCCCAGAATCAATTCAATTTTAGGCAATGAAACCTCTCATTCTGCTAAGGCGATTGGAACAATCGCCTTGCTCTTGCGAGGAACGCCGTTTATTTATCAAGGACAGGAAATCGGCATGGTTAATTATCCGTTTCAACAGATTGACGAGTTAGATGCTAAAGATTCTCATAACCATTATCGTTTGCTTATAGAAAGTGGCTACGATGCGAAACAAGCATTGAAAGAAGTGGCGCATTGGACGCGGGACCATTCGCGTACGCCTATGCAGTGGACGAGTCAAGAGGCAAGTTCATTCACCTCGGGGCATCCGTGGTTAGCAATTCATCCCAATTTCAAAGAAATAAATGTGGCTGACCAAGAAACGGATGCGCAATCCGTGTTGAATTATTATAAAAAGTTAATTGCGTTGCGGAAAGACAATCCGGTCTTTACAGATGGACAGTTTGAACTATTAGCGCCCAATCATCCGTCTGTTTTTGCTTTTTTAAGAAAAACAACTGAGGCAACAGCGTTAGTGATTGTCAATTTAAGTGGAGAAAAGTGCCAATTTGACTTGCCGAATAAATTACTAGGCAGAAAGTGGCAACAATTATTAGGGAATCAAGATTTTACGGTGAAGAAACGGATGCAGTTAGCACCTTATCAGGCAGGCGTCTTCCAATAACTGATTTGTTCTATAACGAGTGCAAGAGGCTTACTTTTAAGTGGGGCTCTTGCACTCGTTTTTAGGAACTTCAACAACCGAGAGACTTCATAAATAATTGAATTTTTACAGAAATGCGTTATACTTACTTTGGGTAAGTTATTTAATTTTTATGAAAGTAGGGGGAAATGATGCCGAAAACACGTGTAGAAGCATTTACAGATGCAGTCATTGCGATTATTTTAACGTTATTAATTTTAGAATTAAAAATTCCTGAAAAAGCAGATTGGTCTGCTCTGACTCAATCTGGACACAAAATCATTATTTATTTAATTAGTTTTGTTACTTTATTAATTTACTGGAACAATCATCATCATTTATTTCAAAGTGTCCGTAAAATTGATGGACGTGTCCTTTGGATGAATAATTTTCTAATTTTGACGTTGACGTTTTTCCCGTTTGTTACTGGTTGGGTAGGTGAACATCCGTTTTCTTGGCCGCCACAAGCTTTGTATGGCTTAGTAGTATTAGGAGCTGATGTTGCTTATTATCTAGTGGTGCGGGCATTGATTCAGGCAAATGGGCCCAAATCCGAAGTACAACGTTTGTTTGGCCACTATCCAAAATTAACGCTTTCGATTGTGTTGAATATTATTGCGTTGATTGTGGGTAAAATGGTAGCGCCAATCGCTGTCCTGATTATTGATACGATTGTTTTAGTCATGTGGTTTATTCCTGAGCGAAAAGCAGAAATAAAGGAAATTTTAAAGTAGTTATTTTTTATTTATAACAAAAAAGTCATAAATCTTTTGACAAGAATGTCAAACTCCTCTATTATAAGAAGTGGATAAAAACTGAATAATTGTTAGGTGAGGCTCCTATTTGGACAAATGCTGCTGCCGCGAAAGGATCGAGAGACCCTTAGTTGGTTGAACAGGAATAATCGTGAAGGTTATTCATAATGTAGCTGATACATGTTATCTACGCCCTATAGTGCTAAAGCTCAACGATAGAGAATCTTATTTAAAGATGGTATTTTGGGACGTACTCTATTGTTGAGTAGGTCCTTTTTTGTGTGTTTGGCAAAAAAGCAATTATTCACTGGAAGTATAAATAAGAAAAAGAAAGGATGACTGTCATGGAAGACCCTGGAAGTGAACAGAGAAACAAAATACAGTCACCAATGAAAGGAGAAGATTTTAGCGCTCTTTTCGGCAGGTGACCACAACCTTGGAGGAAAAGAAAATGATGAACAAAAAAACAATGGATATGAGAAAAGCAACCAAAGATCAAGAATTACGTAAATTGGCTTTGCTTTCTGAACGGGAATTAATGATGGAATTACGGACATCTGAAAAAGGACTCTCGAATGAAGATGCCGAAAAAAGATTAGAGGAATTTGGACCAAACGAAGTTTCTGCACAAAAGCCAACCCCAGCAATTATTTTATTTTTAAGTGCATTCAAAGATCCGTTTGTCTATGTCTTAGCCTTATTGATGGTCGTTTCAACTTTAACGAAAGATTTCGAAGCCGCTATCGTGATGGGCGTGATGATTTTAGCCAGTGTCTTGATTGCTTTTATACAAGAGTATCGTTCTCAAAAAGCGAGTTTGGATTTAAAAGAATTAATTGAAAATACCGCTGCAGTGACACGGGAAGGGATTACGAAAGAAATTCCAATGGACGAAATTGTTCCAGGAGACATTGTAACTTTAGCTACAGGAGACATGATTCCTGCAGATGCCGTGTTGATTTGGACCAAAGATTTATTCGTTAATCAATCGTCGCTAACAGGCGAATCCATGCCTGTCGAAAAATTTGTGGATGCAGGTGTGGATCGTCAACAAACAGAGGTTTCTGCATTAGATATGCAAGACCTAGTGTTTATGGGCACAGATGTCTTGAGTGGACAAGGAAAAGCGATTATTTTAAAAACTGGGCAACATACATTTTTTGGTGATATTGCTAAAAATGCTACAACACAACGAGGAAAAACTAGTTTTGACTTAGGCTTAGCAAAAGTCAGTAAGCTTTTATTACGAATGGTAATGATTTTGTTTCCAATCGTTTTCTTGATTAATGGTTTAACTAAAGGTGCTTGGGGCGAAGCGTTTTTCTTCGCGATTGCCGTTGCAGTTGGTTTGACACCAGAAATGTTGCCAATGATTGTTACGAGTAACTTAGCCAAGGGTGCATTATCCTTATCGAAACATAAAGTCATTGTTAAAGAATTAGCGGCTATCCAAAATTTAGGTGGTATGGATGTGCTCTGTACAGATAAGACTGGAACGATTACCGAAGATCGTGTAGTTTTGGTTCAACATTTGAATCCATTAGGTGATTTGAGTGACGAGGTTCTAAATTTAGCCTACTTAAATTCTTCTTATCAAACAGGTTGGAAAAATTTAATGGATATTGCCGTTATTAATTTTTATGAAGAGCATCAATGGAAAACGCCGTTTAAAAATGTCACTAAAATTGATGAAATTCCTTTTGATTTTTCCAGACGCCGCTTAACGGTTGTCGTGAATGCAGATGATCATCAATTGATGATTACGAAAGGCGCCGTGGAAGAAATGGAAGAAGTGTGCACGCATGCGCAAATTAATGGCGAAATTGTACCATTAAGCAGTGCTGTACGAGAAGAACTACGCCGAGTAAATGTTCAAATGAACAAACAAGGGATGCGTGTGTTAGCGGTAGCTGTAAAAAAAGATGTCCATAAAGAAGCAGTTTATTCAGTTGAAGATGAAAAAGAGATGACATTGATTGGGTTTATGGGGTTTCTTGATCCAGCAAAAGAGTCAGCCGTCAGCGCTATCCGCTCCTTACATGAACATGGTGTCAACGTGAAAGTGCTAACGGGCGATAATGACATTGTCGCCAAAAAAGTCTGTAAAGATGTAGGCATTGAAGTTTCCCATGTGTTATTAGGTTCTCAAATTGAAGCAATGACAGATGAAGAGTTGCGGGCGCAAGTAGAAGAAACTAATTTATTTGCCAAATTAAATCCGATGCAAAAATCTAAAATTATTGAATTGCTACAAGCAAAAGGTCATACGGTTGGTTTTATGGGGGATGGCATTAATGATGCACCGGCATTACGAAAAGCTGATGTGGGCATTTCAGTAGATACTGCAGCTGATATTACTAAAGATGCTAGCTCGATTATTTTACTGGAAAAAAGTTTAAATGTACTGGAATCTGGTGTGATTGAAGGACGAAAAGTATTTAGCAATATGATGAAATATATTAAAATTACCATCAGTTCTAATTTTGGGAATGTCTTTTCAATTTTAGTAGCCAGTGCTTTTTTACCATTTCTACCAATGCTTTCCTTACAACTCTTGATTCAAAATTTGATTTATGATGTAGCTCAGTTGACAATTCCTTGGGATAATGTCGATGAAGAAGAGTTATTAAGCCCTGTTCGGTGGGAAACGAACGGACTAGCGAAATTTACGGTATGTATTGGCCCGGTAAGTAGTATTTTCGATATTCTAACGTATCTTGTCATGTGGTTTGTGTTTAGCGCCAATAGTTTGGCAACTCAACATTTATTCCAAACAGGTTGGTTTATGGTGGGACTTGTTAGTCAAACGTTAGTTGTTCATATGGTCCGGACGCGGAAAATACCATTCATTCAAAGTCGTGCGTCAATGCCTGTGATGTTAAGTAGTTTAGGCGCAATTTTACTCGGTTTCCTGATTGTAGCAACGCCTATAAGAGAGGTTTTTGACTTTGTGAAACTTCCGGCTAACTACTGGCCATGGTTCTTTGGAATCATCATTGCGTACATGTTAACTGTTGAAGTAGCTAAACGTTTATATATTAAAATTACCAAAGAATGGATTTAGTAAAATCTACTGAAAGAGAAGAGAATTTGCTAAGCTGTATTACTCGTTTTGCGAAAATTTGGTGATTTTAAGCAATGAATGTTCGTGATAAAACCTAAGGTAAAGTATTTGGCAAAAAAACGAGCCAAAAAAAATAAAAATTAACGAAAAAAACTTTGTTCTCTAAAAAATAAAAAACCGCATGCTGAGTAGGTTACTCGGCTGACGGTTTTTATTTTTTGGTTTTTTCAAGATAATTTTCATGAAAACGCAAAGTTCGGAAATCAGATTACTAGCCAGCTCGGGGATGAGGGGGCTCGAATTAATAGAACTGTTATATAATATTTTCAAAATAGAATATAACAGTTGGGAGAAAAATAGTACAGAAGAAGTGTGGAACAGAAACCGTTTTCTTGTTTGTGAAAATTATCACTAAACCGCAAAAACATGCGGTTTTGCTCTTTTGTGAAAAAATGAAGAAATTAGAGTTTTTTTCTTGCGCTTTTTCGAATTTAGTGATAATTTGTTAAGTGTAGTCGATAAAAAGTAATACAGTTTCGCACTCTGTTTTACTTTTATCGAAATTAAAGAAACGTAATAGAGAGGATTGTGTGACAAAATGGCAAAGGCTAAGAAACAAAAACCTATTGACTTTAAAGAGCTAATGGCTAAAGTCGACGCTGATTTCCCAACTTTCCAAATCTTGGATCAAGATGGAAAAATTGTGAATGAAGATTTAGTACCTGATTTATCGGATGAGGAATTAGTTGAATTAATGACACGCATGGTTTGGTCTCGTGTGTTAGACCAACGTTCTACTGCATTAAACCGTCAAGGACGCTTAGGATTCTTCGCGCCAACAGCTGGACAAGAAGCAAGCCAATTGGCAAGTCAATTTGCAATGGAAAAAGAAGACTACTTACTACCAGGTTACCGTGATGTACCTCAATTAGTACAACATGGTTTACCATTAAGAGAAGCTTTCTTATGGTCTCGTGGTCACGTAGCAGGGAACTACTACGCGGAAGATTTAAATGCATTACCACCACAAATTATCATTGGTGCTCAATACATCCAAGCAGCTGGTGTTGCTTTAGGATTGAAAAAACGTGGAAAAGAAAATGTTGTCTTCACTTATACTGGTGACGGCGGTTCTTCACAAGGGGACTTCTATGAAGCAATTAACTTTGCTGGTGCTTACCAAGCAAACGGTGTCTTCATTATCCAAAACAATGGTTTTGCGATTTCTACACCTCGTGAAAAACAAACAGCGGCTAAAACTTTAGCTCAAAAAGCTGTTGCAGCAGGAATTCCTGGTATTCAAGTTGATGGTATGGATCCATTAGCAGTTTACGCAATTGCAAAAGAAGCACGCGATTGGTCAGCTGCAGGAAACGGTCCAGTTTTAATTGAAACATTAACCTATCGTTATGGTCCACATACTTTATCTGGAGACGATCCAACACGTTACCGTTCAAAAGAAATGGATGACGAATGGGTACAAAAAGATCCATTGACTCGTTTCCGTAAATATCTAACAGATAAAGGCTTATGGTCTGAAGCAAAAGAAGAAGAAATTATTGAAAAAACAAAAGAAGAAATCAAAGTAGCGATTGCAGAAGCGGATAAAGCGCCAAAACAAAAAGTTTCTGATTTCTTGAAAAATATGTTTGAAGTTCAACCTCAAACAATTAAAGAACAAATTGCATTTTATGAAGCGAAGGAGTCGAAATAAAAATGGCACAAAAAACTATGATCCAAGCAATTACAGATGCCTTAGCTCTTGAATTAGAGAAAGACGAAAATGTCTTAATCTTCGGTGAAGACGTTGGTAACAACGGTGGGGTTTTCCGTGCAACTGAAGGTTTACAAGAAAAATTTGGTGAAGACCGCGTCTTCGATACACCTTTAGCTGAATCTGGTATCGGTGGATTGGCTTTCGGTCTTGCCTTGCAAGGTTACCGTCCAGTTCCTGAAATCCAATTCTTTGGTTTCGTTTTTGAAGTATTTGACGAAATCGTTGGTCAAATGGCTCGTACGCGTTACCGTATGGGTGGAACTCGTAATATGCCAATTACTGTTCGTGCCCCATTTGGTGGTGGTGTTCATACACCAGAACTTCACTCAGATAACTTAGAAGGATTAATCGCACAATCACCAGGTGTTCGTGTTGTTATTCCATCAAACCCTTACGATGCAAAAGGACTATTAATTTCATCTATTCGTAGCAACGATCCAGTTGTCTACTTAGAGCACATGAAATTATACCGTTCATTCCGTGAGGAAGTGCCAGACGAAGCTTATGAAGTGCCTTTAGATAAAGCGGCTGTAACTCGTGAAGGAACAGACGTATCAATCATCACTTACGGCGCTATGGTTCGTGAAGCGATTAAAGCAGCTGATAGCTTAGCGAAAGACAATATTTCAGCAGAAATCATTGACTTACGTACAGTGGCTCCTTTAGATGTGGAAACAATTATTAACTCTGTTGAAAAAACTGGCCGTGTGGTTGTCGTTCAAGAAGCACAAAAACAAGCTGGCGTTGGCGCTATGGTTGTTTCTGAAATTTCTGAACGTGCCGTATTATCATTAGAAGCACCAATCGGACGTGTATCTGCTCCAGATACAATCTTCCCATTCGGACAAGCAGAAAATATCTGGTTACCAAATGCGAAAGATATCGAAGCAAAAGCTAGAGAAATCGTCGAATTTTAATAGTTATTCGAAGTAGATAAACGAAGAATTAAACAGGTGGAATACGGCTATAGGCATGAAATGTTCAGCTACTATAGTCGTTTCCCCGCGTTTTGCTCCTAAGAAAATAGACAGATCCAACGAAGAAGGGAAGACTTAAAAAATGGCTTATCAGTTTAAATTACCGGATATCGGTGAAGGGATTGCCGAAGGCGAAATCGTTAAATGGTTTGTGAAACCTGGCGATACAATCAACGAAGACGATACGTTATTAGAAGTACAAAATGACAAATCAGTGGAAGAAATTCCATCACCAGTAACAGGTACTGTAAAAAATATCGTTGTACCAGAAGGAACAGTTGCAAACGTTGGTGACGTGTTAATCGAAATCGACGCACCTGGTCACGAAGATAACGATGCAGCACCAGCAGCTCCTGCACAAGAACAAACACCAGCACAACCTGCTGCTGTACCAACAACCGAAGCAGCTGGCGGATTTTTCCAATTCAAATTACCAGACATCGGTGAAGGAATTGCCGAAGGCGAAATCGTTAAATGGTTCGTTAAAGCGGGCGACACAATTAATGAAGATGATTCATTATTAGAAGTACAAAATGACAAATCAGTGGAAGAAATTCCATCACCAGTAACAGGTACTGTAAAAAATATCGTTGTACCAGAAGGAACAGTTGCCAATGTGGGTGACGTGTTAGTTGAAATTGACGCACCTGGTCATAATTCAGCAGCACCGGCAGCCGCAGCACCAGCTACTGACGCTCCTAAAGCGGAAGCATCAGCTCCAGCCGCTTCAACAGGCGTAGTTGCAGCCGCTGATCCAAACAAACGCGTTTTAGCAATGCCATCTGTTCGTCAGTATGCGCGTGAAAAAGACGTTGATATTACACAAGTAACTGCAACTGGTAAAGGTGGCCGTGTCATTAAAGCGGATATTGATGCCTTTGTTTCTGGTGGCTCTCAAGCAGCACCAGCTACTGAAGCTGCCGCAACAGAAGCAGCACCTAAAGCGGAAGCAGCTGCACCTAAAGCAGCGCCAAAAGCCTTTACTTCTGATTTAGGCGAAATGGAAACACGTGAAAAAATGACACCAACACGTAAAGCAATTGCTAAAGCAATGGTTAACAGCAAACACACTGCTCCTCACGTAACATTACATGATGAAGTAGAAGTTTCTAAATTATGGGATCACCGTAAGAAATTTAAAGATGTTGCTGCTGCAAATGGTACAAAATTAACATTCTTACCATACGTTGTAAAAGCATTGACTTCAACTGTTCAAAAATTCCCAATCTTGAATGCATCAATCGATGACGCAGCACAAGAAATTGTTTACAAAAATTACTTTAACATTGGTATCGCTACTGATACAGATCATGGCTTATATGTACCAAATGTTAAAAATGCTAATACGAAGAGCATGTTTGCTATCGCTGATGAAATCAACGAAAAAGCAGCATTGGCTATCGAAGGTAAATTAACTGCACAAGATATGCGTGATGGTACAATCACAATTAGTAACATTGGTTCAGTCGGTGGCGGCTGGTTTACACCAGTAATCAACTACCCTGAAGTTGCTATTTTAGGCGTTGGTACAATTGCACAAGAACCAGTTGTTAATGCAGACGGCGAAATCGTTGTGGGACGCATGATGAAATTATCATTAAGCTTTGACCACCGTATCGTTGACGGCGCAACTGCTCAAAAAGCAATGAACAACATTAAACGCTTATTAGCTGATCCAGAATTACTATTAATGGAAGGATGATTAACAAATGGTAGTAGGAGATTTCGCCATTGAACTAGATACAGTCGTAATCGGAGCTGGTCCTGGAGGATACGTTGCCGCAATTCGTGCCGCAGAAATGGGTCAAAAAGTTGCGATTATCGAACGTGAATACATCGGAGGCGTTTGTTTAAACGTTGGATGTATTCCTTCAAAAGCTTTAATTGCTGCTGGACATCATTACCAAGAAGCACAAGATTCTTCAACTTTTGGTGTAACAGCTAAAGGAGTCGAATTAGACTTTGCAAAAACACAAGACTGGAAAGATAACACAGTTGTAAAATCATTAACAGGCGGCGTTGGCATGTTATTGAAAAAACACAAAGTGGAAATTATTGAAGGCGAAGCATTCTTCGTTGACGAAAATACATTGCGTGTTATTCACCCAGACTCAGCACAAACTTACTCATTCAATAATGCTATTGTAGCAACAGGTTCTCGTCCAATTGAAATCCCAGGATTCAAATTTGGCGGACGCGTGTTAGATTCTACAGGCGGTTTAAACTTAAAAGAAGTTCCTAAAAAATTCGTTATTATCGGTGGCGGTGTCATCGGTGCTGAATTAGGTGGCGCTTATGCTAACTTAGGTTCAGAAGTAACAATTTTAGAAGGTAGCCCATCAATTTTACCAACTTATGAAAAAGATATGGTTAAAGTTGTCACAGACGACTTCAAGAAGAAAAACGTAACAATCGTGACTTCTGCAATGGCTAAAGAAGCTGTTGACAATGGCGATAGCGTCACTGTTAAATATGAAGTTAACGGAAAAGAAGAAAGTGTTGAAGCAGATTACGTAATGGTCACTGTTGGACGTCGTCCAAACACAGACGACTTAGGCTTAGAACAAGCGGGCGTTGAAATTGGCGAACGTGGTTTAATCCCAGTTGACAACCAAGGACGTACTAACGTGAAAAACATCTTCGCAATCGGCGACATCGTACCAGGTGCTGCGTTAGCGCATAAAGCAAGCTACGAAGCAAAAATTGCTGCTGAAGCAATTTCTGGTAAGAAAGTTGCAGTTGATTACAAAGCAATGCCAGCTGTTGCCTTTACTGATCCAGAATTGGCAAGCGTTGGTATGACTGTTGCAGAAGCAAAAGAAGCGGGAATCGAAGCAAAAGGCTACAAATTCCCATTTGCTGGTAACGGCCGTGCAATCTCTTTAGATAAAACTGAAGGATTCATGCGTTTAGTTACAACTGTAGAAGACAATGTCATCATCGGTGCACAAATTGCCGGTGTCGGTGCAAGTGACATGATTTCTGAATTAGCTTTAGCTATTGAATCTGGCATGAATGCAGAAGACATTGCTTTAACAATCCACCCACACCCATCATTGGGCGAAATTACTATGGATACAGCTGAATTGGCTTTAGGTTTACCAATTCATATTTAATAGTATCACTTTGTCGCACGACAGATATAATGCGCCTTTTGCACTTGTTGCATTAGCCACAGCAAGAGCAAAAGGTGTAAAAAAACAACGACTTCTCGGAGTCGTTGTTTTTTTTATGCTCTGTTCTTTCTTTTACGGTATTTAAGAGGTGTTTCACCCGTTTCTTGTTTAAAGATCCGGACAAAATAGCTATCTTCAACAAACCCTAAATCTTCACTGATTTGGGCGATCGTTTTATCTGTCTCCAAAAGAAGCTGTTTAGCCCATGTGATTTTTAATTGTCGATAAAATTGACTAAAGGGAATACCAAACTCCTCTTTTAATAAACGACTTAAATACGTCGGCGTCAAATGAACAAGGTCTGCCAGTTCTTGTAAATTTAAACGCAGCGATTTGTTTTCCCAAAGGGCATCTAAAACCGGTTGTAATTGCTTATTTTTAGTTTGATAGGCACTTGAAGGAGTTAATTGAGCAGTTAATAAAGTTTGTTGAATATCTTTTTGGATCATATTCAATGGCTCCAGCTCTTCTTTTCGCGAACTAATCTGTAAGGATTGTTTGTACGTATTGATTAAATAATCTTTTTTGATGGCTTCAGAAATAATATATTGGCTTAGATCAGCGATTAATGTCGCGCTCTTTTCTAAGTCTGCTAGTTCTAAAACAGGGTATTGTTGATACAGCTCTTGGTGTGTTACTAAAAATTCTTGAATGAAGGCATCATTCATGGTTAAAACCTGTTCTAACTCTTCTTGGTGATCTTCGAGCAAAACTTCACCAGCCATAATGGCTCCTACATACTGGTCATCAACAATAATGGGGATGGCCATATCAACGATGTTAAAGTGACAACGGTAGATAAAAGGCTGACCAGTGCGAACAGCTTCCAAGCCACCACGAGCATCACATTTTTCACAAAGTTTCGAGAGCTCAGGGGAGTGACGTACCAGTTGGCAAAAGGGTTGAACTTGACTATGTTTCGTCACAGGACGACCTTTATAATCGACTAAAATAATGGCTAAACGAGTGCTTAAGGCCAATGATTCTTGCAATTTTTCCCACTTTTCTAAATCTAAAATATTTTTTAATTCTACAGTCATAAGGCAATCCTTCAATCTAAAGTTTAAAAATCATAATATTTTATTATTTCACAAAATAATTCTATCATTTTTTGCAAGAAAACGATACCAAAAGTTCAATGCTTTTTGGATGAAAGCGTTTTATACTATGTATGTAAACAAAATATAGGAGGCTATCAACATGAGAAAAGCATTGATTTTACCAACGAAATATGTTCAAGGGGAAGATGAATTACTAAACTTAGGTTACTTCGTTTCAACTTTTGGAAAAAAAGCGTTACTAATTGCAAATCCTGCTGACGTTGATCGTGTACGTCCACAATTGGAAGAAACAGCGAAAAAGTTTGACATTACCTTCGTAGAGGGTGGCTTTAGTGGAGAAGTAACGCGTGAAGAAACAAAGCGCTTGCAAAACGTTGGACAAAAAGAACAAGCAGACTGTATCATTGGTTTAGGTGGCGGTAAAGCAATCGATGCTTCAAAAGTCGTAGCAGAAGGTGAAAACTTAATTATTGTACCAACGATTGCGGCTCAAGATGCACCAACTTCGCATTCAGCTGTACTATATCATGAAGATGGCTCATTTGATGATTATGCTTACTTTAAACAAAGTCCAAGCGTCGTGATGGTTGATACAAAAGTGGTTGCCAAAGCGCCAACTAGATTTTTAGTTGCTGGAATGGGGGATGCCTTATCCACATATTTTGAAGCACGCGCAACACACAATTCATATTCTCGGGTTAATGCTAGTTTGCCAATGGGTTCAAGAGAAGGCTTAACGCCTGCTGCTAGCGGCACATATGCAGCTTTGGCCATGGCAAAACTTTGCTGGGAAAACCTCCAGGAAGATGGGTTAAAAGCGAAATTAGCTTGTGATGCAAATGTGGTTACTGAATCATTGAATAAGATTATCGAAACAAATATCTTACTTTCAGGCTTAGGTTTTGAAAGTGGCGGTTTAGCTGCAGCGCATGCGATTCATAACGGTATGACAGTCTTACCTGGTGCGCACAGTTATTTACATGGTGAAAAAGTAGCCTTTGCAACGATTGCACAACTTGTATTAGAAGATGCAGCAAAAGACGAATTAGAAGCTGTTTTAGACTTTAGCGCTTCTGTAGGTTTACCATTAACGCTTTCAGACATTGGTGTCGATGAAATCACTTATGAAGAAGCATTGGAAGTAGCCAAAATTGCTTGCATTCCAGAAGAATCAATTCATTCAATGCCATTCCCAATTGTCGTTGAAGAAGTAGCGAATGCAATCATTGTTGCAGATAAAGTCGGACAAGAATATAAAACAAGACATAAATTAGATTAAGGAAGTGTCCACATGAAAGCAGATATTTTACTCGTTTCACATAGCAAAATGATTACAGATGGTATTAAAGAGATGATTGAACAGATGAACGCCAGTGAAGAAATTACAATTCATTCACTTGGTGGTACATCAGATGGTTCATTAGGTTCAGATCCAATGAAAATCATTGACACGATTAACGAAGCGGACTCTGACCGAGAATTTTTAATTTTTGCCGATTTAGGCAGTGCCGTTTTAAGTTCAGAATTAGCTTTTGATATGCTAGAAGAAGACCAACAGAAACATTATCATTTAGTCGATGCACCATTGGTTGAAGGTGCCTTTGCGGCAGCAATTACTGCAGGTGTCTCAGATGATTTGACGCAAATTTTAGCAGAAGCTCAAAATGCTGGTAAGAAAGGGTGGAACTAAATGAAAAAAATTATTAATGAACCTGGTAAAATTGTCGAAGAAATGCTCCAAGGAATTGTGAAAAGCTATGGAAACCTTGTTCATCAAGTCGAAGATTCTCGCGTGATTGCTCGCAACGACTCAAACAAACAAGTTGGGTTAGTATCTGGTGGCGGAAGTGGTCATGAGCCTGCACATGCTGGGTTTGTTGGTGATGGAATGTTAAATGCCGCAGTTTTAGGTGATGTCTTTACTTCACCAACACCAGATCAAATTTTAACAGGGATCCAAGCGGCAGACCAAGGGGCCGGTGTTCTGTTAATCGTAAAAAATTATACAGGCGATATTTTGAACTTTGAAATGGCCAAAGATATGGCTGATATGGAAGACATTCATGTAGAAATGGTCGTTGTCGATGACGATATTGCTGTCGAAGATAGCACCTATACCGCTGGAAAACGCGGCGTTGCCGGGACTGTTCTTGTCCATAAAATTTTAGGACACCATGCCCGCCAAGGTGCTTCTTTAGAAGAGCTCGTTTCTTTAGGAGAAAAGATTGTAGCAGCCACGAAAACAATTGGAGTGGCTTTAAAAGCAGCCACTGTGCCTGAAGTTGGCAAACCAGGTTTTACTTTACCAGAAGATGAAATTGAATTTGGCGTAGGGATTCACGGAGAACCAGGCTATCGTCGTGAAAAAATCCAACCATCGAAAGAGTTAGCGAAAGAATTAGTTGAAAAAACATTAAGTAGCTATGAGCAACAACCACAAACAGTGGGGGTACTTGTCAATGGCATGGGCGGCACGCCATTAATGGAACAATTTGTATTTATGAACGACGTGCTAACATTATTAGAAGATAAAGGTGTTCAAGTTACCTTCCATAAAGTGGGTAACTATATGACGTCTATTGACATGCAAGGATTATCTTTAACGATGATTGACTTGGCAACAAAAGACTGGCAAACAGCGCTAGAAAGCAATGTAACAACAATTTCTTGGTAAGGGTGATAAAAGATGGAATTAACAGTAAAAGACATTCAAACATGGTTAGACAATTGTTCAAAAGTTATTGAAGAAAAAAAAGACTATTTAAGTGAATTAGACACGCCGATTGGTGATGGGGATCACGGTAACAACATGGCTCGTGGTATGGCTGAATACAAAATTGCGTTTGACAAAAAAGTACCAACAACAATCACGGAGACATTTAAAGTCCTATCCATGGCTTTGATTTCAAAAGTTGGCGGAGCTTCTGGTCCTTTATATGGTACTGCGTTTATGAATATGACTAAAGCGACAAAAGATTTGGAAACCATCAGTTCGCCAGAGCAATTAAAAGAAATTGTTCAGCAAGGTCTAGCTGGGATTCAGATGCGCGGCAAAGCTGAACCAGGAGATAAAACGATGGTTGATGTCTGGGCACCTGTTGCTGAAGTAATTGGAACGGAACAATTTAATGAAGAAAAAATTGAACAATTTGCTGAAGCAACAAAAGATTGGGTGGCGAAAAAAGGACGTGCCTCTTATTTAGGGGAACGAGCAATTGGTCATATTGATCCAGGAGCAGCATCTAGTGCATTATTATTTGAAGAACTAGTCAAAGTAATCAATCAATAACAGTGAGAAAAAAGTTTAGCAAGTGCCTCTCTTGAAGCGCTTGCTAAACTTTTTTATAAATAATGGTTTCTTTTGTTCATCTATGGGATAATTTAAGTAACAAAAAATAACAAAGATAGACCAATGGGGGATTTAAAGATGAAAAAGCATGTGATTGTGGGATGTTTATTAATCGTTAGCTCAATGTTTGTAAGTGCTTGTGGAAATTCGTCAGACGTGACCACAGAAAAAAACAGTGTCACAAAACAAGTCGAAGCTACGGGCCAAAGCACATCCTCTTCCGTAGACCAAACCAAGTATGATGCCATTATTACAGAAGCTAAAAAGTTAACGGCAGAGGGGCAATATAAAGAATCAGAAGAAAAATTAGCTACGATCCCTGTTAGCGATTTAGGGAAACCACACTATTCAATCGTTAAAGAAACGGTTGAGAAACTAAATAATCAAAATAATGAAGGCTTAAAAAGACAAGAAGAAGTCGCGGTTGAAAAGCAAACGAAGTCGAGTCCGGCACCAACGGAATCACTTAAACCAATTCCAGATGAATTTGCTAAATGGGCAACCACGTATCTTTTTTATTATCCACGAGGAGATCAAAAGCAAGCGGGTTTAATCATTGAAGCGAATGGAGCGGTCACGCAGACGAATACGAATGGCGAAATTTACACAGGAAAAGCCGAAATAAGTGGAGCTTCGGGCACTATTTTAAGTTATGATACGACTAGTTATCGCCCGACGACCCAACCAGCTACAAAATCGATTACTCCAAATGTTAAAATCACTGTTACTTGGAACAATGGCGGCGGTGTTGATGTTTATTATGGCTACGTTTCTTATTCACAACGTTTAGCTTTGACAGATGGTATCGCCGTGACAGACGGGGTCAAAGAAGTTTGGCTTTCATAAAAAGAGCTAGACATTCAAGCAAAAACTTGAATGTCTAGCTCTTTTGTTGATTGAATCGGGGGATATAAATACTTAGTTTCGATAAGAACGAACGGTATTATTAATAGCAGAAATACTATATTTTAATTCATCTTCTAACGTTTGATCAATGTCTGTGTCTAAAGTTTCTGCAAACATGGCTTCATATTCAGCGATAGAAAGTTCTGTCCGATTATCCAGCAGTGCTAAATGAGTTTCTTTTTGTAAATGATTTTGATAACCAGCTACTAATTCGCCAGTGAAAAATTCAGCGACAGCACCAGAACCATAACTGAATAAACCAATTTGATTGCCTGCGGTTAAAGTCGTTGCATTTTCTAAAAGGGAAATGAGTCCCAGATAAAGTGAACCCGTATACAAGTTTCCTACGCGACGACTATAGACGATGCTTTCTTCATAACGGGCTAAAATTCGTTCCTGTTCTGCTTCAGTTTGGTCGGAGATTTTTGCTAATAAGGCTTTTTTGCCCATTTTTGTGTAAGGAATATGGAACGCTAAAGCATCATAATCTGCAAAATCAAGACCGGTTCGTTTTTTATGTTCATCCCAGACTTGGGCAAAAGATTGGATGTAGGTTTCGTTTGACAAAGGACCATCGACCATAGGATACGGGTGGCCTGTTGGACGCCAAAAGTCATAGATATCTTGCGTCAGCATCACATTATCCTCTTTTAAAGCCAAGATGCGCGGTTCACTAGAAACTAACATTGCAACCGCCCCAGCTCCTTGTGTAGGCTCACCGCCAGAATTTAAGCCATATTTTGCAATATCTGCCGCTACGACCAAGACTTTTTTATCTGGATGTAAGGCTACGTGATTCTTAGCTAACTGTAAGCCTGCTGTTGCTCCGTAACAAGCTTCCTTGATTTCGAAAGAGCGAGCGAAAGGTTGAATCCCCATTAAACGATGTAAGACAACTGCGGCCGCTTTTGACTCATCGATACTGGACTCAGTCCCGACAATCACCATATCAATGGCCTCTTTATCTTCTTTGGTCAAGATCGCTTCTGCGGCATTGGCTGCAAATGTCACAATATCTTGGCTGATTGGGTTCACCGCCATTTGGTCTTGCCCAATACCAATATGAAATTTTCCAGGGTCTACATTTCTGGCTTCAGCCAGTGCCGTCATATCAATATAATAAGGGGGCACAAAAAAACTAATTTTATCAATCCCAATTGTCATTTCTTTAACTCCTTTACGATAAATAGATTCATTATATAAAATAGCACGAAATGAACCAAAATGGGGAATTTTTGTATTAACTTCATAGATTATTAAAAAATATCTTATAAGTCTGTTAACATTCAGTAATTGGCACTTGTGATTCTGGGATTTTATGATATATTTCAAGATGGAGGTGCATTTAGTTGAAAACAGTAGTTATTATTGATGCATTACGAACACCAATTGGAAAATATAAAGGCAGCTTAAGTCAAGTAAGTGCCGTAGACTTAGGAACACATGTTACAACACAACTTTTAAAAAGACATTCCACTATTTCTGAAGAAATTGATCAAGTAATCTTTGGAAATGTTTTACAAGCTGGAAATGGCCAAAATCCCGCACGACAAATAGCAATAAACAGCGGTTTATCTCATGAAATTCCCGCAATGACAGTTAATGAGGTCTGCGGATCAGGAATGAAGGCCGTTATTTTGGCGAAACAATTGATTCAATTAGGAGAAGCGGAAGTTTTAATTGCTGGCGGGATTGAGAATATGTCCCAAGCACCTAAATTACAACGATTTAATTACGAAACAGAAAGCTATGATGCGCCTTTTTCTAGTATGATGTACGATGGGTTAACGGATGCCTTTAGTGGTCAAGCAATGGGCTTAACTGCTGAAAATGTGGCCGAAAAGTATCATGTAACTAGAGAAGAGCAAGATCAATTTTCTGTACATTCACAATTAAAAGCAGCTCAAGCACAAGCAGAAGGGATATTCGCTGACGAAATAGCCCCATTAGAAGTATCAGGAACGCTTGTGGAGAAAGATGAAGGGATTCGCCCTAATTCGAGCGTTGAGAAGCTAGGAACGCTTAAAACAGTTTTTAAAGAAGACGGTACTGTAACAGCAGGGAATGCATCAACCATTAATGATGGGGCTTCTGCTTTGATTATTGCTTCACAAGAATATGCCGAAGCACACGGACTTCCTTATTTAGCTATTATTCGAGACAGTGTGGAAGTCGGTATTGATCCAGCCTATATGGGAATTTCGCCGATTAAAGCCATTCAAAAACTGTTAGCGCGCAATCAACTTACTACGGAAGAAATTGATCTGTATGAAATCAACGAAGCATTTGCAGCAACTTCAATCGTGGTCCAAAGAGAACTGGCTTTACCAGAGGAAAAGGTCAACATTTATGGTGGCGGTATTTCGTTAGGTCATGCGATTGGTGCCACAGGTGCTCGTTTATTAACGAGTTTAAGTTATCAATTAAATCAAAAAGAAAAGAAATATGGAGTGGCTTCTTTATGTATCGGCGGTGGCTTAGGACTCGCTATGCTACTAGAGAGACCTCAGCAAAAAAAAAACAGCCGATTTTATCAAATGAGTCCTGAGGAACGCCTGGCTTCTCTTCTTAATGAAGGCCAGATTTCTGCTGATACAAAAAAAGAATTTGAAAATACGGCTTTATCTTCGCAGATTGCCAATCATATGATTGAAAATCAAATCAGTGAAACAGAAGTGCCGATGGGCATTGGCTTACATTTAAAAGTGGACGAAACTGATTATTTGGTACCAATGGCGACAGAAGAGCCCTCAGTGATTGCGGCTTTGAGTAATGGTGCAAAAATAGCACAAGGATTTAAAACAGTGAATCAACAACGTTTAATGCGTGGACAAATCGTTTTTTACGATGTTGCAGATCCCGAGTCATTGATTGATAAACTACAAGTAAGAGAAGCGGAAATTTTTCAACAAGCAGAGTTAAGTTATCCATCTATCGTAAAACGGGGCGGCGGCTTAAGAGATTTGCAATATCGTGCTTTTGATGAATCATTTGTATCTGTCGACTTTTTAGTAGATGTTAAGGATGCAATGGGGGCAAATATCGTTAACGCTATGTTGGAAGGTGTGGCCGAGTTGTTCCGTGAATGGTTTGCGGAGCAAAAGATTCTATTCAGTATTTTAAGCAATTACGCAACGGAGTCGGTTGTTACGATGAAAACGGCTATTCCAGTTTCACGTTTAAGTAAGGGGAGCAATGGCCGGGAAATTGCTGAAAAAATTGTTTTAGCTTCACGCTATGCTTCATTAGATCCTTATCGGGCAGTCACGCATAACAAAGGGATCATGAATGGCATTGAAGCTGTCGTTTTAGCTACAGGAAATGATACACGCGCTGTTAGCGCTTCTTGTCATGCTTTTGCGGTGAAGGAAGGTCGCTACCAAGGCTTGACTAGTTGGACGCTGGATGGCGAACAACTAATTGGTGAAATTTCAGTTCCGCTTGCGTTAGCCACGGTTGGCGGTGCCACAAAAGTCTTACCTAAATCTCAAGCAGCCGCTGATTTGTTAGCAGTGACGGATGCAAAAGAACTAAGTCGAGTAGTAGCGGCTGTTGGTTTGGCACAAAATTTAGCGGCGTTACGGGCCTTAGTCTCTGAAGGAATTCAAAAAGGACACATGGCTCTACAAGCACGTTCTTTAGCGATGACGGTCGGAGCTACTGGTAAAGAAGTTGAGGCAGTCGCTCAACAATTAAAACGTCAAAAAACGATGAACCAAGACCGAGCCATGGCTATTTTAAATGATTTAAGAAAACAATAAAAAAATAGTTCAGCAGAAATTATTCTGCTGAACTATTTTTTTTCACATTAGGTAGACGTTTCAGGCCACGAATTGGTTTTACTTTTAAGACATCTAAGAAGAAAGTGAACACAGGGATTCCTACAATAAGTCCCCATACACCAAAGAGACGCTCACTAACTAATAAAATGACAAACGTATAAAAGATTGGTAACTCTGTTTTACTAGACATGAATTTAGGATTTAGCACGTAAGATTCAAATAAATGAACGATTGTAATTAAAGCTAAGATATAAATCACATCGTTCAAGCCACCTTGGGAATAAGCGATGAAACTTAGCGGAATGCAGGAAATAATCACACCAGCAACTGGGACTAAGCTCAAAATGAAGATCATAATGGCTAAACTAGGTAACTGAGTAAAGCCGATTATCGCCAAGGCCAAGGTAGTAATGACTGTATTCACCACAGCAATGAAAAACTGAGCTTCCATTACGACACCAAATGTGTTGACGAACTTGTTGGCAAAATAATAGATATCCTGAAAAAACCAATCAAAATCACTTTTTAAAAATAACTTAGAAAAATCAGCCATTTGCTTCTTCTCAATCATAAAGAAGAAACTTAAAATAAAGGACATGACAAATGATAAGCCGACAGCGCCAATATCTTGAATGTAGCGTAAAATCATTGAAGCACCATTCTGGAGTTGAGAGAGTAAGTTAGATTTTTCCAAGTATTGATCAATAAATTGCAATACTTGATTTGTATCTGTATGTGGACTTTGATAAAAATCAACTACAGAATTAATCATTTGAGTCGTTTGGTTAACTAGAACGGGAACATATTTAGTAATCGCTAAATAGATTAGAAAAACAACCAATGCATAGGTTAAGAGAACGATGACAATCGTCGGGATTTTCATATAGCGTTGAACAAAATGGACCAAACGAACAGCTAAATAGGTAAAGATAAATGTTAAAAGAATTGTTGTAATCATACTTCTGGATAAATAAAGCACAAAAATAATCAAAGCAAGGACGCAAAAACGTCGCAAACGTTCATTTTGAATAAATTTTTGATACAAACTCATAGGGGAAACTCCTTCTTTACTGAATAATCAATCCTGTTAAGAATAACATAACCATACCGATGGCAGCTAGGCCGCAAACAATAATATGGCGGCGTTTGTACATCACTACAATGGCGATGAACTCTCGAATAAACGCGTTAGGTAAAAAATAAAAAGCGGTTTTTGCACCAATGCCATCAGCTTTTAAGCCAGCCATTCGAGCGAAAAGACCCGCTCGGAAAAGGTGATAATTGTTTGTAGTAAAAATGGCTTGGAAATTAGCATTTCCAAAATCCTCAATCATTGTTTCTTTGGAAAAACGCATATTTTCTAGTGTGTTTTTTGAATGAGCTTCTACTAAAATATCATCATCAGGAATACCTTGTGTCAAAGCATACATTTTCATCGCGACACTTTCAGGAAGTAATTCATCGGGACCTTGGCCACCAGACATGACGATTTTTGGTGGATTTAACGTTGCGCGATTTTGAGCCTTGTAAAATTGAATGGCTTTGTTGATGCGGGCTTGCAATAACGGCGGCACAATCTCACCATTGATTAACCCCGAACCTAACACAACAATATAATCCTGTGTATATCTTGGCTGATTAAATTGATACAACGTAGAAACAGTTAAAAAATTATAAAAAACAAACGCGAAATAAGTCAAAATAAATGGCGCGATAGTTAATGGTAAGGAGAGCCACGTTGGTAACAACGATTGAAAAAAGAAATTATAAATTAATAGTAATGTTAAGCCAATTGCCAGCAACAACGTCAACAAGTTCCCTAGAGACCGACCTTCTTTTCTCATAACAACGACCGCATTCCAATAGAGGAAAATAATTAAGGCATAGAGTCCTAAAGCCAAAGCGATAAAAATTGCCAGCAGGGCAATAATTGCTAAGGTGATTAGAAAGTAGTTGTTTGTACGAATCGCAGTAATCCCTAAATAAGTCGCTAGAACCACAAGAAAAATATTAAATAATGTTCCATTCAGTAAACGCCTTTTTTCTTTGAAGTAGAAGAGCGCAAACAAGCCAAAAAAAGCAATGGGAATTAAAAAGAAGGCTGTGCCACGAATGATTTCTAAATATAAAACATATGAGAAGAACATAAAGACAGTCCAGCCAAACATCCACGGCAACCAATCGTGTTCTTTTTTCTTTTTCCGCCACGAGGGAATGAAAAAGAGACCCAATAAATAAACACCTAAAAAGGTTAAATCACCATAAAATTGCATAAATAAACTCCTTTAAAACATTTTTCCTCTTCAGTATAACGAAAACTCTTCAAAAAAAATAGAGGAAGCACTTAGTTTCAGAAAGTTTTCTTGTTCTTTTTTTTATAAAAAAAACCTGACGATTAACGTCAGGTTTTTGAGTCAGTATTGTTTAATTAAGCTTTAGTAACGTTAGTTGCTTGAGGGCCACGTTGACCTTCTTCGATTTCGAAAGTTACTGCTTGACCTTCTTCTAAAGTTTTGAAGCCGTCACCTTGGATAGCTGAGAAATGTACGAATACATCGTTTCCGTTTTCTGCAGTGATGAAGCCAAAGCCTTTGTCTGAGTTAAACCATTTTACTGTACCTGTTTCCATAATAAATATCCTCCTAGATGTGTGTTATAACACATTCATATTTTGCAATTACTTGAAAGGTGAAAAATGTGGAAGATGTTTATTTGAAACAGCTACCCATATTACCGAACAAAAACTACATCTATTACTATAGCATACTAACTGGTTTTTGTATAGCGATAACCTTATTTTCTTTTTTATCGGATGTTTTTTAAAAACTAGAAAGTGAAGATAAGGCTGTTATAGTGCTGTTTCAATAAGGCTCAGAAAAAAAGCCCATTGTAAGGCGCTTTCTTACAATGGGCTTTTTGCCTGTTTTTAATAACGGAGGATAGCCGCTAAAGATTTTTCATCTGGTGCAGCTTTTTGGTCTAAAACAAAAACTTGACCGCCGTTTTGAATGACTTGGTAAGCAATGGTGTTTAAAAGTTTGCGACGATCATACTCTTCAGATGACATTTCATTGTTTTCAGTAACAAAGAGTGACGTTGCAATAAAAAGATGGGAAATTTTGCCGTCAGCTGCCGCTGGCGAAATATCTGTAAATTGATCTAAGAATTTACGATCTAGTAATTTGTTATAAGAAGCTGTTTCTTTTTCTGTTAACTCTGCAGCTATTTTTTCACTAGCGCTGCGGATATCTTGAATGGTTGCTTGTGCAGGTGAAGCAGCAACTGAAATTGAGCAATCATAATAAGGATTTTTAGCAATCTTTTTAAAGAGTGTTTGGTTTTCTGGTAAAGCATAAAGATAAAGCGGTAATTTTTCAGGATTATCCAGTTGATCTTTTAAGAAAGTATCGACTGCTTGATAGTAGTTCACCCAATCAATTTCAACTTCTTTATCTTTAGTATTGATGCTATGATAAGCGACACCTTCTTTAGAACCGTTAGAACTACCTTGAGTTGAAAAGTTTAAATTACCACCCGTTAATTCATCACCTAAAGCTGTGACCACGTCTGTTGGTGCATCTTTAGGCAATTCAACAGGAGTCACAGTCGTATGATCGACCTTGTAAAGTTTCATTGAATCACGATTTAGAGCAAGTAGGTAATAATGGTAGTTAAATTGTTTGTCTTTGACTAGTCCAAGTAAATAAGGAATCGTGTCCACGTAATATTGATCGTCAACGGGCACATCTAATCGTTGAACAAAGGTGTTCTCTGGAGATAAGATGATTGAAACACTTGCTGTGCCGTTGCGCCAGAAGGAAGCATCAGCTAGAAGTGCGTCAATTTTTTCTTGGAAAACAGCCCATTTTTCCTCAGGAAATTTTTTTTCAAAGCGTGTTTTTGCCGCTTTTGCAAAATTTTTCAAAACAAGCGAATCTTTTTCTACGTTTTGATGAGCGACATGGGTGTTAAACAAGAAAGTAACAAACGGTCCATGAACTTCTTCAGAAAATAATGTTGATAAGCTATCTTTTTTTTGATTTGCCATAATAAAATCCCCCTTCTAAAAGTAAGTGTAGCACAGGAAATCGAATGTTTAAAACAATATGTTCAATAAAAGAAAACGCTTTAAAGAATTTAAATAAAGGACTGTTAATGGTGTTCTAATAAAAGTTTTATAAAAAATATAGCTGAAACTCATGATAAAAAAGGCACAAACTACTATACTTACGTTATGCCAATTATCCCGAATTGGTTTTTTCATACTTACTCCTACCAAGAGTAAATAACAACCTTCATTTCCACCACAGACGACGGTCGTGGTGGTTTTTTTTGTTTAGGTTCTAGTTTTTGCTATCAATGACTAGGAGAAGTGAACGTTCTTTAAGAATTTGTCATTTCAAATTTACGGAACCGCAAGAAACGATTTGCTTCTTCCTCTAACTGAGTAATTTCTTCTTCTGTTAACTCTTCCGTAGTAATGTGAATATGTAACTCTTTTTGTGTGCTTGTCATAGGTGCCTGATGATTGATCTCTGTTTGTTGGGTGCGGCCCATTAAATAGTCCAAGGAGACAGAAAAATAGTCTGCTATTTTTAAAAGATTCTCTACTTTAGGCGAAGAGGTATCCCAACGACGAATTTGTCCATTGGAAATGCCGACGTTTCTTTCTAATTGGGCGAGGGTTAGTTGCCTTGACTGAGCTAATTGTTTAATGCGAGAAATTAAGGTCATTTCAAGTCCTCCTTGTGTTTTCCGTTTGCTAATTTCAAATTAGCGTAAAAGCGAATGGTTGTCAATTGCGAGCGTGTAATAAGAAGGTGAACATCTCATGAGTGATTTTTTAGAAAATTTCCGATGAAAAAAAGAAGAAATAGAGTTATTATTAGTAAGTAAACTGTTTTGGAGCGAGAGGGGATGAATCAATGGAGAAAATTAAAAGTTACCAAGAGGATTCTGAAGTGCAGAAAAATCGTTGGTGGATCTTAGTTTCTGTGGCTATGTTTACCTTCATGTCTACATTAGATTCCAGCATTGTAAATATTGCTTTACCGACTATTTCAAAAGAAATGTCCGTACCCATGAATCAAGCGGAATGGGTCGTATCTATTTATTTAATGGTTGTCTGTGCTTGTTTATTATTATTTGGAAAAATTGGCGACAGTTTTGGAAAAATAAAAGTTTATCGAATTGGCACGGTTATTTTTACGATTGGTTCGTTACTTTGTGGCTTTAATCAATCGCTGAGCTTTCTATTATTTGCGCGAGTCGTTCAAAGTATTGGTGCTAGCATGACCATGGCGACCAATTCAGGAATTATTACGGAAGTATTCCCTTTAAATGAAAGAGGGCGGGCGCTTGGTGCAGTAGGTGCCTTTGTCTCTTTAGGCGCGATTGCTGGTCCTGGGATTGGTGGATTGATCTTATCAAACTTTTCTTGGTCGTATATTTTTTGGATTAATGTTCCCGTGGGGCTAGTTACAATTTTAATTGGCGAAAAGTTCCTACCAAAAGATATTACAAAAACAAAAGAAAAAATCGATTTTTCAGGATTTGCTTGTATTGCCATTGCGATTATGACGTTCTTCGGCGGGATTTTCCTCGGACAAGAGAGCGGGTTTGGCTCGTTACAATCCTATTTATTGTTCATTATTGCAGTAATCGCATTAGGATTATTTATAATGGTTGAACGAAAAAGAAAAAGCCCACTTATTAAGTTCGCAATTTTTAAAAACAAAATTTTTACTTTAAGTTTATTGTCCGCCGTTTTAATTTTTGCCTCAAACTTTTTTGTAAATGTTGTCATTCCATTTTATTTGCAGGATGCACGCAAACTAAGTGCTAGTTATGCTGGTCTATTAATGATGGTATTTCCGTTATTAATGGTGGTTGGGGCTCCTCTGAGTGGCTATTTGACGGATAAAATTGGCCCAGGTATTTTAACATTTGGCGGATTGTTGCTTTTGTGCTGTACGTCGTTAATGTATATGTTTTTAGATATGAACTCGCCCATCTGGTATTATGTGATTGCAACGGCCATTATGGGTTTGGGAAATGCACTTTTCCAGTCTCCAAACAATACAATGGTTATGAGCAGTGTTGAAAAGCAAGATTTAGGTGTAGCAGGAAGTATGAATTCTTTTGCTAGAAACTTAGGAATGGTCATTGGGATTGCGTTGTCAACGACCATTTTATATCGTGGTATGAGCGAAGCCTATGGTGAACGAGTAACCACGTATCTGGCTAATCGCCCAGATATATTTATTGTGGGAATGCGTGAAACCTTTTTTGTCGCCTTTCTATTATGTGTGGCGGCCTTTATATTAACGATTTTACGTTTTCGGAAAACAACCAAATAAGTAAAAAGAAGCAGACGAGAAAGATTCATGATTTTTCTCGTCTGTTTCTTTACTAGCTAAGAAAATAAGCAAATGCGATTGTATATTTCTAATTCTCTGTTACAATAAAGAAAGTAAACTGTACTAAACTGTACTACTTTTAAGAATGAATTTGACGATTAATTATCATAAGAGTGTGTAGAAAATACCGTAGGAGGAATACAAATGGAACTGATAGGACATGGACATTCATGTATTGAAATTCGTCTAAACGACGGCACGAACCTTTTATTTGATCCTTTTATTAATGGCAACCCTTTAGCGGACGTTTCACTTGAAGATTTACACCCTGATTACATCTTAATCACCCACGGACACAGCGATCATATTGGCGATATGCTAGCAATTGCTCAAGCCAACAAGGCAACGATTATTGCGATAGCTGAAGTGGCTACGTATGCACAGTCGCAAGGGGTAAAAGCGCATGGAATGAATCTAGGTGGGCGTTATGTCTTTCCTTTTGGTTCGGTTAAATTTGTGCCAGCTTTGCATAGTTCCGGTTATGAAATAGACGGCGTAATGACCTACATGGGCGAAGCAAGTGGGATTATTTTAGAAGCAGAAGATAAAAAAATTTATCACGCTGGTGATACGGCGTTGTTTTCAGATATGCGCCTTTTTGCAAAAGACAAATCCATTGATGTAGCGTTCTTACCAATTGGTGATAATTACACGATGGGACCAGAGGATGCGCTAGAAGCAGTCTCTTACTTAAATCCCGAAATAACCATTCCAATTCATTACAATACCTTTCCTGTTATCCAACAAAATCCAGCAATATTCGTAGAGCAAGTAGTTGGCGGGAAAGTATTAAACCCAGGAGAGACGATCCTAGTTTAGGAGGAAATTATGGCGACGAAACATGATCAAATTTTAAAACATATTGAAGAATTACCAATTGGCGATCGAATCTCTGTTCGAAGCATTGCCAAAAGTTTAAGTGTTAGTGAAGGAACAGCGTATCGGGCCATCAAAGATGCAGAAAATATTGGGCTTGTTTCCACCATTCAACGTGTTGGTACGATACGAATTGAGCGGAAGTTAAAAAAACATATTGAAAAATTAACATTTGGTGAAGTGGTCCGGATTATTGAAGGGGATGTGTTAGGCGGTAGCTCTGGTCTAGACAAAGTCCTTAATAAATTTGTAATTGGTGCGATGACAGAAACCGCGATGACGCGATATATTACTCCCGGATCCTTAATGATTGTTGGTAACCGCCAAGGCGTGCAAAAGCTTGCTTTAGAAAATGGGGCAGCCGTTTTAATTACAGGTGGATTTGAAACATCTGAAGAGATTGCGCAGTTAGCAGATCGTCTGGGTATGCCTGTCTTGAGAACCACATATGATACATTTACTGTGGCTACTATGATTAACCGTGCTTTAAGTGATCAGCTGATTAAAAAAGACATTTTACTCGTCAGTGATATTTATACAGCGCTTGAAAAAACCAATTATTTGTTGACAACTCAAACGATTGCAGATTATCAGGCATTATCTGAAAGTACCCATCATTCTCGTTTCCCAGTAGTAAATAAGAAATTACGTTTAGTGGGGATTGTCACAGCCAAAGATGTCATTGGTAAAAGTGAACATTTAACCGTGGATAAAGTCATGACAAAGGACCCCAATGTTGTGAAAAAGATGATGAGTGTAGCGAGTGTCAGTCATCAAATGATTTGGGATGGTCTAGAAGTCATGCCGGTGGTGGAAGATGATTTAGCGCTTGTTGGAATTGTTTCTCGCCAAGATGTGATGAAAGCTATGCAATTGGTGCAACGACAACCACAAATTGCAGACACAATTTCAGATCAAATTTCCGGGGAAGTGATGCCTGTTGAAGAAAATGGCAAAGAAACAACCCGTTTTCGTTTTTCGGTTGCGCCCCAAATGGTTAACAGTGTTGGTACTATCTCGTTCGGTGTCCTAAGTGAAATTATTTCTAACGTGACACAACGAACAATGTTGATGAATCAAAAAAGAAATGTACTAATTGAACAAGTGAATCTACATTATTTGCGGCTAATCCAGTTGGAAAGTGAATTGGACATTCGTCCACGGATTTTAGAAATTGGTCGTCGCTCTGCAAAATTAGATATTGAAGTTTATTTAGAAAATGTCATTGTGGCAAAAGCAATTGTTGTTTGCCAAGTGATGGAGAGAACGTAGGAGGCTACAAAGAATGGACGTAGTAAAAGAAATTATGGCAGCAATTAAACAATATGAAACAATTATTATTCATAGACATCAAAGGCCCGACCCAGATGCGATTGGCTCACAGGTTGGGTTAGCAGAACTCTTAAGAGCGAGCTTTCCTGAAAAAAATATTTATCAAGTAGGCGGACCAGTGGAAGGCTTAGAGTTTTTAGCTGAAATGGACGTTATTACTGACGATGTCTATCGAGGTGCATTAGTCATTGTAACAGATACTGCAAATGCTCCACGAATTAGTGATGCGCGTTTTTCTTTAGGCGATCAATTAATTAAAATCGATCATCATCCGAATGATGAACCCTATGGAGATTTAGTTTGGGTGAATACAAATGCAAGTAGTTGTAGTGAAATTATTGTTGATTTTTGGCAACAGCATTTAGCAGAATTAACGATGACAGATAATGCAGCTCGTTTATTGTATGCTGGGATTGTGGGGGATACAGGACGTTTTCTTTATCCTTCCACTTCGGCGCATACACTCGCTGTCGCTGCGCAATTGCGTACGTTTAACTTTAATGCCGCAGACTTAAATCGTGAGTTAGACCAAATGCCTTTAAAGGTTGCTAAATTAGCGGGTTATATTTATCAAAATTTAGAAATCGACGCAAATGGCGCTGCTCGTGTCGTTTTACCACAAAGTATTTTAAACAGTTATGATATTGTCGATTCTGAAACGGCAGCCATTGTTTCAATGCCAGGAAAAATTGAAGATGTTCTCTCATGGGCAATCTTTGTTGAACAGCCGGAAGGTTATTATCGCGTTCGGTTACGTTCCAAAGGACCAATCATTAATACAATTGCTAAAAAACATCATGGCGGCGGCCATCCTTTGGCAAGTGGCGCTAATGCCCGTGATGCGGCTGAAATTGAAGTGATTTACCAAGAAATCCAAGCAGCTTGCCAAGAGTGGGCTCAAAAATAAATAAGTAATTAGAAAGTAGTTATCGGACGTTGATAAATCATTAGGCCTACTTTTCATTCACTAGAAAATAAGGTAAAATGAAAAAGAATTATTTTTTACAAAGGAGAACGTTAATGACAGAGCAATTACCAAACTGCCCTGAATGTGGGTCGGCATATGCCTATGAAGATCGCGGATTATTTATTTGTCCAGAATGCGGTCATGAATGGTCACCAACAGAAGAAGTTGCAGAAGAAGGCTTAGTAGTTAAGGATTCAAATGGCAATCTTTTATCGGATGGTGACAGTGTTACTGTAATCAAAGATTTGAAAGTTAAAGGTGCCAGTGGCGCAATTAAACAAGGCACAAAAGTGAAAAACATTCGTTTAGTGGAAGGTGATCATAACATCGATTGTAAGGTAGATGGTTTTGGTCCAATGAAGTTAAAATCAGAGTTTGTTAAGAAAAATTAAATTTCATTTGAATGATGAGACAGTAAGAGTCTAGGACACAACCATCGTCCTAGACTCTTACTAATGTTTATCGGTCTTGTATTTTATCATTGTACGAAGGCCGTGCCAAGCGTTGTAAAGTGTGAGGATTAACCCGATACCTAAAGGAATCCATAACCATTGCGGAGAATAAGCGGCATCTTTTAACGTTTCAGGGTTGATGGTCCATGATTCTTGCAATACTTGGAAACTAAAAACCATGAGAAATGTTGAAATAAGTAACAAAATAAACCGTAAATAATGAATCGTTGTTTGACGGTGAATCAGTGCAAAGAGTAAGTAGAGCACAAGTAAAAATAGCGGCACTCCAAACGCAAAATATGGCTGTAACATGAGAACGTCCTCCTTTTTCTTAATGATACTGCAAAGGAGAGGATTTGCAAAATAAAATTTATTGTTGGTACATTTTTTAGAAACAAGTATAGTGTTATTGAGGCATTCATACTTGAAATTGTTTATCTTGGAGGAATTTTTATGGCAGTATATAGCGAACCAATTAAATGGGCAATCATTATTTTCCCGTTTCTAGCATTTTTTATTTCTGGGGCATTATTAATCTATGAATACCGCAAATATGGTTCATTTGTTTGGACACGAGCAATGATTTTGTATTCATTTGTTTTTTATTTATTATGTGCCTATTTCTTGGTAATTTTACCGTTGCCATCTCGGGCAGAAGTGGCTCAATACACAGGACCAACAATGGAACTGCGGCCTTTTCATTTTATTTCAGGGATTTTAAACGAAACTGTTTTTTCGCTCAAAGATCCTAGTACGTATTTGCCAGCATTAAAACAGCATGCCGTTTTAGAACCACTGTTTAATGTTTTATTAGTTTTACCTTTTGGTGTGTATTTACGGTATTATTTCAAATGTTCATTTTTAAAAACAGTTCTTGCGAGTTTTTTATTGTCATTATTTTTTGAATTAACACAGTTATCTGGCCTTTATTTTATTTATCCACGTTCGTATCGCTTGGCGGATGTCAATGATTTAATTAATAATACCGTCGGAGGCATAGTTGGTTATTGGTTGACGCCGCTCTTTACCTTTTTATTGCCAACAAGAGAAGAAATTGATGCCACCTCTTATGAAAAAGGGCAGACAGTTAGCCTGTTAAGACGTTTCTTTGCATGGGGAATTGATTGGTTGGTGATTGGCTTTGTGCAAGGCCTGCTCGTTTTTGGACTAAATTTCATTCCAGCTTATAAAAATTGGGCAACCAATTATCCGATTTTTTCAGATCGGATGTGGTTCTTTATCATGGTGTTTGCGGTCTTTATTGTCATGATGAAACTGACAAATGGTCAAACGTTAGGGAAAAAAGTTGTTCGCATTCGGGTGGTTGAAACAGGACATGAAAAAATTCGTTTAAAAGCTTTGTTTGTTCGCTACGGTTATTTGTATTTTGTGTATGGTTTAATTAGTATTTATCTAGCTAATGCCACTGATTTATTGAATTCTTCTAATCGGATGTTGCAAATGGTGTCGTTGCTTCTGTATTTGTTCTGTTTAATTTTATATTTACTATTTTTGATCAACGTTTTGTTAACCTTGATTCGTAAAAAACGGCGTTTGTTTTATGAAAAAGCCAGCCACACTTATACAGTCAGTACATTAGAAGTTGCGAAAACAAAGGAATCAGCAGGTGAGTAAAAGTTGTTTTTGTGTTATAATGCCAAAGTGCATAAAGAATTTAACGAGAAGAGGTGAGGCAAGTGCCTTCATTTAAACAATTTCAATTTCAACCTTTTATCAACGAAGCACTCGCAGAAAAAGGGTTTGAAGAACCAACAGAAGTCCAAGAAAAATTAATCCCAATCATTAAGAAAGGGAAAAGTGTCATTGGACAATCGCAAACAGGAAGTGGAAAGACGCATACTTTTTTACTTCCATTAATGGATAAAGTTAAGCCAACTATCGACGAAGTACAAATTGTGATTACTGCGCCTAGTCGTGAATTAGCCAATCAAATTTATCAAGAAGCGCAGCAACTGGCTCGTTTCAGTCAACCAGAAATTCGAGTGTCAAATTTTGTTGGCGGAACAGATAAACAACGTCAATTAAATAAATTAAAGCATCAGCAACCTCATGTGGTGATTGGTACACCAGGGCGTATTTTAGATATGATGAATGAACAAGCCTTGAAAGTGCATACGGCTTTTGCCTTTGTTGTCGATGAAGCAGACATGACATTAGATATGGGCTTTTTAGCAGAAGTCGATCAAATTGCCGGTCGTTTGCCAGAAAAATTACAAATGCTCGTTTTTTCTGCAACCATTCCAGAAAAATTACGACCATTTTTAAAAAAATATTTAGAAAATCCAGTGATTGAACATATCAAACCAAAAGCAGTTATTTCAGAAACAATTGACAATTGGTTGATTTCCACCAAAGGAAAAAACAGCAATCAAATAATTTATCAATTATTGACTATCGGGCATCCTTATTTAGCGATTGTTTTTGCAAATACTAAACAAAGAGTTGATGAAATCACCGATTACTTAAAAGATCAGGGCCTAAAAGTTGCCAAAATTCATGGAGACATTACACCACGCGAAAGAAAACGTGTGATGCGTCAAGTTCAAAATCTTGACTACCAATATGTAGTAGCTACTGATTTAGCCGCACGTGGGATTGATATTGAAGGGGTTTCACATGTCATCAATGCAGAAGTTCCACATGAATTGGACTTCTTTATCCATCGGGTTGGCCGCACAGGACGTAATGGATTGAATGGGACTGCCATAACATTATATTCACCAGCAGATGATGAAGCGATTACTCAGATTGAGCAGTTAGGTGTTTCTTTCAAACCAAAAGAAATTAAAAATGGTGAGATTGTAGAGACGTATGATCGTAATCGTCGAACAAAACGAGAAAAATCTCGAGAAGAATTAGACCCAACGTTAATTGGTTTAGTGAAAAAGAAAAAGAAAAAAATTAAACCAGGATACAAGAAAAAAATTAATTGGGCAATTGAAGACAGCAATAAGAAAAAACGTAAAATTGAACGTCGTCAAAAAGATCGTTCTGCTAGGAAAGCAAAAAAGAATTCTTCTAACTAAAAACGTTGTGGATTATAAAAAGTAAGGGACTAGAATCGTAAAGATTTTAGTCCCTTACTTTTTATATGATAAATATTTAAGTCACTTTTAAAATAACTCTTTTTTAAAAGTAGTTATCGTTAAAAGTAGAGAAAATTACCGATTAATTGTAAAGATTTTTGTCGAAAACATCAAAATGTTAGTGTTAAACATCAACATTTTGATGTTTTCTCGAGAAAAAAATAATAAAATTACAGAATTTTTGGCGTGTTTTAGCAAAAAGTAGGAAGTTTCGGCACTTTTTTTGTTAAAAAATCAGCTTTATTAGTTGATATTAAAGGAAATTCATTTTTTTTTACGGAGGATAAAAAAATTTTACACACAAAAAAAATCATTTTCTAATATAATATAAATAACCACCAAAATAAAGAATAAAGGAGCGAAGAGAGATGAAGATAAAAAGGTGTTTATTAACCAATCGATGGAGAAAACACGCGATTTGGTAACGTATTTTGATTGGTGCGTTTAGTTATTGGTAGCAGAAAGAGTTCTAGGAGGAAAGAAGAAATGAGAAGGATTTTGGTATTAACAAAGAACATTTTAGTTGAGCAAACATTTCAGCAGCAATTACAACATTTAAATTATGAAGTCTTTTGTACGAACTGCTGTGAAGAAACTATAGAACATGAGTTAACTTTTTTTAATTATTTTGATGCAATTGTATTAAGCGAAACACTTTCTCAGAACGATTGCTTGAGATTATTAGGAAGTCTTTCATCGTTAGAGAAGCCGATTTATCGACGTTCACAATCGATGTGTAATAAACGTGAAGCAGAGATTTGGCAGGAAAGAGGTATTATCCGGTGGTTAGGCCTCAAAGATTCATTGGAAGATATTCGTGAAAAAATTGACACTGTCGATCAAAGTTTTGCCGAAGTAACAGCCGAGCTACTTGATGACCAAGTAAAAAAGATTCGCTTTACAAAAAACGAGCAACGCTTTTTAAAAATCTTGTATCAGCATGCCCACGAAGGGTTGGATCGTGATCAAATTTGTCGCTTACTTTGGCAGAAAGAACCAGATGCTTCTACAAAATCGCAGCTGTCTTTCGTATGTAAACGAGTGAAACAAAAATTTAGTGATGCAGGTATGAACGAAGAGATTATTACAACCTCTTGGGGAAAAGGGTATCAAATAAATGAACAAATTTTGCCTTATTTAGAGCAAACGTTATTTGAAACAGCTCAGTAAGGAAAGATTCCTACGAAAACAATTGACTTTTTAGCAGATTTTTCTTATACTTTTGACTATAAGCTAAAGGATATGAGTAATCTTATTTTGATCACAGAAAGCCGTTCATTGCTGAGAGAAGGGCATCAGATAAATTTACTTGCTCCCTTTAGATGGACTTGATAGAAATATCAACGCGACTCTGCGTTATAGAGCTTAAGAGGTAATGATCCAACATCATTGCAATCAAGGTGGTACCGCGAGCAATCGTCCTTGACTGCAATGGTGTTTTTTGTGTTCACAATCTGCCACTTAAGAGGGTACAAAATATAAATAGTTAATTATTAATAGAAAGTAGGAAAATCAATGAAAGAATTAACAAGTAGTCAAGTTCGCCAAATGTATTTAGACTTCTTTAAGTCTAAAGGACATTCAGTAGAACCAAGCGCTTCTTTAGTACCAGTAAACGATCCAACATTATTATGGATTAACTCTGGTGTTGCAACCTTGAAAAAATATTTTGATGGCTCTGTTGTGCCAGAAAATCCAAGAATTACGAATGCTCAAAAATCTATTCGTACAAATGATATTGAGAATGTTGGGAAAACGGCTCGTCATCATACAATGTTTGAAATGTTAGGGAACTTCTCAATTGGAGATTATTTTAAAAATGAAGCGATTCACTGGGCTTGGGAATTCTTAACTGGTGCTGAATGGCTTGCTTTTGACCCAGAAAAATTATATGTGACTGTTTATCCGAAAGATACAGAAGCAAAACGCATTTGGCGTGATGAAGTTGGTTTATCTGAAGATCATATTATTGATGTAGAAGATAACTTCTGGGATATCGGTGCTGGTCCAAGTGGTCCGGATACGGAAATCTTTTATGATCGCGGCGAAGAATTTTTAGATATTCCAGAAGATGATCCAGAAAATTATCCTGGTGGCGAAAATGAACGCTATTTAGAAATTTGGAACTTAGTGTTCTCTGAATTTAACCATACACCAGAAGATACGTACGAACCATTACCACATAAAAACATTGATACGGGCATGGGCTTGGAACGTGTTGTATCTATCATTCAAGATGCACCAACAAATTTTGAAACTGATTTATTTATGCCAATCATTCATGCGGTAGAAGCTTTAGGAACCAACGTGAAATATGGAGATGCACCACAAACGGATGTTTCCTTTAAAGTGATTGCTGACCATATTCGTGCTTTATCCTTTGCAATTGGTGATGGTGCGCTTCCTTCAAATGAAGGTCGTGGCTATGTGTTACGTCGTTTATTACGTCGTGCGGTAATGCACGGGAAAAAATTAGGCATTAATGAAGCCTTTTTATACAAATTAGTGCCTGTTGTTGGCGAAATCATGGTAAGCTACTATCCAGAAGTATTACAACAAAAAGACTTCATCGAAAAAGTGGTTCGGACAGAGGAAGAACGTTTCCATGAAACCATCAATGAAGGTTTAAGCATGTTAAATGAGGTTATTAAAGAAGTTAAAGATGCAAAAGGCGATACATTAGATGGAAAAATTATCTTCAAACTTTATGATACTTTTGGCTTCCCCGTAGAATTAACGGAAGAAGTTGCAGAAGATGAAGGATTGAAAGTCGACCATGCTGGGTTTGAAACAGAAATGGAAGCACAGCGTGAACGTGCTCGTTCTGCCCGCAGTAAAGAAACTTCAATGGGTGTTCAATCTGCTTTATTAACAGATATTAAAGTAGAAAGTAAATTTGTTGGCTATACAGAATTAACACATGATAGTGAATTATTTGTTATTATTCAAGGTGACGCACTAGTAAATGAAGCATCTGCAGGAACAGCCGAATTAATTTTTGCTGAAACACCATTTTATGCTGAAATGGGTGGACAAATTGCTGACCGCGGCTATGTAAAAAATACCGCAGGGGAAGTCGTTGCCAACGTGGTGGATGTGAAAAAAGCACCAAACGGTCAATTTTTACACAAAGTAGAAGTTTTGGCGCCATTAGCAGAAGGCCAAATTTATCAATTGCAAGTGGACGAACGGATGCGGACACGTATTTTGAAAAACCATACGGCAACCCATTTATTGCATCGTGCTTTAAAAGATGTGTTAGGGGAGCATGCCAACCAAGCAGGCTCATTAGTTGCACCAGGACATCTACGTTTTGACTTTACTCATTTTGGGCAAGTTACATCAGAAGAACTAGCGCGGATGGAAGCCATCGTTAACGAAAAAATCTGGGAAGCTATTCCTGTTGTCACAATTGAAACAGATATTGATACAGCGAAAAACATGGGCGCAATGGCGTTATTTGGCGAAAAATATGGAAAAGAAGTCCGTGTAGTTAATATTGGGGATTACTCTATCGAATTATGTGGTGGAACACATGTTGCTAATACAGAAGATATCGGGATTTTCAAAATTGTTTCTGAATCTGGGATTGGTGCAGGAGTACGCCGTATTGAAGCAGTGACGAGTAAAGAAGCGTATCAACTTTTACAAGAAGAAGAACGTCAATTGAAAGAGATTGCTACATTAGTTAAATCACCTCAATTAAAAGAAGTGGTTACGAAAACAGAGCAATTGCAACAACAATTACGTGATCTACAAAAAGAAAACGAACAATTGGCAGGCAAATTAGCGAACCAACAAGCTGGTGACATTTTTAAAGATGTCAAAGACGTCAACGGTGTTCGTTATATTGCCGCTCAAGTCAATGTTAAAGACATGAATCAATTACGCCAATTGGCTGACCAATGGAAACAAAAAGAATTGTCTGATGTACTAGTTCTAGCAACTGCACAAGATGAAAAAGTAAGCTTGTTAGCGGCTATGACAAAAGACATGAACGGAAAAGGCTTAAAAGCCGGTGACTTAATCAAAGCAATTGCGCCAAAAGTTGGCGGTGGCGGCGGTGGTCGTCCTGATATGGCTCAAGCTGGTGGGAAAAATCCAGCAGGGATTGCGGATGCCTTAGCAGAAGTTGAAAACTGGTTGGCAAATGCCTAATTAAAAATGTTTTCCCTATTATTAATATAAGGAGAATGCTCTTTATAGCAATAATGACAGCCCTCTTCAAGGTTATGAAATTGATTTTGAAGGGGGTTCTTTTTTATAAATGATTAAGGAGAGGAAACAGTAGATTGCACGAATGTGTAAGTTTTCATCTTCAATTGACAATGGTATAATAAGCAACGGAGGAATCAAAAATATGAATGAAAATCAATTATCAAAACGTCTCGCAACGGTTGGTGATTTAATCCCTAGAGGAAGTCGCTTAGCAGACATTGGTTCAGACCATGCTTATTTACCAGTTGCTTTAATGTTAGAAAATAAACTGTCTTTTGCTGTGGCTGGGGAAGTGGTAGAAGGACCTTATCAATCTGCCAAAACCCAAGTCAGTAAATCCAATTTGACGGATAAAATTATCGTACGTTTAGCGAACGGGCTAGATGCAATTGAACCTGAAGATCAAATAGACGTCATTAGTATTTGTGGAATGGGCGGCACATTAATCCGAGATATTTTAGAAGCTGGACGCAAAAAAAATCGTTTAACAGGGAAGGAACGCCTTGTTTTACAACCGAATATTGGTGAACCAACTTTACGCCGCTGGTTAATGGCAAACGACTACAGTATTATTGATGAAACAATCGTGGAAGAAAACCGTAAGTTGTATGAAATTATCGTAGCCGAAAAAACAGAGCAATCCGTTTCTTATACGGACCAAGAATTACTATTTGGGCCAGTTTTAATTAAAAAACAAGGACCGGTTTTTACTAAAAAATGGCAACGAGAATTAAAACAGCGCAAAACTGTTCTTGCACAACTAGCAAAAGCAAGTGGAGAACATATTGAAAAACAAGTAAAACTACAGCAAGACCAACAATTAATTGAGGAGGTACTGGCCAATGGCTGTGAACGGTAAGACATTGATTCGACGCTTCAATGACTATTGTCCCGAATGGTTAGCAGAAACGGGAGATCCTGTGGGCTTGCACATTGGTACGTTAGATAAACCAATTGAAAATGTGATGGTTACCTTAGATGTTCGTCCTGAGGTCGTTGCAGAAGCAATTGAGAAGCAGGTTGATTTAATTATTGCGAAACACCCACCTATTTTCCGCCCAGTTAAGCGATTAACCACAGATAATTTTCAAGAAAAAATGTACGCTGATTTATTAAAACACGATATTGCTGTTTACGCAGCGCATACTAATATGGATATTATTGACAATGGGCTAAATGATTGGTTTTGTGAATTATTGGGAATTAAACAGACCACCTTTTTAACTAAAACACATACTGTTCCTTATAAAAAATTAGCCGTTTTTGTGCCAATTGATGAAGCTCCGCAAATGAGAGAAGCTTTAGGTCTAGCTGGCGCTGGAGCTCAAGGTGATTATTCTAAAACAAGTTACTCTTTAATTGGAACAGGACGTTTTACACCAACACAAGGAGCAAATCCCACGATTGGCGAAATTGGTCAAGAAAGTGTCGTCCAAGAAGCAAAAATCGAAGTGATTTTCCCTGAAACTAAACAAGAACAAGTTCTTGCAGCTATGTTACAGGCGCATCCTTATGAAGAACCGGCGTATGATGTTTATACCATTGAAAATCAATCAAAAGAATTTGGTTTAGGTCGGGTTGGAGTATTAGACAAGCCTGTGAGACTCTCTGATTTTGTACAGCAAGTCAAGGAAGCTTTCCAATTGGATGGCTTGCGGGTCATTGCAAAAGATGATACTAAAATGATTCAACGGGTAGCCATTTGTGGTGGAAGTGGTGAAAAGTTCTATCATGATGCATTACGTAAACAAGCCGATGTCTATATTACTGGTGATGTGTATTATCATACGGCACATGACATGATTGCTGAAGATTTACCAGTTATCGATCCTGGTCATTACATTGAAGCGCTTTGTAAGCCAAAACTTGTGGAATTAATGAATCAATGGAAACAAGAAAATGAGTGGGCTGTATCCATTTTTGAATCAGAAGCGAATACCAACCCATTTCGTTTTAAATAAAAAATGAAGATTAAAGGAGTGTTCTTTTATGTATGAAAATTTATTACCTCGTTTTTTACGCTATGTGAAAACAGAAACACGCTCAGATGCAACAAGCACAACGACACCATCAACACAAACACAAGTAGCCTTTGCACAAACCTTAAAAAAAGAATTAGAAGAATTAGGAATGAGCGATGTTATTTATAACGAAACAAATGGTTTTGTGATTGCTACGTTACCTAGTAACGTGGAGAAAGACGTTCGTTCAATCGGCTTTATTGCCCATATGGATACCGCTGATTTTAATGCAGTGAATGTTTCTCCGCAAATTGTTGAGAACTATGACGGAGAATCAACGATTCCTTTAGATAAAGAAGGCAAATTCACTTTAAATACGAAAGACTTTCCTAACTTAAAAAATTATCGTGGTGAAACACTTATCACAACAGATGGTACCACTTTATTAGGGGCTGATGATAAATCAGGTATTGCGGAAATAATGACAGCCATGGAATATTTAATTAATCACCCAGAAATTAAACATGGTACCATTCGTGTGGCTTTCGGTCCTGACGAAGAAATTGGTGTAGGTGCCGACAAATTTGATGTCGCTCAATTTAACGTGGATTTTGCTTATACAATGGATGGCGGACCAGTAGGTGAATTACAATTTGAAACGTTTAATGCGGCGCAAGCAGAAATTACAATTCAAGGGAAAAACGTTCATCCAGGAACAGCCAAAAATACAATGATTAATGCATTACAATTAGGAATTGATTTCCATAATGCCTTACCTGCTGACGAAGTTCCAGAAAAAACAGCAGGTGAAGAAGGCTTTTATCATTTAGCAGCGTTTGCTGGAACGCCAGAAGAAGCTACAATGACGTATATTATTCGCGATCACAATCGCGAGATTTTTGAAGCACGTAAAGCTAAAATTAAAGAAATTCAGCAAACATTGAATGCACCATTTGATGAAGAACGAATCAAAGTTGATTTATTTGATCAATACTATAATATGCGAGAAGTGATTGAAAAAGATATGTCCATTGTCGAAATTGCTAAACAAGCAATGGAAGAATTGTCAATTCAACCAATTATTGAACCTGTTCGCGGTGGAACGGATGGCTCAAAAATTTCTTATTTAGGGATTCCAACACCAAATATCTTTGCTGGTGGCGAAAATATGCATGGCCGTTTTGAATTTGTTTCATTACAAGCCATGGAAAAAGCGACCAATGTGATTATTAAAATTGCTGAATTAAATGCAAAATAAATGAGGCACTCAATAGGAAAGTAAGAAAACGGGCAACCGAGAACTTACTTTCCTGTTGTAGTTTCATGAGTCGTTGAAAATTTTTTTGCAATTAGAATCAGAACAAGGTATCCTAGTACAGTAACTAGTTAGGAGGCCAGAAAGAATGCTTCAGTGGATAGTAATCATTTATTTCCTCGTCATTAATTTAGTATTGTTTAGTATGATGGGTTATGATAAAAAACAAGCAAAACGTGGGAACTGGCGTATTCCAGAACGCCGCTTATTGACGATAGGACTTGTCGGTGGCGGTCTAGGTGGGCTAATGGGACAAAAGAAATTTCATCATAAAACCCAAAAACCAGTTTTTGCATTGTGTTATTCAATTGGCGTAATCGCGATGATTAGTTGTATCTATCTAACGTTTAAGTAAGAACAAAAAAGGAGAAGCGATGAAAGGAAAAGTAAAAATTGGCTTAAATATGTTGTTAATGATTATCGTTTTAGGCGTAATCTTTTATGTCATGGATAATTCATTAAGTGATATTTTTGCTCAACTGATGGAAACGAGTTGGCTGGTGCTGATTGCTGTTATTTTTTTTGGAGTAGTTTATCAATTTGCAGAAGGGCGCTCAATCAAGGAAATAGCTCGTTATTTTAACAAAGACTTTACAACAGTGGATGGTTTTTTTACTTCTTGTTATGTAGCATTTTATCGAATTATTTCATTTGGCACGGGAACCTTGCTTTCAGAAATTTATTTTTATAAGAAAAAGGGAATTCCTGTTTCTAAAAGTGTGGGGATAACGGCATTACATATGATTATGTACAAAGCAGCCGTGATTTTTTTAGCAATTATTGGTTTGATTATTCAATTTTCCCTGTTTTATGAAAATGCGCCTAAGATGATTCCATTCATTTTAGCAGGTGTTATTTTAACATTAGTAATAATTGCAGCATTACTTATTTTATCTAGTAGCTTAAAGTTGCAAGTTTTATTGGTTAAGTTTGCCAATCGTTGGTTTAAACGACCAAAACTAAGAGATTGGGTGGATAATTGTAATTTACAAATCTATTCCTTGCGGGCAGCTGTCCAAACAATTACACAAGATCGCTCAGCGTTGCTTCGAATCTTTTCATGGAATGTATTTAAATTATTATTTTGGTACATTATTCCTTACATTGTTTTAGTAGAAAATCACCCGAATATTGATTTATTATTAGTGATGTCCTTTACCAGTTTTGCTGTTATTCTTTCAGGAGTTATTCCGACACCTGCTGGCATTGGTCCATTTGAATTTGTTTACTTATTGTTGTTTAAACCATTGGTCGGCAATGTTGATGCTGTAGCATCTGTTTTACTGTATCGATTTGGTAGTTTTGTGTTACCCTTTTTGATTGGCTTGGTTTATGTCGCCATTGAGAAACGAAAATCATTACGCATTGAGATTGAAGAAATAAAACGTCAAACAGATGAATAAGGTAGAACGAGAAAAAGAGTCGCTCTTTTTCTCGTTCTTTTTTTTTAAAAGGAATTGACTTGTACGAGGGATGTCTTATAATAGACTTAATACATGACTAAAAAATATTTTTTTGAACTAACAAAAATTATGGTAAAGGGGTGGCGAAAATTATTGCTGATTGTACAGCAGTGCTGTTATGCGGCGGGAAAAGTTCACGGATGGGATTTGATAAAGCATTATTGAAAATTCAAGGCCAATACGTGATCTTGCAAACAGCTGAAAAGTTAATGGAACTGTTCGAAGAGGTTATTTTAGTAACGAATGATAGTCAAAAATTTCCTAAGGCGTTTAGAAAATGCACAATCATTCAAGATATGTATCTTGGAAAGGGGCCATTAGGTGGGATTGTGACAGCAATGAACTATACTCAGAAAGCTGAAGTGTTTGTAATTGCCTGTGATATACCAACTTTTTCTCCTAAACTTGTGTATCAGTTAGCCTCTAAGCGTGGACAAAATCAAGTAACAATCTTTGACTTTGAAGGTCGTCAAGAACCATTATTTGGCTTTTATCGATGTTCTTGTCTACCAACATTTCAAAAACAGCTTGCGCAAAATAACTATCAGATTCGGCAAGAATTTGAGCATCTATCTGTAAAAACGGTGCAACTATCAAAAGAGAATCAACTTAAAAATGTCAATCGAAAAGAAGAATTGTCTCAGTGGTATCGATAAAAAGGAGGAATCGTAATGGATTTTTTCAGTAGTGAAGAAATAGTTGCAAGCTTAGGTGATAAGGCAAAAATGAAAGGGGAATTATCGTTTGTTCGACTCTGTATTTTAGGCATCATGGCTGGTTTTTGTATTGCACTAGGTTACTTGGCGTTTATTCGTATCACTGGAACCGCCCCCACAGAATGGGGAAGTTTTAACAACTTTCTGGGTGGAGCTTTATTTCCAGTTGGATTGATAGCGCTTACTTTTGTTGGTGGTGAGTTAGCAACAGGCAATATGATGGTAATGACATTAGGCGTATTACAGAAAAAGGTTCGAGTGGGCGCTCTTTGTTATAACTGGCTAGTTGTTTTATTGACCAATTGTCTAGGCGGATTTCTTGTGGCGTATTTATTTGGCCATATTGTTGGGTTAACTGAAGGTGCGTTTCTGGATAAAACAGTCGCAGTTGCTCAGGCGAAAATTGCTGATCCACCGATAGTTGCTTTTGTTTCAGGGATTGGCTGTAATATTTTTGTTTGTTTAGCGGTTTATCTCGGAGCGTTGGCAAAATCATATTTAGGTAAAATGTTTGGCTTATGGTTTCCTGTCATGGTTTTCGTTGTTTGTGGGTTTCAACACGTGGTCGCCAATGCATTTATTATTCCAGCGGCAATTTTTTCACAAAGTACCACAATCAGTTGGTGGGATTATTTGCAGAATACATTATGGGTATTTTTAGGCAATGCAGTAGGTGGCAGTCTTTTTATGGCCGTACCATTGATCTTTATGACAAAACCAGCAACTGTCAAACCAAGAGTTGAGAAAACGATTCAGACGGAGGAGCTCTATGGCAATTGAGATACCAAACATGATTCAAATTGGTTCTACTGGTCGGAATAGTGGCAAAACGACATTAGCCGAAGCCCTTATTAAACAGTACCAAGAAGTCTATCCAATTTATGGCTTGAAGATTATTACGATTAGTGGTCAACGAGGGGTGTGTCAACGAGGCACAAAAGGATGCGGAATTTGTACCAGTATTACAGCTGGTTATGAATTAGTAGAAGAGCAAGAGACGATTGGCAATAAAGATACCATGAAATTATTAGCTGCAGGTTGTCAAAAAGTTTTTCTATTGAAAGTTTTTCAAGAAAATTTGGCGGAAGCCATTCAGCAATTTCTGAAAGCTGTGCCGGCCCAAGCATTAATCATTTGTGAATCAAATTCATTACGTAATGTTGTGCAGCCAGGACTATTTCTTATGATGAATAACCAGAATCGCCAAAAAGAATCAGCAAAAAAAGTCATAGATAAAGCCGATTTTTGTTTACTATCTGCTGAAATACCAAAAGAATTGCGTATCTATTATCAAGGAGAACAACTTCAAGTTTCACTAAAAAGGGGGAATAAAAAGGAATGTGTGCATTAAGCTTAATTGAAAAAGAAGCGATTATTCTAGAAAACGATGCTGATCCACAACGAATTTTAAATATTTTAATTGAATTACAATTTGCTTCAGAAGAAGGGTATATCGATCAGGAGACAGCTCAATTAGTTGCAGAGCATCTACATTTAACGGAAGCGCGAGTCTATGAAATCGTCAGTTTTTATGCCATTTTAAAGACGGAACCGCAAGCGAAGTATGTCTTGAAGATTTGTAACAGCACACCGTGTCATTATACTGGTGGGGCGATGGTTGCCGAAGTTTTAGAAACCATTTTAGAAGTGCCAGAGAATCAGCCGACACCAGATGGCTTATTTATGTATCACAGTATTCCTTGTATCGGGGCTTGTGATTTAGGTCCAGTAATTAAAATTAAGGACACCGTTTTTAGTCAACTAACCGAAGAGAAAATTTATCAATTAATTCAACATTTACAAAATGATTGCTATGAAGGATTGTAGGAGGTGAGTCAATGCTTAAGAGAAACCAACCAATGTTATTAGAGAGAATGGGAAAAATGCAATCTGCGACCGATGTTGCTGAATATTGTAAATACGATGGATTTGATGGTTTAAAAAGAGCAATTTCACTATCGGATGAAGAAATTTTAAACGAACTGGATGTTGCTCACTTAAGAGGTCGCGGTGGAGCAGCCTATCCTTTAGGAAAAAAATGGCGCCATCTTTATCATGCAAAAGGAACCACAAAGTACATTGTTTGTAATGCTGATGAAGGCGAACCAGGGACCTTTAAGGATAAAGTACTTTTATCTGAAGATCCATTGAGTGTGATTGAAGGAATGATCATTGCTGGTTATTTATTTTCAGCAAAAGCAGGTTATATTTATATGCGAGGAGAATATCGCAGAATCCAAAAAACATTTCAAGAAGCACTCGATAATGCACGACAAGCTGGCTTTTTAGGGGAAAACATTTTAGGAATTGAAGGATTCAATTATGATATTACGATTATTTCTGGTGCTGGCGCCTATATTTGTGGGGAAAATTCAGCACTTTTAAATTCAATTGAAGGAAAAACGGGGCGGCCGCGTGTCAAACCACCACACTTAGCAGATGTTGGTTTATATTTGCAACCAACATTAGTAAATAATGTTGAATCATTTGCAAGTGTTCCTGTAATTTTAAGAGAAGGTGGACAAGCTTTTTTAGAGATGGGTACTGCCGATGGTGGCGGCACAAAGCTAATTTGTTTGTCTGGACATATTAAAAATCGGGGCTTATACGAGGTCAACCTTGGAACACCATTAGAAGAAATAATTTATGGCGAGCAATACGGCGGAGGCTCTGCAACTGGTCGATCATTAAAATTTATTCACTTCGGTGGACAATCCGGTCCAATTGGTGCTGTCGCAACGTTAAGGGATTGTTTGTATTCCTACGAAGATTTATGGGCCCATGACTTATCTGTCGGCTCTGGTGCAATTGTAGTAATGGATGATTCAGTTAATGTTGTGGACTATTTAGTACACGTGGCGGCCTTTTTTGCTCATGAGTCCTGTGGTAAATGCACCCCTTGTCGATTGGGAACAACTAGGATTTTGGAATTATTGAGTAAATTCAATCGGAACGAGGCAACAGCTAGTGATTTGCCGCGATTGGAAAAGATGCTCACGCATGTCACGCGATTATCAGCTTGTGGTTTGGGACAATCCGTCGCAAATCCAATGAAGAGTGCATTGGCTTTGTTTCCAGAAGAATTTGAAACGACTGCTGAAACAGAAATCTATGCCACCAGCAAAGGAGGTTGGTAAAAATGAAAACAAAGTTGCATACGCAAACAGTTACGTTGTCTATTGATAACCAAGAAGTAACTGTGCCTAAAGGGACTACTATTCTCGAAGCAGCGAAAGGGCTAGGTGTTGAAATTCCAACGCTCTGTCATTTAAAGGAATTAGCACCTGATGGTTCTTGTCGGATGTGCGTGGTTGAGGTGGAAGGCGGCCGACGTGGTGGCTTAACAACTGCTTGTACGGCACATTGTCAAGAGGACATGGTTGTGTCAACACATTCTGAAAAAGTTGCTGATTCCAGACGTTTTATTCTTGATTTATTATTGAGTAATCATAAATTAGAATGTTTTTCTTGTGGAAAAAACGGGGATTGTCAATTACAACAGTATGCGCTAGATTATGGGATTGATGCCACTAGCTTTACCGAGGGAAAAAGAATGCCTTGCCATCAAGAAGATACCAGTAATCCATTTTTCTCTTATGATCCAGAAAAGTGTATCATGTGTCGTCGTTGTGCTCGTGTCTGTCAATTGCGGCAGGGAAGAGATGTACTCAGTATTGCTAATCGTGGCTTTGAAACAAAAATGATGCCGAGTTATGGGCAGGCGTTTGATCAATCTATCTGTGAATCATGTGGCAATTGTGTCTCTTCCTGTCCTACAGGTGCGTTAACAGCAAAAGATACAAAAGAGTACCGCAAATGGGAAACCCAGAAAATTCCTACAACTTGTCCGCATTGTGGGACAGGCTGTCAGATGAATTTACTCGTTAAAAACAATCGTTTGGTGGGTGTTGAACCCATAGATGGACCAGCTAATAAAAATTTACTTTGTGTGAAAGGAAAATTTGCTTCATATAAATTTGTTGGGTCAGGAGATCGCTTAACGGAGCCATTAATTAAACGGAATGGCATTTTTGAACCTGCTTCTTGGGAAGAAGCCTTAACGCTTGTTTCGTCAAAATTTAACGAAATTAAAGCAAAAAACGGTCCGGATGCTCTTGCTGGTTTTTCGTGCTCTAGAGCAACAAATGAAGATAATTATGTTTTTCAAAAAATGGTGCGTGCTGCTTTTGGTACCAATAATGTTGATAACTGTGCCCGTGTTTGTCATTCGGCTTCGGTCCATGGTTTAGCCCAAACCTTAGGCTCTGGTGCGATGACTAATCCTATTGCTGATATCACTGAAGATGTCGATATGATTTTATTAGTAGGTTCCAATCCAGAAGAAGCTCATCCAGTTATTGGTGCGCAAATTCGCCAAGCCATCCAAAGAGGAACACAAGTTGTTGTTGTTGATCCGCGGAAAATTAACTTAGTGAAGGATAGTGCACTGCATTTACAAGTTCAGGCGGGAACGAATGTCGCATTTGCTAATGGCATGATGCATGTGATTTTGAAAGAAGGTTTAGCAGATCGCCATTTTATTGAAGAACGGACAGAAGGATTTTTAGATTTAGAAAAAATGGTGGCTGATTATACGCCGGAAAAAGTCGCAGAAATTTGTCATATTCATCCAGAAGATTTAATTCAAGCAGCACGCATGTATGCAAAAGCAGAGAAAGCACCAATCATTTATTGTTTAGGCGTAACGGAACACTCGACAGGAACTGAGGGTGTTATGAGTATGTCTAATTTGGCAATGTTGGTTGGTAAAGTTGGAAAACCAGGCTGTGGTGTCAATCCTTTGCGAGGTCAAAATAATGTTCAAGGTGCTTGCGATATGGGCTGTATGCCTTATGATTTCCCAGGCTATCAAAAAGTCAATAATCCAGAAGTAATCGACAAATTTGAAAAAGCTTGGCATGTACCGTTAAATCGAAACACAGGTTTAACTTCTACTAAAGTCTTACCAGCAGCAACGGCAGGAAACGTCAAAGGCCTTTATATTTTTGGAGAAGATCCAATTGTTACGGATCCAGACACAGGACATGTTCGTCAAGCTTTAGAAAGTTTAGACTTTTTAGTCGTTCAAGAATTATTTATGACAGAAACGGCTGCTTATGCAGATGTCGTTTTACCAGGCATCAGTTATGCAGAAAAAGACGGGACATTTACAAATACAGAACGGCGCGTGCAAAGAGTCCGCAAAGCTGTTGAACCAAGGGGACAAGCGCGAGAAGACTATGAAATTTTTTGTGAAGTCATGACACGAATGGGCTATCCTTGTGCGTATGAATCTGCAAAAGAAATTATGAAAGAAATTTCAGCTGTGACGCCTTCGTTTGGTGGAATTAATTATGAACGATTAGAGAAGGAGAGCTTACAATGGCCTTGTCGTAGCTTGACAGATCCAGGTACGCCGATTATGCATGTGGGCAGTTTTGCTCGTGGGAAAGGTTTATTTAAAGCAATTCCGTATAAGCAAGCACAAGAATTACCAGATGAAGAGTACCCGTATTTAATGTCGACAGGCCGAATGCTTTACCATTACAATACGCGAGCAATGACAGGACGAACGGAAGGGATTAACCAAATAGCGAATCACTCTTATATTGAGATAAATGCAGTCGATGCACAAGCTCTGGGAATCCAAGAAGGTGACAAAGTGGAAGTTCATTCTCGACGTGGCAAAATTGAAACCTATGCGGCTGTCGGAAATCGAGTATTTCCGCAAGAAGTCTTTATGACATTCCACTTTCCAGATGGGAATGTTAACGAAATCACCAATGCTGTATTTGATGATATCGCCACAATTCCTGAATATAAAGTTTGTGCCGTTGCGATTAAACCAGTGAATAAATAAAAAAAGGATGGTTAAAACATGATCGAGTTGGAAGAAGCACGAGAGAAAATGACCCAACATATGAAGAGTCAATGTGAAACAGAAGAAGTGGCGCTGCTTGATTCCTTGGGGCGGATTAGCGGAGAAACCATTTTTGCAGAGACAGCGATTCCTCATTTTCCTCGTGCCGGGATGGATGGGTATGCCGTTCGTGCAGTAGAAACACGAGGTGCGACTGCTGAAAGCCCAAGTTGTTTAAAAGTCGTCGGTTCTTTAGTGGCAGGGGATTCCATGTTTTATTGTAATCAGACGAATAACTGTGCGATTAAAATAACAACAGGTGCTTTTATTCCAACCGATTTTGATGCTGTAGTGCCACAAGAATGGACGGATTTTGGGCAAGACCATGTTAAAATTTTTCGCTCTGTCACTGCGGGCCAAAACTATGCGGAAATTGGAGAAGATATTGCTTTTCAGCAAAAAATTTTAGCAAAACATCAACAGATTAATAGTCGCATGATTGGTTTGTTGGCAATGCAAGGGATTGATAAAGTTGTTGTATTGAAGCGCATGAAGGTGGGGATTTTAGCGACGGGTAGTGAGTTAGTTTCTTTGGAAGAACCGCTGTCAGTTGGGAAAATTTATAATAGTAATCTCTACATGTTAGCAGCTTTTGTCAAAGCAAGTGGCAATGAAGTAATCCACCTAGACCATTGTTCAGATGACCCTGAAGAATTAGCGAAGAGGCTGATTGAGATTTCACCAAAACTTGATGTATTAATTACTTGTGGTGGTGTTTCGGTAGGTGAAAAGGACAATTTACCTTTAGCAATTAAACGTATCGGAGGAACAGAGTTGTTTCATTTTGTAAATATGAAACCTGGAACCCCAGTTATGGGAAGTCAATTTCAAGAAACACTCATTTTAAGCGTTTCAGGCAATCCGTTTGCGGCAATGGTTAATTTACATCTTTTTTACTGGACATTATTAGCTACTTTTTTTAATTGTGTCGAGTTAAATCTCAAGGAACGAACAGTAATTTTAGCGCATGAATTAGCCCCCAGTAGACTACGTCGATTTTACCGAGCGAAAGAAATAGATGGCAAAGTAAATTTAGTGACAAAAAGTCATCTTTCATCCAATTTATCAAATACTTTAGAAACAAATTGCCTACTAGAACAACCAGCTGGTGTACTACTCAAAAAAGGCGCGCTTGTAAAAGTCTATTATTGGCAAACTTGATGACAACCTGACCTAAGATTAGTATGAAAGTAAGCCATCAGTCGAGTCGACTGGTGGCTTATTGCTTATCAAGTTTTAAGACTTAGACAAAAGTCTGGTCAGGCTAAGCGAAGCACGTAATTTTTGTCGCTTAACGTTTTTTTACTTCGATTTCTCGCTAAAAAAAATTATGGATGCCAGATTGTTTTTTTGATGCAAGAGTGATACACTTGAAAAAGAAGTATTGTGTAAACGTTAACAAATGTCAAATGTGAGGTGGAGAAATGGTTCAAAGTAAGGAATTTACGCACTTGAATACACAAGGAGAAGTGCATATGGTTGATATTTCGGAAAAAAATGACACTCAAAGAACAGCCCTCGCTTATGGAGAAATTCACATGTTGGAAGCGACAGCAGAAGCGATCCAGACCCAAATGATTAAAAAAGGTGAAGTATTACAGGTAGCAAGAGTAGCTGGGATTACCGCCGCAAAACGAACGTTTGAATGGATTCCTTTGTGTCATTTGGTTGCTTTGACAAAGTGTGAAATTCAGTTTGATTGGCGCAATCAAACTTGTTTAGAAGTACGTTGCTTTACAAAAACAGTGGGTTCAACTGGCGTTGAAATGGAAGCGCTAACAGGTGTGCAAGCAGCACTCTTAACAATTTATGACATGTGTAAAGCAATTGATCGAGGAATGACAATGACAAACATTGGTTTATTAGAGAAAAATGGTGGACGTAGTGGTCATTTCATTCGTTCTTCAATTAAATCAAAGGAAAGTGATGAGTGAACAGCATGAAAGATGCATTTAACCGTGAAATTGATTATGTTCGTTTGTCTTTAACAGATCGTTGTGACTTACGTTGCACGTATTGCATGCCAGCAACAGGTCTTTGCTTTTTAAAAAAAGAGCAGCTTCTAACAGATGATGAGATTATTTTTTTATTGAGGATATTAGCGAAAGAAGGCATCAAAAAAGTTAAATTAACAGGTGGTGAACCGCTTGTTAGACCGAATTTACTCTCTTTAATTAAAAGGATAAAGCAAATCTCAGGCATCGAAAAAGTAACCCTAACGACTAATGGCATGAAGTTAGCTTGTGAGGCTCAAGGGTTAAAAGAGGCGGGCTTGGACGGCATTAATATTAGCTTAGACACTTTGGATCCAGAAGAATTTCGAGAAATAACAAGAGTTGGTCAGTTAAGGAATGTTCTGGCGGGCTTAGAACAAGCGATTGATGTGGGATTACCTAATATCAAAATTAATACTGTAGCTAGGAAAGAGCTAAGTGAAGCAACAATTGTAGAACTGGCTGAAATCGCTAAGAAAGAGACTGTGCATCTTCGTTTCATTGAAATGATGCCAATTGGATTAGGGAAGGAGCATCCAGGTAAGCAACAAGAAGAAGTAGAAGACATTTTAACCAAACATTATGGAACGTTACAACCATACCAAAAACCATTGGGCAATGGCCCTGCTAGTTATTACGCCTTAAAAGATTTTAAAGGGAAAATAGGTTTTATTAGTGCATTAGGGCATTGTTTTTGCGAGACGTGCAATCGAATCCGAATTACTGCAGACGGCCATTTAAAAACGTGCCTGCATTCTGCAGACGGCTACTCGTTAAAGGAAGCTTTAGCTAAGGAACAAACAGCAGAATTGTTAGGGATTATTAAGAGTGGCATTGCCTGTAAGCCTGAAAAACATCTTTTCTTGGAACAACAAGGAGAACAACGATTTATGTCACAAATAGGAGGGTAAGTATGAAAACAGGAGAAATTATTGCAATAAATATTAGCCCGCGAAGAGGCACACAGAAAAAGGAAATTCCTGAAGTCAACTTAATTAAAGGTTTCGGATTAGAAAATGATGCGCACGGCGGTAATTGGCATCGACAAGTCAGTTTGTTATCTTTTGAAGAAATAACGGCTTTCAATGAAAAAGGAGCTCGGGTTGGCAATGGTGCTTTTGGGGAAAACATAATCGTCTCAGGGATTGATTTACGTCAATTACCTGTTGGAACGAAAATGAAAATAGGCGATTCCGAATTGGTGGTTACTCAAATTGGGAAAGAGTGCCATAAACACTGTCAGATTTACGCGCGAGTGGGCGATTGCATCATGCCTAGAGAAGGGATTTTTGCAGTTGTTGTGACAGAAGGTCATATTAAAAAAGGAGACCAGTTAGACGTTGTTTAAAGTTGGCATTGTAACATTAAGTGATCGTTGCTTTCAAGGACTTGCTGTCGACCAATCGGGGCCCTTGATTCGTGAACAGTTACCTGTGCTCTACCAGGTAACCAAACAAACCATTTTACCAGATGAAGAAAATCAATTAGTAGAGCTATTGCAAGAGTGGTCTAAGACCTGTGATTTGATTTTAACGACAGGCGGCACAGGGTTGAGTGAACGGGATCGGACCCCAGAAGCTACCTTACGTGTAGCAGAGCGAATCATTCCTGGGATCAGTGAGGGCTTGCGTCAACTTAGCTTGGAAAAAACACCATTTGCTATGTTAAGTCGAGGCGTTTCTGTTCAAAGAGGACGCACGCTCATTGTTAATTTGCCTGGTAGCCCAAAAAGTGTAACAGAACATTTGCATTTTTTGTTGCCTGTTTTGCCCCACGCTTTGGATTTGATCACAAATAAAAAAATCATACATGATGAGGAATAAACCATGAAAACAATTCGAACAGAACAGGCAGTTGGCCTTCCGTTGAGTCATGATATTACGCGAATTGACTATGGAAAGACCAAGGAAGTGTGTTTTAAAAAAGGACATATAGTTGTTCAAGAAGATATTCCAATTCTTTTATCATTAGGGAAAAAACATCTATTTGTTGCTTTAGACCCAGCGGAAATACATGAAGAAGAGGCAGCAACATTTCTGTATAACCTGTTAACAGATGACTCATGTCAGCCGAGTGAAGTCCATGAAGGAAAAATTGTTGCTAAAGCTAGCACGAGAGGTCTTTTAAAAGTCAATCGAGAAAAATTAATTGCTTTAAATGAAATTGAAGGTCTCGCCTTGTCAACTAAAGTTACCAATATAGAAGTTCAGAAAGATGAAAAAGTTGCAGCCTTTCGAGTGATTCCACTAACAATTTCTAAAAGCCAATTAGAAAAGGCACGCCAGTTCAGCACGTCTGAGCCACTAATCTCTGTGAAACCTTTCAAAAAAATACGGGTCGGGATTGTAACTACTGGCAGTGAAGTTTACACAGGATTGGTTGAGGATGCTTTTTACCCTGTGTTAAAAGCCAAGTTCTCCGCGTATCCTTTAGTTACGATTGTCAAGCAAGAAATTGTCGATGATCAGCCGCAAAAAATTACTGTTGCGATCAAAAAGATGTTAGCACAAGGGCTTGATCTGATTGTTTGTACAGGTGGTATGAGTGTAGATCCTGATGATTTGACACCGTTAGCAATTAAGCAGACAGGTGCTGAAATCGTAACCCATGGGACACCAGTCTTACCAGGCTCAATGTTTTTGCTAGCTTATAAAGGAGAGCAAACGATCATTGGCTTACCAGGTGGTGTTTTATTTTCAGAAAAAACTGTTTTTGATTTGTTGTTACCAAGATTAATGGCCAAAGAAGTGATTAAAAAATCTGAAATTATTGACTTGAGTTATGGCGGGTATTTATAAAAGAAAAGAGGCGTTCAAATGTCTAAACAAAAAAAGACTGTGTTCTTGCTTAGTTTATTCAGTTTAGTTGCCCTAATTGCTGCATGTACAAATCAGCCGCAAAAAGAAACAGTTTCAACAAAAAAAGAAGAAATAACCCTTGCGGCAGCAGCTAGCTTAGAATCAGTCATGGAGAAGAAAATTATTCCAGCCTTTGAAAAAGAGCATCCAGATATTCAGGTAACTGGAACCTATGATAGTTCTGGAAAATTACAGATGCAAATTGAAAAAGGCCTAAAAGCCGATGTATTTTTCTCAGCTTCGACAAAACAAATGAATGCATTGGTTGCAGAAAAACTAATTAATAAAAAAAGTGTCGTTCCTTTATTGGAAAACCAGCTTGTTCTTATTGTGCCTAACCAAGATCAAGCAAAGTGGCATGATTTTTCTGATTTAAAAAAAGCCCAAATGATAGCAATTGGTGATCCTGCGAGTGTTCCAGCTGGTCAATATGCCGAAGAAGGCTTAAAAGCTTTAGGCGCTTGGTCTTATGTAGAAAAACACGCAAGCTTTGGCACGAATGTAACAGAAGTCCTTGAATGGGTAGCGAATGCAAGTGCAGAAGCTGGCTTGGTTTATGCGACAGATGCAGCAACCAATTCAAAAGTAGCGATTGTTGCGGCCATGCCTGAAGCTGCTTTGAAAAAGCCAATCATCTATCCAGTTGGTAAAGTTGCCGCCTCTAAGAAACAAAAATCAGCGGATGCTTTTTTAAATTTTTTACAGAGTCAACAATGCAGAAAATATTTTGAAAATATTGGCTTTAAGTTAACAAAGTAGGTGGGAAAATGGATGTTCGACCAATTCTTTTATCTTTTCAGACAGCAATAATCGCCATTTTATTTACTTTTGTTTTAGGAACAGGCGTTGCGTATATTGTTTTTCGTTTGAAAAATCGTAAATTAAAAATTCTTTTGAATAGTTTATTTACGTTGCCATTAGTTTTACCGCCGACTGTTTTTGGTTTTTTTCTCTTAACTATTTTTGGTGTTCAGCAACCAGTGGGCCAGTTTTTACTTGATTTTTTTGCCATTCAAGTTGTTTTTTCGTGGCCAGCTACGGTTATTGCTGCCGTTGCTGTTTCATTTCCTTTAATGTATCGTTCAGCCTTAACGGCGTTTGAACAAATGGATAGTGAATTGTTGGCGGTGGCCCAGACACTCGGGTTTTCGGAAAGTCGATATTTTAGAAAAATTGCGTTACCTTTGTCGATGAACGGTCTCTTGGCCGGTGGCGTGTTAGCCTTTGCCCGTGGGTTAGGCGAATTTGGAGCGACGACAATGTTAGCAGGGAATATTGCTGGCAAAACAAGAACGCTTCCTTTAGCTATCTACTCTGCTGTAGCAAGTGGGGATTGGCGCTTAGCCAATCAATATGTTGTGATTATGTTATTACTTTGCCTGATTATTTTATTTTTTACGGAATTTTTTAGTCAGCGCGCTTGGAGAAGATCGGAATGAGATTAATTGTTGATATTCAAAAAGAATTGAAAAGTCATACTTTGCAAATTCAGTTTGAAACAAAGACTCAAACAACAGGAATTTTAGGTGCTTCTGGTTGTGGCAAGAGTATGTTGTTAAAATGTATTGCGGGTGTTGAGACTGCGGATAAAGGTCAGATTGTTTTAAATGATCAAGTCTTATTCGATACTGAAAAAAAGATCAATTTGTCGCCGCAACAACGAAAAATTGGTCTTTTGTTTCAACAGTATGCGTTGTTTCCTCATTTGTCGGTAGTAGAAAATCTGACGTGCGTGACAAAAGATTTACAATTGGTCACTCAATTGCTTGCATCTTTTCACTTAACTAAAGTCCAACAACAATATCCTAGTCAACTTTCTGGAGGACAAAGACAGCGAGTGGCTTTTGCGCGAATGCTAGCGGCTCAGCCGGCTTACCTGTTATTAGATGAGCCATTTTCCGCATTAGATGCACCCTTAAAGGAAGAGCTGCAAATTGAACTTCAACAGCGATTAAGTAATTTAAATCAACATGCCTTAATTGTGAGTCATAGTTTAGATGAACTGTATAAGTTATGTCAGAGTTTAGTGATAATCACAAAAAACCAAACACTTTTTGGTGCAACAAATCAATTATTTAACCAACCTCAAACGATTGAAGCAGCTAAACTCACTGGTTGTAAAAATATTTGGCCTGTCAAACGCATAGATGCGCACAGAGTCCAAGTGATTGGCTGGCAACAAACACTAACGGTTACACAAGAAGTTCCTATTTCTTGTCATTCTATTGGAATTCGGGCCCATGATTTCACAACAGAACCGCAGGCAACCAATCAGATCGAAGTGCATCACTTACAAACATTGTCAGCACCTTTTGAACAAAGTGCTTGGTTTCAACACCAACAAACCAAAATTTGGTGGAAAGGGAGCAATAGACTCAATCCGAAAGTTATTACTCAGTTATCCATTCCACCTACAGCAATTATGCCATTATGTCTATAAAATAGAAAAAGATTACGTGAAGCGGTTGACATATGATTGCATCTTCATTTATAATAGATTCATGAAAGGTTATTCATGTAAACGGAATAATCGCTATTATATAGGGAGTGAAGGTGTTTAAATGCAAAAGAGTTATAAACTAGAAGGACTTGATTGTGCAAGTTGTGCAGACAAAATTGAAAAATCTGTCCAAAAAATTCACGGAGTAGAAAAAGCGCGTGTGGACTTCATGGCTGAAAAGATGACACTGGAAGTTGAATCAGGACATGATTTAGAAGTCGAAAATGAAGCGCGTGCAGTGATTGGTAAGTTAGAACCAGATGTCAAAGTTATTTCTTTAAAAGATGTCAAAGAAGAAGAGGGACGTAATCCAAATAAGAATCGCTTAATTCGTATCATTATTGCATTTGTTTTATTTTTAGCACTTATTATCATTAAACCAAGTAATAATTGGGTTGCTTTGGCATCTTATTTAGTCGTTTATGTCTTAATTGGTGGCGACATTGTCAAACGAGCGGTAACGAATATTTTTCGTGGGGAAGTGTTTGATGAAAATTTCTTAATGTCTGTGGCAACGATTGGGGCATTCTTTATTGGGGAATATCCCGAAGCTGTGGCAGTAATGTTATTCTACCAAGTCGGCGAATGGTTCCAAAGTGCTGCGGTTGATCAATCCAGAAAATCAATTGCCAAATTAATGGATATTCGTCCAGATTCAGCAAATCTTTTAGTAAATGGACAAATAAAAGCGGTCGCTCCAGATACAATTGAAATTGGGCAACAAATATTAGTGAAACCAGGTGAAAAAGTTCCATTAGATGGTCAAATTATTGATGGATCAAGTATGGTAGATACCTCTGCGTTGACTGGTGAATCCGTTCCAAGAACGGTCAAAGTCGGCGATGAAATCTTAGGTGGTTTTATCAATAAAAATGGGGCCTTGACCATTAATGTTACGAAAAAATTTGGGGATTCAACAGTTAGCAAAATTTTAGATTTAGTTGAAAATGCTAGCAGTAAAAAAGCCCCTGCAGAAAACTTTATTTCTAAATTTGCTCGTTACTATACACCAGTTGTCGTTGTTTTAGCTGTCTTATTGGCAGTGATTCCACCATTTATTTTCCCTGATACTTCTATTAATGAATGGGTTTATCGGGCATTAACGTTCTTGGTTATTTCTTGTCCATGTGCCTTAGTCATTTCTGTTCCTTTAAGTTTCTTCGGTGGAATTGGCGGAGCCAGCAAGCTAGGTGTTTTAATTAAAGGAAGTAACTATTTAGAAATTTTAGCGAATACGGAAACGATTGTTTTTGATAAAACTGGTACGCTAACAAAAGGAAATTTTGTGGTTCAAAACATAACTAGTGTTGTTTTACCTGAAGAAGAGTTGTTACGTTTAACAGCAACAGCAGAACAATTATCCACTCATCCAATTGCTATTTCTATTAAAGAAAGCTATGGCAAAGAAACAGTTCCAGCAACAGCAATTGAAGAGGTTGCCGGACACGGTATCAAAGCCACAATTGAAGGCAAAACAGTTTTAGTCGGTAATGCGAAGTTAATGAAACAATTTGGTATCGAAGCACCAGAAGTGAAGGAAGCGGGAACTTTAATTTTTGTCGCTATTGATAATCAATTTGCAGGCTACTTAGTGATTGCGGATCAATTGAAACCAGACGCCATTTCAGCAATAAAAGAATTAAAAGCTGAAGGGGTCAAACAAACTGTTATGCTGACTGGAGACAATCAACAAGTTGCAGAAGCTATTGCAAAAGAAGTTGGTGTTGACAAAGTTTATGCAGAACTTTTACCAGATGGCAAAGTGGATCGTTTAGAAGAGTTGTTAAAAGCATCCTCACCTAAAAACAAAGTTGCCTTTGTTGGTGACGGCATGAATGATGCACCTGTTTTAGCCCGGGCTGATGTTGGGATTGCCATGGGTGGTTTAGGAAGTGACGCGGCAATTGAAGCTGCTGATGTGGTGATTATGAATGATGAACCAAGTCGTATCGCCTCTGCGATTAAATTATCAAGAAAAACATTGAGAATTGTTAAACAAAACATTATCTTTGCGATTGCTGTTAAAATCATTGTTTTGGTACTAGGTGCATTAGGCTTGGCTTCAATGCAAGCAGCAGTGTTTGCTGATGTTGGTGTAACTATTATCGCTGTTTTAAATGCTATGCGTTGTTTACGTGTAGAAAAGATGAAAGATAATAACTAAGCCTTAAAAAGTACAGCTGAAACAAACATTTTTAGCTGATTATCAGAGTTTGAGCGTGGGACAAAAATCATTTTGACTTTTTGTTCCACGCTTTTTCTCCTACACAATTTCTATTCGTTCTTAAATTGCCAGAGTTCTTGTAAAGAAATCTTTAAATTTTTCGCTTTGTGGCATATAATAAGAAAGAATTTGTACGAAAATTGCGCTTCGCTTTTTTTTCATGGTACAATAAGCAAGAATGGATTGATTTACAGGAGGGAACCTCAACATGGCATCAAATGAAAAAACACGATATAAAGCAATCATTGCAGACCATACGTATACAATTATTGGCCAAGAGTCAAAACAACATATGGATTTAGTCACAAAAATTGTCAACGAACAACTGGCGGAAATTAAACATCTTTCTCCGCAAACTGATACGGAACAAGCTTCTGTTTTATTAGCAATTAATGCAATTTCAGATCAACTAAAAAAACAAGAATATGCTTTAAAATTGGAAAAACAAGTAGCAGATTTAAAACAGAAAACCATTCGTTTGGCTGAATTAGAGAATCGTGTGCGCCGAATGGAAATTATCGAAGAAGAAGCACGGGATGTTTTGAAAAAGAATGGACAAGAAGATGTAGAAATTCATAATCATGTGGAAGCCCAACAAATTTTGAATGAAAATCGAAAACAGCAGATTCAAAATAAAGGTGTTTCGGAGTAGTTCCTGAAAGGATGACAAGATGTTAACAATACTTATTTTATTACTTTTAGCCTTTGGATTTTATACAGGAGCTAAACGAGGCTTGATTTTACAAGTGCTCTATTCAGTGGGTTACTTAATTTCATATTTTGTTGCTCGAACCTATTACAAAGAGGTCGCCTCTCATTTAGAATTGTATATTCCATATCCATCGGTTACGCCAACGTCAAAGCTTGTCTTTTTTAATCAAGAGATTTCTTTAGACTTGGACAAAGCCTTTTATTCAGCGGTTGCGTTTCTATTATTGCTGTTTGCAGGCTGGTTAGTCGTTCGTTTTTTAGCTATCTTTTTACATGGATTAACATTTATTCCAGTTTTGAAACAGGTAAATGGACTATTAGGTGGCGTATTAAGTGTTCTTGTGTTATACGTGGGTCTTTTTCTAGTGTTAGCTACGGCGTCAATGATTCCGTCAGATATTGTCCAAAATCAGTTTCGGTCAAGTGGCTTGGCACGAGGCATTGTAAAAAATACCCCAATTCTAACAAAACAAGCATATGAATTATGGGTTGAACCAATTACGAAATAAAGCTGAATGGGACTGAGATAGAGATAAGAAGTAAGTGAGCAAAGCGAAACTTCTTATGTTATGTCTCAGTCTTTTCAACAAATGAAAAAGTTTGAAAAGTAGGTGGAAAAATGAATCAGCGTATTCTATCAACATTAGGGTTTGATAAAGTAAAACAACAGTTGTTGCAATTTATTGTGACAGCTCAGGGGACAAACGAAGTTTCGGAATTATTACCGATTGCTGATGAAAATAAAATTCAAGCATGGCTAAATGAAACACAGGATGGTTTAAAAGTTCAACGATTACGTGGTGGAATCCCCATTCCTAAATTAGAAAATATCCAACCACACATGAAACGGATTGAAATTGGTGCGGATTTAAATGGTGTAGAATTAGCACAAGTAGGTCGTGTCTTATCGACTACTTCAGAACTGACTCGTTTTTTTGATGAGTTAAGTGAAAATGAAGTGGATTTTGAACGTTTATATATGTGGCGAGAGCAACTAGAAGTTTTGCCTGAATTAAATCGCCAACTCAAACAAGCCATTGATGATGATGGCTACGTCACAGATGAAGCTTCGCCAGCCTTAAAGGCAATTCGGCAAAATATTCGACGTAGTGAGCAGACCATTCGAGAAGAACTAGATAGTATTATTCGTGGGAAAAACGCACGTTACCTTAGTGATGCCCTTGTTACTATGCGAAATGAACGCTACGTGATTCCAGTCAAACAAGAATATAAAAATATTTTTGGTGGCGTGGTTCACGACCAAAGTGCTTCAGGACAAACCTTATTTATTGAACCTAAACAAATTTTAGAAATGAATAATCGTTTGCGACAACAACAAATTGCCGAAAGAAATGAGATTACTCGCATCTTGGCAGAACTGTCGGCCGAGTTGGTCCCTTATCGCCGTGAAATTACGCATAATGCTTATGTCATCGGTAAACTTGATTTTATTAATGCTAAGGCGCGACTAGGAAAAGAACTAAAAGCAGTTGTTCCAGAAATTAGTCAAGCAAATCATGTAGTTTTTAAACAAGCCCGACACCCACTATTAAATCCAGAAAAAGCTGTAGCCAATGACATTGTGATTGGAGAAGAATATCAAGCAATTGTGATTACAGGGCCTAATACCGGCGGGAAAACCATTACTCTGAAAACGTTAGGTCTTTTACAATTAATGGGTCAAGCTGGATTACCTATTCCAGTTGAAGAAGAGAGTAAAATGGGTATTTTTACAGAAGTATTTGCGGATATCGGGGATGAACAATCGATTGAACAAAGTTTAAGTACTTTCTCTTCACATATGACGAATATCGTGTCTGTCTTAAAGAAAGTCGATCATCAAAGTTTAGTACTATTTGATGAATTAGGTGCTGGGACAGATCCGCAAGAAGGGGCCGCTTTAGCGATTGCCATTTTAGATTCATTGGGTGCTAAAGGAGCCTATGTGATGGCAACAACCCATTATCCTGAATTAAAAGTGTATGGCTATAATCGAGCTGGAACAATCAATGCCAGTATGGAATTTGATGTAGATACCTTGAGTCCAACCTATCGTTTATTAATTGGCGTGCCTGGCCGAAGTAATGCTTTTGAAATTTCGAAACGTCTTGGATTAGACAACAGTATTATTGAAGCTGCAAAACAAATAATGGACGGTGAAAGTCAAGATTTAAACGAAATGATTGAAGACCTGGAAAACCGTCGCAAAATGGCCGAAACTGAATATTTAGAAGCTCGCCACTATGTCGATGAATCGGCCGCTTTGCATAAAGAACTGAAAGAAGCCTATCAAGTATTTTTTGAAGAACGAGAAAAAGAATTACAAAAAGCGCGGAAAGAAGCGAATAAAATTATTGCAGAAGCGGAAGAAAATGCGGAAACCATTATTTCTGATATTCGCAAAATGCAATTGGAAAGTGGCCAACAAGGTGGTGTCAAAGAACATCAGTTAATTGATGCGAAAACACAACTTTCTCAATTACACCATGAAGAAACCAAGCTTGCTAAAAACAAAGTGTTGAAGAAGGCCAAAGAACAGAAAAAATTAAAAGCTGGCGATGAAGTAATTGTCAATACTTACGGCCAACGAGGGACATTATTAAAAGGCAACGGCAAAGGACAATGGCAAGTCCAATTGGGCATTTTAAAAATGAACGTCTCTGAAGAGGATATGACGCCTGTCGCTCCACAAAAAGAAGCAAAACCAAGAGTTACAACGGTTCGTTCTGCAGAAAGCAGTCATGTTGGCACACAACTAGACTTACGTGGCAAACGCTACGAAGAAGCATTGGCAGAAGTTGACCAATACATTGATGCTGCGATTCTAGCGGGCTATCCACAAGTAACCATTGTTCACGGCAAAGGAACAGGTGCATTAAGAACCGGAATAACGGAATTTTTAAAAAATCACCGCAGTGTGAAAAGCTATGAATTTGCGCCACAAAACCAAGGTGGTAATGGTGCGACTGTCGTAAAATTCCAATAAATAAGGACTTACAATAAGTAAGCAGAACACTCGCTATCTTAGAGATGACGTGTTATACTAAGCATGTAATAAGAGTAAAGAGTAGGAGGTTTGTGAAATGACACAAGCAATTACCGATAAAGATTTTGCAACAGAAACAGATGAAGGATTAGTCTTAATCGACTTTTGGGCAACTTGGTGTGGCCCTTGTCGTATGCAAGCACCCATCTTAGAACAATTATCTGAAGAATATGATGAAGACGAAGTGAAAATCGTCAAAATGGATGTGGATGAAAATCCTGCAACACCAGCAAGTTTTGGAATCATGAGCATCCCAACATTGCTATTGAAAAAAGATGGCGAAGTTGTTGAAAAAGCAGTCGGTGTTCATACAAAAGACCAATTGCAAGCAATGATTGCCAAACACTTATAAACGTTGATTAGTCATTACGAATAGTCTGATTCAGTCTGAAGAGAAATCATTAGCGATTGTCTTTTCAGGCTGTTTCTTTCGTACATAAAGTAGCGGCTTTTTTTGTTTAATTACAAAAAGAGGTGTATAATAGACGAAGCATTTTGTTAGAAAGGAAGTATCGTATGAACGAACGAATAAAAAATAAATTAGCACTGCTTCCTGATCAACCTGGTTGTTATTTAATGAAAGATAAAAACGGCACGATTATCTATGTTGGGAAAGCCAAAATTTTGAAAAACCGTGTCCGGTCTTATTTTCGTGGTAGCCATGATACTAAGACAGAACGATTAGTCAGTGAAATCGATGATTTTGAATATATTGTGACAGAATCGAATATTGAAGCACTTTTATTAGAAATTAATTTAATCCATAAAAATAATCCCAAATATAACATCATGTTAAAAGACGATAAAACCTATCCTTTTATCAAAATCACAAACGAAAAATATCCTCGTTTAATGATTACTCGAAAGGTTTTAAAAGACAAAGCGTTATATTTTGGCCCATATCCAGATGTAAATGCAGCGAATGAAACAAAGAAACTGTTAGATCGGCTTTTTCCTTTGCGAAAATGTAATCCGTCGCAAAAAACACCTTGTTTGTATTATCATTTAGGACAATGTCTGTGTCCCTATGCTTTTGATGTGGATCCGCAAGTCTACAAAGATATGGTGGAAGAGATTAAAGGGTTTCTCTCTGGTGGACATACAGAAATTCAGGACCGCTTACAAGAAAAAATGGCTTATGCAGCTGCACATATGGAATTTGAAAAAGCTGCAGAATTTCGCGATCAAATTAAAGCGATTGAAACAGTTATGACCCGCCAAAAAATGACGAATGTAGATTTAATTGATCGTGATGTGTTTGGTTATGCTGTTGATAAAGGCTGGATGTGTGTCCAAGTATTCTTTGTCAGACAAGGAAAATTAATCGAACGTGATGTATCGATTTTTCCATTTTATGATGATGCCAGTGAAGCATTTTTAACTTTTATTGGACAATTTTATCAAGAGAATGAGCATTTTGTGCCAAAAGAAGTCTTGATTCCTGATGACATTGATAAAGAAAGCGTCGAAGCTTTATTAGCTACGAAAGTCTTGCAGCCGCAACGGGGAGAAAAGAAAAAACTGGTTAAATTAGCCAGTAAAAATGCTGCAGTTGCTTTAAATGAAAAATTCGATTTGATTGTACGGAAACAAGAACGAACAATTGGCGCAGTTGAAAAATTAGGCAATGCGATGAACATACCTGCGCCCATTCGAATTGAAGCATTTGATAATTCAAATATTATGGGAACAAACCCTGTTTCTGCGATGGTTGTGTTTATTGACGGACGACCAGCTAAAAATGAGTATCGAAAATATAAAATAAAAACTGTGCAAGGTCCTGATGATTACGCTTCTATGAGAGAAGTCATTTATCGCAGATATTCACGAGTTTTAAAAGAAGGCTTGCCTTTTCCTGATTTAATTTTAATCGATGGTGGTAAAGGTCAAGTCGATGTTGCCAAAGATGTGTTAGCCAATCAACTAGGAGTCGATATTCCTGTAGCTGGATTAGCCAAGAACGACAAGCACAAAACGAGTGAACTTTTATTTGGTCCAAACTTAGAAGTTGTACCATTGGAAAGAAACTCACAAGAATTTTTCTTGTTGCAACGAATCCAAGATGAAGTCCATCGTTTCGCCATCACATTCCATCGTCAATTACGTAGTAAAAATAGTTTTGCTTCCAAATTAGATAACATTGAAGGCTTGGGACCGAAACGCAAAAAAAATCTTTTAAAAGAATTTAAATCGCTTAAAAATATTACGGCTGCCAGTGTTGAAGAATTAAGAAAAGCTGGGTTACCTGAAACTGTCGCGAAGAATGTGTATCGTCATTTGCACCAAGAAACAACCTCTGAGATAGAAAAATAAATGAAAATGAACCAGACCAATTAGGTGCTTTTCCTAATTTGTCTGGTTTTTTTATTCAATTTTTTCATGAAAAGTTGAACTCTCAAGAAAATATGATAACGATTTCTTTCGTGATATACTAATACTAACTTAAAAGAGAGGACGTCTGATCATGAAAATACTAACGCCCGTTTATCAAATAAAATTTAAAAAAGTACCAAATCAATTACTGATTGATGAGCGTTTAATGAATGAATTGGGTACGTGGTTGAATCGTACAGGTCGAATTTGGGCCTGCCAATCATCAAAATCGGCAAAGGAATTTAAAAATAAATTTTATGAAAGCACAGGCTTGACCGCAAATGAAGTGCATATTTCTGCCGAGACGGATGGCCTTTTTCGCTTAGCAGAAAATAAAGAGTCTGATTAAAGTGCAGCATCTTTCCATAACAATTGTCATTGACAAGCCAACACAGGAAAGATACGATATGAGTAACTAAACAGCGGTTTAGAAAAAGTGAAGGGGGCGTTTATGTGTTAGAGGTAAAAGAGTTAGTCAAAACCTTTGGGGATTTTAAAGCAGTTGATCATGTATCCTTTACGATACCGGACGGGAAAATTTTAGGATTAATTGGCCAAAATGGTGCCGGGAAAACAACTACATTTCGCTTGATTTTAAATTTTTTAACACAAGATAGCGGGTCGGTTTTATGGAATGGTCAACCATTAAACGAAAAAGAATACAATATTATTGGTTATTTACCAGAAGAACGGGGTTTATATCCTAAAATTACGATTGAAGACCAACTAATTTATTTCGCTTCATTGCGGGGAAAAACTAAAAAAGAAATTGAACCTAAAATTGACTTTTGGATGGAAAAATTTCAAGTTAAAGGCAAAAAAACAGATAAAGTTAAATCTTTATCAAAAGGAAATCAACAAAAAGTTCAATTGATTGCGACACTTATTCATGAACCGAAGTTAATTATTTTAGACGAACCATTCAGTGGCTTGGATCCAGTTAATGCAGAATTATTAAAAGACGGCATTATTGAATTGAAAAATCAAGGTTCTTGTGTCATTTTTTCCAGTCATAATATGGACAATGTGGAGAAAATCTGTGACCATTTAGTCATGTTAAAAAATGGACGCATGGTTTTAGATGGTCAGGTTCATGAAATTCGACAACAATTTGGTCGAACAAAATTATTTTTAGAATCACCGTTATCTGTTGAGGAAGTTGCTGCTACAGCAGGTGTGAAAGAAGCACACTTACGACAAGATGGCGTCTTAGAAGCGACATTAGAAAACGCTGAAGTGGGCAAAGTGTTGTTTGATAAAGCGACAGCCAACGGCTACATTCCAATGTTTAATCAACAACCACCAACATTGGAAGAAATTTTCAAAATGAAAGTAGGTGGGCAAGATGAGTAAATTTTGGATTATTGCGACTGATGTCTATAAGAAAAATGTGAAGTCGCTGTCTTTCTTAATCATGATTTTAGCGCCATTTCTTCTTGTAGGAATTGTTTACTTAGCGGGCTCTCTAGCTAGCGGTTTTTCAGGAGATACTACCATTGGTCTGGTTTCGGAAAATCAAGCGCTCGTTAAAGAGTTGACAAAGAATAAAACAGAGGACTTTTCTTTCAAAGCTGTTTCTTCTGAGAAAAAGGCCCAAGAACAATTAAAAGACGAGAAAATTGATGCTTATTTACTTTTGGACACTACAGATAATCAGATTTCTGGTCAGCTTTATTCTGAACGCTCTTTAGGAAATGCAACCGAGATGCTAATTCCTCAAATGTTAAACCAATTACAAACAATGGCGAATGCCAATCGTTTAAACCTAACAGCTGAGCAAGTTGCCATGTTGAATCAACAAGCAACATTTAAAAAAGCCAAAATTAGTTTTGATGAAAATGGTAAAATAAAAACAGGAGAAGATAACACAGGGATTCAAATGGCGTTAGCAATGGGGATAACAATTTTGTTATTTGTCTTCATCAGCAGTTATTCTTCAATTATTGCCCAAGAGATTGCTTCTGAAAAAGGCACTAGAATCATGGAAGTTATTCTCTCTAGTACAAAAGCGCAAACCCATTTTTATGGCAAATTAACTGGGGTTATTCTAGTAGCTTTAACACAAATTTTCATTTACGGAGTGGCGTTTGTTCTCGGCTATTCTCAATTGAAAAATCTTGATTTTATGAAAAGTCTATTAAGTGGGATTTCACCACAAAGTATTTTTTCATCAACCTTTATTTTTACATTAGGCTTTTTCATTATTGGTATTCTCGTTTTTGCTGTTTTGGCAGCACTTTGTGGTTCTCTTGTTTCCAAACCAGAGGATACAGCAAAAGCAGTTCAGCCCATCATGTATATTGGTTTAATCGGTTATATGATTGGCATTACGTTTGGGACGAATGATCCACAAAATATCGTGGTGAAAGTGACTTCCTTTATTCCGCTGATTTCGTCATACATTATGCCAGTACGCTTGGCGACCGAAACGGCATCAACAATGGAAGCAATTGTCTCATTAGTGATTTTGGCAGTTTTTGGAATTATTTTAACAATCTTCTCTGCTCGTTTATACAAATCAAACGTTCTTGTATACAGTGAAGGCGGCATGATTCAATCTTTAAAACAGTCAATTTCTATTTTAAAAAATGAACAAAAGCATAAATAATCCTTGTTTAACTCTAAAAGGACCCGGTAAATCAGTCAAAGTGACTGATCTGCCGGGTCTTTTTTAGGCACCGTTCGTCGTTCAACTAGACGAACGGTTAATTTTTTTTCAGGAATGTTCGTCTGATTTAATTGGTTGTATAGGTAAATAAATGAGTTTTCGGCTTGATACTGAATGGCATAATCAACAGTCGTAATATGCATCAACTCACTGACATAACTATTATCAAAGCCAATGACAGCGACATCGCGAGGAACGGCATAATTTAGATTTTCAAGTTCTGAAATAAACTCAGCTGCTACGTGATCATTATAAAAGGCCAAAGCTTCTGGCTTGTCGGTTAATTGTTGCCAGTAATGGGCAATTTTGCGACCAGAATGGTTAGTATACTGATCATTAATCAGCCACTCAGCTTGCCAAGGTGCCTGAGTGTTTTCATAAAAATCTTTCATTGCACGTTTTCGTGCGTGCGTGTTTAAATTTTCGGGATTACCGAGGACATGACCAATTTTTTGGTATCCTTGTTGTTGTAAATATTCTAAGGAACGATAATAACCAGAGTAATGATCAATGTAGGAAGAGTATATATTAGGTGAATCGATACGATGCCAGGTTGCTAAAGGGCCATACGCGCTGTAAGGCTCAATCACCGACCATTCATTTGTTCGTGTCAATAAAAACAAGCCATCTAATTGTTTGTATTTTAATTGGTTCAAGGCATCAATTTCTTTCTGCTGATCGCCATCTGTAAAAAATAAGGTTACGGAATAATTGTATTTTTTGGCAATTGAAATAAAGCGATTCAAGAAAATACCTAAGGAACCTAAATAGCTAGGGGCTAAAAAGCCAATGGTTTTTGTGGCACCTGCTCGTAAATTCCGCGCCACATAATTCGGGGTATAATTTAATTCTTTCATTGCTTTGAGAATTTTTTCTTGACTATCGGCACTCACATATCCTTTTCCAGAAATTAAGCGAGAAACAGTCGATTTCGAGACACCGGCAACTTTTGCTACATCAATGATAGACGTCATTTTTTACCTCCAAAGTGGAATGTATTCTTATAAGAAGTATAGCATACATTTTTTTGAAAATAGTGCTTGACATGGGAACATTCCCATAATTTATCCTAAAGATGTAAACGATAACAATTTAATCAAGGAGGAAGAAGACGGATGACAAGAGGAGCATTAAAAATTGCAACAATTGGTGGCGGTTCTAGTTATACACCTGAATTAATTGAAGGATACATTAAAAGAAAAGATGAACTGCCAATTAAGGAAATTTGGTTAGTCGATATTGAAGCTGGTAAAGAAAAATTGGAAATCGTTGGTGCAATGGCGAAGCGCATGATTAAAGCTGCTGGTTTAGATTGGGAAGTTCATTTAACATTGGATCGTGAAGCAGCCTTAAAAGGGGCGGATTTTGTTTCAACACAGTTTCGTGTAGGATTATTAGATGCTCGCATTAAAGATGAACGGATTCCTTTGTCCCATGGGGTATTAGGCCAAGAAACAAATGGCGCGGGAGGAATGTTTAAAGCATTTCGAACAATTCCTGTCATTTTAGCTATTATTGACGATATGAAACGCCTTTGCCCAGATGCTTGGTTAGTGAATTTTACTAATCCAGCTGGAATGGTTACGGAAGCTGCAATTAAACATGGTGGTTGGAAAAAAACAGTTGGCTTATGTAATGTGCCGATTGGTCATAGAAAACAAGCGGCCGAAATGCTGGGAATTCCAGAAGAAGACTTATTCTTTAAATTTGCTGGAATTAATCATTTCCATTGGCACCGCGTTTGGGACAAAGAAGGACAAGAGCGAACACAAGAACTCATTGATTTAATTTACGGACCTAAGCAAGAGCAAGAAAGTCATTTGAAAAATATTTTTGATGCGCCGTTCCATTATGAACAGTTAAAAGATTTAGGAATGTTACCATGTGGTTATCATCGCTATTATTATATTGAAGATGAGATGTTGAAGCATTCCATCGAAGAGTATGAACGGGGCGAAACAAGAGCACAAGTGGTTAAAGAAACGGAAGGTCGTCTGTTTGAATTGTATAAAGATCCCAAACTAGATTACAAACCAAAAGAATTAGAAGAACGGGGCGGCACACACTATAGCGATGCAGCTTGTGAAATGATTGCATCAATTTATAATGATAAACGAACGGATATGGTTGTTTCTACTGAAAATAATGGGACAATTACTGATTTACCGTATGATTGTGTTGTAGAAGTATCTGGACCTGTGACAGCTCATGGCCATGAACCTTACAACTGGGGGGCCTTTCCGCCAGCAGCACGAGGAATTATTCAAAATATGAAAGCTATGGAAGAAACGGTTATTCGAGCAGCCATCAATGGTGATTACGGCGCAGCATTGCATGCTTTCACTATTAATCCATTAGTTCCTGGCGGCGTCATGGCGAAGACCTTGTTGGACGAATTATTAATTGCCCACAAAGCGCATTTACCGAATTTTGCAGATGCGATTAATAAAATTGAAGAAACACAACCAGAAACAGTCACATATGTGGCCGAATTAATGAAAAGTAATTAAAAAATATCGCACGCTAAAGATTCGTTTAGTGTGCGATACTTTTTTTAGAATAGGAAGCAAAGGATTCCGTTTTTTTCTTGACAGTAAAATGATAGGTTTGTTGCCGGAACAGCCACTGAATACCAGAGTAAATTAAAATTTCAGCAATAATAAACGTCGAAAGTTTCTGTGCGGAAAGGAATAATAGCGTTAAAATTAAAAATAAGACGACACAGGTATAAAAAACATGTTGCAATTTTTTAGAATTGATAATCGTGATTTCTTTGGTATCTTCAGTAACTTCAATGCGCCGATAAAATTGGAACCAGCCTTCATAGAACGTTAAAACATCTCCAGGATCAGCCTCAATTTCAATAGGTACATTAGTAAAAAGTTTCCCTTGATGCACACCATTTTTATAAAATGTAAAATAGCGTAACGCGCCCCAAGCTGATGTTTTTCGTGTCAATGTAATCTTCATGGTTTTCACCTCCGTCTTTATTTTGCCATAGTTTCGGTAAAATTGTATCCTACTAAAGTCCGATTCTCTCATTTTAGGGTCAGAATTGACAAAAGAAAGCAGAGGTGTTAATGTGGGAGTAATTAAACGAGGAGGTATAATTGTATGTTGGCATCTATCAGAATTTGGATTGACTTTTTGACAAAATAAATTGAATAAATCTTATCAAAAAGTCTGAAATTAAAATTCATGGGTGGCGTGTGTACTTTTATACGAAACTACAAGGATAGCGATTAGGCTGTCCTTTTTTGCGTACCCAAGATTCTTTCGTTTCAGAAATGAAAGAAGAGGGCAAAATGAAAAAATTAAGTATTCATCTGAAAGACGTAAGTATTCACTTTTCGGGAAAACCAATTCTAGAAATTGATGAATTATTTGTATATGAAAATGAAAAAATTGGGATTATTGGTAAAAACGGCGCAGGAAAATCAACACTGCTCAATTTAATTATGGGTAAGATTCAATCAGATAAAGGAAAAGTTCAAAGATTGAACGACTTTCATTACTTGGCACAAGTAGCTGAAGAAATAACGAATGAATCAGAGAAAACTGACAAAAATTGTTTGCTAAATCAGAAAAATCAAAAACTAAGTGGTGGCGAAAAAGTCCAAAAACGCTTAGCAACATTATTTTCAGAGTATCCAACCGGGGTTATTTTAGATGAACCAACCACACATTTAGATAAAGAACATCGTCAGTTGTTAGTGGCAGATTTAACGTATTATTATGGGACCGTTTTGTTTGTTAGTCATGATCGCTTTTTCTTGAATCAATTAGCAGAGAAAATTTGGGAAGTTTCGGATGGACATGTCAAAGAATATTTAGGGAACTACGATGCGTATTGTCGTCAAAAAGAATTGGAACAGCAAACACAATATAATGTCTATCATCAGTATCAAAAGGAAAAGAAAAAATTACAGGAATCTTACGCAAAGAAACAAGCACAAGCGCAAAAATCTAGTCATGTTTCAAAAAAACAAAAACAAAAGCAAATTAAACCTAGTCGTTTAGCTGGTTCTAAACAAAAAGATACCGTACAAAAAGCACTCCAAAAACAAGCGAAAGCGATTAATGCCAGAATTGACAGATTACCCGATGTTGCGCAAGCAAAACAAGAGCGAAAAATTATTTTTCCTACTAATAATCAGTTCTCTTTATACAATCCATATCCAATTAGAATTGAAAATTTAACTTTCGCTTATGAGAATCGAACAATTCTTAACCAAGTGAACGTTCAAATTCCTTTAAACGAAAAAATAGCACTTTGTGGAAAAAATGGTGCTGGGAAGAGTACCTTCCTTCAACAAATTGAAGCCCGTCACCCGGCCATTTACTTTTCTCCCAAAGTCCGGTTAGGAACGTATCATCAATTAGATTATCGATTAAAAAATGATGAACCACTGTTGACTTATTTATTGAAGCGGACAAATTATTCTGAAAAGATTGTGCGTTCACTTTTATATCGACTAGGTTTTCAACAAGAAAATTTACAGACAAAGATATCTTCTCTAAGTGGTGGCGAAGCCATAAAAATTACTTTGGCGCAATTATTTATAGAACCAAATAATATCATCTTATTGGATGAACCCACCAATTTTCTTGATTTAGACACAATCCAAGCACTTGAAGAATTTATAAGTGCCTATCAAGGAACAGTAATTTTCACCTCGCATGATGAAACGTTTGTGGAAAAAGTAGCCACCCGCACTATTTATTTAGAAAACGGGAAAATTATTGATAAATAAAAAAAGTAAACAAAAAGTCGCTATTTTAGCGACTTTTTGTTTAGACTTCTTCAATTGGTAAATAGGTGTATTCTGCAATTTCTGCGGCATGGGAGCCAGCAACATGTCCAGTGACAAATGCAGCTGTAACATTGTAGCCTCCAGTATAGCCATTAATATCTAAAAGTTCACCAGCAAAAAATAAACCATTGACTAATTTGCTCTCCATTGTTTTAGGGGTCACTTCTTTGAGGGAAATCCCACCGCCTGTGACAAAAGATTTTTCCAAAGGCAATGTTTTCGTAACAGTGAACTGAAAGTCTTTCAGTAGTTCCACAAAGGAAAGACGTTGCTTTTCTGTTAGTTGTTTGGCAGGCACTTCTTCAATTGCTAGTTTCTCTAGATAAAAAGTAAGCAGCCGTTCTGGTATTAAAGAATGAAAGGCATTTTTTGCCACTTTATTTGGCTGTTCCTCAATCATGTAATCAACATTTTTCAGCACTTCTTCAAAAGATTTTGTCGGAAACACATCCAAGGCTACCGTGACAGGTTGATTACCGTTGCGAGTTAATTCTTGGTTAATAAAACTAGAACAGCGGAGCGCGGCAGGTCCTGAAATGCCAAAATGTGTAAACAGCATATCCATTTGATGATTAACTAAAGGTTTTCCTTTTTGGTTCAAAACAGTTAAATTAACATCTTGTAAAGAGAGACCTTGCAACGTTTTATCAAGGATAAAAGGTTCTTCAGAAATAATAGGTGATTCGGTAGGGTAGAGCGGGCTGATGGTATGCCCCATTTTTTTGGCTAGTTTATAGCCATCACCAGTTGCTCCTGTGGAAGGATAAGTGCGGCCGCCAGTTGTTAATACAACACACGGTGCATAAATTTTTTCCAGTTCGGTTTCAACGCCAATTATTTGATCGTCTTTTCGTAGTAATTTTGTGACCTGTGTTTTTGTAAAAACAGTGACTCCTAATTCGTTAATGCGGTTAAATAGCGCATCAACAATTGACTTCGATTTATCTGTAACAGGGAACATGCGTCCGTGATCTTCTTCTTTTAAGTGAATACCATTGGATTCAAAAAAGTTCATGATATCATAGTTATCAAATTGTGAAAATGCGCTGTACAAAAATTTTCCATTCCCAGGAATAAATGAAATGATTTCTTCTGCGGGCCGATTATTGGTTACATTACAGCGACCGCCACCAGTCATTAATAATTTTTTCCCAACACGGCGATTTTTTTCAATCAATAATACTTGAGCGCCTGCTTCTGCAGCCGCAATCGTGGCCATCATACCACTCGTCCCAGCGCCGACAATAATTACATCAAATTTCTTCATAGTTCTCCTCCAATTCAATAGGTAGTGTACCATAATTACGGGATTTTTTCTGGATTTAAGGAAAAAATAAATAAAACTAAGGAACCAGCTAATTGAAAATTTACTAACTGGCTCCTTAGTTTTATAAGAACTCGTTTACAATTTTTATTATTTTTTCTGAATGATTAGACACATCTAATGGTGATTCGATTGAAATTAATTCTTTTAATCCGTTGTTTAGTTCTATTTTCATACCATTATTATTCATGTAAAATCTTAAAATCCATTTTCTGATATTATTATCTAGGAGTACATTAAAGTAACTTTTATTATCTCGGTAAAATATCCTATCCAACACTACTGTATCTTTTAAAATGAGTTTAGAAATTGTGTAAACTTCTAATTCTTCAGGAGTAGTAACTATATTATTCTCGATTTCATCTTCAGGCTGTTCAGACAAATCATCTTCTTTGTCCGAAACAGAAGTATTTAATGCAGCACTTAACTTTTCATTTACTTTTTCATTGATAAATTGATTTATTCCTTTTTTTATTATAGGTGTAAACTTATCTAATGTTTGTTTAGTTTTTACTCCGCCATAAATTTCTCCAACAAAATATTTTACAAAATCTTCTGAAGGGTCTAAAAGCTGATCTGATAAGAAAGCTTTAAATTTATTTAAATATTTCAATTCAGAAGCGCTACTTGTAATTTTATCAATATCAAATGTGTCTTTATGGAATTTAGCAATTTCTGGTATTTGTGTATCCTTCAAATTAGTTATATCAATAGTTAAAAATGGAGAGACGTCCATTTTGTTGGGTTCTTCCAAATCGGTAAAAAATTTATATTCTTTACCATTTGTTAATATTCCAAATTTTGATGTCGTAGTCCCAAAATATCTAAATAATTGAGAATCATGTTTTGTTAATTGTTCGTTGACAGATTTTGCTTCAATTAACATAGTAGGAATACTATCAATTACTATCGCATAATCTACTTTTTCCCCTTTCTTAATCCCTACATCAGCAGTAAATTCTGGAACGAATTCCAAAGGATTAAAAATGTCATAACCCAGTATTTGAAAGAAGGGCATAATTAAAGAAGTTTTGGTTGCTTCTTCGGTAGCAATATTTTCCTTTAATTTTGTTACTCTTTTACCTAACGATTTTAAATCATCTTTAAATTTTTCCATTTCCATAAATATTCCTCTTTTCTTTAAATACATCTTGATGTATAAGAGTGTATTTAATGCAAAATATCAACAAATTTTTATCTTTGCTTACTAATTTTATATTACATACTTTACAAAAATATGTCAACGCTTTCATTAGCGCAATAAAAATGCAAAAAAGAAATAAATAAAAAAATAAACGTTTGACTATGGTAATTTTTGAATTTTCAGTTAAAATAAACCTATAACAATGAGAGGATGATTAAATGGACGCAAAACAATATGTTAAAAATATTCAAGAAAAGATTCACCAATTAGACCAAGGTCAAACAGAATATTTACAAGCAGTCGATGAGTTTTTACCAACCGTAGAAGGTTTTTTAGAAAAAAATCCTCAATACATTGAAGCAAATGTTTTAGGTGTCTTGATTGAACCTGAACGTATTTTTCAATTTCGTGTGCCGTGGCAAGATGACCAGGGCAACTGGCATGTGAACAGAGGCTATCGTGTCCAATATAATTCAGCGATTGGACCATACAAAGGTGGTTTGCGGTTTCATCCAAGTGTGAATTTAAGTGTGATGAAGTTTTTGGCCTTTGAACAAATTTTTAAAAATAGTTTAACTGGTTTGCCAATCGGTGGCGGCAAAGGCGGTAGTGATTTTGATCCAAAAGGTAAGTCAGATGCTGAAGTGATGCGCTTTTGTCAAAGTTTCATGACCGAACTTCAAAAACATATTGGTCCAAGTACAGATGTTCCAGCAGGCGATATTGGCGTAGGCGCTCGTGAAATTGGTTATTTGTTTGGCATGTATAAACGCTTGCGCAACTATGATGCAGGAGTGTTGACTGGAAAACCTTTAGGATACTGGGGAAGCCAAGCAAGAACAGAAGCGACGGGTTATGGAACGGTTTATTTTGTTAAACATTTATTAGCAGATAAAAACGATACGTTTGAAGGCAAAAAAGTCGCTGTTTCTGGTAGCGGTAATGTCGCAATTTATGCCATGGAAAAAGCAACTGAGCTAGGCGCCACAGTAATCACATGTTCCGATTCGTCTGGTTTTGTCTATGATCCAGAAGGAATTGATGTGGCGTTAGTAAAAGAACTAAAAGAAAAAAATCGTGAACGCATTTCAAAATATGTTGAAACACGTAAAGGCGCAACTTATTATGATAAAGAATCTGTTTGGGATTTCGAAACAGCTTATGACATTGCATTACCATGTGCAACACAAAATGAAATCAACGAAAAGCAAGCCGCTATTTTAGTGAAAAACGGAGTGAAAGTCGTGGCAGAAGGCGCAAATATGCCTTGTACACTAGAAGCAGTCGCCGTTTTTGCTAAATCAGCTGTAATTTATTGTCCAGGAAAAGCCGCTAATGCAGGTGGTGTTGCGGTTTCTGCATTAGAGATGAGCCAAAATGCTGAACGTTTAGCTTGGTCCTTTGAAAAAGTTGACGGTATGCTAGATCAAATTATGCAAAACATTTATGAGACTTGTCGTGATACAGCTAACGAATATCAGGCACGAGATAACTTTGTTTTAGGTGCGAATATTGCTGGCTTTGAAAAAGTAGCGGCAGCGATGCTAAGTCAAGGACTCGTTTAATAACAAAAAATGCTAGGATTTCCTAGCATTTTTTATTGATTTGTTTGATTAAGAGAATAAATATCTCTAATTAAATAGTTAAAATTAAACAATTGGTCTATCCAAAAGAATTTGCTTGAAAAAATGTCTAAAAACACGTAAAGTATACATGTAGTAAGTTTACTTTCGAGGAGGAAAAGGAATGTCACACATTCAATTAGATTATTCCAAATTAGCACCATTTGTTGCTGACCATGAATTGGAATACATGCAAACACAAGTCACTGCAGTGGACAAAGCATTACGTGAAGGTACAGGAGCTGGTAATGATTTTACTGGCTGGATTGATTTACCAGAAAACTATGACAAAGAAGAATTCGCGCGCATTAAAAAAGCAGCAGCAAAAATTCAATCTGACTCTGAGGTATTAGTAGTCATTGGTATCGGTGGTTCATATTTAGGTGCCCGTGCAGCAATTGAATTTTTGACACATTCATTTAATAATCTATTATCAAAAGAAGAACGGAAAGCGCCACAAATCTTCTTTGCTGGAAATAGCATCAGCTCAACTTATTTAGCTGATTTAATCAATGTGATTGGTGATCGTGATTTTTCTGTCAACGTTATTTCAAAATCTGGAACTACGACAGAACCAGCGATTGCTTTCCGCGTCTTTAAAGAGTTATTAATTAATAAATATGGCAAAGAAGAAGCCAATAAACGTATTTATGCGACAACTGACCGTGCTAAAGGAGCAGTAAAAGTTGAAGCCGATGCGGAAGGTTGGGAAACATTTGTGATTCCTGATGATGTGGGCGGTCGTTTCACTGTTTTAACGCCAGTAGGTCTTTTACCAATCGCTGTTAGCGGTGCGGATATTGATCGTTTAATGGAAGGTGCAAATGATGCACGTAAAGAATACGGCGCAACGTGCGACTTAAAAGAAAACCAAGCCTATCAATATGCTGCGTTACGTAACATTTTATATCGTAAAGGTAAAACAACTGAAATGTTAATTAACTATGAGCCTGGTATGCACTATTTCTCTGAATGGTGGAAACAATTATATGGTGAATCAGAAGGAAAAGATGGCAAAGGTATTTTCCCAGCAGCCGCAGACTTTTCAACTGACTTACATTCTATGGGTCAATATGTTCAAGAGGGTATGCGTAACTTATTTGAAACAGTGGTTAAAATTGAAAATCCACGCCATAGCATTTCAATTCCAGAACAAAATGAAGATCTAGATGGCTTAGGCTATTTACAAGGAAAAGAAATTGACTTCGTCAATACAAAAGCGTTCGAAGGTACGTTGCTTGCTCACACAGATGGTGGTGTGCCAAACATGATCGTTAAAGTGCCAACAATGGATGCTTATTCATTAGGTTATGTTATGTACTTCTTCGAAATTGCGGTGGGTATCTCAGGTTACTTAAATGGGGTTAATCCATTTGACCAACCAGGTGTTGAAGCTTACAAACGCAACATGTTCGCTTTATTAGGTAAACCAGGTTTTGAAGAATTAGCAAAAGATTTAAATGCACGTCTATAATTTGTAAATAATAGAAAAAAGAGCCAGAAATACTTACGTTTCTGGCTCTTTTCTTCTGTTTAAATTATTTTTCCAAAGGTTCGTTCCATTTTTTAGGACTCCAAATGGTTCCTTCCAATGCAACTTGAAGACTTTCATTATCATCTTCTAATTGTTCAATATATTTGATGGTTTCCTCGATAATAAAAGAATTGGGTTCTTCGCTGATTGACTGAAGTTGTTCTGCTAACCATGTATTTCTCATTTTTCTTCACCTCAAAATGTAGTCTATCATAGGTGAGCTTTTTAGTAATGAAACTTGCTTATTGATTTTCCTTTAAAATAGCATAAATTCGTTCAATATCCGCTTGGGTACCTCTTAATTCATAGTCAGCTAAGAAGGGGAAGTTAAATTGTTCCGCATACTGTTTAGCTGTCAGGCAGTATTGGTAGTTAAAGTTTTTATTGCCGCTGCCCACCACGCCAGAGCAATAACGATAATTATTTTCAAAAGCAAGATATTCTCGCATGACTTCTGTTAAAATTTCGGTATTGCCATTGTTGATGCCATCGCCACCATCTAAATAGGTAGGCACAAAGGTAAAAAATGGTTCTGTTTCTACTTCTAACGGAGAATTTTCCGAAATTTCTTTGAAAGTAATCGTAGGATTTTTTTCGTTTTGCTGATGTTGCTCTTCAGCATAAGTTGTTAAACGTTGAACAAATGAGCGCGTATTACCAGAGATTGAAATATATCGTATATTCATCAGAGATCCCTCCAAATAAATTTAATTGTTTACGTAAGTATAGCACATCTATGTGAAAAAAATTCAAGATCAATAATTATAAAGCGAAAAAAATAATGCCTTTTTATTACCTATTATAAAAGTGAAAATTTGTTATTTTAATTCATTTGGGTAAGTATTGAATTTTGCGAAAAACTTTGCTAAGATGGTAGAGTATTGAATAAAGAATGGTTGGGCGAAAGCTTCAAGGATTCAGTTCTTCAAGGGGTGAGAAGAACAATTTTTGAGTTTGCGCCTTTTTGCATACCTAAAACAAAAGGGCTGAGCGTATCTCTATTTCGCTAGTCCTTTTTCTTATATGCTAAAGGTGTAAAAACTAAGGAGGTGGAGACAATGGTACAAGAAGTACTAGAGCAAATCAAGGCAGCGGAAGATGCGGTGGAAGAGCATCGGCAACAAGCTAAGATGAATTGTCGTTTATATGAAGAACAGAAGCAAGAACGTTTAGCTAAACTACGTCAAGAGAGTGAAGAAGCTGTTGAAAAAGTGCTGACGGATTCACTAGCAACGCAAGAAAAGATGTTACAACTTGAAAAAGAACAACTTTTAGATGAAACAAAGCGCACTGAACAAGCGCTTCACGAACGTTACGAAGCGAACAAAGAACAAGTCATTGATTCAATTATTGAGAGGGTGAAAGACGTTTATGGCAGTTAGTAAAATGGAAAAAATGACAATAATTGCCGCTGCCGAAAAAGAAGCAGCAATTCTACAAGCCATTCAAGGCTTGCAAATTGTCGAAGTAAAACGGATTTTTCATTCGCCTGAAGAAGAACAAGCCTTAAAGAGTCAATATTCTTTTTTACAAGCAGAACAGTCAACTGAACAGTTACGTAAATATGAAACGATGCTACAACAATTGCAAGAGCTTCTTTTATTTTTGACACGCTCTTCAGGAAAAGGATTAAAGATAAAAAGAAAAGTCTACACCTTAGAAGAGTTGGAACAAACCTTTGATGAAGAAACATTACAAAGCTATTTGACGGAATTAAAGAATATTCAAGAATCTTTGAAACAAATTCAAACGGATCGTCAAGGATTAGAAGCAGAAGAAGAATTATTAGGCCGCTGGCAATATCTGGATGTTCTACCACACAAACAGCAGTTAAAAAGTAGTCATGTCGTTCATGGTTCGATAAATCTAGCCAATAAAGCCAGTTTCTTGAGCGTTTTGTCTCAATGGCCAACGGTTTATTTTGAAGAAATTTATCAAAGTATGCATCATAGTTATTTTACACTCGTTTACCTGAAGGAACATCAGCAGAGTGTAACCGAGTTATTAAACCAATATAGTTTTGAACCACTCCAATACCGTTATGATGTTCCGCCTAAAGAGGCATATCAACAAGTCAAAGAACGATATGAAATTTTACAAAAAGAAGAAAAAGCCTTAAAGCAACAACTGGCTTCTTATCATGATTTTTATGAAACGTTTTGCTTGGCTGAAGAAGTCTTATTGGCGGTTATCCAAAGAGAACAAGCACGTCAACATTTGTTAAATGCTTCATCATTTTTCATCTTGCAAACGTGGATTCCAGTCGAAGAAAAAGCCGATATTTTGACAGCGATTGAAGAAAAAGTTCCTAAGGACGAAATAGCTCTTACTTTTGAAAATCCTACGAAGGCGGAAATTGAGACGGATATACCAGTTAAACTAGCGAATAATAAATTGGTGCAGCCGTTTGAAATGTTAACAGAGATGTATAGCTTACCAAAATATGAAGAAGTTGATCCGACACCTGCGATGATGCCGTTTTATCTAGTCTTTTTTGGTATGATGGTAGCGGATATTGGCTATGGCTTACTGATGCTACTCTTGTCTATTATTGCTTTGAAAGCATTTGTTTTACCGAGAGGCATGAAACGTTTTGCCGACTTTTTCTTGATTTTATCATTTCCAACAATTATTTGGGGCTTCATTTACGGTTCGTTTTTCGGTGCAGCATTACCGCCAATAATGTTTGGAATCAAATCACCATTTCCGATTTTATCAACGACCGAAGATGTAAATACGATTCTTATTTTATCGGTTATTTTTGGGTTTATCCAATTGGTTGTCGGTTTAATGATTAATGGGATTCAGTTATCAAAACAAAAGCGCTATTTAGATAGTATTAACGAAAGTTACGCTTGGTTAGGGATTTTGTTTGGTTTAGCATTGTTAGTCGTTGGTAAATTAGTGGTTAAAAATGAAGGCTTATTTACAGCAGGTGCGATTTTAGCTAGCCTTTCTGCCATTGCAATTATTGTGATTCCAATGATTCAATCGAAGGCCAAATTAAAAGGCTTAGCCAAAGGACTGTATGGACTATACGGTGTGACAGGTTATGTCGGTGATTTAGTTAGTTATACACGTTTGATGGCGTTAGGAATTGCTGGGGGAAGTATTGCTTCAGCGTTTAATATGCTCGTAGAGTTCATGCCGCCAGTTGCCCGTTTTAGCGTGGGCATCTTGCTGTTAATTGTTTTACATGCGTTAAACATATTCTTATCGTTATTAGGTGCTTATGTTCATGGCGCACGTTTGCAATATGTTGAGTTCTTTGGAAAATTTTACACAGGCGGTGGCCGGGCGTTTAATCCGCTAAAAACAAAAGAAAAGTATGTCAATGTTGAGAAAAAATAGAAAATTATTTATTGGAGGAAAATAGAGATGATGGATTACTTAATTAATAATAATGGTGGAATTGTTTTTGCAGTATTAGGAATGGCAATGGCGACAATTTTTGCTGGGATTGGATCAGCCAAAGGGGTTGGCTTTACTGGGGAAGCAGCAGCAGCTTTAACGACGGAGCAGCCAGAAAAATTTGGTCAAGCGTTAATTTTACAGTTATTACCAGGTACACAAGGACTATATGGTTTTGTTATTGCTTTCTTAATTTATATTAACTTAGGAAACGATATGAGTATGGTTCAAGGATTGAACTATTTTGTAGCAGCTTTACCAATTGCTTTTGCAGGATTGTTCTCTGGGATTGCCCAAGGTCGTGTAGCCGCTGCGGGGATCCAAATTTTAGCGAAGAAACCAGAACATGCAACAAAAGGAATTATCTATGCTGCCATGGTTGAAACTTATGCCATCTTAGGGTTCGTAATTTCCTTCTTACTTGTATTGAACGTCAAATAATTGAGGAGGCAGATGGATGGATGCCATTGAAAAAATCATCAGTGAAATTAAGCAGCAAGGAAAGCAAGAAGTCGAAGCCTATGTCACCAGTGAACAAACGCGCATCGATCAAGAATTCCAAGCAGCACAACAAGAAATTTTGCTGAAGCAAGAACATGAAATAGAAAAACGACAACAACAATTATTAAAAGAATTTAAACAACGCCAACAACGGCAAACACTAGAAATTCGTCAGGATGCATTAAATAAAAAACAAGCATATCTTAACCAATTATTTGACGAAGTGGTCTTAAAGATGAGTGAATGGTCAGCGGAAGAATTTCAACAATTCATGAAAGCACAATTAGGTTCACTTGAATTAACAGGAAAAGCAACCATTCTTTTAGGCGAGTATTCTCAAACGAAAGTGACGCAAGAATGGCTGACCGCCCTTTCTGATGCTACTGTTCAATGGGAGCTTTCAGAGGAAGTTGTTCCAAAAGAAAGTGGCTTTATCGTTGCAAAAGACGGTTTGGATTATAATTTTCTCTTTTCAGCATTAGTTGAAGAGATTCAAAAAACAGAAGGCTTTAAAGTAGCAGAAAAACTTTTCAGTTAAGAAGGGAGGACGTAGAATGAGAAAACCAACGTATCATCAAATTAATCCGCTGATTCGTTTAAAAGAAACGGAGCTGCTTTCTGAGCAACAGTTTCAACAACTTTTAGAAGCGGAAACAGTTGAAGACGTTAAAAATATGTTAAAAAGTACGGTTTATCAACCTTATTTAACCGAAACTTTTGAAGAAAAATTTGACTACCATTCTTCTGAAGCGCTGGGAAATCTTTATCGCTGGTTATATGAAATGGCTCCAGAACCAGCTGTAGTAACGTTGTATACGATGCGTTTTACCTTCCATAACTTGAAAATTTTGACGAAAGCTGAGCGAACAGGTAAAGATTTTGATTATCTTTATTTAGAAGATGGTCGTTATTCTCTAAACACAGTCAAAAGTGCCATTCATACAAAAAACTCTTCCGAACTTGAACCAGCATTATTAGAAGTGATCCGTGATGTTTTTGCCTATCTGGAAGAAGGCGGTTTGCCGCAAGCAATTGATATCCTTTATGATCGAGCATTTTTACAGCAACAGCGAAAATTAGCGGATGAATTGGGCTATGAAGAGTTAACGAAGGAAGTCATCGCTTTTATTGATTTAACCAATCTATCAACGATGGCTAGAGGGATTGTTCAACATCAAAACAGTAACTTTTTATCAACCGTGCTTTCTAGCGCTGGCAGTCTCTCAAAGAAAGAGCTGTTGACCTATGCGGAAAAGTCACTTGTAGAATTTACAGCATTTGTCAGAACAACGAATTACGGACAACTATTAGAAAAGATTATCAATAAAGAAACCAATGAATTAAATTTATTGGCTTTTGAAAAACTCAAAGATGATTACCTGACCTCAATGTATGAAAACGGTCGGACGGTTGCTTTTGGGCCGCTCCCATTACTAGCCTTTTTGAATGCGAAAGAAGTTGAATGGAAAAATTTGCGTTTAATTTTGGTCGGAAAACATAGTGGGTTTTCAAATGAAAAAATTCGAGAAAGGATGCGAAAAGTCAATGGGGTATAAAATTGGTGTCATTGGAGACAAAAATTCAATCTTACCATTTAAACTGTTTGGCTTTGAGGTCCATCATGCCATTTCAGAAATGCAAGTTAGAGAAGCCATTGAAACTATGGCAAAAAATAAGTTTGGGGTCATTTTCATAACGGAAGAAGCCTCTACTTTAGCAGAAGAAACGATTGAACGATACAAAGAACAAGTGACACCAGCGATTATTTTAATCCCAAGTCATAATGGTACAATCGGAATCGGTTTAAGTGAGATTGAAAAAAATGTTGAAAAAGCAATTGGACAAAATATTTTATAATGCAAAGGAGAATGAGCGTGCAAATTGGAAAAATTGTCAAAGTTTCAGGTCCTTTGATTTTAGCTGAAAACATGTCAGATGCTAGTATCCAAGACATTTGTCATGTAGGAGATTTAGGCGTTATCGGAGAGATTATTGAAATGCGAGGCGACGTCGCTTCGATTCAAGTATATGAAGAAACAACAGGCATTGGACCAGGAGAACCAGTTATTTCAACAGGAGAACCATTATCTGTTGAATTAGCCCCAGGTTTAATTGCCGAAATGTTTGATGGTATTCAACGACCATTGGATACATTTCAAGAAGTAACCCACAGTAACTTTTTAGGTCGTGGTGTTAAAATTGATGCGTTAGATCGTGAGAAAAAATGGACGTTTGAACCGACTGTGTCAGTTGGTGAAGAAGTGTCGGCAGGTGACATCGTCGGTGTGGTTCAAGAAACACCGATTATTCAACATAAAATTATGGTGCCTTTCGGCGTTTCAGGAACGATTGTCGAAATTAAAGCAGGTGACTTTGCCATTGATGAAACAGTTTACTCAGTGAAAACGGCTAAAGGAACGGAAAGTTTTAGCATGATGCAAAAATGGCCCGTTCGGCGGGGACGTCCCATTTTAGAAAAACTAAGTCCCAAAGTACCGATGGTGACCGGACAACGCGTAATTGATACCTTTTTCCCAATTACGAAAGGCGGAGCGGCAGCAGTTCCAGGACCATTTGGCGCTGGAAAAACAGTCGTTCAGCACCAAATTGCTAAGTGGGCCGATGTCGACTTAGTCGTTTACGTTGGTTGTGGGGAACGCGGGAATGAAATGACAGATGTTTTAAATGAATTTCCAGAATTAATTGATCCAACAACTGGTGAGTCTTTGATGAATCGGACGATTTTAATTGCGAATACGTCAAATATGCCGGTAGCGGCACGGGAAGCCTCGATTTATACAGGGATTACCATTGCAGAATATTTCCGTGATATGGGTTACTCAGTCGCAATTATGGCGGATTCTACTTCTCGTTGGGCAGAAGCGTTACGAGAAATGAGTGGTCGGTTAGAAGAAATGCCTGGTGATGAAGGCTATCCAGCCTATTTAGGTAGTCGCTTAGCTGAATATTATGAACGAGCAGGACAAGTCATCGCGTTAGGAAAAGATCATCGTGAAGGAAGCATTACGGCGATTAGTGCGGTTTCGCCATCTGGTGGGGACATATCAGAACCTGTCACCCAAAATACGTTACGCGTTGTTAAAGTATTCTGGGGCTTAGATTCCCAATTAGCACAAAAACGTCATTTTCCTTCTATTAACTGGTTGCAAAGTTATTCTCTTTACTCCACAGAAGTAGGGCAATATTTAGACTTGGAATTGCAAGGGAACTGGGCCGCTATGGTAGCTGAAGGGATGCGGATTTTACAAGAAGAATCTCAACTGGAAGAAATTGTTCGCTTGGTTGGGATTGATTCCTTGTCGGATAAAGACCGTTTAACGTTGGAAACAGCCAAATCATTACGGGAAGACTATTTGCAACAAAATGCTTTTGATGACGTGGATACGTTCACTTCTCGAACCAAACAAGCGAAAATGTTGCAATTGATTCTAACTTTTGGTGAAGAAGGTCAAAAAGCCTTAAGTTTAGGCACTTATTTCTCTGAGTTAATGGCGGGAACAGTTGAAATCCGTGATCGCATTGCTCGTAGCAAGTATTTACCAGAAGAAGAATTAGAAAAATTGGATCGTTTACAAGCAGAAATTAAAACAACGATAAAAGAAATCATTGCTGAAGGAGGAATGACGAATGATTAAAGAATATCGCACAATCAATGAAGTCGTTGGTCCTCTGATGATTGTTGAAAAAGTGGCAGGCGTAAAGTACGAAGAATTAATTGAAGTACGCATGCAAAATGGCGAAATTCGCCAAGGGCAAGTTTTAGAAATCAATGGAGATAAAGCGATGGTCCAAATTTTTGAAGGAACGAGTAATATCAATATTCGTGATTCAAAAGTTCGCTTTCTGGGACATCCTTTAGAATTAGGGGTTTCGCCAGATATGATGGGGCGCGTTTTTGACGGCTTAGGTCGCTTAAAAGATAATGGACCAGAATTATTACCTGAGAAAAAATTAGATATTAACGGCGAAGTTATCAATCCAGTCGCTCGTGATTATCCCGATGAGTTCATCCAAACAGGGATTTCAGCGATTGACCATTTAAATACCTTAGTTCGTGGTCAAAAATTACCTGTTTTTTCAGCATCTGGCTTACCTCATAAAGAATTAGCGGCACAAATTGCCAGACAAGCCAACGTGTTAAATAGTGAAGAAGAATTTGCCGTAGTTTTTGCGGCCATTGGGATTACCTTTGAAGAAGCGGAATATTTTATGGAAGATTTCCGTCAAACAGGCGCAATTGATCGTTCAGTCTTGTTTATGAACTTAGCGAATGATCCAGCCATTGAACGGATTGCAACACCTAGAATGGCTTTGACAGCCGCTGAATATTTAGCTTATGAAAAGGGCATGCATGTCTTAGTTATCATGACGGATATGACAAATTATTGCGAAGCGTTGCGAGAAATTTCAGCAGCACGCCGTGAAGTTCCAGGACGTCGTGGTTACCCAGGTTATCTTTACACGAACTTAGCAACGTTGTATGAACGAGCAGGCCGAATTCGTGGCTCAAAAGGTTCCGTAACACAGATTCCTATTTTAACAATGCCAGAGGAGGATAAAACACATCCAATTCCCGATTTAACTGGCTATATTACAGAAGGGCAAATTATCTTGTCCCGGGAACTATATAAGAGCGGTATCCAACCACCAATTGATGTATTGCCATCACTTTCCCGTCTTAAAGACAAAGGAACTGGCGAAGGCAAAACGCGCGGGGATCATGCAGCGACGATGAATCAATTGTTCTCAGCCTATGCACAAGGGAAACAAGCCAAAGAATTAGCTGTCATTTTAGGAGAATCAGCTCTTTCCGATGTCGATAAAATTTACGCAGCTTTTGCCCAACGTTTTGAAGAAGAATATGTCAATCAAGGATTCGATACAAACCGTTCGATTGAAGAAACGTTAGATCTTGGGTGGGAACTATTAAGTATGCTACCGAGAACAGAACTAAAACGAATTAAAGAGGATATGCTCGATCAATATTTAACTGAAGGGAAGTAGAAAAATGGCTCGATTAAATGTTAATCCAACCCGTATGGAACTTTCCCGATTGAAAAAACAGTTAACTACGGCCACGAGAGGTCATAAGTTGCTGAAAGACAAACAAGATGAATTGATGCGACGGTTTATTGCGCTAGTCAAAGAAAACAATGAGTTACGTATTCAGGTTGAACAAGAAGTGACGGATGCGTTATCAAATTTTGTATTGGCAAACGCAACGTTGAACGAAGCCTTTATTGAAGAGTTAGTGGCAATTCCAGCCGAAAAAGTTGAATTAGAAATTATTGAACAGAACATCTTAAGTGTGCCAGTTCCTAAAATGATTTTTGATTACGATGAATCTGTTCAAGAAGCACCCTTAGATTATGGCTACGTGAATTCAAACAGCGAGCTTGATCAAGCTTTTGCTAAAATTTCAAGCATTTTACCGAAATTATTAGCACTTGCAAATGTTGAAAAGACGTGCCAATTATTATCAAAAGAAATTGAAAAAACGCGTCGTCGTGTCAACGCCTTAGAGTATATGACGATTCCACAATTAGAAGAAACAATTTACTACATTCAAATGAAATTAGAAGAAAATGAACGTGGCGAAATTACACGTCTAATTAAAATTAAAAGCATGAACAAAGAAAATTAGTGGTTAGAAAGAACGAGTGCGAAGCCAGTTGGTAGCTTTCGTGCTCGTTTTTAATAAAAAAGGGAGTGGAAAAAATGAAAAATGAAGAACGCCGCAAAGCGATTGCACTGAATTGTCAAAAATACGAAAGTGACTATGCTCGCTTGGTGGAACCAATCAATGAGCTACTGTTAAACTTGGGAGCGGCTATTTCAGAAGAAGCCGCGAAGCAAATCATTCTGAATGTAAAACGATATCATCACGGCGTGAAATATCTTCCTGAGTGTCATTTAGATGAAAGTAACCAATTTATCGAAGATGGGCTTGAAGCTCTTAAAAAGGGAGATTTAGGCAACGGTGCGTTACAACTATTTGGGGCTGGCTTAAACTTTGCTAGTTTTGCAGCAAAAGCACAAGGAACCAAAAAAATTGATGCCCACCAAATGTTGGCAGAACGTTTTACGAAGTTGTTGTCTGTACAAATGGATAATGATAACAAACAATAAAAAAATACCCTTGGTTTATTAAGTCATCTTAATAAACCAAGGGTATTTTCTTAACTGTTATCATTAGGATATTCAGACACCTGTAATTGCCATAACTTATCTGTCACTGAAGCAATAAACGCAGCACTCTTAGCATTATCAGGCCCTTTAGTAAAAATTGCTAAAGCAAAGGGGTGAGGTGTTTCTAAAATCCCCATATCATGAATAAATTCATCATAGGAACCAATTTTATGAGCAACTTTTCCTTGAGTTGTGGGAGTTTCCATTCTTTCATGGAAAACACTTTGTTTCATAGAATCATAAATCGCTTGGTAATCTGGTTTTGTTGCTTTTTCAGTATATAATTTTTGTAGAATAACAAGCGCATCTTCCGAAGAAAATTGTGGCTCTTCAATCGAAGGTGTGTTGTGCAAATAACGCTGATACATTTCTCGTTTTGCTTTTGCATCACCACCCAATGTGTCATAGAGCATATTTTTAGCGATATTATCAGAATAGGTGATGGCATATTCTTGTAACGTTTTTAATGGATATTCTTGTTGGATATTATAGGCAATGATCCCAGTTCCTTCTTCATAATCTTCTTCGGCGTTATAGGGAATCAGGTCTGTCCATTTTTTTTGACCAGAAGCAACCGTGTCGGCGACTAACATCGTCAGGGGCACTTTAATAGTACTAGCTGTATAAAATTCATGTTGGCCATTCACGGAACGCTGTTCGCCAGTTTCTAAATCCAAATAACTAATCCCGACCGTTCCTTCAAATTCTTTGACAGAAGCGACGAGCAGGTCATTTATTTTATCAAAAAATACTGTATTTGCTGAATTATTTTCTTCCTTGTCTTTCGTATGCTTCTCATGTTTGGCGGAATCAATTGTAACTTTTTGTTCAGATTCTTTGGCATAATCTTCGCCACGACTTGAGAAGAAGAAGCCCACAATTAGGAAAAAGCAAAGAAAGAAAATGGTGCCGTATAGTGAGAGTTGCTGTTTCTTCAATGTAAAACCCTTTCCGTTTCTCTAATAGATATTTTTCTCAACTCCTCCATTTAATCATTTTTCGGATAAGAGCGCAAGCGTCTTTTTAACGGCACTACTGGTTTTGTTTCATTTGTTTTTGGAGTGCTTGCGATTGCTTTAATAGCTCTTTGCCGATAGTGGTATCTTTCACCAATAGCCGCTGTAAGGGACGATCGATGACTTGTTTGATGGAATGAATGTCTTGATTATTTAAAATGGCTGTTTCTTTACTAGAAAAAGATTTATGCGCGGTCAGTTGTAAACCAAACGAGTTGTACAACAATGTATAACCAGCAATTCCAGTAATTGTCTGATAAGATTTTGAAAAGCCGCCGTCAATTACGAGAAGCGTGCCATTTGCTTTGATTGGCGATTCGCCTTTTGTTCGTTTAACTGGTGTATGGCCATTAATGATATGTCTATTTTCACCAGTCACTTCAAATTCATCTAGGATTCTTTCACAAACTTCAACCGTATCACGCAAAGAGTAGTAAGGATTCTTTTCTTCATGATGTGTTTCTTTTTCAGCGAGAAAATAACGCTCGAAGGTTTTCATAGCTCGTTTGCCAAATAATGAGGAACCTTCGCCACACCAAAGATACCATAAACAATCTGTCGCATAGTCATCTGTACTAGCAGGCTGAGCATAAGCTTCTTCTAACATTTCCTGAAAGAAGTCAACTAAAGCTTTTCCTGAATAGGAGTGGCCTTTAAATGTGTAAGCTTGAAAAGTACCGTCCGCATTCAGAGGCAGACAGCCATGAATCAATAAATTTTGATTATACACAAGGTAAAGAGAAGCTTTTTCCATTAGAAAGCGCATGTGTTTTGTTAACCGCGGCGAAGACTGAAATTGCGTTAATAAATCATCAATTATCTGTTTTTCCTCACGTGTTAATTGGTAAGGCTGCTCTTCAGAAACGGTTTGGAAACAGCTGTTAATTAATGTATAACGACATTCGTCAAAAGTAATAGTTTCCCCTTGAATCTTATCTAAGCGTAGCCGATGTGCCAAGTTAAAATCAGGGCGTCGACCAATAATTTGCCCTTCTAGTTTTTCTTGAATAATGGCAATGGCTTGTTGCACACGCATCGCTACTTGTTTTTCAGCTTCAGTTAACGCACGATAGGGATTTTTCTTGGGTGCAAAAGCAGGATTTTCTTTATATGTTTCTAAACTAAATTTTTTTAAGGCGGTTAAATCGATAGCATAACGTTCTTCTAACAAATCTAAATTTCCATAGCGAGCACAAATACGTACTACATTGGCTAAACAAGCCAGTGAACCACTATAAGCAGCCAGCCAAATCATATCATGATTGCCTAGTTGAATATCCAAGGAGTGATAGGACATTAATCGGTCCATAATTTTATCTGGTGCTGGCCCCCGGTCATAGATATCCCCAATAACATGTAGGTGATCGATAATCAGACGTTGGATTAGATAAGCTAATTCTGTCACGAAACGTTTGGCTTCACCTAGTAAAATAATTTTTTCAATAATTTGTTGATAGTAACCGTTTTTGGTTGTTGTTTCATCATATTGATAAATCAATTCTTCGAGAATATACCCATAGGTTTCAGGAAGGGCTTTGCGAACTTTAGAACGTGTGTACTTCATCGAAGAAGAACGGACGATTTCAACCAGACGGCGAATCGTTAATAGCCACCATTCATAAGAGAGGGCGCTTTCATTTTCTAAAAGTGTTAATTTTTCTTCTGGATAGTAGATAATAAAACAAAGCTCGTCCATCTGATGGGCATTTAATTCTTGTTTAAATAAAAATTGAACTTTTTCTCGGATTCGCCCAGAACCATTTCTTAAAATATGGTCAAAAGCTTCAAATTCACCATGTAAATCACTGACAAAATGTTCTGTTCCTTTCGGTAAATTCAAAATTGCTTCCAAATTAATAATTTCTTCAATTTGTTGATCGCGGTTCAGTGTAGCCAAGTCATCTGCCTTCTTTCTTTTTCGTATATACCAATTTTTGTTTAAAAGATTAAAGTCTTGATAATAAAGGTTTTTTATTCATATTCCAATTATTGTAGGCTATTTGGCGAAAAAAAGCAACAGGAGAAAGTCAGAGAAAAATGTGGAAAATTATAGGAAGCTACTGGGTTTTATGCTATGATTTTTAATAAAACGAAATGAAGGGGCGGGAAAACATGTTATTTGGTACAGCAAAAATGAATCGGGAAAATCATTTAGAAATCGGTGGTTGTGACACCGTAAAGTTGGCGCAAAAATTCGGGACGCCGTTATTTGTCTATGATGTCGCTCATATTCGCGCGCAAGCACGTGGTTTTAAACAAACGAATCAATTAGGTATCAAAAATAAAGTGGTTTATGCAAGTAAAGCATTTAGTTGTTTAGCTATTTATCAAGTGTTAAAGGAAGAAGATATTGCTTGTGATGTTGTCTCTGGTGGAGAACTATTCACAGCTTTAAAAGGGGGCATGGAGCCAGCGGAAATTGAGTTCCATGGAAATAATAAAACCCCTGAAGAATTACGTTACGCCTTGGATAACAAAATAGGTACAATTGTCATTGATAATTTTTACGAAATTGACTTGTTGGAAGAATTATTAACTACACGAAACCAAACACAAAAAGTTCTTTTTCGGGTGAGTCCTGGTGTGGATGCAGAAACACATGATTACATTTTGACAGGCCAAGAAGATTCAAAATTTGGTTTTGATGTTGCAAGTGGCCAGGCAACAGAAGCGCTCGTTCGCCTTTTATCAAATCCCTCTTTTGATGTGCAAGGGGTCCATTGCCATATTGGCTCGCAAATTTTTGCTGTGGAAGGCTTTTTAGCTGCTGTTGAAAAAATGTTCACTATTTTAGAAGACTGGCGGCAAGTCCATCAATTTACAGCACGTGTTTTAAATATGGGTGGTGGTTTTGGTGTGCAGTACACGCAGCAAGATGAGCCATTAGCACCAGCAACTTTTGTTGAAAAAATTGTTTATTCCTTGAAAGGTCATTGTGAACAATTAGGGTATCCACTGCCTGAGCTTTGGATTGAACCAGGCCGCAGTTTAATTGCCGAAGCGGGCACAACGATATATACAGTTGGCGCGCAAAAAGAGGTTCCTGGTGTTCGTCATTTTGTTTCCGTAGATGGTGGCATGGGTGATAATATACGGCCTGCTTTGTATCAAGCGGTTTATGATGGATTTTTAGCGAATCGTGAGGGGCATGATTCAGTCAAGAAAGTCACAGTAGTTGGTAAATATTGCGAATCAGGCGATGTCTTACTTCGAGATATTTTATTGCCAGAAGTTAAAGCAGGGGATTTATTGGCCATCAGTAGTACGGGGGCTTACGGTTATTCAATGGCAAGTAATTACAACCGAAATCCTCGACCAGCGGTGGTTTTTGTCGAAGATGGACAAGCAAAATTAGTTGCTCGCCGTGAGACATATGAAGATATGACAACGTTGGATTGTTGATAGATTAAAAGTAGCCGCCTCTTTTTGAGACGGCTGCTTTTTTTCAAAAAATAACAAAATGTAAGGGTGATTTCTTTCAGAAATGAAAAATCCATAGTATATTAAATGAAGAAGGAAATACTTTAGAAGAGGGTGTGATTTGCAGATGAAATGGCTCCTCGGGTTACTGATCATTTTTGCAATGATTGGCGTTGTTTTTTCTGTTTACATTGCCAATTATTTTTTGAAAATCGCGTTGCTTAAAGACAACCCTTGGTATCATAAAAAAGGGCATCGGTTATTAAATCCTGATAATTTTCAAGAACGAGAAACAAGATATACTAAAATAGAAGAACAACAAAAACAAGAAGGCGAAGCTTTTTGGACAGAGCCTTTTGCTGAAGATCGTTGGTTGAAAATTAAAGATGAAACATTGTATGCACGGTGCTTTATTCCTTATCCAGATAACCATCGTTGGGCGATTTGTATGCATGGTTATCGTTCAAACGGAAAACGCGATATGGCATATACTGCATTACGTTTTGCAGAAGAAGGCTACAATGTTTTAGTTCCCGATTTGCGTGCGCACGGGAAAAGTTCAGGGAATAAAATTGGGATGGGATGGCTGGATCGGTTAGATTTATTAAGTTGGATTAGTGAAGTTCTTGCCATTGATATGGAAGCAGAAATTATTTTAGTGGGCGGTTCCATGGGAGCGGCTACTGTCATGATGGCAAGTGGTGAAAAGTTACCAACGAATGTCCGCGGATTAATAGTGGATTGTGGCTATGCTTCTGTTTATGATGAATTTAAATATGTCCTACATGAATCTTTTCATTTACCCGCTTTTCCTATTTTAACGATTGCTAATCAATTAGCATTAAATAACTATGGCTTTCAGTTGAAAACTGCTTCTTCCGTGAGACAATTACACAAAAATACGTTGCCCACATTCTTTATTCACGGTACAGGTGATCGCTTTGTTCCAATGACAATGTTTGAAGAAAATTTAGCGGCAACTCAGGGGATAAAAAAAGGTCTCATTGTTGCTAAAGCACCACATTTATCTTCAAGTGTCTACGAACCTGAAAATTATTACAGTAGTATTTTTGAATTTTTGGAAGAAAACTGTCCTGCGGTAAAAACAATATCCGACTAAAAAAGACATGGATTTTCATGATTCCATGTCTTTTTTTTGTCTGACTCGTTTAGTTAAATTTAAAGTGCTTAAAAAGAAAAATAACGGCGCCAAACTACCAAGGCAAAGAAACCATTTCATTGAATAAGTTAACTCTTGCTGTAAAAGAGATTCTCGTATATAGCTGAAACCTTCGCCATGGACCCGCAAATAAATATAAATGTAAGCAAAAAGAATCACTAAAGGCAAAATACAGACTTCTAATATTTCCAAAAGATAAGGAAATGTTTTATTTAATAATTTGAGGCGTGTCTTATTCAATAGATAAGCAAAAATGAAAATTGACCATAAAAAACCAAAAAAACTAATCAAATAAAAAATCAGATTCGCACTTCCTGCATTCATAAAAGCTTTCGGGAAAAGTAGTCTGCCGATGAATGTATTTTTAATTGTAAAAGGCACATCAAAAATGGAAATATAAAGACAAAAAAGTACTAATGTTAACAAGGCATGCCAAATCTTTTTCTCCATTTCATTTAAAAAATATCTAATTACTTGGTACATTTCCATAAACTGTCGCTCCGTGTTTGAAATAATCGTAGTTTTGACTATACCATAGCTGTTCTCAATTTTCTTGAAAAAAATACACGCAACCAGCCTCGACTATACGAAACACACAGAGTGTCTAAAAAATAAGTTGCCGATCGCATTTTTTCGCATGCTAGTGTTGCACTTCTGTTTCGTTGGTGTTTTCTAATTGCTGATTTGTTGATTAAAAAAGGGCAGGAGGGAGCGTTTTTCTAGTATAATAATATAAAAGAATATAGAGAAAATCGTAGGATGGGAGTTATTCAAAGTGGCGGAAATTACAGTTAAGACAATTTCAGAGAAAGATGATTTAAAGAAGTTGCTTTTGGGTCAAGAGTATGACCACCAGCAGCCAGTTAAAAATATTTTAAAAGCTAGAACATCGAATGTCCATATTGAAAAGTACGAGGTTGTGGAGGATGTTTTTTTAAAGTTAACTGGGAAGGCGACCGTGCACAAAGATATTATGAACTCATTTTGGACAACGTATAAAATTATGTTGCAACTTGTTTATCCCGATTTCTTTAGACCAGCGGAAGTAATTGGGGAAAATCAAGAAAGCTATTTAGAAAAACCTTCTGAACAGAATTTGCTTGCAGTAAATAGCAAGTATCCGCCTCATGATTCCGGGGCATCGGCTGTGATTTCGGACCAATATTTAACTTATTTTGACCAAGTTTTTCCTGACTATTTACCAAATCCTGTACCAAAAAAATATACATGGAATGAATTCCTTCTCGACAATTTTACTAAATTTGAGCGAGTTCATCAGGACCCACAATTAAAGCGTTTTGCCGAACTTACCCATTCAATTGGAAACATTACAGTAGTTCCACTAGGATTTAACAGCGGAAGAAGCTTATCGTTTAAAGATTATTGGGATTATTCTTTAGAACAACTTTCGATATTTTTAGCTTCGTTTCATTCATGGGAAAGCTACGTTCATACGTATGAGATGCAACCATTTTTAAATGAACAGTATCAACCAGTAGCGCTATGGAAAAATCATTTGAAAAAAGACTCGTTTATCTTACCTCAGAATATAGAGGAGATAAATGAATATTTAGTTCAAGTAAATCAACGAATAGAAAAAAGAGGGCAGCGAATAGTGAATCGGTTGTAATGAAATAAGAATCGACTTTTCACTAAACGTTGAAAGTCTCGAATCTTGTGCTCTTTTATTGACTCAGAAACAGAGAACAATTAAACTACTAGATTAGTATCAAAAAATAATTGCGTATAGGAATAACCAGTCGCATGTTTAAATAACTTTTAGGTCTTATGTAAGTAACAAAAGTTATTAGTACGAAGCAATCATTTTAGAAAGGAGCTTTTATGCAATTCACATTATTAAATCAAGAAAATCAAGCCTATTGGGAAGCAACCTACATAGAAGCTTTTCCAGAAGAAGAGAGACTGCCGTTTGATCAATTATTGATGTCTTCTCAAGCAGGAAAATTTCATTTGTTTGTTATTCAAGAGGCGGATGAGAACGTGGGGATTTTGTTAAATAGTCAAATTGCACCTGAAGCAACCTATGTCTTTTTCTTTGCAATTGATCAGCACCACCGAAACAAACGATTAGGCTCAACCGTGTTAGCGTTATTGAAGACACGTTATCCTAAGGGGGTTCTTTTAGAGAGTGAAGAAATTGGCAAAAATGCAGCGAATGAAGCCCAAAGAGAAAAACGTTATCAGTTTTATGAAAGAAATGGCGTGCAGGATACGGGGTATCTGATTATGGATAGAGGGCTCACTTTTCATATCATGTTTGCTGGAGCGTCAGGCTTCGGTGGAACGCAGCTACAGTTTTTATTAGACTTCCATCCAGTAGCAAAAATTTGGAAAAAGCCAAGTATTGATGGCATTAGGTAATTTTTATCAAATAAGTAAATTAAACAAACAAAAAAACATATGAAAGAACGGACCAATCGGTTCTTTCATATGTTTTTTATCATTAGCCTCGAAATAACTAGCGAATACCCAAAGCAATTCGTGCGTAACGGCTCATTTTATCCGTTGTCCAAGCAGGGTACCAGACTAATTTTACTTCGATATTATTTACTTCAGGAATATCTTTTAAAACACCATGGATTTGTTCTGTTAAAACATCTGCTAACGGACAACCCATTGTGGTTAAGGTCATTTTGATGACAGTATCACCAGTTTCTTCTGCAAATTCAACTTCATAAATTAGTCCTAAATTAACAATATCGATGCCTAATTCAGGGTCAATCACTGTTTCTAATGCAGTTAAAATATCTTCTTTAATTGCTTCAACTTCTTCGGTTGAACGTTGTTGAGGTTGTTCACTCATTCGTCTTCTACTCCTTTGCAAGTTGCCTCTTTACTATCATACCTTTTTTAAGAATGTTTGTAAATGAGAAGTATCTCACATGTCATGGAATTTACTGATTTATTAAAAAAGCTCATAAAAATCTAAATTCATTTTATTTTAATCAAAATCTCATTATTTTGTTGACATTAGAAAACAATGAGTTTAGAATGATCGATAACAATCTAAATTTAATTTTTGGATATTTTTAAAAAACTGAATTTTCAGTCAATTGGAAATATCAAAGGGAGGATTTTATGAAAATTAAGCAGGTACATGTTAGGGCATCGAAAATTAAACTGAAAGAAACATTTACGATCGCTTTGGGGACGATAGAATCAGCGGATAGTGCAATTGTGGAAATTGAAACAGAAGAGGGATTAGTTGGATATGGAGAAGGAGGGCCAGGCATTTTTATTACCGGTGAAACGTTGGCTGGCACGATTGAAACGATCGAATTATTTGGCCAAGCAATCATTGGCTTAAACCCCTTTAATATTGAGAAAATTCATGAAGTGATGGATAAAATATCTGCTTTCGCTCCAGCGGCAAAAGCAGCAATCGATATTGCTTGTTATGATTTGATGGGTCAGAAAGCTCAACTGCCTCTTTATCAATTGTTAGGCGGCTATGATAACCAAGTAATAACGGATATTACACTAGGTATTGATGAACCAAATGTGATGGCACAAAAAGCCGTCGAAAAAGTCAAACTAGGTTTTGATACATTAAAAATTAAAGTCGGAACAGGAATTGAAGCTGATATCGCAAGAGTAAAAGCGATTCGTGAAGCAGTTGGCTTTGATATCAAGCTCCGCTTAGATGCGAATCAGGCTTGGACGCCCAAAGATGCAGTTAAAGCGATTCAAGAATTAGCAGATTATCAAATTGAATTAGTGGAACAGCCAGTTAAAAGACGCGATTTAGAAGGTCTAAAATACGTTACTTCACAAGTTAATACGACAATTATGGCTGATGAAAGCTGTTTTGATGCTCAAGATGCGTTGGAATTAGTTAAAAAAGGCACAGTCGATGTTATCAATATAAAATTAATGAAGTGTGGCGGCATTCATGAAGCGCTGAAAATTAATCAGATTTGTGAAACAGCAGGCATCGAATGCATGATTGGGTGTATGGCGGAAGAAACAACCATTGGCATCACGGCTGCTGCCCATTTAGCTGCTGCTCAAAAGAATATCACACGAGCAGATTTAGATGCGACATTCGGTTTAGAAACTGCGCCCGTAACTGGGGGCGTATCCTTAGAAGCAAAACCATTATTGGAATTAGGAGAAGCAGCTGGATTAGGCATTTCTCATTAAAAAAGGAGTAAAGCAAATGAAGTATGATTTAAAGTATCTTAGTGTTCCTTTGCCTGAGGAAATTCAAAGGGTGAAAGAATTTGGCGATTTTGCAAGTGCGGATATTGCCATTGATTTTTGGTTGACAAAAGAACTTCCGCAGGCATTAAAAGAACGTTTGATAATTGAAAAAGATGTCATTAAAATGATGCGTATGAATGAGTATCCTCATAGCTTTGCAAAAGCTGATCAAATGATGAGAGACACTTTTCAGGATTATCAAACAGAGGAATTAATTCGTTTAAAAGAAACGGGATTAGTGGACTGGGTTTATATTGACGGTGAACCGTATTTCCAACTTCGATTTTTGGCCAATTTAATTAAAACAAATGCGGCATATGTTGCACGTTTGCGGGAAGCAGAAAGCAATCAATTAGAAATTCTCCGCAAAAAAGAACTAAAAGAGAACATCGAACAAATGCAAAAAAACGGTGGTAGAAAAGTGAGAACAACAATTAAAGCCACCATTCAGGTGAAAAAAGAATTTGAGCGTCCAGGTGAGCGTGTTCGTGTCCATTTGCCGCTGCCCAAAGCGTGTCAACAACAATCAGAAATTGAAATCCTAGCTGCGTCACCTGAAGCAACCTATATTGCGGCAGAAGATGCGCCTCAACGAACACTGTGTTTTGAAACAATTTTAAAAGAAAATCAAACGTTTACAGTTGAATATTGTTATGTTAATCGGATGGTTTACCAACAGTTAGAAGAAAATAACGTAGACAAAATGCAACCAAGCTTTGATTTAGAGGAACAGTTACCGCATATTCGATTCACGCCTTATTTAAGAAATTTAGCAGATGAGATTGTGGGCGATGAAAGTAATCCCTTAAAAAAGGCACGCTTGATTTATGACTTTGTGACGACAAAGATTCATTATTCTTTCATGCGTGAATATTTTACAATTTCCAATATTTCAGAGTATGCTGCAACTAATTTAAAAGGTGACTGCGGCGTGCAAGCGATTTTGTTTATCACGCTTTGTCGGATTGCAGGGATACCAGCCAAATGGCAATCGGGATTATATGTTTCTACACATTATACAGGCTGTCATGATTGGGCACAATTTTATATAGAACCGTACGGCTGGCTCTTTGCGGATTTATCTTTTGGCGGAGGTGCTTACCGAGACGGGGATAGACAGCGGTGGAATCATTATTTCGGCAATTTAGATGTTTTTAGAATGGTCGCAAATAGTGAGATCCAGGCAGACTTTCAGCCGGCAAAAATGCAATTGCGTGCAGACCCAATTGACAACCAGCGGGGAGAATTTGAGTACGAAAATGAGGGCTTGCCCTACGCATGCTTGATAGTTTCGCAAGAACGGCTTTCCATGGAAGAGTTGCCGTTTGATTGACACATAGGGGGAATAGTATGAAAAAGTTAAAAATGATGGGGATTATGTTATTTGTTAGTACGGTCTTGGTAGGTTGTGGCACAACAGCAGAAACAAAAATAGACGAGAAAGCAACTGAGAAAACCAGTGTCTCGAAAAAAGTTTTAAATTTAATGGAGAACTCGGAAATCGGTTCAATGGATTCTATTTTTACACAAGATGAAGCCAGTATTAACGCACAGTCCAATGTCTTTGAAGGGTTATATCAATTGGATGAAAAAGATCAACTAATACCAGCTGCCGCTAAAGAGATGCCTGAAATTTCTGAAGATGGCAAACGATATACCATTAAACTAAGAGAAGATGGCAAGTGGTCCAATGGTGATGCTGTAACAGCCAATGATTTTGTTTTTGCTTGGCGTAAATTAGCGAATCCCAAAAACCAAGCCAATTACTTTTTCTTGTTAGAAGGAACGATTCTGAACGGAACAGCTATTACAAAAGAGGAAAAAGCACCAGAGGAATTGGGTGTCAAAGCGCTTGATGATTATACTTTGGAGGTTACTTTGGAAAAGCCTGTACCGTATTTTACGTCGTTATTGGCATTTTCTCCATTTTTCCCACAAAACGAAGCATTCGTGAAAGAAAAAGGACAAGCCTATGGCACTTCTAGTGAAATGATTGTATCTAATGGTCCATTTTTAATGAAAAATTGGGATCAGTCAGCGATGTCGTGGGATTTTGTGCGTAATCCCGACTACTACGATAAAGAAAAAGTAAAATCAGAAACGATTCATTTTGAAGTTCTTAAAGAAACCAATACCGTTTATAATTTGTACGAATCAGGTGAATTAGATGTGGCTGTCTTAACAGGAGATTTTGCTAAACAAAATCGAGACAACCCAGACTATGAAGCAATCGAACGGTCAAAAGTCTATTCCTTACGTTTAAACCAAAAAAGAAACGAAAAACCATCCATTTTTGCAAATGAGAATGTCCGCAAAGCTTTAGCTTATGCTTTGGATAAAAAAAGTTTAGTCGATAATATTTTAGCAGATGGCTCAAAAGAAATTTATGGGTACATTCCAGAAAAATTTGTATATAACCCAGAAACGAATGAAGATTTTCGTCAAGAAGCAGGCGCTCTTGTCAAAACAGACGCCAAAAAAGCCAAAGAGTATTTAGACAAAGCAAAAGCAGAGCTAAACGGAGATGTAGCCATTGAACTTCTTTCAAGAGATGGTGATAGTGACCGAAAAGTTGCTGAATTTATCCAAGGCCAGTTACAAGAAACGTTGCCAGGTCTCACTATTAATGTCAAAACAGTTCCTTTAAATAATGCGATTGAATTAATGAGAAAAGGGGATTATGAATTGTCTGTTGGCATGTGGGGACCCGATTATCAGGATCCAATGACTTTCTTAGAAAGCTCAGTTAGTGGTAACCGTATGAACTATTCTAGCCCAACGTTTGATCAACTAATTGAAGAAGCAACAACTAAATACGCAAATGATCCTGAAACTCGTTGGCAAACATTAATTAAAGCTGAAAAAGTATTGGTGGAAGAAGATGCCGCTTTAATTCCTTTATACCAAGAGGCTCGTAGTCAGCTTATACGACCAGGTGTCAAAGGTATTCAGTATCATAACTTCGGTGCAACGAGCACATATAAGTATGCCTATAAAGAATAAATTAGTGAACGAGCGTGGAGCAAAAATCCAAAGTGATTTTTGCTCCACGCTCAAAAACTGATAAACGGCGGGAACAGAAGCAACACTACGCGTTGCTCTGATCTCAACAACTTCTAAGGTGTTTTCTCGACATGCGTCTCGTCACAGTACAGCCTTCAAAAGAGCTACAGCTCTAAGAGTTGCGATGTTTCACTGTGAAGCATGAACAGATGAAATCATCGTACCTACTTGGTGAAGGTCCTTCGGAAATAAGCCGAAATTGTTGAGAATCACGAAGAACGTAGTGATTCGATGATGAACAATACCTACTTGGTCTCCAAAAATTAAAGAACACCGGGTAGGTATCATGCAACATCAACTCGTTCCTCGTTGTGTTTTATGACAATTTTCGGAAATTCCTTCTTATTGCTGAGAAACACTATTTGCAAAGCAAATAGATGTTGAACAGTACCTACTTGGTTCTCGGAATTAAACACTTCTGTCCCGACCTCTTCCCGATAAGAGCTTCTTTTTTGTTAATAGTCAACAATTAATAAAAAAATAATTGAAAAAGGTTGACAAAAATAATGATACTCGTTAGAATAAGCACTGTTAACAAATGAATAGCGTTTTCATGTGACTAGATAATACTAGGCATGGAAGAATTTCGTAATACAATGTGGTGTACAATGGTTACGCAACATGTTTAACGGGATTGTTCTATGCTTTTTTTGTTGTTTTCACTGAAAATGTTAGAATTACTTCTGCAGAAGAGGGTCATTTATGAAAATTAAAAAGGTGCTAAATCAAAATGCTGTACTTGTTCTTGACGAAGGACAGGAGAAAGTAGCTGTCGGTAAAGGCGTCGGGTTTAATAAGACTAAAAATGATGTCTTATCTCGACAATTGGTGGAGCGGATGTTTGTGATGGAGCCAGAAGGACTGAAAAAACTTCAAGTATTGCTATCACAAATCGAAGACAAATACTTTTTAGCGAGTGAAGAAATTATCCAACATGCTGAAACGGTATTGGGTGAAAAGTTGAATGAACATATTAATATTGGGTTGAGTGATCACATTGCTTTTGCAGCTGAAAATATTCAAAATAATATTATTGTTCGGAACAAGCTTTTAAGTGAAATTGAGATTTTATATAGTGAAGAATTTGCTATTGCTCAATGGGCTGTAGAATATTTAACACAAACCTTAGAGATTCCATTTAGTTATGATGAAGCGGGGTATATTGCAATTCATATCCATAGTGCTCGCAGCGGGCGTACTGATAATAGTAAAAGTATCCGTGAAGTTACAATCGTTTCTGAAATTATTCATTTAATCGAGCAGGAATTGGCTATTGATATTCATGATGATAAAAATAGTCTCAGTTATTCACGTTTGGTGAATCATTTACGTTTGTTTATTCATCGCTTCCAACAAAATCAATACGCTGTTTTAGATGAAGAAATTTTGGAAGTCGTAAAGAAAAAGTATGCTGAAAGCTATGAAATCTCAAAAAAAGTACAAGTCTTATTAATGAGAAATTTTCATTATCAAGTACCAAATGAAGAACTTGGTTATTTATCGATTCACATTGAACGATTAAGAATGACCAAATAATAAAAATTAAATAGTTTATGTGAGGAGTTACGTATAATGAAAGCGTATATGCAAAGAATGGGACGTTCGTTAATGTTACCAGTTGCTGTATTACCGGCGGCTTCTTTATTAGTTGGTATTGCCAACTGGATCGTGGGAACAATCGGCGCTAGTCCAGCCACAACTTTTCTAATGAATGGTGGTTTGGCTATCTTAAACAACTTAGCATTATTATTTGCGGTTGGTTTAGCGTTAGGAATGTCAAAAGATAAAGATGGATCGGCAGCATTAGCTGGTTTAGTCGCTTATTTAGTGCCAAAAACTGTTTTAGCGCCTGCTTCTATCCAAGCCATTAAAGGCTTCAAGGATATTGCTGAAGTAAACCCAGCCTTCAACAGCATGGACAACAATGTCTTTGTCGGGATTGTCGCTGGTTTAGTTGCTGCGGCAATGTATAATCGTTTCTCTGGTGTGAAATTGCCAATGGCTTTATCATTCTTTAGTGGAAAACGTTTAGTTCCTATTATGTCAGCTATTTCGATGTTAGCAATCTCAGCTGTCTTATTCTTCTTCTGGCCAGTTGTTTATAACGGATTAGTTGCTTTTGGTAAAGGAATATCTAGCTTAGGTTTCGTAGGAGCTGGCTTGTATGGTTTCTTTAACCGACTATTAATTCCAACAGGCTTACACCATGCCTTGAATTCTGTTTTCTGGTTTGATGTTGCTGGTATCAATGATATTGGGAACTTTTTAGCTGGTCAACAAGCGTTAGATACTGGTAAAGCAATTGTAGGACAAACAGGGATGTATCAAGCTGGTTTCTTCCCAGTAATGATGTTTGGTTTACCAGCAGGCGCGTTTGCTATTTATCAATGTGCGCGTCCTGAGAAGAAAAAAGTTACAGCTTCATTAATGTTAGCTGCTGGTTTTGCGGCTTTCTTTACAGGCGTTACTGAACCTTTAGAATTCTCATTTATGTTCGTTGCTTGGCCTTTATATGTTTTACATGCAGTCTTTACAGGTATTTCTTTAGCATTCGCTGCGTTTATGCATTGGACAGCTGGCTTTGCCTTTAGTGCAGGTTTTGTAGACTTCTTCTTAAGTTTGAAAAACCCAGTCGCGAATCATCCAATGATGTTGGTGGTTCAAGGACTTGTCTTTGCAGCAATTTACTACTTCGGTTTCCGTTTTGCAATTACTAAGTTTAACTTAATGACACCAGGACGTGAAGAAGGCGATGGCGAAGAAACGCCAGATGTTGCAGAAGGCGACAACAAATTTGCTTCTCTAGCTCGTCGTATTTATGATGGTTTAGGCGCTGATGCTAATGTAACTTCTATTGATAACTGTACAACTCGTTTACGCTTAACAGTGAAAGATACAGGCAAAGTGGATCAAGCAAAAATTAAAGCAACTGGGGTTCCAGGTGTGAAAGTCATTGATGACACCAATATCCAAGTGATCGTTGGTACGGAAGTACAATTTGTTGCTGACGAAATGCAACGATTATATAACCACCAAGCGCCAGCAACACCAGCCAAAGAAACACCTGTTTCTAAACCAGTTGTTGAAGAAAAAGCACCAGTTTCAACAAAAGAAACTGAATTATATTCTGTAGCGAATGGGAAAGTTATTCCTATTTCTGAAGTACCAGATGATGTTTTCTCAGCAAAAATGATGGGTGACGGTTTTGCTGTCGTACCAACAGACGGCGAAGTTTCAACACCCGTTGCTGGTAAAATTACTAGCATTTTCCCAACAAAACATGCGTTAGGTATCCAAACAGATTCAGGCATTGAAGTATTATTACACATGGGTCTAGATACTGTTGAGTTACAAGGTGGACCATTTACATTACATGTTGAAGAAGGCCAAGTTGTAAAACAAGGCGATAAAATTGCAACTATTGATTTAGCCGCATTAGAACAAGCTGGCAAAAAATCAGATTTAATTGTTGTTTTCACAAATCAAGATATCGTTGCTCAATACGATTTACAAAAAGCAGGTCAAACAACTTCAATTAATGATGTAATCGGAAATGTTACCGTAAAATAAAAGTAAAAAAGGGCTAGCCGCAAGGCAGCCCTTTTTTTGTATTCTTTGAAAGTATTAGTGTCTGTAGAGCCAGTAATAAAAATCGCTTGCTCTACAGGTTTTTATTTATAAATAGCCTTAGAAAGTTTCGCATAATCGAACACTTTAACCACTCACAAAAATGGCCAATGTAACGGACAGAAAACAAGGAAGCGTTTTCTTTTATATGGATTATAATAAATATATCAAGGAGGGGTTGCTATGAGTTCGAAAAAAGAACGTGGACAAAAATTGTTGTTACTTCTCTCAAAAAAACAAGATTATATGACTGCAGAAGAATTGGCAAACTGCCTAAGTACTTCTCCTAAGACAGTTTATCGTTTGATAAAAAAAATTAACGATGAATTTTCAGAAGGTTCACTCATATTATCTGAGAAAGGACGAGGATACAAGCTAGACTATGAACGATTTATGGAACAGAATCGACATTTAGTCGAAAAAGAAAGTGATTTTTCGCCAAGGGAAAGACGCAATCGAATTCTGGAGGAATTGTTGTTAGCTTCTCCACAAGCTAAAAATGTTTATGAATTATTTGCAAGATATTATGTTGGTGATTCTGTGATATTTAGCGATGAACAACAATTATCCGAAGATTTAAAGAAATATGATTTAACACTCAAACGGAAAAATCGAACGTTGGCAATTATCGGTGAGGAAAGAGCTATCAGGAAAGCCATTTCCGATAGAATACAACTGTTGAACATTATCGATATTGAGGATCTTCGAAACAACAAAGCATTAAATTTTAATAATTATGATGTCCTTTTTACGTTAGATCAAGTCAGGAACATTGAAAAAAAACTGGATATTACTATTCCACATCCATATAACGTAAACATCTTTTCGCATCTTTATATCTTAATTAGTCGTTCACGAAAAGTAGCTATTTCTGAAAAATACCAATTATCTAACGAAGAAGAACAAGAATTAACAAAGGACTTAGTCCTCAAAAAGGTCGCGCAAACAACGATTCAACAGATTGAAACTTATTTAAATAAGAGACTGCCTAACGTTGAAATTTATTACTTATATCAATATTTGGTTTCTTCTAGGATGCAAGGTTCGTTTAGTAAAGTAACTAATTTTTCTTTCAAAGTAATGCAAGTTACTCAATTTTATTTAGAGGAAATGAGTGCACAACTAAAAATTTTAACTGATAATGATCAGCTACTTCTTGAATTGGCTAGTCATATAAAACCAATGATAAATCGTCTTGAAAATGGCATACATGTTAAGAATAGTTTATTGGATCAAATAAAAATGACGTATGAAACAATTTTCGGAAAAATTGCGCAAGTTTCTAAGCAAGTAAGTAAAAACTATCAACTGCCGGCTATAAACGAAGATGAGAATGGGTTTATTACATTGTATTTTGCGCGAATGATTGAAACCAATCAGTTACCTATTCGTACTTTGATTATGTGTACCACTGGAATTGGAACTTCAGAACTATTGAGAGTAAAAGTTGAAAAGAAATTCCCTGAATTACAAATTGTTGAAATTATTGCCACACGAAATATAAAGAAATCATTAAAAGATTATTCTGATATTGAATTGATTTTGACAACGATTCATTTACAGGAAAAGGTCCCCATTAAATCATTGTTGGTAAGTGCCATGTTTACAATGGATGATCAGTATCGATTACAAAGAAAAGTTGAGGAAATCTATCATGAACGTTAATCCTTTATACCAAGTTTTCCTAAACCAAGAACTTCTTTCAAAACAGCAAGTATATCAATTCATTGCAGAAACAGCAGCACCTTTGTTAACGCCCCAAGAAAAAAAGCAGATTGAGGAATCTTTGGTAAATCGTGAGAAGATGGGAAGTAATCAGATTGCAGAGCAAATTGTCTTGCCACATTTAGAAAATGCACTCTTGAAAAAAAGTGAAATATATCTGATTGGCTTAAAAACAGAAATCCAAGAATGGACGGCAGACATTAAGCAAGTGAAATTAATTATTGTCATCTTACTAAAAGAAAATGAACAGTTAAAAGTAAAAAAAGAAATCAGTCGATTTACTAGAAAATTAGCAAATGAAGACTTCTTAGAAAAGTTGTTGCGTTTAAAAACAGAAACAGATTTTTATAAAATTATAGAAAAATTTGAGGAGGAAAAATAATGAAGATAGTCGGCGTAGCAGCCTGCACAGTAGGAATTGCTCACACATATATCGCACAAGAAAAATTGGAGAACGCTGCAAAAAAAGCAGGAGTTGAGATTCATGTAGAAACACAAGGGACCATTGGGATTGAAAACAAACTAACGGATGAACAAATTAAGGAAGCGGACATTGTTATATTAGCCATTGATGTAAAAATTTCTGGAAGAGAGCGTTTTGATGGGAAACGAATCATTCAAGTACCTACAGAAGTTGCTGTAAAATCACCCACTAAACTAATTGAAAAAGCAGAAGAAGTTATGACACAAGAAAAGTAACCTTCTAGGAGGAATTGTAATGGAAGTAAAGGATATCATTGACTTAAAAACCGTTAAAACGAATATGAATGTAAATACAAAAGAGGAAGCGTTAAAAGAATTAGCCAATCTTTTGCTTGAAAATGGCAATATTTCAGATGAAAAAGGCTTTATAAAAGATATCTATGTTAGAGAGGCGGAAGGCCAAACGGGCATCGGAAACTATCTAGCCATTCCACATGGCAAAAGTGCGTATGTAAAAAAAATAGGCGTGGCCATTGGTATTAATAGTACAGAAATTCCTTGGGAATCTTTAGATGATAATGGCGTAAAAGGAATCATTCTTTTTGCTGTGGGCAATGATCATAAAGAAACAACTAGCCATCTTAAACTATTATCATTGTTTGCCAGAAAACTCGGAAATGATGAAGTAGTGAAAGAACTCCTTCAATCAAAATCGCCAGAGGATGTAGTGAAGGCATTCTCTTAATGAAATTACTGAGACAGCATATTGTGGATATTTTCTACAGAAGAATTCATAACAGCAATTTTTTTAAATAGAAAATAAAATAAAAGAACAATGTTTAGGAGGATAAAAATGAAAAAACTAAAAGAGTTAAATCTTAAAGGTCATTTATTAACAGCAATCTCATATTTAATTCCAATTGTCTGTGGTGCTGGCTTTTTAATTGCAATTGGTATGGGGTTTGGTGGCTCAAGTCAAGGAACCTTGGTACCAGGTGAATTTTCGCTTTGGGATGCTTTAGCTACTATGGGTGGCGCTGGCTTAGGCTTACTTCCGGTTGTTATATCTACTGGCATTTCTTTTTCAATCGCCGGTAAACCTGGAATTGCTCCAGGCTTTATTATTGGTTTAACTGCGAATGCAGTTGGTGCCGGCTTTATTGGTGGTATCTTAGGTGGTTACTTGGCAGGATATCTTGTATTAGCTATTTTGAAATATGTGAAATTACCCAATTGGGCGAAAGGGTTAATACCAACATTAATTATTCCATTTTTAACATCAATTACTGGTGGATTAATCATGATATATATTATCGGGACCCCAATAACGGCATTTACTTCATTATTAACGAACTTTTTAGATAGCTTAGGTAACTCGTCATTATTAATTTTTGGTGGTGTAATTGGTTTATTAAGTGGTATAGACTATGGCGGACCCATTAACAAAACTGTTTTTGCCTTTGTTTTGACAATGCAAGCGGAAGGACTTAATGGACCAATTACAGCATTGCAATTAGTAAATACAGCAACGCCAATAGGCTTTGGATTAGCTTTCTTCTTTGCTAAATTATTTAGAAAAAATATTTATACAAAACTAGAAGTTGAAACGTTAAAGTCTGCCGTACCAATGGGCGTGATTAACATTGTTGAAGGTGTTATTCCTTTAGTTATGAATGATATTGTCCGAGGAGTCATTGCTACAGCGATTGGTGGCTTCGTGGGTGGCGCAACAACAATGATCTTAGGGGCAGATGCGACAGTTCCATTTGGCGGTGTTTTAATGATTCCAACAATGAGTAAACCGCTGGCTGGCATTATTGCAATTGTTGTAAACGCTGTGGTTACCGGTTTAGTTTTAGCTATTATTAAGAAAGATGTAACTGAGAAAGATATGGAAGCTTTAGTAGAAAAAGAAGAAGAGGAGATAAACTTGGAAGATATTCAGATTTTCTAAACAAAATGAAAAAGCGCAACAAAATTAATGCAATTTATATTGCCTGTCAGAGATGTGTCAACGTCTGAATATAACGAGTTAGAAAAATTTTCAAAAACATCAACCAAATAATCAGATAGAAAGAGTTGAAAATTAGAATGAACAAAGTTGAATTTTCTCCGTCACTAATGACGATGGATTTGGACAAGTTTAAACAACAAATCACCTTTTTGAATGATCATGTTGCTTCGTATCACATAGACATTATGGATGGTCACTATGTGCCAAACATTACATTATCTCCGTGGTTTATTGAGGAGTTAAGAAAAATTTCGAAGCTCCCAGTATCTGCCCATTTAATGGTTACGAATCCAAGCTTTTGGGTACAACAACTAGTAGATATCAAATGTGAATGGATTTGTATGCATGCAGAGGTTTTAGATGGTCTAGCATTTCGCCTAATTGACCAAATTCACAATGCTAATCTTAAAACAGGGATCGTCCTTAATCCCGAAACGCCTATTGAATCAATCTTTCCATATATTGAATTGTTGGATAAAATCACAATCATGACCGTTGATCCAGGCTTTGCTGGCCAGCGATTTATTGAAGGAACACTTGATAAAATTGTTGCTCTTCGTAATTTACGTGAAGAAAAAGGGTATCGTTATGTAATTGAAATGGACGGCTCATCGAATAGAAATTCATTTAAGCGAATTGATGCTGCAGGACCTGATATTTATATTGTTGGTAGAAGCGGATTGTTTGGATTGAATGAAGATATTGAAAAAGCTTGGAGAATGATGAGTAGAGACTATGAAGAAATGACTGGGAAAAAAATTCCATAAAACATTTGACTGTTTGTTAAAAGAATAGATAAGTTGTATAAAGTCAAGCCTAGAAAAGAATTTTGTTCATTCTTATCTGGGCTTTTTTGATGCAATAAATAAGCGCCAATAGAACAAAATTACTTGTTATTCTATTCTAGGTGAAAACGTTCAATCTTGCGAAGTTACGGTTTGTTCACAAAAAAGTTACTTTTATTAAATAAAACTAAAGAAGTAACAAAAACTTCGCTTTTTTCAGTTATTTCAAGTAACATAGAACGTATCTTAAAAGAAAAAGTTTGGATGATTCGATGCGTAGAGTAAGAAAAATAATTTATAAAATCATGCTACTTTTGTTTGTTGGTTTAGTTGCTGGTCTTGGCTATCTTGGCTATAAAATACATCAAAATGTTGAAACGGTAATGACCTTTGAAAAACAAGTAGAAGCAGAAGTCAAAAAAAATAAAATACCTGAATACAAAACATTAGCTTTAGCGATTATCTATACAGAATCTAAAGGGAAATCTGGCGATATTATGCAGAGCAGTGAAAGTGTTTATGGACAACAAGAAGTGATTGAAACACCAGAAGAAAGTATCGCACATGGCGTCAAATTTCTCGCGGAAGCGTTAGCGAAAGCAAAAGAAGCTGGCTGTGATGAGTGGACAGGCGTACAAGCATATAATTATGGACTGGATTATATTCAGTTTGTTAAAGAACGCGGCGGGAAACACACGACAGAGTTAGCAGAAGAATATTCAAGAGAAGTCCTTTCACCGTTGCTAGGGAATGACCAAAATACGAAATATCGTTATTATCGTTGGCAAGCGTTAGTTTACAATGGTGGTTACCTTTATCAAAATGGTGGCAATATGTTCTATGCGGAAATTGTCAAAATGAATCGTTGGTTTATTGAAAAGTTAAATTAAAACGAGAAAAGTCTAAAGAATTCTTTCAACTTACAGGAATTTTTTAGGCTTTTCTTGCAGTTTCATGAAAATGCAAGTAAACTAGAAGGGATGTAACTGATTAATTGAAAAGGTAGGGAAAGAGCTGGATGTTGAATAAAGTCGACCTGAAAAAAGGGTTAAGTACAGAAGAAGTTGCCAAGCAGAAAGAGTTAGGCCTTCAAAATAATTATGAGGAAAATGTAGCAAAATCTACAAAAGATATTATTTTTGATAACGTCATGACGTTATTCAACTTTTTAAACTTTGCAATCGCTGTTTGTTTACTATTTGTCGGAGCGTATTCTAATCTGGCTTTCTTAGCGATTATTATTGTGAACATGTCAATCGGGATTTTCCAAGAAATTCATGCCCGTAATTTAGTTCAAAAATTATCTATTGTGGCAAAAGAAAATGTTCATGTTGTTCGAAATGGCGTACAACAAGAAATTGATACAAAAGAACTAGTTATGGAAGATATTGTTATTATCTCTGCAGGGGAACAAGTTCCTTCTGATATGGAAGTTATTGACGGTAAAGTCGAAGCGAATGAAGCGTTGTTAACAGGTGAATCAGATTTAATTGAAAAGGAAATCGGCGATACCCTGCTTTCTGGAAGTTTCATTGTTAGCGGACAAGCCTATGCCCGTGTTATCCACGTTGGTGCCGAAAACTATGCTGTGAAAATCACCCAAGAAGCCAAAGTGCATAAACCAATTCAATCAGAGTTAGTCAATTCGATTCGTAAAGTCTCTAAATTTACAAGTTGGGTGATTATTCCTCTAGGGATTATTTTATTTGTTGAAGCTTTTTGGCTAAGAGATGCTGGCATTAAAACATCTGTTGTTGCTTCTGCAGCTGCTTTGTTAGGGATGTTACCAAAAGGATTAGTACTATTAATTAGTATTGCGCTGACAACAGGTGTCATTAAGTTAGCCAAAAAACGTATTCTAGTACAAGATATGTACTCAATTGAAACATTGGCCCATGTGGACACTTTGTGTTTAGATAAAACTGGAACGATTACAGAAGGTAAAATGAAAGTGCAAAAGGCGATTATCTTGCATGACAAATATGAAGAACTCTTCCCGCAGATTATCGGAAGCTACCTATCTGAAAGTACGGATAATAATATTACAATGCAAGCAATTCGTGATCATTATGAAGTATCCAATCGATTTGGCGCAAAAGAAGTCTTGGCTTTTTCTTCTGAACGAAAATGGGGGGCTATTGAATTTCCAGAAATTGGGACAGTTTATTTAGGGGCTCCTGAGCGTTTGGTAGACGATAGTCGGTTGCCAGAAGCTGTTTTTACAGCACAAGAGAATGGTTATCGCGTCTTGATGTTAGCCATTGCGGAACAACAACCGTTAAACGAAACCAAAATGCCTTATTTAGAGCCATTAGCAATTCTAGAAATTGACGATCCAATTCGCCAAAATGCCAAAGAAACACTGGCTTATCTAAAAGAAGAAGGAATCGACTTAAAAGTAATTTCTGGTGATAATCCGGTGACTGTTTCAAATATTGCTCGTCGTGCTGGGCTACCCGGTTATGAGTCTTATATTGATTTGTCGACCAAAACGACAGAAGCAGAAGTGCGTGAAGCGGTTCAGCAATACACAGTGTTCGGACGTGTATCGCCTCAGCAAAAACGAACCATTGTACGTGAGTTGAAAGACACAGAGCATGTGGTGGCGATGACCGGCGATGGGGTCAACGATGTTTTAGCGTTACGAGAAGCGGATTGTAGTATCGCTATGGCAGAAGGAGATGGCGCTACTCGGCAAATTTCTAATCTAGTTTTGCTAGATTCTGATTTTACAACGTTACCAGATGTCTTGTTTGAAGGACGGCGTGTGGTAAATAATGTAACTCGAGTTTCCAGCGTTTTCTTCATTAAAACGATTTATTCGTTTATTCTCTCAATCATTTGTGCCTTAACGGCCATTGCGTTCCCGTTCATTCCGATTCAAGTGACCTTGATTGATTTAGCAATTGAAGGGTATCCTGCTTTCTTCTTATCTTTCGAAGGGGACAAACGAAAAGTTGTCGGGAAGTTTTTACCAACGGCTTTGAAAAATGCGTCTGTTAATGCGCTTTTAGTTGTAGTGAATATCATTGCTGTTTATCTGATTGGACAAAATCAAGGATTTTCTTCTTTAGACACCACGACGTTAATGTATTATTTATTAGTTGGAATTAGCTGTATGGCTGTTGTTCGAGCATGTCTGCCTTTAAATCCATTACGCATTTTCTTGGTTTTCAGTACCATTATTGGTATTTATGTAGCAGCTATGTTATTCCACAACATTTTAGAAATTGGTTTCTTAACTTCGCAAACAATGGGTCTCTTCTTTATTATGATGGCCATTAATATTGTGGTGCGTGTAGCAATTGGTTTCGTACAAATGAAACGTGCTGGAAAAACAATTAAAGATTTATAAAAAACAGAGGTTGAGTTAAAAGCATTCGTCTCCAGAAATGCAGTTCTTCTTTAAATCTTGAAGGGAGTCGGAGCAAGTTTGATGTTTAATTGATTATTTTAAGAGTTAGTGTCTGGGGCAGAAGTCAGGATGACTTTTGTCCTAGATACTTTCTTTTTTTGTTGAGTTGAAACAAGATACTTGAAAAACAGAGATTATGTGATACAATAAATCATGTGTAAATGTGTCCATTGGAATTCGCACTGAAATGACAGTGCGTTTTTTAAACGGTCAATCACATGAGTTAGCACAATGCTATTCTTAGGAGGTGAGGACAATGGCACAACGCATTCCTCAGGAAGTCATTGAGGAAGTTCGTCACCGAACGAATATAGTAGATATTATTGGGCAGTATGTCCAGTTAAAAAAATCCGGTAAAAATTATATGGGTTTATGTCCGTTTCACGAAGAACGTTCCCCTTCATTTTCAGTAGCAGAAGACAAACAAATTTTTCACTGTTTTGGCTGCGGGAAAGGTGGAACTGTTTTTAATTTCTTGCAAGAAATTGAAGGCATTAGTTTTCCAGAATCCGTGAAACGTGTTGCAGATTTGGAACATTTATCTGTGGACTTTGATTGGTCAGAGCCGCGTGAAGTAGCGGATACCCCAGAAAACCAACAAAGACGGAGTTTGTTACAACTGCATAGTAAAGCCGCAGAACTTTACCATCATATTTTAGTGAATACTAAAATTGGCGAACCCGCATTAAACTATTTATTAGAGCGGGGGTTAACACAAGAACTAATTGAGACCTTTCAAATTGGATTTGCGCCGCAAAAACGTGATTTCTTAAGTCAAGTTTTTAAAAATGAACAATTGGATGAAACGCTTTTTGAGCCTTCTGGGCTGTTTGTCCAAAGAGATAACGGTACGTTTTTGGATCGTTTCTATCAACGAATCATGTTTCCAATTAATGATCCCCAAGGCAATGTCATCGCCTTTTCTGGTCGCTTGTTAAAAACAGCTGATTTTCCAGGGGATGAGATGCCTAAATACTTGAATAGTCCTGAAACAACACTTTTTAATAAGCGAGAAACGCTGTTTAACTTTGATAAAGCCAGAAAAGAAATTCGTAAAGAAAATACAGTCTTGCTTTTTGAAGGATTCATGGATGTTATCGCTGCTTGGCAATCAGGCGTAAAAAGTGGGGTGGCTTCAATGGGGACTAGTTTGACCAATGAACAAATTCGGCGTTTGGAGCGGGTCGCTAAGGAAGTAGTTATTTGTTACGATGGCGATAATGCCGGTGTTCAAGCCACAAACCGTGCGATTCAATTATTGCAAGAAAACAGTCATTTTGACTTGAGTATTGTCAGCATCCCTGAAAAGCTGGATCCTGATGAATATGTGCGGAAATATGGCGCAGAAGCTTTTCAAAATTTAGCCAATCATGGCCGAGAAACAGTTTTTAGTTTTAAAATGAATTATCATCGGTTAACTAGAAACATGAATAACGAAAAAGAACAATTGGATTATGTGAACGAATTGTTACGGGAGTTAACCAATGTTCAATCTCCCTTGGAACGTGATCGTTATTTAAACCAAATTGCTCAGGAATTTCAACTTTCTGTTCATAGTTTGGAAGAGCAATTCAATCAATTGAAGCAAGAGCAACGTTCAGTCCAACGGCAAGAAAGGCAACAATTTTATCAAGATGAAATGATGCCACCACCAATGGAAGAACCTGTTTTTGAAGAGAATCACGTCCAGAACAAGTTACCGTTAACACAAGTTCAAAAAGCAGAACGTTCCTTATTATTTCGTTTAATGAATGAACAAGGAGTACGGCAAACCGTTCAACAATTGCCAGATTTTTCGTTCGCTCATGATGAATACCAAGAATTATATTTCTTGCTAGAAAGTTATGCGACACTGCATCAAAGTTTCGACATTGCCGATTTTATTAATTTCTTGCAAGATAATCAAACCAAACAATTAGCAATTGAAATTGCGTATCAGAATTTATCGGAAGAAAGCTCTGAGCGAGAAGTTGCCGATTTATTACATGTAATTGCCTTATCAAGTATTGCAGAGGCAATTGAGCAGAAAAAGATTCAACAGCAAGAAGCAAAACGAGTGGGCAACCAACAGCTTGAAGCCGAATTAACAATGGAGATTATCCAATTGGCTCGACAGCTTAAAGCTCAACGAACATTTACTTAAGCAATATAATGAATAGAACTAAGCGTTTTGTTCATTTTATTTTGATAAGTCCCAGTGATTTATCAGTTATTTCAAGCGTGAACCGAAAAATGAAGGGGGCCTTCTTTCATGGAAAAAGAAACAAGTAAAAAATATGAAGCTGCAGTGGCAGCATTTATCAAAGAAAACAAGCCTAAAGGAACAGTGGTTTATGATGATTTAGCGAATCAATTAGCCACACCGTATACTTTGGATGCAGAAGCTATGGAAAAATTGATCCAAAAAGTTGAAGATGCTGGTATCAGCGTGGTCGATGAAAATGGAGACCCAAGTGAACATAGCTTGAAAAAAGATGAAAAGGAAGCGGAAAAGGCCCAAGCAGAAGACTTATCTGCGCCAACAGGTGTTAAAATTAATGATCCCGTGCGTATGTACCTAAAAGAAATTGGGCGCGTTCAATTATTAACTGCCGCAGAAGAAGTTGAATTGGCACTTAAAATTGAAGAAGGCGATCAAGAAGCAAAACAACGTTTAGCAGAAGCTAACTTACGTTTGGTTGTTTCAATTGCCAAACGATATGTAGGTCGTGGTATGCAATTCTTGGATTTAATTCAAGAAGGTAATATGGGCTTAATGAAAGCTGTTGAAAAATTTGACTACCGTAAAGGATTCAAATTCTCTACGTATGCTACTTGGTGGATTCGTCAAGCGATTACGCGGGCAATTGCGGACCAAGCTAGAACGATTCGAATTCCTGTTCACATGGTTGAAACAATCAATAAATTGATTCGGATTCAACGCCAACTATTGCAAGATTTAGGTAGAGAACCAACGCCAGAAGAAATTGGTGCGGAAATGGATTTACCAACAGAAAAAGTTCGTGAAATCCTAAAAATCGCACAAGAGCCAGTCTCTTTAGAAACACCAATTGGTGAAGAAGATGATTCACATTTAGGTGATTTCATTGAAGACCAAGATGCTACCAGTCCTGCTGAACATGCAGCTTACGAATTGTTAAAAGAACAACTAGAAGATGTTCTGGATACTTTAACAGACCGTGAAGAAAATGTTTTACGTTTACGTTTTGGTTTAGATGATGGTCGGACACGTACGCTAGAAGAAGTCGGAAAAGTTTTCGGTGTCACTCGCGAACGTATTCGTCAAATTGAAGCAAAAGCGTTAAGAAAACTAAGACATCCTTCTCGTTCAAAACAATTAAAAGACTTTTTAGAATAAACATACCGTTTAGCGGCTCTTTTCGTGCATGCGAGAAGAGCCGCTTTTGATTTTTAAAAAGTCTCTAAATGTCATTGCTAGTTATTGGAAGAAGGCGCAAGTTGTGGTAAATTAGAAGTAATGGAATATTAGCAGAATGTGAGGCGGAAGAATGACAAAAAAATGTCCGAAGTGCGGGAACGAATTCGATGCAGAATTAACGACCTGCCCAACATGTGGCTATTCACTAACTGACACAACAGTTGATAAAGAAGAAGCGGAAACGACTTCAACAAATATAGATTTTGAAACACAGGAAAATGAACAACACGAAGATCAATTAAATGAGAATATTGAATGGTCTGAGTTAAAAGATATGAGCTTAGGCCATGTGATGGAACTGTTTGGCGAATCACCAGAAGAAGAAAGTAATGATGACAAAAAAGAGGAGTCAACAGAAGATAACTTAATAGTCTCTGATTCAGAGGATGTTTCTGGTCTAGAAACATCGCTTCAAGAAGGGGCTAGTGAGGAGACTCATGATTCGGTGGAGGAGTCGACACCAGCGACAGAAGAGACGCCTACTCATTCAACAGAAGAAAAACTAGCAACGGACGAAGCAGTTAATTTAGAAGAAACAACGGAAGAAACAACTACTGTTGAAGCAGAAACAGCTGAGGTATCTGAGACGGTGAAGTCAGAAGAGGAAGCTTTAACAGAGATTTCAGGAACTGAAGTTATCTCTACCACTTCTGAAGAAGAAATTTTTTCACAACCACCGATAGAAGATCAAGATGTAACACCAAACGAAACTTTGCAAGCTTATATTCAAGCGCATCGAGCAGATACAGAAATGTCTGAAAATCCATCAGAAGAAACAGCAGAGACCCAAGAGTTAGAAAACAGCGGTGAGGCAGTATTAACCCAAGCCGAAACACCAACTGAATCCATTTCAGATTCTGAAGAAGGGTTAACAAGTGCAGCGTCGCTAGAAGCACCGAGTGAAGCTGATGCAACCGAGGAAAAAGTTTCAAATTCAGGTGTGATACCACCGATGAATGAAACTGGGAATACTCAACCAGCGCCTGCTCCGAAGAAACCATCAAAAAAAGTAGTTTTCGTTGCGCTTGCGGTTGTTTTATTAGCTGGAGGTAGTGCTTGGGCGTATCATGATCAAACGCAAAAAGCTGCCGCACAAGAGGCGGCGGCACTAACCAAGAAAACAGATACGCTGAAAGATGAACTAGCAGCCTTTTATACCACGAAGGAGCAAGTTTTTATTAAACCAGATATGGTGACTGTTAGTCCAGAAAAACTCTCAAAACAAGTCGCGGAAATTAAAGATTCAGAAGAGTATTCTCAATTAAATAAACAAATTCAAACATTGAAAGAGAAGCAACAAACCATTCAACAAATCAACCAATTATTTGAGGCGCCGATTGTCAATGGCAATGAGTTGAAACCGGCGATTCTAGCTGCTGATCAACCAATTTCCGTAAAGAAATTAACAGGAAATGATCCATTTGACCAATTGATGAACCAAGCAATCGATCAAGCGAACCAACAATACAACCAATTACAAAAAGCTAAAAAAGCGGTTGAGGTCATTTATAAAGATGGAAAAACTACCAATCAGCTGAATCGAGACACGTATCAAGCTGCTAAGGCAGAAGTAGATAAAGTAACAAGTGATAAGCTGAAAAAAGAACTGGTCAAACAAGTCACGACAGCTGACCAAGCGTTAACCAAGGTTGAAGAAGAACAGAAAAGAATTGCAGAAGAACAAGCTGCCGCAGAGCAAGCAAAACAAGCAGAAGAACAAGCGAAACAAGCTGCTGCCGCGAAAAAAGAGAACGCTAAGAAGGAAGAAACAGCGAAAACAGAAGCGAATGGCTACACGGCGCCGAACAGTGACGGGGTTTACACTAGTCCGCTTTATGCGCCAGATGCTGCCGATATCGCTGATAGTAGCAATCCAGCGTGGACATGGGCACCAGGTGTGAAAGAAAAAGTCTTAGACACAGTGATTGCTCGTGGCTATGTGGTTCCTGGCGGATATTCTTTAGAACCTGCCAAAATTGTGAATGGCGAAGGTTACTACAATCTTTATGCAACAAACAATCAATCAAAATTATTAGAAGGCACTACAGAGAAAAATGTTCACATGTATTTAGTTACAATCAATGCTAAAACAGGTTGGTTCAAAGGGAACGCTTCTCGTAATGCAGGGCAATAAAAGAAAATAGAAACAATCGAACAAAAGCGGAAATCTTTTGTTCGATTGATTTTCCTTGAGGAGTTAATGATAAATGAGAGAATTACTAGCAACAACATTTACCGGCATTGTGGTCGATGAAAATGAACAATTTTATTTTGTTCAAAAAAATGGCATCACATTCCGTTTAAAAAAAGAAGAAGGTACGCATGCTATAGGGGAGGCTGTAGAAGGGTTTGGTTATTTAAATCAAAAACAAGAGCCAGCACTGACAACTACAATTCCTACTGTGCGCATTGGTAGCTATGGCTTTGGTACTGTCACAGGAACGAGACGTGATTTAGGTGTCTTTGTAGACGTTGGCTTACCAGATAAAGATGTCGTTATTTCGTTGGATGAATTACCAACCATGCGGGAACTTTGGCCTAAAAAAGAAGACCGAGTAATGGTTACTTTAAAAGTGGACAGTAAAGACCGCATTTGGGGCGAATTAGCAGATGAAAAAGTCTTTAAAGCAATGGCAAAACGTGGGAATGCTGAAATGCAAAACCAAAACTTAACCGGGCATGTGTATCGTCTGAAACTTGCAGGAACGTATATTTTAACTGATGATTTATACATTGGATTTATCCATCCTTCTGAACGATTCCAGGAACCACGTTTAGGTGAAAAAGTAGTGGGACGTGTGATTGGCGTGCGGCCGGACGGCGTATTGAATCTTTCGTTAAAACCAAGAAGTCATGAAGTAATCAGCGATGATGCGTTAATGATTCTAACTTTCTTAGAAAGAGCAAACGATCACCAAATTCCTTTCACCGATAAATCAAGCCCTGATGAAATTAAACAAACCTTTGGCATTAGTAAAGCTCAATTTAAACGCGCCTTAGGCCATTTAATGAAACAAAAATTAATTAAACAAGAAGATGGTAAAACAATTCTAATTGGCTCGTTGGAACAATCAAAAGAAAAAAATTAAGGTAGCTAATTGAGAATATCTTGCAAATTACAGTTATTTCTTTTATAATTATTTTAATTTGATTGATAAATTAAGTTTCTTAATTTGTAATCATTCTAAACAAGGAGCTGTAATAATGGATTCGACTGCTGCTTTAAAAAAGACAAAAAAACAATTACATGAATCAGGCTTTAAATTAACACCACAACGGGAAGCAACCGTACTTGTATTATTGGAAAATGAAAAAGATCATTTATCAGCAGAAGAAATTTACTTCTTGGTAAAACAAAAAAGTCCGGAAATTGGTCTAGCAACAGTCTATCGAACGCTAGAAATTTTAACAGACTTAAAAGTCGTTGATAAAGTGAGCTTTAACGATGGTTTAGCTCGCTATGATTTAAGAAAAGAAGGCGCCAAACACTTTCACCACCATTTGTTATGCTTAGAATGTGGCACAATTGAGGAAGTGGAAGAAGACTTGCTTGGTGAAGTAGAGCAAATTGTTGAAAGTCGGTATCATTTTTTAGTCAAAGATCATCGCTTAACTTTTCATGGTATTTGTCAAAGTTGTCAAAGTAAACATTAAAAAAACTGCCTTGCATTAATTTATGCAAGGCAGTTTTTTATTCATTGGAATTATAAATTAGCGAATTTTTCCAATAAGCGAATCATTTGGCAAGTAAAACCATATTCATTGTCATACCAAGCCACAGTTTTCACTAATTGGAAATCGCCAGCTGTCGTTACTTCTGTTTGCGTTGGGTCAAAAATCGAACCTTCTGTCGTGCCGATTATGTCTCCAGAAACAATTTCACGATCATCATAACCGAAAGAAGGGTTATCAATGGTGTGTTTTTTCATTGCTTCATTTACTTGATCAGCTGTTACTTTTGTTTTTAAAATGCTAACTAATTCTGTTAAGGATCCATCCACAACGGGAACACGTTGGGCATGGCCTTGTAATTTTCCATTAAGTTCTGGAATAACTAAGCCAATTGCTTTAGCAGCACCAGTTGAATGGGGAATAGTATTGTCTGCAGCAGAGCGTGCCGCACGAAGATTTCCGCCACGAACAGGGCCATCTAATAGCATTTGTGTTGATGTGTAGGCATGGACAGTTGTCATGGTACCAACTTCAATACCGAATTCATTATTTAAGAAGTAAGCCATCGGTGCTAGACAGTTTGTCGTACATGAACCGGCAGAAATGATTTTATCGTTGGCATCAAGTGTATCATCATTGACGTTATAAACGATTGTTTTCATTGCGCCTGCAGGAGCAGAGATAACCACACGTTTCACACCTGCATCTAAATGAGCTTGTGCTTTTTCTTCAGAGGTATAAAAACCTGTACATTCAAGCACAATGTCTACTCCGTTTTCTTTAACCCAAGGGATTTTACTTGCATCTGGTTCTGCGTAGACACGGGTTTCTTCGCCGTCAACAACAATGCCATTTTCAGTGGCTGTCACGGTGCCAGGATAGGTGCCATGCGTAGAGTCAAATTGTAATAAGTGAGCCAACATTGTTGGGCTAGTCAAATCATTGATAGCCACAACTTCAATATCATCAGAAACTTCTTTTATTCGGCGAAAGGCTAAACGACCAATTCTTCCAAAACCGTTAATTCCTACTTTGACTGTCATAACAAAAATTCCTCCTTTAGATGTTTGTGTTTCTTTGGACCCTTGCTGAAAAAGTGATTTTCTTCAACTATCTATAGTATGAACCTCTAAAATTTTTTTGTCAAAAGACTGATAGCGAAGCGACAAAAAGAAAGCGAAAGATTCATGAGAAATTTTGCTTTTTCCAACGATAACTAACTAGAATTGCTAGACAAACGGTTGTTTTCCCGATACAATAATAAAGACTTTCGAATCACGCTTTTTGAGGTGATTAAAGATAGTAGAAGTAGAATAGGAGGACAAATTATATGTCCATGTTTTTAGATCAAGTGACGATTGATGTCAAAGCTGGTAAAGGCGGCGACGGAATGGTTGCTTTCCGTAGAGAAAAATATGTACCAGACGGGGGTCCCGCTGGTGGTGATGGCGGTCGCGGTGGCGACGTTGTTTTAGTTGTTGAAGAAGGATTACGCACATTAATGGATTTCCGGTTTAATCGTCATTTTAAGGCGACACCTGGAGAAAATGGTATGAGTAAAGGAATGCACGGTCGTGGTTCAGAAGATTTACTTGTCAAAGTTCCACCAGGTACAACAGTTCGTGATGCAGAAACTGGAGCCTTAATTGGGGATTTAATTGAGAATGGTCAGACCTTAGTAGTAGCAAAAGGCGGACGCGGTGGTCGCGGGAATATTCGCTTTGCTTCCCCGAGAAACCCTGCACCAGAAATTGCCGAAAACGGCGAACCAGGCCAAGAACGTAAAATCGAATTAGAATTAAAAGTTTTAGCAGATGTTGGCTTAGTTGGGTTTCCTTCTGTAGGGAAATCAACGTTACTCTCTGTTATCTCGTCCGCTCGTCCGAAAATTGGTGCCTATCATTTTACGACGTTAGTTCCAAACTTAGGGATGGTGACTACTAGTGACGGTCGAAGCTTCGCTGCAGCAGATTTGCCAGGCTTAATTGAAGGAGCTTCTCAAGGTGTCGGCTTAGGAACACAGTTCTTACGCCACATTGAACGGACGCGTGTTATTTTACATGTCATTGATATGAGTGGCATGGAAGGACGCGATCCTTATGAAGATTACTTGGCAATCAATAAAGAATTGGCTTCACACAATTTACGTTTGATGGAGCGACCTCAAATTATTGTTGCCAATAAAATGGACATGCCTGAAGCAGAAGAGAATTTAGCGAAATTTAAAGAGCAACTTGCGAAGGAACGCACAGATGAGTATGCTGATGAGCTACCTATTTTCCCAATCTCTGGGGTTACTCGTAAAGGTATTGAACCTTTATTAAATGCAACAGCTGACTTGTTGGAAGTAACGCCTGAATTCCCATTATATGAAGATGAAGTGGTAGAGGAAGAAACCGTTCGTTATGGCTTCCAACCAGAAGGTCCAGAATTTACGATTGATCGTGAACCAGATGCTTCATGGGTTTTATCTGGTGAAAAATTAGAAAAATTATTTGAAATGACGAATTTCGATCATGATGAAACAGTAATGCGTTTTGCACGTCAATTACGTGGTATGGGTGTCGATGAGGCATTACGAGCACGTGGCGCGAAAGACGGCGACATTGTTCGGATTGGTAATTTTGAATTTGAATTTGTCGAATAAGCATAAAACCAGTTCACTCAGTGAACTGGTTTTTTATTTTAAAATTAGTATTAAATTAGCGAATAGATTGAAATAATATTTTTAATAGCTTATAATTTTAAATGTAACAAAATAACAAACGAAAGGAGCGAAATTGAAATGGAAAACAATCAAGCAATGGTTCCTAAGTTTTCAGTTAAAAGTGCCGGTTTTCTTTTTAGTATGGGGCTCTTATGTGGTGTCCTGTTGCCGAGTGTTTTATTATGGACTTTCAATCTGCCGTTTAATATTGGTGCCATGATTTTTTTGCCTGTTGGGATTGCTTTTGCGTTAGCGTATAGTCATTATTTTATTGAAACGAAAACAGGTTTTTGTAAGCGTTTTATTTGGTTGTTTTTAATTTCTCTTATTTTATTAGAGCTTATCTCTTATTTATGGCTGATTAAAGGAGTTATTTTTTAAGAGAAAAACAGAGGAGAGTGTTATTTATGTTAGATAAACTGACTGTTTGGATTGAAAATCATCTAGCTGGACCAATGGCTAAAATTGCCAATCAGCGCCATTTACGTGCGGTGCGGGATGGGATTATTGCGACATTACCTTTAATTATTGTCGGTTCTTTTTTTCTAATTATTGCGTTTCCGCCGTTACCAGAATCTTGGGGCATTACTCAATTTTTAACAAGTAATGCTGCTACAATTTTATTGCCTTACCGAATGACAATGTACATTATGGCGTTATATGCGACTTTTGGCATTGGCGCTAGTTTAGCGAAATCATATAATCTTGATCAAGTCTCTGGAGGGATTTTGGCTACGATTGCTTTTTTATTAACATTAGTACCTGTGGCGATTCCTGAAGAAGCCAGTAAAGCAGCTGGCGTTTCTGGGTTTGTTTTACCAATGGCTAATTTGGGTGGTGCAGGGATGTTTGTCGGGATTGTGACGTCAATTATTGCTGTCGAAATCTATCGAGTAACAGATAAGTCTAAGTTCAAAATTACAATGCCTGATAACGTTCCACCTGCTGTTGCTCGTTCATTTGAATCGTTGACTCCGACGTTAATTGTCATGTTATTGATTGGTTCAATCACTTATTATTTAGGCTTTGATTGGCACACATTTGTAGGGAACTTAGTAGGACCACTAGTTCAAGCAGCGGACTCTTTATTGAGTGTCTTGCTGTTGGTCTTTTTAACCACATTTTTCTGGTTCTTTGGGATTCACGGCGCTTCAATCGTAGGATCGTTGGCGCGTCCTCTATGGCTACAACTATTAGAGGAAAACACGACTGCTAAAGCAGCTGGCGAAGCATTACCTCGGATTGCGGCAGAACCTTTTTACCAATGGTTTATTTGGATTGGTGGTGCTGGAGCCACAATTGGTTTAGCTATATTATTAGCCTTTCGGGCAAAATCAGAATATGGTTCAAAACTAGGAAAAGCTATTTTAGCACCGTCTATTTTTAATATTAATGAACCAGTTATTTTCGGTGTACCGATTGTCTTAAATCCGATTTTAATGATTCCTTTTATCTTTGCACCAATGGTTTTAGCAACGATTGCTTGGTTTGCCACAAAATTAGGTTTAGTAAGTGAAGTTGTCTTTACCGCTCCTTGGACCTTACCAGGACCAATTGGCGCCTTTATGGCGACAGGCGGCGATTGGCGTGCTGCTGTTTTGAATATTGTTTTAATTCTAGTGGCCATTTTGATTTACTATCCGTTCTTTGTAGCTTATGATAAAAATGAGCTTGCCAAAGAACAAGGCAAACAAATAGAAGAATAAAGAGTGCAGCCGTTTAGTGTCCAGAACAAAAGGTGATGACCTTTTGTTCTGGACCTATTTGTTTATAAGCGTTAAAAATTCTCAATTTTTTTGAAATGTATAGAAAATTTTGAGAAAAGAAACGCATAAAAAAGTGTAAAATATTATATATATAATGAAAATGGTTTTCTTTTGTGTGAACATAATAAAGTTATTGTTAACTAAAAGAGAAAAGGGGTATGAAAATGGTTAGAACGAAGGTATATACAAAGGAAAAAATCTTAAACGTAGCTGAAAAAATTTTAGTAGATAAAGGTTTTTCTAATTTAACTGCTAGAAATATTGCAGATACTATGGGGATTTCTACGCAGCCAATTTATTTAGAATTTGTCAACATGGACGATTTAAAGCGAACCTTAATTAAATCGTTATTTCATCGTATGCAATTATTTTATAAAGCAGATGTCGGTGCCTCAGACCCAGTGATTGCATTGGGTCTGAACTTTATATTATTTGCCCAAAAACATCAAAAAATCTATACGGCGTTATTTATGAAAGCACATGGTTATGAAGAAGAATTGCAGCAAATGCTTCAAGCTTTTTTTGAAGAGCGTTTATTATTGGATAAAAAATATGTACAAATGGACAAAGGAAAATTTGTCGAATTATTTCCTAAAATGGTGGTAATCTATTTAGGTTTAGCCACAGCGGTTACAATGAAAACAATTGACTTAACTAAGAATCAAGAAATTCAATTATTAAGTCAATTATTGATAGAAGAGTAGTGTTTTGTTATTTATTCAAAATAACAAAAATACGACATAAGTCTGAGGAAAAACTGGTCGTTGCGCCCGAGGAAGGATTGTTTAAAACTTGCTATACTTTGGAAGAAGTAACAGAGAATAATTACTCGGGAGGATTTATGTGATGAAATTTATTAAATTTTTAGTGGTGACAGCAATTGTTATTGGTGGTGGTTTATTTGGGGCCAAGTTTTACGCAGAGAAGAACTCTGGCGAATTAGCTGGTGTGTTAGATCAATTAAATCCATTGGTTAAAGAAGGAAATGTGTATGTTAAAACAAAGAAAGCCGATAGCGTTAATGGCTATGGAATTGCTAGTTATACGCAAGTAGCCGCAGATGAGGAAGGCAAAACACGAGAAATAACTTTTACAGCGGACCATGAATTAAAAACAGATCATTATCTAAAAGTCTCAAATAAAGGGGCCCACATCAATACGTATGAAGAGGTCAATCAAGACCAAGTACCAGAAAAGGCATTACAAGCAATTCAAAAATAACAAAAAGTCAGAACGTATCTTCAGCGTACGTTCTGACTTTTTGTTATTTTTTTGCTTCTTGAAGAATATTGATTTTTTCAATTTTAACATCAGTTTTTGGTTTATCGTTGGCACCAACTTCGACTTTGGCAATTTTATCGACAATATCCATTCCTTTGGTTACTTGACCGAAAACAGTATGTTTTTTATCAAGAGAAGGATAGCCGCCTTTTTTGTAAGCATCAATGATTGCTTTTGGATAATCATCATATAAAAGACCATCAGATTGATCATCTGTATTTTGGACAATAAAGAACTGACTGCCGTTAGTATTAGGTCCTGCATTCGCCATTGATAATGCGCCACGAATGTTATATAACTGGTTTGAAAATTCATCTTCAAATGGTTTATTCCAGATGCTGTTTCCGCCAGTTCCATCACCGCTAGGATCGCCACCTTGGATCATAAAGTTATTGATGACGCGGTGGAAAGTCAAGCCATCATAATAGCCATCTTTGGCATGTTTCATAAAGTTCTCGACAGTTTTTGGAGCCTGTTTAGGAAATAGTTTGATTTCAATATTTCCCATTGAAGTAACCATTTGGACTAAGTCTTGATCTTCGGCAACTTTGTCATCTAGTTGTGGTAAATCTAGTGAATTTAAGTCGACCGAATCCTTTGTTTTGCTTTCACTGGATTTAGCGACAGAATCACTCGTTGCGGTCGTGCCTTTATTATTGGTTGTGTTACAGCCTGCTAAAAGCAAGGTGAATGCTGCAACTGAAGCAACAGCAAGCATTTTCTTATGTTTCATCTGTTTTCCTCTTCCTTTCACACTGACAATTAGGTTCTTTTTTATCATAACAAAAGAGAAGATAACAAACCAGTGGAATTTTTATAAGATTTCCTATAGGAAAGGTGTAGACCACTTTTGTTTTTTTTGTTACAATGTAAGCAGATACATTATTATGTTTTACAATTTAGGAGGCAATCACATGGGAAAATTAGGTATTTCAATTTATCCAGAACGTTCAACATTTGAAAAGGACAAAGCATATTTGGATTTGGCTCATAAATACGGCTTTAAGCGTGTCTTTACTAGTTTATTGCAAATCAATGATGATCGGGAAAAGGTATTAGCAGAGTTTAAAAAAGTCGTAGATTACGCCAACCAATTAGGTATGGAAGTGATGGTCGATATTAATCCTGCATTGTTCGAACAATTAGGCATCTCTTATGATGATTTATCATTTTTCCATGATATGGGCGCTTACGGTATTCGTTTAGATCTTGGTTTTACTGGGCAAGAAGAGGCGAATATGACAAGAAACCCTTATGGCATTAAAATCGAAATTAATATGAGTTCAGGGACAAGTTATGTAGATAATATTATGGCCTACTCACCAAACACAGAAAATTTACTAGGCTCACATAATTTCTATCCACATCGTTATACAGGCTTAGGCTATGAGCATTTTGTTTATTGTTCAGAAAAATTTAGAAAATATAATTTAAATACGATGGCATTTGTGAACTCACACGATGCTACATTTGGGCCATGGCCGACACAAGATGGGTTATGTTCTTTGGAAGACCACCGCGATTTAGAAATTGCAACGCAAGTTAAGCATTTAGTTTTAACAGGATTAATCGATGATATTTCTGTCGGAAATGCTTATGCCTCAGAAGCAGAATTAGCAGCAATGGCAGAAGCCTTTCATGCACCGTATCCTTCGATCAAAGTGGATACAGAACCAGAAATCACAGAAGATGAAAGAATTGCATTGTTCGATAACTTACACAGTTATCGTGGAGATCGTTCTGATTACGTTTTGCGTTCAACAATGACACGTGTTTACTATAAAGATCGTCCTTTCCCAGCTCATACAACGAGAGATATTGTTCGAGGCGATGTCTTGATTGACAACGTTGGCTATGGACAATACAAAGGGGAAACACAAATTGCTTTAAAAGAAATGAAAAATGATGGCCGTGTAAATGTGGTTGGTCGTATTTCTGATGACGAACGTTTCTTATTAGAATTTTTGAAACCATGGTCAAGTTTTAAACTTATTGAAAATAAATAATTTTTAGTTTCCTATAAATAGATAAGTGGAGCATAGCGCAAGAGGTAATATTTTTGTGCTATGCTTTTTTTGTCGCAACAAAATTGTCTCATTGTAGTGGTAAAGAAAGATGGCTGAATCTTTGAATGGTAGTTGTCAAAAAAAGGGCGACAACTTATAATGAATCATACAGTTTAAATAAAAGGAGTACGTAGATGAATCGATGGTTAAAAATTTTGATTGCGCTTATTGTAGTAATTGCAATTGGTTTAATTGCGGCAGGCTTATATTTTTATAATTATGCAGTAGTTCCAGGAAAGAAAGACTTTATAAATGAGAATACCCCAGGGTCAAAAGTGGTCCAGACACCTGAAGGCGCGTGGTTTAAAGATGACAAAAATCGACAAGAATGGTCAATTACTTCGGAAGATGGGCTACGTCTAAAGGCCATTTATTTACCAGCCGACAAAAAAAGTAATCGTACCGTTATTATGGCGCATGGTTATATGGGTTCGGCAGAAACGATGTCTGTCTTTGCGAAAATGTATCATGATTGGGGATACAATGTGTTAGCGCCAGATGCGCGTGGTCACGGGAAAAGTCAAGGAGATTATATTGGGTTCGGCTGGCCCGATCGTAAAGATTATGTCCAATGGATTGAGAAAGTTTTAACCGAAAATGGTCAGCAAGAACAAATCACTTTATACGGTGTCAGTATGGGTGCTGCTACAGTCATGATGACGAGCGGGGAAAAATTACCAGATAACGTGAAAGCCATTGTGGAAGATTGTGGCTATTCTACAGTCAATCAGGAGTTGCAATATCAATTGAAAGAGCTTTTCAATTTACCAAGTTTCCCATTAGTTAATGTTACTAGCGGGATTACGAAACTTAGAGCTGGCTATTTCTTTGGGGAAGCAAGTGCTGTTAAGCAATTGCAAAAGAATCATTTACCAATGCTCTTTATTCATGGTGAAAATGATACGTTTGTGCCGTTTAGTATGTTAGACGAAGTTTATAATGCAACCCAAGGACCTAAAGAGAAATATGTCGTGCCTGGAGCAGAGCATGCGAAAGCTTATAATAAAAACCCAGAAAAATATAAGGAAACAGTAGCTGCTTTTCTAGATAAATATATAAAATAACAAATTTATTCTTTACTAATAGTAGCAACAACAAAAGACTTGTTCTTAAGTTAACGACTTAGTGAACAAGTCTTTTGTTGTCAGTTGATTTTTTTTAATAAGTTGGAATTTACCCATGCAATCTAGGGCATAATCTGATAGGATAGTACTAGAAATGAGGGAAGGATAATGGAAGAACAATTAGTCGATTATTTACACTATTTACAAATAGAGCGGGGCTTATCAAATAACACACGACGGAGTTACGAACGAGATTTAAAAAAATACGTAGCCTTTTTACAAGAACAAGGCCTGCATTCTTGGGACGAAGTTGACCGTTACATGATTACAGAATTTTTGCAATCCCTTCACGAAGAACAGCAAGCTTCAGCAAGTGTGATTCGGATGATTTCTAGTTTGAGAGGATTTCATCAATTTTTACGTCAAGAACGCTTAAGCGAACATAATCCGATGCAACATATTGACTCCCCCAAGAAAGTTCAAAAATTGCCAAGTACATTATCTGTTGACGAAGTGACTCGATTAATTGAAACGCCTGATACAAGTAAACCACTAGGTATGCGGAATCGTGCTATTTTAGAAGTGATGTATGCAACGGGCCTGCGAGTTAGTGAACTAATTGAAATAAAATTAGGGGATCTGCATTTATCCATTGGTTTATTGCAAACAATCGGAAAAGGGGACAAAGAACGAATTATCCCTTTAGGCGATTATGCGATTCAATGGATTGAGCGCTATATGAACGAAGCCAGACCTCAATTGATTAAAAATCATCCGAATGAAACACACCTGTTCGTTAATCATCATGGTGAACCGTTATCTAGACAGGGCATTTGGAAAAATTTAAAACAGATTGTTCGAGAAGCCCAGATAGAGAAAAATATTACCCCGCATACATTACGGCATAGTTTTGCGACACATTTGTTGGAAAATGGCGCAGACCTTAGAATCGTGCAAGAATTATTAGGACATGCAGATATCTCCACGACACAAATTTATACACATATTACCAAACAACGAATGGCAGATGTTTATAAGGAACATTTTCCTCGGGCTTAATTTGCGAGAATGCCCACAAACGAATAAATTTATGGTAAACTAGGAAGTCGAGAAAAGAAAGTAGGTGTCGTTTTTGCAAGAAATTAATTTAAAACTAGATGTCTTTGAAGGACCACTGGATCTTCTACTACATTTAATTCAAAAATTAGAAATCGATATCTATGACATTCCCATTACAGCAGTAACTGAACAATACATGTCTTATATTCATGCGATGCAAACCTTAGAGTTAGAAGTCGCTGGAGAATATCTAGTCATGGCTGCCACCTTAATGGCTATTAAAAGTCAGATGTTGCTTCCAAAACAAGAGCTTGAAATCATTGATGATGAAGATTTTTTTGAAGAGGAAGACCCACGGGAAGCTTTAGTAGCTCAGTTATTGGAGTATCGGAAATTTAAATATGCAGCGACTGTTTTACATGAAAAAGAAGAAGAACGTAAACTCTATTATACAAAAGAACCAATGGATATGGATGATTATAAAGAGGAAGATACAACACTACCGCCTAATCAAATCAATACAATTGATTTATTTCTAGCCTTTCACGCCATGTTAGAAAAGAAAAAAAATCGCCAGCCTGTTGAAACAACTGTTGCTAGTGACGATGTTTCCATCGAAGAAAAAATCACCGCTATTTCAGAGCGTATGCGTCAAGTACAGAAAGGGAAGGCAGTGTCGTTTGATTCTTTCTTCGATTCTTATTCCAAACAAGAAATTGTGACAACGTTCATGGCTCTTTTAGAATTAATGAAAACAGGCGTGATTTATGCTGAACAAGAAAATAATTATAGTGAAATTTTGTTATTTAATACAGAAACCCAGCAGGAAGATACAACAGAGGTGGAGGAAACACAGTGACATTAGTTAGTCAAATTGAAGCAATTTTATTTGTGGTTGGCGAAGAAGGAATTGGCTTGGAAGAGCTGGCGTACTTATTAGAGAAGTCAACAGCAAAAACCTATGAAGAATTAACGAAATTGAAAGAACATTATGCTTCTGACAATAAATCGGCGTTAAATATTTTAGAAGTCGGCAATCATTTTGTCTTAACAACGAAGAAAAAATATGCCTCATTACTAAAAAAATATGCGCAATCGCCTATGTCGAACGCCTTATCACAAGCGGCGCTAGAAACATTATCCATTATTGCTTATAAGCAACCAATTTCGCGTATTGAAATTGATGAAATTCGTGGCGTACAGACTTCTGGCTCTATCCAAAAGTTAGTTGCCCGTCAGTTGATAGAAGAAAAAGGCCGCGTCGATGGTCCTGGTAGAGCGATTTTGTATGGCACAACGAAGTATTTTATGGATTACTTTGGGTTGAAAAGTTTAGATGAATTACCAGATATCCAACAAATGGAAGATGAATTAGAAGAAGAACTACCAATGGATCTATTTTTTGATCGTTATCAAGAAACGAACCCAATGTCTGAAACAACAGAAGGCGAGGAAGCTTAAACAATGGAAAGATTACAAAAAGCAATTGCTCATGCTGGGGTGACTTCGCGTCGCAAAGCAGAGGAATTAATTGTCAAAGGCCGCGTAAAAGTCAATGGCCAAGTGGTCAAAGAATTAGGAACGCAAGTAAGTAAACAAGATACTGTTGAGGTTGATGGTGTACCAATTTATCAAGAAGAATATGGTTATTATTTATTCTATAAACCAAGAGGGGTTATTTCTGCGGTGTCTGACGATAAAGGCCGTAAAGTAGTAACGGATTATTTTACAGATGTTACTGAGCGAATTTATCCAGTCGGTCGTCTGGATTATGATACTTCTGGGTTGTTACTTTTAACGAATGATGGAAGTTTTTCACAAAAATTAACCCATCCTAAACATGAAGTAGATAAAGTCTACGTAGCAAAAATTAAAGGTGTACCTACTAAACGGGATCTATTGCCATTAGCCAAAGGCATTCGCATTGATGGCAAACGCACAGCACCAGCCAATTTTCAAATTCTTTCAGCGGATATTAAAACAGGTAGCAGTGTCGTGGAATTAACGATTCATGAAGGACGTAATCATCAAGTGAAGAAAATGTTTCAAGCTGTTGGTTTCCCTGTTCAAAAATTAAAACGTGAACGTTACGGTGAGTTGACCTTACAAGGTTTGCGACCAGGGCAATATCGTGATTTAACTAAAAAAGAAATCAGTCAATTATTAAATCAAGCTAAATAAGATAAAATGACTCGATCTCTTCGCGCTTATGGCGAAGGGATTGTTTTTTTTGAGAAATGAAACAATCAATGAAATTTAATAAAAAAGCTTAGTTAGTTGCATTCATTGTTCAAATCGGTTACACTAAGTAAGTAAAAAAATATAATACAAGGTTCGTCTTCAGGGGCAGGGTGTAATTCCCGACCGGTGGTTATAGTCCACGACTCGTTTTTAACGATTGAATTGGTGTAATTCCAATACCGACAGTATAGTCTGGATAAAGAAGATAGGGCTTATTTGAGACGCTTTTTCATCAGATAATCCTACTCTATTTTTCCCTGCAGAAAAATAGGGTTTTTTTGTATGACAAAGAAGCGAATCAAAAAGTTCGTTGAAGATGGGTCCTTAATTGGAGGATTTCAGATGAACAACAAGGTACAAAAAATGGTCAGCATTGCAATGTTGGCTGCAATCGGTACAGTATTACAATTTGTGGCATTTCCGATTATGCCGGCGTTTAGTTTTTTGAAAATCGATTTTAGTGATATTCCGATTCTACTCGGAATGTTCTTGTACGGACCGTTAGCAGGAGTAATTACTGCTTTTGTTCGTTCGTTGCTACACCTGTTCTTAACCGGACTAGCACCGCAAAATATGGTGGGAGATTTCGCTAGCTTTTTAGCAAGTAGTATCTTCACCTTGCCAATTTTTTATTTCTTTGGTAAAAAGAAAAATATCCGTACAAATCGGATAGTGGGCTTAGTAAGTGGGATCTTAGCCTTGACAATTTTCATGAGTATTGCGAATTATTTTGTCATTACACCCATTTACTTACAATTATATGGTGTGACCACACAACAATTTTTAGGAACATCTTTAGCAAGCTATGTGGCGATTGGTATTGTGCCATTCAACCTTATTAAAGGCCTCTTAGTCAGTGGTGTTTTTCTAGTACTACATGCGAAGTTATTGCCATGGCTATCAAAAAAGCAACATACTATTCAGAAAAAAACACCGTTAACAAAATAAATGATAAAAAACCTGCTGTTGAACAATGTTTGACAGTGGGTTTTTAAAATTTACGCCTAAAAGAAAAGAGGTTGTCATAATCTGTCATCATTCTGTTAAAAAATACTAAACCATCTGCATTGTAATTTTAACTTTCCCTTGGTATGATAGAAATCATCAAAGAAAGAGGAGTTTTCCTGAGTGAAAAAGTGTAAAAATTGTCGTCATGTGAATCGTGATACGGAGTCCTTTTGTGAAGAATGCGGCGCTCCGCTAATGAATGAATCTATGCATCAAGAGGAAAACCAAGCACAACCATCAATGAATAAAGGGAACGAATCTACTCCTCTCAGATCAAAAAGAAGCTGGATCTGGGTGTTTCTTTTTGTGTTCATCGTTCTTGGAGCGGGTAGCTATTTTCTCGGGACGCATTATTTTTCTAAGGAACAACAAATTTCTCATTTTATTGAAGCGATTGAGAATGGTGATGCCCAAGAATTAAGTAAAAAAATGAGGACGAACGAGTCTGAATTTCAAGTGAATCCGCAAAGCATTAAGCCTTTAATCACTTATTATCAAAAAAATCCAACTGAGCTAAAAAAATTAGAAAAAGCGCTATTAAAGGATAAAAAGCTACATGGTTTAACTATTCGTGAAACAAGTCAAACAGCATTTTTCTTTCACCGTTATCAATTCATTTTAACGCCTGTTTCTGTTCAGTTAACGACGAATCAGCGCGGTGTGACGCTGGCAATGAACGGGCGGGAAGTGGGCACTTCCGACTCAACCACTTATCAAAAGGAATTGGGACCCTTAGCGCCAGGACAATATACCTTTACAGCCACAGTGAAAGATAGCACCGGCGAACCTGTTATCACAGAAGAGTATCGTTTATTAGAAGAGGAAAATTATATTTCTAGTATTCCTTTAGATTTTAAACGAATGAATTTTGTTGTGGAGAGCAATCTGCCAGACGCAGATATTTATATTAATGATCGGAAAGTTGGTACGCTAACGAATGGAAGCAAAACGATTGGCCCTTTGTTCTGGTCCAAAGGGATGACGATTCAACTTAAAAAGACGATTAATGGAGAAGAAATTCAAACATCAAAAGAAACGATTGGTGAAAATGATTTTGTCGAAGCGCTCTCCGATAATCCAACGCTACAATTGAATTTTCCGTTAGCTAGCGACTATGATGCCCGCAAAGCGCTAGAAACCTTTTATCAAGCATTTGCCAAACAAGTGAAAAGTCATACGGATAGTACAGAATTTGCTAAAAAATATCTCGTTGGTGGGGAAAATAATCCTCAATTTCCTTCTTTTATAGAAGCACTTGAACGATTACGTGAAAAGAAATCGACCGATGTTTCACCAGATTTTGAAGTGACCATTAATACGCTACAATTGGATGGTAAAGAAAATTACCATGTCAATTATTATTTAGAAGCTAAAAATTCTAAAGCAAAAGAAAATGGTCTTCGTTATGAATGGATCAATGGCCTAAATGATCAAATTCATTTAGTCAAAGAACCGCTAAAAGAAGGACAATTACAGTTTGTTTCGATAGATGAACAAACACTTGCTTGGCTCGAAAAAATACTCTAAGCAAAAATGAGTGCTAAATTATTTAGCACTCATTTTTGCTTATTTCTATTGCACGCGTGGGACATTTGCGGTACGCTTTTAACACATTCTCGCGTTCGTTTTCTGGAATAAATTGTTGTCGAGCATGCGGCTCGTCTTTAAAAAGGACAATCCCATGATCATCATAATCAAATATATTGGGCGCATAAACTTGACAAAGTCCACAAGCAATACATTTTTCAGGAACTAAACGTGATTGCATAAACAGTGACACATCCTATCTAAAAGAGGTTTACTATGGAAGCAACTTTTATTTTAGCGTTATTATCTCACGGATACAAGGTACGTGCATCAACTTTGTATCATCTTTTAAAAGGCAAACGGACTAGCTCTGTTTTGATTTATGGTTTTTTATATGATTGTTTACGGTTCATTGGCTGGTGGCCAACGATTTCCGAACAAGCCTTTTTTCAATTTCTTGAAAAACTTTCGAAGGCGAAACAAATTCAGTATCACAAAGAGACAAATGAGATTCAACTAACAAAAGAAGGGCAACTATTTTTAAAGGAGCACCATTTTTCGTTGCTGGATTATCCTGCAATTGATCTTTATCGTTTTGGCAGAAGTGATCGAGAAAGTTGGCAACTCATTCAATTTGCCGTGCAAGTGACTTCGTATTTATCATTTGAGGAAAAACAGTATATTCCACTTTTATCAACACCGATTCCGCAACTATATTTGAAACGATGGTTACAAAAAGACAAGAAAGAGCAGCGCATTCAATCAATCAAAGAAGAACTGTTGCGAGGGTTTGAGTTACTAACTGAAGCAGAAAGCGACTATTTGGTTGCGCAACTTTCTGGTTATCAGCAAACTGGCAAAGTTCCTCAGCAATTAACAAGCGATAAGACAGCTCTTGAACAGCGTTTGTGGCACACGCAAGCGGTTCATCATTTACTGCAGTTGATAATGTACGGAGGAAACTATCCTGCTTTACAAACGCTTGTATGGCCGTATCTAGAAAAAAATCTAAACCAAAGTATGCAAGAAACCCAACGATTGTTAACGGAAGGCAAGACGCTTCAAGAAATTGCTGAGCAACGAAAAATAAAACTGAGTACCATTCATGATCATCTATTAGAGTTGGCTATTCAAGGGCAGCTGCAGGCGTCTGTTTATCTTGAAAAGGAGGCAATACTCCAAAACTTGGCTCAAACAGAACAAAATCCGCGGTTGTGGGTGTATCGGGATTGGCGAGCGCAAGAAGCGACGCTTTCTTATTTAGATTTCCGCTTATATCAAATCCAACAAATTTGGCAAGAAAAGGAGTGAGTGTTGTTGACATTAGAACAAGAATTATTCACTCGATTTGGTTATGCAGCGTTTAAGCCTGGTCAAAAAGAAGTGATTACAAACTTACTTGACGGTATGAATACATTGGCTGTTTTGCCAACAGGCACTGGCAAATCATTGTGTTATCAATTTGTGGGCCAAAAGTTAGAGGGACTAACGGTAATTGTTTCTCCCTTACTTTCGTTAATGGAAGATCAGGTGCGTCAATTACAAAGACAAGGAATTAAAGGTGCGGTTGCCTTAAACAGTACGTTACAGTATTCAGAAAAGCGTTATATTTTAGCGAAAATGTTCCAATACGATTATCTGTTTTTAAGCCCAGAAATGCTTTTGCAGCAAGAAGTACTTAGTGTGTTACAACGCCAAAAAATTGCATTATTTGTGGTGGATGAAGCCCATTGTGTTTATCAGTGGGGCGTCGATTTTCGCCCTGAATATAGTAAATTAGATCTGGTCCAAAAACAGCTAGACTTTCCTTTGACCTTGGCGTTAACTGCCACAGCGACACCCGTTGTACAGCACGCAATTATAAAACAATTATTTTCTCATGGTAGCTATCAAGAAGTTCTTTCTTCAGTGAATCGAAAAAATATTGGCTTGTTCGTGAAGGAAACGTCAGAAAAAGAAGAAGTATTACTAGATTACTTATCTAAAACGGCTGGTAAAATCATTATCTATTGCGCCACGCGCAACAAAACAGAACAAATCAGTCAACTTATTCAGGCGAAAACCAGTTTTAAGATAGCCTATTATCATGGGGGCTTGGAGGCTAGTGAACGTAGTCGCTTGCAAGAACAATTTATTGATAATCAAATCGATATTCTTTGTGCAACGAATGCTTTTGGGATGGGAATCGACAAACCTGATGTTCGTGGAGTGATTCATTTTGATTTGCCTGATAGCTTAGAAAATTACCTGCAAGAAATCGGGCGAGCTGGACGTGATGGTCAAAAAAGTTGGGCGCTATTATTGTATAAAAAAGGGGATGAATTTATTCATCGGTTTTTCTTAGAAGAGACAAGAGCGAATCGAGCGACATTAAAATCGCTGATTGAAGGAGAAGAACAAGCAGGTTTGTTAGAAAATGCCACCGAGTTACAACAAAAATGGGTTCAAGGCTATTTAGCCAAGGATTATTCTTTTGAAGAGCTAGAGCATCGTTTAGAGGAGAAAGAAAAAGATCGTCAAGCGCAATTAAGAGGGATGCTGACGTATATTGAAACCACAACCTGTCGAAGAACGTTGATTCAAACTTATTTTCAAGAACCGATTGTCAAACAATCACCGGAAACTTGTTGTGATAATTGTGCGTTATTCTTTGACATTTACCAAGATTCAATAGTAAAATCGAACAAGACCAGCAATCAAAATGAAGGAGGTTGGCGTTCTAAATTTCTAAAATTATTTAAAGAACGTGATTAATTCATTTTTTTAGTCGGCAGTTGGCAAAAGCTATGATATAATAACAAGCGAGAGAAGTTTAGGAGGAAATTAGCAGTGAGTAAAAAGGACAAAAAGAAAAACCAAGCTCGTGAGCCATGGGAACAATCAATTTATGAACCTGATCAAAATGGTGGTGGTTCTCGTTTAGCAAAACGCCAACAGCAACGAGGAAATTCATTATTTCTAACTGTTTTAGTTATTTTGCTATTATTAATTATTGCCATTCCAATTGGGACTTTCTTATGGATGATGCAAGACAAGAAACCGAACGAAAGTGCTAGCAAAAATAGCCAGCCATCTTCTTCATTAGTCCAATCATCATCAAAAGAGAAGAAAAAAGAAAGTACGTCAAAATCAGTGGAAAGCTCAGAACCAGCAAGCAGCCAACCAGCTGAAAATACAACACCTTCAAGTTCTGATGCTGCTGCACAGCAACAACAGGACCAACAAGCACAACAACAGGACCAACAAGCACAACAACAGCAACAGCAACAACAAGAGCAGCAACAACAACAAGAAGCTCAAAATCAACAACAGCAACAAGCGCAGAACCAACAACCTGTTTATGATACCGTTCAAAGTGGTGAAGGGGCACGTCAAGTTGCCGAACGTAACGGAATGACATTAGAACAAATTTTAGCGTTAAATCCTGGGATTGATACATCTGTGTTTTATCCGGGACAACCATTACGTATTAAATAATCCAGAAAAAGAGGTTTGGACAGCACTTTCAAGGGCTAAACCGCGACGGATGATTACATGAGAATGCCAATAAGCAGAAATTTCCGAAAGATGGTTTGCGTCTTTCGAGGGATTTCGGCTTATTGCTTTTTCGTTAGAAACTCGTCATCAGTTTAAATCCAAGTTCTTTTCTTCTGATTTTAATATAAAAGAAGAAGCGCATTTTAAAGGATGCATATCAGTTAAGGAGTTTTTTCATGGGGAAAATCAGTATTGCTATTGACGGACCAGCTTCGTCAGGCAAAAGTACAGTTGCAAAAATTTTAGCAAAACAATTGAATTATGTGTATTGTGACACGGGTGCCATGTACCGAGCGATTACGTATCTGGCCTTGCAAAATCAAATCGACATTCAAGCGGAAGAGCCATTAGTAGCGCTTTGTGTCAACCACACTATTTCTTTTCAGCAAGCAGAGAATGGCCAACGTGTTTTTATCGACGGTCATGAAGTGACCGAAGCGATTCGCCAGCCAGATGTAACGAATGCTGTTTCAGCTGTTTCAAAACATGCAAAAGTTAGAGAAGAAATGGTGGCGTTACAACAGAAAATTGGTCAAGCCGGCGGAGTTGTCATGGATGGTCGAGATATTGGTACTGCAGTTTTACCAAAGGCCGAAGTAAAGATATTCTTGGTGGCTAGCGTTGAAGAACGTGCAGAACGTCGTTTTAAAGAAAATCAAGAAAAAGGGATTGAGACGGATTTTGAAACCTTGAAGGCGGAGATTGAACGTCGGGATTATTTAGATTCAACCAGAGAAGTATCACCCCTTGTCCAAGCAAGTGATGCTGTGAAAATCGATACAACAGGGTTGACGATTGAAGAAGTCGTCGCCGCCATACAAAATGTGATTAAACAAAAAGGTTTTGAACTTTTTTAAAGAATTTTAAGAAAAATAGAAGAAATCGCTTTATTTTTTTACAAAAATCTCGTACTATGTAAGTATATATAGCTAAGTTTTGGAATTTTTGTTGGCATAGGAGGATAAGAGGCATGACAGATTTTGAAGACAAACAAGTAGCAAACAACGAAACAATGGAAGATGCAATGAACAGCGTTCAAGAAGTCAGTGTTGGCGATATTGTTAAAGGCGAAGTTTTAGCCATTGAAGACAAACAAGTTGTTGTCGGCATTGAAGGAGCGGGCGTTGAAGGCGTTGTTCCTGCAAAGGAATTATCGACTTTACCAGTTGAAGATGTACACGAACTTGTGAAAGTCGGTGATGTGTTAGATTTAGTTGTTATCACATCAATTGGCAAAGATAAAGAAAACGGCAGTTATTTACTGTCAAAACGCCGTTTAGATGCTAAAAAAGTTTGGGAAGAAATTGAACAAGATTTCCAAGCGGGCAAAGTAATCGAAGCACCTGTTACAAATGTTGTTAAAGGTGGTTTGGTTGTTGATGTCGGTGTTCGCGGATTTGTTCCTGCCTCAATGGTTGAAGATCATTTTGTTGCAGATTTTTCTGAATATAAAGGTCAAACACTAGCATTTAAAATTATTGAAATCGAACCTTCAGAAAACCGCTTAATTCTTTCACATAAAGCAGTTGTTGAAGCTGAAAAAGAATCGAAAAAAGAAGAATTACTTTCTTCTTTACATGACGGAGACGTTGTTGAAGGGAAAGTAGCTCGTTTAACAGATTTCGGCGCATTCATTGATTTAGGTGGCGTGGATGGTTTAGTTCATGTTTCTGAAATTGCTCATCAGCATGTGGGCAAACCAAGTGATGCGTTAACTGTTGGCGAAGACGTTCAAGTAAAAATTCTTTCAATTAATCCAGAAGAAGGACGTATTTCTTTATCTATTAAAGAAACACTGCCTGGACCATGGACAGATATCGAAACAAAAGCAGCCGCTGGGACTGTTTTAGATGGCACAGTAAAACGCCTAACAAGCTTCGGTGCCTTTGTGGAAGTTTTCCCTGGTGTGGAAGGATTAGTGCATATTTCTCAAATTTCTCACAAGCACATTGCAACGCCTCATGAAGTCCTTCATGAAGGGGATCAAGTACAAGTGAAAGTTTTAGAAGTTAATCCAGAGGAACATCGTATTGCTTTAAGTATCAAAGCGTTAGAACCAAAACCTGAGTCTCAAGAAGAACCAAAAGAAGAACAGGAATATGAATTGCCTGAAGAAAATACTGGCTTTACCATGGGCGATATTTTAGGTGACGCTTTATCTGATGCGAAAGAAGAGGAATAACACGTTACTTTCTTGAAATTTATGAGTTTGACATAGCCGTAAACAGATCGGCTATGTCAAACTCATTTTTTCTTGAATTGGTTAGAAAATCAGCAGAAACTAAAACTTTTCTTGCACTTTAAGGTTTGATTAGGTAAACTAGTAAGGATTGAAATTCTCAAGGAGGGAATCAAATGGCAAATCCAACTATTGCGATTGTCGGTAGACCGAATGTCGGTAAATCGACTCTTTTTAACCGCATTGCCGGTGAGCGTATCTCGATTGTAGAAGATACTCCTGGCGTAACACGCGACCGTATTTATACAACTGGAGAATGGTTAGGGCGTGAATTTAGTATTATTGATACAGGTGGGATTGATTTAGGTGACGAACCATTTATGGACCAAATCAAACACCAAGCAGAAATTGCGATTGATGAAGCAGATGTGATTATCTTTGTTGCTAGTGGCCGTGAAGGAATTACTGATGCAGATGAGTTAGTAGCAAAAATTTTATATCGTAGTAATAAACCAGTGATCTTAGCTGTTAATAAAGTTGACAATCCTGAAATGCGTAATGATATTTATGAATTTTATGCTTTAGGACTAGGGGATCCTTTCCCAGTTTCTGGTAGTCATGGTTTAGGCATTGGCGATGTGTTAGACGAAGCAGTTAAACATTTTCCTAACACTTCAGAAGAAGAGGACGAAGATACAATTAAATTCAGTTTAATCGGGCGTCCAAATGTCGGTAAATCATCATTGATTAATGCTATTCTTGGTGAGGATCGCGTGATTGTTTCAGATATTGAAGGAACAACGCGAGATGCAATCGATACGTATTTTGAATCTGAAGAAGGTCAAAAGTTCTTAATGATTGATACAGCTGGTATGCGTAAACGTGGAAAAGTATACGAATCAACTGAAAAATATAGCGTCATGCGCGCAATGCGGGCGATTGAACGCTCAGACATTGTTTTAATGGTCTTGAATGCAGAAGAAGGTATTCGTGAGCAAGACAAGCGTGTGGCGGGCTATGCCCATGAAGCAGGTCGCGGTATTATTATCGTGGTCAACAAATGGGATACAGTCAAAAAAGATACAAATACAATGCGTGATTTTGAAGCGGAAATTCGTGATGAATTCCAATATTTAGATTATGCACCCATTATTTTTGTGTCTGCATTAACCAAACAACGTTTAAACAAACTGCCTGAACTAATTGAAACAGTAAGTATGAATCAAAACTTACGGATTCCTTCAGCGTTGTTAAATGACGTTGTAATGGATGCTGTAGCAATTAATCCAACACCAACCGATAAAGGAAAACGTTTGAAGATTTTTTATGCAACACAAGTGGCAGTCAAACCACCTACATTTGTTATTTTTGTCAACGAAGAAGAACTAATGCACTTTTCTTATGCCCGGTTTTTAGAAAATAAAATCAGAAAAGCATTTACGTTTGAGGGCACGCCGATTAAAATCATTCCGCGACGCCGAAAATAGTGCATTCTACCATACTTTTTTTAGATATTCAAATAAATTTATCAACTTTGAGAAAAAATGATTATTTTTTGAAAAAACTGGTTAAAATACACTAAAAACCTTGCTATTACAACTTTCTTATGCTATCTTGTTAACAGAATATTGAACCAGATCAATATTTGCTGTCTGTTTTTGGACCACTCAAAAATAGACGGAACTTTAGGTGTGTAAAAACATCGTATCTCTTATAGAGGAGGTGAAATGATCCATGGCAAATAAAGCAGAATTAATCGAAAACGTTGCATCTTCAACTGGTTTAACTAAAAAAGATGCTACTGCAGCAGTAGACGCTGTCTTTTCAACAATTCAAGAAACTCTTGCTAAAGGTGAAAAAGTTCAATTAATCGGTTTTGGTAACTTTGAAGTTCGCGAACGCGCAGCTCGTAAAGGACGTAACCCACAAACTGGACAAGAAATTCAAATCGCTGCAAGCAAAGTACCTGCATTCAAACCAGGTAAAGCATTGAAAGATGCAGTGAAATAAGACAGACAATTAGAACCCTTGGTTTCCAAGGGTTCTTTTTTGAATCATACATAAAAAATGTTATTTTAAGAGGTGGTCGAAACAGTACGCTAAAAGGCTAAATTGTAACGAGCCTTGGGTGAGAAAAACGTGCTTCGCTCCGAGAATCAAGCGGGAACGGTTCGACACTCGCTCCTTGCTTTTTTGATAAAAAGAGAAAGATTTATGAATGAAGGACAAAAATAAGTTGTTGCCAGTAGCTGTTTTTTAGTGGTTATGCTAGACTTGGGGTGAAGGAAGAGGAAACAGTCTTAAGGTGGTGAATCAATGAAATACAACTATTCTAGAGGGGAAAACAAGGTCGCTATTATTTATGGAGAAACATTTGCTTCCGTCCTAAAAAAACGACCAGTAACGACGGAGTCAATCGTTGTTTTGGCGAATCAGCGTTACTATGATCTTTTTTCGGAGAAGATTAATTATGCCTTTGGGGAACAGTTGGGATTAAACTGGTATATTTGTCGCAATGATGTTCATTGCAATGACTTATCAGAATTAGAAAGTGTGTTACGTTTCTTAGCTGATTGGCCAGAAAATCAGGATGTTTTATTGATTGGTTTGGGTAATGAAGGGGTACTACAATTAACCGCATTTTTGCACCAAGTAAGTAAGTGTTCCTCCAAATGTTGGCTGATGCCTGTGTCTGTTCAAGCGTTACGGCAAGGACTTTTACCAAGTGTCACAATTCAGCAAGCACAGCATGCAACCATGCATATAGAAAATCATTCAGAAGAAATTTTGTTTGATAGTACCTTGACCAATAAAAAAGGTGCCGCTCCTTTAATTGATTTGCTCGTTTTTATTCGAGCGGGTCTTGTCTGTGATTATGCTTATTTACAAATGCTATACCAAACGTATCCAGATAAAAAACGGTTGAATCAAACGTCATTTAATGGTATTTTAGACGAGTTGTTATCCTTTTATGAACAAGTAGGGGAAAAAGTGGATCAATTTGGCCGAGTTTTTGAAGCGGCCTTTGCTACAACCGAAAATGGCCATTTGTTATCAGGTCCCATGAAACGATTATTGGGATTATTGTTACAAGTTTTATGGAGCCAGCAAGTCAATCACTTTGACTTTCAATTTAAAAATTTTATCGTTTGGTTTATTCGCTTAGGTTTTCCGGTGGCGTTTCCAAAAGAAATTTTAAGTGCTGATTACGCAGAACAAGTCTTGGCTCACACAGAAACACTAGGTCCTCCTATGGTGTTGGAAAAAATCGGTCAGCTAGGAGCAGCTTTAAAGCCAACGCCCGATCAACTGTTAACAACGATTGAAAGATACCAAGAAATTTTAAAAGAGATTTGAGGGGAAATTATGTCATATAGTGAAAAAATGGTTCAAGCATTACAAGCTGAAAATTTAGCAGAAGCACAGTTAATGTTTGAAGAAGCATTAAAGAAAGATGATGAAAATACCTTAGCTGATTTAGGGGAAACGTTATTATCTTTAGGTTTTCTAGAAGAAGCCAAACAAATTTTCCAACAATTGTTGGAACAATTTCCCGATGCAGATGGCTTAAACATTCCATTAGCAGAAATCGCCATTGAAAATAATGAAATAGATGACGCATTCATCTATTTAGAAAAAATTCCAGAAACTAGTGACAGTTATGTCCAAAGCCTCTTAGTTACTGCGGATTTGTACCAAGTTTTAGGGATTCCAGAAGTCAGTGAAGCGAAATTAAAAGAAGCAGCCAATCTTATGCCAGAAGAGCCGTTAATTCAATTTGCTTTGGGAGAACTATATTTTACAAATGGTCAATTTGTCGAGGCTATTACTCGTTATCAAAGCATTGTAGAAAGTGGGACAGCGCAAATCTCTGCTATTTCCTTGAATGAACGCTTAGGAAGTAGTTACAGCATGTTAGGTGATTTTGAAGAAGCAGTTCCTTATTTGGAAGCCGCGGTCAAAGAAGAACAAACAGATGATCGTTTATTCCAATTAGCTTTCACTTATTTACAGTTACATGAGAATCAAAAAGCCATTGCGTTGTTCCAGCAATTAAAAACACTAAACCCACATTATCAATCACTTTATCTATATTTAGCGGAAGCGCTCCAAGAAGAAGAGCAATTAGAGGAAGCAAAAGCGGTGATCGAAGAAGGAATTGCGGAAAACCCCTTCCAAGTAGAGTTATACCAATTTGCCTCTGAAAATGCCTATCGCTTACACGATATTGCTGGTGCTGAAAACTGGTTGTTAAAAGCTTTGGAATTAGGTGAGAAAACAGATGAAAGTCGTTTGACCTTAAGTAATCTCTACATCACGGAAGAGCGTTTTGAGGAAGTAATTACTATCTTAAATGATTTAGAGGAAACGGATCATCCTTATGCTGAATGGAATTTAGCAAAAGCGTACAACGAATTAGAAGACTTTGCCGTCGCTAAAGTTCATTATGAACAAGCAGCGCAAGAATTGTCTCACGAACCAGAATTTCTAAAAGAATACGCATTGTTCTTACGAGAAGAAGGCGAACTTGAAAAAGCAAAACACTTGTTATACCACTATTTGGAACATGAACCTGGTGATGTCGACATGCAATCTGTGCTAGCAGATATGGAAGAAAGATAGGAAACGACGATGTTTGTTAGTTTATCAGAAAAGAAAAAATTTTTAACTTGGTTAGTGAATACCGTGCCTTTTGGAAGAAGAGAAGTACTGTGGATTTTAAATTACTTATTAACGCACGATGCGATTTTAAATAATGTTCATTTTGTTGAGAACGTAGAGAAAACCGATCGGGGGATCCGTGTGGTAGCGGATGGTTTAGGTAAGGAGCCGTTATTGCTTTTTATCCAAGCACAAGAATTTACAGATCCGGAACAAATTTTTCATGAGATTCGAATGAATTGGCGGAAAGCTCTTTATTTAGAATGTGTATTTCCAGAGGCTTGGCAAACGAGCCAGTATTTATCTGTTTTAGAAGACAATCCGTTTGCGCCATGGAATGAACAAGTGGATCAGGAAGTTGCCAGAGCGATTGATCAATATTTTAAGCAAGAAGAACAAACGCAGCGAATGGCATTAATTAAAGCTCAAATTGATGATGCTTTAGAAACAGGCAACAAAGAAGCGTTTTTAGAATTATCCGATGAATTAAATCGTTTGAAGCAACAATAAATAAAACCCAGCATTTTCAATAAATGCTGGGTTTTATTTATTGTTTTAATTTAAAGCGCCGTTGTTTGCTGGGTTTTGCATAAGTAAAGCCTTCGCCAATTGCTTCATGTACGTTAATGATGGACACAAAGGCTTTTTCATCTATTTCATTAGCAATCCGTTTGACTTCCATTATTTCTCGAGGGCTGACTACCGTGTAGAGAACCCGTTTTTCCACTTGTGAATAAGCACCTTCACCATTTAAATATGTTACCCCGCGTTCTAAAGAAGCCATTAAACTTTGACCGATTTCTTCGGAATGATTGGAAACAATTAAAATTCCTTTCGCAGCATAGGCTCCATCGAGTACAGAATCAACAACACGACTGAAAACAAAGGACACAATTAAAGTATACATCATTCGTTTGACATCAATATAGGTCAACGAGAGGAGTAAGACTGCAACATCAAAAAGTAACAACGAGCGGCCCATGCTAATCCCAAAGTATTTTTCGAAAATGCGGGCAATGACGTCGGTCCCACCAGTGGTTCCGCCTACGCGGTAAACAAGGCCACTACCGAATCCTGCGGCCAAACCAGCTAAGAGAGCAGCAATCAATAAATCATGATCTAAATTAATTTCAACAGGAAATTTTTGCCAAAACCACAAAAATACCGATAACGACACGGTACCAATTAGCGTATAATAGAGGGAACGTTTGCCTAAAATTTTTCCACCAATTAATAAGAGCGGAATATTGATTAATAATGTCGTATATGCTGGGTTAAAATGAAATAAGGCTCTTAAAATCAAAGTAATCCCCGTGACACCACCTTCGGCCAGGTCATTGGCAATATTGAAAGTAACCAAACCAAAGGCATAGATACAGCTTCCTAATACAATAAATAACACATCTTTAAAATAAAATCTTTGTTCTTCCATTTAATCACGTCCTTTTACAGTATAAACTGTATCATTCTCTATATAAAACAACAAGTAGAACCTTTCCAGATAGCCAAGTTTTTGATAAGATGTAGGAGGTAGAGTAAGAAAGGTTGGGGTAAAATGTCAGAATCAGAACAACGTAGTTTGCAATCGATGCAAACAGAAGTTGATGATTATATTCAACAGTTTAAAACAGGCTATTTTTCACCATTAGGACAAATGGCTCGTTTGACGGAAGAGGTCGGAGAATTAGCCCGTGAAGTCAATCATTATTATGGTGAAAAACAGAAAAAAGCAGACGAAAAACCAAAGACAGTATCAGAGGAACTTGGAGATGTCTTTTTTGTATTGATTAGCATGGCAAATTCTTTAGAGATTGATTTAACCGAAGTTTTTGAAGAAAATATGGCTAAATTTAACAAGCGGGATCGCTATCGCTTTGAAAGAAAGGATGGGAAAACACATGATTAAAATAATTGTCGCTGGGTTTAAAGGACGAATGGGCAGTACAGCTACACAAATGGTCTTAGAAACTGCAGACTTTGAATTAGTAGGTGTGTATGATCCTCATGAAGCACAAGAAACTGTTTCTTTCAATGATGAAACAGCAATTCCCGTTTTTCATCGCTTAGAAGAAGTCCTAGCTGTCAAACCAGATGTTTGGATTGATTTTACGGTTCCTGAAGCCGCCTATCCAAATACACGTTTTGCGTTGGAACACGGTATGGCGCCTGTTGTTGGGACGACAGGCTTTACGGAGGAACAAATCAACGAATTGACAAACCTATCTCGAGAAAAAGCCATCGGCGGCTTGATTGCGCCAAATTTTGCAATTGGGGCAGTTTTAATGATGCAATTTGCCCAAAAAGCGGCACAGTATTTTCCGGATGTGGAAATCATTGAATTACATCATGATAACAAATTGGATGCACCGAGCGGAACGGCTATAAAAACTGCAGAAATGATTCAAGAAGTTCGGCCAGCAAAAAAACAAGGGAATCCGCAAGAGGTAGAATCAATACCAGGGGCACGCGGGGCTGATTTCGAGGGTCTGCGAATCCATAGTGTCCGCTTACCTGGTTTAGTGGCACACCAACAAGTCCAATTTGGCAGTGTAGGTGAAGGGCTCACTATTCGGCATGATTCTTATGATCGGCGTTCATTCATGACAGGAGTAGCGTTAGCTTGTCGGCAAGTGGTACAGAGAACAGAACTACTTTACGGATTGGAACAGATGCTATGAAATTGACAACTATTCCAAACGAATTTAAAGAAGCCGCTCCCGTTATTCGTGAAATCAATGCACAGGGCTTTGAAGCGTATTTTGTCGGGGGCAGCGTCCGTGATGCTTTATTAAATAAACCAATCCATGATGTCGATATTGCGACAAGTGCCTATCCAGAAGAGATTAAGCAAATTTTTAAACGAACCGTTGATGTGGGCATCGAACATGGCACAGTCCTTGTATTGATGGAAGACCAACAGTATGAAGTAACAACCTTTCGTACCGAGTCAACTTATCAAGACTTTCGTCGACCAGATGAAGTCACCTTTGTTCGCTCCTTGAAAGAAGACTTAAAACGGCGAGATTTTACGATTAATGCCTTGGCGCTCGACAGCACAGGCGAAATCATTGATTTATTTGATGGTATCGAAGATTTAACTAATCAAACCATTCGTGCTGTCGGTAATCCCCATGAGCGGTTTCATGAAGATGCTCTGCGAATGATGCGGGGCTTACGCTTTGCTAGCCAATTAGATTTTAAAATTGAAGAAAAAACCTTAGCCGCTATCGCTGAATTTCATCCTTTATTAGAAAAAATTTCAGTAGAACGCATTACGATTGAATTTGTAAAAATGCTTTTAGGGGTTAATCGACAAGGTGGCTTAGCTCCGTTTATTGAAACAGAATGCTATCAATATTGTCCCAAATTACGAGAACAAGGGGCTGGACTTTTTCGTTTAATGGACTTGCCTGCTCGTCAAATTGAAACAGAAGCAGAAGCGTGGACGTTACTTATTCAATCGTTGAATTTACCAGAAGCAGAAATTCGCTCCTTCTTAAAGGCTTGGAAACTTTCAAATCAATTAATTCAAAACGTTTCACAATTAGTACGCGGTTTGCGTTTTCGCTTGAGTAACGACTGGCAGCCAATGATGCTTTATGAATTAGGCGAAGAATCAGCAGTACTTGTTGAAAGGCTTTTATATTATTACCAACAAGAGAGTCAAGTACAAGTAACAAAAGAGTTAGTTAAGGCATTACCCATCCATCAAAGACATGAATTGGCCATAACAGGAAAAGACCTTTTAGCCGTCTTAGAAGAAACACCAGGCAAATGGTTAGGGGAACTGATTGCTGAAATCGAGCAACACGTTGTTGAAGGTAGCTTAGAGAATAAACAAGAAGTTCTGCTTTCGTTTGCCAAAAAACAACGTTCAAAAGGAGAGAAAGCATAATGCCAACAGAAATGTTTACAAAAGAATTCTTGGTGAAAGAATCACAAACGGCTAAAATGCTCGGTTCTGGTGACTTAGAAGTTTTAGGAACCCCTGCTTTAGCTGCCATGATTGAACAAACGGCCAAAGAAGCTGTGAAGGACCAATTATCAGTTGGGGAAACAACTGTCGGAACGGTGTTAGAATTGCGCCACTTATTTCCATCCGCGGTAGGGGCGACAATCGTTGTTACGATGACCAGCATTGAACAGACTGCACACAAAATACGCTATGAATTTGTTGCTTATGAAGGAGAACGACAAATTGCCAAAGGTTCTCACCAACGTGCAGTAGTTGAGATTGATTCTTTTTTAAAAAGAATAACAAAAGATTAAGAATCTACAGCGAAAGTTTGTGACCGTTTATCAAAAGTATGGTAAACTAATAATGTAAGAAATTATTTTTAAGTAAGGAGATTTGTGCTATGGCTAGAGAAATGACAGGACTTAAATTTTATTTCAGAAATGGTGAAACTTGGACGATTGATCGTCGTTTTATTGGTGATTTATGGATCAAACATATTACAACAAGTTTTGGCCGTATCCATGGTAGTGAATTTGTTGAAATTCATCCATGTGAAGGGTTCAAAATTGAAATTTTCCAAGAAGGAGATCATGTTCAAACCCACGATATTAACTTAGGTGGCTTAGAATTAGGGATGTTCTCTCGTGCTTTAAAATATGAAGATATCGAACGTATGGAAATTCTTTACAAAAATGGCACACCAGATTTAGTTTATTTCCCTTACAAAGATAAAACAGATGAGGGCTTGGATAACATCTATCAATCTACAAAAGTCAGCGAAAAAACTAAAAACTTATACATTGTTATCGACCCAACACAAACAGTTGATGATGTATACGCTGAAGAATTAAAATAATTTTTGCTCCACAGGAATCAGTGAAATGACTGGTTCCTGTGGCTTTTTTCAGTCTTTTGACGAATAAAATAACATTGGTTTTAATGGAATAGTCGAAAAAATAAGCGAATAAGTGTTGACACATGTTTTTTCTAGCGGTATACTGTTAACAATTCTTAATTAAATCAGTTTTGGAGTGATTCTTATGACAACAACGAAGAAAAACCATACACAACTGAATAACTTTTACTTTAGCTATTTTAGATAGGTTTGTATTCATAACATTATGGGTACAGACAACAAACGTTTGTATCTATAATGGCTAGGGAAATTTAAGATGACTTTCAGCCATGTAGATTTAAGAAAATCTATAGTGGCTTTTATATTGCTTTTTTGTAGGGTATTCACTGTAGATTTTTCTTAAAATTTACTGTGAATATCCTTTTTGTTTGGCCAAAAATTAGGATTTCAGAAACTTACTAAAAAAATTTCGTAAAGGAGCACACAGGATGAAAGAAATAACTGGAGCTACTCGTTTAGCTGGGTTATTCGCGAAACCCAGCCGACACAGTATTTCACCGTTGATTCATAATACAGCATTTCAAAATTTAGGAGTTGATGCTCGGTATCTGGCGTTTGACGTTGGACAAGAGACATTGCCACAAGCAATTGAAGCGATTCGAACGTTTCACATGTTAGGGGCCAACTTATCAATGCCCAATAAAGTGGCGGCTGTAAGTTATATGGATGAACTAAGTCCTACCGCTCAACTGGTTGGCGCAATTAATACGATTGTCAACAAAGATGGAAAACTTTACGGAGACAGCACGGATGGTACTGGTTTTATGTGGAGTTTGAAAGAGAAAAAGGTTGACGTTTTTCAGAATAAAATGACCATCTTAGGAACAGGTGGTGCAGCCTTATCAATCATTGCCCAAGCTGCTTTAGATGGCGTGAAAGAAATCGCCGTTTACAACAGGAAAAGCGCGGGGTTTAACAACAGTCAAAAAAAACTGGCAAATTTCACTGAACGAACCAACTGTGTAATTCATTTAAACGATTTAGCGGATACTGAAAAACTAGCAAAAGATGTTGCTGAAAGCGTCTTGTTAGTTAATGCAACGAGTGTGGGTATGCATCCACATGCACATAGTAGTCCTATAGAAAATTATGCAATGATTCAGCCGAAGTTATTTGTGTATGATGCTATTTATAATCCCAGAGAAACACAGTTATTAAAAGAAGCCCGTTTACGTGGCGCAGAAACAAGCAACGGCTTGGACATGCTACTTTATCAAGGAGCTGCTGCTTTTGAACAATGGACAGGACAAAAAATGCCTGTATCAGTCGTGAAACGTAAAATTGAAAATAGATAAAAAGAGCGCCGTTTAAAGGCATGAGGAGAGAATATAATGATCGTAATTATGAAAGAAAATGCAACCGAAAAGCAAATGAAACAAGTCATTGATTTAGTAACAGGTGCAGGCTTAACTACTCAAACAAGTCAAGATAATGGAAAAACAGTGATAGGCTTGATTGGTGATACAGAAAAATTAGTTGAAGCAGAGTTAACAGCATTAGAAGGCGTGGAAAAAAGTGTCCGCATTTCGTTGTCATACAAACTAACGAGTCGTTTATTTCATCCAGAGAATACAGTGGTTGATGTGAACGGTGTTAAAATCGGTGACGGCAGTATGACCATGATGGCGGGCCCTTGTTCAATCGAAAGCTTAGATCAGATTCGTGAATGTGCGCGAATTGCTAAAGCTGGCGGTGCAACAATTTTACGAGGTGGTGCATTCAAACCTAGAACGTCGCCATACGCTTTCCAAGGACTAGAAGAAGAAGGACTAAAATACATTCGCCAAGCGGCTGATGAATTAGATATGCAAGTCATTACAGAAGTGATGGATGAAGCGAATTTAGAACTTGTCGCAAAATACAGTGACATTTTACAAATCGGTGCGCGCAACATGCAAAATTTCAAGTTATTACAAGCGGTTGGTAAAACTGGAAAACCTATCGGCTTAAAACGCGGGATTGCTGGTACGATTGATGAATGGCTAAACGCAGCTGAATACATTGCTGCGCAAGGAAATTTCAATGTGATCTTCATTGAACGTGGGATTCGTACGTACGAAACCGCTACGCGCAATACACTTGATTTAAGTGCGGTGCCTTTAATTAAAAAATTAAGTCATTTTCCAATTATTGTTGATCCGAGTCATGGTGTTGGTATCTGGGATTTAGTACCGCCAATGGCCCGAGCAGGTGTTGCTTCAGGTGCGGACGGCTTGATTGTAGAAATTCACCCAGACCCAGCGAATGCGTGGTCAGATGGGCCACAATCCTTGAATGAAAAAACTTACCTACGTATGATGAAAGAAGTTCATATCATCGAAAAAGCAATGAAAGAAATTAATGCTTTAGAAGATTAGTAAAGACAGAGGAGTAGAGGACATGAAATTAACCGTAACGTTACCTACACATTCATATGATTTAACCATCGAAACAGGTGCCTTAGATAAAATTGGCACCTGGGTACGTAGCCTGTGGCAGCCACAACGGGTAGCGATTATTACCGATGAAACGGTGAATAAATTATATGGCGCAGCTGTTGAGAAAGAATTGCAAGCTGCTGGTTTTGAAACATCATTGATTGCTGTAGCGGCAGGTGAACAAAGTAAGAGCCTCGAAACAGCTCAGCTGCTTTATGATTTTTTAGCGGAACAGCAATTGACTCGAAGTGATGGTCTAATTGCTCTAGGTGGAGGCGTTGTGGGAGATCTAGCTGGATTTGTCGCTTCAACCTATATGCGCGGTATTCACTTTTTACAAGTACCAACAACCTTACTGGCACAAGTAGATAGTAGCATTGGAGGTAAAACAGCGGTTAATACTAAAAAAGCCAAAAATCTTGTCGGTACTTTTGCCCAACCAGATGGGGTTTTAATTGATCCTAATACACTTAAAACATTAGAACCTAGACGTGTTCGTGAAGGAATTGCAGAAATTGTAAAATCAGCAGCTATCGCTGATGTTGAATTGTGGCACCGTTTATCCTCTTTGGAAAATGAACAAGATTTAGTGGCACATGCAGAAGAAATTATCACGGCCTGTTGCAAGATTAAACGTGATGTCGTCGAAGAAGATGAATTAGATTTGGGCTTACGTTTGATTCTGAATTTTGGGCATACGATTGGCCACGCATTAGAAAATACAGCTGGTTACGGGGTGATTGCTCACGGTGAAGGCGTTTCTTTAGGAATGATTCAAATAACTCAAGTCGCAGAACAACAAGGGCTTTCCCCACTTGGGACTACCCAAGAGTTGGTCACCATGCTAGAAAAGTTCCATTTACCAGTAACCACAGATCGTTGGTCAGAAGAACGTCTCTATCAAGCAATTACACATGATAAAAAAACACGTGGGGGACAGATTAAAATCATTGTCTTAGAAAAAATTGGTCAAGCGAAAATTGTCTCTTTACCAACGGAAGAAATTCGAGCATTTTTAAACAGAGAAGGAGGAATTTAAGATGCGCTTTATTACAGCAGGCGAATCACATGGACCTGAATTAACTGCTATTATTGAAGGCTTACCAGCCGGCTTGCCTTTAAGTAGCGAAGAGATTAACCGAGAATTAGCAAGACGTCAAGGCGGTTACGGTCGTGGGGGACGGATGAAAATTGAAAAAGACCAAGTACGTATTACTTCGGGTATTCGGCATGGTAAAACACTTGGCTCACCAGTAACGTTGGTTGTCGAAAACAAAGACTGGAAAAATTGGACCTCCGTGATGTCAGTAGAGCCAGTTCCTGAAAAACAAAAGAAAATCCGCCGCGTCAGCAAACCACGTCCAGGACATGCTGATTTAGTTGGTGGCATGAAATATCAACATGATGATTTACGGAATGTTTTAGAACGGTCTTCGGCACGAGAAACAACGATGCGTGTGGCGATTGGTGCGGTTGCTAAAAAACTCTTAGCTGAACTGGATATCCAAGTCGCTGGGCATGTCGCGGTATTAGGCGGGATTGAAGCTACGATTCCTGAAAATTTAACGATCCGTGAAATTCAAGAACGGTCTGAACAATCTGCCGTTCGCGTATTAGATCCTTCCGTAGAAGAAAAAATGAAAGAACTAATTGACCAAACCAAGAAAAATGGCGATACAATTGGTGGGGTAGTAGAAGTACTTGTGGGTGGCGTTCCAGCTGGCTTAGGTAGCTATGTTCAATGGGATCGTAAACTAGATGCCAAAATTGCGCAAGCTGTTGTAAGCATCAATGCTTTTAAAGGTGCTGAGTTTGGCATTGGATTTGAAATGGCGCAACGCCCTGGTAGTCAAGTGATGGACGAGATTGTTTGGGACGAAAGTACTGGTTATACCAGAACTTCCAACAATTTAGGCGGTTTTGAAGGAGGAATGACCAATGGAATGCCAATCATCGTTCGTGGTGTCATGAAACCTATTCCAACCCTTTATAAACCATTACAAAGCGTGAATATTGATACAAAAGAGCCTTATAAGGCCAGCGTTGAGCGCTCTGATAGCACGGCGGTACCGGCCGCTAGCGTTGTTTGTGAAGCCGTTGTTGCAACGGAAGTAGCGAAGGCTATGCTCGAAAAATTTGATAGTGACTCATTTGAACAAATGAAAGAAGCAGTGAAACGTTATCGTCTATATACTCAAAACTTTTAATGGAAGAAAGTCGCAAGTATATGGAGGGAAAAAATGAAGAAACGTATTTTAATCGTAGGATTAGGGCTAATCGGGAGTTCACTGGCTTTGTGTATCAAAAAAGGACATCCCAACAGTGAGATTATCGGTTTCGATAATCAAGCGGAGTCAACTGAATTTGCTAAGAAAACGGGTCTAATTGATGAGATAGCTGAATCTTTAACAAGTGGGGCAAGACGAGCAGAGATTATTTTTCTTTGTTCCCCAGTTAAAGCAACTTTAGTACAACTAGAAGAATTAAACCAATTATCACTAGAAACTGCTCTGATCACAGATGTGGGTAGTACCAAGGTGGAAATTAATCAGTTAGCAACAAAGCTTAACATGAAAAATTTTATTGGTGGTCATCCAATGGCTGGTTCACATAAATCCGGCGTAACAGCCGCTGATGAACGTTTGTTTGAAAATGCCTACTATATTTTTACCGATGACCATGGCGAAAAAAACAAACAGATTCAGGAGTTACAAACATTACTAAAAGGAACGCATGCGAAGTTTATTACGATGCCTGCACAGGAACATGATGAAATTACTGGTGCTCTAAGTCACTTGCCACATATTGTTGCCGCAGCTTTAGTGAACGAAAGTCAGCAACTGAATACCACTTACCCTAGAGCACAGCAGCTAGCGGCTGGAGGATTCAGAGATATTACTCGAATTGCTTCCTCTGATGCAACGATGTGGACGGATATTTTATTAAGCAATCGCTTAGTATTATTGGACTTACTAGAAAATTGGCAAAAAGAGATGACTACTGTTTGCCAATGGTTAACAGAAAAAAACGCCCCAGCTATTCGTAATTTTTTTGATAAGGCCAAAGAAACACGTGCTCAATTGCCTATTCACAAAGAAGGCGCAATTCCAGCTTTCTATGATCTGTTTGTTGATGTACCAGATCAACCAGGAATCATTGCTGAAATTACGCAAATTTTAGGCGAAGCGGACCTTTCTCTTACAAATATTAAAATTTTAGAAACGAGAGAAGAAATCTATGGGATTCTTCAATTGTCTTTTAAAAATCAACCAGACTGCCAAGCTGCAAAACAAATTTTATCTAAAGAAACGAACTATACGTGTTATGAAAAATAAGAGGTGATGAGGGTGCAACTACGTACAAATGTGAAACATTTACAAGGGACTCTGATGGTTCCTAGCGACAAATCGATTTCCCATAGAAGTATTATGTTTGGAGCAATTTCTTCTGGAAAAACGACGATTACAAATTTTCTAAGAGGCGAAGATTGTTTAAGTACCTTAGCGGCGTTTCGTTCTTTGGGTGTGAACATTGAAGATGACGGGACGACAATCACCGTTGAGGGGCAAGGATTTGCAGGTTTAAAAAAGGCGAAGAATACAATTGATGTTGGAAATTCAGGGACAACAATTCGCCTAATGCTGGGCATTTTAGCTGGCTGTCCCTTTGAAACGCGCCTAGCTGGTGATGCGTCTATTTCTAAACGACCGATGAATCGTGTGATGCTTCCTTTAAACCAAATGGGAGCGGAATGTCAAGGGGTTCAGCAAACGGAGTTTCCGCCAATTTCTATTCGCGGGACTCAAAATTTGCAACCGATTGACTACACAATGCCTGTTGCGAGTGCTCAAGTGAAATCGGCTATTTTATTCGCCGCTTTGCAAGCCGAGGGCACTTCTGTAGTGGTTGAGAAAGAAAAGACACGTGATCATACAGAAGAGATGATTCGACAATTTGGTGGGACACTTGAAGTAGACGGCAAAAAAATTATGTTAACTGGACCGCAACAATTAACAGGTCAAAATGTGGTAGTTCCTGGTGATATCTCTTCTGCAGCTTTCTTTTTAGTTGCGGGTTTAGTAGTCCCAGATAGCGAGATACTTCTGAAAAATGTTGGCTTAAATCAAACGCGGACAGGTATTTTAGATGTGATTAAAAACATGGGTGGTTCCGTCACTATTTTAAATGAAGATGAGGCCAATCACTCTGGCGATTTACTTGTAAAAACGAGTCAATTGACAGCTACAGAGATTGGTGGCGCTATTATCCCACGTTTAATTGATGAGTTACCGATTATTGCTTTGTTAGCTACTCAGGCTACTGGCACGACAATCATTCGAGATGCAGAAGAATTGAAAGTCAAAGAAACCAATCGGATTGATGCAGTAGCGAAAGAATTAACAATTTTAGGCGCCGACATCACGCCTACTGATGATGGCTTAATTATACATGGACCAACTTCTTTACATGGTGGAAGAGTTACCAGTTATGGGGATCATCGTATCGGGATGATGTTACAAATTGCTGCATTACTTGTAAAAGAAGGCACTGTTGAATTAGATAAGGCTGAAGCAGTTTCAGTTTCTTATCCAGCATTTTTTGACGACTTAGAACGTTTAAGTTGTTAACGAAGGAGGATAACGAACCATGGAAAGCATTGTTTTAATTGGTTTCATGGGTGCGGGTAAAACAACTATCGGCCAAAGTTTGGCCAATAAACTAAAGATGCCTCATCTTGATTTAGATACAGCGTTAATTGAAAAAATAGGACGCTCAATTCCTGACTATTTCGAAAAATATGGTGAAGCAGCTTTCCGAGAACAGGAAACCCAACTTTTAAAGGAGCTGTCAAAAAATACAGCCGTCCTTTCAACTGGGGGCGGGATTGTTGTCGGACCAGAAAATCGTAGCTTATTAAAATCTTTTCAGCAAGTGATTTATTTACATGCGACACCAGAAGAGCTGTTAAAAAGAATCACAGAAGATACTGAAAACCAACGGCCCTTAGCTATAGAACGTTCTTCAAAAGAAATCATTACTTTGTTTGAGTCTCGTAAAAATTTTTATGAAGAATGTGCGAAGATGACAATTGATACGACCAATCGCTCACCAGAAGAAATTATCAATGAAATTCTGCAACAATTAAAGGAGTAGAGAAACGATGAAAGTTGGTTATTTAGGTCCGATTGGTTCCTTTACGTACAGTGCAACGTTGGCTGCTTTTCCTGATGCTACATTGATACCGTACGCATCGATTCCAGCTTGCTTGAAAGCAATTGAACAGCAAGAAGTGGCATGTAGCATTATTCCAATAGAAAACACGATTGAAGGAACTGTTAACGCATCGATAGATTATTTGTATCATCAAGCGCAGTTACCTGTCCAAGCAGAGTTAGTTTTACCGATTCAACAACAATTAATGGTGGCAAAAGAGAATCAAGCGATCTGGCAACAAAGTCAGAAAATTTTATCACATCCGCAAGCATTAGCTCAATCGCAGATGTTTCTAGAGAAAAACTTTCCAGAAGCGATTTTAGAAGCAACGCCTTCAACAGCTTACGCCGCCAAATACATTGCAGAACATCCAGAATTACCTTTTGCAGCTATTGCACCAAAACTTTCTGCGGAAATGTATGATTTGACCATTGTTGAAAAAAATATACAAGATTTATCGGTAAATCAAACCCGATTTTGGGTTCTTGGTTCTGAAAATTTAGCGATTTCTTTCCCGCTATCTGAGAAAAAAATAACGCTGGCGATTACGATGCCAAGTAATGTTCCTGGCTCTTTACACAAAGCATTAAGCGTGTTTAGTTGGCGAGGGATTAATCTTAGCAAAATAGAATCGCGGCCGTTGAAAACAAAGCTCGGAGAGTACTTCTTTTTAATGGACTTAGTGAATGATCAACCAGAAAAACTAATTGAAGCAGCTTTAACAGAACTGGAACTGATTGGCGCAGAAATAAAAATTTTAGGGGATTACCCGATCTATGTTTTGTCCACACTTTAAAGAGTTAAAAATGAAAATGAAGCTTACTTATTAGATAAAGTGAGTTTCATTTTTTATTAAATTACATATTTGTAATAGGAATTTCCTGCGAAATGAGGTATCCTAAGAAAGGTGATAAAACACAGAGGTAAAGGAGTGACACGATGAGTCGTGTAGATCGTTATAAACATATTCATGAAAAATCGAGACCAGCAGAGCATAAAAAGACCTTTAATCCCCGAAAATCAATGGGTGAACATAGAGAAGAAGAACCAGAAGAACTAGCTGAAAGCCTTCAAGAGCCAGTTTACGAAGACAGCTATACTGAGGACAGTCGCAGAAGTGAGAGGCGACATCAAACAGATTCAGGTGGTGGCAACGGTTCTGACCAACCACCCCGCGGAAAAAAAGACAAGAAACCAAAAAAGAAACGTAAAAAATCAAAAACAAAACGCTTTTTCAAATGGCTAGTAATCCTATTGATTCTGTTATTTGCTTATAGTACAGTCATGTTTTTAAAAGGAAAATCTGCAGCAGAACATGATGACTCGTTGCCTCAAGAAAAAGTAGAAACATTTAATGGTGTCAAAAGTAGCAACGGGGCTAAGAATATTTTAATTCTTGGCAGCGATACACGTGGGGAAGATGCTGGACGAGCCGACACAATAATGGTTCTCCAACTAAATGGACCATCAAAAAAACCGAAATTAATTTCATTTATGCGTGATACATTCGTGGACATTCCTGGTGTCGGGCCGAATAAAATTAATGCCGCATACGCTTATGGCGGTGCTGAATTGGTTCGTGAAACGTTAAAACAAAACTTTAATTTAGATACGAAATATTATGCTAAGGTAGATTTCCAATCATTTGAAAAAATTGTTGACTCTATGTTTCCAAAAGGTGTCAAAATCGATGCAGAAAAATCACTGAATTTAGATGGCGTTGATATTGAAAAAGGGCAACAGGTCATGGATGGACATGTCTTACTTCAATACGCTCGCTTTAGGATGGATGAAGAAGGCGACTTTGGTCGGGTTCGTCGCCAACAACAAGTTATGTCAGCTGTAATGAGCCAAATGAAAAATCCAATGACTTTATTAAGAACCCCAGAATCACTTGGGAAATTAGTCGGCTATATGTCGACAGATGTGCCTGTCAGTTTCATGCTAACGAACGGACCATCATTGATGATTAAAGGAAAAGCAGGGGTTGAGTCATTATCGGTTCCGGTACCAGATTCTTGGAATTTTGGTGAATCCTCTTATGCAGGCAGTATTTTAGAAGTAGATGAACAAAAAAATGCTGACGCCATCGAAAAATTCCTGAACGAATAAGGAAAGCATTTTAAAATATCCTTTTTTATGCTATATTAGAAACAACGTGGAAAATTAGTGAAACGAGGTTACAAAATGAAAATTGCTATTGTGACAGATAGTACAGCTTATTTACCCGAGCGCATTAAAGATCATCCGAATCTTTTTGTAATTCCCATCCCAGTCATTTTAGATGGAAAAATATACAACGAAGGCATTGACATTGAAGCAGATGAATATTATGCATTGCTAAATAATAGTAAAGAATTTCCGACGACTTCACAACCTGCTTTAGGAGAAGTGTTAGAGCTTTACAAATCAATCGCTGAACAAGGGTACGACACCATCATCAGCATTCATCTTTCTTCAGGAATCTCTGGTTTTGTTCATACATTGCACGGACTTACTGATGAAATCCCAGGCGTTGCTTTGTATCCATATGACTCAAAAATTACAAGTATGCCAATGGGACACATGGTAGAAGCTGCTTTAGATTTAACAGAAGAAAAAGCCAGCTTAGAAGAAATTTTTGCCAAATTAGATTTAATTCGTGACAATACGTATGCATATCTAATTGTAGAAGATCTGAACAACTTAGTTCGTGGCGGTCGCTTAACGAATGGCGCAGCCTTGATTGCTGGACTATTGAAGATTAAACCTATCTTGACTTTTGAAGATGGAAAGATTGTATTATTTGAAAAAATCCGTTCAACAAAGAAAGCTTTTGCTCGTGCAGAAAAGATTATTGGTGAACGAAACGCAGGGATTGAAGCACCAGTTAAACTGTACGTGATTCATGCCAATAACCGCATCGTTGCTGAAAAAGAACAAGCAAAATTACAAAAGCTATACCCAAATGCAGAAATTGAAATCGGTCATTTTGGTCCAGTTATCGGGACCCACCTAGGGGAAAAAGCAATTGGTTTAGCGATTTCAGCTCAATAATAAAAGATGAGACAAAAGTAAACTACTTCTGTCTCATTTTTTATTCTATTATTTTATCGTTCGCTGCTGTTACTCAGCCGAATACTTTTTGTTTATAAGAAAATGTAAAATTACTCCTTTTTATTAGAAAATATCTTGCAAATTAAGCAATTCCTTACAAAGTAATGTATACTAAGGAAGAGGAGGCGGTTAAATGAAAAGAAATATAGCCTTGTTGCAAAGCGAAAAAATGAAAAAAGTTCAAGCTTTAGCAAACTACTACCAAGAATCAATTGACTTACCGCCTGGAAAAAACCGTGAGGCGGTTATCAAAAAGATTAACGAATCAAAAAAAGAAATTAAAGAAATAAATGATATATTAACAGATATTCAAAAGAAAAAGAAATAAAGGAGTCGTTTGTGATTATCGATGGATTTACGTTATTGCTATTTTTATTTGTCGTCGTTATGTATGGTTACTTTTACTTCGTACGTAAAAGTATTGTAATTCCGGCTGCAAAACATCCTACAACAAAATATTTAGTTGCTTTTTTTAGTTTAATGATTCTGGCCAATGCATTTTCGGCAGGAGATAAAATTGAAATGATTCGAAGTGTGTTATATATTTTGATTATCTTCAGTTTTCTTTACGATGCAAGAGGTTTTGCGGAGGACTGTATTATTACGCATCCTTTTGACAATCGGGGCACGGCCTTTAAAGATATCGAAAAGATTGTCCTTGTTCAAAAGTCGAACGGTATTCGTTTAGGGTATTTAAAAAAAGGCAGAAGAGGGGTGGTTTTACGCTTTTCTGCGCCACTAGAAGAAATGGTTCTTTTTCTTTCAACACGGATGAATGAAGAGGCAGAAATTGATATTATTGTTAATGAAGATTAACCATGTTCAGCTCCTAGAAATCAGCTTTTCCCGCGTTAAGTTTTGTCTGAATTTCTTTTGAAAAAAAGAAAGCAATTTTGCTTGTACTTTTGGTAAAATTTGTTATAATTAGTCAGATTAAATTTTGGAAGGAAGTTGTTTCGGTGAGTGAAGAATTTGAAAAGTGTGTCGCTGACTTGAAAAAGAAATATCAAGCAATCCCTGAAGAAAAACGACAACACTTTGCAGAACGTATGCAAAAGAAAAATTTCTTACGCTACAAAAAAATTGAATTAATTAAAGGAGAACTTCTTCGTTTAGAAGCACGACGCGCTCAATTGGAACTTTGCGAACGCAGTTCTGAGTTAGAAGAAGTTGAAAAGAAAATTATTCTTAAAAAGAAAAAATTACTTAAATGTTTTGATCGGTAAGTCAATAAAAATTTAATATAGAAGGGAATGATAGGATGGAATTTACCTTTCTAATCATTGTTTTTGCACTGTCTATTACCTTCTCAAACATATTCAACCGGATTGTTCCCGTCATTCCGCTGCCAATTGTGCAAATTATTGTAGGCGTTCTAATTGGTTTAACTAAAATGGGGCAGGAAATTGAATTTGAGCCTGAAGTGTTTTTAGTAATGATTATTGCACCGCTTTTATTTAGAGAAGGGGAGCTAATCAATCTGAAAGCAATGATGAAAAATTTCGGGATGATTCTTTTCTTGGCCTTTTTTGGTGTGTTAATTACCTTAGTCGGAGTCGGCTGGACCCTGCATATGATTTTGCCTACTTTACCATTAGCCGCTTGCTTCGCTTTTGGGGCGGCTTTAGGGCCAACGGATGCGGTGGCGGTAGGTTCGTTATCAGGTCGAATTGACATTCCTGAACGTTCGATGAACATCTTATCTGGTGAAGGACTCATTAATGATGCATCAGGCGTTACAGCCTTTCAATTTGCATTAGCGGCTTTATTAACGGGGTCATTTTCGCCGGTGGAAGCGGCAGGGACCTTGGTTATTTCCAGTATTGGTGGAGCGGTAGTCGGAATCGTGTTAGTTCTATTAAAACAGCAAATTGTTCATTTACTTGAAACTGCGGTGGCAAAAGATGTTACAGGCTACTTGTTGATTGAATTACTCTTGCCATTTATTGCTTATTTAATTTCAGAGTTGATTGGCGTTTCTGGAATTATTGCCGCTGTGATTGCTGGAATTATGCAAGCGTCTAGTTTGAAAAAAGTTTCGCTTTTTGAAGCAGAACTGTCAAATGTTGGCGAAAGTATTTGGAGTATGATTGAGTTCACCTTAAATGCCTTAGTTTTCTTATTCTTAGGAATTGAACTTTCTCAAGTGTTTTCGCCAATTTGGATTGACCAACAATATTCAAACTGGTTCCTACTAATGGTTGTTCTAATTATTAGCGCCGTTGTCTTTTTGATTCGTTTCTTAGCCATTTTCAGTGTTTACACGCTTCAACATGGCCTTAAGAAAGTTAAAAACGCAATGAATGAAATGCTGATTTTAACTTTTGGCGGTGTTAAAGGAACAGTGAGTTTAGCCACCATCTTTATTTTGCCAACAGCGATTAACGGCGAGCATTTTAAAGAACGACCGTTATTACTATTCATTACGGCTTGTGTTATTTTGGTGACTCTGATTGGCGGGATTCTAGTTTTACCATTTTTAACTGATTCAGAGACGGAAGTGGAAAATGAAGAGTCAGTCGAAATTGATTTATTACGTGATGTTATTGATGTCTTAAAACAGCAAAATGAAGAGAATCCTCGTGGTGAAATGAATGCGGTCATTGAAAATTATCAAGATCGTTTAAAAGAATTGTATACCGAGCAGCTAAGTGCAGAACGAAAACAAGAAGTGCAAGAGTTGCGGACGTTAATTGTGTCCATTGAACGAGACGGCTTAGAAGAAAGTCTGAAACAAGGAGAAATTAGTGTCAGAAGTTATCGTATGTATCAACGCTTAATTACACGGATGCAACGGTCGATTGCCAAACAATTATTATCGATTGTAGGCTTTTGGTTATTATTTGCTCGACAAATCATTTCGATTCTTTTACATCCTAAGCTATTTTTCAATCGTGGTGAAGCTTCTGAAGAAGAAAAAGAATTACGAAATGAAGAACTAGAAAATATTCGCCAAGTTTTTCTAAGAAATTCTCAAGTTATTCTGAAGAGTTTAGATAATTTGCGCGGTGTCTATGATGATGATTTAATTGATTTCTTCATTGACGGACGCTTGGATTTAGCCCATAAGTTTGAAAAAGGCGAATTTATTGATTCATATATTGTTCATACGGAGACAGACTATGTCAAAGACCTATTATTAGGCTTCCAAGAAGAACGACGGATGATTGATCATTACGAACAATCTGAACGCATTTCAATTATCGAAGCGAACGAGTTACGAAAAAATGTCAATTTATTAGAGAGTTATTCGATTAGCGGCGAAGTGAATAATGTTCCGCTGAAACGATTTGTTAAAAATTTTAATAAAGAATAAGTAATAGTGTATGAGATGAAACCAAGATGATTTTTATCTCATGCACTTTTTTTATAATCCAATTTTTGATACAATAAGCAAGACCAAAATAGAAGGAGTTGGTAGTGTCGGTGAAAGAATTAAAAGTAACAGATTTAACCAAAACATATGGGGAAAAAACACTATTTGATCATCTTTCTTTTTTGATTCATGAAAAAGATCGCATTGGTTTAATTGGGATTAACGGCACAGGGAAAACCAGTTTATTAAATATTATTGCTGGCGTAGATAGCGGTGATGGTGATTTTGCTGCAATTCAGCAGCCAAGTGATTATCAAATTGGGTACCTTTCCCAGAATCAAACATTTGACGAGAATATTACGATTGCAGAAGCCGTGTTTCAGGGAGACAGCCCGATCATAAAAGCGGTCAAAAATTATGAATTAGCGTTAGCTGCTTTAAGTGAGAATGGTTTAGACGAAGGGGTTCAAAGACGTTACACGCAAGCAGAAGAAGCCATGAATAAACAAGATGCTTGGACAGCAGATACCAATGCAAAAATTATTTTACAAAAATTAGGTATTCCCACATTGGAAAAGAAAATAGGTGAGCTTTCTGGTGGGCAGTTAAAACGAGTAAGCTTGGCGCAAGTCTTAATTGAAGCGCCTGATTTACTGTTATTGGATGAACCAACGAACCATCTGGATTATGAAACGATTGAATGGCTGGAAAACTTTTTAAATAACTATCGTGGCGCGGTTTTAATGGTGACCCATGACCGCTACTTTTTAGATCGAGTAACCAATCGGATTTTCGAACTTTCTTTTGGAAAACTGTATGAATACAAAGGAAACTATGAAACGTATGTGATGGAAAAAGCCGAACGTGAACGTGTCGCTGTAGAGCAAGAAGAAAAAAGAAAACGCCTCTTCAAACAAGAACTTGCGTGGATGCGAGCAGGCGTTCAAGCACGAGGAACGAAACAGCAAGCAAGAATTGATCGGTTTCAGGATTTAAAAGAAAACTTGCATCAGGTACAAACCAATGGCACCTTAGAAGCAGACTTTGCCACGCAACGTTTAGGGAAAAAAGTTCTGGAAATCAAGGAAGGAAATTATGCCATTGATCATAAACAGCTTTTGAAAGACTTTAATTTACTCATTCAAGCAAACGATCGAATTGGCATTACTGGTAAAAATGGTGCAGGAAAATCCACGTTATTAAATATTTTAGCTGGACGCATTCCTTTAGAGAGTGGCCTATATAGTATCGGTGAAACCGTCCGAATTGGCTATTATACCCAGCAAAACGAAGAAATGGACCCTAATCAACGGATGATTGCTTATTTGCAAGAAGCAGCAGAAGAAGTGAAACGAAGTGATGGAAGCAGCGTTGGGGTCGCTGAAATGTTAGAGCGCTTTTTATTTCCTCGTTTTATGCATGGCACACTGATTGGCAAACTGTCTGGTGGAGAAAAACGCCGGTTATATCTCTTAAAATTATTAATTAGTCAGCCTAACGTGTTATTATTGGATGAGCCAACCAACGATTTGGACATTGATACGTTGACCATTTTAGAAGATTATATCCAAACGTTTAAAGGAGCGGTAATTGCGGTTTCTCATGACCGTTATTTCTTGGATAAAACAATGGATAAATTGTTAGTTTTTCAAGGAAATGCTCAGATCCTATCATTTTATGGCACAATGAGTGAATATTTGGCGAACCAAAAAGAACAAGAAAAGGTCAAAGAAAAACCGCTCAATAAACCAGTAAAAGAAGCATCGACAGAAAAGAAAGAAAAAACAAAGCTGACTTATATGGAACAAAAAGAGTGGGCAACAATTGAAGAAGACATCACACAATTAGAAACGAAATTAGAAACATTAACTGAAGAAATGAATCATCAGGGTGATGATTTTGTTCGTTTACAAGAATTGCAAGAAGCAGTAACAGCAACGGAACAATTGTTAGAAGAAAAAATGAATCGTTGGGAATACTTGAGTGAATACGCGGATTAAGAGACGGAGGGAATAAGATGGAAGAAGCATACTTAGCGCTAGGAAAAAAGATTTTAGAAGAAGGTCATTTTAAAGAAGACCGTACAGGAACTGGGACGTATAGTTTATTTGGCTATCAAATGCGTTTTGATTTGGCCAAAGGATTTCCCTTACTAACAACCAAACGAGTACCGTTTGGCTTGATTAAAAGTGAGTTATTGTGGTTTTTAAAAGGCGACACGAATATTCGCTATTTGTTAGAGCGAAATAATCATATTTGGGATGAATGGGCGTTCGAACGTTACGTAAAAAGCGCAGATTATCAAGGACCAGACATGACGGATTTTGGGCATCGTGTCTTACAAGATCCAGCGTTTGCAGAACAATACAAAGAAGAACATCAAAAATTCTGTGACACCATTTTAAATGATGCAGAGTTTGCAGAAAAATATGGTGAATTAGGGAATATTTATGGTGCGCAATGGCGTCACTGGGAAACCAAAGATGGTAGCTTTATCGATCAATTAGCTAATGTGATTGAAATGATTAAAACCAATCCTGATTCTCGCCGTTTAATTGTTTCCGCTTGGAATCCAGAAGATGTGCCTTCAATGGCGTTGCCGCCTTGTCACACTATGTTTCAATTTTATGTAAATGAAGGGAAATTAAGCTGTCAACTTTATCAGCGCAGTGCCGATGTTTTTTTAGGTGTTCCTTTTAACATTGCAAGCTATGCTTTATTGACACATCTGATTGCACATGAAACAGGTTTAGAAGTGGGGGAGTTTGTACACACGCTAGGAGATGCCCACTTATATCAAAATCATGTGGAGCAAATGCAAGAACAATTATCACGAGAAGTTCGTTCTTTCCCAACGCTCGTTTTGAATCCAGACAAGGCTTCTGTTTTTGATTTTGATATGGAAGATATTAAAGTAGAAGGCTATGACCCACATCCAACGATTAAAGCGCCGATTGCCGTATAAAAAAGGAGAGAGAAGCTATGTTAGCAGCTATTTGGGCCCAAGATGAACAAGGAGTGATTGGTAAAGAAGGCAAATTGCCTTGGCATTTACCCAATGACTTGAAATTTTTCAAGGAAAAAACAATTCATAATACATTGGTCTTAGGACGTGCAACTTTCGAAGGCATGGGATGTCGTCCGCTACCAAATCGAACAACGATTGTCCTAACCAGTAATCCGGATTACCGAGCTGAAGGCGTTTTGGTTATGCATTCCGTAGAGGAAATTCTTGCGTATGCTGACAACTATGAAGGTGTGACCGTTATTGGTGGAGGTTCTGTCGTTTTTAAAGAACTGATTCCCGCATGCGATGTCTTATATCGGACGATGATTCATGAAACGTTTGAAGGCGACACTTTCTTTCCAGAAATCGACTGGTCTGTTTGGGAAAAAGTTGCCACTGTTCCCGGCGTCGTGGACGAGAAAAATCTCTATGCACATGACTATGAAACGTATCATCGAAACGATAAATAATAAAATGAAGGGAGGCATGAGCAATGCCGACATTGAAAGAAAAAATTATTCAAGAGAGTCAACGTTTAGGCATCGATAAAATTGGCTTTACTCATGCTGAACCATTTATTGAATTAGAAGATTCTCTGCATGAACAACGAGAGCGAGGATATAACTCGGGGTTTGAACATCAAAATGTGGAAGAACGAATTTACCCAGAAAAAACGTTTGAGCATCCTAAAAGTATTATCTCCATTGCTTTAGCTTATCCCACCAAAGCTCAGGGAAAAATGCCTAGAGATGAAAAGCGTGGCCAATTTGCGCGAGCCTCTTGGGGAATTGACTATCATCACATTTTGCAGGATCGGTTGCAAAAATTAATTGCTTTTATTGAAGAGCAAGCTGCCACTGAAGCAGAAAAAGAACACTGGCGCTTTCGGCCGCAAGTGGATACTGGCGAATATGTCGACACCGCTGTTGCTCAGCGGGCGGGTTTAGGATTCATTGGTAAAAATGGTCTACTGATTACCGAAGAATTTGGTTCCTTTGTATATTTAGGTGAGGTGACCACCAACATTCAATTTGAGCCAGATGAACCTGTTCCAAACGGTTGCGGTGATTGTACTCGTTGTATCACAGGGTGTCCTACAGGGGCTTTGTTAGGGGACGGTCGAATGAATGCTCAAAAATGTTTGTCTTATCAAACGCAAACAAAAGGCATGATGCCTGAAGAGTATCGGAAAAAAATGCGTAACGTCATTTATGGTTGCGACATTTGTCAGCTGGTTTGCCCTTATAATAAAGGAAAAGATTTTCATTTTCATGAAGAGATGGAACCAAAGATTGAAGAAGTTTATCCCAAATTAGCACCGTTATTAACTATTTCCAATAAAGAGTTTAAACAGCAATTCGGACACTTAGCAGGCTCTTGGCGTGGTAAAAAACCATTGCAACGGAATGCTTTAATTGCGTTAGCGAATTTGGGCGGCCGTGAAGCTATCCCACAAATTATTCTCTGTTTAAATGATCAGCGTCCTGTCATTCGCGGAACAGCTGCTTGGTCGTTAGGTCAGCTCGCAAAAAGAGAACCCGAGCAAAGTTTAGAAGCTTTAAATTATCTACTTTCTGTAGAAACTGAAGAAGAGGTTATCGAGGAAGCTCAAAAGGCTATTCACTTGTTAACAAGCAAAAAAGGAAGCCGCTCAACGGAGTGACTTCCTTTTTTTATTAAATATGATTGCGATATAAACCAACAACTTTACCTAAAATTGTAACGTTATCTAAAAGAATAGGCGCTAATGCATCATTTTCAGGCTGCAAGCGGATATGATCTACTTCTCGGAAGAATCGTTTACAGGTTGCTTCATCTTCATCGGTCATTGCGATTACGATGTCGCCATTATTGGCGTTCGATTGCTTACGAACAATCACTTGGTCGCCATCTAGAATACCTGCGTTAATCATACTTTCTCCTCGAATCGTCAACATAAATAAAGCATTTTCTTCTGTACGTAAATCAGGAGGTAACGGGAAGAAATCTGATGCTTCTTCCACCGCTAAAATTGGTTCACCAGCAGTTACGACACCTAACATCGGAATAGTTGTCGGCTGAATCCCAATCTTTTCCAAGCCTTCTGGTGTTAATTCGATTGCTCGCGGTTTTGTTGGGTCACGTAAGATTAGACCCTTTTTTTCAAGACGAGCTAAATGTCCGTGAACGGTAGAAGTTGAGGATAAATCAACAGCCTTCCCAATTTCGCGAACGGTTGGCGGATAGCCCTTTAATTCGACTTGTTCGTATATATATTTAAGTACTTCTAATTGTCTTGTTTCTGTACGTTTCGCCAAAACCCGCACCTTCTTTCAATTGATAAAATTAGTGTACCATAAAATGCGAACGAAATCAAACAAGCGTTCGTGTTTTATAAATATCAGAATATAGTTGTTTTTTTAAGGCAGTTCTTATAATATAGACAGTGAGAGTAAGGAGGGATTTTGATGTTATCGAAAGAAAAAATTGCCCGTATAAATGAATTAGCGAATAAAGCAAAAGCGGAAGAACTTAGTGCGAAAGAAAAAGTCGAACAACAAGAATTACGTAAAGAGTATTTAGAAGCATTTCGTGGAGGAATGCGTCACCATATCGAAGGAATGAAGGTCGTGGATCAAGAAGGGACCGATGTGACTCCTGAAAAACTAAAAAAAATTCAGCGTGAAAAAGGACTTCACAACAGAAAGTAATTGCTTTCATTGTCGAAATAAGCTACACTATGAATAAAGGTAAAAAAAACCTAAATTAGGAGATGATTTTTTTGTTTGACAAGACAGATCAATTGGGCGTTAATACAATCCGGACATTAAGTATTGAAGCCGTACAAAAAGCGAACTCAGGACATCCTGGTTTACCAATGGGTGCTGCCCCAATGGCGTATGCACTTTGGACAAAACATTTAAAGGTGAACCCAACAACTTCTAGAAACTGGGTTGATCGTGATCGTTTTGTACTTTCAGCAGGCCACGGCTCTGCAATGTTGTACAGCTTATTACATCTATCAGGATACAACGTAACAATTGACGATTTGAAAAATTTCCGTCAATGGGATAGTAAAACACCAGGGCATCCAGAAGTGCACCACACAGATGGTGTTGAAGCAACAACAGGACCTCTAGGACAAGGGATTGCTATGGCTGTTGGTATGGCAATGGCTGAAGCGCATTTAGCTGCAACTTATAATCGTGATAGTTTCCCTATTATGGATCATTATACGTACGCAATTTGTGGTGACGGCGATTTAATGGAAGGTGTTTCCCAAGAAGCAAGTTCAATGGCTGGTCATATGAAATTAGGTAAATTAATTGTCTTGTACGATTCAAATGACATCTCATTAGATGGACCAACTTCTAAAGCCTTTACTGAAAATGTTGGGGCTCGTTATGAAGCATACGGATGGCAACATATTTTAGTTAAAGATGGCAATGATTTAGATGAAATAGAGGCTGCGATTGAAGCGGCTAAAGCTGAAACAGATAAACCAACATTGATTGAAGTTAAAACAGTCATTGGTTACGGAGCACCAAAAGAAGGAACTTCTTCCGTTCACGGCGCGCCAATTGGTGAAGAGGGCATTACAGCGGCTAAAGCTGTTTATGGTTGGGAATATCCTGACTTTACTGTGCCAGAGGAAGTCGCTGCTCGTTTTAAAGAAACGATGATTGACGAAGGCCAAAAAGCTGAAGAGGCTTGGAATGAGATGTTTAAGAACTATGAACATGCGCATCCAGAATTAGCCAAACAATTTAAAGAAGCTTTTGCCAACCAATTACCTGAAGGTTGGGAACAAGAATTACCTAAATATGAACTAGGAACAAGTGCCGCAAGTCGTGTAACAAGTAAAGAAACGATTCAAGCTATTTCAAAAGTTGTTCCAAGTTTCTGGGGCGGTTCAGCTGATTTATCAGCCTCAAATAATACAATGGTTGCTGCAGAAAAAGATTTCGAACCTGGTCAATACGAAGGCCGTAATATTTGGTTTGGTGTTCGCGAATTTGCAATGGCTGCAGCAATGAACGGGATTCAATTACACGGTGGTAGTCATGTTTATGGCGGGACATTCTTCGTCTTTACTGACTACTTACGTCCAGCAATCCGTTTAGCCGCTTTACAAAAAGTTCCTGTAACTTACGTCTTAACGCATGACTCTGTTGCGGTGGGTGAAGATGGGCCAACACACGAACCAATTGAGCAATTAGCAAGTGTTCGTTGCATTCCAAATGTTCATGTGATTCGTCCAGCAGACGGCAATGAAACTGTTGCTGCTTGGAAAATTGCTATGACTTCTACGGAAACACCAACTATTTTAGTTCTAAGTCGTCAAAACTTACCTGTTTTAGAAGGAACGTTAGAACACGCTTCTGATTCTGTTCAAAAAGGTGCTTATGTATTGTCACCACAAAAAGGTGAACAACCAACAGGGATTTTAATTGCGACTGGTTCTGAAGTAAATCTAGCAGTGGAAGCACAAGCTAAATTAGCGGAAGAAGGCATCGATGTATCTGTCGTGTCAATGCCAAGTTTTGATTTGTTTGAAAAACAATCTGCTGAATATAAAGAAAGTGTGTTACCTAAAGCTGTGACAAAACGTGTGGCAATTGAAGCTGCAGCAAGCTTTGGTTGGGAACGCTATGTAGGAACGGAAGGCAAAACAATTACAATTGATCACTTCGGCGCTTCTGCACCTGGCGGTCTAGTTCTTGAAAAATTCGGCTTTACTCCTGAAAATGTGGTTAATACCTATAAATCACTATAAATAAACATTAAAAAACCTGAATGCTTGTGATAGCATTCAGGTTTTTTTGCTCCATTTCTTTTTGGGAGCAAAGAGCATAAAGTGAAAAAATAATGCGAACAATTGGAACCCAATACCAGTTAAAGTAACACCAGACCAACCATAGTTTTGCCACATTAATGTACCAATCAATGAACCCAGTGAACCGCCGATGAAATAGAAAAACATAAAGACGGTATTGTTACGATTGCTGGCTTCTTCTCCCAAATTTTGGACGCGTGTTTGATTGGCTACTTGCCCAAATTGAGTACCGATATCTAAAACAATAATTGCTAAGATTAGTAAGACCACATGTGTTCCACCTAGAAAAAGTAAGATAAAACTACCGAACTGCATCAACAGGCCAATCAAAACAATCTTCCGCTCTGGATAATAATCGGATAGACGACCAATGATGGGTGCTACGAATGCTCCCGATAAACCAAAAATTGCTAAAATACCGACTTCTTTCGGTCCCCAATAATAAGCTGGACTACTAACAAAGAAAATTAATGTAGACCAAAAGATTGAAAAGGTTGCAAACATAAAAAAGCCATTGACAGTTGCTTCTCTTAACAAAGGTTGCGCTTTGATTAGCTTAGGAAGACTTTTCAAAGAACCTAAATAAGTTAATCGATTTGAAGTTTGAGTATGTATCACTGTTTTGGGCAATTTTAATTGAAGTAGAACGACCAATGCTAACACGAATATTACGGCGATTAGGTAGACTGTTCGCCAAGAAGCTGCACTAGCAATGAAACCCGAGATCGTTCGAGACAATAAAATTCCTGTCAATAGTCCGCCCAGCATTCGACCTGTTACTTTACCACGGTTCGCTGGTCCCGCCATGACCGCAGCATAAGGAATAATAATTTGGGCGACAATAGAGAGCAGCCCGATAAAAAAAGAAGAGAGTGCAAAAAGGAGAAAACTTGGTGCAAAAAACGCAGCACTTAGAGACAGCGAGGAGAGCGCGGCTACTCGAATGATTAATTTGCGACGATCAACGACATCGCCTAATGGAACAAGAAAAAGTAAGCCTAGCGCATAGCCTAATTGGGTCAGCATAGTAACAAAACCAATAGAACCAATACTGACTTGAAAGGCCTGAGCAATTTGGGTGCCAATTGGTTGAATATAATACATATTGGCGACCACGACCCCGCAAGTTAACGCTAATAAAAACGTCACTTGATTTGTTAAACCCGATTGTTGTTTCTTCATCTAACCACCTACATTTCTATGTAATTCATTTTGTAATACAACAACTACTCGGCAATAGTTGTTTTGATTACAAAAACAGACTTCTCTTATAAAGTTTGTTCAAAAAGTGACAAGTCCATTAAAAATTTTATCACAATAAATAAAGAAAAGTAAGAGGATAAATAACAAAAATCTCATCAAATTGAAAAGAAGAAGTGGTTGTTTTCACAAGTGTGAAGAGGGTTAATTAAATACAAACAAGATTTCAATTACATTACAGAAATTTTAAAACTCAAAATTTAATACGTTTATTTCTTGTTTCAATAGGAAATTAACGGTAAAATAGAAAAGTGAGACAGTGAGGAGGAAAAATGAATGAGCGAACAGTTAACAAGAAGTAGTAAACATATTCAAAAAGCTCTTAAAAAGCAAAAAGCTTATAAACGTGCTACCGCCGTTGCGGGGACTTCAATGATTTTAGCACCTGTGGTTGGTGCTGCGGTACCTGCCCAAGCAGAATCAAGCCAGCAAGCATTTATTAATGAAATCGGAAATTCAGCAGCAGCCGTTGCCAATAGCAATGATATGTATGCTTCCGTCATGATTGCTCAAGCGTTGCTAGAAAGTAGTTATGGTAGTTCTGGGTTAGCATCTGCACCGAACTATAACTTGTTTGGTGTAAAAGGAAGTTATAATGGACAATCTGTTTATATGCCAACAAAAGAATATTTAGACGGACAATGGGTGACCGTCACAGCAGCATTTAGAAGTTATAATTCTTATGCGGAATCGTTCCAAGATCATGCCAATGTTATTCGTTCCACTGCTTTTGGGGATACATACCATTATTCAGGCGTTTGGAAGAGTAATACTAGCAGTTATCGCGATGCAACAGCCGCTTTAGCTGGAAGTTATGCAACTGATCCAGGCTATGCCGAAAAATTGAATTGGTTAATTGAAGCATATAATTTAACTCAATATGATTGGGGAGCACCAGTCGCTCAAACCACTAGTTATTCAGATACAACGGGAACCGTTGATACAACAATCGATACAGCGGCTTCTGCAACAGCAACAGCAGAAACTGTAGCTAGTCAAAGTTACACTGTCGCAAACGGCGACACATTGTGGGACATTGCTGCACGTTTTGGAACGACAGTTGATAATTTAATGTCACTAAATGGATTAACATTGGATTCTGTTTTATCGGTGGGTCAAACCATCCAAATCGGTTAATTTTGCAATTATTTAGTTGAAGAAGGACCTTACAAAAGCGACAGTTTTTGTAAGGTCTTTTATCGTGAAAATAGGTAGGGCTAGCAGCAATTATTTGATGAGCATAATCCGTTTTTTTATTTAATTTTTCACAAACTAAAATTCGTTTTTCTGGTAGAAATCGTTTTTTTGAGCTATGCTTAGAGAAAGAATTATTATATTGTTTGTAAAATTGGAGGATGTAGGATTATGACTAAAGGTTATGTAAAATCAGTAACAGAGTTAATTGGTCAAAGCCCAGTTGTGAAATTAAAACGGATGGTACCAGAAGGAGCTGCAGATGTTTTTGTTAAACTAGAGTTCTTTAATCCTGGTGGCAGTGTGAAAGATCGAATTGCTTTAAGCATGATCCAACAAGCCGAAGCAGATGGTCGCCTAAAACCTGGACAAACGATTATTGAGCCGACTAGTGGTAATACAGGCATTGGGTTAGCAATGGTAGGTGCTGCGTTGGGATATCCAGTTAAGATTGTGATGCCAGATACTATGAGTATTGAACGCCGCAAATTAATGCAAGCATATGGGGCTGATTTATTATTAACCCCTGGTGCCGAAGGAATGAAAGGGGCAATTGCAAAAGCCACAGCATTAGCAGAAGAACACGGATACTTCATGCCTTTGCAATTTAATAATCCAGCTAATCCAATGGTACATGAACAAAAAACAGGAAAAGAAATTGTTGATGTCTTTGGTAAACGTGGCTTAGATGCGTTTGTTTCTGGTGTTGGCACTGGAGGAACCGTTACAGGAGTTGGCCATGAATTGAAACGGATTTTTCCAGACATTGAAATTGTTGCAGTAGAACCAACGGAGTCGCCTGTTTTAGAAGGTGGCGAACCAGGTCCACATAAAATCCAAGGAATAGGCGCTGGTTTTGTCCCAGAAGTTTTAGACACCACCGTTTATCAAAAAGTTGCCGCTGTTTCTAGTGAAGACGCATTAGAAACTGCTCGTTTAATGGGGCCAAAAGAAGGCATCCTTGTGGGGATCTCAGCAGGGGCAGCAATTAAAGCTGCCATTGATTTGGCAGTTGAATTAGGCGCAGGCAAACGTGTCTTAGCGCTGGTTCCGGATAACGGCGAACGTTATCTTTCGACAGCTCTTTACGAATTTCCAGAATAAAAAACACGCCAAAAAACGAGCATTTCTCTTAGTTTAGTAAAATGCTCGTTTTTTCCACGAGAATCCTACAATAATTCTTGTCAATCGTAATAAGAAATAGTATTATTTAAGAAAGATAGACAGGGGAGGGATACAAAGATGGACAACGTATTGGTTAAAAATGCACTTGCTGAATTAAAAGAAGCCAATATCCGAATTACTCCGCAACGTTATGCTATCTTGGAATATTTAATCGAAAATCATACACACCCAACAGCTGATGAAATTTATCGCGCACTAGAAGATCATTTTCCAAATATGAGTGTAGCAACGGTTTACAACAATCTACGTTTATTTACTGAAATCGGTTTCGTTCAAGAAATGAGTTATGGCGATGCATCTAGTCGTTTTGATTTTAGTTCGAAGAAACATTATCACGTGATTTGTCAAAAATGTGGTAAAATCGTTGATTTTCATTATCCAGGGTTAGAGGACGTTGAAATGGCCGCTAGTAAATTAACAGGCTTCGAAATTAATGAACATCGTTTAGAATTATATGGATTATGTCCAGATTGCCAACAAGCACAACAGGAGAATGTGTAAAAAATTACATACTGTTAAAAATTTATCAAAAGATAAGTCACTTGTCTAGGCAAATTTCACAAGCGTAAGAGTTTTCACTCTTATGCTTGTTTTTTTGTGTGGTTATTGACTTTTAAATTCTTAAAAACAAAAAATTAACTAGCTATTATTAAGAATTAGCAACAGTTTGTGAATTTTTTTATATGCGATTCACAAGCATAGAACTCGAATAAGCTTGATTCCTCTGATATATTTTAAACAGACAGAGGGAGACGTCACCTCTGCAAAACAAAGATTGTGAAAGAAGGGATTTACAACATGAAAGTCGTAGTCGTAGGATGTACCCATGCTGGAACTTCAGCAGTTAAAAGTATTTTAGCAAATCACCCGGAGGCGGAAGTCACTGTATATGAAAGAAATGACAATATTTCCTTCCTATCTTGCGGAATTGCCTTGTACGTTGGAGGCGTAGTTAAAAATGCTGCTGATTTATTTTATTCAAATCCAGAAGAACTGGCTTCTTTAGGAGCAACAGTGAAGATGGAACACAATGTTGAAGAAATCAACGTGAACGACAAAACTGTTACAGCGAAAAACTTACAAACGGGCGCAACTGAGACCGTTTCTTATGATAAATTAGTGATGACAACTGGTTCTTGGCCAATTATTCCACCAATTCCAGGAATTGATGCTGAAAATATTTTATTATGTAAAAACTATTCACAAGCCAACGTGATCATCGAAAAAGCGAAAGATGCCAAACGTGTCGTTGTCGTTGGTGGCGGTTATATTGGTATTGAATTAGTAGAAGCTTTTGTAGAATCTGGTAAAGAAGTCACTTTAGTTGACGGGTTAGACCGCATTTTAAATAAATATTTAGATAAGCCATTCACAGATGTTCTAGAAAAAGAATTAGTTGATCGTGGCGTTAATTTAGCTTTAGGTGAAAATGTCCAACAATTCGTAGCAGATGAGCAAGGAAAAGTAGCAAAAGTCATTACACCAAGTCAAGAATTCGAAGCAGATATGGTGATTATGTGTGTTGGTTTCCGTCCAAATACAGAATTATTAAAAGATAAAGTTGACATGTTACCAAATGGTGCAATTGAAGTCAATGAGTATATGCAAACAAGCAATCCTGATATTTTTGCTGCGGGTGATAGTGCAGTTGTTCACTACAACCCAAGTCAAACAAAAAATTATATCCCATTAGCAACGAATGCTGTTCGTCAAGGTATGCTAGTAGGTCGTAATTTGACTGAACAAAAATTGGCTTATCGTGGCACACAGGGAACTTCTGGCTTATATTTATTCGGTTGGAAAATTGGTTCAACAGGTGTGACAAAAGAAAGTGCCAAATTAAACGGACTAGATGTCGAAGCAACTGTTTTCGAAGATAACTATCGTCCAGAGTTTATGCCAACAACTGAAAAAGTTCTGATGGAATTAGTCTATGAAAAAGGAACACAACGCATTGTTGGTGGTCAATTGATGTCTAAATATGATATCACACAATCTGCCAATACTTTATCATTAGCGGTCCAAAATAAAATGACTGTCGAAGATTTAGCGATTTCTGATTTCTTCTTCCAACCACATTTTGATCGCCCTTGGAACTACTTAAACTTATTAGCCCAAGCCGCTTTAGAAAATATGTAATTAATAATAGAAAAAGGATGAAGAACAGAAGTTCTTCATCCTTTTTGTTAGTCACTAAGCGCTCCAGTTGTTTGGTTCATTAATGCCATTAATTGCTCTTTCGTTGTTCGTTTGATAGAAAGAGAGGGGAGATTATCTAAAGAAAAATAAGCACAATTCGAGGTTTCAATGTTTTTTTCAAAGGGATGATTTTCTAGAATGTCACAAGAAAAGATCATTTTATAGTACTGAAATAGTTGAGGAATGTCTTTTCGTTTATCTGTATCATAAACAGCAAGCAATTCTTTTGCTGTAACAACTAAGCCAGTTTCTTCCAATACTTCTTTTTCAATATTTTCTTTAGGAGAGCAGCCAATTTCGGCATAGCCACCAGGTAATGACCATTCTTTGGTCCGTAAATCTTCAACTAATAAAAAACGATTCTCTTTTTTTATCAAACCGCGAACATCTACTTTCGGTGTTGGATAACCTTCTTCTTTAGTTAAGATTTTTTCTAAGTCGGGCAAGACAGTCGCTTCGTGTCCGGTTGCGCTAATAAGTTGTAACGTAAGTTCTCGTAGTTCTTGGTAACGTTCTTGATCAAAAGCATCTTTCCCGTAAAAAAGACCAACATCTGCCAATGCTAGCAACCGCTTATAAGTGTTCAGATAATCCATATACGCACGCTCCTCATAGACTTAATACGTTTAGTTTAACAGAAAAAAATAAAGGAAGGGCAGATTTAGCGAGAAAAGGCGTCGTTTTAAGGAAATAATAAAGAATAAATGACTAACTTACATTTTTAAACTACCTATGCTATTATTTAATAAAAAAGATTGGGTATACAATAATTTTGTTATGTAAACAAAAAGGAGGTTGTAAATTGAAAGAATTTACAATTATAAGGGAAAAAAATGCAGATAAAAAGACTCAGGCAGCACAAGAAGTATTGTTTAATCTACCAGAATGGTTTGGCCTTGAAAAAGAGACCCGCAAGTATATCGATATAGCTAGCACTTTACCTATGTGGGTGGCAAAGGATGTAGAGAATAAAATACTCGGTTTTATAACACTTTCAGAAACAAGTAAAGATACAGTAGAAATCCATTGTATGGCAGTTAAAAAGCGGTATCATCGCAAAGGTATCGGCAAGTTATTGATAGAAAGCGTGGAAACGTATTCTAAAAATAACTATTTTTTTATTCAAGTCAAAACAGTTGACGAAGGAAATTATTCCGTGTACGATCATACTATTCGTTTTTACGAATCATTGGGTTTTAAGCGCCTTGAGGTTTTTCCGACATTATGGGACGCTTGGAATCCTTGTTTAATTTTAATTAAACAGTTGATTTAATCTACAAAGGAGTTTTAGTATGTCAGTATTTATTAGAGAGTGTACCGTCGCAGACGTACCAGAATTAGAGGCCATTTGCCAAGAGACTTTTGCAGATACTTATGGAGATGGCGAAAACGAAGAGGATTTACAGGCACATTATGAGAGGAAATTTAGTCCAGCAGTTTTAGAAAGCGAAATCTTACATAAAGATTCGCAATATTTCTTTGCTTTTTATAATAATGAACTTGCAGGTTATGTGAAATTAAATCACGGTGATGCTCAGATTACCTATCAACATCCACAAGCGTTACAAGTTGAGCGCATTTATATTCGTAAATCTTTTAAGCGTTTAGGCTTAGGCAAACATTTGATTACGAAAGCAATTGAATTAGCGGAAGAAGCAGAAAAAGAGACGGTTTGGTTAGGTGTTTGGGAACATAATCATCCAGCGCAAAAATTTTATCAATCATTGGGCTTCGTCAAAACAGATGAACATGATTTTTATATGGGAAATGAACGCCATACCGATTATACAATGACGAAACAGTTAAAAGAGTCAACGTAAAGCAAAAACAAGGAAACGGACGCAGTGAAGCCGACGATTCCTTGTTTTTTTATCTTAAAATTGTGAAGGAGATTTTCCATAATATTTTTTGAATAATTTACTAAAATGATAGGCATCTTCGTAACCAACCGTTTTTGCTACTTCTTTGACACTTAAGGAATCATTTTTCAGCAATTCTTTCGCATGGTTTAAGCGGATTTGAATTAAATAATTGATTGGCCCAACGCCTGTGGCCGCTTTAAAGGTTTTCGACAAATAAGTCGGGGTAACATATAACATTTCAGCTAACTGTTCCAAAGTAATTTCTTCGTCATGGTGGGTTTCCAGATAATAAATCGTATGATTGACTAAATTTCGTTTTCTTTTTTCCGTTTTCGATAGCCGAGTTTCAATTTTATTTTCTTGATCAACTGCTAAACTTCTTAAAATATAAACCAATAGTTCAATAACTAAAGCTTTAATTTGTAACGCTGATTCAACTTCTTGATGGTTTAATTCATGAACAATTTGCCAAGCTTTTTCTAAAAAAGCACCATGTAAATGACTTAAATCTAATAAAGCTGATTTATTTGGAAATACGTTTCGCGCTAAGCCTTCTAAATAGAGATTTGAAATGCCAATGTGTAGTTGATGTGAGTAAGTTCCTGCTTTTTGTTGCTCACCATGTTCCGTTCGCGGATTAAAAAGAAACACCATACCAGCAGTGGCATGGTACTGTTGCCCTTGAACAATATATTCAGATTCACCTTCTAAAAGAATAGATATTTCCAGAAATTCATGATGATGACAATTATAAGGGTGGGTCTCTTCGTTCCAAGGATCGAAGGCATATAAAATTTCAGGATTAAACGTTCGACTATTTGTGTAGTTCATAAAAAATCACTCCTACTTGTATCCGCTTTCTATACTATATTGTACATCAAAATATACAAGAATGCCCATTTCTTTTCCTATAAAAAAACAGTAATCTTATACACGTCCATAAAAACAAGAGAGAGTAGGGGAGAAAATGAATAGTTTTGAATGGATTTGGCAATATGCTAAAAAAAATAAGAATAAGTTACTGCTAGCTGTTATTTTTGTCGTTATTAACGCTATTTTAATTGTTATTATTCCATTGTTATCTGGCAGAATTGTAGACCAAGTAATCAATCAGGGAAAAACTGAAGAACTTGTCCCAATTCTTGGGATTATGATTGGAGTGACCGTTATTCGGACAGTTGTTCGTTATAGTTATCAAGTCTTGTTTGAATCGGTTGGACAATCTGCGTTATTTGACTTAAGAAAAGATATGTATGTCAAACTTCAAGAATTAGATTTTGATTTCTTTAATCATACACGTGTTGGCGATATTATGGCGCGAATGACAGGGGATACAGACGCTATCCGCCATTTTGTTTCTTGGGTCACTTATAACCTCTTAGAATGTATTTTATGGTTCATCGCAGCCGTGATTGTGATGGGGACGATCAATTGGCAATTGATGCTGGCATTAATTTTAATTACACCTTTGATTTTTCTGTTAACACAAAAAATGTCGAAGGAATCGCATCCGGTATTTTTTGAGATCCGGGAAAGTTTTTCTCGGCTAAATTCAATGGTCGAAGAAAATATTGGTGGAAATCGGGTGGTTAAAGCTTTTTCTCAAGAACCTTATGAAATTGAAAAGTTTAACAAGCACAATGAAGACTATAAAAAATGGAATATGGCTTCTGCAGATGTCTCTAAAAAATATTTACCGTGGTTAGACGGTTTTGCAGGTAGTTTAAATGTTATTGCCTTAGTTCTTGGTGGCCTCTTTGTGATTCAAGGTCGAATGACAATTGGTGATTTAGTGGCCTTTAACGGCTTTCTCTGGATGTTGAACATGCCAATGCGAATGAGTGGCTGGTTGATCAATGATGTGCAACGCTTTACGGCATCGTCCATTAAAATTCGTCAGTTATTAGCAACGAAACCGAAGATTCCCATTGCTCGGGAAAAAGAAGCAGAACCAATCCAAGGTTATGTGACGTTTGATCACGTGTCCTTTCATTTTTCAGATGATCCAGAAACCCCCATTTTATCGGATGTTTCATTTTCAGCAAAACCTGGTGAAACAATTGGTATTTTAGGGGAAACTGGTTCAGGCAAAACCACTTTAGTTAACTTAATCGCTCGGTTCTATGATCCAACAAAAGGCACTGTTTATATTGATGGAAAAGATGCTAAAAGCTATTCTGTTCGTAAATTGCGAGAAAATATCTCCATGGTTATGCAAGATGTCTTTCTTTTTTCCAATACAATAGAAGATAACATTGCTTTTGGTAACACATTGGCTAACTTGGAACAAGTGCAAATGATGGCTGAAATTGCTGATGCCCATAGCTTTATTTCCAGAATGCCCGAAGGTTATGCAACAATTGTTGGTGAACGCGGCGTTGGCCTATCTGGTGGCCAAAAACAGCGGATTTCACTGGCCCGTGCCTTAACCAAAGATCCAGCTATTTTAATTTTAGATGACACAACTTCCGCTGTTGATATGGAAACAGAATCAAAAATTCAAAAAGAACTAGGCCGTTTGACGGAAAAGAAAACGACATTTATTATTGCCCACCGAATTTCTTCTGTGAGAGAGGCCAATTTAATTTTGATGATGGAAAAAGGCCGTGTGGTGGAAAGCGGTACGCATAGCGAATTAGTCGAACAAAAAGGCAAATATTTTGACGTATATCAAAAACAATTAGGTCTGACAAAGGAAGGTGAGTCGCGTGGCTAGAAATACGTTTGATGTAGATGAGACTTTAGAAAAAGAATTTAATTGGTCCCACTATAAACGATTAGGCGCCTATATTAAGCCTTACAAAAAAGCTGTTTTTAAAACATTATTTGTCATCATATTAGCTAATCTGGCAAGTATGTTAGGCCCTTACTTTACTAAAATTGCGATTGACCAAGTAATTCCACAAAAGAATCTCTCGTTACTCTTGATACTAGGAGCTATTTTCCTATTTTCCTTGATGATTATTGGTTGGTGTATGCGTTATCGAATATATGCCATCACAGAAATTGGACAAGATATTTTAAAAGATATGCGTTTTTCAATTTTTGAGCATCTACAAAAATTACCATTTTCTTATTTTGACAGTCGGCCGCATGGAAAAATCTTAATTCGGGTGGTCAATTACATCAATACGTTAAGTGATTTACTAAGTAACGGATTGATCAATTTAATTTCTGATTTATTTAATGTGATTATCACCTTAATCTTCATGTTATTTATTGATGTGAAATTAACCTTATACAGTTTACTGCTATTGCCTGTGTTGTTCGTGATGGTTCTGTTTATCCAAGGGAAACAACGGAAAGCTTACCAAGAGCTTAGCAATAAACAATCAAACTTAAATGCCTATATTCATGAAAGTATTTCAGGAATTAAAATTACACAATCTTTTGCACGAGAAGATGAAAATTTCCAGATTTTTAACGAGGTAAGCGAAGAATATCGTCAATCCTTTATGAAAGCTGTGCGTGTCCAGTATTTATTATGGCCAGCAGTGCAAAATATATCCGTCATTACGACTTGTTTTATCTATTTCGTAGGAATCCGTCAATTAGGTGTGTCCGTTACTACTGGGACGCTAATTGCTTTTATCGGTTATATCAATAACTTTTGGAATCCGGTCATCAATATTGGTAACTTCTACAATTCTCTGATTACTGCAACTGCCTATTTGGAAAGGATTTTTGAAACGATGGATGTTGTTCCAGAAATTCAAGATGCGCCGCATGCTATTGCGTTACCGCCAATTAAAGGAACCGTCGACTTTCAGCATGTTTATTTCCGTTATGAAGAAGGAAAAAATATTTTGACCGATGTTAGTTTTCATATTGAGCCAGGACAAACAATCGCCTTGGTTGGGCCAACAGGTGCGGGTAAAACAACAATCATCAATTTGTTAAGTCGTTTTTATGATGTGAATGAAGGGGCCGTTAAAATTGATGGTTATGATGTTCGCGATGTGACACTCCGTTCGTTAAGAAAACAAATGGGGGTAATGCTTCAAGATACGTTTATTTTTTCAGGAACAATTATTGAAAACATTCGGTACGGAAATTTAGCAGCCACAGAGGAAGAAGTCATCCAAGCTGCAAAAATTGTTCGTGCGCACGACTTTATCAAGGATTTAAAAGATGGCTATGAAACAGTTGTGGAAGAGCGGGGTAGTACACTCTCGGCAGGACAACGCCAATTAATTTCATTTGCTCGTGCTTTACTGGCAGATCCCAAAATTTTAATTTTAGACGAAGCAACCTCCAGTATTGATACAAAAACAGAAGAATTGTTACAAGAAGGACTACAACAACTTCTGAAAGGACGGACATCGTTTATTATTGCTCATCGACTTTCTACCATCAAAAATAGCGATAAAATTTTCTATATTGATGGTGGTCGTATTGTGGAAGAAGGGTCTCATGATCAACTAATGGCAAAACATGAGTTATATCATCATTTATATCAATCGCAATACGACTTATTAAAGAGCTAGATGATAAAACAGAGAAAATTCTTAGTTGAATCTTTCTCTGTTTTTCTGTATCGTAACCTTAACAAAGGGAAAAATGATGAGGTGCCAAATGAAACGGAATTTTGAAGTGGAATTAACAACATTATGTATGATTAGAAATCAGAAAAATGAAATCCTTGTGCAAGAACGACAAAAAAAGGATTGGCCTGGTTGGACGTTCCCTGGCGGACATGTTGAAAAAAACGAGGGCATGGAAACAGCCATGGTTCGCGAACTCCTTGAAGAAACAGGATTAGTGCTGAAGCCACAATTAGTAGGTGTTGCAGAATGGCTGAATGATTGTTCAGGTGCGCGGGAATTAGCCACATTATTCATTGCAGAAACAGCGGATGAACTACCAGAAGAAACGGAACAACCCTTGTTTTGGGTCACTGAAAAAAAATTGCGAGAAGGTCCTTTAGCTGGCAGTTTAGCAGAACTTTTCCCAGTATTTTTTGGCGAAAAGCAATTTTATTTTAAAAATAATACAGCTTAATGATTCAAACCTAAAAGATTAAATCAATCCCGCTTATTAAAAGAGAGGAAATCTAAAATTAAACATTGCTATTTATAAGCAATGTTTGCTATTCTTAATAAAAGGGAATTAATTTTTTATATAATGAGGGGGAAAAAGTGTGTTAAAAAGAAAAGTGGGGATTGTCGCAGGCGTTTTCTGTTCAGCTTTGTTACTGACAGGTTGTGGCAAAAGTGCGAAAGATGAGTTCATTCAAGGGATTGGCAATCAAAACGCACAAGAATCTGGGGTTTGGGATTTCTCTATGTCAATTAGTGACATGAAATTTTCACAAGAAGATAGTGCACAAACGAATCCTATGATTGGGATGCTCATCACGCAAATCAAAGACGCATCGCTTTCTGGGAAGATTCAAGTAGATGCCAAAAAAGAAAAAGCATTCAACTTAGAGATGAAATTAAAAGCGATGGGAATGGATGTACCGATTTCATTGGTTGGATCAGTAGATAACGAAGGCAAAGAGCCAAAACTCTATTTAGCAACAGATATGATGGAATATATTGTCGCTGTCGCAGACTCAATGACTGACGGTGCTATCGATAGTTCTCAGTTAGATACAGAAAAACTAAAAGGAAAATACATTGATCTTTTAGCCATGAACGAGGAAAGTACGAAAGAATGGCAAGATACAATCAAAGAGTATCAAGAATCGGAAAAAGAACGAAAACAGTCTGCTAAGGAATACAAAGAGTTTTTAGAAGGATTAGACAAGGATACGTTCGAGAAAAAAGGGGATACCATTACCCATACGTTTACAAAAAAAGAATTACAAAAGTTAATCAAAATTACGACAGAAACATCTGAAAAAGGTAAAGAACAAGATCCTTTCGAAAAAATCAAAGATGTTTCTGCCAAAGTTTCTGTTAATACAAAAGAAAATAAAACAAATATGTTGATTAATGTGAAACCGCAGCAAGACAAGAACGTTGATATGGGACTTGAATCATTATCTAGTAAAATTAGCATTACACAAAAAGCCAAAAAAGCGACGATTTCAATGCCTAAGAAAGAAAATATTTTATCAGAACAAGAAGTTGAAAAAATATTTTCCGATAGCACCTCTATGACAGGTCTATCGACTGAAGACACGACTGTTGCAATCAATCAATAACGCTGAATGACCAATAAAAACGGCCGCTCAAAAAAAGTAACGAAAGACCTAGCATGATTGGGATGCTAGGTCTTTTTTGAATAAAAAAACAGCATTTTAGTTTTCTTTGAATTATTGGTTGTTATTTTTGGTGGTGTAAACAGTTTAAAGTTAATACATTTGTTTTTGATTTAAATTCTACTGCTATTTTTAATCATTCTATTAAATAACAAATGTTTTCGAGTGTTTTTAAGCATTATTTTTGTTAAGCAGAGTGGTTTTTTTATACAATGAGTATAATTTTAGATGAAGGAGTGTTTTAGGTGAAAAATCAACATTTAACTACGTCACAAGGAAGTCCAGTTGGCGATAATCAAAATTCGCTAACTGCAGGAGAATTTGGTCCTGTCCTAATCCAAGACGTTCATTTATTAGAAAAATTAGCTCATTTTAATCGTGAGCGCGTACCAGAACGGGTTGTTCATGCCAAAGGTGCTGGTGCTCATGGAATTTTCAAGGTGAGCCAATCAATGGCACAATATACTAAAGCCGATTTTTTATCTGAAGTTGGCAAAGAAACACCTTTATTCGCTCGTTTTTCAACTGTAGCTGGAGAGTTAGGTTCATCAGATACATTGCGTGATCCTCGCGGTTTTGCGCTTAAATTCTATACAGACGAAGGAAATTACGACTTAGTTGGCAATAATACGCCCATTTTTTTCATTCGTGATGCAATTAAGTTTCCAGATTTTATTCATAGCCAAAAAAGAAATCCGCGGACGCATTTGAAAAGTCCAGAAGCTGTTTGGGATTTTTGGTCTCATTCACCCGAAAGCCTTCATCAAGTAACAATTTTAATGAGTGATCGTGGCATTCCGTTGTCGTTCCGTCATATGCATGGTTTTGGTAGCCATACATTCAAATGGGTCAATGCTGCTGGAGAAGTATTTTTTGTTAAATATCACTTCAAGACGAATCAAGGAATCAAAAATCTAGAGAGTCAATTAGCAGAAGAAATTGCTGGGAAAAATCCCGATTTCCATATTGAAGATTTGCATAATGCAATTGAAAATCAAGAATTTCCTTCTTGGACATTATCTGTGCAAATTATCCCGTATGCAGATGCGTTAACAATGAAAGAAACTCTTTTTGATGTAACAAAAACGGTTTCTCAAAAAGAGTATCCGCTGATTGAAGTTGGCACGATGACTTTAAATAGAAATCCAGAGAATTATTTTGCAGAGGTTGAACAAGTAACCTTTTCACCAGGGAATTTCGTTCCTGGTATTGAAGCTTCTCCAGATAAATTATTGCAAGGACGTTTGTTCGCTTATGGGGATGCACATCGTCATCGTGTGGGCGCTAATAGTCACCAATTGCCGATCAACCAAGCAAAAGCGCCTGTAAATAACTACCAAAAAGACGGCAATATGCGTTTTAACAATGGCAATAGCGAAATTAATTACGAACCAAATAGTTATACTGAAACACCAAAAGAAGATCCTAAGGCGAAAATTAGTTCCTTTGAAGTTGAAGGAAATGTTGGTAATTATAGCTATAATCAAGATCACTTTACACAAGCAAACGCTTTGTATAATTTGCTGCCAAGCGAAGAAAAAGAAAACTTAATTAACAATATAGCGGCATCTTTAGGTCAAGTGAAAAATCAAGAAATCATCGCGCGTCAAATTGATTTGTTCACTAGAGTAAATCCAGAATATGGAGCACGTGTCGCACAAGCAATTAATCAACAAGCATAATTTATATAACGTACGTGACAAAACCAGTCTAGATAAACTAAAGACTGGTTTTTTTGCTTTTCAATGCTTTTTATTCTACTCCCGAATACTAGAATAAAGTGCAACACTCAGCAAATTATTGTTGAGTGTTTTTGTTATGTATCGAGGGTTAACATTGATAAATAAGCTATTTTAAGCTAATGTATAAATACGCTTATACCAACTTAAAAGGAGGCGTGTTTATGATTCAAAAGAAACGACTTGAGTTAATTTTAGAGGAATTGAAGACGCGCGGAACTCTTAGTTTGAAGGAAATTATAAACTTAACAGGTTCTTCAAGAGATACAGCAAGAAGAGATATTATCAAATTAGCTCAAAATAATGCTATTGATCGCACATATGGTGGAATTAGTTTGCCCAATACCTTTAGTCGTTTAGATGAATATCTTGAACGTACTGAAGATCTCAGTGCTGAAAAAGATATTCTAGCAAAAACTGCTAGTAATTTAGTAAAAGATAATTCCCATATTTTTTTAGATATTTCGACAACGGTCAGTTGCATTCCAAGACATATAAGACCTTATGAGAATGTCATAGCAACGACAAATTCATTAGATATTACCGACCAACTATTGAGAAATACTAAATGTAAAACTAAGATTTTAGGTGGAAGCGTCGATCCTATCAAACGAAATGTCGTTGGAACGAAACCAATGCTTGAGCTGGATTCATTTATCTTTGATGTTGCTTTTATGAGTGCCGCTGGAATCACAACTTCAGGCATTTATTACGCCTACGATGAAGATATAGATTTCAAAAAAAAGATAAGAAAACAATCCAAACTTGTAGTTTTACTAATTGATAATACAAAAATCGGATTAAGTCATAACTATAAAGGTTTAGATTTCGAAGATATTGATTTTCTTGTTATAGAAAGTTGTCTACCAGATGATTTAGAAAGAACAATATCAGATAGTAATGTCTCTATAATAAATTCAAAGTAGGTGCAAACATGATTAAAACGGTATTATTTGACGTAGATGGAACAATCTTAGATACAGAATTTGTCATGATTAAGTCTTTACAAAAAACTCTAAAAGAAGAGAAAAACTTGGACGTTCCAGAAGAAAATTTAGAGTATATCTTAGGTATACCAGGTAAAAAAGCAATTGAACGGTATTCATCATCTGGAGAGGAAGTTGATAAGCTACATGCATGTTGGTCCGAAAATGTTAAACAATACTCTCATCTTGCGACTTTGTTTCCTCAAGTGGAAGAAGCATTGACTAAGTTAAAAGAAAACGAGATACAAATTGGGATTGTTACATCCAAAACAAATGAAGAAATGGAAAATGAATTTGAACATTTTGGTTTAAGTAAACTTTTTGATATTTCAGTAACTGCCTCTGATACAACGAAACATAAACCTAATCCTGAACCAATTCTATATGCATTAAATAAATTAGGAAGTTTACCCGAAGAAACAATTTATATAGGCGATTCTATCTATGATATGCATAGCTCACAATCAGCTGGAGCTAAATTTGCTTTAGCAAAGTGGGGAGCAAAAGAAAATCCACTATTCTCAAGTGCAGATATTAGGTTAGAAACTCCTCTAGAAATATTACAACACTTAAAATAGATCAGCTTACTAAAAAATATGTTATTTCATTAACGGTTAACATAAGTGAGGATTATTTCAAGTGAATTGTCGTAGCAAGGATTTCAATCACCTAGATTGTGAAATGAGAATGGTCTACCTACGAACGCCTTGTCATTAAGGGATTTGTGGGCAGAAATCTTTGTGATTTACTAGAAGCGTCGTTTGTTGGGTTTGTTTTTTTAGATAGGAGTTTATGAAATGTCGTATAACCATTTATCAGCTGAAGAGCGTGGACAAATAGAAGCGTATCTGAAGGAAGGAGTCTCTCAGGCTGAGATAGCTCGCCGATTGGATCGGCATAGATCCACGATCTCTAGAGAGATCAAACGTGGTTCCGAGCAAAGAAAGAAGAAGAGTCTCGCTAGTTTGCCTTATCAAGCAACTAGCGCTGGTAATTTAGCACGTATTCGCAAGAAAAATTGCGGAACAACTACTAAGGCTACTGTACACAATACTAAAACTATCATGAAGTATCTTGATATGAAATATTCGCCGGAACAGATAGCGAACGCAGTTCGTAGTGTAAAGATTTGTACATCAACAATTTATAACTGGATTTACAAAAAGATCGTTCCTTTCGATATTAAGAAATTACGCGGTCGTGGAAAACGTTACAAAATAAAGAATACTGGGAAACGATTAAAACGGCCGGATCGAGCTTTCTTTGAAGGGCGCACGTTGGAGAACCGACCAGAAGAGGTTCAGTTACGAACGGAGTTCGGTCATTGGGAAGCAGATACCGTTGTGTCCAAGCAAGGTGTTGCAGCGTGTCTAGCAACATTCATAGAACGTAAAACAAGGCATTATGTAGCAATTAAGATACCGAACAAGACAGGTAGATCCATGATGACAGCAATTAAGCGTCTAGTGAAAATGTATCCACATGGTGTGAAATCGATCACATGTGACCGTGGAAGCGAGTTTGTCAATCAGTTTGAAATTGGACTTATTGAAGACACTTTTGACTGCAAAATCTATTATGCTAATCCATGCGCGCCACATGAACGCGGATCAAATGAAAATCATAATGGATTACTCAGAGAATATTTTCCAAAACCATCTAATTTTAAAAATATTTCTCAAAATAAGATCAATCAAGCTGTTCAAAGTATGAATTTACGGCCACGAAAAATCTTTAAGTGGAAATCACCGCAGCACAAATTTAATTTGGAGTATTCGAAAGCTTTCTAGCACCAACAAATATTTTTTACATTGTTATAAAAAAGAATAAAACGAACGATACTATTTATACGGAAATTGAAACATGATATAATAGAGCAAATCACGAACAATATTTATACTAAAACAATTATATGTTGCACTTAATCCTAACATTCGCCAATTCAAAACTACTTTGTATAATGTATATTATGTAAACTAGAATAAAATAAAAAACTTTAGCCGATAAATTGCACTTCTCTTTCGACTAATTAATTTGCCCAACTAACCTTACAAGTTGTTTGCTAAGCTAGTTGGGTTTACTGTTTATTTAAACCTTGGATTGTTCATTTCTTGATGAATTTCTTTGCTCGCTTCATATAGAAATAATGTTTGTTTTTTACTTGATGCATAATCGACAATGGGTTTTGGATAATTTTCTCCTAAATGTACATGATATTGCGTTTGTAAGGCTTCGTTCATTAGATTTGGTTGATGAATATACTTTTGTGGCACTTGCTTAAGTTCTGGAACATATTTTTTGATGAACTGGCCGTCATTATCAAATTTTTTTGACTGGATAATTGGATTAAAAATCCGAAAATAAGGGACAGCGTCCGTTCCTGTTGAAGCAGCCCATTGCCAACCACCGATATTATTGGCAGCATCATAGTCAATCAACATTTTTTGAAAGTATTTTTCACCCCAACGCCAATCGATGTGTAAATTTTTAACTAAAAAAGAGGCAGTAATCATTCTTAAGCGATTGTGCATCCAACCAGTTTGATTCAGTTGTCGCATTGCGGCATCAATTATAGGGTACCCCGTCTCCCCTTTTTGCCACTTGACAAACATTTCTGGGTCATTTGTCCATTGAATATAACGAAATTTTTCTTGAATAGCTTCCTCTTTTTGTTGTGGAAACGCACTATAGATCATATTGTAAAAGTCGCGCCAAGCTAATTCTTTTTTGAAGGTTTCTTTACTTAAGCTAGAAGGCACAGATGCAAGCTCTTGCCAAATGGTGCGAATCGAAAGTTCTCCCGTTCTTAAAAAAGTAGACAGATGACTCGTTTGATCCTGATAAGGGAAATCACGCTTATTTTCATAGGATTGAAGTTTTTGATCAATAAAAGTATTTAAGCGCCTTCTGGCTGTTTCTTCGCCGACACTATAGTGTGTTAAAGGAATCCTCGCAATCTGTTCACGATAAGCTGCTTCCTCTTCTGGAAAAAGACACGCACTAAAAATTTTTTCAGCTGTATAGGAAACAGGAATCGGGGTTTCTTTAGGCGCCTCTTTCCATTTATTGTAATAGGGCGTAAACACTTGGTACTTGCTGCCATCGTTCTTCTTAATTTCTTCAGAGCCATGCAAATAGGCATCTTGAAAAGAGAAAGACTGAATATTATTTTCTTCAAAAAAGCGCATAGCTTGCTGGTCCCGCTTTGCCCCAAAGCCACAAGTATCTTCATTAAAATAAATGGCCTGCCAATCGGGTAATTTGCGTTTCAAACGTGAAAATAAATCTAACGGTTCGCCGACCATGATTTGTAAATGTGCCTCTTGATCGATTCGTTCTTTGAACGAGGCTAAACTTGCAAAAAAAGCGTTATGATTAGCACTTTCTTGAATAAATTGTTGAGGATTCATTTGGAATAATAAAATCAATTCATCAGCTGCAGAATTTTGTAACGCGTGTGCTAATGCTTTATTATCCTGTAATCGTAAATCACGTCTAAACCACATTACTCTTTTCATTTTTAAATCCTCCTAAATACTTCGTCTTGCTTATCGTAACCGTGACTGCTGATTTTTAAAAGCAACTTGCCTAGACTTTTCAAAAAGCCGATAAAAACTGGGTTTTCAGCTTTTATCGGCTTTTTGATTTAAATTAATAGGAAATATTAAAAGCTTTCATATCTTTCTCAATATATTGTAGGACTTCTGTATTGCCAAAAAATTGTGTAAAATAATAGGCTTGACGATAGTCATCGGCTGTGTCTTCCCCGAGCATTTGTTTATTAAAGGCTTTTTCATATAAAAGATAATCTAGCAAATAAATGGAGTGTTTGTCACGACAAATCTGAATCCCTTTTTCGCTTAAAGTGACACTTTTTTGGTAGTCTTTCATTTCCGAGTAGAATTTAGCAGAATTATAATAAATTCTACAACGCTCCAAGGAACATTCTAATTTAAATTGTTCCAATTCTTGTAATGATTTTTCGTAATACACTTGCGCTTTTCTCATATCTTTTTCCAGTTCATATAGCGTACCTAGCGCATTCAGGCTTAAAATGTTGTAAATATTGACTTTACGGTCAATTTCCGCGCCCCGATATAGGTAAAACAAGGCCTCTGCTTTATCTTTTTTTCCTAATAAACAAGTAATTCCCTTATAATATAACAATTTAGTCGTTAGTTCATTATTAGATAAGATAAGACCTTCAGGCACTTCTTGTAATAAATTGTAGGCCTCTAAGTGAAATAACCGTAAAGATAAATCCTCGACTTTGTTTAGTAGATTTTCAATTTTCTTTTCTTCAGAAATCATCATGCATTCTTCTACTTCTAAATCTAATCGGAGGCAAATAGATGAGAAAATATCTAAACTGTCACATAGATTACGGTTTTCAATATTACTAATTGTTGCTTGCGTACAGATGCCGTTAGCCAGCTCTGATTGTGTGATTTTTTTAAGTTTTCTCGCTTGTTTTATTTTGTCTCCTGCTACCTTCACGAACAGACCTCCACTTGTATTATTATGTAAATTCATTAAAAAATGTTATACTTTGATTATCAATTAAAGGAGGTACATGCTATGTTTGATTTACTTGCATTATTGACTGGAACATCAACTTATGGCAACGTTCCCCATGTTTAATTAGTCAATGCGTGTCAAGTATGGTCTTCCATACTTGGCATGTTTCCTTTAAAACTGACTCAATGATACTACAAACGGACAGACAAATACAACCGAAAATCATTGGTTTTTTATTAAGAAAAAGAACAGCAAGAAGTAGTTATCACTTCTTGCTGTTCTTTTGTTTAGTTAGGTGTATTTAGATTTAAAATGATTTGTTCCGGCGTAATTTCATTATGATCTGACATCATTGGCTCTACGCTTAAATAACTTGAAGTATTTGTAATGATAACCATGACAGTTGAGTCAAGCCCAGCTTCTTTAATGGCTTTTCGATCGAACGTTCCTAAAAGATCTCCTTTTTTAACACGGTGACCTTGGGTTACTTGTGTCTGAAAGACCTCCTGCCCCAATGTGACAGTATCAATTCCTATATGAATTAATACTTCAGCTCCTGCGTCCGTTTGGATACCATAAGCGTGTCCAGTTTCTGCAACCAAGTTTAATAAACCATCTGCAGGCGCGTAAACCTTGTTCGCTGTTGGCATGATTGCTAAACCTTTGCCCATCATCTCGCTTGAAAATACCGGGTCATTAACAGCAGTAAGATTCATGGCGTAACCATTTACCGGAGAAAAAAGTTGTTCATCTAAGGTGTTATGTTGCATTTCAAAGACTTCGCGTTCTTCCTCTTCGATTACTTTATCTGAAATCAAAACCTCTTGCGGAATTGCAAATAGACTGGTTAATGCATAACATACACCGACAGATAAAAGTGCGACTAATAAATAGATCACTAATTGATGTGCACTATAGATATACATTAAGAAAGAAGGAATAACGGCTAAGCCATAAGAATTTGATTGAATATGAAAAATAGCTAAAATTGCTCCGCCTAAACCTGATGTAAACAAGACACATAGCAGTGGTTTTAAGTTCCAACGAATAAGTAATCCAAATAACACAGGCTCACTAACTCCAAATAATTGAGACAACATAGAACCAATGGCTGTCGACTTCACTTTGCTATCTTGCGCTTTTTTCGCAAAGGCTAAACAACTGCCAACGTTAGCAAACCCATACATGGCACATATTGTAATCAATGCATTAAATCCTGTATTTGCTAATAATGATGTTTCTACCATAGTTAGTGTATGATGAATACCAATCAAAACCATTAAAGGATATGAGGCACCAATCACGAAACCACCTAGTCCTAAGGGCAACCCAATCAACCATTGGACAACATCTACCATGCCTAATTCAACGGTATGCAAAATTGGGCCAATTCCGAGAATCATGATTAAAAAAGTAATTAACATAGTCATAAAGGGTGTAAAAATTTGATCAAGAATATTCGGCATCTTTTTTCGGAAAAAAAGTTCAATCTTTGCGCCAATTATACCAGCAGCAATTGCACTTAAAACGGACCCTTGTGCACCGACAACTGGGATAAAACCAAAAGCCATAATAGCTTTCACGCCAGAATCTGGTGTTGCAACTGCATAAGCGTTTGGTAAAATGGGTGATACCATCATTAAACCAATAACAATCCCGATTACAGGCGTCGCATTAAATGCTTTAAAGGTAGACCAAACAATCAAAGCTGGCAAAAAGGCAAAGACGGTATCTGTAATGACAGAGACAATTTGTTGAAAGCTTTCAGGAATATTGGCTACACTTGCTCCGAATAATTGTAAAAAAGTATCGTTAAAAATAACACCTTTTAACCCTAGGAACAATCCTGTTGCTGCAATTACTGGAACAATTGGAATGAATATTTCACTTAAAATGCGCATTGTTTTGCGCATGCCTGTTTCATTATTTTTTAAAATTGCTGTTTGCTCTGCTTTTGACACAACATTGATTCCAAGTTTTTCTATTTCATCATACACTTTAGTCACAATACCAGTTCCTAAAATCACTTGGTATTGACCACCATTATAAAAAACCCCCTTGACTAAATCGATTTTTTCTAGTTGTTTACCATCTACTTGTTCATGGTCCTTCAAAATAAAACGTAACCGCGTTTGACAATGGGTGACCGATATAATGTTATCCATACCGATTAATTGAATAATGTCTTTGGCTGCCTGCTGATAATTTTCTGCCATGTTATACTCCTCCTAGCTACTCATTTATAGTAATCAATAGTCCTTGATAGCTTTTTAATAATGTTCCCTGCTGAACTAATTGCTCTCGTTCTTCAGACTGTGTATCAAAAATAACTGTGCCATTAACTAAATAATGAGGGATTGGAACCGCCTCACCAAAATTAAAAAAGGCGTAAATCGTTTTTTCATTTAATTTGCGTTTATAAGCAATAACATTATCTGGAAGATTTGACAGACCCTCAAATGTTCCATAAAGTAAGATGTCTGTATAGGGACTCTTTTGACGAAATGCAATCATCCGCTTATAGAAATGAAAAATACTTTGACTATTTTTTATTTCTGCTTCGGCATTGATTTCTTTATAATTATCCACCATTCCTAACCAAGGCTTGACGCTTGAAAAACCGCCATACATAGAATCATTCCATGGAAAAGGCGTGCGGGCATTGTCTCGACTACGCAAATTGACAAGTGACAAGGCTTCTTTGGGCGTAAATCCTTCTTTTATTGCTCGATAGTATTGATCAATGCTAGAAATATCATCGAATTCATCAATCGAACCCCTTTCAAAATTGGTCATTCCTAATTCTTGTCCTTGGTAAATAAAAGGCGTGCCCCTTAAAAAGAAATACATGGCGCCGAATGTTTTAACCGCATTTGGCTGTTGAGCCTGTTCTTTTAAATATTTCGTTGTCGCTCGAGGTTGATCATGATTTTCAATAAAATTTGCACTCCAACCAGCCTCTTGCATGGCTTCTTGCTGTTTGAAAATTAATGTGCGTAAATCATTCCAAGACCAATCGATTCTATAAAACCATTCGCTTCCTGATTTCACATCCAAATCAGCCCATTTGAAGTCAAAAATCATGTCGAAATACCCTGTTTCTCCAATAAATTCTGATAAATTTAGATAATTGACGCCGGCTGCTTCGGCAACTGTGACAATATCAAAGCCAGCAAAAGCTTTTTCTTTTAATTCGTTCAGAAAGTCACTCATTCCTGGCATGTTTCTACTAGCTTTTGTTACTTTGGCTAATTGATCTGCCCCATCAGCAGGTAAGTTTGTCCAAGTCAAATCTTTCTTAATAAAATTAATCGCATCTACACGAAAACCAGCAATTCCTTTGTTTAACCAAAAACGAATCATTTGATAGATTTCTTTGCGTAGTTCAGGATTTTCCCAATTTAAATCCGGCTGTTTTTTATGAAAGGCATGAAAGTAGTAGGCATCTTCCCCAGGTAATTTTTCCCAAACACTACCACCGAAGTTAGACCGCCAATTTGTAGGTGCTTCTCGTCCTTCTTTTATAATATAAAAGTCTCGAAAACGACTTTGAGGATTTTTTAAAACATCTTGAAACCAAGCATGTTCATCAGATGTATGGTTTACCACCAAATCTAAAATAACTTTTATGTTTCGTTTTTTTGCTTCTTCAATGAGTTCATCGAAGTCTGCCATTGTACCAAAATCGCTAGAAATACCATAATAGTCTGAAATATCATATCCATTGTCAGCCATTGGCGACGGGTACATTGGACTCAGCCAAATCAGCGTAATTCCTAAATTTTCTAAGTAATCCAGTTTTTGAATAATGCCTTGTAAATCACCAATTCCGTCATTATTACTATCCGAAAAGCTACGTGGATAAATTTGATAGGCCACTTCTTTTTGCCACCAATTTCTGTTCATTCTGGTTCTCCTCACTCTTAAACTAGTCCTGTTAATTTTTTCTGTAACCGTTTTTACATTTTGTATGATACTCGTTTTTGCGTAATATGTCAAACGTTTATCATAAATAAATGTAAATTATAATATTCTTTTGATTTAAATAGATTTATATATGTTATACGTTTGACTTTTTTCTGATTTGTTTATACTATTAGACTAACTACTATTTTCTAATAAAGGAGACATTACTTATGTCAAGCATCATGAACCAATGGACTGATGAATTACGTTATGCGCCTTATTCTTCTTGGACATCTGCTCACCTCGAAAATCTAACTTCTATTACCGCGCAATCTAGTTGGCGTTTTAAGTATCATATTCAACCACAGACAGGACTACTAAATGATCCCAACGGTTTTTCGTATTTCAATAACCAGTGGCATTTATTTTATCAAGCGTTTCCTTTCGGGAGTGTTCACGGACTAAAAAGTTGGGCCCACTTAACTTCCTCCGACTTAATTCACTGGGATTATGAAGGAATTGCCCTTTATCCCGACTCTGAATATGATTCTCATGGCGTCTATTCAGGCTCAGCTTTACCAATAGATAACCAACTATGTTTATTTTATACAGGGAATGTTCGTGATCAAACTTGGCAACGATTTGCATATCAAAATATTGCATGGCTGAATTCTTTAGGTGCGATCACAAAGGAATCAACACCATTCCTACCTATTGACCCCAATTATTCTTCCCATTTTCGTGATCCGATGGTATTTCCTTATCAAGAAGGACTTGTTTTATTAATTGGTGCTAGTGATTTAAATGGACAAGGAAAAATTGTGGTCTATTTTTCTAAAGATCGAAATGTACACAATTTTCATCAACTTGGCGAATTGACGTTCACCGACCAAGAATTAGGCTACATGGTTGAATGCCCCAATTTGGTATTTATTGATGGCCAGCCTGTCTTATTATTTTGCCCACAAGGTCTATCTCCATCTGTAAAAAGTTATCAGAATATCTATCCGAATATGTACACATTGGCCGAAACGTTTGATTTGGAGAATCTTTCTTTAGTTCAGGCTGGGCCTTTTGAAAATTTAGATGAAGGATTTGATGTCTACGCCACTCAAGCCTTTAATGCGCCAGATGGTCGTGCACTTGCGGTCAGTTGGATTGGGTTGCCAGAAATCACTTACCCAAGTGATGTGGAGGGTTGGGCAAATGGCTTAAGTCTGGTTAAAGAACTCACAATTCACAACGGGAAACTATTTCAATATCCAGTTTCTGAAACAGAAATGCTTCGTCAATCCGCCACTACTTTATCAAATGGCTGCCATTTTTTATCTACTGCTTCTTTTGAATTAGAAGTGGATATTCCCAAAAATGAGATTGCTTTTATTCGGCTTTTAGCGAACGAAACGGGTTCAAAAGGACTTTTAATTACAATTGATACGATTCATGGTAAAATAACCCTTGATCGAACATTTGCTGGCCAACCTTTTGCTGAAAAGTATGGCACAATTCGTGAAACTAAAATTAGGAAAAATAAGTCAGTTCAGTTAACTATTTTTGTTGATTGCTCTGTTGCAGAAATCTATGTAAATAAAGGTGAAAAAACGATGACTGGTCGCTTCTTTCCAGATAAAGCGCAACAGTATCTTCATCTATCCAAGACGGCAAAAGCTTGTTTTTATGAGCTGGAAAATACGAATAATTAGGAATGATGGTGAATTTTGATGGTGGTTAAATTAACGGATGTAGCAAAGCTTGCTGGGGTGAGCCCGACAACGGTAAGCCGCGTGATTAATAATTATGGTTATCTTAGTCAAAAAACAATTGATAAAGTTCATCAAGCGATGGAAGAATTAAATTATCAACCTAATGGATTAGCCAGAAGCCTCCAAGGAAAAAGTACGCAGCTGATTGGTTTAGTCTTCCCTTCTGTTAGTCATCCATTTTTTGGTGAATTAATTGAAACACTGGAAAGAAAGCTCTTTGTTCAAGGATATAAAGTGATTTTATGTGATAGTGAAAAAGATCCAGAAAAAGAGCGCGCCTATTTACGAATGCTCGCTGCAAATAAAGTGGACGGTGTAATCACTGGTAGCCATAACTTAGCTATTAACGAATATGAAAATGTTTCACTACCTATTGTTTCCTTTGACCGTTTCTTGGCACCTGGCATTCCAATTGTCTCTTCGCAAAACTTTCAAGGGGGCCAAAAAGCCACTGAAGCCTTATTTGCAAGTGGTGCACAAAAGATTGCAATTATTACTGGTGCTAATAACACAGGCGCACCTAGCGATTATCGATTGGCTGGTTATAAACAAACAATGGAAAAATATGGCGCAGAAAAAACGATTCTACAAATTGATAATGGGACCTCAACAACATTAAAAAATCTAGAAATCGAACGTTTGCTTCAAAATAAAACTGTAGACGGCATCTTTTGTACAGATGATTTGACAGCAATTACAGTTATGAATATTGCTCAAAAATTGAAGATAGCCATTCCTGAAGAATTAAAAGTAATTGGTTATGATGGGACAAAATTAATCAAAAGAATTGCCCCACAACTATCAACCATTGTGCAGCCAATCGACGAGATGTGTGACGTTATGATTGACTTACTGCTTCGTAGAATGAAGGATCCTGATGTTGCACTCGAGGAAAATTATCCTATTCCGATTCAGCTATCATTGTCTGAATCCTGTTAAAAAAGACACCTTTTCAGGTGTCTTTTTTTATTCTTAATTCCTCATTTGCCTATTTTCCCTTAATTCCAAAGCACAGAGATTAAATAATACAACAACATGATCCCTACAAATACACCGAGCATTAGTAAAACATACCACCAATTTTTGGCGCTATAGGTTTCATTTTTATTTTTTTCGGTTCGTTTCCCGGCAGCCCATTTCCATAAATCGTAATTATTCATCTCTCTCACCACCTTTAATGGGTTTATTAACTTAAGCCTAACACGGAATGAGAGAACTTGAAAACAAAAGGATCACCCGCTTATGCAATGGATGATCCTTTTTTGGGCACTATTCTTCTGATAACCCATTATTTTTAATAACTGATTGGTACCAATAAAAACTATCTTTTTTAATGCGTCGTAAATCTTTTAACTCATGGTCTTCACGATTGACGTAAATAAAACCGTAGCGTTTTTTGAATCCTTGATGAGAACTTAAAATATCCATGACCGACCAAGGGCAATAGCCAAACAACTCAACACCGTCAGAAATAGCCGCATGACAAGCAGCAATATGATCATGCAAATACGCAATTCGATAATCATCATGAATTTTTCCGTCCTCTGTTAGGTGATCTGGTGTGCCTAAGCCGTTTTCTGTAATGATTAACGGCAAACGGTATTGACGATAATAATCATTTAAAACTAAACGTAGACCAGTTGGATCAATTTGGGCGCCATACTTAGAGGTTTTTAAATGTTGATTTTTTTCGATTTTAAAATAACCGTATAGATCAAAATCAATGTCCTTTTCTTTCGTACCCAATGGGTGTTGCTCATCTGTCGGTAAATAGCTAGCGACTAACGTCCGATAATAATTAAGAGCGATAAAATCTGGTTTAGCGGCTTTCAAAATTGCTTGATCTTCTGGCTGTGTTTCGGGATAAATGCCGCATTTGGTCAAATACTCTTGATAGTAACCAGGGTATTCGCCAAAACAATACATTTCTAGAGCGTAATTCGTTTTAAAGTTATCATTCATACGAGCCGCCCAAACATCTTCAGGCTTATTAGAACTAGGATAAGTCATCGTTGAGGAAACAGAGGGACCGACTTTTCCCCCAGCAACCAATTGGTGACAATCATTCGTCGCTAACGCATGGGCAACAAACATATGGTAATCCATTTGTGCACGAATTTTTTCAGCATTTTCTGGTGCAACGTCGTACATATTCATTCGTTCATCGACACGAATCATTAAGTTTTGTTCGTTTGTAACTTGCCAATTTTTGACTCGATCACCAAACGCTTGATAACAGACTTGCGCATAGCGTTGAAATGCGGAAACGCAGCGACGATCCGCCCAACCATTGTATTTTTCCACCAACGCAAAAGGTAAATCAAAATGATAAAGTGTGACAAACGGCAAAATATCGTTTTCTAAAAGTGTATCAATGACGGCATTATAAAAATCGATGCCGGCTTGATTGATTTCGCCATCACCTGTTGGAATGATTCGTGCCCATGAAAGAGAAAAACGATAGGTTTTTAAGCCTAATTCTTTCATTAACGCAATGTCCTCTTTGAAATGATGGTAAAAATCGCTGGCGACTTTCGTATCTGCTTGTACAGCTGACTTTTTAAAAGAATTGTAATCAGCAACTGTTAGGCCTTTGCCGTCCTCATTCCAAGCGCCCTCAATTTGAAAAGCGGATGAAGAAGCGCCCCATAAAAAATCGTTCTTAAATTGTTTAACCATTAGTTTTGCTCCTTTACTTGCATGAAAAATAAATTTGTTTGTGGTGTAATCTCTGTTTGTTTGGTTGTCTCAATTACAGCCATTTCCGCAGTATTTGTTACGATGACTAAGACGGTTGGATCATAACCAGCAGCTTGGATGATTTGTTTATCAAAAGAGAGCAGTTTTTGTCCTAGTCTGACCCTTTCTCCTACTTTTACGAACGTTTCAAATCCCCGCCCTTTTAATTCGACTGTATTGATTCCAATGTGAAGGAGGATTTCAGCACCATTGTCTAACTTTAAGCCAATTGCATGATGAGTTGGATATAAAGCCGTCACTTGCCCATTTCCTGGTGAAACAATTTGTTCCTCTGTCGGATAAATAGCTAGCGTTTTTCCCATTTGTTGAGAAGCAAAGACTTCATCGTTGATTTGGTCTAAAGATACGAGTTGTCCTTGAACAGGTGCTTGAATCCGTTGCTTTTCTTTGACTGTCCCTGCCTCTGTCTTTAAGCCGGGTTCTTGACGTGACTCGTCAAGCGGTAAATCATTAAAGCCTAGAAAAATCGTTAATAGAAATGCACCAAAAAAAGCAATGCCACAACCTAATAAATAACAAATAAAGGCTTTGGTTCCTGCTTCTGCGTAAACTGGGATGGTCAAGAGTCCTTGGTTAGCGAAGGCTGTCCCGTAGGAACCGCCCCAGCCCATTAAGGCCCCGCCTGCTGCTCCGCTAGCCACCGCATAAATCATCGGTTTTTTTAGCCGCAAGTTTGCACCATAAATGGCTGGTTCTGTGATACCAAATAATGCAGTCACTGTTGCAGAGGCAGCAACAGCTTTCAAGTCTTTATTTTTTGTGCGGACAAACACGCCAAATGCGGCGCCCGCTTGAGAAAAGTTTGCTGCACCAGCAAACGCTAGCAAATTTTGCCGCCCTGTTCGAGCGACATCATTAATCCCAATTGGCACAAGTCCGCGGTGAGCCCCAAAAATGACTAAGACACACCAAATTCCGCCGATAAAACCGCCTAACAAGATGGGACTAAAATTCATTATATAATAATACAACCAATTCACGCCGTCACCTAAATAAATCCCTATCGGTCCAAATAATAATAAAGTGGCTGGAATCATTAAAAGTAATGACAGCGTAGGAACCATAATAATTTTTAGAACTTCTGGAATGACTTTTTCCAAAAAGCGTTGCACATAAGCTAACATAAAAATTGCAAGAATAATAGGAATTACTGTGGAAACATAATTGGCTTTGGTCACATGTAATCCAAACAAGGTAACCGCTGATTCTTCAGTCATTAATGAAACGATGGTTGGATAACATAAGGTGGCACCAATTACCATGGCGATATATTCGTTTGTTTTGAAAACCTTAGCAGCTGAATAACCTAAAATAACTGGCATAAAATAAAAAAGTGCATCGGAAGCGGCGCTTAAAATAATATACGTATTCAAAGGTTTTAAATCGACCTGGTAAAAATTGTTTGCGACCATCACAGCGATGGCTAGAATTCCTTTTAACATGCCTGAAGCGGCAATTGCTGGTACGACAGGTGTGAAAATCGCGGCAACAGTATTTAAAATTCGATTGCCTAATGAATTTTTTTCTTTTGTAGATGTTTTGGTCGTAAGTTGCTGAGCCAACAAAGGTTCTAGAGCATTATAAACATGCGCGACTTTATTGCCTAAAACCACTTGATACTGCCCGCCACTTTCAACAACAGAAATGACACCTTCTGTTTGTAGTAAGGCTTCTTTGTTCGCTTGTTTCGTATCTTTCAATATGAAACGCAATCGTGTATAACAATGTGTGACATCCACGATATTGTCTTTGCCACCTACGTCTTTCAAAATTTCTTTTGCTATCGCTTGGTAGTCCATGATGACCACTCCTTATCTATAAAATAACAGCTCAATAAAAAAGACCAAATCACACATGCACGTTTCAGCAAACACACTCAATATTTGCTCGTCGTGAATGTCCCTTTGATCTGATCTACGTAATAACTATGTTTCTCACGATAGAATAGCTGATTGAATTTATTTTTAATTTACCATTATTTAGAGGGATTATCAATGAATTAGGTAGACCACCTCAGTGTTTTGTTACTAAAATCAGCAGTGAAAATAGTAGTTTACTACATTCACTGCTGATTTATTTGATTACAAGACTGGGGACAACAAGCGTGAAAAGTTTTGCTTGAAGCGTAGCCAGTACCCTTGTTTTTTAATTATCTCGTCGGTTAGTAAGACACTTTTTTCTATATCTTCTTCAAAGACTTGCGCTAACATCCACGCAATGTCGGGATTGTAAATAAACGTACTTACCTCAAAATTCAATGAATAACTGCGAATATCTTGGTTTGTTGTCCCAACCATAGCTAATTCATCATCAATCACCATTGTTTTTGCATGAATAAACCCACTATCATAAATATAAATTTTAATGCCGCGTTTGTGTAAGTAATTCGCGTAATATTGTGTTGCGCGGTAAATAAAGGGATGGTCAGGCATACAAGGAATCATAATTCGCACGTCCACACCCGAACGAACCGCCACTAACAACGCATTAATCATACTATCATCAGGGATTAAATACGGTGTTTGAATCCAGACGCTCTTTTCTGCAGAAAAAATCATCCGAACAAACCCGCTTTTCAAAATTTCTTCTTCTGAATCAGGACCATCTGAAACAACTTGTAAGGACAAATGCTCCACTTCATGATCTTCTGGTAATTTAAAATATTTTTCATGATACGTCATACGTTCTTCAGGATATTTGACTGAAGCATTCCAATCCATGATAAATATCTCTTGCAATGAAAATACGGCCGTCCCGACCAAACGAATATGGGTATCTCGCCAGTAACCAAATTTTTCGGTGACATTCAAATATTGATCCCCAACATTGAACCCGCCGGTCCAGCCAATTTTCCCATCGATGACAACAATTTTCCGATGCAAGTGATAATTTAGACGTGTTTTACGGATCATATCGCGAGAAGTAATAAAGGGAGCTACTTTTCCTCCAGCGTCAACGTAACGAGCAAAAAACTTTTTGTTTGCGCCGGGTGAACCCCAAGGATCGTAAATTAAGTAAACTTCCACGCCTTCATGCAACTTTTCGATTAATACATCTAAAAATTGATTGCCAATCGTGTCATTAAAAAACGCATAATATTCCACATGAACGGTTTCTTTCGCTGCACGAATATCTTCAAATAATGCTTGGAATTTTTCTTGGCCATCTGTGAATAATTGCAAACTATTTCTTTTGGCCAACGGTGATGCGTCCATATTCCGGAAATAACGATTTAAAACTTTCGCATCATAAAGTAAATCATAACGTTTATCGCGCCCTGCTTTTTTGTTATCAACGTCCACTTTTTCTTTAATTCGTTGAACCATTTGTTTTTCATCATCAGACAATTTAAAAACTTCTTGTCCATCGATACCTCGCCCACAGAATAAGTAAATAATAAAGCCGATACCAGGCAAGAAAATCAACGTCATCATCCATGCTAAAACGCTGGAAATACTACGAGGTTTTCTAAAAACAGTAATTAAGGCAGCAATAACGTTAATTACTAATAAAAATAACAAAATCCAAACAAAAATTTTCATCGCTTACCTCCTTCTTACTTCATACTAAGATTATATCAAATAACAGTTAAATTAGGCGAATAATATGAGCGAGTATTCAAAAAAGAATTCATTTCTATAAGTGTTTCGCCTTTGATTCTCAGTTTTTCTGTACTATAATGAGGGCTGGATGTAAAGATTTTGAAAAGAAGTACTTATTTTATGGTCGTTGATTTGAAAATGTTAGCTATGATTTTTATCATTAATTTTGCGTATATTACCTTAAATACTATTCGTTTTATGTTAACGATGAAAGGTTATCGGGTTATTGCACCGCTGGTTAGTATGGCTGAAATAACAATTTATGTCTTAGGGCTAAGTATGGTTCTGAATCGGTTAGACAATCCTTTAAATTTACTTGTTTATGCGCTTGGTTACGCTGTTGGCATTAGTGTAGGAATTAAAATCGAAGACTATTTGGCCTTGGGTTATATTATGGTATCGGTTATCCTCCCTTCTACTACTGAACAATTTCATTTACCAGAAACACTTCGTGAACACGGCTATGGTGTTACGCAAAGTGTCGCCTACGGACGCGAAGGAGAACGAATGGTTTTAGAAATTCTTTCCCCAAGAAAAAACGAACGTACATTGTACAAATTAATCAATCAATTAGAGCCGAGAGCATTTATCATTTCCTATGAGCCTAAGTTCATTTCCGGTGGGTTTTGGACGAAAAAAGTTCGCAAAAGAAATGACGCCATTTCTCACTAAGAAGCGGCGTCATTTCTTGTTATTGATTTTTAGTTTACATAATAAAATTATCGTAACTTTAATTTATTCTAAGATAACTTAGAGAGTTCGTACCTAGTTGCTCAATCAATTGTTGCATAAAAACTAAGCGTTCGATGGCCGATCGGTTAGCAATTTTTTCATAATAAAATGCTAGAATATCCGACTGTGCTTCTAAAGGCTCGGCTTGTTCCGTTGCTACTGGTAAAAGGAGTTTTAAGTGGTCCTGGTCAATCGTAATCACTTGGGTCAAGTGCAAACTTTCTTGAAAAATATTAGGCACAGTACTGACTTTGCGGCCTCGCAGAGCTTGTTTAATGACTCTTCTCGCTTGCGAAAGATAGTATTCAGGATTTACGTCCCCTAGCAAGTCATATAAAGCGCTGAAGGCTTCTGGCAAGGCTTCCTCTTTGCCCAAATAATCAAAATAACGAGGCATTGTTGGAACCTCTGTCTTCTCTTTTTCAAGCGTAATTATAGATAGTTGTGCCGAGGCCAATCTTTGTTTTTGATAAAATGAGGGGCCACCGCTCACGCCAAAAAAATAGTCTTCCTCTTCTGGAAACACTTGTGGCCAAAAAGATTCAGCTAGCCAAAATAATTGCTCTGTTACAGTTCCTTTAAATTTAGGAAGTTCGTCTTCAGCCAAGGGCAAACTCGCAACTTCAGCTGCCGTATAAATAGGAAAATTCAAACGATATTGACGATTTTCCCGAATGATTAACTGACAATCAATCATTTCTGATAAAAATTGTTCTAACTTGGCTTCTGTTGCAAAGGCCGCTTTTAATTGTCTTAAAATGATTCTTTCTTCCCGATGTTCATACATAAAAGTAACAAGAGGGAAAAAAAGTGATTGGTTGAGCAAATGATTGTATTGTTTCGTTTGTTGCGGAGAATGATAGTAAATTGCTAAATCATTCATGTTAACGCCCCTTTACTATTGAAGCGCCTAAGCAACAAGGAATTTATCGCGTTGCTTAGGCGCTTACGGTTTTAGTTAAAGACTTCTGTTAATTGTGGTACTACTTGTTTTTTACGAGAAACAACGCCGGGTAAGAACGCACGATTGTTAACTAGTGTTACATTGAACGCTGCTTCAATTTTGGCTTGTTCCGCACCAATCGCTAATAATTCAGAATCACTGTCTAAGATATTCGTAATAATTAAGACAAACAAGTCATAATTATTGGCTGCATTTTCTGCGGCCATAGCTGCTTCTAATTCAGCTTGACGATCTAAAACTTCTGCTAAATCGACGGTATTTACTTGGGCAACGCGAACTGTTTTGCCGTTCATTGGGAAGCTCTTAGCATCTAAATCTAAAAGGACTTCAGCTGATTTATCGCTTAAATTTGTTCCTGCTTTTAATAAGTCAAGACCATAGCCTTCTAAATTGATTTCAGCAATATCAGCTAGGGCGTGCGCTGCATCGATGTCTTCTTGTGTGCAAGTTGGTGATTTAAATAATAATGTATCAGAAATAATCGCTGAGACCATCATACCAGCAATTTGAGCTGGAATTGTCACGTTATTTTCTTTAAACATTTTATAGATGATTGTACTGGTACACCCTACTGGTTCTGCACGATAATACAATGGATCTGCTGTTTCGAAGTTGGCAATCCGGTGATGATCCACTACTGCTAAAATGTTTACTTCAGCGATATCTGAAATGCTTTGTTGGAATTCGTTATGATCCACTAACATGACTTGGTTTGTTTCGCTAGCTGCTTCAGTGACAACACGTGGTGCTTCAATATTAAAATAATCTAAGGCATATTGAGTTTCTTCACTTGGTGTTCCTAAAGCGACAGCTTCTGTCTCTTTTCCTAATTCTTTTTGTAAGTAAGCAAAACTAATTGCTGCTCCGATAGCATCTGTATCAGGATTTTGGTGTCCAAAAACTAAAATTTTTGACATAATACACACTCCTTGGTTTTGATTCACTCTTAATGATAACAAAAAATAGAAAAGAAACAACAAAAAAATTGTCTTCTTTTCTATTTTTTCGTTTGTTAACGTGCTAGATAACCTTGATAGTCCTCGACATGTAGTAGTTTTTTCGCATTTTCAACACGATCATTTTTAGGAGGCTCAATTCCTTCTAATGGATAAGGAATACCTAGTTCTTCCCATTTGTACTTGCCCATCGTATGGTAAGGAAGCACTTCAACTTTATCTACATTGTTTAATGTTTTTATGAAGGCATCCAGACGGATTAAATATTCGTCGTAATCACTACGTTGAGGCACCAATACGTGGCGAATCCAAACAGGTTTGTCAATTTCAGATAAATAGGTAGCCATCTCTAAAATATTATCATTTGATTGCGTTGTTAACAGTTTATGTTGCTCGTTATCAATATGTTTGATGTCAAATAAGAGTAAATCTGTATACTTCATCAATTCATCAAATTGACTAATGAAGGGTTCTTCCCGAGTAAAAGGCTTGCCACACGTATCTAAGGTTGTATGAATGCCTTGTGCTTTGGCTTTTTTAAATAAATCGATCAAAAAGTCCATTTGCAATAGCGGCTCACCACCACTGACAGTGATACCACCCTTTTCGCCCCAATAAGAGCGAAAACGTAATGCTTCCTCTAATACTTCGTCAGTCGTCACCACACGACCACCGGAACCAATTTTCCAAGTATCTGGATTATGACAGAATTGACATCTCATGCGACACCCTTGTGTAAATACGATAAAACGGACACCTGGGCCATCAACGGTACCAAAATTTTCTGTTGAATGAATTCTACCTGTAACTGGTGTTGTCATAATGATCCCTCTTCTTTCAAACGAAAAGGATGACACGTTGAATGTCACCCTTTCAGTTAAATAATGTAAATGTTTTTTATAGTCTGTCGTGTGAAGTTCTTGAAATAACGTCTGCTTGTTGTTCAGGAGTTAAGTCACGGAATTTCACGGCATATCCAGATACACGGATAGTTAAGTTTGGATATTTTTCTGGATGTGCTTGTGCATCTAATAATAATTCGTTTGTAAATACGTTTACGTTTAAGTGGTAACCACCTTTATCGAAGTAGCCATCTAATACGTTACGTAAGTTGTTAATTCTTGTGTCGTCGTCTTTACCTAAACCATTAGGGTTGATGGTTTGTGTATTAGAAATACCATCTAAAGCGATTGTATATTCTAAACGAGCTGTTGAGTTTAATGAAGCTAACAAGCCATTTTTCTCACCTAAGAATTTACCGTCTTGATAACTTGGGTTCGCACCTGGTGCAAGAGGTTTGCCGGCACGACGTCCGTCAGGCGTGTTCCCTGTTGCTTTACCATAAACAACGTTTGAAGTGATTGTTAATAATGAAGTCGTTGGTTTAGAGTTACGGTATGTGTGTTGACGTTTAATTTGTGTCATAAAGTAATCTAAAATCCAGTTAGCCATTGCATCAGCTTCTTCGTTATCGTTTCCGTATGTTGGGAATTCTTTTGTTGGTACATAATCAATTGCCATACCATCTTCGTCACGGATTACTTCTACTTCACCGTGTTTAATTGCCATGATACTATCAGTCGCATGAGAGATTCCGGCAATACCAGTTGCGAATGTCCGTTGTAAATCAGTATCCATTAAAGCTAATTGTGGTGCTTCATATGCATATTTATCATGCATGTAATGAATAATGTTTAATGTGTTAACGTACAATTCAGCTAACCAGTCTAAGATGTCTTTATAGCGTTCCATGAATTCATGGTAATCTAATTTGTCACCAGTCATTGGACGATATTTTGGTGCTACTTGCATTTTAGTTTTTTCGTCGACCCCGCCGTTAATTGCATAAAGAACAGCTTTCGCTAAGTTCGCACGAGCGCCGAAGAACTGCATATCTTTACCCATAACTGTTGCAGAAACACAACATGCGATTGCACAGTCGTCAGAACCCCAGTTTTCACGTAATAAGTCATCGTTTTCAAATTGGATAGATGAGCTTTCTTTCGCGATTTTAGCTGCATATGTTCTGAAGCCTTCTGGTAAGTGAGAAGAATATAATACAGTTAAGTTAGGTTCTGGAGATGGTCCCATGTTTGTTAATGTGTGTAAGATACGGAAGTCATTTTTGGTAACTAATGAACGACCGTCAATACCCATACCAGCAATAGATAATGTTGCCCAAATTGGATAACCAGAGAATAATTGGTTGTATTCTGGTGTCCGTGCAAATTTAACCATACGTAATTTCATGATTAAATGGTCAATCATTTCTTGTGCTTCAAATTCAGTGATTAAACCTGCTTCTAAGTCACGTTGGATATAGATATCTAAGAATGCTGAGATACGACCAATTGACATTGCCGCACCATTTTGAGATTTAATGGCACCTAGGTAACCAAAGTATAACCATTGGATTGCTTCTTGCGCATTTGCAGCAGGACGAGAAATATCGAAACCATAAGAAGCAGCCATTTGTTTTAAGTCATTTAACGCACGGTATTGTTCAGAAATTTCTTCACGTAAGCGAATAACATCGTCTGTCATTTCTTTGTTACCAGTGTTATCATGATCTTTTTTCTTTTGTTCCATTAAGTAGTCGATACCATATAATGCGATACGACGATAGTCACCGATAATACGGCCACGACCATAAGCATCTGGAAGACCAGTAATGATTTTGTTTTTACGTGCTAAACGCATTTCAGCTGTGTAGGCATCAAAAACACCTTGGTTATGTGTTTTTCTGTATTCTGTGAAGATTTTTGTCATTTCTTCGTCAGTTTCATAACCATTTGAAACTAAGGCATTGTTCGCCATTTTAATACCACCGAATGGCATAAATGCTTGTTTTAATGGTACATCTGTTTGTAAACCGACAATTTTTTCTTCTTCTTTGATTAAGTAACCAGGTTCATGTGACGTAATAGTTGCTGGGATATCGCTATCCATGTCATAAACGCCATTTTTTTCATGTTGGATTTCAAATAATTCTTGTAGTTTTGTCCATAATTTGTCAGTGCTCGGAGCGATTGGTTCTAAGAAACTGTCGTCGCCTTTGTACTCTGTGTAGTTGTTTTGAATAAAATCACGAGTGTCAACGCTTGTTCTCCATTTGTCGCCTTTAAAGCCTTCCCATTGTTTCATGAAGTGTTTGCCTCCTTAGTTAACTGCTACTTGATTGTATGTAACAGCTTTATGTGATTAGTATAACACATAACCTTTTAGATGCAAGCGTTTTTTTATTATTTATTGCACTTTCTTAATAAATAAATGGGGATCGAAGATTCTAAACGCTGATATATAAACATTTATACTTGTGAAAATAAGAACGATTTATAGTTGTTATCACTTGTGAAAAATGTACTTCTGTATTAAAAAACAGCAGCCATCTGTATTAATACAGATGGCTGCTGTGGAGATATTTATAACACAGTTTAGTTTGTTTGTTCTTCTTCAATCACTGCAGAATGCATCTCGTGGACTTCCATTACTTGGCCATCTTTTTGTTCATCGATGACAAAGGAACCGTTGGATGTTCGTTCACTGATTGGATAGTTTTTCGACTGAATAACTTCTTGTGTGCCTTTTTGCGTAGTAACTAATAAATCTAAATCGGTACTTTCAGACATAAAGACAACACGATGTGGATTTTTCTTCAATTCCCGTAAGACCATTAATCCACGTTTTGCTCGTCCTAATTGTGTTAATTCTTGGGCTAACATGCGTTTAACACCGCCACGTTGGGTAACGATGACAATCGGTGTATCCCCTTCAGAATGAACCAGTAAACCATTAACGACATAATCGTCTTCTTTGAGATTCATTGATTTAACTCCAGCCGCTTTACTACCCACGACTGGTACTTCATATAATGGATAACGTAAGCCAAAACCGCGATTGCTAACGAGGAAAACATCCAATAAGTCTTGATCATTTGTTAAATAAACATTGGTAATTTCATCTTGGTCTGATTTTAATTTCATACAAGATGTCGGGCGGCTCTTATAAGTGCGCCAAGGCTCAAAATCAGCCATTTTGGTTTGTTTAATCATGCCAGCTTTTGTAATGAAAACAAAGGTTTTTGTCGGACTTAACTCTTTATAAGGATATACAGCAATAATCGATTCATCGATAGCAAGATTTAAAATGGTTTGAGAAATATGTTCGCCAATTTCTTTCCAGCGTAAATCTGGCAACTCATGGACGGGGCGATAGATCATATTCCCTTTATTTGTTACTAGTAAAAGATGATCTAATGTATTGACTTCGCCAGCATATAATAAAAAGTCGCCTTCTTTCATGCCGATTTCTTCTGGTTTTGATGCTGTATAAGAACGAATACTACTCCGCTTGATATAGCCTTCGTGCGTCACGGTTACGACCACGTCTTCCTGCGCAACTAACACGGCTGTTTCAATCTTGATTTCTTGGATTTCCTCTTCAATTTGAGTTAAGCGCGGATTGCCATATTGCTTTTTAACTTCGCGAAGTTCTTTTTTCATGACTGAGAATAGTTCTTTTTCATTGTTTAAAATGTTCAATAACTCAGCAATTTGTTGTTCTAAAGTTTTCGCTTCTTCTTGTAAATCAGTAATATCCGTATTGGTTAAACGGTATAGCTGTAAAGTAACGATTGCTTCAGCTTGTTCTTCAGTAAACGCATAGTCGGATACTAAGTTCTTCTTCGCATCTTTTTTATCTTTACTGCCACGGATTGTTGCAATCACTTTATCTAAGATAGACAATGCTTTAATTAAACCAGCAACAATGTGCTCACGTTTGCGAGCTTTGTCCAACTCAAATTGACAACGGTTAATGATAACTGATTTGCGATGCGTAATGTAACTTTCTAAAATCCGTTTTAGGCCCACTTGTTGCGGGGTCATGTTGTCGATGGCTACCATGTTAAAGTTGTAATTGATTTGCAATTCAGTGTTTTTAAATAGATAATTTAAAATACCTTCTGCATTGACATCTTTTTTTAGTTCAACAACAATTTGCAAGCCAGTTCTGTCACTTTCGTCACGAACTTCGGCAATGCCGTCTACTTTTTTATTTAAACGGATTTCATCCATCTTCTTCACTAGCGTTGCTTTGTTGACTTCATAAGGAATTTCAGAAATGACAATTTGTTGTTTGCCGCCTTTTAAAGGCTCAATCTTTGTCTTCGCACGTAAAATTACTTTACCACGGCCGGTTTCGTAGGCTTTTTTAATTTCTGCTTTTCCTTGTAGAATCCCACCTGTTGGGAAATCTGGTCCTGGAATGTATTCCATTAATTTCTCTAAACTTGCATTAGGATGATCAATTAAATACACAGTTCCATCAATGATTTCCGCTAAATTATGCGTAGGAATTTCTGTTGCATAGCCTGCTGAAATCCCCGTTGAGCCGTTTACCAATAAATTAGGATATTTGGCTGGTAAAACAGTGGGTTCTTTTTCTGTATCGTCAAAATTCCAGACGAAATCGACGGTATTTTTGTCGATATCTTTTAACAACTCACCACTTAACTGTGATAAACGAGCTTCTGTATAACGCATCGCCGCTGGTGGGTCGCCATCCATACTTCCGTTGTTTCCGTGCATTTCAATTAGTACTTCCCGTAATTTCCAGTCTTGACTTAGACGCACCATCGCTTCATAAATACTACTGTCGCCATGGGGATGATAATTCCCCATAATGTTTCCGACAGATTTTGCTGATTTACGAAAGCCTTTATCAAAGGTATTGCCGTCTTTATTCATTGAAAAGAGAATGCGGCGTTGTACTGGTTTTAGCCCATCTCGAATATCTGGTAGGGCCCGTTCTTGAATGATGTATTTGGAATATCTTCCAAAACGATCGCCCATTACTTCTTCAAGGGTTAATTCTTGAACTTCTTGGCGTTTTTCCAAAATTGTCACTCCCTACTCTATGTCAAACAAACTGATTTCAGTGTCATCGGTTTGTTCTGCTTCTTTTGTTTTTTCCGCATCTAAAAGACTTTCTCCTGTTGGTGCAGAAGTGTCTTCTTCTGAACGATCTAAAATACTGCCATCTTCTTCCAATGTAAATTGAACATGTTGTTCAATCCATTTTCGACGAGGTTCGACTTTGTCGCCCATTAATGTGGTCACACGGCGTTCTGCTTGAGCTGCATCATCAATCCGAACACGAATTAAGGTTCTAGTTTCAGGATCCATCGTTGTTTCCCAAAGTTGTTCTGCATTCATTTCCCCCAGACCTTTATAGCGTTGGAGCATATAGCCTTTACCAACTTTATCAATCACTTCTGCCAATTCACCATCGGTCCAAGCATACTCAATGACTGATTTTTTTCCAGTTCCTTTAGAAACTTTATAAAGAGGTGGTAAGGCAATGTAGACTTTGCCGGCTTCAATTAATGGTTTCATATAACGATAGAAGAACGTTAATAGCAACACTTGAATATGGGCACCATCGGTATCCGCATCGGTCATGATGATGATTTTATCATAATTACAATCTTCAATTGAAAATTCAGGACCAACGCCTGCGCCAATTGTATAGATCATAGTATTGATTTCTTCGTTTTTCAAGATGTCTTGCATTTTCGCTTTTTCCGTATTAATGACTTTTCCTCGTAGCGGTAAAATGGCTTGAAACTTCCGATCGCGTCCTTGTTTTGCTGAACCACCGGCCGAGTCTCCTTCGACAAGATATAATTCATTTTTCTTAGGATTTCTGGATTGAGCCGGGGTTAATTTTCCAGAAAGTAACGATTCACCTTTTTTCCGTTTTTTACCGTTCCGGCTTTCTTCACGAGCTTTGCGAGCCGCTTCACGGGCTTCACGGGCTTTAATCGCTTTCCGAATTAATGATTGACTCATTTCACTGTTTTCTTGTAAATAGAAGCCCATTTGTTCGCCTACGACGTTATCGACAACGGTTCTTGCTAAAGGTGTGCCTAATTTCCCTTTGGTTTGACCCTCGAACTGTAGTAAGTTTTCTGGTACTCGAATAGAAAGGACAGCTGCTAAGCCTTCACGGAAGTCGCTACCTTCTAAATTTTTATCTTTTTCTTTTAATAGTCCCACTTTCCGTGCATATTCATTGTACGCCTTTGTCATTGACGTTTTCATACCGACTTCGTGGGTACCGCCATCTTTTGTGCGGACATTGTTAACGAAAGATAAAACATTTTCAGAATAGCCATCGTTGTATTGGTAAGCTAATTCAACTTCAATACCTTCTTTGGCTCCTGAAAAATAAACAACGGGTGTTAATGTATCTTTTTCTTCATTTAGATAGGCAACAAATTCTTTAATGCCTTCTTCGTAGTGGAAGACTTCTTCTTTGGGTTCTTCCCCACGTTCATCTGTTAAAGTAATTTTGACGCCTTTTAATAAGAAAGCTGATTCTCTCAAACGTTCTGCTAAAATTTCGTAAGAAAAATTTGTCGTAGAGAAAATGGTGTCGTCAGGTAAAAAAGTAACGGAGGTACCGTTGCGTTTTTTTGTTTTGCCGATTTTTTTTAAGGTACCAACTGGTTTACCGCCGTCCTCAAATCGTTCCATGTATTCTACGCCATCACGAACAATATGAACTTCTAACCACTTAGATAAGGCATTAACAACACTGGCACCCACCCCATGGAGTCCGCCTGAAGTTTTATAGCCACCTTGGCCAAACTTACCACCCGCATGTAAGACAGTAAAAATAACTTCTACTGTTGGGATACCAGAAGCATGCATCCCTGTTGGCATTCCGCGGCCAGAGTCTGCAACACAAATACTATTATCTTTTTGGATAGTTACGTTGATTTCATTCCCGTAGCCAGATAACGCTTCATCGACTGCGTTATCGACAATTTCATAGACTAAGTGATGGAGTCCACGGCTATCGGTTGAACCGATATACATACCAGGTCTTTTCCTCACTGCTTCCAATCCTTCTAGGACTTGGATAGAGGCATCATTGTACTCATTGTTAATTTTTTTAGCCAAAGAAAAAACTCCTTATACTTAGATTCTCGTTTAGTTAATAAGCGTACATTAACTATTTCTTAAAGAATTAGAAGAAGAGTGAGCGGGTTTCTTGCGTTTTCCGTTCGCTCCTTCTAAAACCATCATTACAATAATACTCTATCTGGGTCAAAAAAAAAAGAGCTTTCCGTTCAGGACGCTCTTTCTTTATAAAATTACACGTGTTTATTCAGCATCTGCCATTTTTGCCAATTCAATTTTAATACAACGGTTCATAATAACTTGACGACCTTCATTTAATAACAAGTTCGCTGCCTCTTCATTTTCCAAACCTAGTTGGGCCCAAAAGACAGGCGCTTCTGTTTTCAATGTTTCTGCGGCCACTTCTGGCAAAAATTCACTCCGCCGAAAGACGTCAACAATATCAATCTTTTCAGGAATCTCTGTTAATGCCCCATAAACCGTTTCGCCAAGCACCGTTTCACCTTTTAAAACTGGATTGACAGGCAATACACGATAGCCCTGTTGCTGTAAAATTTCCGCAATTTTGTAACTTGTGCGTTCGGGCTTGTTACTCAAACCAACCACCGCAATATTTTTTGCTTGTTTTAGAATATCAAAAATTTGATTTTGACTTGGATTCTCAAATGTCATTCACTCAACCCCTTTTTTCGTTCTTATTTATTATAACGCTGAGTAAAGGGTTTTGGCAAAATTATTCTCTGAATACCGACAAAATAATTATTGGCTTTGCCAATCTGCTGGATAGGTCACGTAGACAAAGCGGGCATCACCCGTCACTGAAAATTGAATTTTGCTACTTTTCGGGATTAAAATAATTTCACCGGCTGTTGCAGAAATTTTACGTCCGTCAATCAGTATATCCAGTTGTCCTGAAATAATATAATCAATTTCATCGTATTCTAGTGTCCAATCGAAGGTGGTATCTTTCATCACCATTAAACCGCAACCAAGGCGCGGGCTTTCTTCTAAAGAAAACAGATCTTTTGTGTAAACAATGTCCGCTGGGTTGCCTGTATCTAAGCGGTCGTCTTCTGTTACGTCGATTTCGGGTAATTTGATGGACATAATTCCACTTGGATCCACTTGTTTAGTCGGCATTAATTTTTCTGTGACAATTTGTCGAACAAGCGTTTCAATCATTTCACGATTTAATTCTGTCATATTTACACCTCATTATTTCACTTCTGTTTCGGGTTTCCCTAGCATTCGATTTGACATAAAGATAGCCACAAAAATGGCGGTAATCCCTCCAACTAATTTGCCAACAATCATTGGAAAAATCATTTCTTTTGCTACGCCTGCAGTAAAACCAAGGTGGTCACCTAAAACGAAAGAAGCCGAAACAGCAAAAGCGATATTAATAATTTTTCCTCGATTATCCATGTCTTTTAACATTTGGAACATAGGAATATTGTTAGCTAATGTAGCAACCATTCCTGCAGCCGCTACTTCATTCATTCCTAAAACTTTTCCTAGTTTCATCAATGGTTTATTAAAGACTTTCGTAATCACTGCTACTAAACAGAAAGCGCCAGCTAAAGTTAAAGCAATCCCGCCAACGACTTCAATTCCTTCAGTAACTGGTGCAATACCAGGAATCACTGTAATTCCTAATAATAGTTGAATCGCCCCGACAACTAAACCAAAGATAGCGACAATCACTACGCCTTGACCAAAAATTTGGAAGCCTTTAATCATGCCCTTTGGCGCTAACCATAAACCTAAAATAATTAAAGCAGCAACAATAATAATTGGAATTAAGTTAGGAATAATCAATGACAATGGCATGCCAGCTGTTAAACCACCTGCTAATAAACCAAAAGGAATTGTAATAATCCCGCTCAAAACACCTGTTGCTAAGAATTGTTGGTCGTCTTTTTGGATAATGCCAAGCGCTACTGGAATTGTAAAGACTAACGTTGGTCCCATCATTGCACCTAAGATTGCCCCCGCAAATAAACCAGCTTGCGGATCATTGGCTAATTGTTGCGCTAACGCAAAGCCGCCCATATCATTGGCCAATAAGGTTGTGGCAAACATTGCTGGATCAGCCCCTAGTAATTCATAGACAGGAACGACAATCGGACTTAAAAGATTGGCTAAGACAGGCGCTAAAGTGATAATCCCTACCATAGAAAGCGCTAGAGAACCCATAGCCATAATCCCTTCCTCAAATTGCTCCCCTAAACCTAGTTTGTTGCCAATACATTTATCGATTCCTCCAATAATCATGAAAAGAACCATAATATACATAATAATTTCATTAATGCTCATGTCTCGTCCTCCCTATTCTTCCTCTGTAGAATCAATGACACCAACAATCATTGCATCAATTGGGACATTCGGATCTTCTGCCGAAATACGGGCAGCATTGCCTTGACTAATTAACACTTTGTCCCCGACACCAGCTCCAGCGTTGTCAGCAGCAATTAAAAATCCTTGCTTTTCGTCCTCTTGATTCAAAATATCAACCATCATAAATTTCCAGCCATTTAATTTTTCATCTTTTCTTGTTGACCAAAGGCTACCAGTCACTTTTCCTAAAAGCATCGTTTTTCCTCCTTACGTCAGCAATTGATGTTTCCTAGCATAATCTTTCGCTAACGGGGTTAAATAGGCGTTTTTACTTAAAGAAACACCTGATTCTGTCATTCTTATCAATTGTTTTTCAGTAATGTAGGTTCGTTTGGTCTCAGCCAAAGAACGAAGTTGTTTTTGACAGGCCGCCTGAAACACAGCGTAATTTTCTGAATCATGATAAAAAATCAGCCCAAACTGTTGGCACATGTCCACGTTTTCCTGAATCGTTTGTTTCAAACGATACTTCAATCGTGAATTTTTAGTCACTGAAGGTATTGGGGTTAAAACCAATACCGGCTTACCTTCAAATAAGAATGCTAAGATGTTTTTGACTAATTCATCCGTTTCCTGTAAATGCGCAATCGCATTTACTTGGGAAATCGTTAGCCTCTTTACAACCAAGCCTCGTGCTAGCTTCTGCTCCTTGGTTACCCAATTTACATCAGGAAAACGAATAAACATTTCTTCAGGAAATGCTTCTTTTGCTTCTGCTAAAGCCACTGAATAAGACGACGACAGCAATTGTTGACAAATTTGATCAGTAATCTGTTGAATCAAATTTTCCATTTCAGAAACGTTCATTGTCTTGCCTCCTTTTACTTAAGAATATAGCCACGAGCTCCTTTGGTTAAGCCACAAGCGTTGGCTTCATCGTAGTCAATGTGCATGTACGTTGCAAATCGCGGACTGATTCGCACAACCACATCATCAAAGATTAACGGACGTGTGCCTTCCACTTTGACTTGCACAATTTGGCTATTGCTTACTTTATTTTTCAAGGCGTCTTCGGGTGTCATGTGAATATGACGTTTGGCAACAATTAAGCCGTGACTTAATGTCACAACTGCTGATCCGTTCATCAGCGTGACGCCAGGTGTCCCTTCTGTCTTGCCACTCTCTCTAACTGGGGCATTAATTCCTAAAATACGCGTATCCGTCATAGAAACTTCGACTTGTGATTCGCTACGTTCAGGGCCTAAAATAACCACATTTTGAAAAAGTCCTTTAGGTCCAGCAACCGTAATTCGTTCTTTACAAACGAACTGTCCAGGTTGTGATAAATCTTTCACTTTTGTTAGTTGATATCCTGGTCCAAATAATGCATCAATCTCTTGACGAGACAAATGAACATGTCGGCCAGAAGCTTCAACTTCAAAAGTATTTTGTTGTTGTTGCTGAATTCGTTTAACAACTTCTTCAACAATTTCATTCATTGAATCCAATTTGTTCATCTCCTAGTTTCGTGATATTTCAGCCATGGTGCTAATTAATTCTGTAGCCCAAGATTGAAAAAGTCCGAACAGTTGTGATTCTCCTTTTAACTGGAGAATAATTTTATCTAGTTGTAATTGAATTTCTTTTGAGGAATAGCGCCATTGTCTCTGTTGGTTAGTTAGAATAGTTACCTTTGATTCCAAAATGACTGGTTCCATTACGAGCGACTGTTCTAAAATAAATTTCTCTAACCACAGTTGTTGTTGTTCGAAATATAACCAACCTTCTGTTGATAACGCTTCATTCGTTAAGAAAGGCAAATACAATAGATGGCTTAAGTGCCGAATCTCATAAATTGTTTCTTTTGATAAATGTTCTTGTTTTTGTTTTTGTGAGGAGGCCTTCACTGAATGAACCTCAGAAAGCAATGGGTTTGTTGAAGAGAAGCTGCTATTAATCCGATGCTCGCGTAGATAGCTTTTGGCGGCTGGCGTCAGAAAACTGCCTACAGGAAACACAAAATCCATGCCATCTTCTAGTTCTTTTTTTAGCCTTTTGATGCGAAGCATATCTTCTGTAATAACTGTCATAACACCCCTCCTCAATGAAAGTTTAGGACAGAAGTAATGAACCTACCTCTGCCCCAAAAAATCAAAATTATAATTCAGTTGTTGCGTGTGGTAAAATAGCGTCTACTTCTGTATGTGGACGTGGAATTACATGGACAGATAATAATTCGCCAACACGTTCTGCTGCAGCAGCACCAGCATCTGTTGCTGCTTTTACAGCACCAACGTCACCGCGAACCATTACTGTAACTAAACCGCCACCGACTTGTTCTTTTCCAATTAAAGTAACGTTTGCCGCTTTCACCATTGCATCGGCTGCTTCAACAGCACCTACTAAACCACGAGTTTCGATCATTCCTAAAGCATTTGTACTTGACATTATAATTTCCTCCTAAGATGTATGTTTTATTTTTAAAAATTTGGGACAATTAGCAATTTGACTTAGGTCCCAAACCCTAAATCCAATAATTTATTTGTTTTACTCTTACTCGCTCGTTTCTTGTTAGTTTAAGCGAGCTAAAACTTGAGCTACCACGGCATTTACTAGTTCTTCTTGATTGGTTGTTTCGCAAGAAGTAGCCACAGATGTGGTTGATGTTTGACCAAATTCTTGACGAATCTCTTCTAAATCACGCACGCCATATGCAACACGACGTAAATTGAACAGATTTTCAACCCCAATATTATCAGAAGTTGAGCTGCCACCAACTGCGCCACAGCCAAGTGTTAATGCTGGCACTAAGTTAGTTGAAGCACCAATGCCGCCAAGTGTACCAGAGGTGTTAACAAGCAAACGAGAGACGGGTTTTCTTAAGCCAAATTCACGAATGACTTCTTTGTTTTCTGTGTGAATGCCCATTGTATGACCCGCACCTTCACCTTTCAAAATTTCAATTGATAACGCGCAAGCTGCTTCCCAGTTTTCAACTGTATAGAAAGCAATAATCGGTGCCAATTTTTCTCTTGAAAATGGATATTTCAAGCCTACATGTGTTTCTTCGGCAACAATTAAGCGGCGATCTTTTGGAATAGATAAACCAACTAATGAAGCAATATGTTGAACGGAACGTCCTACGATTTGCGGGTTCATTGTACCGTTTGGTCGTAAAATAAATTTAGCTAATTTGTCGGCTTCGGCTGGACTTAAGAAATACGCTCCCTGCTTAATTAACTCTTCTTTGACCGCTTCACGGTTGACAGTTTCAACAATAATTGATTGTTCCGATGCACAAATTGTACCGTTATCGAAAGTTTTTGAATCCATTATTTGTTTCACTGCATGAGGAACATTTGCGCTTCGTTCGATGTAGGCTGGTCCATTACCAGGCCCAACACCGATTGCTGGTGTTCCAGAAGAGTACGCTGCTTTAACCATTGCGTTTCCACCAGTAGCTAAAATTAAATTTGTTTCTTTATTTTTCATTAATTCGCTGGTCGCTTGCATGGTTGGCGTTTTGATGACCGAGACACAACCTTCTGGTGCCCCTGCAGCAATAGCCGCTTTTTGGATAATTTCCACTGTTTCAATAATCGATTTCAACGCATTGGGATGTGGTGAAAAAACAATGCTGTTGGCAGCTTTTAATGAAATTAATGCTTTGTAAATGACTGTTGATGTCGGGTTGGTAGAAGGAATTAATCCTGCAATTACACCCACTGGGACAGCAATTTCAGTGACTTTTTTGGCAGCATCATCATGGATCACACCAACTGTAGCTTTGTCCTTCATTTCGTCATATACTACTTTTGAAGCGAAAGCATTTTTGATAATTTTATCTTCATAGATACCAAATCCTGTTTCTTCATTGGCCATTTTCGCTAACTTTTCTCGTTGGTTAAATGTAGCCTCTGAAACTGCTTGGACAATCGCATCGATTTGTTTTTGCGAAAATATTGCTAATACTTGCTGTGCCTCTTTGGCTTTTCTGATTAAATTTCTTGTTTCTTGGATGGAACGTAAGTCTTTATCTACTAATTCCACTCGTCTTCACTTCTTTCTATTTCAGCCATGATTGCTTGAATTAAAGCTTCTTTATTGGCAAATTTAATCTCACTTTTCTTTAAACTACTTAGGTTCATTTTGTAGGCTTGTTTGCGTAAATCAACCACGCGTTGTGTTTCTAATTTTTGGCGTGTGCCAGTGTGTTCTTCCAAATCTGGTGTTTCAATCTCTTCTTCAATTACTTCTACTTGTTCCATCGGTTCAGGTGCTGACTTAGGTTCTGGATCTGATAAAATTACTTCCGTTTGAGCATCAACCCGTGAGATCACATGATGAGCAATTAAACAATTTAATTCTTTAGCTACTTCCGTGCCTACTTCAACGGCAGCTTGGACCGCGGCAACGTCACCAATCAGTTCCACAGTTGTTAAACCGCCATTAATAATTTCAGCTTTTAACAAAGTAACGTCGGCGGCTTTCAATGCCGCATCGGCCACACTAATGGCACCTAAAAATCCTTTGACTTCGACCATTCCTAATGCTTTCATTCAGGTCACATCCTTAATAACTCAACGGATTGTCAGCGATATTTTGAATGACTTGTTCAAACGCACTGCAAGCAGCTTTACATGCAGATTGACTACCTGTCAATAAGGCGCCGCCAAAGTTCGTTTCAGAAGGTGGGCCATAAAAGACACCCATTTGAACATCGGCAGCTTTCATTGCTGCATCTAAGCCAACCATTGCTTCTAGCGGTGGTGCAATCAGATAAGCAATCGCTTCACCTTCAGGAATATTCGCTTGTTCAGATAAAAAGCTACCCGTTCTTGATACTACATGTGCAAAATAAACAATGCTGTCATCTTCGTTAGCACTATAGAAGCTGGCTTCTTCTTCAATGACTTGCGTAATGACACTCAAGCCACTATTGACTTCGGCAGGACTCGGACCAGCAATAATGCCAATCACTTCACCGGCTAATTTGGTTGAAGCATTTGCTGCGCCAGCATACATACTTTTACCATAAACTACAGTAACATCGGCGGCTTTGGTTGCTTCATCTAATGCAACATAAGTGACATCATCACAATCGGAAGTAACAATTCCTAATGAGCGATGTTCTGGTTTCAATGATAATTCTTTTGCTAATGCCGGATCGACATTGGGAATGACTTTCATACTTAGGACATTTGCGCCTAGACGATCATTTTTCATGAGAAATCCTCCTTTATTCAGCTTCTTTTAAATCAATACCAGATTTTTTCTTGTCTAACATTTTTTTAATAATTTCGGCAATGTAGGCCCCTGCTTCAACAGCCGGTGTCCCACCTTTATGAATATTTGAAATAACTGTCCGCCGGGCTTCAGGCATACCAACAGTTGGTTTGTAAGCAATGTAGGCACTCATAGATTCAGCTGTTACTAAACCAGGACGTTCGCCAACTAGCAAGCAAACAACATCAGCGTCAGTGATTTCACCAATTTTATCCATTGCTGGCACGCGACAATATTTAACAAAAACTACATTGTCGAAATCTAAGTTGTACATGTTTAATCCTTGTTTAATTGCTGGTAGGACTTCTTTAATATTCGCTTCGATAGCAGCTGAACTAAGGCCATCCCCTACGACCATTTGGATTTTGGCTTTTGGTGTCGTATTTTTCCGAATGATTTCACTATTTTCTTCATCAAATTGACGACCATAATCTGGACGTGTTAAATATTCATCTTTACTGTTACAGATTGTTTTTGTAGAAATAAAATTCATTTCTTTTACCAAGTCTTCGCTTACGTCTGAAAAGACCGCATCTTGTGCTGCCGCATGGTCCGCTCGGAAACGTAATGTTGAACTAGTCATATAACGCGTCCCTGCACGACCAACGCCTAAACGAGCTGGCGAGAAAGCTTTCATTTTTAATAGTGCTTCAGGATCAACGGCATTTTTCAATAGTAATTGTTTACGTAAATCTACTTCAGTAATGTCAGGAATTAGGCCTTCTTCAATTTCTGTCGTTTCAGTGACGTGTGTTGTGACTGGTTTTTCTTCAGCAGTCACAGTGGCAGTCGAAACCGCTTGATTGTCAGCGACCATTTCTGTTAAAATTCCGGCAATCATTTCTTTTAATTCTTTTTCGTTCATTTGTATTCTCACCTCGTTTATTTAATAAATACAGATGCATCGCCAGCGCGACTTGTTAATTTTCCGTTTTCCATTAAGCCCATTTTTTCCATCCATTCTTCAAATTCTTTAATTGGACGTAAGCCTAATGTTTCACGAATCGTCGCAGTTTCATGGAACCCAGTTGTTTGATAATTTAACATGACATCATCGCCATGAGGAATCCCCATGATATACGTACAACCAGCTGTTGCTAATAACATTGCTAAGTTTTCCATATCATTTTGATCAGCTTTCATATGGTTGGTGTAGCAGACATCACAGCCCATTGAAATTCCAGTTAATTTGCCCATGAAATGATCTTCTAAACCAGCGCGGATGACTTGTTTTGAATCGTAAAGATATTCTGGTCCAATAAAGCCGACAACGGTATTTACAATATACGGATCAAATTTTTTGGCTAAGCCATAACAACGCGCTTCCATTGTCACTTGGTCTGCGCCAAAGTTCGCTTCAGAAGAAAGTTCTGAGCCTTGACCTGTTTCAAAATACATCACATTAGGACCAGCTGCTTGACCACTGTGAAGCGCTAAATCTTGTGCTTCAGCTAAAATTTCTGCATTTAAACCAAATGCAGTGTTCCCTTTTTCTGAACCAGCGATGGATTGAAAGACTAAGCCAGTTGGCGCGCCTTGACGCATGGCTTCCATTTGTGTCGTTACGTGAGCAAGCACGCAAGTTTGTGTTGGAATTTCCCATTCGCTGCGGAACTCTTCAAATTTGTTTAAGATTCGTTTAACACTTTCTGTAGAATCATCAACAGGATTCAAACCAATTAAAGCATCACCGGCGCCATAAGAAAGACCTTCCATAACTGATGCCATAATGCCATCGACATTATCGGTTGGATGGTTTGGCTGTAAACGATTCGAAAAAGTTCCGGGACGGCCAATCGTTGTGTTGGCGGTTTTTTCAATATTGATTTTTTTTGCGCCAACAATTAGATCCATGTTGGACATTAATTTACAGACAGCAGCAATCATTTCTGAAGTTAGTCCACGGGAAATTCGTTTGATATCAAAATCGGTTGTTTCCGAAGATAAGATAAATTCGCGTAATTCTGCGACTGTCCAATGTTTAATACTTTCAAAAATTCGCATATTGACTTGGTCAATAATAATGCGTGTCACTTCGTCTTCGTCATAATCAACAACGGGATTGTTAAACAAGTCATTTAAGGACAATTCCGATAAAACGACTTTCGCTGCCACGCGTTCTTCGGCTGAATTAGCAGCTACGCCAGCTAACTTGTCGCCAGACTTTTCTTCATTGGCTTTGGCTAAGACTTCTTTAACAGATGTAAATTGATAGACTTTGCCAAATAGTTTGGTTTTTAAAATCATCTTTGTGTCGCTCCTTTTTAATTAAATACTAAGGTCTTAACAATGACTGGAAGGACGGCTCCTTCTGCCACTGGTAAACCGATATCTACATAATCACCGTTTTCTACTTTGACCGAATCAAGACAGATAAACGGATAGTCTTTTGGCAGATGGGCACTTAAGGCATGCCCTAAAGCTTTCGCCATGTCTTCATCCACCATAACAATAATGGGAATTTGTTCAGCAACTAAACTAGCTAATCCTTCCACAATCCCTTGACCATAGCGTTGAATATCAGCAAATGTTGGATTGCTCATGCCTCTAATTGCTAGGGCAATCTGGGGTGTTTCTTCAATACGATGCCAATTGAGTTTTTCTTGGATTCGCTGGCCTAATTCTGTCACAGTAAGGGTTTCATCCTCTTGCGCTAATTTTAGAATTGGGATATTTTTTACCGGCAAAATTTGCTCACGATAAGCGATCGTGCTTCCGCTAATTTCAGCAGTGTGTGAACCTGCTCCGACGACCGTCGCTCGGATTGTTTCTGCGCTTTCTAAGACTTCTTTTTCCGAAAAAATCAGTGACTTTCTCAGATATTTTCCTAAAAGCAAGCCGATGTCTCCATATTTAAAGAGATTCGTACTTGTCGTATTTAAGCAATCAGCCACACCACCAGAAAATGTTACAATTGGTAATTCCTCAGCTTTTCGTAGTGGATGGTTGGTTACTAATAACTGGTAGAACGGACTTTGTGTCCCCAAGCCAATGCTATTTTCTAACACGGCAACTAATTCCGAAATAATTGGCAGTAAGTTTTGTTCGGTGGCTTGGTCACCAAGGTGCAAGGTTAGCCCTTTTTTATTTATAATTTCTTGAATCTTCGGAGCTATATAGGTGATTTTTTGTTGTTGATCTAATTTAATTAAGCGTCCGCCAATGTCAAAACAAGCCGTGTCAATCACTTCACCATCCTTAAAGACAGCTAAATTTGTCGTTCCACCACCAATGTCTAAATTAACCACTGGTTTGCGTTTCGTTTCAGAATAAGTTTGAGCCCCAGCGCCTTTCCCGGCAATGATACTTTCTAAATCAGGTCCAGCCGTAGCAACGACAAAATCACCTGCATAGCCACTAAGTGCTCGTAGCACATTGTTGGCATTGCTTTTTCGAGCAGTTTCACCTGTGATAATTACCGCACCCATTTGAATATCTTGTTTATGAATGCCTGCTTGGCGATATTGCTCCGCTACAAACGCTTTGATAGGTTCTACATCAATTTCTGATTGGTTAAGTAAGGGTGTAAAGATAATGTCACTTCGGTAAATGACTTTTTTATCAGAAATGCTGATACGTGGTACTGTAAACGCAGAGGCAAAATTTTCAACAGTTAATTCTGACAAGACTAATTGGGTTGTAGACGTCCCTAAATCAATCCCTACGGTTAAAAGTGTTTCCTTCGACATCGCCTGACTCGCCTCCTTTTGCATACAAAAAGGCACTTAAAGAATCGTTAGAAAATTTCTTTCTACTTTTCTTTAAGCGCCTTTGCTTAATCAATGAACAACATCACTGGTGTTCTGTTCGAAATAGAAACAGGTTTTAGTTCCCTGTTTATTGGATTCAATTGTAATTTTTCCTTTTAATTTATCTTTTACGTAGCTTTTGACAATCATCAAACCTAAACTGGTCTCGTTACTTTGATGAACGTCATAGCCTTTACCATTATCTGTAACAGTAATGGTAATCATTTTATTATCTAATGTTCCACTAAGTTTAACAACGCCACTTGTTTGTGGCTCAAATGCGTGATCAAAAATGTTTTGTAATAGTTCGTTGACAACAAGGGAAATGGTGACCATTTGTTCGCTAGAAACCATAATGGCTGGATCAACATCCATCATCATCTCAATGGGTTGTGCGCCTTGAAAAAGATGTCTAAAATTATACATCACTGCTTCCAATGTTTGCCGTAAAGCAACGTCATCTTTGACTTGTTTTGACAGCAATTCATGGGTGGCTGCAATCGCCATAATTCGATTGACACTTTCATGAAGGACTTTCTTTGCTTCGGGGCTTTGCGTTCGCCGTTCTTGAATACGCAATAAGGAAACCACCGATTGCAAGTTATTTTTAACACGATGATGAATTTCACGAATCGCAACAGATTTGGAAATAATTTCCGCTTCTTTTTCTTTAAATTCTGTATTGTCTTGAATAATCATAATCAGTTGTTCTTCTGATGCCAACCACACTTTCCGAACCTTAAAATAATAATTAAGGTAGGTCGTTTTGCTTTCAATTGGTTGATTACTCATTTTATATTTCATTTGATACAACACATATTCAAAAGTTGTATAATCGATGGACAAATTGTCATAACTCATTCCAATGATATTATCCCGATAACCAAGTTTGCGATAAAGCTCTTGTGCATTGTGATTGGTAATTAATAAGTGACCCGCCGCATCAAAAATCAAAACGGCTTCTGCCAATTGATCAATAAATAACGCATCGACTTGACTAGTTGATTTCGCTACTTTTGCTAACTGGCAGTTATTTAGCTCCTCTTTTTGTAAGTCCGCTTGAATCTCTTCATCTGCCGCAATCTCGACAATAATGACACCAATCGTTCGATGTTCATTGCGAATGGGATAGATATTTTGCTTAATCAAACGATTTTCCTGAGTCACTGCTAACAAACCAATGCTATTTAAGCTAGTTTGCATGGTACGCAGAACACCAGGTTCATTTTTTAATAAAGCTTCCATCCCGACGACATCTCCGCTATATAAAGAAGTTGTCTTCGCAGGCGGCTTATGATAAACGACTAGTGCTTGCTGTGACATTTCCTTATACACATCAATAAAAACATCTGCACTTTGATACAGTGTCGTCGAAGAAAGATAACGTGCTGTACGTTGTAATTCTTTAATGTCTGATTCTGAAAGATTGGTATATTGGTGACATAATTGCTCTAATCGTTTCATTTATTCATCATCCATTACAATCAATTCTGCAATTTCACTCATACGTGCGCGTTTGTTCATACTTAACGTACGCAACATTTGGTAGGCTTCTTCTTCCGATATATGATTTTCTTTTACAAGAATACCTTTGGCTTTTTCGATAATTTTACGTTCTTCTAATTTTAAACTTAATTTATCGATTTGACTTAGTAACAGCTGCGTTTGTTTGCCTCGTTCAATGCTCATTTCAATTGTAGGTATTAATGATTTTTCGTCTAGAGGTTTAACTAAATAACCCAGTGCGCCTAATTTTTTAGCCTTGTCCGTATTTTGTACGTCACTGTATGCAGATAAAAAGACAATACTACTGGCTAGTTGGTCTTGAACAATTTTTTTACCTGCTTTTAGACCATCTAAAATTGGCATTTGAATGTCCATTAATACTAGGTCAGGTTGTGTTTTTTTACATACTTCAATTGCTTCAAAACCATCAGCTGCTTCACCGACTACTTCGTACCCTGCTTCTATCACAATATCACGAATATCGAGTCTCGTAATAGGTTCATCATCGACTATTACAATTCGTCCATCCATTTTCTTCACGCCCTTGTCCTTTCAACGCTATGTTCTGGTAATTTTACAAGTTACAGAAAAGTTTAAAATCTGTTGTAAACCTTCAATCACCGCTTGTAAGGCTGCTTCCACTGAGCTTACGTCACCAGAAATGACCACCGATCCAGAAAAACGATCAATAAAACCGATTTGGATATCTCCGCTTTTAGTCGCAATATCAACAGCGATAATTGCCGCTTCGCTCGGAGTGATTGTCAAAATACCTAGTGCATTGCTGGTGCCTTCTGGCAATCCTAATTTTGTATAAATTTCTTTATTAGGACTAGCAATGATGTGCGCTAACGTTACTTGTTTCCCAGGAACATATTCTTGAATCATTCGTTGTTTTTCTTCCAACCAGACTCGCTCCTTTAATTTAGCAAATAAAAAATCCTCAATAAAAAACGTAAAGGTTCCACTTTCGCTTTCTACTAAGGAGCTTCTTTGCTCTTAAATTTTGAAGCACGCCGTTGTGCTACCCACATTATATGTTATCGATTTCATCCTGTCAATCGCTTATAAGATAGAATTTAAAATTTTTGTCACTTCTGCTGCTGTTGGTTGGACAGGATTTGTTTTGGTGCAGCCATCCATCAATGTGCCTTCAGCTATTTTTGGGATTGCAGCTTGGACTTCTTCTTTTGGTAAACCATAGTCACTAAAAGTGGCAGGCATGTTTAATTTTTGACGGAGTTGCTTGATTTGTCGAATAAATTGTTGAACACCAATCCGTGCATTGGTTGTCTGTGTATCATTTAGACAATTTGCTAACTGCGCATAACGTTTAGCTGTTGGTTCGTTGGCGACTTTGCCATTCGCTAAGCCACTGTTATATGCAATGACTTCCGGTAAGAGCATTGCATTCATTCGTCCATGTGGCACATGTAAACGCGCACCGGCCGCATGAGCAATACCGTGATTCAAGCCTAACGAAGTAACATTAAACGCCATCCCTGCCATACATGAAGCTAAATGCATATTTTCACGGGCTTGTTGGTTGCTACCCTCATTAAAGGCTATTTCTAAATTGTCGAATACTAAGCGAACGACTTTTTCGCACAACGCATCTGAAATCGGATTTGCTTCTGTTGAAACATAAGCTTCAATAACATGCGTTAAGACGTCCATTCCTGTATCCGCTGTGATTTTTGGTGGCACACTCATCACTAAATTTGTATCTAAAATCGCAATTTCTGGTTGAATTTCATCTGTTACAAGCGGGATTTTGGTGCCAGTTTCTGCAACCGTAATCACTGAAAAATTCGTAACTTCTGAACCAGTTCCACTAGTTGTAGGAACCGCAATAAACTCAGCAATCTGAGTTTGCAAAGTACGTTTGCCAAAAAATTTCATTGCTTTGGCCGCATCAATAGCGGATCCCCCACCTAAAGCTAATATCGTATCTCCTTGAAATGTCGCTAACTGCTTAATTCCCGCAGCAATCTTATCAATTGGTGGATCGGGGATGATATCACTAAAAATTTGCCATTCACTTTTTGTTAAATGCTTTGTCACTTCATTCACAAATCCAGAGTCAACCATGAATGGATCTGTGACAATGAAAACACGTCTATCATGAAGTGTTTCCAAATTGGCTAATGCGCCTTCTCCTACCCATAGTTCGGTAGGGAAATGAATTGTTTTCATCTCAATTCCTCCTTAATAAAATACAAAAAGACACTTCAAACAAACGAAAAATCATCTGTCTGAAGCGTCTTTGCTTCCTTATGTATACGCCATTGTACACGAAACCTTATCCATAGAGTACAACGCCTTTAATTAATTGTCAATAAAAAAAGGGAATATAGCAGTACGTCATTGTACCTGAAATCTCCTTCAACATTGAAAGACCAGCCCAAAATTCCCAAAAGCACTTCCTCGTGCCATTAATTGGATTAATACAAATATCTTGGGCTGGATTTTCAACACAAGCGTTGTTAAGAAACATCCTGTTTTGCCTCGAAACAGCATGCCCAATAATGAAAAAATGAAAAGACCTGACTTAAAAGCAACCTTGCTTCTTCACAGTGGCGGGACCGTGCCAGATTCTCACTGGCTTCCATTCATATTTTTCATAAAATATTCGTTTAATCTATCTGAAATTTACCATAAGTTTTTTAGAAAAGCAACTGTTTACAATCCATCTTCTTTAATTTTATGGAAAACCTTTTCGCTTCGTTCATAAAAAACATCAGGTCGTTGTGCTTGAACATTTAAATAGCGAGCCAACGCATAAAAATAATCTGATAAACGATTGGTAAAAATTAATACCTCTTCGTTAATTTTGGCTGTCCAATTTAAACGAACAATGATGCGTTCTGCGCGCCGTGCAATCGTCCGAGCCACATGAACCATACTGGCTGCTGGGGTTCCGCCAGGTAAAATAAAACGATCAATATCTGGTGATTGTGCAGTGTAGAAATCAATCCGCTGTTCTAGCCAATGCACACTTGCCTTTTGTAATTTAAATGGTCGTTGTGCTTCAATCGGTGTTGACAAATCTGTTCCCGCATCAAAAAGTAAATGTTGTAAAGCTTCTAGTTCTTCTTTAATTTCTTGATTTTCTTGTGGAAGTTGGCTGATAATATAGCCCACCCAAGAATTCAATTCATCAATCGTTCCATAACTTTCAACTCGATCAGAATCCTTAGCGACGGTTGAGCTGCCGACTAATTTCGTCATTCCCTTATCGCCAGTTTTTGTATAAATTTTCATTCTGCTTCATCCTCCTCTAAATAATCTACTAATTCTTGCAAGCCAATTTTTTCAACAGAAGAAATTTCAAAAATTCTTGTTGCACCCGCACTTTTTAATTGTTGCCGAACAATATCTAACTGCTGAGAATCTTGTGCTAAATCAATCTTGGTTAAAATACCAATGATTTCTTTCGGGAAAATACTACCAAATCCTGGTGAAAAAACTTGTTGTGTTTCTACAGCACTTTGAACCAAACCGATCACATCTGCTTCTGCCGCTGTGACGTTTAACGCATTATAATATTGTCGATGCAAAATAAACTCGCCTGGTGTATCAATCATTTCTGTATGAAATTCCACCGCCTGTGTTTTATCATAAATTAATTCTTTACCTTGCAGAGCTTGACATAACGTGGTTTTGCCACAACCGATAGCTCCCATTAAAATGATTCGTTTCATCGCTACCTCCATAAAAAAGGAGCCCAAAGCAAGTACCATCACGTACTTAGTCTTGGGCTCCTTTGCCGATTTGTTAAAACACGCCATTGTGTTTCTGCTTCTTTGCCTTTATCTTACCTGTTTCCAAAAAACTTGTCAAAATTATTGAATAGTTTCCCAAACTTTATGTTGTTTCTGAAAATAGGAGACAATATCTGTTTCAAAAATCGTTTGTAAAAATTCTTTGGAAGCCAACGTTTGAAAATCACCTTGCGCGGCCACTTTCCCTTGCTTCATAAACACAATTTTTTCACTTAGCGTTAACGCTAAACGGATATCATGAAACACCCCGATTAACGTTTTCCCTTCTTGCGCACTCCACTCATTTAACTGCTGAATCAATTCTTGTTGATACCGAATATCCAAATGATTATTGGGTTCATCCAATAAAATAATTTCTGGATCTTGTACAAATAATTTAGCCAAAAATACTCGTTGTTGTTGTCCTCCTGAAAGCTGATTGACAACTTTATCTTTTAAAGGCAATAAACCCGTGCGTTCTAAATAATAAAGGACTCGTTCTTTTTCTTGTTTAGAAACAATCGGTAAAAAACGTTGTGCTTGTTGTCGATACGCCCCCATCAAAACTGTTTCGTAAACCGTATAATCAAAAGCAACTGTCGTGAATTGACTCATCATCGCTACTTTCGTTGCCAATTCCTTCCGCTTTTGTCCATGAACTTCTTGACCATCAATTAAAACAGAACCACTATAAGGGACAAGTCCGGCAATCGTTTTTAAAAGTGTCGTTTTACCGCAACCATTTGGACCTAAAATACAAGTTTTACTACCTGTCGGAAAAACGAGGGAAATATCTTTTAAAATGGGGGTTTGTTGGAGCGTTACAGCTGTTTCTTTTAATTCAATCATGCAGCAACGCCCCTTTTTTTAAAGTAAATATACAAGAAGAATGGCGCTCCAATCAAGGCTGTTACGGCCCCGATGGGAATTTCTCTTGGTGATAAAATCGTGCGAGCAATTGTGTCCCCTATTACCATGATGGTCCCACCTAAGATTGCTGAACCGGGAATCAGCCAGCGATGAGTCGCCCCTAAATAGCGACGGACAATATGTGGTGCTATTAAATCAACAAAACCAATCACACCGACAAATGAAACCGCACTTCCTGCTAGTAAACTAGCCAAAAGAATAATGCGTAGTTTTGCTGTTTTGACTTCTACTCCCGATAACATCGCATGTTCTTCTCCTAAGCCAAGAACATCCAATGCGTTGGCATCAAACCAAAGAAACAGACTGCTGACAAGCAAGATTGGACAATAAATAGCAATTTTTTGCCAATTACTGCCAGAAAAACTACCCATTTGCCAAAAGACTAATTGTTTCAAATAATCTTGGAAAAGTGCTGTAATCAACGTCAAAATAGCACCGACAAACAAGGTCATAATCATTCCTACTAAAACAACTGTTTGATTGGACATTTGACTATCCATTGTTTGCGTAAATAACAAAACTAAAAAGACCGTTGCTAAGCCAAAGATAAAACCAGTTAAAGGCAATAAAAATGCCCCTAAGATCGAAGCAGTTACTCCAGTTACCATGATTAACGCAGCGCCTAAGGATGCTCCCGCTGATACGCCCAAAGTATACGAAGAAGCTAAAGGATTACCTAAGAGCGATTGCATCACCGTGCCACTTACTGCTAAGCCTGCGCCCACGAGATAGGCCATCACGACACGCGGTAACCGAACATTCCAGATGATTCCCTCTAAAATCCCGTCTTCTGAAACCGTCTTTTTCACTAAAATTTGAAGCAAATCCGTTAACGAAATCTGAACACTTCCAATTTTAATACCCAAAAAGAGCATGCTCATACTGATCAAGAGCATCAGTATGAGACACGTTTTTTTACTCATCTTTTAAATCCTTGTATTCCTCTGGATAAACAGCTTTTGCCATTTGTTTTAATGCTTTGGTAATGTGGTTATTTGGTAAAGAGCTAGACATGTTATCAATTTCGAAAACTTCTTTGTTTTGAACTGCTGGAACGCTTTCCCAGTTTTTACGAGCTAAAATTTCTTTGGCGGGATCTTTCATATAGTTAACATTGGTTAAAATGACTTCTGGTTTTGCAGCAATGGCCGCTTCTTCTGTCACTGGTAACCAGCCTTTTTCATTTGCCAAAACATTTTTTGCCCCAATTGTTTCAATCATTTCATTTAAAAATGTCCCATTACCAAAACTATAAATGTCTGGTAAGGCAGCCACTTCAAACAAAACAGTTTTTGGTTTTTTAATAGTTTTCCCAATTTTGGCTACTTCGTCGATTTCTTGATCCATTGTTTTGATTAACTTTTGTCCTTTTTCATGTTCAGATAAGCTATCCGCGATGAATTGGACGTCTTCTTTGATTGCTTTGATGCTTGTACTAGTGGGGATATTAACGACTGTAATTCCAGCATCTTCCACTTGTTTCCAAACACTTTCTGAGCTAGCTAAATTGATGTCATTCACATAAACAATTTGTGGTTTCAAGGCAATCAATTTTTCTGCATCGACAGCCATCATATCCATTTGTGGTAATTTTTTTAAATCAGTCATCATTGTGCTACTTTGAGTATCAACTGCGATTAATTGGTCGGTTTTACCTAAGTCTTCAATCACTTCTGTTGTTGATGGCACTAGGGAAATAATTTTGGTTGCTTCTTTGGGTAAAGTAATTTCTTTGCCGCTACGGTCTTTGGTTGGTAACGTTACTTCTGTTTTTTCAGAAGAGGTAGTTGCTTTCTTTTCCTGTTTACCACACCCTGCTAAGCCAAGTGTTGCTACTAAACCTAAAGTCATCATTGTTAAAGTAAATTTTTTCATTTTTTCATCCTCGCATTCGTCTATTTTATTTTGGGGAAAATTTTCTGAAATGAACCTCCTTTGTCTCAACGTCAAAACAATACAAAAAAACCACTTTTTTCTCCAATAGAAAAAAAGCAGTCACTTAACTATGCTAATGATATACTCAGCCAGTTATCTTCAAAGCCCCTTCTTTTTCCTACAAAAGAATGATTAGACTTATCAAGCCGGTATCCTGACTTAGCTTCTTCTTACTCCCAATCCTTCCAGAATAATCTGTGGTCTTATTGGTTTCATCCACCATACAGTAGGTAGGTCTGTAGAGGATTCGCACCTCTTTCCCTGACACTTCATAAGTACATATATATTGTATCTTCGTTGATAACTAATTTTCAAACCAGTGATTAGACGTCTTTGTCTAATGACACACATTTATTATAACGGTTATCAGCCATTTGTCAACGCTTCCTCAAGCAAAAGAAAAACTTTTCTTGTTTTAGTTATTAGACGTTGTTCCGTTTTTCTATTCATGATAAAATAAATCCTAGTTTGAATAAGAAAGAGGTTAACTTGATGAAAATCGTCATTTTGTTACTTGTTGCCTATTTATTAGGTTCGATTCCCTCAGGTGTTTGGATTGGTAAACTTTTCTTTAAAAAAGATATACGCCAATTTGGGAGTGGGAATACAGGAACAACCAATACATTTCGTGTCTTAGGGAAACCTGCCGGAATTACGGTATTATTAATGGATATCTTGAAAGGAACGTTAGCCACTTCATTACCCTATTTGTTTGGTTTACAAGGCGTGAATCCGCTCTTCTTTGGGGTAGCAGCTGTTTTAGGGCATACCTTCCCTATTTTTGCCAATTTCAAAGGTGGTAAAGCCGTAGCCACTAGCGCTGGCATGTTATTAGCATACAGCCCCACATTTTTTATTTATTCTGCTCTTATTTTTGTGATTTGTCTGTATCTAACCAGTATGGTGAGTTTAACAAGTATGATTAGCGCTGTACTAATTACACTTTCTACTATTATTTTGCCTTTCACTGTCCCAGCTATTTTACCAACATTTAACTGGTTATTAACCGTGATTGCGATTGCTTTGACTACTTTTATCTTTGTCCGTCATCGTGAAAACATTCAGCGAATTAAAAATGGAACAGAAAGTCGCCTTTCTTTTGGCTTACGTGCAAAAAAATAAAGAAAAAGGCTGTGAACAAATAATGTTCACAGCCTTTTTCTTTATTTTACACTAATCATATACTGTGTTTTAAATAGTTCGTTAGCTGGTAACTTATTGATGCCAAATTTTTCAGCAAGTTGGCCAGTTGCGTCGACAGCATCAGCAATCCCGCACCAAGGTTCGATACAGACAAAAGGCGCTTCTTTCGGCGTCGGTGACCAAATCCCCACAAAAGGCATTTCTGGATAACTCAAAGTGACTTGATGGTCACTTTCGTCTGTGGCAATCGTAATTGCTGTTTGACCTTTTGTTTCAAAAATCATTGCATCATTTTCAAATAATTGATGCGTTAAGTCAAAGCTGGTATTCGTTTGGGCTAGCGTTTTATTCGCTAAATCAATAAACGGGCCTGCTAAGGGAATTTGTGTCCGTGATTTTTTAGGTGAAAAACTTAGATAATAATCTTCAAACGTTAGTGAAGATTCTAAAGGTACATTAAAGGCTGGATGACCACCAATCCCAAAATACATCTCTTCTTTCCCTGTGTTTTCTACTTGGTAGTTTACAGTCAATTCTTGATGTTCTAATGTATAAGTAATCACTAGTTCAAAATCAAAAGGATACTTTTTCTTGGTTTCTTTTGTTGATTTTAGTGAAAAAGAAACTTCTTCTCCACCTTTTTCAATCACATCAAATACTTGATCACGAGCAAAACCATGTTGAGTTAAATGATACGCTTGATTTTGGTACATATACGTATCTTCTTTTAGACGACCGACAATCGGAAAAAGTACGGGCGCATGGCGGGCCCAAAATTCAGGATTTCCTTGCCAAATATATTCAATGCCGGTTTCTTTTGATTGTAAACTTACTAATTCTGCTCCTTCTTCAGCAAATGTTGCGATTAGAAATTCATTTTCAATTTGTACAGTCATTGCGTTGTCCTCCTAGTTGATACGAGCAATTGCTTATTTTTCCAACTCTTTAATAAATTGTTGATTTAACACTTTTAAATAAGTCCCTTTCATACCAAGAGAACGTGATTCAATAATGCCAGCTGATTCTAATTTTCTTAAGGCATTCACAATTACGGAACGAGTAATGCCTATTTCATCTGCAATACTTGAAGCAGTTAAACGACCTTCTTCGCCATCTAAGGCTTCAAAAATGGCGTGGACGGCTTTTAATTCACTATAGGAAAGAGTGTTGATGGCCATTTGCACGGCAGTCGCACTGCGAACTTCTGCTTCAATTGTTCTGGATTGATGATACAAAATTTGCATGCCGACAACGGTCGCACTATATTCAGCTAACACTAAATCATCCTCGTTAAAGGATTTTTCAACACGCGCTAAAATAATCGTACCCAAGCGTTTGCCAGCACCGTACAAAGGTACAATAGTGGTTAACCCAAACGGATACAGCTCTCGTGATTCAAAAGGAAATGCAGTTAAATCACTGTCTATTGGAATATTGGCTTCGGTTACTTTGAGCATATCCACGGCCTCGGTGTATCCTTGAGGAAATTTTTTCTCTTTAAACATATTTTTGATACGGGCATTATTAACATCTAATTTTTCAGTATACCCCAACAAATCCCCTGAACTGCTAATAATATACGCATTACTTTCTAAAATATCCCCTAAAATCATTGCCATTTTGTTGTACGGAAGTTCTGCTTGTACGTCAAACAGATTATTTTTTTGCAAAAGCTCGTTCACTTGACGTGTTTTTTCTAATAATGTAGCCATCTTTTCTCCTCCAGCCTTTTTTATAAGATGTAACGACTTAAATCTTCATTTTGAACAATGTCATTCAATTTTTCATTGACATATGCTTCGGTAATCGTAATTTCACCCATTTGCATATCTGGTGCTTCATATAATAAATCTTCTAATAAACGTTCTAAAATTGTGTGTAAACGACGCGCCCCAATATTATCTGTATCACGGTTTACATCATAAGCGATGTGTGCTAACCGTTCAATTGCTTCTTTTGTAAAGATGACTGAAACATTTTCTGTGCCAATTAATGCTACATATTGTTTAATTAAAGCATTGTTTGGCTCAGTTAAGATACTTACGAAGTCATCCGCCGTTAAATCATCTAATTCAACTCGAATTGGGAAGCGGCCTTGTAATTCTGGAATCAAGTCACTTGGTTTTGACAAGTGGAAAGCACCTGAAGCGATAAATAAAATGTGATCCGTTTGTAAAGGACCATACTTCGTGTTAACTTGGGAGCCTTCAACAATCGGCAAAATGTCTCTTTGTACTCCTTCACGAGAGACTTCGCCCGAATTTTGTTGACTTTTAGAGGTGATTTTATCAATCTCATCGATAAAAATAATTCCGCTTGATTCAGCTAAACGAATAGCTTCACTATGGATATCAGCGTCATTGACAATTTTTGCTGATTCTTCTTTCACTAATAATTCTTGTGCTTCTTTCACCGTTACAGTACGTTCGATTTTTTTCTTTGGTGACAGAGCGCCTAACGTTTCATTTAAGTCGATACCCATTTGTTCTAGGCCATTGTTCATAGCTGGCATCGTTTTCTTCGGTTCTTCAATTTCAATTGTTACTTCACGATTATCTAATAGACCTTTTTCCAGCTGTTCCAAAATTGTTCGGCGATTCGTTCGAATATCTTCCGTTACTTCTTCTTGTGCTTCTTGCTGTTGCTGAGCCATGTTAAACATGTTCATCATTTGTTCAAATTGATTACCGCCAGCCTGTTTTTGTTCTTTTTTAATTCCAGGCACTAATACTTTGACTAAACGTTGATTGGCCTTTTTTAACGCTTGCGCATACACGCGACTGTATTGTTGTTTTTCAACAATTTGGATCGCATTTTCTACTAAATCCCGAACCATTGATTCGACATCCCGACCGACATAGCCTACTTCTGTAAATTTGGTTGCTTCAACTTTTACAAAAGGCGCATTGACAATTTTTGCGAGACGACGAGCAATCTCAGTTTTACCAACACCTGTTGGTCCAATCATTAGTAAGTTTTTAGGCGTAATATCTTGTTGCATATTTTCTTCTAATTGCAAGCGACGATAGCGGTTACGTAAAGCTACCGCCACTGATTTTTTGGCAGCTTGCTGTCCAACAATATATTGATCTAGTTCTTTGACTATTTCTTTTGGTGTTTTGTTTAATTCATTCATGGATTTTCCCTCGCTTATAATTCTTCTACAATGATATTATGATTCGTAAATACACAGATATCTGCAGCAATATTTAAGGCATTTTTAGCAATCTCTTTCGCTGGCATTTCTTTATCGCCAAAGTTTTTCATGGCTCTTGCAGCGGACAAAGCAAAATTACCGCCTGAACCAATTGCTAAAATACCATCGTCTGGTGTGATGACTTCCCCAGTTCCTGAAACTAAGAGCATTTCTTCCTTATTCATCACAATCAGCATAGCTTCTAATTTTTGCATAGACTGTTGTGTTCGCCACTCTTGGGCTAACTCAACCGCAGCTCTCGTTAAGTTTCCGTTGTATTCATTTAATTTTCCTTCAAACTTTTCTTCTAATGTAAAGGCATCTGCCACACTTCCTGCAAAACCGACAACGACTTCATCATTGTAAATACGGCGCACCTTTTTGGCTGTACCTTTCATAACGACAGATTCGCCCATTGTTACTTGGCCGTCACCAGCCATTGCAAATTTTCCATCTTTTTCGACTGCACAAATTGTTGTAGAGTGAAATTGTGATTCAACCATTATTGTTCCTCCTAGACGTTTACCTCCATTATGCACGAGGATGAAACGTTCGATAATTTTTTTGTAAACTTTCTTTTGTCACATGCGCATATATCTGAGTTGTTGATAAATTAGCATGTCCTAATAATTCTTGAACTGTCCGCATATCGGCGCCATTATTTAATAAATGTGTCGCAAATGTATGGCGTAACATGTGGGGATGAATTTCCGCATTTAATGAACTTTTTTTAATTAGTTGGTTTAAGACATATTCAATCCCTGTTGGCGTGATTTGTTCACCATGATGATTAACAAAGACATACGGATGTTTTTTTTGATATTTTGTCATTAATAGCGCGCGGCCATTCTCTAAGTAATCCTTTAAGGCGTCTTGTGCAAATGAACCAAAAGGCACATAGCGATCTTTATTTCCTTTTCCGTGAACCAATAAAACAGAAGCTTGAAAGTCAACTGCGTCCACCGTTAAGTTCGCACATTCACTGACCCGAATACCAGTCCCATACAGAACTTCTAGCAACGCTTGATTTCTCAAATCAAGCGGTTGCTCGCCTTGTGCGCTCTCAAATAATGCATCCATTTCTTTTTCATAAAAAAAACGGGGTAACCGTAACTGTTTCTTTTTCATATGAACATAGGAAAAAGGATTCTCTTGGATTGCTTCATTTTTTAATAAGAATTGATAAAAAGAACGCAAACTGGCAATTTTTCGACTAATCGAATTGCGGCTATATTCCTGATCGTATAATTCGCTCAAATAAGCCCGAACATCCAAATGTTCCACAGTCAAATAATTGTCATTACCTGAAGTCTTTAAAAACGAAAAAAAATGTTGTATATCTTCTTGATATGCTTTTTTTGTTTTTTCTGAATAGCCTCTTTCGACAATAAGATAACGAGCAAATAACTCAGGCCAATTCTTTTCTTCCATGTGATAGCCCTCCTCATTCGATTACAAAGTAACTTTAGCATAACCTTTTTCAAAAGACAATTAAGTTGTCAGAATTTAATCAATATTTCTAAATATGTTCACAATTTTAACTATTCTTTAGCTTTTGTTATTTTTTTCTAAAAATTAAAAGACTGAGTATCATCGCATTTCTTAGCAATGATGCTCGGTCTTTTCTCATATTTTTTCTAATTTAGTCTAAAGATTGGATAACTTGAGCTTGGACATCTAAGGCCCGATTAGCAATTGCTTCATAGCGTTCTTTTTTGTCACGAATTCGTTCAGGTAACTCTGGGAAAAGCCCAAAGTTTGCATTCATTGGTTGGAAATGTTTGCCTTCTGCATGTGTAATATAATAAGCCATACTTCCTAAAGTCGTTTCGCGAGGGAATTCAATCGGCTCTTCCCCTTTGGCAAGACGAGCTGCGTTAATACCTGCAAGTAAACCACTTGCCGCGCTTTCAACATATCCTTCAACACCAGTCATTTGTCCAGCAAAAAACAGATCGTCACGTTTTTTTGATTGGTAGGTTGGTTTTAGCAACTCTGGAGAATTCATAAAACTATTACGATGCATGACGCCATAGCGAACAAATTCAGCATTTTCTAATCCTGGAATCATACGGAATACTCGTTTTTGTTCGCCCCATTTTAAATGCGTTTGGAAACCAACAATATTATATAAAGAAGCTGCAGCATTGTCTTGACGTAATTGAATTACAGCATACGGGCGTTTACCTGTTTTAGGGTCTTCTAGTCCGACAGGTTTCATTGGGCCAAACAACATGGTTTTAATGCCACGTTGCGCCATTACTTCGATGGGCATACAGCCTTCGAAAAACTTCTCTTTTTCAAACGTGCGTAAAGGAACCACTTCTGCATTGACTAGCGCTTCATGAAAAGCATTGAACTCTTCTTCAGTCATCGGACAATTTAAGTAAGCCGCTTCCCCCTTGTTATAGCGAGATTTTAAATAAACTTTATCCATGTCAATTGTTGATTTATCAATAATTGGTGCTGCTGCATCGTAAAAATAAAAGCCTTCAGAACCATTAAATTCTTGAATTTTTTGAGATAAGCTTTCAGAGGTTAAAGGACCCGTTGCAATAATTACAATCCCTTCCGGAATATCGGTGATCTCTTCATTTTTGATTGTAATTAATGGATGACTTTTAATTTTTTCAGTGATTGTTTCAGAAAAAGAATCACGGTCAACTGCTAAGGCGCCGCCAGCTGGTACAGCGGTTTGATCTGCACTACCAATAATGATTGAATTTAAACGGCGCATTTCTTCTTTCAAAACACCTACCGCATTGGTTAAACTATTTCCACGTAATGAATTAGAACAAACTAACTCTGCAAAATTTTCTGTTTGATGCGCTGGTGTCTTTTTGACAGGGCGCATTTCATATAAATCAACTGGTACGCCAGCATTGGCCACTTGCCATGCCGCTTCACTTCCGGCTAAACCGGCACCAATAATTGTGACTTTTTTTGTCATGTATAAAAATTCCTTTCTATGTCAAGAAGTTAAGAGCTGTCTCTTACAAACTCAATTCATTTTACTAAAAGAGAAGACCGAAGTAAATTCTTCGGTCTCAATTTTTCTTATTTTTGGACGTTTTCTTCATAATCGCCATTGATACAAACGACTTGTTTGCCGCCTTTAACTTTTTTCTCTACTAAATATTGCCCACATTTTGGACATGGTCGGCCTACTGGTTTGTCCCAAGAAGTGAAGTCACACTCTGGGTACCGACTACAGCCATAGAAAATCCGATTTTTCTTTGATTTGCGTTCGATAACTTGTCCTTCGTGACACACAGGACACGTCACGCCAATTTCTTTAACGATCGCTTTTGTATTTCGACAATCTGGGAAATTACTACATGCATAAAATTTCCCGTAGCGACCCAGTTTAATCACCATTGGATGTCCACATAGTTCGCAGTCAAAACCTGCTGGTTCATCTTTAATTTGGATTTTTTCAATCTTTTCTTCGGCATTTGTTAATTCTTTTTCGAAGGGCTTGTAGAAGCGATCGACAACTTCAACCCATTTTTCTTGGCCTTCACCGACTTTATCTAAGTCCGTTTCCATTGTCGCTGTAAAATGTGTATCGACAATTTGTGGGAAAAACTCTGAAACTAGGGAATTCACAATTTCACCTAATTCCGTTGGTTCAAACCGTTTATTGGTTAGCTTCACGTAATAACGCCGTTGAATGGTTTCTAATGTTGGCGCATACGTTGATGGTCGGCCCACACCATTTTCTTCTAAAGTCCGGATTAACGTGGCTTCACTAAAACGAGCCGGTGGTTGAGTAAAGTGTTGTTTCGGTTCGATATCGACCGATTTAACAACGTCACCTTCCACTAATTCAGGTAAAATATTTTCCTTGTCTTCTTTACCATCATCGCGTCCTTCAACATATACTTGCATAAACCCTTTAAATTTCACTTTGGAGCCATTGGCAATAAACGTTACGCCGTTTTGTTGAAGCGTGACCTTCATGGTATCTAAAATCGCTGGTGTCATTTGACTAGCAACAAAGCGCGACCAAATAAGAGTATATAATTTTAATTGATCTTTATCTAAATACTTCTTCATTTCATCAGGTGTTCTTAAAACGCTTGACGGACGAACCGCTTCATGGGCATCTTGTGCACCTTGCGTATTTTTTGCTTTGCGGCCGCCATGTGCTGAGAACTCATCTCCGTAGGTCTTTTCAATGAATTCAGCAGCTTCTGCTTTGGCAGAATCGGCAATTCTGGTTGAGTCTGTACGCATGTAGGTAATCAGCCCCACAGTGCCTTGTTTACCTAAAGCAATTCCCTCATACAATTGTTGCGCAACCATCATGGTTTTACGGGTACGGAAATTTAATTTACGTGCCGCTTCTTGTTGTAAACTACTGGTTGTAAAAGGTAATGCAGGATTACGTTTCCGTTCTTTTTTCTCAACTTTTGTAACATCGTAATCTTTACCGTCAATTCGAGAAGTGATTTCTTTCACCGCTTCTGCATTTGGTAATTTTTTCTTTTTACCATCTACGCCCCAGAAATTTGCTTTGAATTTCTTGCGACCTTTTTGGAAATTCCCATCAATGCTCCAATATTCTTCAGGTTTAAATTCTCGAATTTCATTTTCTCGATCAATAATCATTTTTAAAGCAACAGATTGCACACGACCAGCACTCAAACCTTTTTTTACTTTACGCCATAAAATAGGACTAATCGAGTATCCAACTAAACGGTCTAAAATGCGCCGTGCTTGTTGTGCATCAACTAAATCAACGTTGATGGTTCTAGGTTCTTTAAATGCCGCTTTTACCGCTTCTTTAGTGATCTCATTGAATACCACACGGTTTTTATCTTTTAAATCAAGGCCAAGAAGATAAGCTAAATGCCAAGCAATTGCTTCACCTTCTCGGTCCGGATCGGCTGCGAGATAGACTTTTTCAGCTTTTTTTGCAGCCGCTTTTAAACTTTTGATGACATCGCCTTTTCCGCGAATCGAAATATAATGAGGTTCATAATTATTTTCAATATCAATCCCCATTTTACTTTTTGGTAAATCGCGAATGTGACCAACACTGGCAACCACCTTGTAGTTTCTTCCTAGATATTTTTCAATTGTTTTGGCTTTGGCAGGTGATTCTACAATCACGAGATACTTATAGGCCATTCAATTAGCTCCTTTCGCGTTCGCTTTCCTACTATATAATATATGTAAAAAACGCACAAATCGTAATACATCATATGCTATATAGAACAGGTTTGTCAAGACTAGGCTTTCTAACATTTCTGTCATTTCTGTTTGACTGTCCGAATTTATAAATAAAAAATGCCTATGATTTATAGATTTTATCCTAAAGCATTAAAATACCTATAACATTCCAAATAAAATGAGTCAAGACAGCAGCTTCAAAGCGACCCGTGCGTAGATAGACCCAACTTAAAGCTAAACCCATGCCCCAATAAATAATAAAACTACCTATATCTGTGGGCGTGTGCACAAGTGCAAATAAAATAGAAGAAACGAGTATGCCTATTTTTGAAGCTGGCTTGAAAAACGCTTGAATCCCGACACGAAAAATTCCCTCTTCGAAAATTGGCCCAATCACACCTGCAAAAATAAGTATAAGCCCTTTAGGAATAGATTGGACAATTTCTTCAACACTTTGTTGGTTAGAGGTCGTCTCTAATCCTTCCAGACGTAATAAGAAATCACCAAATATTCCCACACAAAAGATTATCACCAAACCTAACAAGACCACTGGCAAGGTTTCTTTGATTCCTAAAAAAGTCCAAGTTATGAGCTTTTTCTTTTTCAAAAAAGCAACAAATAGATAGACGAAATAGGCACCAAGTCCAACAGCCACTAATCCACTAACAAAGCGAAACCAAAAATTTTCTGTAGAAAATTGAACAACTGAGACCATCATCAAAGGAATTTGATCCAAAATCAAAAAGCCCAGTAGCTGCATACCAAACAACCATCTTTTTCTAACAACCGTTTCCATTTAGACACTCCTAACTACCAACCAAAAGATTAAAATCTGATTAAATAGTACCGAAGTGAACGTAGGTTGTCAATTCACAATTAGTAAAAGTCACAATTCTTCACAAATATCATCAATTGTCTGAACACATTTAGCGCCGTCCTGAATTAATTCATGGCAGCCTGTTGAAAAAGACTGAAAAATACTTCCCGGTACGGCAAATACCTCGCGCCCGTAATCCATCGCCGCTTGTGCAGTAATTAAAGAGCCACTATTCTTACGAGCTTCCATCACGCAGACCCCTAAAGATAATCCAGCAATAATGCGATTACGTGCAGGAAAATGATATTTTTTCGGCCCACTCCCATTCACATATTCTGTTAAAACAAGCTGATTCTGCTTCATAGTTTGCTGTAATTCTTTCTTTTCATACGGATAATATACATCTAATCCAGTGCCTAAAATTCCAATTGTCTGACCCCCGTTCTGGATGGCCATCTCATGGCTACGACTATCGATGCCTTTGGCAAGACCACTGACGATTGTGAATCCTTCTTTGACTATTTTAGGAACCAGAGCTTCAGTCACTCTTAACCCATACGAAGTGGCATAGCGAGCGCCGACGATGCCAATTTTCCTTCTACTTAACAATTGTAAATTTCCTCTATAAAAAAGAATTGCTGGTGGATTATAAATTTCTCGTAATAATTTAGGATAGACGGCATCTAAAATTGTCATAAATTGGTGTTGGCATTGTCGTATATATAACGCTTCACTATGAATCGTATGGTGTAACCAAGATTGTTCAAATAATTCACGATATTTCTTGATTTCAGCAATTCTAATAATTTCTGTACTGGAAAAATCAACACGCTTTTGTGCGATAGCTTCTTGTAACACTTTTAAGATACCTAAATTGCCAATTCCTTGGCATACCGCTAATTTAAATAATAATTGTCGTTGTAAAATTTCCAACAAAAAACACCTCTTTCACATCTTCTTAAAATAAGAATACGTAAAAAAAGTGTTTTATTTTTAAATCATATCTTTTATTGGCGCAAACGTACGTCGATGAATGGGTGTTACACCGTATTTTTCTAACCCGAGAAGATGTTCTTTTGTTCCATAGCCTGCATTGTTTTTAAATCCATATCCAGGATATAATTCATCATATTCTTCCATTAATCGATCTCTTGTTACTTTTGCAATAATACTGGCTGCTGCAATTGAAATGGAGCGTGCATCCCCTTTAATCAAACTTTCTTGTGGTTGGGGAACGTCTAACTGCATTGCATCAATTAATAAATAATCTGGTGTAAAAGCTAAATCGTCAATTGCCATTTTCATCGCTTGTTTAGTTGCTTGATAAATATTAATTTGATCAATGACTCCTTGATCAGCGATACCTAACCCGATAGCGACAGCCTGTTCTTGAATCTGGTTATATAACGTTTCCCGTTTTTTAGCAGATAGTTTTTTTGAATCATTTAAGCCTAATAATTGACAATCTTTCGGTAAAATAACTGCAGCTGTCACAACAGGGCCAGCTAATGGTCCGCGGCCTACTTCATCAATTCCTGCAATTAAACGATGGCCTTTTTTATAGGCCGCTTCCTCAAATTGACTCATTTCTTTAAAAAGTTGCCACTCTTTTTCTTTGGCTAACTGGCGACGTTCCCATTGTTTGATCGCTTGTTGCACTCCTGAACGTTCATCTTCTCGCCAGCTTGCTAATCGTTCATCGGTTGCATCAGTGACAGTTAACAACGCTTCTTTGATTGCCTGAATCGACTCTTTTGCCATGTTATTCGTCTCCTAGTTCTTCCCAGCGGTCCAAAGTATACGTACCTAATTTTCCACTGCGAATTTCTAAAATAATCATTTCGCTGGCTCGATTATAATCATCTCTAAAACCACGTTTTTGGCTAATTAACATCAACTGTTCTGGAGCAGGTAAAAATAGCTCTTCTTCTGTTAAACCATATCGTTCCATCAAACGTTGCGGATAAAAACGTGCAAAAAATTCTAGTCCATAAATCGCCAAATCATCTAGATGCAATAATTGATCTTTTATAGCGCCAGTTAAAGCTAATTTTTTCCCAATTTCCTCATCTTCAAATTTTGGCCAGAGAATCCCTGGTGTATCCAGTAATTCCAATTGGGAACCAGAGCGTAACCATTGTTGTCCTTTTGTCACGCCTGGCTTGTTCCCAGTTTGCGCAATTTTTTTTCCGACTAAACGATTCATTAAGGTTGACTTACCAACATTGGGGATCCCAATACACATTGCGCGAATCGCACGCGGTTTCAAGCCTTTCGCCTGTTCACGAGCCAATTTTTCTTTTAACGCTTCCTTGGCTGCTGGCACAATTTTATTGATTCCTTTATTTTGTTGGGCATTGATGACTAGGGTTTGGTACCCTTTCTTTTGAAAGTAATGTTGCCATTTTTTATTTTGGTCGTTATCTGCTAAGTCCCCTTTATTTAAAAGGACTAATCGTGGTTTTTGTTGGACAATTTGGTCCATCATTGGGTTACGGGAAGAAAGCGGTAACCGCGCATCAACTAGTTCAAATACAATATCGACATATTTGATTTTTTCAGAAACTTCTCTTCTTGCTTTGGCCATATGGCCGGGAAACCATTGAATGGTCATAATCTGTTCAAATCCCTTCTTTAACACATTGTTTCTTTGATTCAATTCTTCAACGAGTCCTGTGTTCCGCGTAGATTCTTGCGAGAAAACACCTTCTCTAGTTTAACATATTTTTCACGGATTTGATTTATTTTCTGTAGTGTTCTTAAAAAAACAAAAAAGCTGAGACAAACTCACTTTGGATTTTGTCTCAGCCTTGTACACTGGCAAAGTATAGAAATTAGTAGGTCAAGCTCTTCTCAAGACTGACTCAAGAGTATTTCTGTTTTTACTTGTTATTTAGCATGAAGTAAATTTTCTTTACAATGAATTAACTCTGTTAAAAACTGACAGTACGGTGTAGCAATCCCATAGGCTTTCCCTTTGCGAACAATTGCTCCATTGATATAATCAATTTCGGTTAAACGATGATTGGTTATTAAGTCCTGATACATCGATGGGTGGTGCAAACCAATTGTTTCTCGATTATAACATGAGCGGATTTGTTGAAGAACTGCTTGTTTATCTAACGTAACTTGTTCCACTTCAGCGACTGCTAAAAATTCATTAACTATTTGTTGAACAATTTGATCTGCTTGCTCTGTTTCGCCAAAGTCTGCCATATTACAATCCAACAAAGTACATAAACCATTCATTGTTCCATTCACACAGGCCTTCTTATAAATGGATGATAAAATATTCTCAGAATAACGAGCATTTAAGCCAGCGTTATTTAATACCTTAATGACTGCTTCTGCTGCTTGTTCACTTTGCGCTCCTAAATTTTGTAAATCAATCGAACCATTGCCAAATAATTTTACTTTGCCAGGTCCTTCTAACCCAGCGGTCCACATTGTGTTTCCTAATAAAATATTTTCGTATGGCACGTATTTTTTGATAATATCTTCGTGACCAATTCCATTTAACAAGCATAAAACTTTCGTATTTTTATTAAGGAAATGTTCTAATGATTCAAGCATTCCTTCCAGTTGCATTGCTTTTGTAAATAGGATAACTAAGTCTGCTGTAAAATCGATGCTTGCTACTTCTGTCTGAGGATAAATAGGAATTTTAGCGGTCACCACTTCGCCATTAAAATCAGCAACTAACCCGTTTTTTCTTATTGCTTCAATATGTTCTGGCCAACCATCAACAAAAATAACGTCATTTCCTGCTTGATGTAACATTAGTCCAAAGCGACTGCCCATAGCGCCAGCACCTGCGATAATAATCTTCATTTCTTTTCCTCCGTTCAATTTTTTATTTTTAGGTAAAAATCTGCTAAGAAAATCTCTATCTCTTACTTTTATAGCAATAAAAAGGCAAAACATATGTTATATTATAAGTGATCTATTTGTTATTTTTTATCCAAGCGCATTTATGTAAGCGCTTTTAAAAAAGAAGGGGAGTTTCTGATGAATATTCAGCTTTTAAAGTACTTCATTGAAATTGTTAATACCCGCAGTTTATCGGCGGCCGCTCGCAATTTATTTGTCACCCAACCAACACTTTCTTTAGCATTGAAAAAAATGGAATCTGAGTTAGGCACAGCGTTGTTTGATCATTCTGATCAACCGTTTCAATTAACCGATACAGGTCTTTATTTATATGAACATGGCCAAGAAGTTGTTTTTCAATTCGATCAATTGGTAACAGATATTCGTGAAATGAACCAGAAACCAGTTAAAAAGCAATTGCGTTTAGGCTTAACTACTTTATTTGCTGTACAATTTATGAAAGAAATTTCACGATTTTTAACAACCCATCCACATGTGAATTTAATATTACAGCAAGATGGCTCGCCAAAATTACAAACGATGTTAGCAAATAAAGAAATTGATATGGGACTAATTTCTTTCCCAAATACCTTACCTGAAATTATTCATATTGAACCTTTAGAAACGACTACCAAAGGCTACCATGTTTATGTCGTGGTACCAGAATCAAATCCTCTCTCCCAATATGAAAAATTAACTTTTAAAGATTTGAAAGATCAACGATTTTCATCGTTAAGTGATAATTTTATGATTGGTCGCCTACTACTAGATCGGACTCGGAGCTTCGGTTATGAGCCGAATATCATTTTGCATAACGATGATTTACAAGTACTTCTTTATAGTTTACAAAAAAATAATTCGATTTGTTTGCTGCCGATTGAATATTATGAAGTGGGAAAAAGTCAGGGACTGAAATGGATTCCTTTAAAAGATAAGTTTGACTATTTCCCCATCGGCATTGCTTTGCGCCGCGATTTTAGTATGACAGAAGATGTTAGAGATTTTATCCAAATCATTAAAGAAAATTAATGGATAATCTAGCCTTGATAAGCAAAGACGACTTTACTATCATAAAGTTTCAACACTTTTTCAAATAAGAATTTTGAGAATAAACCCGCGACAATTGGAACAACAAACCAAGAAAAGAGTAAGGGTAAGATCCCTAAGCCCGCATCCAACGAAGCAAGTGGCCCCACGAGTCCAACCAAGCCAAATCCAGCCGATTGTGGGGTTCCTGAAATGTTGAATAGAACCACAGGAATTGCTGAAATAGTCGCTGTAAATAAACAAGGAATTAAAATAATTGGGTATTTAAATAAGTTAGGCATCATCATTTTCATGCCGCCCAAAGAGACAGCCAGTGTCACTCCTGATTGGTTGACATTCCAAGAATTAATCACAAGAACAACAGTTGTGGCTGCAATTCCCATTGCAGCAGCACCTGCAGACAAGCCATTCAACTGAATCGCCAAACCGATTGCCACAGTAGTGATTGGCGAAATAATCAGTGCAGCAAATGAACAAGCAATTAAAATACTCATGATAATTGGCTGGAAATCAGTAAAATTGTTAATCACTTTCCCAATGGCGACCGTAATTTGTGTCACATATGGATAAATCAACATGCCAAACAAGCCTGCACCTACTCCAACAACGATCGGTAAAGCAATGATTTCCACTGAACCGAATTTTTTATCAATGACTAATAAAAGTAAGACTGCAACAGAAGCGGTAATCATAATATTAATGATGTCACCAGTACCTGCACCAATAAAGCCTTTCACTTCTGAATTAAATTTAATCACGCCAGAGCTAGCAAATGCTGCACCGCCAGCAATCATCATTTTCTGTGGCGTTAAGCCAAATTGAAAAGCAATCAGTCCACCAATAATTAAAGGGGTGGCTAGTTGGAAAATTTGCGCCGCATGAATAATCATTTCGATAATCTTGTATTCTGCAAAATATTTTAAAATGGCTCCTAATACAGCATTGGGAATTAAGGCGATAATGGTGCCGGAAGCTGTTCCAGCTAACACTTTGTTAAAAAATATTCTTGGGGTTAATTGAGCATCCAGTTTATCAGTGGGCATTTTCAACACTCCTATTGATTATTTTTGTTTTTTTAGAACAAGTTTGAGAATGATTGAACTTTCTATTAGATAAAGAGCGGCCTCAAAGAAGAGCGCTTATTTCTTTGAGGCGCTTTTTATTTAACTAAAGCAAGGAACGATTTTTAATATACATCCGTATCCGCATTATATTTCGCTAAATTATCTTTAACATCTCGCAAGAACTTACCTGCTTGTTGTCCATCTAAAATTCGATGATCAATAGAAAGACATAAATTAACCATATCTGCCACTTTAAAGCCTCCATCTGCGGTTGGCACAAGGCGTTTATTAATTGACTCTACTTGTAATATCGCAGCTTGTGGATGGTTAATAATTCCCATCGATTGGACGGAACCTAGTGTTCCAGTATTATTAAGAGTAAAGGTCCCTCCTTGCATTTCTTTGCTTGCTAGCGTTCCTTGTCGGACTTCTTGTGCCAAGCGATTGATTTCTTTAGCTAGCCCTGCAATTGAATAGTTATCCGCTTGTTGAATCACTGGCACATAAAGATGCTCGTCTGTCGTTACAGCTATGGATAAATTAACATCTTTATGATAAATAATTGAGCCATCATCCCAAGATGTATTGATTTTTGGATTTTTCTTTAACGCTTGAATGACTGCTTTGGCAAAAAATGGGAAGAAGCTTAGAGACAGGCCTTCTTGTTGTTTAAATTCATCTTTTAATGAATTTCTAAGTTGGACTAAGTTGGTCACATCCGCTTCCACCATTAACCAAGCGTGAGGGATTTCGTTGACACTTTGGACCATTTTTTTAGCAATTGCTTTACGTACAGGATCTGCAGAGACAATTTTATCTGTGGTTGTTTCAGTTGGACTAGCTGTTGCGGCGCTTTCATTTTGCGAAGCAACTGGCTCCTCTGAAATTGAAGGGCTAGTTCCTGGACTCACTGTTTTCTCAGGTGTTCTTGCCTGTGTTGGTGTAAAGTTTGTGACATCTTTTCTAGTAATTCGACCATCACGACCTGTCCCTGTAACTTGTGTTAAATCAATCTTTTTTTCTTGGGCAATTTTAAGGACTGCTGGGGAATAACGACCATTATTTTTTTGATGGGACGTCGCAGTGTTTGTTGTTGCAACCGTTTCATGTTCTTGCACTTGTTCCGCACTTGCTTCTTTCACTGGTGCTAAAGTAGCTACTTCTGTTTCTTCTGTTGTTTCTTCTGTTGTTTCTTCTGTCTCTAACGTCATCACCGCTGTTCCGATGGGCACATCTGTATCTAGAGAAATCAGAAATTCTTTTACTACACCATCAAAATCTGATGGGACTTCCGTGGTGACTTTATCAGAAACGACTTCCATTAAGGGATCATAGCGTTTCACTGAATCTCCTGGTTTAACTAACCATTGGACAATGGCTGCCTCTGTGACACTTTCGCCTAGATGAGGCATTTTGATTTCTTTTGTGGCCATTTATTTTTTCCTCCTTGCTTCAATTAAAATTCTGCTAATTCTTTCATTGCTGCTAATACTTGTTCTTCATTGATTAAAAATTCTCTTTCTAAAGGTAATGCATAAGGCATGCTTGGACAATCAGGTCCTGCAAGTCGTTGAATCGGTGCATCTAAATCAAAGAGAGCATCTTCTGAAATCATTGCCGCAATTTCACTCATCACGCTGCCTTCTTTATTGTCTTCTGTTACGAGTAAGACCTTCCCTGTTTTCTTAGCTGTAGCTACTAATGTTTCGCGATCTAAAGGATATAATGAGCGAACATCGACGATTTCGGCATCAATTCCTTCAGCGGCTAGTTTTTCCGCCGCAGCTAAAGCTAATTGCAAGGTCATGCCGTAACTAATCACGGTTAAATCACTACCCGTTCTAACGACATTGGCTTTGTCAATTGGTACGATATAATCATCTGCAGGCACTTCATCTTTTAGTAAACGATATAAACGCTTATGTTCGTAAAAAATGACTGGATCATCGGAACGAATCGCTGCTTTAATCATCCCTTTTGCATCATAAGGATTAGAGGGGGTCACCACTCTTAATCCTGGTTGTCCACAAAAAACTTTTTCTGTAGACTGAGAATGATACAGCCCACCACGAACACCGCCGCCATAAGGGGTCCGATAAACGATTGGCGCAGTCCAATCGCCTTTTGTTCTATAGCGCATTGTCCGAGCCTCTGATAACAATTGATTGGTTGCAGGCAAAATGTAATCCGCAAATTGAAATTCACCAATTGCGCGATAGCCCATTAAACCTAAGCCGACAGCTAAACCGCCAATTAAGCCTTCTGTTAACGGTGTATTAAAACAACGCTCGTCACCGTATTTAGCGGCTAAACCCTTTGTTACACCGAACACGCCGCCTTTGTCGCCGCCGACATCTTCCCCAAAAATAACTACTTTTTCATCACGAGCCATTTCTTCAGAAATTCCTAAGTTAATTGCTTCTAAATAAGTCATCTCAGCCATTATATTTCTTCTCCTCTTCTCTTATTTTGCATACACTTCTTCTAAAATTGATGTCGGTACAGGATCTGGCATTGCTTCTGCTTCATCCGTTGCTTGATTGATTTCTGCACGAATTTCTTCATCAATTTTGGCAATGTCTTCGTCTGTTAAATAGCCCTCTTCTAATAATTGTTTTTCAAAAAGCTTCACTGCATCGTTCTTTTTCATTTCTTCAATTTCTTCTTTTGAACGATAAACAGATTGATCATCGTCAGCGGAATGAGAAGTCAAGCGAGAAACCATTAATTCAATCAATTTTGGTCCTTTTTTCCCGCGAGCCGCTTTTACTGCTTCTTTAAATGCTAGATAGACTTCAGTAAAATCACTACCATCGACTGTTACACCTTCAAAGCCATAAGCTTTCGCGCGATCGGCCATTCGTTTATTGGCATACTGTTCTTCAATTGGGACAGAAATCGCATATTCATTATTTTCAACAACAAAAATGACTGGTAATTTTTTTACGCCTGCAAAGTTCATAGCTTCTTGGACTTCTCCTTGATTGGCAGAGCCTTCCCCAGTGGTGGTCAATGCAACAAAATCAGCTTTTTGAAGTTGCGCTGCATAACCAACACCTGTCGCTAATGGCATTTGTGTACTTACTGTTGAAGAGAAGGAAACAATATTATGCTCTTTTGAACCATAATGATTCGGCATTTGACGACCATGGGAAGAAGGATCCGCTTCTTTTCCAAAAGAACCCATTAAAATATCTTTGGAGGTCATGCCCCAAACCAAGCACGCGGTCATATCACGATAATACGGTAAAAAATAATCTTTTTGAGGATCAAAAGCCATCGCCATCGCTACTTGTGCAACTTCTGCCCCTTGACCAGAAATATTGAAAGAGGTCTTACCAATCCTTGTTAATTGCCACAACCGTTCGTCTAAACGACGTCCTCTTAGTACTTGACGATATGCCTGAATCAATTCTTCTTTTGATAAACCCGATTTTTTAAGCGTTTTCATTTTCATCAACCTTTCTCTATTTGTGAATCGCTAAGCCATAAGTATCTAAGGCTGCTTCTTGCAATACTTCTGTCATTGTTGGATGCGCATGGATTGCTTCACCAATTTCAATGGGCGCGGCATCTAAATACATGGCAGTACTTGCTTCGGCAATTAAATCCGTGACATGTGGCCCAATCATAGAAACCCCTAATAAATCATCGGTCTTCTTGTCACGAATTACTTCTATAAAGCCATCTGTTTCTCCATAAACAAGTGATTTACCATTACCATTAAAATTAAAGGTACCAATCACTACTTCTTTATCTGCTGGTAAAGTTTCTCTAGTATAGCCGACACTTGCTATTTCAGGATTTGTATAAACACCTCGAGGCACGTTTGTATAATTTAAAGGTTCAACTGTCTCGCCTAAAAGATGCTGAACAGCTAACTCTCCTTCTTTCATAGCCACATGTGCTAGTTGGAGTGTATCGATACAATCACCGATCGCATAAATATGTCCTTCTGTGGTTTGATAAAATTCATTTACTTCAATGCCTTTGTCAGTATATTTCACTGAGGTATTCTGTAACCCTAACTTATTGATATTGGGTTGACGCCCAATTGCTACCATGACTTTGTCAACAGCGAGGCTTTCTTGTCCTGCAACTTCTATTTGAACCTTCTGCCCGGTAACTTTCGCTTCTTGGACTTTGCTACCTAATAAAATGTTAATTCCTCGTTGCTCTAAACGTTTCTTTAATTCTTTAGAAATTGTTGCACTCTCATTTATAAGTAACCGATCCAAAAATTCAATGATAGTTACGTTGACACCTAAGCTATTTAATAAAGAAGCCCACTCGACACCAATAACGCCACCACCAATAATTGCAATTGATTCTGGTAGCTCTTCTAATTCAAGCATCCCATCAGAAGATAAGATAAATTCTTCATCCAGTGGCAAATTAGGTAACGTTTTAGGACTAGAACCTGTCGCAATAATGACATTTTTAGGAACGATAATTTCTTCTTCCCGTGTTGGATCATTAAACGTAACTGCCACTGCGCCAGAGACTGGTGAAAAAATAGAGGGACCTAAAATCGCACCTTCGCCTGCTAAAATTTTGATTTTATTTTTTTTGCATAAGCCTTCAACACCTTTGTGTAACTGCTCAATAATTCCTTCTTTCCGTTGTTGTATTTTAGAAAAATCAATGGACGCTGCCTCTGTTTCAATCCCAAAAGAAGCCGCTTGTTTTAAGGTATCAAAAACCTCTGCGCTTCTTAATAAAGCTTTTGTAGGGATACAGCCTTTGTGCAAACAAGTGCCACCTAATTTGTATTTTTCAACAATTGTGACGTTTAGCCCTTTTTGTGCGGCTCGAATTGCTGCTACATAGCCTCCTGTTCCGCCACCTAAAATCAGTAAATCTGTTTGTTCCGCCATTTTGATCACTCCTGCTCAATTTTTGCTTCACTATAATTTAAAGCTTGTTCTTCCCCTGTTAATACTCGATTGACGCCTTCATATAAAGCAGCCATCTCCATTTCACCTGGGTAAACCTTAATTGGTGCAATCCAAGTGATTTTTTGACTAATTTCTTGAACAACGGTTTGCGAGTAGGCTGCGCCCCCTGTTAAAATAATTGCATCAATTGTGCCTTCAAGAACTACGGCCATCTCGCCAATACTTTTTGCGATTTGGTAACACATTCCTTTTAAATAGTAATTTGCTGTTTGATCACCTGCAGCTATTTGTGCTTGGATATGCCGTAAATCTGTTTCACCTAGGTATGATTTAAGGCCGCTATTACCCGCAATTAGCTTTTTCACTTGGCTAATCGTTAACTCCTGTTCAAGTATCCATTGCGCAAATTCAACGAGCGGTAAGGCACCACTGCGTTCTGGCGTATAAGGACCTTCACCATCAAGCCCATTTACCACATCCACCATGCGGCCTTTTTGATGCGCCCCCAAGCTAATGCCCCCACCTAAATGAACAACGATAAAATTGCTTTGCTCATATGTTTTCCCTAAATCCTCAGCGATTTTTCGAGCGACCGCTTTTTGATTTAAGGCGTGACCAACGCTACGCCGGTGAATGCCTTTTAATCCGGAAATCCTGGCTAATGGTTGTAGCTCATCTACAACAACAGGATCGACAATAAAGGCTGGCACGTGATATTTTTCTGCAAACTCATTAGCTAAAATCGCCCCTAAATTTGAAGCATGGGTATTAAAGCGTTCTGTCCGCAAGTCTTCTAGCATTTGTTGATCGACAAGATACGTACCGCCAGGAATAGGCTTAAGCAAACCACCACGCCCTACGACAGCGGCTAATTGTGTGATGTTATGTGTTTCTAAAAATTCCGCGATCATTTGTTTTCGAAATGGTGTTTGACTGACAACATTTTCAAAAGGTGCCAATTCTTGGACGCTATGTCTAAGCGTTTCTTCCGCCAAGCAATCATGATTAGCAAAAAGCGCTAACTTCGTGGAGGTCGATCCAGGATTAATAACCAATACTGTTTCCATTGTTTTCTGCTCCTTTTTTTAAACTTGTCTCATGGCAAATCTTAATGAATGGAATTTGCTTTCTGTTGAATCGCTTCTAGATGTTAAAACGACTGGGACTTTTGTGCCAACAATCGTTCCTCCCACTTTGGCGTGCCCAAACAAGGTTAATGATTTGTATAAACAATTTCCAACATCAATAGTTGGGACCACTAAAATATCTGCATCCCCCATGATAGGACCGCTGTAACGTTTATGCGCAACCGCTTCTTCAGAGGTCGCTAAATCAAGCGAAAGTGGCCCAAAAACCGTAGCCTCTTGTTGATCATTAAAATGTGCCGTGACTTCTTTTGCTAAAACAGACGAAGGCATTTTAGGATTGAAATTTTCCGCTGCGCTTAACAAAGCAATTTTCGGGTGATGCAATCCCAATTTTTGGGCGACTTCTTTAGCATTTTCAACAATTTCAATGAGGGTCGCTTGAGTGGGGGCGATATTCATCGCACAATCGGTTAACAAGAAGGTTTTTCCCGCAGGCAGCTCCACCATTGCTACATGGGAAAGAATTGGTTTATTCTTTAATTGATGCTCACTTTTCAACATTTCTTTTAGTAATGTGTGGGTCTGGATAATTCCTTTCAATAAAATTTGTGCTTGACCAGTTGCAACTAAACTGACAGCTTCCCGTGCTACCGCGGCCTCATCTGAGCAATGAACATATTTCCAGAGATTTTCAGTATCAAGATTTTCGCTTGTATCAAATACAATAAACTGCAACGGTTGCTCGGATTCTTTTAGTGCTTTTTTAACTAACTGTAAAATCTCTGGTTGTGAACCTCCTGCAATTGAAACAGTGATCATTTTCTCACCTCATTTTTTCTTCTTTACACTTTAAATCTACCTTAGTATGTAAGCGCATACAAATTGTTAATTTTTATGTCCTTATTAATATTTTTTATAGAGAAGGAAAAGCTTAGTAAATCAAGCTTTTCTTTCTCTAAACAATTGTTATCTAATTTACTTTTCATGAAAAAACTTCTTTTCTAAGAATGAAAGGAAAACTTATGCTTCGGCACAGCTGTTTATTTATGTCCGATCCTAAAGCATGTTATACTTTAGATACTTATTTTTAGGAGGAATTAAATGGCACTACTACTATTCTTTTTGTTTATCGCCCTACTAGGATTTGGTATATTAAAAATTAATAACCGCAGTATCCTCGGCGGTATCACTCTGGCTTCTGGCACCTTATTGTCATTAGTCACCTTACTATTTATCGGACTAGACAAAATTTATTTACATTTTAAGAATGGCGACCTAATTACTTTGGCCATTGCTTATCTATTAATTCCCGCTGTGTTTATCGGCATTTGCCTTTACTTTATTTTTAACTCACGTACGATGCAAACGAAAGAAGGCAAAAGTGTCACGGCTAAATTGTCGGCGGGCTTAGGGCTGAACTTATTAATTGCTTTACCAGCCTTTCTATATTTATTATCAGTTGGCACAGCGCAAATACCTTATATGCTTTTTCTGTTCTTACTTTTTCTATTGTTAATGGATCTTTTGCTGACCTTTCTATTTGCTGCTTACGTCTTGTATTCATGGATGTACCAAATGATTCCTTTAAAAAAAGCGGTTGATTATATCATTGTTTTAGGTTCGGGAATTCGTAGCGAGGAAGTACCTCCACTTTTGAAGAGTCGGTTAGATAAAGGGATTGAATATTATGAAAAAAATCCCACCGCTAAATTTGTAGTCAGCGGTGGTCAAGGTCCTGACGAACCTGTGGCCGAAGCTTTCGCAATGAAAAAATATTTGCTTTCACAAAATATTCCTGCAGAAGCAATTTTGATGGAGGACCAATCCACAACCACTTATGAAAATATGTTGTTTTCTAAAGCAATAATTCAGGCAGATTGGCAAAAGATGCCGTCTGATTCTAAACAACCCTCTGTTATTTTTTCAACAAATAACTATCATGTCTTACGAGGAGCTATGTATGCCCATCGTGTTGGCTTAAAAGCTGAAGGTGTCGGGGCGCCAACTGCCTTATATTTTTTACCGACTGCTCTAATCCGAGAATACATTGCCTTACTGGTTCATGATAAGCGAATTGTGCTTTTTGTTTTTCTACTTGTCACTCTTCTTTTAGGAATCAGTATCTTACCCATCTAAAAAAACAGCGACTCACATTTTTGTGAGTCGCTGTTTTTATTCTTTTAATATAAAAAGGTTTAATGAACGTAATTGGCTATCAATGCAATCAGCCATAAATGAAGCGGATAGAATCCGTAAAATAAATATTTGAAAAATGGTGCTTTGCTCCCTCTCTCACCATTGTAAAGCGATATAAATGGTAACACAGTGATAAACATAAAATCAGAATTATAAGCTAACATTTCAATTGTCGTTGGCCAATCTCCCAACCATTGAAAACTTGTAACTAAGAAAAAGAGCGCTAATGCACCATATAAACAGTTCCGTAAGACAAGTCTCTTTCTGGCTAGATACGTAATCAACATAAAAGGTAACATCACAATGCCACCTTCAGCAAACATTGCTCCTATTCCTAAAATTGCTAATATACTAATCAATAAAACAATTTTTAAACTGATTTTTGGCATCTCTAGCATCGCTTTTGTCACAATTAACATACTGACACCAAGGGCTAAGGTGAAGAAAATATTGTTGTGAACAGCGACAGCTGGATTATTCACTAAATGATTTAGAAGCGTATTTCCAACAAACATGATTGCTGCCCAAATATACAAACGACCATTGTAACGATAAACATTCCGTGTATAGTTGAACCCTTCTACAGCCATGTAACCAAAAAACACACCGACACAACGAGTAATTACATGAAAAATCAGTGCCCATTCTGGCGGAACAAAATAACTAATATGGTCAAGAACCATTAACCCCATCATCAATAACTTTAAGCGATTTGCGTTCATGAATCGTCTCCTTTATTTTTTCTACAGAAACTATCATATCTTTTTATATAACAGAAAACAACGAACATTCTTGTTAGATTCAACCATTCTTTTTGTCACTTTCGTTAAACCTGGTATCGCAAAGATAAATCTTCAAATAAATAATGTTGGTATTTAAATTGTTCAAAATGAATTTTTCGAATTTCTTGCTTAATGGCTATTAAGCATTCATCGACCGTCATCAATGATTCTTCTTTCAGAAGCGCCTCTTCTATTAATAATTTGCATTGGCAATCAATCAATAAAAGTTGACTATAGAATGTGTAAAATGTTTCTTTATTTAATTTTTCAATCAAATTTTTAGCTTGATTCTGCAACTTTTGATAACATTTGGTCAATTTTTGATAATCCATTAAATCAACTAACTGACCTTGTTTTAACATGTTACTAAAGTCTAAATCCCAAAGCATTTCTTTAGTCGGCTGTTGCAATAAATAATACATAGAATGACTACTAATAATTTCAGTGGTCGGTTCTTCAATTGTTTCATAAAAAGTCACAAAATATTCTCGCTCAATCACAGTAATAATTTCTTCTTCTGAAAGCTCACAATCTTCTAAATTTTGATAGAATATCAATAATTTAATCCGCTCATCTATTTTATTCAGCGAAGCGACTAATTCAGGAAAAAGAACCGACTGACAATTCTCTACTAATTCTCTTGCCTTATTTTGTTCATTTTTATAAAAGTTGTATAACTTTTTCCGCTGTTTTAACGAGTTTAATAAGTTATCGGGTATATTCCAGTAATATTGTTTCTTCATAGCATTCCCACTCTTCTTTTTTATGTACAATTTTACAAAATTGGTATTAGCCAATTTCGTCTCTAGTTATTCTATCAAAAAAGTGACGCTTTTTTACTGACAATAATTACTCGTTTTACGCCCAAAAAGTGAAAACTCAGCTGTTAAGTAATTATTGGGGCTTGTTTCTCGCGGGCCGAAAAAACTTTTTCCTTTTAAAAGTCCAGAAAAAGACCTACACTAGAGATAGACAAACGTTGGAGGGATTTAAATGGATTTACACTTAACGAATAAATTAGCATTAATTACTGGTTCAACCAAAGGAATTGGCAAAGCAATTGCGATTGAAATGGCTCGTGAAGGGACCGATGTCATTATCAATGGGCGCAATGAAGCCGAAGTAACTAAAGTTGTTGAAGAAATACAAACAATGTTTCCAGACACTCATCCTCAAGCAGGAACTGCCGATATTTCCATTGAAAGTCAACGAACTACTTTACTTGAAAAATTCCCTAAAGTCGACATTTTAGTGAATAATATGGGGATTTTTGAACCAATGGAATACTGGGACATCGATGACGCCACTTGGGAAAAATTTTTTACTGTGAACGTGTTGTCAGGCAATGCATTAGCAAAAGCTTATCTACCTAAAATGCTTGCACAAGATTTTGGTCGCATTATTTTCATCGCTAGCGAAGAAGCGGTGATGCCTTCTGGCGAAATGCCCCAATATAGCATGACAAAAACGATGAATCTTTCTTTAGCTAAAAGTTTATCCAACTTAACTGTCGGCACACATGTCACCGTTAACACGGTTATGCCTGGCTCAACCCTTACCGAAGGTGTAGAAAAAATGTTGGAAGATATGTACGCTGATTCAGACATTCCCAAAGAGGATTGGGAAAAAGATTTCATGAAAAATCATCGTTCTCGTTCACAAATCCAACGGCTCATTCGACCAGAAGAAATTGGTCGTTTTGTTACCTTTGTGGCCAGCCCGGATTCTTCTTCATTCTCAGGCGAAGCCTTAAGAATCGATGGCGGCTTAGTTCCAACAATCTTCTAAAATAAACAAAAAAGACAGCCAGCAAAAATTCACATTTTTTGCTGGCTGTTTTTTTAAGCATATTAATTGATTACTTACCAAAAGTAAGTTATATTTATCTCGAATTCGAAATAAAAAGAGGTGAAACAATGAACCAACAGCAAGAAGCTTTAAAAGCCTATATCGGTTTATTAAGAACCAGCCATCGACTAGAGCAACTTGCCAAGCAAGATGTTACTTGTTATGACTTAAACATTACAGAATTTTCAGTGTTAGAGCTGTTACTCCATAAAGGTCCTCAGACCATCCAAAAAATTAAGGAGAAAATTTTAATCGCTAGCAGTAGCACCACTTATGTTATTGACCAATTACATAAAAAAGGCTATGTAACGCGCACTCCCAGTGAAAAAGACCGACGCATTACTTACGTCGAATTAACAGAAGCTGGAAAAACATTAATTAAAGAAATTTTCCCGACGCATGCAAAGCGAATTGCAGAAGCATTTGAACAACTCTCTTCCGAAGAATTAACACTTCTTCAAAAAAATTTACGAAAAATAACAAATGAAACGAAATGAGGAAATAATGATGAAAAAAGAAGATCAATTATTAGGAATCCACCACGTTACAGCTATGACAAGTGATGCAGAAAAAAACTATCACTTCTTTACAGATGTTTTAGGGATGCGTTTAGTCAAAAAAACAGTGAATCAAGATGATATCTATACTTACCATACCTATTTTGCTGATGATTTGGGTACACCAGGTACAACCATGACCTTTTTCGATTTTCCCAATAACCCTAAAGGATTAAAAGGAACCAATACAATTTCAAGAACAGGGTTCCGGGTTCCTTCAGATGCAGCTTTGACTTATTATGAAAATCGCTTCAATGAATTTGCTGTCAAACACACAGGCATTTCTGAAGAATTCGGGAAAAAAGTCCTTCGCTTTTGGGATTTTGATGATCAAGCGTATCAATTAATCTCTGATGAATTAAATCAGGGCGTTGCAGCGGGTACCCCTTGGAAAAAAGGACCTGTTCCAACAGAATTTGCGATTTATGGCTTAGGACCTGTGGAAATAGCTATTTCCTATTTTCATGAATTCAAAGAAGTCTTTGAAGAAATTCTAGGCTTTCACGTAGTGGCACAAGAAGGCAATCGCTATTTACTAGAAGTTGGCCAAGGTGGCAATGGTGCCCAAGTCATTTTGGTAGACGATGATACTAGCTCACAAGCACAACAAGGATATGGTGAAGTACATCACGTTGCATTCCGCTTAGCGGATCGCAAATCACTTGGGACTTGGCAAGCGCTCTTTGATCATTTAGGCTTACAAAACTCTGGCTATGTCGATCGTTATTACTTTGAATCATTGTATGTTCGTATTGGGCATATTTTAGTCGAATTAGCCACCGATGAACCAGGATTTATGGGGGATGAACCTTACGAAACATTAGGAGAAAAGTTATCTCTTGCGCCATTTTTAGAAAACCGTCGTGAGTATATTGAGAGTGTTATCAAGCCTTTCAATACAAAACGAGCCTAAGGAGGAAAAAACATGCATTCAATTTTTAAAAAAGGACATCCTGAAGCACCTGTCTTTGTGCTACTTCACGGTACAGGTGGTGATGAAACATCTCTCCTACCAATTGCCCAAGAACTAAATAAACAAGCTACTGTGCTAAGTATTCGTGGTGATGTTTCAGAAAATGGAACGAATCGTTATTTTAAGCGCCTAGCGGAAGGTCATTATGACTTAGAAGATCTAGAAAAACGCGGCGAGGCGCTTCATAAGTTTATTCAACAAGCCGCTAACGAGCATCAATTTTCATTGGATAAAATTATTTTTATTGGCTATTCAAATGGGGCCAATATCGCTATTCAATTATTGCTTACTCATCCCGACAGCTACCATCAAGCTGTCCTCTATCATCCCATGTTTCCTGTTGAATTGACCAATCAACCAGACTTGACCGACACTTCTGTTTTATTATCTCTAGGAGAGCATGACCCGATTGTTCCACTTCCTGAAAGTATGCGTGTGATTCAATTATTTCAGAATCATGGAGCAACCGTACAAGAGGTTTGGACACAAAGTCATCAATTAACTTATCAAGAAATTAAGGAAACACAAACTTGGTTGGCACATCTGTCCTCTTAACAAAAAAGTGGGTCCTAAGTCGAAATGACTTAGGACCCACTTTTTCTATTTTAAGATAACTCACTGTCTGAGCTTCTTTTTATTCTGCCATTTGAACAACTATTTTACCAACTGCATGGTGCGTTTCACTGAGTGCATGTGCATCATAAATCCCTTGTCTAGAAAAAGGGAAAACTTCACCAATAATTGATTTCACTTTTCCAGCTGCCATCAAATCAGCAATTTTTTGTAATTGTTCTCCATTTGGTTGAAGCCAAATACTTTCAGCAGAAATATTTTTTTCGGCTGCCAATTGTTTATCTTCAATGCCCACAATTGAAACAAGACGACCGGTGTTTGGTTTTAAGACGGCAAAACTATTTTTTTGAACCTCACCACCCATTGTATCAAAGACCAAATCAACATCAGCTAATACCTCTGCAAAATTCGTTGTATGATAATCAATCACTTCATCTGCACCAATTTTTCTCAGTAAGGCATGATTTTTTGCGCTAGCGGTCGTGATGACATGTGCGCCCGCTTCTTTTGCTAGTTGAATCGCATAAGTACCGACCCCACCTGCACCAGCATGAATTAAAACAGTTTCTCCTTCTTTAAGGTGACCATGATCAAACAATGCTTGCCAAGCGGTTAAACCAGCCAACGGAACGGCAGCCGCTTCTTCAAAGCTAATTGTTTCAGGGATTTTTGCTAATAAATGATCATCCACAATCGTTACTTCTGCATAGGTGCCAAAACGAGTAGTTTCAGGACGAGCAAAAACTTTATCGCCAACTTGCCAATCCGTTACTTGACTCCCCACCTCTGTAATCACACCAGCGACATCCCAACCAAGAATAATCGGAAAGGACCAATCAAACATCTGTTTTAAATATCCTTCACGCAATTTCCAATCAATCGGATTAATTGATGTCGCGTATTCTTTTACCAACACTTGATGTTCCGATAATTCTGGCAGTGTTACTTCTGCTTCTTCAAGTACCTCTTTACTTCCGTACTGATTAACCACAACAGCTTTCATAAGCCAACTTCCTCTCATTTGTTTCATTTTTCACACTTTTAGTATACGCCTATTGCCTTCTTTTTATATAAGAATATGCTTTAGTTAAATTGAGAGAAAGTAGCTGTTTTTAGTCTATTATTCATAACGTAAAGATTCAATTGGATCTAATTTTGCTGCTCTTCGAGCTGGTAAAGTTCCTGCTAAAAAAGCAATAAACATAATAACTAAGATAATCGTTAGTGAAGATGGCAATGAAAATTGAATTAATTTAAATCCTGTTAAAGCCTTTAAAAAAGAATCCGTTGCCAAACGATTAACTAAATTTCCAACCCCAACAGCTCCTAAAATGCCTAATATTGAGCCAAAAAAGCCAATTAAAGCCGCCTCAACACTAAAAATTGTAAAGACTTTCCCATTGCTAAGTCCCATGGCTTTCATTAAACCAATTTCTCGCGTTCTTTCTTGGACAGACATATACAGCGTGTTAATAATGCCAAAACTTGCAGCTAACAAGGCAATTGCACCAAACATGGTTAAGACACCAGTGATTGCATTGATTATATTACGAATCATGCCAATTTCATCTTCGACAGTAGTCGCTAAATAGCCAGCTTTGTCTAAATCTTTTTTGATGTCCTTAATCTGCTCTGGCGTGCTGTCTTTTTTAACTTCAGCAATAATCATCGCGTATTGATTTTTTAAATGTTCTGGAAGATCTGCTTGATTGATTGAGACAACTTTATCAATCAATGCTTTATTCATCAACGAGAGCCCATTTTGAATGACACTGGCATTTCTAACGCCAACAATTTTCGCTTCAATAACTTGCTCTTGTCCTTTCAAGGAACTTGAGATACCTAATTGAACTGTTTCTCCCACGGCAGCTTTACTAGATGTATAGCCGAGCGCTTTTACATATTCTGGTGACAAATTAATTTCGAAGTCCTGGCTCGTTTGCGAAACTTTACGGCCAGCCGCTAAATCAATGGTCATCTCATCTAGCGCAGAAGTTGCTGAAAATACATATTTATGCTTATCTGCTCCTTTTATATAATCGATAGCAACGGATTTCATTGGTTCCACTGATGTAACATCCGAGATTTTTTTAATCTTCTCAATATCTTTTTCAGCAAGCATACTTTGTTGTTGAATCGTACTGGTTTTTTTCTCTGGATTATATTTACTTGGTTCTGTTCCGTTACCAACATTCATCTCCATTTTTGGCTGAATAAATAGCTGATTTGCACCACCGACACTGCCGACTTGTTTGTCAATATAATCATTTACACCAATATTGACTCCTGTAGTTAAAGCTATGGTAAATGCTCCAATAAAGATTGCAATAATGGTCAATACGGTTCGACCTTTATTACGCATTAAATTGGTACTAGCTGATTTTAAAATATCTCTAAATTTCATTTACTCATCTCCTCCTACAATCAAGCCGTCTCGAACATGAACTTGCCGATCACAACGTGCTGCTAAGTCTGGATCATGTGTCACAATAATTAAGGTAATTCCTTTATTTTTATTTAAATCAAATAACAATTCTTCAATTTTCTTCCCAGTGGCAGAATCTAAATTCCCTGTAGGTTCATCTGCAAAAATAATTTGCGGATTATTAACTAAAGCACGCGCTATACATACCCGTTGTTTTTGGCCACCAGATAAATTATTCGCTTTATTTTGAACTTTATCTTCCAAACCGACTGCTTTTAACGCATCTAAAGCCATCTTTTTCCTCTTGCTACCGGAAATTCCACCAATTTTTAATGGTAAAAGAACATTATTTAAAACTGTATCCTTGGCATTCATAAAGAATTGTTGAAAAACAAAACCAAATTCTTCATTTCTCGTTTTATTCAGCACTTTCTTTCTAATACTAGTAACATTTTTACCATTTAAATAAATATCTCCTGAAGTTGGTTGATCTAACAATGCCAAAATGTGCATAAATGTTGATTTCCCAGAGCCACTTTTACCAATTATGGCCACAGATTCACCTTTTTCAACTTTTAAATCAACACCTTTTAACGCATCAAATTTTGTTTCGTTCTTTCCATAACTTTTTTTAATATTTTTTGCTTCAATTACCGCCATGTTACCCCTCCATTTTTCATTCTTTGTCGTTTACTTATTTACAAAGTTTTTTACTCTTTTCATACTCCTTTCTTCTCTTTCTATTTTGACGGAAGCCCTTTCCTTTGTCATGGTACTTCCGATGTATCTCTCAATTAAAACAATAAGAACATGTTCCAAATTCACCTCATTGAACATGTTCTTATTAATTAGTTATGCATTTACGCGTTTAATTTCACGATGTTTATTCAATAAATAGGCCAAGCCAAGATTAATACCCACAAAGCAACTGATTGTCAGAAGAAGTGGTAGGACAGTAAAACCAGTGGATTGATAACCAACCATTGCTTGCAAGACATGGAGCATTCTCAGGCGCATTGGTGCCCCCCCTAATTGTGCAATCGTGCCCAGTAAAATAGGAATCATTAATAACAGCAATAAAACAATGAGTTTTTTTACGCCATCTATCCGATCATTAAAGACACCTGCTAACAAGCCAAGTGAGCCGCTAAGCATTAGTAAGATAAAAAAGAGCAACCACGACATGAAAAAGTTTCCTTGCGCATAGACATCAATTAATTTCATTGATAATTGAAAATGAGAAATGAAATTGCCGCTAAATACTTTAATCAGTACAAGTACAGCCAAGGATCCAACCAAAGATAAAATAGCATTACTTACAAAATTCACCAAAAAAATCGTCCAGCGGGAAAGCCCGTTTTGAATAAACAGTTTAAAATCTGTGTTTACCCCTAAAAATGATAGTATCCCCATAAAAACCAGACAAGGAATTACTGCATCAGAGCTGACAGTGTTCACGTCGTTAGAAAAGAGCAACCCAATAAGAGGAAAAAGAATGCCGAACAAAGCATAAAAGCCAAAATAAATTGCTAAGGAACGGACTTGATAAATAACACGATACCGCAAAGCTGTTTTAAATTTCATTTTACTTTTCCTTCTTTCTATTGGTTAATTGTACAAAATATGTTTGTAAATTTAGCGGCGCAATTTGAACCTCTGCTTTTTCAGTCGGCAAGTCGCCGTACACGTAAGCCGTAACTGCCCCACCTAAAGTGTCCATGCCTAAGATTTCCAATGACTGAGTATAGCGCTCTACTTGTTCTTTCGGCCCAGAAACAATGCGACCGTTTTTCAAAATTGTTTCAATAGATTCTGCGCGAATCAATTTTCCTTGATCAATGATGATAATATCTTCTAATAAATTCGCAATTTCTTCAATCAAATGGGTGGAAATCACAAACGTACGGGGACGTTCTTGGTATGTCTCAATTAAATAAGTATAAAATAATTCCCGATGATTGGCGTCTAAACCTAAGACTGGCTCATCTAAAAAAATATACTCACAGGGGACGGATAGCGCCACTATTAGTTTAGCAATACTCCGATAACCAGTTGATAATTTTTTGAATGTCTTTTTACTATCTAAACCAAAATCGCTTAACATTTGTTCGGCTAAAGACCAGTCAAAGGATCCATAAAAACCTTCAGTCGTTTTAAAAATATCTTTAATTTTTAACTGAGGAGGAAATAAATTATCTTCACTCATTAAGTAAATATGATTCAAAGCAGTCTCATTATCGGTCACTGTTTCTCCCGCCAATTGAACGGAACCTGAAGTGGCAAAACTTCGATTATTAATGATATTTAATAACGTACTTTTACCAGCCCCGTTTCTGCCTAAGAGCCCATAAATCGTTTCTTTTTCAAAAGTAATTGAAATATTATCTAGTGCTTTTTTTTGATGATATTTTTTACTTACTGATTCCACCCGCAAACTCATGCGTCATACCCTCTTTCAATTAGTTGTTTTAATTGTTCAGCTGTAATCCCTAATTTTTTAGCTTCTGCGACAACTTCTAAGACTTCTTTATTTAAAAATTCTTCTTTCCGTGCACTTCTTACTCTCTCTTGAGCGCCTGGTAAAACAAACATGCCAATCCCCCGTTTCTTTTCAATCAACTGTCGTTCTACTAATAAATTCATTCCTTTTAAAACGGTAGCTGAATTGATTTGATAACTTTTTGATATTTCTGTGGTTGAGGGAATTTGTTCGCCTTCTAAGTAAGCGCCATTAAAAATTCCTTCGGCAATCTGATCGGCTACTTGCTGAAATAAAGGCTTTTCCCCCGAAAAATTAAATTCCATTTTTACACCTCGCTTAAATAGTTAACTACATATGTAACTAACTATATATCCTAGAAATTCTTTTGTCAATAAAAAAACCATTGTTTCCAAAGAAATTTTTCTTTGAAAACAATGGCGATACTTTTGAGTTTATTGAATGATTTCGTTCTTATAGGGTTCCATTGTATAACAATTCATCGGTTGTTTCGTTGACAATTTTTAAGCGATTTTGTTTTTTTATCAAAATACTTTTATAGGTCGTTCCTGTAGCCTTTTCTTCCATCACAAGAATGCGTTTATACTCATTATCAGTGACTTTCTTAATCGTTGTTTGATTTAAGGACGGGATTTTTTCTTTTAGTGTTTTTTCTTCCGCCAGACCTTTTAAGATTTCTGATTCTGTAGTGGAACTTGTGGATTTACTAGAATCGCTTGATACACCTTCGTTATTAGACGCACTTTCAGATGACTTGCGACTTGATTCGGTTACTTTAGACTGTGATGATTCACTGGTATTGGTTGAATTCATTTGGGTTTGAGTTTGGTTTCCACATGCACCAATTAGCAACCCAACGCCTAAGATAGAGCTTGCTAAAATAGTTTTTCTAATCATTTGCATGACCTCCTACATCTATCATTACTTTAACCTTAACATTTTTCAGCTAAGAGAACAATTTTTCAGATTAGAAAAGACCACTAGTCGTTATTTAAATAAACGAACTAGTGGTCTTACTTATTTAGGAATGATCTTCATATGAGTGAGTGGGTAATAAACAAATTGTGCTTTCCCTAAGATTTGATCTGCATGTATTGCACCAAAAGAACGGCTGTCTTTGGACATACGGCGATTATCACCAAGCACAAAATAGCTATCTTTAGGTAATTTTTCTTGCATTAACAATTCTTTTGAATCAAAATTCGTAGTGTAAGGCATCGTTTCATGATCTTTTTTTCTGTTTTTAGTTAAATAGGGTTCAGCGATTGGCTGATTATTGACATATAATTGATCGTTTTCGTAACGCACAGCTTCCCCTGGTAAACCAATCACACGTTTAATCAGAATCGATCCTGTGTCTGTTTTAAAGACCACCACATCAAACCGTTTAATGGCGGAGAATTTTTCCATCACAATCATATCTCCTTGATTCAAGGTTTTTTGCATAGAATGGCCATCCACCCGAACAGGAATCAGGAAAAATCCTCTTAAAATAAAAACGGCTACGATTGCTGGTACTAAAATTTTCAGAAAGTACATTAAATACCCAACATAATCACGTTTCTTCTTCAACTTCGTGCCACCTTTTTTCTAGTTTTTTTGAATTTCTTTGACTGCTGTATCGTAGGCAGCGTCATTTTCAAGAATTAATTTACCTAAAGTGGCTTCAATTTTTGTGGCTGTTTCATTGTCGATTTCTCCAGTTACAGGCAAGCCATTTTTCTGTTGAAGATCGCTAACCGCTGCTTTTGTTTCTGCGGTGTAGTTTGCATTGTTTTCATCAACAGGATACGCTAATACAGCTAAAATAGCATTTAAGTTCTGAATATCTTCAGATTGATCTCCTTCTTTTAGCGTTTTATCGCGAGGAATCAATTTTAAATAGGCATACTCTGGGTAATCAGCTTTGATGGTTGGTTCAATTCCTTTTTCGTTGATCCATTCGCCTTTTGGTGTTAACCATTTTAAAACAGTCAATTTTATTTCGGTTTGGTCATTTAAATCCTTCACCGTTTGGACCGTTCCTTTGCCAAATGTTTTCGTTCCAATTAATGGGACATTCGCAGATTCATGCAGTGCTGCAGCAAAAATTTCGGATGCACTGGCACTATTGCCATCAATGATAACTGCAACAGGTTCTTTTACTTTAAAGCCGTCGTCTAATTCTTTGGAAGCAACTTCTTTCATCGTACGTCCTTTTTTGTCTTCAAATTGAACAATTGTTTCGCCATTTTTTAAAAACATACTGGCCATTCGCTCTGCTTGATCTAGCAGTCCACCAGGATTTTGGCGTACATCAATTACAAAGGATTTAGCTCCTTTGGCACGTAAATTCGTGATTGTTTCTTTCAATTCTTGATATGTTTTTTTACCAAAGGACGTAATTTTAATCGAGCCAATTTGTGCATCATTTTTGTCTAACTCACCAGTCACTGTTTTAACGGGAATTTTCCCACGTTTGATTGAGATATTTTTAGTTTCTCCCTCTCTTTGGATAGTCAATTCAACGGAAGTTCCTTTTTTTCCTCGGACTTTTGAGACGACTTCTGCTAGTTTCATCCCTTTTGTAGCTGTACCATCAACTTTTTCAATAATATCGCCTTCTTTGATTCCCGCTTTTTCAGCTGGGGAATCTGCTACAGGGGCCTCTGCTACAACTGGTTCGCCATCTTTCATTGTCATAGTGGCACCAATTCCTTCAAAATCACCAGATAAGCTTTCGTTTAAATCATTGGCAGCAGATTCATTTAGATAAGTTGAGTATGGGTCTCCAATGGCTTCAGACATGCCTTTTAAGGCGCCTTCAACTAATTCATTTTTATCTACTTCACCTACATAATTGGTACTAATTTCATTATATAAATCCTGCACTTTGCTTAAATCAGCATTGGTAATTGCCCCTTCTTGACTCATCTTTTTAACACGATGATCAAAATAAATATAACTACTTCCTCCAGCTAAAAATGCGACACAGAGGAGCGAAATAATATATTGATAAAAAGGAACAGTTCGTTTGTTCTTCATAGATTTCATCTCATTTCTAACAAATTCGTCACTACTTTTGTTTACTATAACATGAATGAAAAAAGAGGAAAAGCTTTGTTTGCTTTTCCTCTGGATTTATTTATTGTTTTCAAGGTACTTTTCCCATAACTCATCAAAGATGTCCATGTTGCTTAAATAGTCAGCATTCATTTCTAAATAAGAAGAAAGTTCATGATAATCCTCGGTTTGTTTTGGAAACTGAATATCTTTGGCCGCTTCATTGGCAAAATCAGTTTCAGGATCTTTAGCCGGACCTTTTAATGTCATTAAGTAATGGTAAAAGCTTCGTCTCATGTAAATTAATCACTCCATTTTTCTTCAATAAATTCACTTCTACGTTGATGGGACAATCCATAACGCAAAGCGTCTTTTTTATAAAAGTCTTGATGGTATTCTTCAGCAGGATAAAATGGTGCTGCTGGTTCGATGGTGGTAACAATTGGTTCTGTAAAACGGCCACTATTAGCTAGACGTTCTTTACTTTTCTCAGCAATTTCTTTTTGTTCTTGGGAACGATAAAAAATAACTGGCCGATAATTATCGCCGCGGTCTTGAAACTGACCGAAAGCATCAGTAGGATCTGTTTGTTGCCAATAAATATCCACTAATTGTTCGTAAGAAATAATCGCTGGATCAAAAGTGATTTCTACTGCTTCCGTATGGCCTGTTGTGTGTGTTAGAACCTGTTCATATGTTGGATTAGGCACGTGCCCACCTGTATAACCCGAAACAACTGAGATAATCCCTGGTTGTGTATCAAAAGGCTGCACCATACACCAGAAACAGCCGCCTGCAAAAATTGCTTTTTCTTCCATCTCTAACACTCCTTTTTTATTTCTCTTTTGGCAAGTATATATTCATCCGAATGTCATCGTCAACTAAATTAATCTTTTCTGCTCGAACAAATAGACCATTTTGCATTCTAAACTGATCTAAACGTAATAAAACAGTTTGATCATCTGGATTGATTTCAACCCATTTAGGTAGTTTGTAAGAACGTTTAGCAAATTTCAATACTTCTTTAATTGGCAAGCCTAACGTTCCTATAGATAAACTTTTTGCTTTTAATTGTACATTACCATTCGCCATCACGTAAGGATCAAAATATAAGTAAAAAGGAATGTCATGCCCTAACACCTGAAATGTTCCATTTAATAAAGCATCATTTTCTAAATAAAATTTATATTTAATCTCCGAGCCTTTTTGAAAGTCGGCTAAATAAAAGTCAATCAGTTTGTTCACTTGTTGTTTTTTTGACTGAATGGTGACGACTGGCTCGCCTTCTTTTTCAACAATTGCTGGTATTTTCTTTAAATCTGGTTCGCGAACTTGTGTTGCTCGAAATGTCACGAAAGCTACACTACCAATGACTAAACCCACTAGAACAAGAAAAGCGATTTTCCAGGGATTTCGTTTAAGATTGGTTGGTTGTGTCTTTTTAATTGATTTACTTGTTTTTGGCTTTTCTTCATTCATTTTATTCACTACCTTCTGATTTGGTTATCCATTCTTTCTCTGTCTTGACCATTTCATCCCGGACAGCTCCAGCCATAATTTGGTAGCCAAGATTATTCGGATGGAAGCGATCTTCTTCATATAACAAATTGTTTAAATCCTCTTTGCTAGCACTACTTCCTGTAGTTTCTGAGTCACCACCAGTTACGCCAACTTCATCGCCACGACCTTTATAGAGTAAATCATTGATAGGAATGAAATAGGCTCGTTTTTGCTCTTGAACCATTTCTTCGGTTGCTTGATTCCAGTTATCAACGATTTCTTGCATTTCTGTAATTTCGGAAAAGTTTAAGTAGAAGGGATTGTAAATTCCTAAGACATAAATAGGGGCCTTCTCGTTGTACTCTCGGATTTCTTCAAGTAGTCGTCTTACTCGGCGTTGATAGGCTTTTTGTGGACGATTGAACGAGCTGACTTTCAAGTCGAAAATATTACTACTAATTACTTTCATTAAGTCATTTCCGCCAACCGTTAGCGTAATCACGTCCGCAGAGGCAAGGCCTTTTTGAATTTCAGGTTTTTCTTTGATTCGTTTTAAAATTTGATCACTACGATCCCCATTTTTCCCAAAATTGTCTGTTTGAACACCGTTCAAGTTGTAGTGTTCTTTTAAATCATCTGCCACAATAGGAACAAAACCTCCACTATTCGTCAAATCGCCAATTCCTTCAGTTAAAGAATCACCGATTGCTGTATAATGAATGACTTCTTTTTGATTTTTTTGAGCAGTTGTGGCCACTTTCTCTTGCTTTAATAGTGGCTTTGCTTTGGGGATGGCCACACTTAACAATGTAAAAACACCTAGCGCAATGAGGATAGGTGTTAAGACGGTCAGCAAAATATGCTGTGTTTGTTTTTTCATCTTCGTCACTTCCTTTTAAATAAACCAACAAGAAATTTTCCTTTTCTTGTTAGAAAGAGGTTGCGTCTACTCATTTAAGAGTGAGACCCAACCTCGTTATTTCTTAGTCTGTATAGTACATAATAGCAAAGGCATTTTTTCCTGTATGTGTTGCAATGACTGGATTCGTATGTAATACGGGAATATCCATGTCTTTAAAGATTGCTTGTAATCCTTCTTTGAATCCATTTGCTAGTTCTAGCCCATCCGCATGAGAAATGCCAATTTGTCGAACATTTGGAATCTTACTTAATTCTGATTTCAATTCGTCAAACCATTTATTAAACGTTTTAACGCCGCGGCCTTTCGCTACAGGAATCAATTCCGTATTTTCAAAGTCCATGACAACTTTCATATTAAAAATGTTTGATAATAATCCTGTTGTACGGCTGATTCGTCCACCTTTAACCAAATTATCCAATGTTGAAATGCCAATGTATAATTTAGTATTTTGTTTGACGCGTTCAATTTCAGCTAAAATTTCTGGAACACCCGCTCCCGCTTGTGCCAATTTTGCTGCTTGAATGACTTGGAAAGACAAACCTTGGTCTGTAAAATCGCTATCAATCACCGTTACTTTACTTGATGATAAGTTGCTAGCTTGACGGGCCGCTTCAACCGTTCCACTTAAGCCTTTTGTCATGTGAATCGAAATTACTTCACTGCCATTTTCACCTAAGCGATCATATAATTCTACAAATTCACCAATTGGTGGTTGACTCGTTTTGGGTAAGGCCTTCGCATTAGCCATCATGTCCATAAATTTTTCGCCTGGCAAATGATCATCATCTGGATAAACAACGCCATCAACCATAATTGATAAAGGCATCATATGGATATTTAATTCATCTCTAAGACTTTTTTCCATCGTACATGAAGAATCCGTTACGATTTTAACGTTTGTCATAAATTTATCACTCTTTCTTTAAAAGGAACCTGTTTTCATGGTAGAATACCATTAAACGGTTAATTATCTAGTTATAGTATAACAGACACTGCCGAATTTTTCATCAAATTAAAATAAAGGAAGTGAATTTATTGGAAAAAACGCATTTCTCAAAAAAATACCTAATCGTGAACGAAGTCTTAAATGCAGTTACACATGGCATAGGCGCAGGTTTAAGTATTGCTGGTTTAGTCATTTTACTTGTTAAAGGAGCTCGTTTAGGCTCACCAATTCACGTGGTATCTTATGCTATTTATGGCTCCATGTTGATTCTACTTTTTTTATCTTCAACGTTATTTCATAGTTTAATTTTTACAAGAGCCAAAAAGGTCTTTCAGGTATTCGATCATAGTTCTATTTTCTTATTGATTGCTGGCAGCTATACGCCGTTTTGCTTAATTAGTATTGGCGGTTGGTTAGGTTGGACCTTATTTAGTTTAGTCTGGTTAATCGCCATCGTCGGTATTGTCTATAAATCCCTCACGTTGCATAAACAAGAAACAGTGAAAAACATTTCAACGATTATTTATATTGTTTTAGGTTGGCTCTGTATCATCGCTGCTCGTCCGTTATATGAATCTCTTGGGTTTACAGGAACAGCGTTATTGGTCGCAGGGGGTGTGTCTTACACATTAGGTGCAGCCTTCTATTCATTGAAAAATGTGCGGTTTATGCATGTAGTTTGGCACTTGTTCGTCATGCTTGCAGCGATCCTCATGTATTTTTCTGTTCTCTTTTATACGTAATCACAGCACAATAAGAACACGATGCTCAAAGCATCGTGTTCTTTTATTGCCCTAAATCTCTTTATTATAAAGGAATATTCTTCTTTTCGAATTATTTTAACATAAATTAGTAGAAAAGACTTTACAAAACGAACATACATTCGTATAATAACAATACGAACACTCGTTCGAATCAAATGAAGAGGTGATACACATGGAAGCAATTCGTCGTGTTGGATTTTTATTTTTTGTATTGGTTATAGGTATTTTTTTGGGAACATTAGGATTACGTCTTGCTTTTATGATCGTGACGCCGTTATTTATTCTTTGGTTTATGTCATGGGATGAGAAGCGTTATACACGTACACGTAAACAACAGCAAGCAAGATACGTTTATCGTAAGTTCCCTTAATAAATAATAAAACGGTGTGTTCCCCCCAAGCTACGCTCCGTTTTTATAAATATGTCAAAGAAAGAGCGAAGGATTAAATTCCTTCGCTCTTTCTAATTAAATTAGATTAGTATTCCATTAAGGTAACAATATCGTAGCCATCAATTTTATCACGGCCATGTAAATCCATTAATTCAATTAGGAACGCACAACCAACCACAATACCACCTAATTGTTCGACTAATTCGATGGTTGCTTTAATTGTACCACCAGTTGCTAACAAGTCATCACAAATCAACACACGTTGACCTGGTGTGATGGCATCTTTGTGCAACGTTAATGTATCTGAACCATATTCTAAGTCATAAGTCACTTCGATGGTTTCACGAGGAAGTTTTCCTTTTTTACGAACCGGAGCAAAGCCAACCCCTAGTTCATAAGCCACTGGACAGCCGACAATAAAGCCACGAGCTTCCGGTCCTACAACCATATCAATTCTTTTTTCTTTCGCGTAATCCACGATTTGTTTCGTTGCTTCACGATAGGCATCCCCATTAGCCATTAATGGAGAAATGTCACGGAACACGATCCCTTTCTCAGGATAATCTGGAATGCTTGCAATGTAATCTCTTAAATCCATTTTTATTTGTCCTCCTCATTCCACAGCCATTGTTGTATTGTTTGACAATCACTGTAAAGTAGAAATTCTTCTGTTTTTATTTTTTTCAATCGTTGTTGGTACACTTGACTTTCAGTCAATGGTCGATTGTCGGGTTTCTCAATACTGTTTAAAACACCGCTTTCTATTGTAACAAATCCTAAGTCAAAAAACACCTGTATCATGAAAATTAATAATTTTTCTTGGATATTTAAGTAATTTGCCACCTTCGATAGCTGGGAACGTAGATTTACTTCTTTTTGCTGCAAAATAAATTTATACAATGTTGCAAATTGTTCACGTGAAGCCATACCGTTTAAATAAGCTTCTTCTGGTGAAATAAACATCATGTATATACGTTGTATCTCAGTTGCTTCAACAATTTCTTTAACCGTGATTGCTTCCACAGGACAGTCGACAAAAACCAGTTGTTCGATTTGATTTTGAGAAACAGCTTCCACCAATTCTTCTTGGTTTGACCAAACAATAATATTAGCGGTTGGATCTGAAATGAATTTTTGATTTTTTTCATCAAACAAAAGATAAGCTGTTGCTTCTGAAGGAATTGGTTTCGTTTGATTATTTTTGCCACGAAAATCAAATAATTGTCTTCCCGATACAGCAAAATCAGTCACCATTAATTGTGGTTTCTTACGACCATTCCATTCATTGATGGAAAGTTGGCCTGCCACATCGGCGGTTCCTTGTGCTAGTTCATCCGCTTGAGGCCCCATTTGAAAAGCAATTGCATCCAATTGTGCCCCTTCTTGATTCATTTGAAATTTCAGATGTGCATTATCTGCACCAATTTGCCGAATTTGCGTAGGCGTGATTTCCTTAAATACAAAAGTTGGCACAGTATTATCAGTCCCAAAAGGCGCCAAAATACGCAATTGATCAATAAAAGTAGTCGTTGCCTGCGAAACCGCTAAGCTCTCACTAATGAGCAACTCTTGTCCATTAGCCATATCAATTTGATTTTTTTCAATAAAGTGTGCCAAATGTTCTTGAACAAAAGGAATATTTTCAACAGGTAAAGTCATTCCCGCTGCCATATGATGCCCACCAAAATGAGTGAATTGCTCACGCACTTCGTTCAACGCCTCATAGAGATTCAATGCGCTAATGCTACGTCCAGAGCCTTTAGCGGTCGTACCAGATTCATCTATTGCTAAAATAATGGTTGGTTTCCCCGTTTCTTGCATAATGCGGCCCGCGACAATCCCTAAGACGCCTTCATGCCAGCCTTGTTTCGCTAAAATATGGACCGGCGCATTCGGGTCGATTAAATCCAGGGCTTCTTTGGCAATCGTCGTTACAATGTCTTTTCGTTCATTGTTTTGTTGATCGATATATTTAGCGATTTCCAGCGCTTGTTCTTCATCAAATGTAGTCATTAATTCAACACCTGGTGCGGCTTCCCCTAATCGACCTAACGCATTTAAACGAGGTCCGATGGTAAAGCCAATTGATTCTTCTGAAACAGCTTCCTTTTTCACACCCGCTTCTTGTAGTAAAACGTCTAAGCCAATTCGATCACCAGTTTGAATCATTTGAAGGCCCATTTTGACAAACGTTCTATTTTCATCGGTTAATGAAACCAAGTCAGCAATTGTCCCAATTGCTACCAAATCTAATAACTCAATTGGCAATTCACCAAGTAACGCAGTAGCGACTTTGAAAGCCACGCCGACACCAGCTAAATCTCCAAAAGGATAGTCTCCTTGCGGATGTCTAGGGTGGACAATCGCATAGGCTCCTGGTAATTGTTCAGGCAATTCATGATGGTCAGTAACGATTACATCTACTCCTTGTGCCATAGCGTAGTTAATTGCTTCATGTCCGGCTACACCATTATCAACGGTTACAATTAATTGGACTCCTTGTTCAATTTGTTCAGCAAATACGTCTTTATTAGGTCCATATCCATGAACAAAACGATTCGGTAGAAAGTACTGAACCATGCCACCGACTAATTCGATTGCTTCTTTCATAACCGTGGTACTAGTGATGCCATCTGCATCATAATCCCCATAGACAAGGATTTGTTCACCCGCTTCGACGGCTTGCTGGATGCGGGCTACCGCTTTCTCCATATCATGCATTAAGAACGGATCATAAATATCTTCGATAGTCGGATGTAGAAACTTACGTAATGCTTCTTCTGTCCGGATATTGCGGTGCCATAAAAGTTGGCCAATTAATGGATTAATTTCTTCTTTTTTTAATTGTTCTATAAATTCTACAGGTAATTCTGTCTTTGTCTGTAACTGCCATTGATAGTTTGATTTTTTCACGACGTCACTCCTAACCAAGTAATTATAGCAAAATTTTTCCAAAAACTAAAGAAAGCATTTTTTTAAATCTGAGAAAAAAACTGTGATATCTGTTAGATAAATAGCAGATATCACAGTTTTATTTTAAAAGAAACTTAGCGATAAAGTCTCTTCCTTATTTTTGTTCCTCTTCATTCACACGAGGTTTCACATAACGATCAATACGACTACCTGACACAGGCGTTGCGTCTACTTCTGTGTTTGATGTTTGTTCGTTGACCACTGGTTCTGCGACTTGTGGTGCTGCCGCTTGTTTGGCTTGCAAATCAGCCAATTGATTATCAAAAGAACGTTGAACTTTTTCCGTTTCTTCTTTGACTAATTTATCCATATCATTTTTATAAATATCCAACTCTTTTTGTACAGCTTTTAATTCCTTACGTTGGTTCCAAATGGTGGTTGTGGAGGTTAGTAATCCAACTAGTGCGCCAATAATTGCAGAACCTAAAATAATTAAGATTAACGGTCCACTAATTTTAGTAAAACCAAAGTTTACTGGAACAGCTTGATTATTTAAAACAGCAAAAATAACAACAATTAAGACCAACACAAGGCCCAAAATAACACGCCATTGATTTTTCATGACTTGATCGACTCCTTTATTTTTTATTTAAAATATTTCCCGCTATGAAATCTCCTAAATGTGGAAACAATGTATAAAAGCGGGCAGCCGCTTCCATGACAAACGGACGATTAATCTCACGTCGAGAAGTCCCCATACTCCCAACCACTTCTTTCGCTAATTTCGTAGGGTCTAAAACAATTTTATCCACCGCAGCTAGATAAGTGCCTGTCGGGTCCGCTTTATCAAAGAATTCTGTTTGGATTGGTCCTGGATTGACAGTCGTTACTGCTACACCCAACGGTTTCAATTCTAAACGTAAAGCATTTGAAAAACCTAACACAGCAAATTTCGTTGCAGAATAAACGGTTGATTTAGCTGTAGCCATCTTCCCAGCCATTGAAGCAACGTTGATAATATGTCCTTGCCCAGCTTCAATCATTTTAATAGCTACTTTTTGAGTAAACGTCATCATTCCTAAAACGTTGACATCAAACATTTGGCGTGCAACAGCCAAGTCAATTTCAACAAAATTTTCAAACAAGCCAAAACCAGCATTGTTGACTAAAACATCTATAGGACCAACTTCTGCTGAAATAGCTTCAACCACACGTTCAACACTTTCTGGATCGGCAATATCTAATTGATAAGAAAATGCTTCTCGTCCGCTTAAAGCGGCACACTGCTCGCGAACTTTACCAATCAAATTAATTCTGCGGGCGCAGACAACGACGACTGCCCCTTGTTTAGCTGCTTCATAACAAATTTGTTCACCTAAACCAGCTGAACCTCCAGTTACGACAACGACTTTATTTGTTAAATCCATCTAAGCTCCTCCTTCATTGGCAAATGGAATCTCAATGATATCCATATCTTTTACGATTTTTGTATTGGGGAAAATTTCTTGGGCTTCTTCTTGAAGCTGATAGGCCTCTTTGGTTAAATAACGGGCACTAATATGCGTTAAGATAAGTTGTTTTACTTGCGCTTCTTTTGCAACTTCAGCTGCTTGTTGACTGGTTGAGTGGAAGTAGGCTTTTGCCATTTTTGCTTCGTGTTTATTAAACGTACTTTCATGGACTAAAACATCCGCTCGTCGTGCTAAGGTTACGCTATTTTTAGTTTTGCGAGTGTCTCCTAAAATCGTCACGATTCGTCCAGGTTTACGCTCTCCCACAAACGCTTGTCCATTAATTTCCTGTCCATCAAAAACAATCGTTTCACCACGTTTGAGTTTGCCATACAACGGCCCAGAAGGAATCCCTAAAGCTTGAAGTTTCTCTACTTGTAATTCTCCTTCATGCGCTGCTTCCTCAATTCGATAGCCAAAGCTCGTGATGCCATGGTCCAAGATATTACAGCGAACAGTGAATTGTTTATCTTTAAAAATAACGTCATTTTCTTTTGTTAATTCAATAAATTTCAGTGGATAGGACAACCGCGATTGCGAGACCCGTAAAGAAGTCTTGACAAAGTCAGCAACCCCAACTGGTCCATAGATTTCTAAAGGTTCTGTCCCGCCCTGAAAAGAACGACTACTTAACAAACCAGGTAAACCAAAAATATGATCCCCATGTAAATGTGTAATAAAAATCTTTTCAATTTTTCTTGGGCGAATACTACTTTTTAAAATTTGCAATTGAGTCCCTTCACCACAATCGAAGAGCCAAACTGCATTTCGTTCATCTAATAATTTCAACGCAATTCCTGTGACATTGCGATGTTTTGCTGGTACACCAGCGCCTGTTCCTAAAAATTGTATTTCCATCTGCTACCATACTTTCTTTTAAACTTCCTTTTTATTTTAGAAGAAGTTTGCTCCTTTAGCAAATAATAATTTATCTATTTTCTCAAAGTTTTCTTCTTAGTTTACCGTATTTTACGATAAAATAACAAAAAATTAGCAAACTACCATAAAAAACCGTGATTTCTTAGTATTTTAAAAGACTGTTTCCCTTTATTCAGAAAACAGTCTTTGCTCCTTATTCTTCTTTCGATGTCGCTTCTTTATGTTGTTCTTTTTTTGCTTGCCACGATTGTTTCGCTTCATTTGCAACTTCGTTCGCATCGTTAATTTCTTGTTGGACTTCCTCTAAATCAAGCCGCGTGATTTCGCCACCTAAGTCAAACATAACCAATTGGTTGAGCGGACGGTTGTCTTCTTCTTCTGCAATTAATAATAATCCCGTTTGTCCTTCATCAATCTTTTGAATCACATGTTCAAAAACCGTTTGTGCTTCTTGAATTTCTTTGGCGTCTTTGCTTGCACCATACATACTTCCAGCAAACCAGCCAAAAAGAATGCCCAGAGGACCACCTAATATGCCTACTAGCATCCCAATCATGCTATCTTTTGATGTATGATTGTTGCCTGTAAAATCGATAAAATCATTGATTTTAAATTGATGCTGGCCATCATTAACATGCGTAACAACCGCCATTTGCTCACCTTTAAGCTGTCTTTCTGCCTGCATCTTTTTTATTTCGGAAAATGCTTGGTACGATTTACTTTCAATATCAAAGTTCATAATGATAATTCGTTTTGCCATACAAATCGCTCCTTTATTCTGGATACATCTATTTTAGCAAGAAAGGCCTGTCTCTAGCAATGAAAACTTTTTGGTTATGTATAAAAAAAGAAGATAGCTAGGCTACCTCCTTGTTAATGCTTATTTACCATCAAGAATATTTAAGCGGACCTTTTTCGGACCATCGATACGTACACTATAAACAATTGTCCGAATTGCTTTTGCAACACGCCCTTGTTTACCAATGATACGTCCAATATCTTCTTTGGCCACAGTCAAATTATACTCGAGGAAATCAGTTGATTCCTCAATTTCTAATGAGACTGCTTCAGGTTGACTGACTAACGGACGGACAATAGTTAAAATTAACTCTTTCACATCTGCCATATTCAATCACCTTATTTCTTAACGTTTTTAGCTTCATGATGTTTTTTCATAACGCCTTCTTTTGAAAGGATGTTACGAACTGTATCAGAAGGTTGCGCACCTTTAGATAACCAATCTAAAACTAAATCTTCTTTTAAAACTACTTCTGCAGGGTCTTTCAAAGGGTTGTAAGTACCTACAGTTTCGATGAAACGTCCATCACGAGGAGAACGAGAATCAGCTACTACAATACGGTAAAAAGGACTCTTTTTAGAACCCATACGTTTTAAACGAATTTTAACTGCCATTATTAAATACACCTCCATTAACTTAATCACAAGAGTTAGTTTAACAGATTAACAACAACCTGTAAAGAGTTTTTTCTTGACACCTTTACTTTTTTTCAATTTTTTTAGCCAATTTGCAGGAAAACAAACGAAATAATGAAGAATTTTTACAAAATTTGATAATAGTTGTACTGGTTTCTCACTTGAAAGCCTTCTGTTTGATAGAGATGAAGCGCTGCTTGATTTTCTGTTTCAACTTCTAAAAAAATAGTCGCTGAAGCTGAATTTTCTAAAATCATTCGGAGCGCAGACTGTAACACTTGACGGCCAAGACCGCGACCTCGTTGCGTTTTTGTCACAACAAAGCCATAAATCCCCCATTCGTTTTCAAAATGATCCAAACGTAGCGTGGCTAAAAGTTGATTGTTTTCTTTATAAATAAGTGTTCGTTGAAGGTCCTCCGGCAAAGGCGTACCTTCGAGTAACCTAGCCAAGGAATCCAAATCAGCCACTTGTGGTCGGAGAAGTGTCAGCTTCGCCAACGCCTGTGAGTAAGTTTCTCTTTGAAAAACCAGATACTGTTCTGAAAAAGCTGGCAGAATCCCTTGTCTATTAAAATAATTCAGGCCAACAGATTGCTTGTCGTCCATCACGAGAAAGACTTCTTTCATTCCCCACAAAGCTGCTTGCTTTTCGAGTTCTTGAACAAGTTCTTCAAAAAATGGTCCTACATTTGGCGCAACAATCGTCGCTTCCAAGGTTTCCCCATCAAAACAATACCCTACGATATATGCTTGAATGGTTTGTTCCTTCCTGTATAAACCATAATAAGTATAAGCTGATTCCTCAGGAAATGTTTGTTCCAATTTATAAAAAGTTCCTTGTTTAATCATTTCCTTGTTTTTTAATTCAGTCAATGTTTGTTTCTCCAACGGTGTTAACTGTCGGCGCCAATTTATTTTTTTATTCAAGCAGTTGCTCCTTTACTCATCCTTTTACTAGCTATTATACGTGAAGTTACGAAGTTCAACAATGTACAAGGATAAAACGTTTGCGCTTTTTTTGGAAAAGTACTATCATAAAGTAAGTAAAAGAAAAATGGAGGGATTTACATGACAAAAAAAATTGGTATTTTTGTAGGGAGTTTAAGAAAAGATTCATTTAACAAATTGGTAGCAAAAACAATGGCGGACTTATTTCCAGCTGATTTCGAACCTGTTTTTATTAACATTGGTGATTTAGAATTATACAATCAAGATTTGGATGATGAAGGAACCCCCACCGAAGCTTGGACAACATTCCGTGAAGAAGTTAAACAAGTAGATGGCGTAATGTTTGTAACACCAGAATATAACCGTTCAGTACCAGCTGTTTTAAAAAATGCATTGGATGTCGGTTCACGTCCGTATGGCGAAAGCGTTTGGGATAAAAAACCAGGACTTGTGGTGAGTGTTTCACCAGGTGCAATTAGCGGATTTGGTGCGAACCATCATTTAAGACAATCATTAGTCTTCTTAAATGTTCCAACTTTACAACAACCTGAAGCCTATATTGGCGGTATTACGAACTTAATTGGTGAAGATGGTAAAATTATTGATGGCACTGTTGGTTTCTTACAATCAATTGTAGATGCTTACGTGGATTTCTTTAATCGCTTAACTGCCTAATTGAATCAATCGAGAAAAAGTGAGGCAACTTTTTACAGGTTGTCTCACTTTTTTTATTTTTTTGCTTGACCCTCTCGTTACGTAAAGGTTTATGATAGATTTTGTCAGGAGGAATGAATGATGGAATATACAATTAAAAAAATGGCTTCACTATCTGGCGTCAGTGCACGGACGTTACGATATTATGATGAAATTGGTCTTCTTCAACCAGCCAGAATTAATTCTTCTGGTTATCGAATTTACGGGCAAGCCGAGGTGAATCGTTTGCAACAAATTCTTTTTTACCGTGAATTGGATCTGAAACTAGATGAAATTAAAGAAATTTTGGAGCAACCTGACTTTAATGTTGAACAGGCTTTATACGAGCATCAACAAAAGCTATTGGAAAAGCGCAATGAAATTGATCGTCTTTTAGCCTCTGTTCAACAAACCTTACACCATTACAAAGGAGAGATAAACATGTCAGATCAGCAAAAATTCGAAGCATTCAAACAACAACGAGTTCAAGAAAACGAAGAAAAATATGGTAAAGAGATTCGGGAAAAATATGGCAACGAAACGATTGAACAAGCCAACAAAAAATATTTAAACTTGACGGAAAAAGACATGCAAGCAATGCAGAACGTGGAAAAAGATTTATTTTCTAAGTTAGCCATGTATCAAAAATCACCCAAGTTGACTAGCCAACTTGCGCAAGAAATTTTCCAATTACACAAAGATTGGTTAATGTACTCTTGGTCAAGCTATTCGCCAGAAGCACACAAAGGGTTAGGCCTTATGTATGTTGGCGATGAACGATTTACGTCATATTATGAACAACACGGTGCTGGTTTTGCCGAAGCGTTAAACGCAATTATCCAAAACTACGCTTAAACAGAAAGTGCGCCATTAGTCTCTTCGACTGATGGCGCACTTTCTGTTTCTTCCAATAATTAACTAAAGCCTGTTTATCTTTTTTTCTTTTTCTTCTTTTTGTTTTTCTTCATCATACGATTCATGGCCATTTTACCTAGCTTGCCTTTAACGCCGCCACCTAGCATTTGATCCATACCAGGAATGTTCATATCCCCTTTTGACATTTGTTGCATCATTTTTTTGGATTCTTTAAATTGTTTAATCATACGATTGACTTCAACCACACTATTTCCTGAACCAGCTGCAATTCTGCGGCGGCGACTAGGATTTAATAGATCAGGATTTTCACGTTCTGCAGGGGTCATTGATAAGACCATCGCCCGTTTCCGTGCCACATCTTTTGGATCGACTTTGACATTTTCAATACCAGGCATGTTACTCATTCCAGGGATCATTTTTAATAAGTCTTCAATCGGTCCCATGCCCATAACTTGATCCAATTGCTCAATGAAATCGTTAAAGTCAAAACTGTTTTCTTTCATTTTTTGAGCAAGTTCTTCTGCTTTTTTCTCATCGTAATCTTGTTGCGCTTTTTCAATTAGCGTCAACATGTCCCCCATACCTAGGATACGACTCGACATACGATCGGGATGGAAAATTTCTAAATCGGTTAATTTTTCACCAGAACCGACAAATTTAATCGGAGCGCCCGTTACTGCCCGAATTGACAGCGCAGCCCCCCCACGAGTATCGCCGTCCATTTTGGTAATAACAACCCCAGTAATTCCAAGCTGTTCATTAAAACTATCTGCAACGTTGACAGCATCTTGCCCCGTCATCGCATCAACAACTAACAGAATTTCATTGGGATTAGCCAACTCTTTAATTTGTTTCAATTCGTCCATTAAAGCTTCGTCAATGTGTAAACGGCCGGCCGTATCAATTAAGACATAATCATTTTTCTTTTCTTTTGCTAACGCTAACCCTTGACGAACAATTTCCACTGGATTAGCATCGGTTCCCATATCAAAAACGGGAACTTCTAATTGTTGACCTAAAACCTTCAACTGATCAATCGCTGCTGGACGATAAACGTCACCAGCGATTAAAAGCGGACGAGCGTTTTCAGTTTTCATTAAGTGTTTAGCTAATTTACCAGTAAAAGTTGTTTTACCAGCCCCTTGTAACCCTGTCATCATAATCACTGTCGGGATTTTTGGAGATTTATTCAGTTCAACCGTTTCTGAACCTAACGTTTTCGTTAATTCTTCATCAACAATTTTTACAATTTGTTGGGCTGGTGATAAGCTTTCTAATACTTCGACTCCTACTGCCCGTTCTCTGACACGTTTTGTGAAATCTTTGACCACTTGTAAATTAACGTCGGCTTCTAATAAAGCCAAACGGATTTCTCGCATCATTTCTTTTACGTCGGCTTCGGAAACTTTTCCCTTACGACGGATTTTACTCATTGCCTGTTGTAGGCGGTTTGTTAAACTCTCAAAAGCCATAGTTTCATTCCTCTATTTCTTGAATTTGTTCAATATATTTTTTGATTTCACTATCTTTGGGATAAGTTTCTTGAACATACTGCTGTAGTTGTTCAAGATATTCTTTCCGTACAACATAGTTTGAATAAAGATGTAACTTTTTTTCGTATTCTTCTAAAATTTTTTCGGTTCGTTTAATGTTATCATAAACCGCTTGGCGACTAACCTCATATTCTTCCGCAATTTCTCCTAAAGAAAAGTCATCAGCATAGTAAAGCTCCATATAATTCATCTGCTTTTCCGTTAATAATGTCGAATAAAATTCAAATAACGCATTCATGCGGTTTGTTTTTTCCATTTCCATGAGCCGTGCTCCCATCTTCAATCCCTTATAGGTTACCGATTTCATAGGGAATAGTCAATCTTTTTTTACTAAGTTTTTACCTTTTAAAAAGAAATGTCCGCAAGTTGCCATGTTTCTTCAGAATAAACGGTCATTCCTTGTTGAATAAAATAAGCAGTTGCGACTCCAACTCCAGCTTTTTTAATGCCAGAAAATTGTCCATCATAAATCAGCTGGCTGCCACAGCTGGGACTTTTTTCTTTCAAAATCAAGGTTGTAATTTGTTGGGCTTTTAATTTTTGATACGCGCGCTGTGCCCCTGCTTTAAACGCCTCAGTGACATCTTCCCCATTATCCGTATATACATAAGCAGTATTCGCCCAAACATCAAAGCCGTCCCCGCCAATGATTTCTGCTGGCGGACGTGGAATGGGCAACTCTCCTAAAACTTCGGGACAAATCATTATTGCTTTTCCATTAGTTACAAGTTGTTTTAACGCTTCTTGTTCTTGAGATTTTCCATCGTAACGGCAACAAATCCCACCTAAGCAACTACTAATACCAATCATTCGCTTCTCCTCATTTCATTTCTCTATTATACCATGAGTTGACTTTTCTCAAAAGTAGCATTCTCGCTTACTTTAAAGTACGTTCTTCCTCTAAAAATATGTTAAACTAACAATAGTGAAATATACACTTATTTTCAGAAATTTCTTGAAGGAGTTATGTAAATGAAAAAAGTTCTTGTCGTCGATGATGAACCATCGATTTTAACTTTGTTAACCTTTAATTTGGAAAAAGAAGGCTATCAGGTGACTACTTCCGAAGATGGTAAAAACGGCTTCGAATTAGCTTTGTCTAATCAATATGATTTTATAATTTTAGATGTAATGCTTCCTGGTATGGATGGCTTAGAAATTACCAAAGCACTTCGTCGAGAAAAAATTGACACGCCTATTTTGATTTTAACTGCCAAAGATGAACAAGTAGATAAAATCATCGGCTTAGAAATTGGGGCAGATGATTATTTAACAAAACCTTTTAGTCCCAGAGAAGTCCTAGCACGCATGAAAGCTATTTTTCGTCGTTTAAAACCTACCACGACCGAACCGCTTCAAGAGGACACACCTAAAGCTCCGCTTGTGATTGGCGAGATTCGTGTGGATGAACAAAATTATGAGGTCTTTGTGCGCAATCAGCCCATTGAACTAACACCGAAAGAATTTGAATTACTCGTTTACTTTATGAAACGCAAAGATCGGGTCATTAATCGGGAAACCTTGTTGGAACGAATTTGGCAATATGACTTCGCTGGACAAAGTCGCATCGTCGATGTCCACATTAGTCATTTACGTGATAAAATCGAGCCCGATCCCAAACGGCCCGTTTACTTAGTAACTGTCCGTGGCTTTGGCTACCGTTTTCAGGAGCCAAAACGATGAAAAAGAGACTGCGGATTGAATATTTTTTAGTTGCGGCAGTCATGCTTTTATTATTTGTCGGGAGTATTGCAGCGACCAATTTTTTCTTTCAAAAAGAAATGGTTGCTCAGCAAGAAACCTATTTAAGAAGAAAAAATACCCTTTTAACAGACCAGTTGCCCCCTTCCGTTTTCGAAAAAGGGCAACTGACAAACCAACAACAACTCCTTGTCACCCATGCGTTAGATGATGCAGAAGAACGGGTAACTTTGTTGCAAAAAAATGGTACCGTCTTTTTTGACAGCAGCCAAAATGAACCGCTAGAGTCGCACAAAAAACGACCTGAAATCGCTGCGGTTCTATCAGGAGCTACCTATGGTTCAGCTTTACGAAAGAGTAAAACGTTAAATAAAGAACTTCTGTACGTTGCCACGCCTGTTTTAAAATCAGGAGAAATCGTTGGTATTATTCGGATTTCGGAACAAACCGCGCTATTTTCTAAAAATATCCAATCTTTTCGTCGCTATATTATCTTTACATTTGGCATCTTGTTCCTACTAATTACCTTGTTTATCTTTTTATTGTTACGGCAAAAAAATCAACCGCTAGTGACTGTCTTACCGATTCTGAAACGAATGCTTAAACATCCAGATGAAAATCGATCCATTATCCAGCAATCTTCTGAATGGAATGAACTTTACGAAACTATTAACTTACTGAGTCAACAAGTAAGTCAAACGTATAAAGCGTATACGTCTGCGGATGAGCAATTTCACGAACTTTTAGATGAGTTGATGATTGGTGTCTTTATCATTGATACGCAAGGACGGCTTCGTCTGTTGAACCCTAAAATGCAGGAAATGTTAGGACTCTCTGCTAAAAATATGCAAAGCAATTATCTTGAAGTGATTCAAGACGCCGATTTGATTCATTTAATCCATCAAGTCGTCGCTGAAAAAAACAGCTTACATCAAGAAATCACTGTGACACAGGGACCAACACCTTTACGCTTAGATCTTTCTCTTCGTTACTTGGATGATCAAAGTGCCAATGATTATCAAGTGTTAGGAATTGCCTATGATTTAACGCGCGTTCGCCAACTAGAAAAAATGCAAAAAGATTTTGTATCAAACGTGTCTCATGAATTAAAAACGCCTGTCACTTCTCTTTTGGGCTTTACCGAGACACTCATAGACGGCGCCAAAGAAGATCCGGAAGTCCTTAATCAATTTTTGCACATCATGCAAAAAGATGCCCAGCGTCTGCAACAATTAATTCAAGAAATTTTAGAACTTTCTCGGGGCAGCGCGACAATTCCTTATGCAGAACAAGAAATTACTTTAGAAAAATTTATTACAGAAATTCTCGGTTCTTATCAGCAACAATTGGCAGCAAAACAGCTGAAAACAGTCGTTCATGGTCTGCCAGAGAGCCAGTTTTTCACCAAATACGAATTGTTTTATCCAATCGTGAAGAATCTAATTGAAAATGCCATTCAGTATTCCCAAGAAAATGGTCAGATTACTATTTCTTATGCTATTGAAAATCAGCAATTACGTTTATCTGTTCAAGATACTGGCATTGGCATTAGTCAAAAAGACCAAGAACGGATCTTTGAACGGTTCTATCGTGTCGATAAAGCACGTAGCCGTCATTCTGGTGGCACCGGTCTAGGTCTAGCTATTGTCCAAAATTACACAGAATTATTAGGCGGTAAAATCGCCATTGATAGTCACTTAGGCTTAGGGACCACTTTTACAATCACCTTGCCTTTAACAAAAAAAGAAGCCTAAAAAAACTCAGCCAATCCTGTTTATTGGCTGAGTTTTTTTGTTTATTTTTCAGTTACTTTTCCATTTACATCACGTTCTACTTGCATGTCTGTGATGGCTAAATAACCTAAGTCTTTGACAATTGTTTTTTGAACATCATCGGTGACCATATAGTCTAAGAAGGCTTTTACTTCTTTATTAGGCTCCCCTTTTGTATACATATGTTCATAAGACCAGATTTTCCATGAATTGTCTTTCACGTGTTCTTCTTTTGGTTCAACACCATCAATGCTTAAGGCAACGGTAGAATCATCCATATAAGAAAAAGCTAAATAGCTGATTGCTCCTGGTGTTTGTTCAACAATTTTACGAACTGTTCCCGAAGAATCTTGTTCTTGTGATTGAACTGGTTTAGCTCCATCTAAGCCCCATTTTTCAAATGTTGCTCGGGTGCCACTTCCGTTTGCGCGGTTTATTACGACGATTTCTTGATCTTTGCCGCCCACTTCTTTCCAGTTTTTGACTTTGCCAGTAAAGACATCAATCAATTGTTGCTTCGTTAAATTCTTCACGCCGACTTCTTTGTTGACCACTGGTCCCATACCGACCACGGCCACCCGATGATCGACTAATTTAGAGGCATCCACGCCATCTTTCTCTTCGGCAAACACATCGGAATTTCCAATGGTCACTGCGCCATCTGCAACTTGCGAAAGTCCTGTTCCGCTGCCGCCACCTTGGACAGAAACTGTATAATTAGGATGTTCTTGTGTAAATTGATCTTTCGCAGCATCTACTAACGGTTGTAAAGCGGTGGAACCAACAGCGACAATTTTAACTGGTTTGTTACTATCCGCTTCGCTGGATTTTTCAGTTGTGCCTCCTTGAGCTCCGCACCCAGTTAATAATAACCCTAGACTCAGCATAGTTGCTGCAATTACACGTTTTTTCATCTTTGCACTTCCTTTTCAATTAGTTACAAGTTTAGTCTACCAAGACTCTGTTAATTCTGTTTCAATTAAATGTAAATAAAAGGTAAAGGTGTGTAAAGAATCTATAAAGGTTAGTGTGTTATGCGTTGTGTCGCCATGTAATGTGCAATTCGTTCCATGGCCGTTGTTAATTTATCCATATCGGACGCATAACTAATTCGGACGTATCCTTCTGCTTCTGGACCAAAAGAAATACCTGGAATCAACGCTACTGCTTCTTTTTGCGCTAAATCAATACAAAATTTCATAGAATCTTGTTCATAACCAGTAGGAATCTTAGCAAAAATATAAAAGGCCCCATTTGGACGCGCAACCTCAAACCCCAATTGAGTCATCTGTTCATAAACAAAATCGCGCCGTTTCCGATACTCTTCTTTCATAATTTCAGCATCATGCATTCCTTCGATTAGGGCACGAACAGCCGCTTTTTGAGACACTGTTGCAGCCGCAGTAACTAAATACTGATGAACTTTAATGATCTCCGCTGTTAAAATCGCTGGTGCAAAAATAAAGCCAATCCGCCAGCCTGTCATGGCATGTGATTTCGACAAACCGTTAATTAAAATCGTTTGGTCACGTAACATTTCAGCAATCGAAACATGACTCTCATCATAAGTTAACTCACTATAAATTTCATCACTAATCACAAAAATGTCGTATTTTTTTAGAACATCAGCAATTGCTTGCAACTCTTGGCGGTTATATGTGACACCAGTTGGGTTGCTAGGATAATTTAAAATAATTGCTTTGACTTGTTCCCCATGCTCGGCCATTGCCGCTTCAATCATTTCAGGGGTCAAGACAAAATCGTTGTCTCGTGTATCCAAATATACCGGTTCCGCCCCCGCCAATGTAATAATTGGTTCATACCCTGGGTAAATAGGTGCTGGCAATAGCACTTTGTCACCTTGTTCTAAAATTGCTAATAACGAAGCTGAAATCGCTTCTGTTGCTCCAACTGTTACTAAAATTTCTGTCCCAGGCTGGTAAGTCAAATGGTACTTTTCTTTCATAAAATAAGCGGCTGCTTCACGGACATCTAATAAACCAGACATCCCTGTATAATGAGAAAAATTCGCATCAATTGCTTCTTTGGCTGCTTTTTTGACATGCTCAGGTGTGTTAAAATCCGGCTCTCCTAGCGTTAATTTTAAAATACCTTCAATTCCTGAGACTTGTTCGTCAAATTGACGAATTAAAGAAACAGCAATTTTATTTACTTGACGATTAAAACGATTGGTTAAATCCATTTAGCTTCACTCCTTCAGTTGACGTTATAGTAGCACAAATTGACCGTAAAATGAATGATTTTCTCATTGTTTCGCTAGATTTTTATTATAAATATCTCAAAAAAACGGCAGAGAAGAAAATAGGAGAACTTTGTCCTTTTCAACAAAGTTCTCCTATTTATTTATTTTTCGAAACGCCATGTCCGAATTTCAAACGGACGTAATGGTGCATCAACTTCTATCGCTGGTGTCAACGGTTCTTCTAATACATTTGTTAAACAAGTCGCTGGTTGTGTCTCTTTGTGAAGTTCACAAGGAATATTTTGCGCTGTTAGATTAAAGCCACGAACGACTAAATGATTTGTTTGCTCTTGACGTTTAACGGCTGTCCAACCAATTGGTCCTTCTGCCGTTGTCAAATAGACATGGTTCGGTGCTAGTTTACCTTCATGACGCGTAGTAGTAGCTGCAGTAAAAGGAATTTGTGCACTATAGGCTTGTTGATACGTAGCAAAGCGTTCTTCTGGTTTTCCATGCAATGACAAACCATATTTAAAGGTATATTCTCCTTGGCATTGTGCTTCTGGTGTCGCAAAATAGCCCCAATCACCTAGTTCGCCAACACAACGAATTAATGTGACAGCAATGGTTCCATCTGCTAAGACTTCATACTCATTTAAGCCTTCATTGAAGATAGTCACGCCTTTGTTTTGGTCATGAACATTCACAAACGCTTGTTGGTGCTGCGGGTTTGTTGGATTTTCCCATGTGTCGCTTACTTGATTTGGTCGTGTCACGACTTCATAAATACTATCCGCTTCATGTGTTTCTGTGACCATGCCAGTTGGGAAAAGCACGCGTAAACGATGATCTTTGATTTGATTATTAATGGTTGTTTCAAAGAATAATTGGTTACTTTCTTTGATCATTGTAACCACTGTCGTTATTTCGAACGGGCGAAGCGTCGTTGAACGTTGTGCTTGGCGTTCTCTAAACTCACGAACAGCCTTTTGTTCTTCTTCTAATCGTTCATCTGCTGAAACTGGTAACATGACGGTTTGTTTAATTTGATAACTTGCTTTTACAGGGGAATTTTCTTTATTCGTAATTTCAGCCGTTACATTTTCGGTTGTAATTCCTTGGTCTTCGGTCGGTTTGAAAAAGATATATTCATTCCCAATGTCGCCAGTATCTTCAAATGTTAACAATTTTGAAAATGTTTCTCCTGTTTTTTTGTCAGCAATGGTTAAGCTACCATTGTTTTCAATTTTCACTTGAATAAATTCGTTTTCCATTTCATTTGTTGCTGGTTGAGCCAAAAGACTTCCTTCAAAAGCTTTCGTTTCTCCTTGAATCAATGCAAAGCTATCCCAAGAGAATGGCGCCATTTCTTTGACAGATAATTCGACCGTTAAGTATTTGGCCATGTACGGTTGACGGAAAGCATCTTTAGGTAAATCGTAACCAAAACGAACATCTTCTTTGACAATACGGCTTGCAACGGCTTTTCCAGTTGGATCAATCACTTGATAATCTGGGGTGGCTTTTTGTTTTAATTCATGATAAAGATCTTCAGGTTTTCCTGTATAAAATGGCAATCGTTCAATCTCCACTTCCACAGTGACAACCTCCGTTTTCTGATAGCCACTAGTATTAAATAAAACAAACGGGTGCGCTTTTTCTGGGAAAACACTTGTATCAATTGCTTCTGTTAATTGTCGTGTTGCTTCATCTGCTAAGAAATGCCCGACATCATTGGCATTTTCAAAGCGAGTCATCATGCCTCGGTGAACCTCGTCGACAGAACAGCCACAAATACTATCGTGCGGATGGTTTTGAAGCAATGTTTTCCAAGCATAATCAAATTGGTCATGTGGGTAGTCGCCAGTTACTTCGTAAGCCATCGCTGCTAAAGGTTCTGCGATATTTTCTAATTGGCGTTGGACTTTTGTGTTCCACTGTTTTAAATAGACGCGAGCAGAAGAAGTATTGGCTAATGTGTACCAGCCATCCGTTTCTTGACTCGTTAATTCACCTGTTACTGTTCCTAAATCTTCTGGTAACTCCTCTTGAACAGCTTTCAAATAGTCATCGAAATTGGAATGAATAAATTCATATTCTGGGAATAGTTCATTGGCTAAAGCGATGGCCTTAGTAATATCTCTTTGTACCGGTTGGTGGTCGACCCCATTCATCATCAATAAATGGTTTGTGGAAGCGTAACGTTCCACATCAGCCAATTTTTGTTTCCAAAAAGCGATTGCCGCTTCTTTTTCTGAAGGAATTTCGTTCCCGTTACTATACCAGTTCGCAAAAAGCAAGCCGAAAATTTTGGTTTGGTCCGGACCTTCCCACCACATTTCAGAATATTGTGAGCTATAGTCGCTTTCTAAGACTTGATTATCAAAGCCAATCGGTTTCACCCCACGTCCAAAGGCAGCCGCAGGCAGATTTGCTAATTGCATCATTTGAGGCGTTTGACCCATGTTACCAAATGTATCCGGGAAGTAACCTAATTGAACTGGTGCTCCCCATTTTTGACTTTCTAAATGCCCAATCAGCATGTTTCGAACATTGGATTCAGAGCTAATTAAAAAGTCATCTTGTAAAATATAAAATGGTCCGATTTTTAGTTTGCCTGCTTGGACAGCTTTTTTTACAGCTTCTTTTTTCTCTGGGCGAACTTGTAAATAGTCGTCTAAGATAATCGTTTGTCCATCTAAATGGAAACTGTTAAACTCTGGATCATTTTCAATTAAATCTAATACATTATCCACTAATTCAATTAAGCGCATATGATGTTCTTCATAAGGAAGATACCATTCACGATCCCAATGACTATGGGAAACAATATAGACTTTTTTCTTTGTCATCACTTTTCCTCCTATTTTTCCACTCGGATGTCAAAATAATCCATAACTAATTCACAAAACATCATATTAGCCCATGAAAACCATTCTCTTGTATAATTTTCAGGATTATCTACGTCAAAACCTTCATGCATCAAATGAGTCCCCGCATCTGTGGCAACTAATAAATCTAAAATCCGTTCTTTTTCAGCTTTATCTTTGGTTGTCATTCCTTCCATTGCTAAAGCAATCGGCCACACGTAATTTTCTGGTGTATGCGAGCTACCAATCCCTTTCGCGTATTTGCCTTCATAGAAGTAAGGATTTTCTTTACTTAATAAGGTTTGACGCGTTGTTAAATATTGTTCATCCTCTGTTGAACAATAACCCAGATAAGGGGCTGCTACTAAATTGGGAACATTACTGTCATCCATCACGCTTGCATTGCCTAAGCCATCCACTTCATACGCATAAATCGTTTCGTTATTTTGATTTTTTGTTCGTCCAAATGTTTGGATGCCTTCTTCAATCTCTTCTTGTAATTTTTTAGCAATCGCCACAATCGTAGCATCTTCTAAAACATCAGAGAAAATTTCTTGAATATAGCCTAAAATTACGACTGCAAACATGTTAGAAGGAACTAAGTAACCATATTGGCAGGCATCATCACTAGGACGGAAGCCTGACCATGTCATCCCTGTTTTGCCAACTGGTGTTCCTTTCCCTGCTTCAACCAACGTATCTTCTTGACGCCACGTATCTCGTTCAAATAAATAAGGTGACTGTGCGTGATCTTGTTCTGTTGTGAAAACGTTGAGAATTTTTTTGACGCCTTCCACAAAATCTGAATTAAATTGTTCGGTCATCCCAGTATTTTTATAAAGTAAATAGGCTAATTGGACCGGGTAACATAATGAATCAATTTCATATTTCCGTTCCCAAATCCAGCCATTCATTTCGGTCTTATCAGTTTGATGGCCTGCATGATTATCTGTTTCATTAAACGCATTGGCATAAGGATCAATGCAAATATAACGAAACTGGCGCTTAACCAACCCAGCAATCATTTGAGCAAGGTCTTCGTCTTCTTTCGCAATCACTAAATAGGGACGAACTTGTGCTGTTGAGTCTCTCAACCACATTGCTGGAATATCGCCTGTTAATAAAAAGGTAGTACCATCTTCTTGACGTTTCACTGTTGTTAGTAAAGTATTGGCAAAGGCCGCCTGAAAGTTTTTTGCCCAATCTTGATGTGCTTCACCGCATTTTTCTGTAATTGTCTCCATAAATGTTGCTACGGATTTTGGAACTTCTGTATAAACCATTCTCGTCACCTCTTAAATTTGATATATCATTTTACAATTGAATTATAGCGTTTACATTTCACTTTGTCTAGTGATTTCGATCATTTTTTTCATTTTAAAACCAATTAATTTATGGTAAACTATAAATAAGATATATCTTATTGTGAGGTGAAATGAATGAAGCAACCATTATATCAACAAATTATTGATTATTTACAAAATGAAATTGATTCTGGGCGATTGCCTGTTGGAGCGCAAGTGCCTACCGAAAAAGAATTATCGGCTCAGTTTAACGTCAGTAGAATTACGTCCAAACGAGCGCTAACTGAGTTGGAAACGCAAGGCGTAATCCAACGTCACCAAGGAAAAGGAAGTTTTGTTCAAGCACCAAAGCATCCTCTTCATACCTCTTTAAATAAAGTTCTTTTTTTATTGCCTTTTGCAGACGATTTATCAGTAGGAAATTTCTATAGCGGTTTGGCCCCTACTATTCAAGCAGCTGGTTTAGAAGTCTTTATGACCTCGCCTAATTTTTTGAGAGAGAAAAATGCTGCGGACATTGTGAATGAGTTTGCCGGGCTTGTCTATTATGCTGCTACTAGTAATGACTACCTCGACTTACTGTTCGAGTTGGCTTTGATGAATTTTCCAGTCGTTGTCTTGGATAAAAAGATCCATGATTTACCTTTTGCAACCATTCAATCAGACAACTTTGCTGGTGGTAAAACAGCAACCGAACGCTTAATTGGCTTAGGACATACGAAAATTGGATATATCCTTTCAGGAAGTCCGGCCCTACAATCCGTTCGGCAACGTTATTTAGGTTATCTCCAAGCTTTAAAAGAAGCCAATCTGGCGTTCCATACAGCAATCACGGAAACCAATCTCTTAGATGAACACAACTTTAAACAGTATTTTGAGGCGCACCAACTCACAGCCGTGGTCTGCGATAATGACTTCAGCGCATTACATTGTTTACGAAACTGTAAAAACCTAGGTATTCATGTGCCTGAAGAATTATCGATTATTGGTTTTGACGATATTCAAGCAGCAGCATTTGTCGAACCGCCATTAACAACCATGGCGCAAGACTTTAAAGAAATGGGAAAACTAGCTGGTGAAGTGTTATTACAAACGATGCAACAAGACATTCAAATCATAGAAGACATTCAAGTACCTGTCACATTAATTGAAAGAGAAACCATTTCTACTGTTTCAAAATGAGCCAAAAAAGAAGAGCGTGGGACAAAAATCACTTTGGATTTTTGCTCCACGCTCAAAAACTAATAAACGACGGGAACAGAAGCAACTCCTTCGGAAATAAGCCGAAATTCTCCAAAAATTAAAGAACAATTTTCGGAAATTCCTTCTTATTTCTCGGAGTTAAACACTTCTGTCCCGACCTCTTCTTTTTATTCCTTAGTGCTAAACGTTTTGGTATCTACCTCTTTTTTAAACAACGCTTTTAGTTCTTTGATAAAGTAGCGACCAATCGGACTGATTTCCCGATTTTTGGGAAAGAGTAAACAAATACGATTTTCCAAGGCTGGCGCCAATGGCACTAACCGAATTTCTTTCTTCGTAAAACCCGTTACGACACCTGAACCAGAAGCATAAGCATTGGTTTCTACCAACAAATTCATCAAGGTTCCACGATCCGTAGTATGAATGACCGATTCCTGTTCAGGAATTTCAACTAAATCTTCAGAAAAATAGGAAAAATTGCTTCCTTCTTGATTAAAGCGAACTTGTGGATAGGGAACTAATTCCTCTAAATGAATTTCTTTTTGCTTGGCTAAAGGATGATGATTACCTAAAAAAATGTGTGTATTAAAGGTACTAATTACCTCGTAGGCTAGATTAGCTTGTTCTAAATACCGTTCAATACTGACACTATTTTGTTCATTTAAATAAATAATCCCCAACTCACTGTGAAATCCTTTGACGTCTTCAATTACTTTTAAGGTTGTGGTTTCAAAGACACGAAAATCTTTATATTGATCCCCATACTTTTTAAGAACTTTGGCAATTACCTCACCTAAAAAATCGTAATGTTGCGAAGAGATGGAGAATCGTTCGCTGGTCACTGTCTCGCGATAGCGATTTTCCAATAACTCCATTTGAACTAAGACTTTCTCTGCTTGTTCTAAAAAAACCATTCCTTCTTCTGTTAAAAAAGCGCCCTTATTGGTACGTAAAAAGAGGGAAATACCTAGTTCTTCTTCTAATTCTCGAATACTATTTGACAAGCTAGGTTGTGTAATAAATAGTTTTTTGGCTGCTTCCCGAAAACTCCCATTGTTAGCTATGGCAGCAACATACTTCATTTGTTGAATATTCAACACTTTTTCCTCCACACACTAATCATTTGAAAAATAAATCTTACGCCCATTCAACGGCTGAAGGGGCCGATTGTTAAAGGCCAACATACCTTCCTTGATCTTATTTAAAAAGGCTTGATCCATTTTTTGAATGGTATCAAATACAAACCATTTCACTGGACCCTTAGTTGGCGGTGTTGTTAACGAGCCTACATAATGGTAGTGTAGACGCTCCTCTGGTAAAAAGATTGACGGATTAAACCATTGTTGGTGCGTGCCGTTTTCCCAGTCCATCGGATGATTCGCTTCTGAAAAACGATTTTCTTCCTCAGTGATGGTAAACAGGCAACCGACAACTAAATTTTCGCCAGCATCGTTCATATGAACCAAATGGAATTCTAGCGGATACTGCTTTCCCGACAGCAAATGTTCGCTAGGCATATGAAAATGGATATCGGTTAAATGATACGCAACATTTTCAAACATTACGTAACTTTCCGTATTTGGTGGTACAAAATGAAACGTATTTTTGAATTCTTTTTCAGTGAATTCTTCTTTTTTATAATGAAACGTAATCTGAGAATTTACTGTCTCAGCACTTTCTTTTTCTAAAGCAATTGGCGATTGATAAGCAAACTTAGCACCTTCTGCAAACCAGTCACATAGCGTATGCCAATGTTCCGGTCCATCGTTGCCTGTATAGCTCCATTCAACGTCCATATTTTTTATTTTTTTCATACACTCTTCCTTCATTTCCACATAGTAATCAGGTAAAACTCATGTTAAAACTCTATCCTAACATCTTTTCTACGTCAAACAAAAGAACTTAGATCATTACGCTCCTCGGCAAATGACCTAAGTTCTCCTACCGTTAAATCTGGTTACTGAAAATGACACTAAAAATCAGACGACAAGAACCATCTTTAGTTCAACGGTTATTTGCCCCAGTTTTCAGGATCTTTTTTCCATTCTTGTAATAAGGTAACATCTTTTTCTTCGATATAGTTTGCTTCTAATGCAGCATCAATTAAAGTTGAGTAATTGGTTAACGTTAGTAACGTCATCTGTTTATCTGCAAAATTTGCCGTTCCTTTGGGTAACTCATAAGTGAAGATTGCCGCAACGCCTAAAACCGTTGCTCCTTCACGTTCCGCCGCTTCTGCCGCTTCTAACACGCTACCGCCGGTTGAAATTAAATCCTCGATAACTACCATTTTTTGTCCTTCAGAAATTCGGCCTTCAATTTGATTCCCTTTGCCGTGGTCTTTGGCTTTACTGCGGATATAAACCATTGGTAATCCTAAAATATCGGCTACCCATGCCGCATGTGGAATCCCTGCGGTAGCTGTCCCAGCAATCACTTCGACTTCTGGGAAAGTCTCTTTAATTTTTGCCGCTAAGCCTTCTGCAATTTCTTTACGCACAGCAGGATAACTCATCGTGATACGGTTATCACAATAAATCGGGCTTTTTATGCCACTAGCCCAGGTAAACGGCTCATTAGGGTTTAAAAATACCGCTTCAATATCTAATAAATCTTTGGCAATCTTTTTTGCTACTTTTGTCATGTTACTTTCCGCTCCAGTCTTTTTTGATTTCTTGATAGGCTTCATAAGGATTTTCTGCTTGGGTAATAGGTCGGCCAACAACGATATATGTGGACCCGATTTCGCGAGCATGTTGCGGCGTTACGACCCGTTGTTGGTCACCTACTGCACTTCCTGCTGGACGAATACCAGGTGTTAAGCAAATAAACGTCTGCTTGGTTGCTTCTTGAATACCACGTGCTTCTAATGCTGAACAAACCACGCCATCCAGACCCGCTTTTTCCGCACATTTAGCATAATGAATGACACTTGTCTCTAAAGAAACGTTGATTAATTGATCATGGTGCATCTCTTCTTCACTAGTAGAAGTCAACTGGGTTACAGCAATTAACTCAGGAACCTTAGCGCCTGGCTGAGTCCCTTTGATTAGACCTTCCTTAGCTGCTTGCATCATTCGAACGCCCCCTGCTGCATGGACATTGGTAATGGCAACGCCTAATTTTGCTAAATTTGTCATCGCTTTTTCCACAGTATTCGGAATATCATGTAATTTTAAATCCAAGAAAACATCATGTCCTTGTTCTTTAAGCCAGCGAACAATCGCTGGTCCTTCTGCGTAAAAAAGTTCCATCCCCACTTTAACAAACAAGGCTTCTTCCTTAGGAAATTTTTCTAAAAAAACAGCCACTTCTTTTTGCGTGGGAAAATCTAACGCAATAATTGGTCTATCGTGCATTTTGCTGCCCCTCTCTCACTTCTTTAATTAATTGTTCCAACGATTCAATGCCTAACTCTTCCATTCGCTTAGGTAATCCGTCAATCAACTTCGGACAAATATATGGATCTGTAAAGTTGGCCGTACCAACACCGACAGCGCTAGCACCTGCCATGAACATTTCCAAGACATCATCCACTGTTTGAACACCGCCCATTCCAATAATTGGCAACTGAGAAACACTGGCGACTTGTCGGATTAAGCGAATGGCAACAGGTTTAATGGCTGGGCCAGATAGTCCACCAGTTTGATTGGCTAAAATAGGTTTTCTCGTTTTTAAGTCAATGCGCATCCCGAGCAATGTATTAATCATAGAAAAGCCGTCTGCGCCCCCTGCTTCAATTGCTTGGGCGATCGGCACAATGTCCGTTACGTTTGGTGATAGTTTAACATAAATCGGAACAGAGGCGACTTTTTTGACTGCTTGTGTTAATTGAAAAGCAACTTCTGGATCTGTACCAAAAGCTATGCCGCCATGTTTCACATTGGGACAGGAAATATTCAGTTCAATTGCTTTGATATTAGGCGCTTGCCCAATTTTTGCGCAAACAGCCACATAGTCCTCTTCGCAAGCACCTGCAACATTTGCGATAATCGGTAAGTTAGGGTATTTTTCTAATTTTGGTAATTTTTCTTGCATAACCACGTCTAAGCCTGGATTCTGCAATCCAATGGCATTTAGCATACCACTAGGTGTTTCAGCTACACGTGGTGTGGGATTTCCATATCGTGCTTGGGGCGTTGTTGCCTTAATCATAATTGAACCTAATTGATCAAGGTCATAATAGTTAGCATATTCTTCCCCGAACCCAAAGCAACCACTGGCGGGAATAATTGGATTTTTTAATGTTAAACCTGGAATTGAAACGGCTAAAGGATTTTTCATCATAAGATAACCTCACTTGCTTTAAAAATCGGACCTTCATCACAGACCTTGACACTTTTTGCTCCAGTAGTGTCTCCTTTTTTATGGCAAACGCAGGCATAGCAAGCCCCAATTCCACAGGCCATCCGTTCTTCTAAAGAAAGGTAAACGTGTGGATGTGTTGGAAATAAAGAATCAATTGCTTTTAACATACCATTCGCACCACAAGCATACACTGCATCAGGGATCCGTCCTTTTGCTAACGCTTCTGACAATAAACGGCCCACGTTGCCATGAGCGCCAAACGAGCCGTCATCTGTGGCAAAATGTGTTTCTCCTAATGCCATAAATTCTTGTTGGTAATAAGCAACCTCTTTTGATGCATAACCAAGAAAATGAATCACTTTCACGCCTTTTTCATTGAGTTGTTTTGATAATTCATACAATGGGGGAATCCCGATTCCTCCGCCAACGATAAAAGCAGTTTGACCAGCTGCTACGGTAGTTATATCAAAGCCGTTTCCTAAAGGACCTAAAATATCTAATTGTTCACCAGCCTTCATGGTGGCAAACACTTCCGTTCCAGCGCCTTCGACTCGATAAATCAAACGACAGGTTTCGTTCGAATGATCAATTTGGTTGATACTAATCGGTCGCCGCAAAAGTAAATCTGCACGCGGAACCTTGATATGCACAAACTGTCCTGGTCGTGTCATGTCTTTCACTAACTCGCCTTGTAAGTCTAACTGATAGATGCGTGGCGCTAACTGTTTTTGAGCTACAATGGTCATCATTTCTTGCTTTCTCTGCATCAGTATCCTTCACTCCTTTATTCTCTGATTCCCCTATAAATGATTTTCTATTTCTTCGTAAAAGAATCTGGAACAGTCCTCCTCAGACGATTGTTCCAGATTTTTGCTTAAATGGCTTCTGTCGTAAAGGCTCTTGATTCTAAAACTTTTAAAATCGCATTTGCTGTGTCAAGTGAGGTAAACAACGGAATCCCATGTTCGACTGCTTCCCGACGGATTGAAAACCCATCTTGGTTGGCACTGGAACGATTTTTATCCATGGTATTGATTACCACTTGTGCATTCCCGTTGCGAATGACATCCAGCACGGTTTCCCCTTCAGGATTAGAAATTTTCGTCACTTTCTTAACAGGCAACTGATGCTTCGCTAAAAAGTCAGCGGTTCCTTCCGTTGCGACTAAACTATAGCCAATTGCTGAAAAACGCTTAGCAATTTCTAACGCCTCTTCTTTTGTTTCATCAGCAATGGTGAAAAGTACAGCCCCATAACTTGGCAAATGCAAGCCAGATGCTTCAAAGGCTTTATACAAGGCTTTTTCTAAATAATAATCACTACCCATAACTTCCCCAGTTGATTTCATTTCAGGCCCTAAGTACGTATCTACTTTTTGTAGTTTCGTAAAGGAGAATACAGGGGCTTTCACATGAACTTGTTTACTTTCAGGATATAATCCATCTTGATATCCTAGGTCAGTCAGTTTCTCACCAAGAATCGCTTTTGTAGCAACTTGGGCCATCGGAATCCCTGTGATTTTACTTAAGAAAGGAACTGTTCGACTCGCACGAGGATTCACTTCAATCACATAAACACGATTTTCATGAATAACAAATTGAATATTCATCATGCCTACACAGTTTAAACCAAGTGCCAGTTTTTTTGTATAATCGGCAATCGTTGCTTGAATTTCTTGAGAAAGATACTGCGGTGGATAAACCGCCATTGAATCACCAGAATGAACGCCAGCTCGTTCAATATGTTCCATAATCCCTGGAATTAGTACTGTTTCACCATCACAAATGGCATCAACTTCACATTCTTGTCCCAATAAATAGCTATCAACTAAGACAGGATGTTCTGGAGAAGCTTTGACTGCATGTCGCATATAATCTTCCAAATCCTTTTGATTTTCGACAATTTCCATTGCACGACCACCTAAAACATAACTTGGACGCACTAAAACGGGATAGCCGATACGATCAGCAATCACGACTGCTTCTTCTGCACTTGTGGCCGTATCTCCTGGTGGTTGAGGAATCGCTAACTCTTGCAAAGCTTGTTCAAATAAATCACGATTTTCCGCACGATCTAAATCTTCAATCGTTGTTCCAAGAATTTTAACGCCTTGTTTTGTGAGCGGCTCAGCTAAATTAATCGCTGTTTGTCCACCAAATTGGACGATCACGCCAATCGGATTTTCTAAATCAATCACATTCATGACGTCTTCTAAAGTTAATGGCTCAAAGTATAATTTATCAGAAACAGAGAAATCTGTTGAAACTGTTTCAGGATTACTATTCATAATAATTGCTTCATAACCAGCCGCTTGGATTGCTTTGACAGAATGAACCGTTGCATAATCAAACTCGACCCCTTGACCAATGCGAATGGGACCAGAACCTAATACTAGTACAGAAGGCTTTTTCGAAACATTGCTTTCGTTTTCCACTTCATACGTGCTATAAAAATAAGGCGTGTGTGATTCAAACTCTGCAGCACACGTATCCACCATTTTATAGACGGGCACAATTTGATTGGCTCTGCGGAAGTCAGCGATGGCTTGTTCTGTTTGTCCCCAAAGTGCTGCGATTTTCCGATCAGAAAAACCATTTTGTTTGGCTTCTTTCAAAACAGCTACGTTGTCCACGTGACTTTCAAGGGCTGTTTCAATTTCGATAATGTGTAAAAGTTTATCCAAGAAGAATAAATCAATTTTCGTTAAACTTTGTAATTCTTCGATGCTATATCCTCTGCGAATGGCTTCTGATAAGTAGAACAATCGATCATCTTGCGCATGGACCATTTTCTTCGTTAATTCTAAATCACTGACATGACTTAGTTCTTCTAACTCGTTGTGATAAGCACCAATTTCTAAAGAACGAACTGCTTTTAATAAGGATTCTTCAATATTGCGGCCAATTGCCATGACTTCCCCGGTTGCTTTCATTTGCGTTCCTAGTTCTCGAGCACCTTTTTCAAATTTGTCAAAAGGCCAACGAGGAATTTTGGAAACAACATAGTCCAAAGCCGGTTCAAATTCGGCATAAGTGGTTCCAGTAACTGGATTTTTCATTTCATCTAATGTTAAACCAACAGCAATTTTTGCGGCTAACTTCGCAATGGGATACCCTGTGGCTTTACTAGCAAGTGCAGATGAGCGAGAAACACGAGGATTCACTTCAATCACATAATAATTAAAGCTATGCGGGTCCAAAGCTAATTGAACATTACAGCCACCTTCAATTTTTAATGCACGAATAATTTTCAAAGACGCATCTCGCAACATTTGGTATTCATAATCTGATAAGGTTTGACTCGGAGCAAAAACAATCGAATCCCCAGTGTGAATGCCGACAGGATCAAAGTTTTCCATGTTACAAACCACAATCGCATTATCAGCCGAATCACGCATCACTTCATATTCAATTTCTTTAAAACCAGCAATACTTTTTTCAATTAAACATTGTGTAACTGGTGATAATTTCAGACCGTTTTCAGCAATTTGGCGGAGTTCTTCTTCTGTATCACACATGCCGCCGCCTGTTCCACCTAAAGTAAATGCGGGACGAACGATAATTGGATAGCCAATTCGTTTGGCAAAAGCCACGGCTTGTTCCACCGTATTGACAATTTCACTTTCTGGAATCGGTTGTTCTAATTCTTCCATCAATTGTTTAAATAAATCACGGTCTTCCGCTTGGTCAATCGCACTGAGCTTTGTTCCTAGCAATTCTACATTTAGCTCATCTAAAATTCCTGATTCCGATAATTCCATCGCCATATTTAATCCAGTTTGACCACCTAATGTTGGTAGAAGAGCATCAGGACGTTCTTTTCGCAAAATTCTTGAAACAAATTCTAAAGTAATCGGTTCGATATAAACATGATCCGCGATTTCCTTATCGGTCATGATAGTCGCTGGATTTGAGTTTACTAAGACAACTTCATACCCTTCTTCTTTTAGCGCTAAACAGGCTTGTGTGCCTGCATAGTCAAATTCTGCTGCTTGTCCAATAATGATTGGTCCTGAACCAATCACCATGATTTTCTTGATGTCCGTTCGTTTTGGCATTAGTTTTGCTCCTTCCATGCATCCATTAATTCCATAAATTCGTCAAATAAATGAAGACCATCGTGCGGTCCTGGAGCCGCATCTGGGTGATATTGCACAGTAAAAGCAGGATAATCTCGATGACGCACGCCTTCAACCGTTCCATCATTGACTTCCACGTGGGTCACAAGTAATTTTTCTGGATCAATTGTTGCTTCATCCACGGCATATCCGTGATTTTGTGAAGTGAAATCAATGCGTCCTGTTGCAATTTCTCGTACAGGATGATTCAAACCGCGATGTCCAAACTTCATCTTATACGTATCCGCACCATTCGCTAATGAAAATAACTGATGACCTAAGCAAATGCCGAAAATTGGAACTTTTCCTTGGATTGCTTGAATCATTTCAATAGCTTCAGGCACATCTTTGGGATCTCCAGGCCCATTTGTCAACATGACACCATCGGGACTTAATTCTAAAATCTCTTCGGCCGTTGTATTATAAGGCAACACGGTTAAGTTGCATTGCCGTTTTGATAATTCTCGCAAAATACTATGTTTCAACCCAAAATCAACGACGACCACATTACGCCCAATACCTGGACTCGGATAAGGCTTAGTGGTGGAGACTTGTGCCACTTGATTTTTCGGCATGACTGTCGCTTTTAATTGATCAAACGCATGCGGCAAATCATCCACGGCATCAATGATGCTCCCCTTCATTGTTCCAGCTGATCGTAACTTACGAGTCAGCGCACGCGTATCAATTCCTGAAATTCCCGGAATCCCTTTGCGCTTTAAAAATTCATCCAAGGTCATTTGTTGACGCCAATTTGAAGCAACCCGCGCATGCTCTTTAACAATGACACCTTTACAGGTTGGTGCAATGGATTCATAATCATCTCGGTTGACCCCGTAATTTCCAACTAATGGATACGTAAAAGTAATCATTTGTCCATTAAAACTTTGGTCAGTAATTGCTTCTTGGTAACCTGTCATGCCAGTAGTAAAAACAACTTCTCCTACTACATTGCCTTCTGCACCAAACGCTTTTCCTTCAAATACTGTTCCGTCTTCTAAAATCAATAACCTTTTCAAACCTACTGCGCCTCCTCCGACCAAGCTAATGCTCCGTCAACAAATGTCATAAGTGTCTTTCCTTTGACTGTCCACCCTGTAAATGGTGTATTGACAGCCATTGATTCAAATGCTTCTGCATCAATTGGTGCAGCTGTTGCTAAGTCAAAAACTGCAATATCTGCTGGTGCACCAATTGTTAGTGTTCCTGCGTTTAATCCAAAAATTTCTGCCGGTTTCACTGCCATCCAATCAATCACTTGTTCTAATGTGAAAATGCCTGTTTCGACAAAGTTCGTATAAATCAATTGGAAGGCCGTTTCACTACCGACAATACCAAAAGGTGCGTTTAAAAATGATTGTTGTTTTTCTTCTAAACCATGGGGCGCATGGTCGGTAGCAATACAGTCAATCGTGCCATCTAACAAGCCGTCAATCAATGCTTGTCGATCTGCTAAACCACGTAATGGCGGGTTCATTTTCCAAAACCCTTCGTCACCAGGAATATCCTCATCGACTAAAATTAAATGGTGTGGCGAAACTTCGGCTGTTACGTGAATCCCTGCTTTTTTAGCATCTCGAATAACGCGCACGCTTTCTTCTGTTGAAACATGACAAACATGATAATGAACGCCTGTTTCTTTTGCTAAAGTAATATCCCGAGCAATTTGTGAAGCTTCCGTTGCACTTAAAATCCCTGGTAGGCCTAATTTCTTAGAAACTTCTCCTTCATGCATCACACCACCAAATAATAAAGATTCATCTTCCGTGTGCGCAACAAGCGCCATATTTAATGCAGCCGCTTCTTTCATGGCTAAGTACATCGTTCCTGCCGTTTGGACACCAACACCATCATTCGTAAATGCAAAGGCACCCGCTTCCTTTAAGGCTTTCTGATTGGTTAAAACTTCACTCCGTAGTTCTTCTGTAATGGGCGCATATTGTAAAACTTTCACGACTGCATCTTTTTGAATTAAGTCGTAAACCTCACTTAATTTTTCAGCCGTATCTGGTACTGGATTCAAATTGGGCATTGCGCAAACCGTAGTAAAACCACCGCGAGCAGCAGCTTTACTACCCGTTTTAATCGTTTCTTTATACGTAAAGCCTGGTTCTCTAAAGTGAACATGCACATCCACCAAGCCTGGCGTGATTAGTTGCCCGTTCGCATCAAACACTTGCTCAAAATCTGCTTCGTCAAACGATTCTCCGATTGCGTGAATCACACCATTTTCTAGCCAAAGTGCTGCCTCAATCAATTGATTCTCTTTTTTGATGATTTTTCCATTCTTAATTAACGTCTTCATTTCTCCACCTAGGCCTTTCCATGTAAAATTGCTTCCAAAATTGCCATGCGCATAAAGACTCCGTTACTCATTTGCGCGACGATTCTTGATTGCAGACTTTCCACTAATTCATCTGCCAGTTCAACATCCCGATTGACTGGCGCTGGATGCATAATAATTGCGTGTTTCTGTAAACGAGTTGCCCGTTCGTTGGTTAAACCATATTCCAAATGATAGCCTTCTTTTGAAAAACTTTCCTTACCATCATGACGTTCGTGCTGCACGCGAAGCAACATCATCACATCGACTTTTTCAACAATTTCATCTAGCGGCACATATTGTCCATAGACATCAAACTGATGATCGTACCACTCTTCTGGACCTGAAAAATAAATTTCAGCGCCTAAACGGTTTAATAACTGCATATTTGATTTAGCAACGCGAGAATGTGTAATATCTCCCACAATCGCCACTTTCAAGCCTTCAAATCCACCAAATTCTTCATAAATAGTCATCAGATCCAATAAACATTGTGTAGGGTGTTGTCCACTCCCGTCCCCACCGTTAATAATAGAACATTGAATCGTTTTACTTTGAATCAATTCATCGTAATAATTTTCTTTACCATGACGAATGACTGCTACATCTACACCAATTGCCGACATCGTTAGTACTGTGTCGTATAACGTTTCTCCTTTTTGAACAGAACTTCTACTTGCTTCAAACTCAATCACTTCTAAGCCTAATTTTTTCTCAGCTACCTCAAAACTTTTATGTGTTCGAGTACTATTTTCAAAAAACAAGTTTGTTGCAAAATATTGACGTTCTTCTGGGTGCCATTTTGCCCCCTGTTTAAATTCTCCTGCGCGACGGATTAACCCCATGACTTCACGGTCGGTTAAAGCCTCAGCAGTTAAAAGATGTTTTAAACTAATTCGTTCAGATGTAATAATCATTCGTCCAGTCCTCCTACTGTTCTTCGCTACGTGCGTTTTCCGGTAAAATTAAATTCAAAACAATTCCTAAGACGGTTGCTAATGCCATTGAAGACAATTCAAAGGTTCCTACTTTGAAGACTAAGCCACCAATGCCGATGACTAAAATTACTGAAGCAATCAATAAATTCTTTTTCTTATCAAAATTAATCTTATTATCGATTAAGATTTTCAAACCACTTGCGGCAATCACACCGAACAAGACGAAACTAATTCCTGAAATAACTGGTCCTGGGATACTTAGAATCAAGGCACTTAATTTTCCAACAAAGCCTAAAGCTACAGCGAACACCGCGGCTCCACCAATCACGAAGACACTGTGTACTCTTGTAATTGCCAGCACGCCGATATTTTCACCATAACTTGTAACTGGTGGTCCACCAACAAAACCTGCTACAATTTGCGCTAAGCCATCTCCCATTAAAGTTTTAGATAAGCCTGGGTCTTGGAAAAAGTTGCGCTTGGTTAATTTATTCAAGACCATTAAATGACCAATATGTTCTGTCATTGTTACAAAAGCAATTGGTGCCATTGTTGTAATGGCATTTAAATACAATTTCGGTTCATATTGAACAAAAGGTACTTCAAAATTCGGTAAAGCAAACCAAGCAGCTTCTTTAATAGGGGTTAAGTCAATAATTCCGAAAGCTAAAGCGACTAGGTACCCACTAACAATTCCCAAAAGAATTGGAATTAATCCCAGGAAGCCTTTGAAAAACATGTTGTAAAAAATGGTTAAGCCTAAAGTAATTAAGGCTACGGCAATATATTTAAAATCATAAACGTTGTTGTTATACATTGCGTTATTTGCGGCGTTAGCAGCCAAGCCTAAACCGATAACCATCACGACAGGTCCTACAACGATAGGCGGTAAAATTTTATCCAACCAGTCGGAACCAATTTTTTTAATGATTAATGAAACGATTAGGTATACCAAGCCGGTTGTCATAGCACCTTGGGCAATGGCTGGATAACCATCACTCTTCATTAACATCTGCATCGCTGCAATAAAAGCAAAGCTACTGCCAAGATAGGCGGGGATTTTTCCTTTTGTAGTAATCAGATAGACCATTGTTCCTAATCCTGAACTGACTAACGCAATCCCTGGGTCAATTCCCACTAAGATTGGTACTAAAACCGTTGCACCAAACATCGTAAATAAATGTTGTAAACTTAGGCCAACCCAGTGAAAAGCTTGCGGTCTGTCTTTAATATCTAAGACTGCATCCTCATTTCGAAATTCTTTTTCTGACAACGTTGTTCACTCCTTTTTATTCGTTTCCTTTACTGATCATAATACGATCTGCGCCGTCACGCTCTTCCATTTCCACAATAATTTCCTCAGTTTTTGATGTTGGAATATTTTTTCCTACATAATCGGCACGAATCGGTAGTTCCCGATGTCCACGATCTACTAAGACTGCTAAAGAGATTTTTCTCGGACGACCTAAATCCATAACAGCGTCCATCGCAGCACGAATGGTCCGGCCAGTGTACAAGACATCATCCACTAAAATAACTTCTTTACCTTCAATTGAGACTGGTACGTCAGAAGAATGTAATTCAGGTTCCTCCATATCTTTCACATCATCACGATACAAAGTAATATCTAATTCACCAACTGGCACGTCAATATCTTCTAATTGTTTTAAGCGTTCGGCTAGACGTTGTGCAATGTATATCCCACGCGTTTTAATTCCTACTAAAACAATGTCTTGAATTCCTTTGTTTCTTTCAATAATTTCATACGAGATTCGAGTAAGCGCTCGTTTCATTGTGACTGCGTCAACAACTTCTTTCTTTGGCATAATAATTTCCTCCTCATTTCTTTTTTATCTACGTCCTCGCTGTCTTGGGGTCAGCGATTCTTCCTTCAATTGAGCAGCTGAAAAATAAGTGGGTTTTTATTGAAATTGTCCTGTTATTTTTTCCAACAAAAAATCCTCCTACCCGTATGAGGATAGGAGGATGTTGGTTACAGTTTAAAAAGGTACAAGGGTACCATGTAGCCCACACAACTTACTAACTAAGCGCACCTAGTGTTCTTTTGCATGATTCCTTCTTAGCCTCACGGGACTAAACTTAAAGGTTACAGTTATTTAGTTATTTTTCTTCTTAAAAAAGAGTTTACCTCTTCTTCAGAAAAAAATCAATGATTATTTCTTAATTGGTGTAAAGTTTTTTCAAAAACTTCTGGTAAAGGTGCTTCAAAGACTAATTGTTCACCTGTAGTAGGATGTGTAAAGCCTAATAACTTCGCATGTAAAAATTGTCCATTGCCAGGCAATGTTTTTTTCGGTCCATATAATGGATCTCCAGCTAATGGATAACCGATATATTTCATGTGAACACGGATTTGATGTGTCCGGCCTGTTTCTAGTTGTAATTCAACTAAGGTAAATGCATCAAAACGCTCTAAAACAGTAAAATGAGTGACTGCTTCTTTACCGCCTTCAATGACCGCTTGCATTTTACGGTCAACCTTGGAACGACCAATAGGCGCATTTATCTCTCCCTTATCGTGAGGAATAACACCGTGGACCAAGGCAACGTATTTACGTAACGATGTTTTTTCTTTTAGCTGTTTCGCTAATGATTCATGGGCTTGATCATTTTTAGCCACCATCAATAGCCCCGAAGTATCTTTATCAATTCGATGAACAATTCCCGGTCGCACCACATCATTAATCGCCGATAAGTGATCCGCATGATGAAGTAACGCGTTCACTAATGTACCCTTGGGATGCCCTGCCGAAGGATGAACGACCATGCCTTGAGGTTTGTTGACAACAATCACATCATTGTCTTCATAAACAATGGTCAAAGGAATATCCTCTGCTACCATATCTAGAACTTCTGGTTCAGGAATTGTTACAACAATTTCATCGCCTGCTGTAACTTTGTAATTTGCGCGGACCGTTTCACCATTAACTGTTACGTGTTTTTCTTTTAACCATTGTTGAATTTGCGAGCGGGAATGATTGGGTAAATGTTCACTTAATACTTTGTCAATCCGGCCTTTTTCTGTTTGAATCGTTACGTTAATTTGTTCCATTTTTGCCTTCCTTTGCTGCTTTTTCATCTAAAATCAAATAAATAAATATACAAATAACGCCGACCACTAACGTGCTATCTGCAACATTAAAAATAGGAAAATTCATAAAATCCGTTTGGAGCATGTCCACAACGTAGCCTAAACGTACACGATCAATAAAATTCCCAATGGCACCTGCTAAGACAAAAGATAAACCTACAGAATACCAGATACTTTTTTTATAATTCTTAATTAATAAATAAATAATCACGACACTAACAATTACTGTGATGACATAAAAGAATATCATCTTTCCTTCTAATAAGCTCCAAGCGGCTCCGGTATTTCTTAAATGGGTCAGCGACAAAAATCCAGGAATGAATTCTTTTGTTTCACCCAAAGAAATGTTTTGGACCGTCAAATATTTGCTCCATTGGTCAAGCCCTACTAATAAGGCACTGATTAAAAAATATACTACTAACAATCGCGTCATTCCTTTTCTCTATGAATACTTGCTAAATCTCTTGGTCGAACAATGCCTACTAACTCACCATTAGGATGGCCACTTTTACTAATAAGCACAGCTTCTAAGCGTGGCTGCTCCCGAAACATTTGTTCAACTTCAAAAACGGTTGCTTCAATTGAAACAAATTGATAGTTGCTGCGTTTATAATTTGATGCCAACAATTCTCGCACCGTTCGGTTGGCAATGTGAACTTCGCCTTTGGTGCTCTCAATGGCAAACCATACACCAATCCCTCGAACCGTGACTAATCCTTTAAATACACCTTTTTCATAAATCGGAAATTGAGAATATTGTTTTTTTGCAATAATCGTTAATAACGTTTCTAAAGAAGTGGTGATTTCAAAAGCTGTAACACGTTTCGCAAATTTAGGCACTACTTTTTCTGGTTTTGTTAAAGCTTGTTCAATCGTTTCAATTCGTTGAACTGCCCATTCGTTTGGCTCTGCAATTACAAAATCATCAGCAATTCGCTCATGAACGATGGCATTTCTTAACTGAGCCATTTGAAGCAAATCCTCTTCAAATTGAGCAATCTGTCCTTTTTCTTTTCGGGAAAGACGTCTTGTCATTTCACTGAATCCCATATTGACAGGATTGTTCAGTCTCTCTCTCATCCACTTTTCAATGCGATTAAAGTGTGCTAAAAATGTATCTGCTCGTTCCCCCATAGTCGTTGCTCCTTATAATAAACTACGCAATAAATTTCCGTCATTATTTTTTATTGAGCTACTTTCAAGTATATACTAAAAATAGGTCTCAGGAAAGAGCGGCTTTAAAAGAGACCGCTCGCTTGACCCGTTTCGTCCACATCCATATTTAACGCAGCAGGAACCTTCGGCAAGCCAGGCATCGTTAAAATGTCACCCGTTAACGCCACGATAAACCCTGCACCGATTTTTGGAACTAGCTCACGAATCGTAATCGTAAATCCTTCTGGCCGTCCTAATTTTTGAGGATCGTCAGAAAGTGAATACTGTGTCTTCGCCATGCAAATTGGTAATTGATCCCAACCATTTTTTGTAAAGTCTGCGATTTGCTTTTGCGCTTTCGGAGAAAAAATCGCCTGTTCCCCGCCGTAAATCGTTTGTACAATGGCTTGAATTTTTTCTTCAATAGTTTGGCGAGGATTATATAAAGGTTGAAACTGTTTTGTATTGGCTTCAATCTCTGCTACTACTGTTTTCGCTAGGTTCGTGCCACCTGCGCCACCTTGCGCCCAAACACTTGTTAACTCGACGGGCACGCCTAACGCTTGGCAAGCTTCTTTCAACAGTTGAATTTCCTTCTCTGTATCCTGTGTAAACTCATTAATTGCAACAACTACTGGTACATCATAACGTTGCATGTTTTGAATATGTTTTTCTAAGTTGGTAAAGCCTTTTTGTAACGCTGGTAAATTTTCTTCTGCTAACTGATCTTTCGCCAAACCGCCATGCATTTTCAACGCGCGAATCGTTGCCACAATCACAACGGCATCGGGTGCTTTTCCTAAAGAAGGTACTTTAATATCTAAAAATTTTTCGCCACCCAAGTCGCCACCAAAACCTGCTTCTGTTACGACATAATCCCCTAGATGCAAAGCTGTTTTTGTCGCTAAAATACTGTTACATCCATGAGCGATATTGGCAAAAGGACCACCGTGAACAAAAGCTGGAGTTCCTTCAATCGTTTGAACTAAATTAGGTTTTAAGGCGTCTTTTAATAATAAAGTCAGGGCACCTGCCACGTTTAAATCTTTAACCGTCACCGGCTCTCTTTGGTCATTATAGGCGACAATAATCCGACTTAAGCGTTCTTTTAAGTCCGTTAAATTTTGCGCTAAACAAAGAATCGCCATAATTTCGCTTGCCACAGTAATATCGAAACCGTCTTCTCTTGGTACACCTTGGAAAGGACCGCCTAAACCAACAACGACCTGTCTGAGCGCACGATCATTTAGATCCACTGCCCGTTTCCAAATCACCCGTCGAGAATCAATCTTTAATTCATTTCCTTGCTGTAAATGATTATCTAGTAACGCAGCTAAGGCATTATTGGCTGTCGTAATCGCATGCATATCACCAGTAAAATGCAAATTGATTTCTTCCATTGGTAATACTTGTGCGTAACCGCCACCTGTTGCGCCACCTTTAATCCCCATCACAGGACCTAATGATGGTTCTCTTAGGGCAATAACTGTTTTTTTATTGATTTGATTTAATGCATCTCCTAAACCAATGGTCACGGTTGACTTTCCTTCTCCTGCTGGTGTTGGATTAATCGATGTAACGAGGATTAATTTACCTTCTGGTTGCGCTTCTAAGGATTGAAGCGTTGGAAAATCTATTTTCGCTTTGTATTTTCCATAAAGTTCGAGCGAATCTTCTGAAAGACCGATTGTTTCGGCAATCTCTTGAATAGGTTTTAATGTTGCTGCTTGTGCAATGTTAATATCTGTCTTCATAACGGACCCCTTTTCAATTCTTTATCGTCTTTGTGACACATTGTTTCTTTTAAATTATAGCTTGTATTGAATAGAATGGCTAGAATAACCTTTTTTAAACAACCCAACCATTGACGTTTGGTAGCCTTTTCTCGTATAATGAAAGTGTCTTTACAAATCTAAAAGGAGCGTGAATTGGATGCAAAAAGGAATTGTCAAATGGTTCGATAACAGAAAAGGTTATGGTTTTATCGTTTACAACGAAGAAGATGAGATTTTTGTCCACTTCACTGCTATAGAAGGTGACGGATTCAAATCACTTGATGAGAATCAATCTGTAGAGTTCGAGATAATGGAAGGCAATCGTGGGCTACAAGCAGCACATGTCAAAAAAATAGATAACTAAAAAAGCTGAACCAACAACGCTTTGCTCCAAAAAGTAAGTAAACGTAGCGTTTGTTTCAGCTGATTATTTTAAGATTTTGAGAGTGGGTCACCAGTCGTTTCGACTTATGACTCACTCTTGTTTTTTTCTTCTTTTTTATGAAGGCCCAAAGAATGATCTTCTGCTACCTTCAATTCAGGCTTTTTTACCTTAAGTGCCTCAAGAAATAACGGAATCGTTTTCTTTTTCATTAAAAAGACTTTTGAGCCTTCCTTAAATTCTGAGGAAAAAATTTCGATGCTTTTTTCATTGTAGGTTACTTTTTCTATCTGAGAAAGCGGAAGTGCTTTTTTACGAAACCATAAAACATCTCTAACAATTAAAGATGTTTCTGTCAGGTTAAAAGACCGCGCAATTCCTAGATAAGCAAACACAAAAAATGGAACCATCACCAGATTACTAATCAAGTAAGGACCATTATTTTCCAATGCTAAAATTAAACTAATAAATAATATACAAAATGTGCAAGACCAGTAAATAATTGTTGATGCTAATTCTGGCTGCCAATAAAATTTCTGTTTTTTCATAAAGTGCCCTCACTACTTCTGGATCAACGCCGCTAAATTTAAATATGTTATAATAGTAACATACTTTTTTTAAGAACAAAAAGAAATTAGGAGTAATTTTATGTTAAGAATTTATGTAGATGCTGCAACAAAAGGCAATCCAGGTGAATCTGGCGGCGGTATCGTTTACCTCACCGACCAATCGCGGCAACAATTGCATGTGCCTTTAGGCATTGTTAGTAATCACGAAGCCGAATTTAAAGTGCTGATTGAAGCTTTAAAACAAGCGATTGCCAATGAAGACAATCAACAAACCGTTCTTCTCCACTCAGATAGTAAAATTGTTGTCCAAACAATTGAAAAAAACTATGCTAAAAATGAAAAGTACCAGCCTTATTTAGCAGAATATCAACAACTAGAAAAGAATTTCCCTTTGCTCTTAATCAAATGGCTACCTGAAAGTCAAAACAAAGCGGCCGATATGCTCGCACGGCAAGCATTACAAAAATTTTATCCCAATAAAAAGTAGCACTGTTTACTTAATGCTTTTCCTTTATTAATTTGATAATTAAACACGTGGAGCAAAAATCACTAGGGATTTTTGCTCCACGTTTAAAAACAGATAAACGGTTCTGTCTCGACTTCTTCTTATAGCCACTTATTCTTTTGTCGTTATTTCCGCAAATTGCCCATTGGTTAGCGAAAGGATTGCTTCAGGCGCTAATTCAATTTGCATGCCACGTTTGCCTGCAGAAACAATAATTGCAGAATATTGTTGAGCTTCTTCAGCCAAATAGGTGGGAAATTGTTTTTTCATCCCAATTGGTGAACAGCCCCCACGAATATAGCCTGTGGTTGCTTCTAAATCTTTTAAGTGAAGCATTTCTACCTTTTTGTTGCCACTAGCTTTCGCTAATTTTTTCAAATCTAATTCTTGATTACCAGGAATGACAGCCACGACTGGACCTGTTTTATTACCTACTGTAACCAAGGTTTTAAAAATTCGTCCTTTGTCAATACCTAAACTTTCAGCGACACTTTCTGCACTTAAATGATCTTCGCTCCAAGCGAATTCATATTCTTTATATGGTACTTTATGTTGTTCTACCATGCGCATCGCATTCGTTTTTTGTTGTGTTTTTTTCTTTGCCACTTTTTTCACCTTCTGAATCACTTGTTTTGTTCGAATGTCTTTAAATAATTTCTTAATACTTGTACGGATAGTTGGCCTGGTGCAGACGCTTGCTGGGCTGAGCCAAAAGTTAGTGCCGACCCGAACAGTTGACCTGTTACGCGACTAATCATCCCTAACTGTCCCATTGACATAGTAACGATTGGGACGGATGCATAATGGGTGTACATTTCATTGGTTGCTGAAAGTAACGTAAGTACATCTGTCGCATCTTGTGGCATCACAGCTATTTTACAAATATCCGCCTGACGCATTTGCATTTGGCGTAACCGCGCGACAATCTCCTCTTGCGACGGTGTTTTCTGAAAGTCGTGATTACAGAGAACAATTTTAATCCCCGCCTTTTTAGCTTCGTGAATTAACGTATCTGCCGCCAGTGGATTCGCAAATAATTCAATATCCAATAAATCCAACGCACCCTTTTTCACTAATTCATGATACAAAGCAAAATAATTTTCCTCGGAAAAAGCCATTTCGCCGCCTTCTTTTTGTGTACGAAAAGTTAACAATAACGGTTTTTGCCCCAACCGTTCCATTACTTGTTGTGAAAGATTACATACATCGGAAAAATCAGCGACATTTTCATAATAGTCTAAACGCCATTCCACCAAATCACAATCTAGTGTTTGGCTCGCCGTTGCTTCGGCCAAAATATCCTCGGCTGTTGGAGCAACAATGGGCACCACAATTTTGGGATTCCCTTCACCTATTCGCACATTTTTGACTATAACTGGCTTCACAGTTCCACCTAACTTCCTCGTTTGTTTTTCTCTCTTCATATCATACCATTTCTATTCTTTTTTGCAATTTAAAGAGCTACAAAGACACCTAGAATTAGGAATTTCCTAACACTAAATGTCTTTGTTTGGGTTATTTAACTCTTTCTGTTGTTACGTTAAACTTCCGTACTTTGTAACTGATACATATCCGCATAAAGTCCACCTTCTGCCAATAACGTTTCATGCGTTCCTCGTTCTACAATCTGTCCTTTGTCTAAAACTAAAATCAAGTTTGCATCACGAATCGTCGAAAGGCGATGCGCAATCGCAATTGTCGTTCTCCCTTGACGCATTTTGGCTAATCCTTCTTGAATCAATCCTTCTGTTTCTGTATCAATATTAGCGGTTGCTTCATCTAAAACTAAAATTTTGGGATCAGTCACAATCGTTCGTGCAAACGAAATTAATTGACGTTGTCCGCTAGAATAACTCGCTCCTCGTTCAATGACTTTCGCATGATAGGTATTGGGTAACGTGTGGATAAATTTATCCGCCTGAACAAATTCCGCAGCCTGTTTAATTTGTTCATCTGTAATATTGGGATTCAGTAAACGGATATTTCCAGCAATATCTCCATAAAACATGAAAGCATCCTGTAATACCAAGCCCATCTTTTCCCGTAATTCTGTCATGGGAAAATCACGAATATCACGATCATCAATTAAAATCTGCCCTTCATAAAATTCATAGAAACGCATGAGTACATTAATAATTGAACTTTTACCACTTCCTGTATGACCGACTAAAGCGACGGTTTCCCCGGGATTTGCGACAAAGCTAATATTTTTCAATACTTCGTTTTTGCCGTCATAAGAAAAAGTAACATTGCGAAATTCAATTTTCCCGCGGATAATTTCCCCATTCGCACCTACTGATTGTTGCGGCGTTAATTCTTCCGTATCCATAATTTTTAAAATACGACTACCTGCGACAATCCCATCTGTAAAGATACTTAGGAAGTCCATCATTTGTGTCATCGGATTAAAAAAAGCTTGGACATACGTTACAAAAGCATAAATCATCCCCGCTTCTACAGGAGAATGTAAAGCATCGATGCCAAACATAGTTAAGGCCAATGCAATCGCCAACGTATACAACAAATTAATGATGGGACTTAATAATAACGAATTCATACGAATCATTGCTACTCGTGTTTTTAAATAATCATCATTGGTTTCCTCAAATTCTTTTTCCAAACGCTTTTCTTGGCGAAATTGTTGAATGATTTGCATCCCAGAGATGTATTCATTTAGTTTGGTATTTAATTGACTTAATTTTTCCCGCATACTGCGATATAATTTTGAACTAAATTTTTGGTAATACCAAATCACAACTAATAAAATCGGCAAGAAAATTAGACAATAAAATGAGATTTCTGGACTGAGTTGAAACATTGCAAAAAATGACGAGATTACGGCAAAAATTCCTGTAATCACCATTAAGAATACATACCAGAATTCAAACAATGTTTCTGTGTCATTTGTAACACGAGACACCGTCGAACCCGCTGGTGTTTGATCAAAATAACGCATACCTAAAGTGTGTAATTTTTCAAATAATTTCACTCGTATATATTGATACGTTTTTAAAGAAGCCATCGAATACAAATACCATTGGAAAAACCAAACAATACTTTTGACAATGACACCAAAGAAATAAATAGCAGCAAAAGTTAGAATCACTTGCATTGTAGCAGTTTTAGGCGTTAAATAATTATCCATAAAAACTTGAATGACTCTAGGCAAAAGAATATTGATAATTGATAAGCCAAATGCAAAGAGAATAGCTGTGTAAAACATGCGTCGAAACGGTTTGGCAAAACGAAACAAACGCTGAACAATCGTTAATTGTTCTTTCAGCGGTAACTCTCTGGACCATTCGGATTGATACTTTTCTTCCATTAACTCTCACTCCCTTCAATTTTCGCTTCTAATTGCTGTTTTTCCCACATCCGCTGATACCAACCCTTCTGAGCCAGTAACTCTGGATGCGTCCCCCGTTCAATAATTTTCCCTTCATCCAACACTAAGATTTCTTTTGCATGCATGACACTACTTAAACGATGCGCTGTAATAATAGTGGTTTTTTCTTGGCGCGTTTCTTTTAGATTTGATAAAATCGCCTCTTCAGTCTTCGCATCGACTGCAGATAAGGCATCGTCTAAAATTAACAATTCTGGTTCAACAATCAAGGCCCGTGCAATAGAAATCCGTTGTTTTTGTCCTCCAGAAAGCGAAACGCCACGTTCCCCAACCATTGTGTCATAGCCTTCAGGGAATGCTTTAATTTCTTGGTTAATAAATGCTAATTCTGCCGCTTGTTCAACTGCTGCTTGTTCCAAGTCTGGTTTAGCAAAACGAATATTATCTCGTACCGTCATGGAAAAGAGAAAGTGGTCCTGTGGCACGTACCCCATTGCACCCATCAATGCATCTAATGTGTAATTTTTAATGTTATGTTTTCCAAAGGAAATCGTTCCTTGGTATTGGTCATATTCACGCATCAACAACTTCAAAATAGTGGTTTTACCAGCGCCTGTTTTACCAACAATCCCCAAGGTTTCTCCTTCTTGCAACGAAAATTGGATGTTTTCCAATGCCACTGCCTCTTCTTTTGGATAAGAAAAAGAATCAATCTTCATTGAAATTGTTCCTTGCGCCATTGTTTTGATGGCATCTTTTCGTTCGATAATATGCGTTTTTTCATGTAATAATTCGTTCACACGATCGTAACTAGCATTCCCACGTTCTAACACATTAAATAAGCGCCCAATCGCAAACATTGGCCAAACTAGCATCCCAATATAGGCAATGAAAGAGACCAACTGACCTAAACTAATCGTTCCTTTCATGATGAAACGACCACCAATAATAATTGTCAAAACATAAGAAACACCAATAATCAGCGTAATAAACGGATCAAATAGTGCATCTAAAAAGTTCGTTCGTTTATTTTTGACGATAGCATCATCAATTTTCTCTGTAAAATCAGCAAGATCTTCTTTTTCTTGCCCAAATGTTTTAATGACTTTAATTCCAGTAATACTTTCTTGTGTTTTATCATTAATCGCTGAAAAAGCAGCTTGTGAATCTCGAAAGGCATCATGCAACTTAGAACCTAGAACTCGTGAAGTGACGGCTAATAAAGGCAGCGGTAATAAAGCAATTAATGTTAAGCGCCAATCGACAAATAGAACCATTGCGATAATCGTTGTTCCTCCCGTAATCACAGAGTCGGCAAACGTTAAAATCCCAGCTCCAGCCACATTTTGGATGGCATTTAAATCATTGGTTGCATGCGCCATCAAGTCACCTGTCCGATATTTCTGATAAAAGATGCTATCCATTTTTGTGAAATGATGAAATAATTGAGTCCGTAGCTCTTTTTCCAAACGAGCCGCACTCCCCCAAATATGCATCCGCCAAATATAGCGAAAAAGATATTGGGCAAGCCCAGCACCAATCAAGAGTGCAACCCACACGATAATTTTCGTTAAGCGAATTTCTTTGTTAACGATTTCATCTACAACGACGCCAATAACTTTGGGCGGGACTAATTGAACAAGAGCGACCATCATTAATGAGAAAACCCCAATAATATAACTTTTTTTCTCTTGCTTAAAAAACCAGCCTAATTTTTTGAATATGGACATTCAGTTGTCCCTCCTTTTACTTTGTTGTTCTACGAAGACTACTTTCGAGCTAGAAGGTTTCTTCGTTATTGTTGTTTTTGATTAAACGTTTCGCTCTTTTCCTCCTAGATTATCCTATTCTCCCGCAAAACAACAAAAAAACGGACTGAAAATCAGCCCGTTTTTACACTTATTCATGATTACCTGAATAACCTTTACTATTTTCCTTGGTTTTTCATTTGTTGCATCATTTGTCTAACCTTTTTCTCTGACGGTTTTTGACCCATTGATGCCATCATCATGCGTAACATATCCTCATTAACGGGAGGATTTTTTTTGAAATAATCTTGCATATATTTGCGTGCAAGGAAAAAGCCCCCTGCAGCGCCTACTAATAAAGCGATTACTGCGATTAATACTACCCAACCTGTTGCCATTGAAACTCTCTCCTCTCCGTATAGTTTTGCTCTCAATGAATTATTTTACTAGAAATAGCAAAAAAAGAAAAGTTCTTTTTGCGGGATTTCTCTTAAATAATGAAAAAAGTCTGATTTTTTTGCAAAATAGTGATTAAAAGTCAAAAATATACGCTCTTAAATGTCAATAGGACCTTTAAGAGCGATTGTTGCTTTAGTTTTGTCCTTGAATTTTTTCTAATAATTCTGGATCAAATGTTTGATTTTTTAACATCGCAATTTCAAAGCCGTAAGGGGCCTTTTTATTTTTTTTGTCTTCTCCGACATAAGGTGTTTCTAAAATTTTTGGTAAAGCAGTTAATTTTTCATGGTGAACCACACCGTTTAAAGCTTCAAAACCAATAGTGCCAAAGCCAATATTGGCATGACGATCTTTATGTGAGCCCATAGGATTTTTAGAATCATTCACATGAATAACTTTTAAACGATCCAATCCGATAATTTTATCAAATTCAACTAATACGCCATCAAAATCATCTTTTACATTATAACCTGCATCATTAATGTGGCAAGTATCCAGAGTGACAGAAAGCTTATCATTTAGCGTAACTCCGTCAATAATCGCAGCTAGTTCGTCAAACGTACGGCCGATTTCGGTTCCTTTACCAGCCATGGTTTCTAAAGCGATTTGAGGGATTTGCTCTTTCCACAAGACTTCGTTTAGACCTTTAACAATTTGTTTAATGCCGGCTTCTGGACCTGCACCAACATGCGCACCTGGGTGTAACGTGATTTGCGTTGCTCCCAACGCTTGTGCTCGCTCAATTTCTTGACGCAAAAAGTCTACGGCAAAACCGAAATTTTCCGTTTTAATTGTATTACCTAAATTAATAATATACGGGGCATGAACGACGATATTACTTAAATTGTGTTCCTTCATAAACGCTTGCCCAGCTTCAATATTCATTTCTTCAATCGGTTTCCGACGCGTGTTTTGTGGCGCACCTGTATAAATCATAAAGGTTGTTGAGCCATAACTAGCCGCTTCCTCGGCAGAGCCTAATAGCATTTTCTTGCCACTCATACTAACGTGTGATCCTAATAACATGTGGTTCCTCCTAATAATTCTTCTTTTTCTTTTGGTAGTGTTGATACTGTTGCAGCCATTCTTCTAGCGTGATTTTTGTTACTAATTCGCCAATTAGTTCATAGGGTATTCGCTTAGGATTAGTGAAGCGAAGACAACTTTTCCCCATGTTTAGCTTTGTTGACACTTGTTCCTGATAGGCTTCTTGAAACCAACTTCGGACGGCTTCATTTCCCATTAATCCCATGTGATATAAAGCTACTTGCCTTTTAGTAGCGCCTAAGCTGATAAATGGTAACGGTTCATCACCACGGTTGAGATAGCCTTCTGGAAATACTGAAAGCGGCACAACAAAGGTTGGCATGCCATATTGCATTGTTAATTCAAATCCTGCTGGCAAATTTTGCGAAACGACATCTAATACTTGCTGATAAGCAATTCGCCAGTTTGGTTCAACTGTTTCGATGTATGCTGTAACTGTTTCAATTGACTGCGCCATTATTTCTTCCTTTGCTGATAAAGCGCTTTGGTTTTATAGCCTTCTTTTAAAATGACTAACATTTCAGTTTGCCGCTTTTTCCGTGTCTCCGCTCGCTTTGCACTAAATACATACCGCGCCCACTCTTTTTGATAACCAGGCGTTAATGCAGCGAATGTCGCTGCAGCAGCTGGTTCTGTTTGTACCAACGCTTCAATTTCTGGTAAATATTGAACATAATCCCCAACAGCAGAACTGGTCTGATTCTTCGCTGGCTTTTTAAGAACATTCTTCATGCCGACAACCGTAAAAGTCTCATCTAAACTAACCATGCGATTAAATTTTAAGGTTGAGCCTTTAATATACCCATCTGCCTCGTTTACTTGTAATGTTGGAAAAATTTCATCTCGGTGGACAAAGGTTGGATACATTTTATTGCCTTTTTTCGGATAAGCCACATATAACAACCCATTTTCTACTAAATGTTGACCTTCAATCACCATTGAAACAATCTCTTGAAATTCCGCCATCGTTTTCACAAATGCAAAAATCAGCTCAACTGGTTCTGAGGGTAATTGCTGCGCGGCTGAAGCAAATTCAGATAGATACTCTCCCTGTGGTCTATTTAAAATAACTAGTTGCTGATACTTCGTTAAGTTTAACTTTTCGACAATTGATTTCATAACCTACTCCTTATAGCGACTGCACTTTTTATTCTAGCATAGCACAAGTTATCTGTAATTGAATATGCCCAATAGTAAAAAAGAGTTTTTTGTAACAGAATTAATCCCAATTTATCTTTTTTAAAAGCGAAAGCTTGGAACCTGTTGTCTAAACGACCTTCGTCCCAAGCTTTCATTTTTTTAGTATTTTAACAAGAAATATTTTTTCTTACCGCGACGAATCACAGTAAATTGTCCTTCGATTTTATCAGTTTCTGTCAATTCAGCTGCTAAATCTTGTCTACGTTCTCCATTGACGTAAATCGCTCCATTTTGAACATCTTCACGGGCTTGACGTTTGGATGGTTCTATTTTTGAGGTAACTAATAAGTCGACTAAACTTAATTGATCCTCTGGTTGCACCTCGTACGTTGGTACATCTTTAAAGCCTTGTTTAATTTCTTCTGCTGTTAAGCTTTGGATATCCCCGCTGAATAAAGCTTCTGAAATTTTAACCGCTTGATGATAGGCTGCTTCACCGTGGACTAAAGTAGTCACTTCTTTGGCTAACGCTTTTTGCGCAGCACGTTGACCTGGGTTCGCTGTAAATTCTTCTTCAATTGTTGCAATTTCATCCAATGTTAAGAAAGTAAAGTATTTCAAGAATTTCACGACATCACGATCATCTGTGTTAATCCAGAATTGATAAAATTCATATGGCGAAGTTTTTTCCGCATCTAGCCAAACTGCGTTTCCTTCTGTTTTACCAAATTTGGTACCATCTGCTTTTGTAATTAAAGGCATGGTTAAGCCGAATCCTTGAACTTCTTGTTCTCGGCGTAATAATTCAATCCCTGAAGTAATGTTCCCCCATTGATCACTGCCGCCTAATTGCAATAAACAACCTTCTGTTTCGTACAATTTCAAGAAATCATACGCTTGTAATAATTGATACGCAAATTCAGTATAAGAAATTCCTGTTTCGATTCGGCGTTTCACGCTTTCTTTACTCATCATATAGTTAATTGTAAAGTTTTTTCCAACATCACGTAAGAAATCAATTAACGAAAGCTCTCCAAGCCAATCATAGTTATTTGCTAGAATCGCTGGATTTTTTTCATCTTCAAAATCGATAAAACGTGACAACTGGCCCTTAATACTTTCAGACCAAGCTTTCACTGTATCAAGTGTGTTTAAACTACGCTCTGCATCTTTGAATGATGGATCACCAATCATGCCTGTTCCGCCACCAACTAAAGCAATGGGCACATGACCATTTTGTTGGAAACGACGTAACATAAGAATTGGCAGTAGATGCCCGATGTGTAAACTGTCTGCCGTTGGATCAAAGCCGATATATAATTTAACAGATTCTTCATTTAATTGTTTTTGTAAGGCTTCTTCATCTGTGACTTGGTAGACCAACCCACGGGCTTTTAATTCTTCAAAAAAAGCTGAATTCATGATTTTCCTCCTATAGTAAAACATAATAATAGATCAAATTCCCCTATTCATAGTAACCGATTCTGTCACACTTGAAAAGTCAAAAAATGAGATTTCCCTATTTTCTCTTAAGTTTTTTCAACAAAAAATGGCAATTGGTGTAGAAACTATTCATAGAAGCTTTTTTTTGCTATAATAACACAGAATGTATCATTTTATTGAGGTGAAGCTTTTGAAAAATAATTCAAGTAACAATAAGCAAAAACCAACGACCTCTTCTGGCGGCAATGTCTTTTTACTTATTTTAAATGTCATTATTCGCGTTTTTCAGTCATTAGTGGTTTTTGGGGTTATTCTGATTGTCTTAGGTGGCTCTCTTGGCTTAGGTATTGGAATGGGCTATTTTGCTTTTCTAGTTGAAGATACACAGCCCCCAACGAAGGAAGAATTGCAAAAAGAAATCAGTGATATTACCGAAGTGTCAAAAATGACTTACGCAGATGGTACTCCGATTGCTAACATCAAATCAGATTTAATTCGGACACGAATTAATGGCGATCAAATGTCTCCATTGCTAAAAAAAGCCATTATTTCAACAGAAGATGAATATTTTGAAGAACATCATGGGGTGGTACCAAAAGCGCTAGTTCGAGCGTTGATTTCTGATGCGACAGGTATCGGCGGTTCTTCTGGTGGTTCAACATTGACTCAGCAATTGGTCAAGCAACAGATTTTAACTGACGAAACGACTTTTAAACGGAAAGCCAACGAAATTTTATTAGCTTTACGTATTGAAAAATACTTTTCTAAGGACGAAATCGTGACAACTTATCTAAATGTCTCCCCTTTTGGTCGTAATAACAAAGGTGAAAATATTGCAGGCGTGGAAGAAGCAGCCAAAGGACTCTTTGGTAAAAGTGCCAAGGACTTGAATCTTCCTCAAGCGGCCTTTATCGCAGGACTTCCCCAAAGTCCCATTGTTTACACGCCCTATACTAACACTGGTGCCTTGAAAGACGATTTGTCTTTAGGAATGAAGAGAAAAGATTTTGTTCTTTTCAGTATGTACCGAGAAAAAGCTATTTCACAAAAGGAATATGAAGAAGCCAAAGCTTACGACTTGAAAAAAGACTTTTTACCAACTGAACAGGCCAATGTCAATACAGAAGGCTATCTATACTACACGGTGTTAGATAAAGCAGTTGAGATTGTCATGGATTTAGATATGAAAAAAGCTAAAGTTAATCGTGATGATTTAGATCAAGTTGGTTTAGATCAATATGAAGAACAAGCACGTCGCGAAATCCAGTCGCAAGGCTATACAATCCAATCGACCATTGATCAGAACATTTATAACACGATGCAAACCGCTGTCGCAAATTATGGTTATTTGCTTGATGATGGAACTGCAGATGTCAATGGGAATACAATGATTGAAACTGGCAATATTTTAATGGATAACGCTACTGGTCGTATCCTCGGTTTTATCGGCGGCAGAAACTTCGATATTAATCAAAACAACCATGCCTTTAATGCCGATCGTCAAGTTGGTTCTACGATTAAACCAATTTCTGTCTATGGCCCTGCGATTGATCAAGGACTCATTGGTTCTGAAAGTCGTCTGGCCAACTACCCAACGACTTATGCTGATGGTACAGAATTTGTTAATTCCACAAATGTGGATTTAAATCAATTCGTGACTGTTCGAAATGCCTTGAATTGGTCTTTCAATATCCCTGTCGTTCATGTTAATAATGAGCTAAGGAAAAAAATGGGTGATGATAATTTCTCTTACAATCACTACTTAAGTAAAATGAACTATCCAGCTTCAGATGCTTGGGCTTACGAATCTGCGCCATTGGGTTCAGTAGAAACAAATGTTGTAACACAAACAAACGGCTTCCAAGCGCTTGCTAACAAAGGTAAATATCAAAAAGCCTTCATGATTGAAAAAATCACAGACAATAGCGGACATGTGGTCTACGAACACAAAGATGAAGGAACGCAAGTTTATTCACCGGCGACCGCTTCTATTATGAATGACTTGTTGCGCTCAGTGGTGGATTCTGCGAATACGACAAAATTCAAACCAACATTAGCTGGCTTGAATCCTCATTTAGCCAGTGCTGATTGGGTCGGAAAAACTGGGACAACTAATGACTATAAAGATTCATGGCTAATTGTCTCTACCCCGACTGTGACACTAAGTTCTTGGTCAGGACATGATCTACCAGCGCCAATGACGACGACCAGCGGCGACAATAACGGGAATTATATGGCGAACTTAGCTAACGCGCTGTACTATGCGAATCCAGAATTGTTTGGCATTGGTCAAAAATTTGAATTAGACCCAAGTGTCATTAAATCAAAAGTTTCTGAATTTACTGGTGAAAAACCTGGCTCAATTACCTATAATGGTGCCAAGTTCAACACACCTGGCAAAACAACGACTTCATACTATGCTAAAGATGGTGCACCACAAAGTACCTATAAATTTGGGATCGGTGGAACAGACAGCAATTACGCTTCTTACTGGGGAAATCTTGCTCCACGTGCCACTACAAATAATAACAACAACAATAACAATAAAAAGAACAACTAAAGAATTTGGTAAGTTAAGCTTGCAACCAAAATTATGTAAAAAAGTAGAGACGTAATTCATCAATTGATGGATTACGTCTCTACTTTTATTGTTTCTCTTATTCTTTACCATCGATACTAGCTCGAGCTATTCAAAAATAGCTCCTACATTTAATGAAATAATATGCAGCAATCAACCTATTTTAACTAAAATAATCCCTTTCTGTTTCTCAAAACAATAGCAGATACTATTAAACTTATTAATACATAGACAACTATCATCTTTAAAGAAAAATCAAATGTGAGACCTATCTCATCCATCGGCTCATACCCATTTCCTCCATTAATAATTTTAGGAAAATTCATATAAGCTGTAAAGAAAAATTTATTGGAAAGCATACTAAATCCTGAAGATAATACCACACCAACAATTAGCAAGCTATGAACAATCAAATTTCCAGTAAATAGTGAAAGCAAGAAACTGAATACTGTCAATGCTAATAACAGCATACCAAACATAATTAGGCTTCTCGACAAATAGTTAGAAAGAGAAATGATTGTAACACTTTGTCCCTTTTCAATAATCGCGACTGGATAATCAGGGTTTCCCAGACCATTTTTGAAAAATGCACTGATTGCAGAAAGAAAGATTGACAGATAAGAAACCAATCCGACTGTAAACAAAATACTACTTATTTTAATAGAATATTTTTCCCATAGTTTTAAGGGAAGTCCATTCCATAAAGAAACAGTATTTTTTCTTTTTTCTAAAGTTGCGAGCGCTATAATCATTAAACTAGGGATAATTAATAATAATGTATATGGAAAATCCATCGATAAAAGAAAACCTAGGTAATTCAAAGCAGGCATTTTAGCAACTTCAGAAGAATCCACTTGTTTGATCCTGTTTTCAGATAAATATTGCAATTCTTTGACTCTTTTTTGTTGCTCAATAATTGGTATACTGTACAACGTTCCTTTTAACATTGCGTTTAAATTACTTTCTTCCAATTTTTTCTCAGCTTCTAATAAAGCCCATTCATCACCAATTTTGATGGCATTAATTACTTTCCTTAATTGCTCACTTTCATCTTCTATCTCATTTAAAGTTTCTTTTGCTGCAGGTTCATTTTTCATTTTTTCTTTCGCTTGTTCGTTATTTTTGATTCGGTTTTCATATTGCATTTCTTTAAAAGAAAGTTGTTGGGGTTGAGCTAGCAACGGATAAATTAACATTAAAATAAAGGCTACAAACACAAACCACAGACTCTTCTCTTTCAATATTTTTATCGTTTCTATCTTAAGCATCTCTCTCTTCTCCTCTTAAATATAAGTTATCATATTGTTCACGTAAAGAAAGGTTACGTTGATCATTCTCAACCAACTTTTTATTTTTCATAAATAAAATACGTGTACATGTGTGTTCAACATTATACAAATCATGAGAAGATAAAATAACTATTTTATCTTTAGAAACTATTTCTTTTAAGCACATTATGAATAAACTAACACTAGTAGGATCCAAGCCATTAAAAGGTTCGTCTAACAAAAGTATTGTTGCATCACTTGCTAGATACATTGCTAATAATACATGTTGTTTCATTCCAAGAGATAATTTTTTTATTGTTCTATTTTGATATTCTTTCATCTTTAATTGTTCAAAAATATGCTCTATATCGCTATTACTTTTCCAAGCGGCTTTAATATATTCGAGATGTTCTTTCGGCGTCAAATAATCATATAAATTTTTACTACTTTCAAGAAAAAATAGTTCTTTTAAATACGTTGCACTTCTACTATTGTAATCAATCTTATTTAAACTAATATTTCCATTTTTTCTAGGGATTAAACCAGATATAGCATTAAAGAACGTGGTTTTTCCAGTTCCATTAGGAGCAACTAAGCCAATTATTTCACCAAATTCAGCTTGCATAGATAAATTTTCTATAATTGCTCTATTACCATACTCGACAGTTAATTCTCTTACCTCCACAAAAACACCTCTTTTTTAATCTAAAGATACCATAAGCAATGCTTTACCGACCGATTTTCTAATCAACTTAATCTTATTTTAATTTTCAATCTTATTGTGTATTAATAGCAGAATGCAAAAAAGTACAAGAAGAAATCATGAAAATGATTTCTTCTTGTACTTTTTTGCATTTCTAGTAGAATTTTCTCTTATTTTGTTGAACCTTTTTGATCAATTCCATAAGGTAAAACAACTGTTTTTTCTTCAATTTCTTCTTTGTTCATTAGTTTTGTTAATAAACGCATTGACACGGCACCGATATCATATAAAGGTTGTGTAATACTTGATAGACGTGGACGAGAGACTTCTGTAAGCAATGAGTTATTGCTTGTAATGATTTCAAATTCTTCTGGAACTTTCACACCAGCATCTAGCATCCCATCTAATAAGCCAATTGCTAGCTCATCATCTGTAACAAAGGCAGCAGTTGCCCCACTATTACGGACACGCTCAGCCAAATTAATGCCTGCTTTAAATTTATATTCAGATTCAAAAACTAAGCCTTCATTATAAGACAAGCCATTTTCCGCTAAAGCTTCTTTGTAGCCTTTCATTCGGTTTTGACCATTAATTGGATCGATTAATGCACCACTAACAAAAGCAATTTTTTTGTTCCCATTTTTCGCTAAAGTCGCTGTTGCGTCTTTCGTTGCTTCTGTGTAATCAATATTAACGCTACCGACTTGTTCGTCTGGATCAATTGAACCTGCTAAGACAACAGGCGTTTTTGAACGTGAAAATTCACCACGAATATCATCTGTAATGCGATGACCCATAAAGATAATCCCATCTACTTGCTTGGCAAGTAAATTGTTTAATACAGTAACTTCTTTTTGATCGTCTCCATCTGAATTAGCTAAAATGATATTATATTTATACATTGTAGCCACGTCGTCAATGCCACGTGCTAATGAAGCAAAAAATGCATTACTAACATCTGGAATAATGACACCCACTGTTGTCGTTTTTTTACTTGCTAAACCACGTGCGACTGCGTTAGGACGGTAATCTAAGCGATCAATCACTTCTAAGACTTTTTTACGCGTTGCTGGTTTTACATTGGGATTACCATTGACAACACGAGAAACAGTAGCCATAGATACATTTGCCTCTCTAGCAACATCATAAATTGTAATTGTTTGTTTTTCCATGTTTCTTCTCCTATAAATATGAATTTGTTCTCATTTTCTGAAAACACTGTTTACATTTCTTCCCTAGCCTAGAATATCAAAATTCTTCTATTTTTGCAACCGTTTTATCGTTTTTTCATGAAAATTTACTTTCCATTTCAAAAGGAACTTTTTGTCATTTCATGTTATGATAGTACTGTGATTCACTTCAGAATAAAAGAAAGAAGGATGTTTTATGAATCAAGAAAAAATTGCCGATTTAAAAAATTGGATGCACCAAGAAAAGATTGACTTCACTTATATTAGTGATCCTGGTCATATCGCTTACTTTTCCGGTTACGAAAGCGAACCTCATGAACGCGTGTTAGCTTTGTTTATCGCTGCGGACGACCAATCATTTTTATTTACACCTGCATTGGAAGTCGAAGATGCCGAAAAGAGTAGTTGGACTTATCCCGTTTATGGTTATTTAGATAGCGAAAATCCTTGGGAAAAAATTGCGGCTTTATTAAATAAACGAACACAAGGCACACCACGCTTTGCTTTAGAAAAACAAGCTCTTTCTTTAGCTCGTTTCGATCAATTGAAAACCTATTTCCCAGCTAGCGATTTTTCGCATGATGTTACGCCTTTAATTGAAAAACTTCAATTAATTAAAACAGAACCTGAAATTCAACGTTTACTAGAAGCTGGTAGTTGGGCTGATGTCGCTTTTGAGATTGGCTTCAAAGCAATTCAAGCAGGCGTTGCGGAACAAGAAATTGTTGCTGAAATCGAGTATCAATTAAAACGTCAAGGCATTCGCTCAATGAGTTTTGATACGTTAGTCTTAACAGGAAAAAACGGAGCTAGTCCTCACGGGGTACCTGGCGAAACAAAAATTGAGCCCCATGACTTAGTGTTATTTGATTTAGGTGTCGTTCATAATGGCTATTGTAGTGATGCCACACGAACAGTCAGCTACTTGGAACCTTCTGATTTCCAAAAAGAAATTTATGGAATTGTTTTAGAAGCACAATTAGCAGCAACTGAAGCGGTGAAACCTGGTGTTACAGCAGGCGAATTAGATGATATTGCCCGAGGTGTAATTACAAAAGCTGGTTATGGTGAATACTTTAACCATCGCTTAGGCCATGGCATTGGAACCACTGTCCATGAATACCCATCGCTGGTTCATGGCAATGATTTAGTCATTGAAGAAGGTATGTGTTTCTCTATTGAGCCCGGTATTTACATTCCTGGAAAAGTAGGCGTTCGTATTGAAGATTGTTTACACGTAACGAAAACAGGATCCGAACCATTCACTAAGACAACCAAAGAATTGCAAATTATTGAATAGCATAAAAATAAAATGAGGCCATCAGTCAACCGGACTGATGGCCTCATTTCTAAATTTTAAGGTAAGCCGCTGAACAAAAGCAACACGATCCGTTGCTAACTTTCATAAGCTAAACGCTTGTTACCCTTTAAATTCTTTTTTTACGTCTTTCGCTGCATCTTTAACATCTTCTTTTGCTTCTGCAGCTTTTTCAGGAACATCTTTGGTGGTTTCTTTTGCTTCATCGACACCAGCAGAAACAGTTTCTTTGGCCGCTGCCGCAGAATCTTTAACGTCAATATAGATATCTTCTGCTGCATCTTCGGCAATTTCACCTAAATCTTCTGCGTGATCTTGAGCATCGTCAGCTGCTTTTTTAAATTGATCAGATAAATCACCTGTTTGTTTTTTAAAGTTATCAAGCATGTCGCCAGAAACACCTTGTGCTTTATCCAATGAATCTTTTGTTTTTTCTTTGACAGAACCTGCCAAATCAGAGGCTTGATCTGATAAAACGCCGGCTTTTTGTTTTGCGATTTCTGTTAATTCTGTCCCTTTTTGAACAGCATAATCTGTGTAATCTTGCGCTTTGTTTTTTAAATCATCTGTTTGATTTGATAAATCATCACGTAATTCTTTACCTGATTTTGGTGCAAGTAATAATGCGGCAACGGCTGCTGCTGTTCCACCAATTACTGCTCCTAAGAAAAATCCGCCTTTTTTAGCCATAAAAATCTCCTCCAATTAGTTATTTGTTTTTTTATTTTTTGAACGCATTGCTCTAAAAGCAGAACCGCCTACTTTACTCACTAAACCAGCTTTCGCTGTGCCTTTCCCTACGGTTCCTACCTTTGTAATCAAATGTTTACTTGAGGTGTTCAATTCAGAGACACTTTCGCTTAAATCAGCAACGGCCGTAAACAACGGATCAATCGTTGCCACTTTTTGATTCACATCTGTCAATAGTTCATTGCTTTTAACAAGCAAGCCTTCCACTTGGCGACTCAATACATTCACATCGCTAGTCACGACTTTGATTGTTGTATTTGTTTCATCAATTGTATCTTCAATTTTTGAAACAACTTGAGAAACTTTATATAACACAAGTACTAAAAAGATGACTAAAACAACAAATGCTACCGCTGCAATTAAGGCAGCAATTTCCCCACCTGACATATCATTACTCCCCTCTGAAATTTTATTTATAATCTTAGGATAACACCAACTTATATTTTTCACAACTCATAAAGCTAAGAATGACAATTTATTTTATAAAATTCTCATGCCCTTTTCTTTAAGAAAAAAAGCGTAAAATTTCCTTCTAACGAATTGAAATTTTACGCTTATTTTTATTTATTTTTCTTTTGGTTGCTCTTTTTTCGCTAATTGAGCACCTAAATTAATAATGTATTCTCGTAAATTATCTTTTACTTCTGGATGAGTCAAACCATATTCAATGCTTGTTTTCATAAACCCAAATTTATCGCCAACGTCGTAACGTTCTCCTTTAAACTCACGAGCAAAAACGCGTTGTGTTTTATTTAAAGTGTCAATCGCATCTGTTAACTGAATTTCGTTACCAGCGCCTGGTTTTTGATTTTCAAGTACATCAAAAATTTCAGGGGTTAATAAATAACGGCCGATAATCGCTAAATCACTTGGTGCTTCCTCGGGTTTTGGTTTTTCAACAAAATTCTCGACATTGTATAGTCCTTTTTCGATTTCTTTTTCTGGGTTGATAATACCATATTTTGAAGTATCTTCATGGGGCACTTTCATTACAGCAATCGTCGAAGCATGTGTTTCTTCGTAATCATCCATTAATTGTTTCGTTAATGGCACTTTATCTTCCATTAAATCGTCGCCTAACATCACGACAAAAGGTTCATTGCCAACAAATGCTTTCGCTTGTAAAACAGCGTGTCCTAAGCCTTTCGGATGGGATTGACGAATAAAATGTAAATTAACATCCGTTGTTTCTTCGACTAATTTCAATAAATCGGTTTTATTTTTTTCTTTTAAATTATTTTCTAATTCAACATTTGAATCAAAATGATCTTCAATCGGACGTTTGGCTTTGCCTGTCACAATTAAAATATCTTCGATTCCTGAAGCTAGTGCTTCTTCTACAATAAATTGAATCGTTGGTTTATCAACAATCGGTAACATTTCTTTTGCCATCGCTTTGGTAGCCGGCAAGAAACGTGTTCCTAACCCAGCTGCTGGAATAACTGCCTTTTTAACTTTCATCTTTTTTCCTCCTAAAAATCAAGTGTAAATTCGTTTTCGGTTTTGCCATCGCGCAACATGATTTCTTTTGCTGCTTGTTGTACATCTTCGTCATTGTACAAGACATTGTAGATTGTTTCTGTGATTGGCATTTCGACTTCTAATTGTTGTGCCAATTCATAGGCTGCTTTAGTTGTTGAAACACCTTCCACAATCATACCCATGTTTTCTAAGACTTCATCTAACTTATGGCCTTTTCCTAATAAATTACCCGCACGCCAATTTCGAGAATGGACACTTGTACAAGTAACAATTAAATCCCCAACACCACTTAAACCAATAAATGTTAATGGGTTTGCTCCCATCGCAACCCCTAAACGACTAATTTCTGCTAAACCACGAGTCATAATTGCCGCTTTGGCATTATCACCAAAGCCTAAGCCATGAATCGCTCCGGCGCCCAAAGCAATAATATTTTTTAAGGCCGCCCCTGTTTCTACACCAATCACATCATCATTCGTATAAATTCTAAAGTAATCATTCATAAACAACTCTTGCACATACACAGCGTCTGCTAAATTTTCGCTTGCTGCTGTAATGGTTGTGATATCATGAACAGCGACTTCTTCTGCATGGCTTGGACCAGATAAAACCACAATCCCTTGCCGTTTTTTTGCTGGAATCTCTTCTGCTATCACTTCTGAAATCCGCTTATGTGTACCTTGTTCGAGCCCTTTACTTGCATGAATAATAATTGGTTTTGTTTTTAAATGTTGGGCCACTTCTTGTGCTACTGAACGAATGGCTTTAGTTGGTACCACAAACAGTACCGCATCCACATCTACTAAAGCAGTAGCTAAATCAGTGGTTGCCTGAATTGAAGTAGGTAAGATTAATTCTGGTAAATAATGTTTGTTGGTGTGTTTTGTATTTATTTCATCGATTTGCTCTGGTTTATTTCCCCAAATACAGACCTCGTGTCCATTTTCGGCTAATACTTGAGCTAAAGCTGTCCCCCAGGAACCTGGACCTAAAACAGCGACTTTTTGTTTCATCGGTGAAACTCTCCTTTCGCTAAACAACGTTACTTCTTTAGTTTACCATATTCTTCGATCAAGTTGGATTAAGAAGTTGTTATTTTTTTCTTTTGTTTCTCCCGATTGTAAAATTTCAAATTGGGATTTCTTCTACGAACGATCACAATAACAATTGCTGCCACGAACATCACTAAAGACAACAATTGTGAGACACGAATGTTACTAAACGCATACAAACTGTCCATCCGTAAGCCTTCGATGAAGAAACGGCCGAAAGAATACCATATTATATAACCTAAAAAGACTTCGCCTTCTTTTAAAAAGTGTGGCTTTTTGCGTAATAACACTAAAACGATAAAGCCTAAAACATTCCAGACAGATTCATATAAAAATGTTGGTTGATGATACGTTCCGTTGATATTCATGTTATCAATGATAAACGTTGGTAAATGGAGATTTTCTAAAAATTGTCTGGTGGTCGCTGGCCCATAGGCTTCATGATTCATAAAGTTGCCCCAGCGACCAATTGCTTGCGCTAAAATCACACTTGGTGCGGCAATATCTAAAAAAGTCCATGTAGAAATGAAACGATGACGCGTAAAGAAAAACAGCGCCAGTCCCCCACCAATAAGACCACCATAAATCGCTAAGCCACCATTTCGAGTAAAGAAAATTTCAATCGGATTGTCTACATAATCTTGCCATTGAAAAGCGACGTAATACAAGCGCGCGCCAACAATTGCTGCAGGTAATCCCCAGAGCATAAAGTCAAAGACATCATCTTCTTTTAAACCAACACGAACGGCTTCACGACTACTTAGCCAAACAGCTAAAGCAATCCCTGAAACAATAATAATTGCATACCAATAGACGGGAATACCGAAAAGGCGAAATGCAATTGAATTTACTTGAGCTAACATCATCACATCTTCTCCTTCTATTCTCCTGAATTTTCTTCAATCAAACGGGTTAAGCGCTCTTCGAACGTTTTTGTTGCATCATAGCCCATTGTTTTCGCGCGGAAGTTCATTGCTGCTACTTCAATGATAATGGCCACATTTCGGCCGGTCTTAACAGGAATACGAATCTGAGGGACATCAACGTTAGCTATTTCAACCATTGCATCATCACTACCAAGACGATCATATTTCTTGTCTTTTTCCCATGCCTCTAAATAAACGACCAATTGAACTTGCATAAAGCCGCGGACCGCACTAGCTCCAAACAGGTTCATGACGTCAATAATTCCGATACCACGAATTTCAATTAAATGCTGCAAAATTTTTGGTGGCTCTCCAACCACGGTTAATTCATCTTGCTGATAAACATCGACACGATCGTCTGCGATTAGCCGATGTCCACGTTTAATAAGCTCTAAAGCTGTTTCACTTTTACCAATACCGCTATCTCCTTGAATCAAAACACCAAGTCCATAAACATCAACTAAAACCCCATGGACACTTGTCCGAACAGCTAAACGGCCATCTAAATAACTGGATAGTTCCCCTAGTAAACGGGAAGTTGAAATCGGTGAACGTAATACAGAAACCCCATTTTCTTTTGCTGCTGTAATTAATTCTTCGGGGATTTCTAGTCCTCTGGATACTATAAAGGCTGGAGTATCTTTCGCACATAAACGGCGCATCACTAATAAACGCTCTTCAGGCATCATTCGTTCTGCAAAGGTAATTTCTTTGCTCCCAAATAATTGTAAACGGTCATGGGAATAATAATTAAAATACCCAGTTAATTCTAAACCTGGCCGGGAAATTTCACCAGTTTTAATTGTTCTATTTAAGCTTTCTTCATCTCCGTATACTACTTCTAAAGAAAGATTTTCTACCAGTTGATAAATCTTTACCACTTCTGTCATATCGAATGTCAGTCCTTTCTGCTACTTGTTATATTTTATCATTTAAAAATACAAGTTTCTAGCTATTCACTAGATAATTCCTAGAATTATCATATTTCAAAAAAATGAAACTATTTTTCAGTGAAATTACCTATGCTATTTCTGTTACTTGACTATTTCAGAAAACTTTGTATACTTGAAGCCGATCCTTTTAAGAAAAGAGGAAACTTATGAAAGAATATTTAAAGGAAAAAGCCCATCAATTACCGTTAACACCGGGTGTTTATTTAATGAAAGACGCAACCGACACAATTATTTATGTGGGTAAAGCCAAAAAATTAAAAAATCGCGTGTCGAGCTATTTTATTAATAGTAATCAACATTCTCGAAAGACGATGCGTTTAGTCAAACAAATTATAGACTTCGATGTTCTTCTCCATACTGACACAGAATTGGATGCGCTCCTCCTAGAATGTCAACTGATTCAACAGTATCGGCCGCGCTACAATCGCCAAATGAATGCTTATGAACAATATTCTTATGTATCGGTAGCCGTTAATGAGCGGCAATTAGAGATTAAACTCTTAAATATTCCCACTAAAGAGAACTGTTTTGGTCCTTATTCGATTCGCCGAAAATTAAACCGTTTAAAAATAATTTTGGATAGTATCTACGATCTCGTCCCAACCAACTATTGGCATCAAACCTTTCAAAAAGAGAGTGCCATTCCGACCGAACTATTTCAACAAGAATTGTTCGACTTTTTCCATAATCAAGGACGAGAACCAATCAAACGAATTGCTCAACAAATGCAAGAAGCTGCTGAAAAACAAGCCTTCGAAAAAGCGGCAAAACTCAAAGAAGATTGGCTCTTTTTGACGCGCTTTGCAAACCAAAATCAACGAATTAGTCAAGCTAACCAACGAGATTGGCAACTGATGTGGTTACCTTGTCAGAAAAAAATCAAATACTATTTAATTTACCAAGGCTTGGTGGTAGCAACACGTGTTGTAACTAAACAAACGTTTCAAAAATATTCATCGCTTGAACTAGCAAAAAAAATCATGCCCAAAAAACCACCGAAAACAATTGAGCATTACTCGAAGCAACAAGTTGATTTTTTAAACATTTTATATGGCTATATCAGCCGCCATCCAGAATGTCACCTAGAAAATTTAACCATCGAAAAAGCCTGAAGAACGCATTTTATGCTACGTTCTTCAGGCTTTTTTTATTCATATTTAGATAAATTGTGATCCGTAACGATCGTATTGACAATTGACATAATTACAGCCATTAGCACCGCTGCCCAAAAACTTGAGAAGCCAAAGTTCATTTCCCCCACAAAAAACGAGGTCATTTGTAAAATCGCTGCATTGACAACAAAGCTAAATAGACCAAACGTTAATAAAGTAAATGGGAGCGACAAGATTGTTAAGACTGGTTTCACCAACATATTTAGGATTGAGAGAACAAAGGCGGCAATAATTGCAGGCATTATGCCTCTCACATGAATCATGCCAGGAAAAACAACTGATAAAGAAATGAATGTCAGTGTATTAACAACCAATCGCTGAAAATATGTCATTAAAAGTCACTCCATTCGTCATCATCAATTTTTTCCGCTTCTTTACGTTGCTTTTTATTGGCAGCATAAGGATTTTCATTGCGAACATTTCTATTATAAGGATTTTGATGGCCGTAGCCGCGATCGCTTCCTGTTCTTCCAGAAGGGATCAAGACTGCTAAGGCAATGTATAAGAGAATGCCTGGAAATCCTGCTGAGAAAAAGCTGAGCAAGACATAAACGACACGAATAATTGTTGGGTCAATTCCTAGCCAATCAGCAATCCCAGCTAAGCTTCCTGTTAAAACCACGTTATTCGGAGATTTTGTTAGTTTTCTTTTCATATGTTTTCACCTCGTCTACTAAATTTTACACTAGAAAGGCTGATTCGTCAGCCCATCTAGCTTAAAATTATTAATTATTTATCCGTATCTTTTAGGAAAATACTTCCCGTTGTTGTAGAAGCATTAATTTGAGCCATTGATTCTTCCAGTACACGTCTAAAATGTAATTGTTGATTGCCGCGATCTTTCTTTTCACGAACAACTTCAATATCTGTTAAACGGCTGTTAATACTACCTAAATTCGTTTTCACTTGCCCTTCAACGCCTAAGTTATTTGGCAAGGCCAACTTGATATTCCCATTTGCAGAGCTTGCTTCAACACGGCGAAGCGTTTTTTCTTTAGCTGTAATGCGGATATCTCCATTAATCAGAGAAACACTTAGACTTTCTGGTGCCGCGGAAATAGACACATCACCATTGACTGTTTCAATAATGTTATCTAAAATCGTTCCTTCTAGGACTTTAATTTCACCATTCACGCCTTCAATTTCTAACATAGTTGCATCAATTTTTTTAAACGTAATCGTCCCATTCGTTGATTTTGTGTAAACATCTTTCGCTGTTAACTCTTCTACTAAGACATTTCCGTTTAATAATTTAACAGATACATGATCGTAAGTGCGTTTTGGTAAATAGAACGTTAAATCTGCTTTCACCCGTTTGTTTGGCACTTGGAAAGAAATTGTTTCATCATCCACATCAATGTCACTTCGTTCTAAGAAAGCTTCCATTGGTGAATCTCCTGCCATTTTACCATATAATTTGATTTTTGCTTCGACTTTCACATCTTCTTGATCCCAAGTTTTGAAAACCACGGTACCATTTGCTACCTTGACATCAATTAAACTTGCTTGTGGATTTGGATAGTTAAACTCATGTTCAAACTTAGTTGTTGCCACACCAGGAACTTTCATTTTAATGTCTTTCCATTCCACATTATCATTCATGGTATCACTGAAAGAATTAAATGTTTTTTTCAAGAATTCTCCCACTTGGCCGCCAACTTCGGCAACTTTACCGCCGACTTGGTTAAAGGTGTCTGTGGCTTGATCTTTCCACTCTTCAGAGAATTGAGAAGAAACTTTTTCTTTTGTATCATTCCATTGACCTTTCCATTGTTCTTTGCGAATATTTTTTAGTTCTTCTTCCAGTGCTGTTTTTTCAGTACTTTGAGTCGCTAATTTTTCTTCTAATTGTGCAAGTAAAACGTGCAAGTCTTTTCGTTGAACTTGTTCATCTTCTGTTAATGCATCTAATTCTTCTTTTGTATCTAATGTTCCAATTTCTTCAGCGACTTCTTTAATTTCTTCTTTGATGCCGGCAATTTCTGCGTTGACTTCGTCCAATTCAGCCGAAGCGCGATTGGCTTTTGTTGCTAACTCATCAAGAATTCTTTCTAAGTTTTCACGATCTTTTTCTGCACTGTCCTGTGTATTTTCTTCAAACGAATCAACAGTAGGTCCTTCTGCTTCGCCTTTTTCTAATGCATCCATTAAATCTGCGACTTGATCTTCTTTATTTGTTGTTCCAATATTTTGTGTATCGACTTTTTCAGCAGCTTTTTCGATTTGTTTTTCATCTTTTTCAGTTGCCATATTTTCTAATAAAATTAACGCTTCTTCTGACGTTAGAATACCTTTTTTCACTAATTCTAATACGCGTTCTCTTTCTTTCATGGATATTGCCTCCTTAGCAAATTTTTCACTCAATAGTGTTTTCCTTACATGCATTATTATGCCTTGTTTTTGATCATTTGTCATAGGACTTAAGAACGATTTCTTCTCATTAGTAAGGACTAGTTTTATAAAATCAGTTCATTTTATGCTAAAAAAACTAGGAATTGGTCTAAAAAAGGCCGTCTCCTAGTTTTTTTTATTTGTTTTTCTTAAAATTGTTCGTCACGATTACTATTCAATTCGGTAATTTTACCAGTTGCCAAGTAAACAATCCACTCACAAATATTTGTGACATAGTCGCCAATTCTTTCCAAGTATTGTGCCACATGTAGATAATCAGTTCCGCTAATGACCGTTTCTGGATTAGCTTTCATTGCTTCTACGGCATGTTTGTAAATACTATCGAAATATTCATTAGTACGATCATCCATTTGTGCAATCATTCGTGCATCTTTTTGATCCGTTTTAACATAGGCGATTAAAACATTATCCACCATTTTTTTCACATAATCAGACATATCTGAAATTTCTTTTTCGATTTCAGGAATACGTGTTTCTCCTTTTAAGCGAATCGTTGATTTAGCAATCGAAACGGCATGGTCCGCCATTCTTTCTAAATCCGAACTAGCTTTCATAACAGTGATAATCATACGTAAGTCTGTTGTCACTGGTTGTTGTAACGCAATCATTTCAAAACTCTTTTTCTCAAGTTTGACTTCCATATCATTGATTTCAATATCGCGATCAATCACTTCTTGAGCTAATTTTTTATCATGATTAATATATGCCTTCACGGATTTATGGACGGCACTACTAACCATCATACCCATTTCATAAAATTGATTGTGCAGATTCAATAGTTCTTCTTCAAATTGTGTCCGTAACATTCTTTTTCCCCCTTTTAACCAAATTTACCAGAAATGTAATCTTCTGTTTGTTTTTCTTTTGGATTTAAAAATACTTTTTTCGTGTCATTAAATTCAATTAAATCACCTTGTAAAAAGAAGGCCGTTTTATCAGAAATCCGTGATGCTTGTGACATATTATGTGTCACCATAATCATGGTATATTTCTCTTTTAATGTTAACAGCATGTTTTCAATTTTACCACTAGAAACTGGGTCCAAGGCGCTAGTTGGTTCATCTAATAAAATAATATCCGGTTCCACAGCTAAAACACGAGCGATACAAACCCGCTGTTGTTGTCCACCAGAAAGTGAAAGTGCACTTTTGTGAAGTTTATCTTTGACATCCTCCCAAACGGCAGCAGCTTTCAAACTGGTTTCAACTGCTTCATCTAAGACTTGCTTGTCTTTGACTCCTTTTAGGCGCAAGCCATAAATCACATTTTCATAAACTGAAAACGGAAATGGATTAGGTTGTTGGAAAACCATCCCAATTTCTTTACGTAATTCAACGTTATCTGTTTTCGGTCCATAAATATCTTTTCCTTTATAGACGACACTTCCAGTAATAGTTACGTCTGGGATTAAATCATTCATACGATTCAAGCAACGTAAATACGTTGACTTCCCGCAACCAGAAGGACCAATCATGGCAGTTAATTCTCCTTGATTAAAAGTTAAATCAATGCCTTTCAATGCTTCTTTTTTCCCGTAATATAAATGTAAATCTTTTGATGAAATAATTTCTTTGCCCATCTTGCTCCTCCTAACCAAAATGTCCTGAAACGTAGTCTTCCGTTGCTTGAATTTTTGGTCGTGTAAAGATTTTTCTTGTATGGTCGTATTCAATGACTTTACCCATATAGAAGAAAGCTGTATAGTCACTAATCCGCGCCGCTTGTTGCATGTTATGTGTCACAATGATGATCGTGTAATCATCTTTTAAATTCACTAACGTTTCTTCAACCGTTCCTGTTGAAATCGGATCTAACGCGCTTGCCGGTTCATCTAACAACAGAATATCTGGTTTCATCGCAATTGCCCGAGCGATACACAAACGTTGTTGTTGCCCACCAGACAGAGCTAAGGCGCTTTTGTTTAAGTTATCTTTCACTTGATCCCAAAGTGCGGCTTGCTTCAAACTTGTTTCAACGATTTCATCTAATTTTTTCTTATCCTTTTCACCATGCTGTTTCAATGCGAATGTGATATTTTCATAGATAGATTTACTAAATGGATTGGGCCGCTGAAAAACCATGCCAATGCGTTTTCTCATTTCGTAGACGTCAACTTCTTTCGTATTGACATCGACATCTTTATACATGATTTTTCCAGTAACACGTGAATTGGCAATGCCATCGTTCATACGATTTAGCGAACGTAAATACGTGGATTTACCGCAACCAGAAGGTCCAATTAAGGCGGTTATTTTGTTCTTTTCAAATTGCAAATCAACACCTTTGATAGCCTCATTGTCCCCGTAAAAGACATGTAAGTCTTCCGTGTGTAACGCAATCGGGTCTTTTTGGCTATCTAGTTGAAGTAAATGGGTATCATTTAAATTGTATTCTTTCATGCTAATTCCCCTAACATTAAGCTGATGTCATTCTCTTATAAAGACGGTTGCCGATAAAACGAGCGCCGAAATTGAAAAGTAAAACTACTAAAATTAACACAGCGGAGGCACCTGCTGAGACCGCAGCGCCATCTGGCATCGTTCCTTCGGTATTAATTTTCCAAATATGCACAGCCAACGTTTCCGCTTGACGGAAAATACTAATCGGACTTGAAACGCTCAACGGATTCCAATTACTGAAATCTAAGGCAGGTGCGCTTTGTCCTGCTGTATAAATTAACGCAGCGGCTTCACCGAAAATCCGACCAGAACTCAAAATAACACCTGTCAAAATTCCTGGTAACGCTTCTGGCAAAATAACTTTTTTAACTGTTTCCCAACGTGAAAGACCTAAGGCTAACCCCGCTTCACGCTGTGTATAATGAATGGCTTTCAAAGATTCCTCAACATTTCTAGTCAATAATGGTAAGTTAAAAAATGTTAATGCTAACGCACCTGATAAGATTGAAAAGCCATATCCGATTTGTACAACGAAAATCAAGAAGCCGAACAGCCCGACAACAACGGAAGGCAATGAACTTAAAATTTCAATCGAGGTACGAATTAAATCAGTTAACCAATTCTTTTTCGCATATTCCGATAAGTAAATTCCAGCACCCAATGAAATTGGAATACTAATAATCATTGTAATCAATAGTAAATATAGTGAGTTAAAAAGCTGAATACCAATCCCACCACCAACTTGATAGGCTCTGGATGGTTGTGTTAAAAATTCCCACGAAATATGTGGAATTCCTCTAGCTAAAATGTAAATCAGTAAGGCCGCCAAAATTAAAACAATGACGCCAGATACGGCATATAAGATACCTGTTGCGATTTTATCTGCTTTTTTTGCATTCATTATTTTAAGGCTCCTCTCTTACCGATAATTCGGATAACAATGTTGAATAGTAAAGACATCAACAATAGAATCAAGGCTAAAGACCAAAGAACGTTGTTTTCAACTGTTCCCATAATTGTATTCCCAATCCCCATTGTCAAAATACTTGTTAGTGTCGAAGCTGGTGTTGTCAAACTAGTTGGCATCACAGCTGCATTTCCGATTACCATTTGGATTGCTAAGGCTTCACCAAACGCACGAGCCATACCAAAGACAACCGCAGTTAAAATACCAGGCACAGCTGCCCGCAAGACAACTTTATAAATCGTTTGCCAACGCGTAGCACCAAGCGCCAACGACGCTTCACGATAATGTCGAGGCACAGCTTTTAATGCATCTACGGTCATCGTAGTAACCGTTGGTAAAATCATGACAAATAGCACAAACGTACCAGCTAAAATACCGAAGCCAGTTCCGCCAAAGATTGAACGGACAAAAGGAACAATGACAGATAAACCAATAAATCCATAAACAACAGAGGGGATCCCTACAAGTAATTCAATAACTGGTTGTAAAAATTTTGCTCCTTTTTTAGGTGAAATTTCTGTCATAAAAACAGCCGCTCCAATCGCAAATGGTGTCGCAACAATCGCTGACAAAAACGTTACAATAAAGGAACCCGCAATCATCGGTAAAGCCCCAACCATGGGTTTACCGTCTGCGCCGATATCACTTGGGTTCCAGTTTGTTCCAAATAAGAAATCAAACACGTTAATCTTATCTTTAAAGAATGTAGCAAGTCCTTTACTTGCAACAAAATAGAAAATTGAAACAACCACTGCTACAATTAAGGCAATACATAGGAAACTAATAAATTTCCCTCGTTGCTCCATCTTGGCTCTTTTCGATTTTGTTAATAATTTTTTCTGTACATCTTCCAAGAATATTTCCTCCTCAAACAATCCAACTTTTACAGATAAAAATAGTGTACCTTTTTTACATCAATTTGTTTTTAATAACATGTAAATTTTATGTTAAGTTTGTAAATTTTGTGTTAAGAGAATTATTTAATGACATTTCCTTGCCAATCCCGTTCAATTTCCATTTTCGAAACAGGAATATACCCTAATTGACCAATCACACGTTCTTGGATATCATCTGACAACATAAAGTCTAAAAACTCTTTGGTTAAATCACTTGGATTTTTACGAGTGTACATGTGTTCATAAGACCAAATAATCCATTTATTGTTCATTACATTTTCATCTGTTGGCTGAACACCATCAATACTTAACGTAGCTACTTCATCAGTAACATATGAAAATGCGGTATAACTAATCGCTCCTGGTGTATCAGAAACAATGGAACGAACCATGCCGCTGGAATCTTGTTCTTGCGCACGAATGGCTGTTTTATCTCCCAAGACCCATTTTTCAAAAGTCGCACGCGTACCACTACCGGCCGCTCTATTCAAAATAACAATTTTTTGGTCTTTCCCGCCAAGTTCTTTCCAGTTTGTTACTTCACCTAAAAAGATTTTCTTTAAATTTTCCATTGAGATATCTTTGACACCGACATTTTTGTTAACGATTGGTGTAATCCCAACGACAGCAACTTTATGATCAATTAAGTCTTCCGCTTTGATGCCCTTTTTCTCTTCTGCAAATAAATCAGAATTACCAATGTCTACCGCGCCAGATTGGACTTGACTCAGACCTGTTCCGCTTCCGCCACCTTGGACATTAATAAATCTTCCCGGATTTTGGCTTTGATATTCCTCACTCGCTGTCTCTACTAATGGTTGTAAAGCTGATGAGCCTACCGCTGTGATGGATTCACCACGATCAATCCATTTTGCACATCCTGTCAAAGTAAGTATACTTGCCAAACCAATAAATAATAGCAATCTTTTTTTCATCGATTCATTATTCCTCCAATTAATTTCAATCTATTCTATTTTACCATTATATGTAGGACTTGAAAATTATAAGTTATCAATTTGTTGGTACAACTGAGAAAACTCTTAAATTAAATAACAAAAAGTATCTGAAGAAGCCAATTTGGCTGTTGCTTCAGATACAAATAATTATGCTAGAAAGATGACTATATTTAAACATTTAGTGGGGATGGCTTTTTTGAAAATTATTTGGGGTATAAAAGCGAGTTTGTACATCCAACCTACTTCCTTATTGTTTTACTGGTAAGAAATTATTGAGAGTACAAAAACTCAAGCCTTGGCTTAGGATTGCCATCTTTAGTTTTACTGATAAGAAATTATTGAGAGTACAAAAACTCGTTGAATAGATAGCAGCGGGCATTTTGCGTTTTACTGATAAGAAATTATTGAGAGTACAAAAACCAACCAACCGATTGACGTCGTTCTAGGTGCGTTTTACTGATAAGAAATTATTGAGAGTACAAAAACTAGCAGGGTTTAAACCACTCTCATGTTCCAGTTTTACTGATAAGAAATTATTGAGAGTACAAAAACAACTGATTACCCACGTCTTTTACTTGTTTTGTTTTACTGATAAGAAATTATTGAGAGTACAAAAACAACTGATTACCCACGTCTTTTACTTGTTTTGTTTTACTGATAAGAAATTATTGAGAGTACAAAAACGGTCTGTGCCATGATGGGAATAAGCGAACTGTTTTACTGATAAGAAATTATTGAGAGTACAAAAACCTTCCGATACTAGTTTAAAGCAATGGAACGGTTTTACTGATAAGAAATTATTGAGAGTACAAAAACCATTATATTCAATGGTATAAGGTATCGTTTGTTTTACTGATAAGAAATTATTGAGAGTACAAAAACCCAGAGCTAACAACCGAAAAAGAGAAAAAGTTTTACTGATAAGAAATTATTGAGAGTACAAAAACTCTCTAAGAAGCCGTTCTTTCTCGTGATTTGTTTTACTGATAAGAAATTATTGAGAGTACAAAAACTATCTTTAATAGTTTCTAAATTTGGTTTTTGTTTTACTGATAAGAAATTATTGAGAGTACAAAAACTGGTTAAAAAGGAAGCCATCAAAGAGACAGTTTTACTGATAAGAAATTATTGAGAGTACAAAAACTGGTTGCCGTCAGCACCATCAAGAGGAACAGTTTTACTGATAAGAAATTATTGAGAGTACAAAAACTTTGAAAGACCAAGAATAACTGGTACATCCGTTTTACTGATAAGAAATTATTGAGAGTACAAAAACTAATAACTCGTTTAGAAGGTATATGAAGTGGTTTTACTGATAAGAAATTATTGAGAGTACAAAAACTTAATTTGGCGAGAAACCGCAGAATAAACAGTTTTACTGATAAGAAATTATTGAGAGTATAAAAACCAAAAAGCGGTTAATGATTATGTGTTTCAAGTTTTACTGATAAGAAATTATTGAGAGTACAAAAACCTCAAATTTAAAATTTGAAATCTCATTAATAATCCTTTTGATAAAAAATATAACTTTACGCGGTTAAAATTCCAGACTCACTCTTTCCGCAATAACCGTTCGCGAAAATATTGTTCTTCCAATACAGTGAGCTTTTCCATCGACGTCTCGACACACTCACTATTGTCGTCTAACAATTCCTTCAACAATTTTAATAATATCATATCTTTAGGTAAAAGATAATTTTTTGTATACTGATCACCAACAAAATGACAGACTCGATAAAAAGCATCAATTAGTTGTTGATTTGTCCAAGAGAGTTGATCTGGATAATGTCGCTCAATACTTTGACGAAAAACATCAAAAACTGGCAACTGCTGATACTTATCATATAACAAAATCGTTTTCTCAACATCTTCCTCCGTATACGGTAAAGGCAAGCTTCTATTACTAAAAATAAAAAACTTCAACTGCTTTGTTTCTTGAGCCAATTTCTTTAGCTGCTGAAAGAGATAATAAATTGATTCCGTCTCCAAAAAACTTTCTGGATTTGTAATAACAAGCCAGACAGGCTGTTCTCTTCGGCTGATACTCCGTTGCAAGAGATAAATAAATTCAGCCAACAATTCCCTTGTATCCATCATTTCTAAAGGCAACGATTGGCCATTTTCTAAATAGTTTAATGACAACGAATACTTCAAAATATCCTGAAAATTCATTTCTAAAAAATGCGGTTCAATATTCGTTAAATAGTTATTTAATTTATCATTCATTAAATTTTCTAGTTTTAACAACTGATCATTTAAATTGCTCATTTGATTTGTAATATCAAAATCATCTTGTAAATAAAGTAATTCCTGGTGAAGTAACGTACCTTTGATAAAATTCATTTGTTGAAAAATACTTGTATTGTCCTCTAAAAAGTAAAAATCAATACTCTTTGCCTTTAACTTTTTTTCTTCTAAAAAAATTTCAATACCGTTATCTCCATAGACTGATTCTTCTAAGTCACTTAACGCTTTTTGTTTCGCAAACCGTTTTAATGTTCGTAATATTTTACGACGCCATTGGTTTTCTCCTCCATAAAAAAATACATAATCTTCCAAAGAGAATTCAATAAATTGTTGATACTGATATTCTAAACGAATTTGTTTCATTAAATCACCACCAATCGGTGAACGCCAACTACTTCTTCTTGATGACTACGACTGCCCGCCAATAATAGCATATCTTGAAACTGAATTTCTGAAACATACAACAATCGAACGTTCCCTGAACGTGGTACTTTTCTCTTTAGAATTGTTTCATATTTTTTTAACGCACTACGATTGGGCAAACTCCGATAATAAATAGAATACTGCAACATAATAAATCCGTTTTCCAGTAAATGTTTTCTAAAAATTCGGTATTCTTTTTGCTCCTGTTTCGTTTCAAAGGGTAAATCAAATAAACACATTAATCGCACGACTCCTAAACTCACTTCCCCTCACACTCCAACATATTGACCAAATGAATTTTCTGAACGTTTTCAAAATCACCTGTTTCCATTGCTTTCACAAAAGCAGCTACATATTCAGACATTGCTTGGTTCATATAAATTTTTTTGTTTTTCACCTTAATCTTTTGATGTAAAAATTCCACTAAGGTTAAACGACTATGATAGGTTAAATACTTTTCATTCTTTTTCAATATCGTTTGATGAATATACCAATCCATTAATGGACGAAAAGGTTCCATTAAGTCATCAATTAGGTTAAACGAATTATATTCATTTTTATGGAAAATCCCTAACATCGGTAATAATCCTAACGCTACCACGCAACGGGCCATTTGTGCACGAATAACTGCATAGCCATAATTCATACAGGCATTTGGTAAGCACTCTTCTTCACGGGTAAAACCCACACCATACAATGAATGAAAATATACTTTTGCAACATGTCCTTCACGATTCGTTGTATCCCCTGGTAAAATTCCTTCACTAAGTTTTTCTAATACTTCCACTCGTTCGGAATCTGTTCCTAAATATTTCGCAACTGCGATTTGATTCTGAATTTTTTGTGTTACAATTTCGCACCACGCTACTTGTTTATGTTCTTCTGTCCAATTACTTTGCCAGATTGCTCGTTTCGCACTGCGATGATACTGTCCAATACCAAGAAAAACACCTACAGGCATGAACGTATTATCACAAATCACGGTATCAATATGATGTTGTGCGAACTTCGCTAGTAACCGTGTAGTGATGAATGTCTGGTCGCCTTCTAAAATTACACTTTCAATATCTGTCAAAGGAATGACATATGTATTCCCTTCTTTTATCACTTCTAAATTATCTAACTTTACTTTTAATTTCTCGCCATTTTTTACGAAAACTGTTCGAAATCCCAACAACATTTCCTCCTTTTTAATAAAAAAACCGCCCTACATATGTAGGGCGGTAAATTCGGCAAAATGCCTTATTTTTGTAGATTCTCAATAATTTCTTATCAGTAAAATTATTAAAGACACGTTTCGTCAAACGCGGTAGTCCGTCGACTACAATTAAAGATTACTACAAAAACGCTAATCATGCAACCCTTTTCTTTTCGTTTCTTCTTTTTTATTTAATAATATTCTTTGGTTCTTTTTCATAATACAGATAATGTTTCTTTCCTAAAATATCTGTATTGAATTTTCGTAACTTTTTGCCTTCTTTGCCATATTTAGCGATATTTAAATTGATGGCTCCATTATTATAAGGTTTTTGCTTAAATTGATTTTCTGCTGGCATCATTTCTTGTTCTAACCCTTTAAAGTTAATACTATTAGCACTTTGGAAATTATAAAAACGCACATCATAGCGTTGGCTATCTTTCCATTCAATTTCCAAACCATCATTTTTTTGTAAAGAAAAACAGAAACGCACCACTTGTCCCTTTGTCTGTTCGGCGACTTTTTTCATGTATTCTTTTTCTGTGATTCCATACTTACCTTCCACAAAACGTAAGTCAGAATAATATAGTTGTACTGTATAATAAGCCTTAGTTTCTAAATCTTGATAAATATCGTAGCGATATGGTTTTAAACTTTGTAGTGTAACTTTGCGACCATTTTTAGTTTTTTCAACAGGTCGTCCTTGTGAATCCTTGGTGATATTAATATGTTTATTCAATTTACCGTCATAATACTTCAAACTACGAATAAGTGGTCCATTGTTTTTTTTCGCATATTTCCGAATCGCTGGAATATCATTTTCTTCACAGTAAACAGCAAACGGTGAACGTTTAACACGCTTTACCTTACCATTTTTTTCTTCCACTTCTTGAAAATCAGGAGTTGTTTCTGCAATAGACAACAATCGTTCATAGGTCTTTTCGTCAAGATCTTTCATTAAAAGTTTATCTTGTTTTTTCTTGAAGGCTTCCCAACCATCTACCGTGTAAATGTCTTTGATTTTACCGATTGTGTACTCGTCAGTCGTTATTTTTTGTTTACCACTTTTCAGCGTTTTGACTTCCGTTTTCTCTCGAACAGAATAAATAGTGGCATCACTGAGTTTGCGGTTAGCTTTACGATCCACTTGGTGAGAAAATTTAATTCTTGGATGGAGGTTTACTGGCTTCAATTGCTCACGAAAATTAGGCCATTTTACCTGATAGGTTTTTCGTTCATACTTCTTTGATTTTTTGAATTCCTGGTAAGACATTTCATCGACAATTTCACCAGTTTCGAAATCGATTTCACGCATGACTTTTTCACCAGTTTCTTCCTTCACTGCATAGTGATAACGACTAACCTTGACAAACGGAGTGACTGCACACAATGTTGCATCAACGGCATGATGATGATGTGTTTCACGAGTTTTATCTAAGTCGGCACCCCATTTTTTACGTAAAGTATGAGTAAAACTGCCGTTCACTACTCGAACTTTCGTTTCCTGATTCGCAAAAAAACTCTGTAAGGTATTTAAAACTAAACGACTGGCATAACGCGTATCATTCAGATTTCTAGCTAAAAATTTTTCGACTTGCTCACTGTCAAAAATATTCCGCGTTTCCAATAAATTATTTTCTTTTTTATGACTAAAATGGCGACTTTCCACCCATTTTTGATAGTCATCCCAGTTGCTAAATTTCCCGTTAGTTTTTTTGAAAGAACCGTCCATCCATGCATCATATGGTGTTTGTTGTCCTTTGACTTGATTAGCTTTACTTAAAACCAGTACTTTATTATTAATAGAATCATCTAAGCTAATCGAAATTGGAATAATATGATCAATTTCTGTTGAATCACTAACCAATAATTCAGGAGAAATAGACAGTCCTGTATAGGCACATATGCCATCTTGTTCGTAATAGTATAATAACTTAGCTAAAAAACGACGATTTTTTTGAATGGTCGTTTGAAATTTTTCTTGGCTCCATCCAGACTTTTGCATAAAATAACTTTGGCTGTCATTCTTTCGTTGACTATTCTTTGCATGTAATTCTTTTATTCGTTTTTTTTCATCTTCTTCGTTATCGTCCCTAGGCATTTCAATAGTGATGTAACGAATTTGCTCTTTGCCATATTTTTCCAACAAAGCATCCATAACTTTGAAGGCTTGACTCACTGTTTTGTTCACCGTTGGATTATAAATTTCTGCCAAGACATCTTTTGTTGGTAATTTATTATATTCACTATACCGTGTTCTAACACCTGACTTTAACTGAAACTGTTCTAAGAGTGTATTTTGTTCTGAGGTAGCGTTCATTAGTTCTGGAATTAATAAGTGTAATGTTTTTAAAGAAAAACGATGCCACGCTTGCGTGCTAATGCTTTGGCTTAATTCTTTGTAATGATCTAAAACTAGTGACTTTACTGGTTCTGCTAACTTAGGCAGTTCAAAAGCTAATGTATTTTCAATCCCTTCGCGTTCGGTATTTAAGGTTAAAACTTTCGCTAAACAGTCAATCGTTTCTGTTGGTAACGTAGCCAAATCGATCCCTGCTTCAGCAAAAATTTTCCGCCAATTGCGATAGGCTTTTAATGTATGAATTTCTGGTTTACCTTTTTTATCCAAACGCCAACCACTTAATCGTTCTTTTTTTACACCCAGCAATTTAACCACATCATTAACGCCAAAACGAGTAAATTCTTTGGTCATTAATTCTGCTAAAATGTATTCTTTTTGTTCTAGCGAAAGTGGTATTTCTCCATCAATTTTTAAATTGGTTAAATCATTGAGTAAATTATATTGTTGTGCAGATAGACTTAAGCCGCTTGCTCGTAGTTCACCTTGAAAGTCTTTGCCAATCAATTTATCAAAAATATTTGTTGCTGGTTGGCCTGTTTTTTTAAAATCAGACCAACGACCATAAGGACTGTTATTGGCTTCATTTCCTGGTCCATGATAATACGGTCGTTTGCGATAAATTAATCCAGCTTCCTCTGCAATACCAGGCTGTACAAATAATGCAATCCAATCATCTGTCAATTCGTTAGGATAAAAGGCTTGTTGGGTTTTAAGAATGGTTGCCAATTCATTTGCATAAGCAGAAACTTTAAAAACATTTAACTGATAATTACCTTGAGCATTGATTCCTGTTTTCACTCGATTATTTTCTTTCAGCCGCTGTAATTGGATTTGACCCGGCGTATATTTTGTTAACAACTGAGCATTTTCCCTAACTTGTTCCTTATAATCTTGACTTTCTTTCGCTGCTTCCGTATCATCTTCGTCTAAGTAACTAATTCCACGTTTTTTTAAAATGTGAAGAGTCACTTTATAAATTTCTCCTTTGCTTAATGGTTCTGTCAATCCTTTTACTCTTAATTGGTACGGGCAACTATTTTTTAATGATTTATCTTCATAAAATCCAACAGCCGCAAGTATTTTTTTTGCATCTTTTAAGCGATTCGTTTTCCGTCTAATTAAACGACGTCCACCTCGATTTGTGCGTCGTTCTAAATTTTTTTCACTATTTTTCGCACTAAATAAACGGACACCTAAATCAATAACATTGCCTGTCCGTTCATCAATTACTGACCAACCAACACTACTAATCCCTAAATCTAAACCTATACTGTACATGAGAACCTCCTTTAAGCAATGACAATTAATAATTTAATTATACAATATTTTTTGTAAAGGGATACAATTTTCAATAAATAATTTTCAGAAATTTATGATAACTATTACCCCTTTAATTTATCATGATTTAGAAAGAAAAAATAACAATTTCCACAATTTTAATCTACGGTTATCTGCTTATGCTTAAATAATATATACGTTTTAAGCATATGGCAATAAATTTTACCATCAGATAGGTCCTCCCGTATACAAAATCTACTACAGATTTTCCGATGGATTGGTGTGTTGATTATTAACTAAAAAATGACACATAAGTCGAGTCAACTTATGTGTCATTTTTTAACTTTTAAGATAGCCTACTGAACAAAAACATTTCTCTCATCTTAGCAATCTCTATGTGATAAATCACTTAGATGGCAAGGTTTTTGTCCGCAAAATTATACTTTTTTAAATTTTCAAGAAACGACGCATTGAAATAACTGAACCTAGTGATCCAATAATCATTCCTGTTGCAATCATTAATAGATTAACTTTCCAGATAAAATCTTCTGGACGAATTAATGAATAATTCGAACGCAATAACTGCGGGTTAAACATGTTATAAACTTGATGGTAGCCTAACGTCATAATGATGACTGGCACGATTGCGCCAATCAACCCAATCCAAGCACCTTCTAAGAAGAACGGCCAACGAATGAAACTGTTTTTCGCTCCTACAAGACGCATAATTTGGATTTCTTTTTGACGAGATAAAATCGTAATCCGAATGGTGTTGGAAATTAAGAACACTGCAACGAATAAAAGTAATGCAGCAGCTGCTAAGCCCCAAGTTCGAACGGTTTGAGCGATTTTAAAGATTTTGTCTGAGTTTACACCACCATAATCGGCTTTAAAAACACTTGGGAATTTAGCTGCTTGTTTCGCAATATCTTTCGTGTCTTCTGGTGTTTTCGCACGGACATAATACACATCGTATAATGGGTTACTATCGCCTTCGAAAAGATTCCAGGCATCCCCCATTTGTTCTTGGATTTTTTTCAATTGTTGATCTTTGTTTGAATAAGAAATATCTTCAACATTGTCTAATCCTTTAAGTTGTTTTTCTAATGTTTTCATTTCATTTTGTTTTGTACCAATATCGACAAAAACAGACACTGTCACGTTTTTTTCGACATCATCAGCAAGTTTCGTTGCATTAAAAATAACGCCCATAAAAATACCAACTAAAACTAATGTAATTGTAACCGCACTTGCTGAGGCAACAGTCATCCAACCGTTCCGTTTTAAACTTTTGATACTTTCAAATAAATGAGAAAAGAATGTTCTAATCATCGTAGCCGTATTCTCCTTCCACTTGGTCACGGATAATGCGACCATTTTCAATGGCAATAACACGGTGACGAATCGTATTTACAATTGTACTATTATGCGTTGCCATCACGACTGTTGTTCCTTGTGCGTTAATCCGGTCCAACAATTTCATGATTTCCCATGAATTCTCTGGATCTAAGTTCCCAGTTGGTTCATCGGCAATTAAAACTTTCGGTGTATTTACGATTGCTCGTGCAATGGATACCCGTTGCTGTTCCCCACCAGAAAGTTCGCTTGGAAAAACACGTACCTTATGTTTTAGACCGACTAAATCTAAAACTTCCATCACGCGTTTTTTGATTTCGCGAGGACGTCGTCCGATAACTTGCATCGCATAGGCCACGTTCTCATACACAGTTTTCTTTGGTAATAGTTTATAGTCTTGGAAAACGATGCCGATTTCACGACGTAAATAAGGAACTTCTTTATTTTTTATTTTCATTAAATCATGACCTGCAACTGTCAAATTACCTTTTGTTGCTTTTTCTTCACGATACATTAATCTAATAAAGGTTGATTTCCCTGCACCTGAGGGACCAACCACATAGACGAACTCGCCTTGGTCAATCTCTACTGAAATATTTCGAATCGCTGTTGTACCATTCGAATATTTCTTCATTACATCTTTCATTTCAATCATGGCGTTCTCTCCATCTCTTTTTTCTTCAATCCTACTTATTATAACATGTGAATATTGCAAACTTCTTGCATTAAGTTACATTTTTATTTCAATTTAATGAAGAGCTTAACTTAAGCGCTGTTTTAAGTAGGCATCAATGAAACCATCAAGGTCTCCATCCATCACAGCTTGTACATTGCCGGTTTCGTAATTTGTCCGATGGTCTTTGACCATTGAATACGGATGGAACACGTAAGAACGGATTTGTGAGCCCCAGCCAATTTCCATTTGTTCACCACGTAAACTTGCTGCTTCTTGAGCTTTCTTTTCCATTTCCAATTGATATAATTTGGCTTTTAACATACTCATTGCTTGCTCACGGTTTTTTAATTGAGAACGTTGTGCTTGGCTTGCGACAACGGTACCTGTTGGAATATGTGTGATTCGAACAGCCGATTCTGTTTTATTAATATGCTGACCACCAGCACCACTTGCTCGATAGGTATCAATTTTTAAGTCATCTGGATTGATCGCAATTTCTATTGTGTCGTCTAATTCAGGCATTACATCAACTGAACAAAACGAAGTATGACGGCGTTTAGCGGAATCAAAGGGCGAAATCCGCACAAGACGATGGACACCTTTTTCTGATTTTAGGTAGCCATAAGCATTGTAGCCTTTGATTAATAAGGTGACACTTTTAATCCCTGCTTCATCTCCAGCTTGGTAATCCAACGTTTCAACTTGGAAACCGTGACTTTCTGCCCAACGTGTATACATTCGTAAAAGCATACTTCCCCAATCTTGTGATTCAGTACCACCGGCACCAGGGTGTAATTCAATTAGGGCGTTATTATGATCATATGGCTCATTTAGTAGTAAGGATAGCTCATACGTTGTTAAACGTTCTTGCAAGAGATGAATTCTTTCTTCTAATTCTTCTTGAATCTCTGCATCATATTCTTCTTGTTGTAATTCAAACATCACCGTTAATTCGTCAAGTTCCTCAGAGAGCTGATGAAATTGTTGATATTTTTCTTTCAAACTATTGGTTTCGTTAATTAGCTTTTGAGCCGTTTCTGTGTTGTCCCAAAAACCAGGTTCTCCCATCCGATTTTCCGCCTCGGCAATGTCTTCTTCTAACTGGTCTAAGTCAAAGAGACCTCCTGAAGCTAGTAATTTTTTGTGTCATTTCGTCTAATAATGTACGAATTTCTGGGTTTTCCAAAATGATTCCTTCTTTCTCTTTATTGTAAAAAGAGCAAAGGCGGGACAAATTGCCCCACCCTGCGTTTTTTCTTTAATTAAGCGTTTCTTCCATGACAATTTTTGAATTTTTTGCCACTTCCGCATGGGCATAAATCATTACGGCCCACTTTTTTATCTACACGCACAGGTTGACGCTTCGCACTTGTGTTGCTTTGTGCAGCTGCATCTTGTTCTGTTTCTGGATGTTCCGCTTGTCCTTGAGCTACTTGCTCACGTTGGACATTTTGGCGAATTTCCGATTTCATGAATAAACGTGTTACTTCATATTCGATTGAACCCACCATATTGTTATACATAGAATAACCTTCTGTTTGATATTCTACTAATGGGTTGTTTTGACCGTACGCACGTAAGCCGACAGATTGGCGTAATTGATCCATTGCATCAATGTGATCTGTCCATTTAGTATCGACAACACGCAAGATGACTACTTTTTCAAATTCTAGCAATTGTTCTTGGCCATTCAATTGTTGAGATTTTTCTTCAAATACTTCTTGCGCACGTGCCACTAAGTAGTCTTTGATTTCTTCAGCTGATTTATTTTCTAAATCTTTTTTAGAAATCGTATCTTCATGGACAAGTGTTGAGGCTGCAAAATCGACAATCCCATCTAAATTCCATTCTTCTTTTTCTAATTGTGTATGGCTATCCACCACTCGGCCAATCGTCCGTTTTACCATGCCCATCAATACATCAGACAAGTCATTTTCTTCCATAATTACTTCTTGTCGTTGCGCATAAATAACTTCACGTTGCTCGCGCATCACGTCATCGTATTGTAAGACATTTTTACGTGTGTCATAGTTATTTCCTTCCACACGTTTTTGAGCAGACTCTACTTGGCGAGTAAACATTTTACTTTGAATAACTGCATCTTCTTCTTGCACATTCATTCGTTCTAAGAATGTTTTAATTCGTTCTGAACCAAAGCGTTTCATTAAGTCATCTTCTAAAGATAAATAAAATTGTGAAACCCCTGGATCCCCTTGACGTCCTGCACGTCCACGCAACTGATTATCAATACGACGTGACTCATGACGTTCTGTCCCGATAACTGCTAGACCACCTAGTTCAAGTACACCTAAACCAAGTTTAATATCCGTTCCACGACCAGCCATATTTGTTGCAATTGTAACTGCGCCTTTTTGACCGGCATTCATAATGATTTCGGCTTCTTTAAAGTGATTTTTCGCATTTAATACTTCATGAGGAATTTTAGCTGCGTTTAATTTATCAGAAAGTAATTCTGACGTTTCTACCGCAACAGTCCCCACCAACACTGGTTGCCCTTTGTGGTAACGTTCTTTAATATCTTCCACCACTGCATTAAATTTACTTTCTAAGGTTGGATAAAGTAAATCTGGACGATCGTCACGGATAATTGGACGATTGGTTGGGATTTGAATGACTTGAATATTGTAAATTTCACGGAATTCTTCTTCTTCTGTTTTAGCAGTACCAGTCATCCCGGCTAGTTTTTTGTACATCCGGAAGTAGTTTTGGAACGTAATCGTCGCCATTGTTTTTGTTTCATCTTCAATTTCGACGCCTTCTTTTGCTTCAATCGCTTGATGCAAGCCATCAGAATAACGACGACCATCCATGATACGACCAGTAAATTGGTCAACAATTAAGACTTTATTGTCTTGAACCACGTAATCAATGTCTAATAACATGATATAGTTTGCCCGTAACGCTTGATCTAAATGGTGCGTTAATGCTGTATTTTCAATATCGTAAAGGTTATCCAATCCGAAAGTTTGTTCAGCTTTTTCAATACCTGCTTCTGTTAAACCAATTGTTTTAGACTGAATATCAATTTTGTAATCTTCGTCTTCTTTTAAGCGTTTGACAAAATTATCGGCACGCGTATAGAGTGCTGTCGATTTTTCAGCTTGTCCAGAAATAATTAATGGGGTTCTTGCTTCATCAATTAAGATTGAATCCACTTCATCGACAATTGCATAGTTTAATGGACGTTGAACCATTTGGCTGCGATAAACAACCATGTTATCACGCAAATAGTCAAATCCTAATTCGTTATTTGTACTATAAGTGATATCACAGTTATACGCTTCACGTTTTTCATCAGAAGATTTAGAGTTAATGTTTAAGCCAACGCTTAAGCCTAAGAAATTATATAATTCTCCCATTTCGTTAGAGTCACGGGTTGCTAAGTATTCATTAACTGTAACAACGTGTACTCCTTCGCCAGATAGTGCATTCAAGTATACAGGCATTGTGGCAGTCAAGGTTTTCCCTTCACCTGTTCTCATTTCAGGGATGTTCCCGTCATGAAGCACAATCCCACCCATTAATTGGACACGGTATGGGAATAAACCTAGTACTCGTTTAGCAGCTTCACGGACAACCGCAAACGCTTCTGGTAATAGTTCGTCTAAGGTTTCCCCTTTTTGATAACGGGCTTTAAATTCATCTGTTTTTTCACGTAATTGTTCATCGCTTAGTTGTTCCATTGCACTTGCATGTGCATCAATTTTATCGGCGATTTTTTCTAATCGTCTTAATTCTTTTTTATCGTTTTCAATCATTTTTTTCAAAAAATTTGCCATTGGTATCTGTGTTCCTTTCAATTACCTCTTTTTATTTTTGTATCCTTTTTGTACAAGAAGCACAATCTATCCGTTTTATTTTATCATTACTTGACGAGAAAGAAAACCATTTCTCTCTATTTTACAGACATTTTCCTTTAAAAGAGGAACTTTTAAAGTTATTTTATGTATTTCTTTATTTTTTCTTTACTCCGTGCTTTAAAGATGTTTAAAGAGCTGAAATGCACGAAGGCATTTCAGCTCTTATTTTAAGCTTTAGTCTGTTTCAATCAAGCCATATTTGCCATCTTTACGACGGTAAACAATGCTTGTTCCATTTGTTTCAGCATCTTCAAAAATGAAGAAGTTGTGTCCTAACATGTTCATTTGTAAAACAGCTTCTTCACTGTCCATCGGTTTTAATGATAGACGTTTTGTACGAACGATGTCTAATTCTGAAGGTGTTTCTTCTGTTTCTTCACCAACTAAGAAGACAGCGGCTTTTGTATTGTTACGTCCTGTTTCACGAGATTTTCTGTTGATTTTTGTTTTAAATTTACGAATTTGTCGTTCTAATTTATCGACAACCAAATCAATACTTGCGTATAAATCAGGTGACGTTTCTTCAGCTCGTAAAACTAGATAAGGAAGAGGAATAGTAACCTCGACTTTGGCTGTTTTTTCAGTGTACACTTTCAAATTCACGTGAACCGTTGCTTCAGGTGAATCGCTGAAATATCTTTCTAATTTACCGACTTTTTTCTCAACATAGTCTCGAATCGCTTCGGTTACCTCGATATTTTCTCCACGTACATTATATCTAAACATAACAATTACCCCTTTCATCTACCAGTAAAGAAAAGATTAAAGGACCACTCTTTAATTCCCTTCTTCTTAATTTCATTATATCGAATAATCTGGGTTTTGCCAACAAAATAGTCATCAAATTTATGAATTCTTTTCTTTTTACCGCGCGAGAGTAAACGTATTCAAACTTTTAGGATAACAGTCATTGATAACAGCAGCTGCGTGGAAAAGAGTTCGTCCAGTGGTATAGATGTCATCCACCAAAATAACAGAACAATTTTTTAATTTTTTTTGGTTTTCTTTTTGGATGGCAAATGGTTGTTGCAACTGCATCCTTTCCTTTCTAGTTTTCTTAGATTGCGGAACATTTTCCTCTTTTCTAATTAAAAAAGGGCTGTACGGAACATCAGCCGCTTCTAGTAAGCCAATTACTTGGTTGAAGCCTCGTTCTTGCATTCGCTTTTCGGATAAGGGCACCGGAATAATATAGTCCGCAGATTGTTGCTGAAAGTAAAAGTTGATTTCCTCGTTAAAACACATTCTTAAGCGATAGTCTCCTTGAAATTTATAGCGTTCCATCCACTCTTGCATTCCTTCATCATAATGAAACAACGCTGCATTATGAAAAGAATACTCTGGATAAAGCAGCTGCCACCTTTGACAATCAAAACAATAATGCTCTTGGCTGACGCGACTACAACCAAAACAAGTGCCTGTCATTGGCAGTTTCTGGAACTTTGCTTGGCAGTGCTGGCAAAGTGAAGGGCTCATCCATTTGTTAAAACGTAAGAGCATTTTTAATGTTATCTCCAAACGAATGGGGCTTGCGCAATTTTTACAATCCATCTAACATCCCTCGTTTGCTAGCCAAGCGATTCATTTGCTTTATTTGCCGAATTGCCTCTTTCATGTCTCTTGTTTCCCCATCATGTAAAAATAAAACTTCGCCGTAATTGAATTCTTGTCTTCGATCGACTCGGCCCGCAATTTGGACAAGTGTTGAAGAAGTGAAGACTCGATGATTGGCACCATAAACAATAACTGAGACTGCATCAAAAGTCACACCACGTTCTAAAATGGTTGTAGTGATCAAAATATCCGTTTTCTGCTGACGCATTGCTTGAACTTTTTCCAGGCGAAGCTCATCACTACCATAAACGGCGACAACTTCTTTGTCGGAAAATCGCTCAGCTATTAATGCATGCAATTGGTGAATTAATGAAATGCTTGGGCAAAATAGTAAAACTGAATTACGCACCAATAAACGTTTCAAATGATGTGCAATGATTTTAATATTTTTGCTAGAAAGACGTTGCCACGACTGAACCCAAAATCGGCGTGGCACAGGTAATGGCCTACGGTGATATCTTGCTGGCAAAATACTGGCTGCTAACTTCTTTTGCTGTAAAAGCTTCCGCAATTCTTTCGTAGGCGTTGCTGTTAAGTACACCAAGCTACTTCTTTTTTTTCGTGCGTTACGCACTCCATAATAAAGATGCTCGTTATTAACAAAAGGAAAAGAGTCGACTTCATCAACGATAAGTAAATCAAATGCTTGATGGAATTTCAATAATTGATGGGTGGTGCAAATCACTAGTTTCGTATAACGATACGGTTCTTGACTGTTTCCATGAAGTAAAGCAATTGCTTCATGAGGAAAAACCGCTTGGATTCTGGGAAACAGTTCTAAGCAAACATCGACACGCGGCGAAGCCAGCGCAATCCGCCCCCCTTCTTGTAAGGTTTGGTGTAAAACAGCAAATAACATTTCTGTTTTGCCTGCACCTGTAACTGCCCACACTAAGCGATTCTCTCTTATTTTTGCTGTCTCACAAAGTTCAACCGAGATCGCTTGCTGTCCCTTTGTTAATTGTCCAGACCACTCAAAAAAGACAGTTCTTGGGCTATTGGGCCTTTCTGGTAAATGACAAAATTTTTGACAAGAAGTCACACGGCCTAATTGAATGCATGCATGACAGTAGTATACATTTGTCGCCAGTCTGTTTTCTTTTTTGGATACGACTTCCCCGCACCGCTGACATTGAATTGTTAGGGGTGAACGCTCTAACATTGTTGGTAAATAAACCAGTTTTGTCTGTATTGAACGTTCTGTTTCTTCAATAATTATTTTACGTCCATGCAAATCTTCCATGTTAACCACCTCATTTATAAAATACGCATTTCTCTAGCTTTTTTGCGAAAAAGGAAATCTCCCACCGTTATCTTTCTATTCTTATCTAGTCGTTACCTACTAAACAAACTCTTGATACGCTTTATTGTTTACACGAATCTTCCACTTTCGACTTACCTATATGCAGATTTTTTATAACAAATTTATCTACCTTTAAAGAAAAATTAATGTTAAAGTATATCTAGTAATTCAAGCTTTAATTTGAAAAGACTAGAGAGGAGCAAGCTTTATCATGGAAAATATTTTTTTAAAAAGACTAGAACTCAAAGCTTTTGAAGAAGATTCTGTTTTTTCAAAAATTGAAGGGCTGAATAAATTTAATTCACTAAATTTTAAAAAACCTATTACTTTTTTTTCAGGTGAAAATGGAACTGGAAAATCCACTTTATTAGAAGCAATCGCAGTCAATTGGGGATTTAATCCTGAAGGCGGTAGTATTAATTTTAATTTCTCTACAAACGATACTCACTTGGATTTACATAATTATTTAACTGTTGGAAAAAGTGTAAAGCGTGCTACGGATGGCTTCTTTTTAAGAGCTGAAAGTTTCTACAATGTTGCTACATATGCAGAAAATATAGACTTAGATTTTTCTGAATATGGCGATAAATCCCTACATCATCAATCACACGGCGAAAGTTTTTTGAATCTGGTGAACCATCGGTTTAGAGGAAATGGTCTGTACCTGTTAGATGAACCTGAAGCGGCTCTCTCACCTCAACGCCAACTAGCCTTAATGATATCTATAAAAAAACTAATTGATGAGGGGTCTCAGTTTATTATTGTCTCTCATTCACCTATATTACTTGCAATGCCTGACTCACAAATTATTTCTTTTGATAAAGATAGTCCTTTAGAAATCACGTATGAAGAAAGTATGCCTTATGAAATAACCTCATTATTTTTAAACAACAAAAACAGAATTCTCTCTCATTTATTTGCTGAATAAGTCTGTTATTCGAATTGCTTATGCCATACTGTAATGACTTGTATATAATAATATTGTTAATCATTCTTTGAATTACTACTTTCAGACTACGGAAAAAGGCGTTCATTATTCAGAAAATAGATTGTTAAGTATGTTTTTTTAGTATCTAGATTAAAGTAAAAAATTAAAGACAGTTGTCTTTCTCTAGCTCACAGGACTAATTTCGGCTCTATAATTTATGGAACTGATAAACCAGAATGACTGCTTCAGCTCAATTCCAATTAACTAAAGTCATAAAAAAAGACAAGTTGCTTTTTCGAAGATTCTCGAAAAAACAACTTGTTTTTACTCTTTTTTATCTGCTTGTGCTAACAAATCCAAGGCTTGTTCCAACACTTTTTCCCCGTTCATTAAGCCGTAATCAGACATGCTAATGACATCTGTTGGGATACCTTTTGGTGATAGACGCTTTTCAAAATCACTCTTCATATAACGAACTTGTGGACCTAACAATAACACATCGACTGGATTATTTTCTAAATTTGTGTCTGCTTCCGATGCAGAAGCCGCAAATATATGGGCATCTAAGCCTTGATTAAATGCTGCTTTTTGCATTTTTGTAACAAGTAAACTAGTACTCATTCCTGCGGAGCAAACTAACATAATTGTTTTTTTTGACATTTTAACAGCCCCTTTTACCATTGCCTTTTTCAATTTTCAACATTATCTATTAAAAATATTATAGTGTAAAGTTAATTTTTGTCAATCATTCTTGTTTTTTAAAGCGGATACAATCTTGGTTTAAACGTACCATGCTGATTTCAGTAATTTATTAAATACCACATATTCTTTTTCCAAATTCACTTGAACTACTTGATAACTCGCATTCAACCAACCATAAGCGCCCTTTTCTGGATGCTTATAATCGTTTGCCCACCAATCGACATCTGTCTTAGCAGTTTTTGGTAAACCAGAATGAGGGAATAACAATTCATCAAACTGAGTAAAGGTCAAAGTAACTTGGGAACCGCCATTCGTTTTCAAATAATGAGTAATTGTATCATATTTTTTCTGTCGTGTATGTACCATTTTCCAGCGCCTCCCTTTTCTCTATCATACCTTATTATAACGTTTTTTTCCAAAAATCTCACAAAAAAGATGAGAGAAAAAGTTGCTATTCAGTTGATTCTTTTTTATACTGACTTTATTACGAGAGAAAAGGATACCCATATGTTAGAAAGCTATATTACAGTCAAACAAGATGGTTTCAGCGAGATTGAAATCAAGAAATCGCGGTTTATCTGTTCTGTAAAGCGCGTAACATCAGAAGAAGAAGCAAAAGCCTTTATCGCCGCAATAAAAAAAGAACATTGGAAAGCCAATCATAATTGTAGTGCTTTTGTGATCGGCGAAAAAAATGACATTCAGCGGAGCAGCGATGACGGCGAACCTAGTGGCACTGCTGGTGTTCCAATGCTGGAAGTCTTAAAGAAAAAAGAGTTAATCAACGTAGTGGCTGTTGTCACTCGTTATTTTGGCGGAATAAAATTAGGCACTGGTGGTTTAATCCGAGCATATAGTCATGCTCTTTCCCACACTTTAGATGAAATTGGTTTAGTCATTGGCAAATTACAACAAGAACTATTGATTACGATCGCCTATCCTTTATTAGGAAAAGTCCAAGCCTTTTTGGAACATAGTCCCTACACGCTTAAAGAAACTATTTACACAGAGTCTATTCAGTTAATTTGTTTAGTAGATGAACAAGCAACAGAAACATTTATAGCTGAAATGACGGATCTACTTAACGGCCAGTTGACAATTGAAAAAGGCGCAACAAGCTATCACGAACTACCATTTAACGAAAAAGGAGCACAAGCAAATGACATTTGAAGAAGTATTGCCACAGATTAAAGCAGGAAAAAAAGCCGTACGTAAAGGCTGGAGCGGTTTTGAACTTTTTATTGAATTACGTGATGAAATTGGCACCTCCGAAGGTGAATTTTTACAAGTTACCCCGTATTTTTTAATCAAAACTTCTGATGAAGGCTACAGCATGTTTTCACCAACACCTTGTGATGTCTTAGCAGAAGATTGGGTGATTGTTGAAGCATAACTACACACATAAGGTCTGGCAGATTACGGCGATTGCTCGTTCTTCCAGACCTTAATTTTTAAATGTTTAAAGGAGTTTTTCTTATGCCAAAAGAATTTGAAACAAAACGGGTGCTTGTAACCGGTGCAGCTTCAGGGATTGGCCAAGCACAAGCAATTGCCTTTGCTGAGCAAGGTGCTGAAGTTATTGGCATCGACCTAGACGAAACGGGGTTAAAGCAGACAGCCGCACTGGTTAACCTAGATTCTACTAAGCCATTTACTTATTTTGTCGGTGATGTGTCTTCTCCCTCATTTGTGCAAGCCACGATGAAACAAATTGTGAAAGACAACGGCCAAATTGATATTTTATTAAATACGGCAGGTATTTTAGATGATTATCGTCCTTCTCTAGAAACTTCGGAAGCTTTATGGGATCAAATTTTAGCAACCAATTTAAAAAGTGTCTTTTTAGTGACCAATGCTCTATTACCTTATTTCCTCCAACAAAAAAAAGGAGTAATCGTTAACATGGCATCTATCGCTGGCTTAGTAGCTGGGGGCGGCGGCGCAGCGTACACTGCCTCTAAACACGCAATCATCGGGTATACAAAACAACTTTCCTACGATTATGCCAAATTAGGCATTCGAGCAAATGCGATTGCGCCAGGTGCCATCCAAACACCCATGAACGCAGCTGATTTTGCAGGAGAAGGTGAAATGGCTACTTGGGTAGCACGTGAAACACCCGCGGGCCGTTGGGCACAGCCACAAGAGGTAGCAAAACTTTCATTATTTCTAGCTAGTGATGACGCTGATTATATCCATGGCACAGTTATGACCATTGATGGTGGTTGGACCATGAAATAAAAAGACTTTACAGAGTGTCTGTTCTTCAGTAACATGTAACACAGTGAGGCAACTCACACCATAACACTTCAGTTGGCTTTGCTGCCCTTCCTTTGGTTATGGTTATCACTAAAACACGTCGTTGTTTTATAAAGGAGAATCTTAAATGAATCATTCATCAAATCCACAAACCAGTACGTGGTCAGCTACGGCTTTGGCTAAAATGGCGCTGGTTACCGCTTTGTATGTCGTTGTCACTGTACTTCTCGCTCCGCTTAGTTTTGGTCCGATACAGCTTCGTCTTGCCGAATTATTTAATTATTTAGGCGTTTTTAACAAGCGATATATCTGGTCCATTACGTTAGGGGTTGCGATTGCCAACGCCGCTTCGCCTCTTGGTATCATCGATATAGTCATCGGTAGCGCTGGAACGTGCGCAGTCTTATGGATTGCCTATTTTGCGACAAAAAATCAGCAAAATTTATTGATTAAACTAATGCTGACGGCCATTCTTTTTGCTTTGTCCATGTTCACTGTCGCCGGACCCTTAACGTTCTTTTATCAGTTACCTTTTTGGTACACATGGTTGACCGTTGGACTTGGTGAACTTCTTTCAATGACCGTCGGCGGTATTCTGATTTACGTATTAAATAAAAAAATACAGCTTGTAAAACGCATCGAAGAATAAAAAAGCGCTTGGGGTTTAAACCCCAAGCGCTTTTTAGCACTATCCTTTAGGTTGAATGAAGTCTGCTTGCCATTTTCCAAGAGATGGATTGTAATCAAAATACCAAAGTTGTGAAAAATATTGTTTTTGATGCTTGTATCCCGATAAAACACGACCGCTTTGAGTATCTTCCTCGTAGTCAATACAAGAAAAATGAAGCATCAGTGAAAAACTGGTTTCACTAATAGGATGATAATTCGAAGCTGGCGCTACTTTCACTTTTTTTACATGATTTCTGATGCCCGCTTGTTGATTTGCTTGTAATACTGCAAGATGTTTTTGATAAAGTTTTTCTGTATAGTTATCTTTGACTACAGACAAATTTTCTTGATCCCACGCTTGTTGTATTTCTTTTAAGAGTGCCTTTTTTTCTTTTGATGTTCCAGGTAATGCTGCCCACATTTCTTGAAAAGCACCTTCATCGACTGGTTGATTTCTACGGCGTCTTTGCCAAATCATCGCGCCCCCAAAAAGAACAAAAAACACTGTTGAAATTAAGCCTTCCAGTGGCGTTGTGTTGCTGGTCCCGGTCTCGTTATGATGAACATAACTTCTTGATCCATCACCGCTTGGCGAAAAACCATTCGAGGGATTACCTCCGCTAGGACTTTCTACACGTCCGCCGCCATAGCCACCAGCTACAGCCGCCGCTTGATTAGGCCATAAACAAAAGGCCATGGCACAGCCCACAAAAACCAAAATTAACTTTCTCATTCTCTCACCTTTCGACCCCTTCAAACCAACAAATGAATAAATAGACGCAGAATACTAAACAAAGCGCCAAGATTAACAATGATTAATAATACCTTCAGCCATCTGCCATATGGTTGTACTGATTGATAACTTCGTTGATAAATACTCAAGCCAAACAGGACCGCTGGCCACATAAATATACTAGATCTTGGGCCAAACGAATTACCCTCGCCCAAAAAATTCACATGAATGGGCACATGAGCTGGTAAATCAGGATAAACCACCACACTTAATAACAGTAAACTGACTGCCAAGACACTTGTAACAATAAACAACCGTTGACTAACTTTTTCAATCTGCTTGTTTCTCATTATCTTAGTTTTCTCCTCTATTTAATGATAGATATACTTTCAGTTTATGCCTCCCTATCTGAATTTGCAATAAAAAAAAGACAAGGAAACATTCGATTAAATGTCCTTGCCTCTGTTTTTAAAAACCTTAAATCAAGCCTTTCACACCTATATCTTTTCGATAGTACATTCCAGGAAATGAGTAATTATCCAATGTTTGATAAACTTTTTTGCGGGCTTCTTCAAGAGTCGAAGCAGTTGCTTCTGCTAAAAAGATTCGTCCGCCAGCCGAAACCAGAGCCTGTTCTGAACGAGTTACCCCTGCATAATAGATGGTTTCACCAGACATTTCTGGCAATGGTAGATTTGTCTTGTATTGATTAGGATAGCCTTCTGCTGCTACAACAACACCAACACTCGCTAACTCATTCCATGCAATCGTTGGTTGCTCTTTCACCAGCAATGAAGAAATTATTTCTGAAAGGGGACTCTCTAAACGTGCCAACACAACTTGTGTTTCTGGATCCCCAAATCGAGCATTAAATTCAATAACCTTGGGGCCAGTTGCTGTTTGGATTAAACCAGCATATAAAATCCCTTGAAACGGACGTTTTTCAGCCACCATTCCTTTAGCAGTCGGTTTCAGGACTTGGCTAATGGCTTGCTGAACCGCTTCTTCTGGGATCTGAGGCACTGGTGTGTAAGCACCCATCCCCCCTGTATTCGGACCAGCATCCCCATCGAAAATCCGCTTATGATCTTGAGCAATCACCATCGGATATACCTTCTCATTAGAAACAAAAGCCATTAAGGAAAATTCTTCTCCTTGCAAAAATTCTTCGATTACAACCGTTTGACCGCTTACTCCAAATTGTTGATCCTCCATCATCGCAACTAGCGCCCGTTTTGCGGCTGTTTTTGTTTCGGCAACTACTACTCCTTTTCCAGCTGCCAAACCATCCGCCTTAATAACAATTGGTACTCCTTGCTGTTCAATATATTCTAAGGCAGGTGCCAAACGTCGAAAGACCCGATATTCCGCCGTTGGAATCTGGTATTTTTGCATAAAATCTTTCGCAAAACTTTTTGAACCTTCAATTATTGCAGCTGCTTTTGTCGGGCCAAAAATCAGTAATCCCGCTGCTTGAAAGGCATCTACAATCCCTTCAATTAATGGCGTTTCTGGTCCGACGAATGTCCAATCAATCTGATTATCCTTCGCAAATTGAATTAGTTCCGTTTGCTGCTCTTCACTGATAGGTACGGTCCGAATATTATCACCACTCATACCAGGATTACCTGGTGCACAATAAACAGTCTTGACTTTGTCTTCTCGCTGTAATTTTTTGGCGATTGCATGTTCACGACCACCACGCCCAATCACTAATATATTCATCGGTTTCTCCTTTAAAAATTAATGTTTGAAATGACGAGTCCCAGTAAAAATCATCGCAATACCATAATGATTCGCTAGATCAATTGATGCTTGGTCTTTAATGCTCCCGCCTGGCTGAATAATTGCTTGAATGCCATGTTGTGCAGCATATTCCACGCTATCTGCCATGGGGAAAAAGGCATCACTTGCTAAGACGGCCCCTTGTAATTTTCCAGCTGCTTGGGCTTGATCAACTGCAATTTTTACTGACCCAATTCGATTCATTTGACCAGCACCAATCCCCACCGTTTGGCTTTCATTGGCTAAAACAATAGCGTTTGATTTTACATGCTTGACTGCTTTCCAAGCAAAGTTCAATGCGTCTCTTTCAGCTGGTGTGGGTTGGCGCTCTGTAACAACTTGCCATGCTTGGTCATTTTCAACAACTGTATCCTGTTCTTGAATTAATAACCCGCCCATAACAGAAACTAATTCCACCGCTTTTTTTTCTTGAGCATGAAAATCTAACGTTAACAAACGAAGATTCTTTTTCTGAGATAACAGTGCCAAAGCTTCTTCCTCAAAACTAGGCGCAATAATTATCTCTAAAAAGATTTGATGCATTTCAGCCGCAGTCGCTTGGTCCACTGGACGATTCAAAACAACAATGCCACCAAAAATTGAAACTGGATCTGCTTCAAATGCCTGACGATAGGCTGCCAAAATCGTTTTTCCTGTTCCAATTCCACATGGGTTCATATGTTTAACAGCGACGACCGTAGGTTCTGTAAACTCGCTAGCAATCCGGAGTGCTGCATCAGCATCTCGAATATTGTTATATGACAGTTCTTTGCCATGAAGTTGTCGAGCGGAAGCAACGGATAATGATACAGGTACAACGGATTGATAAAAGGTGGCCTGTTGATGGCTATTTTCGCCATAGCGCAATGTTTGCTTACGTTCATAAGTAAGCGTCTGTTTCTCTGGTTCAGATTCACCCACTTGCGTCGTTAAATAGTCAGCGATAAGCGCGTCATAAGCAGCGGTATGACGAAAGACTTTTGCTGCTAATCTTTTTCTAGTGGCTAACTGGCTAGTTCCAGTGCTGCTAATTTCACTTAATACCTGTTCATAATCACTAGGATCAACCACTGCTGTTACGTCTTGATAATTTTTTGCCGCTGAACGTAACATGCTAGGACCGCCAATATCAATCATTTCAATCGCTTCTGCTTCAGAGATCGCTGGTTTTAAAATTGTTTCTTTAAATGGATAAAGATTCACTACTACAAGGTCAATAAATTGAATGCCTTGTTCAGTCAGTGCTTTTTGATGCGCTTGGTTTCCCCTTTTTGCCAAAAGTCCGCCATGGATATTCGGATGTAACGTTTTGACACGACCATCTAACATTTCTGGAAAGCCAGTGATGTCGTCAATAGCAAGTGTCGGTACCCCCGCTTCTTCTAAGACACCCCTTGTACCCCCAGTGGAGATAATTTCAAAGCCATTTGCAACTAAGCCTGCTGCAAATGTTGTCACTCCTGTTTTGTCTGAAACGCTAATCAATGCTCTTTTGGTCATTTCATTGTCTCCTTTACAATTTGTGAAATTATTTTTGGGTACCATTCGTGCTCAAGAGCATGAATTTTCTCTGCTAATGTGTCCAATGTATCTTCAGTATCAATCTTGGTGGTTGTTTGGAAAATAATCGGTCCTGTATCAACCCCAGAGTCAACATAATGGATAGTGATTCCTGTTATTTTCACTCCATAATGAAATGCCTCTTCAATTCCGTGAAGACCTGGAAAACTAGGTAACAGAGAAGGATGAATATTGACGATTCTCTTTGGATAAGCCTCCAGTAAAGTCTTGCCGATAATTCTCAAATAACCAGCTAACACGATTAAATCGATCTGATGCTCTTTTAAATGTTTCAATACTTGTTCTTCATACTGCCCACGAGATGGAAAATCAGATGGTGAAAAGCAAACAACGGGAATCTTGCGTTTTTTGGCACGGGTCAATACATAGGCTTCAGGCTGGTCACAAAAGACTAAGCTCAACTGCCCTGCGATTTTTTTCTGGGAAAAAGCTGCAGCAATCGCCTCAAAATTGCTACCATTGCCAGATGCAAAAACAGCTATCTTCATAAGGCTTCCTTAAAAATAACGGCTTTCGTTTTCCTAGGTACCAAACGACCAATTTCAAAAGCTTCTGGCAAAAGCTCCTGAACTTTTTCAACATGCTCTGGACTCACCGCTAAAATCATCCCTAAGCCCATATTGAAAATTTCATACATTTCTTCAGGTGGAATTTCACCGTATTTTTGAATCAATTTAAAAATTGGTAGCACTGGCCAACTATTTAATTGAATCTCTGCAGCTAATGAGGAAGAAAACATTCTTGGTAGATTTTCTAAAAACCCGCCGCCAGTAATATGCGCAGCCCCATGCACGAGTCCTGCTTTTAACAATGGCAATAATTCCTTCACATAAATTTTTGTTGGTGTTAATAATTCTTCCCCTAACGTTTTGGGTGCCAATTCTGGAAGCTTGTCCGTTGTTTTAAACGAATGTTTCTTAAAAAAAACATTTCTTACTAAAGAGTAACCATTAGAATGAAGACCACTTGAAGGAAGACCAATCAAGAAATCGCCTTCTTTTACGTTACTTGGAGTCAAGAGTTGACTTTTCTCAGCAATACCCACGGCAAAACCAGCCACGTCATAAGCATCTGCTTCATACATATCAGGCATTTCAGCTGTTTCGCCCCCAATTAAGGCTGCATTCGCCTCACAACAGCCAGTCGCAACACCCGCAACAATTGCTTCAACTTTAGCTGGATTAACGGTCCCTAACGCTAAATAATCTAAAAAATATAACGGTTCGGCGCCTTGTGCGACGACATCATTGACACACATTGCTACACAATCAATTCCGATTGTCTCGTGTTTCTGTTCTTCAATTGCCAAGAGTAACTTTGTGCCTACGCCATCCGTTCCTGATACCAAAACTGGTTCTTTAAGCTTGTAACTACTTAAATCAAAACAACCACCAAAACCACCAAGCATGCCCAACGTTCCCGTCCGTTGTGTCTTTTGGCTATGCTTTTGAATTCGTTCCACTACTTCGTATCCTGCCTCAACATTTACGCCAGCTTTTGAATAGGCATTTTCCATGTCAATTCCTCCTAGTTTCTTTTTTCAAGGATGCTTGATATTGTTCTTCATAATCATACAAAGGCGTTGGATAGTCTCCATTAAAGTAAGCCATACACAGCCCAGAATAAGGAGCATCGTAATTTAATTGAATCCCATCAATCAGCCCTGCTTCACTCAAAAAAGCCAGCGAATCTGCGCCAATCTGCTCTTTGATTTCTTCAATTGAATAGTTTGCCGCAATTAGTTCGTCCCGCGTCTGTATATCAATGCCATAAAAACACGGATATTTTAATGGTGGTGAAGCAATTCTGACATGAACTTCTTGCGCTTCTGCTTCTTTTAATAAATGGATAATGCGCCGAATAGTGGTCCCGCGAACAATCGAATCATCTACTAAAACGACTTTTTTTCCTTTGACCACGCCACGAACTGCTGATAGTTTCATACGGACACCTTGTTCTCTTAATTCTTGTGTCGGCTGGATGAACGTTCGAGCGACATATTGATTTTTTACTAAACCTAGTTCGTAAGGTATCTGTGCTTCTTCTGCATAGCCGCTAGCTGCAGACAATGACGAGTTCGGTACCCCAATTACCATATCAGCTGCGACTGGACTTTCGATTGCCAAGTTCTTCCCCATCCTTTTACGAGCTGTATGCACATTAACTCCAGCAATATTTGAATCTGGCCGTGCAAAATAAATATATTCCATTGCACAAATTGCCGGTTGGACTTCCGTAGTGAAAACCTCTATTTTCAAGCCTTCATCAGAAATGATGACTACTTCACCAGGCGCCACATCTTGAATAAAGCGAGCCCCAACTGTTTCTAATGCACACGTTTCGGATGCCACAACGTACGCCCCATTGTTCATTTGTCCGATGGAGAGAGGGCGAAAGCCGTTGGGATCCAGTGCAGCAATCATCATCGTTTCTGTTAATAAAAGATAAGCAAAGCCACCCTTAACCAAATTCAAGCTCTCTTTTAGTTTATCGAGAAACGAGGCAGCAGTGCTTTTTCGAATCAAGTGCATTAAAATTTCAGTGTCTGAATTGGAATGAAAAATAGCGCCTTCTCTTTCTAGTTGTTTTCGTAAACGCTTGGCATTTGTCAAATTGCCATTGTGTGCTAACCCAATTTGACTATCATAAAATTTAAATAAAAATGGCTGAATATTATCCACGCTACCCGTACCAGCGGTTGCATAGCGTACATGACCAATAGCCGCCGTTCCTTCTAACGCATTCAGTTGTTCTTGCTTTTGGAATACTTCTGCTAACAAACCTAAATCACGGTGGCCATCTAATTTCCCAGAATTGTTCGCCACAATTCCCGCGCCTTCTTGGCCTCGATGCTGCAAGCTGTGTAAGCCAAAATAGGTCACTTGTGCCGCATCAGGATGACCCCAAATACCGAAAATACCACACTCTTCATTTAAGCTTTTTGCTTCATAAGACATGGAATCGCATCCTCCCATAAGGCTTTGGCTTCTTTTGTTGAGCAATTGATCACATCATCTAACGCATGAATGACCAAACCAGTTTCAGTCACTTTCCCAATATGTTGAGCTTTTCTTCCGATAAGTGTTTCAAATGCTTCTTGATGCTGGGGACTAACTGAAAGAATAAAACGGGATTGCGTCTCCGCAAATAGATATTCTTTTTTTAATGGCAGTGTCACCTGTAACCCCAGTTCGTTAGCAAAAGCCGACTCGGCTAAAGCAACGGCAACGCCGCCTTCAGCGCAATCATGCGCGCTAGCAACTAGGCCTGCTTGAATTGCTTTTAAAACTAATTCTTGGTTTGCTTTTTCCTCTTTTAAATCAAATGAGCGTAATTGCCCTTCAATTCGACCCAGTTGCATTTTTTGAATTTCTGAGCCGTTAAAATCTGCGTGGGTTTCACCGATGAGATAAATTAAGTCATCCACTTGTTTAAACGCTTGTGTGGTAATTTGTGAAACATCTTCAATCACGCCCACCATGCCGATCATTGGCGTTGGATAAATGGCTTGACCATCTGTTTCATTGTAAAGAGAGACGTTCCCTGAAATCACGGGTGTTCCTAGCTGACGGCAGGCTGCGGCGATTCCATCCGCTGACGTCCATAATTCCCAAAAACTTTCTGGTTTATCAGGGGAACCATAATTCAAACAATCAGTGATAGCCAAAGGTTGTGCTCCACTTGCTACAATATTACGGGCTGCTTCTGCAACCGCAATTTGCCCACCTATTTCAGGATTTAAATACAAATAACGGCTATTACAATCTGTCGTCATCGCTAAGGCTTTATTGGTGCCCCGCACTCTTAAAACAGCTGCATCACTTCCTGGTTGCACCACTGTATTCGTTTGTACTTGACTATCATAGGTTTCGTAAACTGATTTTTTTGATGCAATCGTTGGCTGTTGCAATAGGCGTTTTAATAATTCCGTACTATTCGTAATTTCTGGAATGAAGGGCGCTAATTTTTTAAAAGTACGCATCCGTTCTGGTTCTTGATAGGCTTTCTGGTAGACAGGGGCTTCTTCTGCCAAAGCATCTACTGGTACATCTGCGACTATTTTGCCACCGTGAAAGACACGATACTGTCCATCATCCGTTACGGATCCAATCGCTACCGCTTCTAAGTCATACGTTTGAAACAATTCACAAACTTGCTGTTCTGCTCCTTTTTCCACACAGATTAACATCCGCTCTTGGGACTCAGACAAGAGCATTTCATAGGGGCTCATCTGCGTCTCTCTCTGTGGAACTTTATCCAGCTCTAGAATCAAGCCTGAACCTGCTTTTGATGCCATTTCAGCACTTGAAGAAACCAAGCCAGCCGCCCCCATATCTTGGATGCCGATTAAAATATCTTGATGATTTTTAATTAAATCAAGACAAGCTTCCAATAATAATTTTTCCATAAACGGATCACCTACTTGTACCGCAGATCGTTGCTGTTCTTCACCTTCACTAAATTCTTCTGAAGCAAAGGTCGCACCATGAATTCCATCTCGTCCTGTTTTCGCACCTACGTAAAGAATACTATTTCCGACGCCTTTTGCTTGGCCTTTTTGAATCTCATCATGACGAATCAATCCCACACACATAGCATTGACAAGTGGGTTTCCTTGATAACATGGCTCAAAAGCAATTTCGCCGCCAACGGTTGGAATACCAATACAATTTCCATAACCGCTAATCCCCGCCACAACTTCTTGAAACAAATAACGTGTTCGTGCATCCGTCAGTTCGCCAAATCTTAGCGAATCCAGTAAAGCAATCGGCCGCGCCCCCATACTGAAAATATCGCGAATAATTCCACCAACGCCTGTAGCTGCTCCTTCGTAAGGTTCTACTGCAGAAGGATGATTATGGCTCTCTGCTTTAAAAACAACAGCTAATCCGTCACCAATATCGACAATCCCAGCTCCTTCACCAGGGCCTTGAAGCACTTGTGGCCCTTCCGTCGGAAACTTTTTTAAAACGGGCTTGGAATTTTTGTAAGAGCAATGTTCACTCCACATCACGGAGAATAAGCCAGTTTCTGTATAATTAGGTTCTCTTTGCAAAATGGTCTCAATCTGATGATATTCTTCATCTGTTAGTCCCCATTCTGCATACAACCGTGTCTCCTTGATTTCTTTTGGTGTTGGTTCATTCATCATTGGCTTAATTCCTTTCCAAAGTTTTTAATGATTGAAGCAAAAAAGCTGCGTCCATCTGTTGAACCTAACAATTCTTCCATCGCTCGTTCCGGATGAGGCATCATTCCTAGAACATTGCCCTGTTCATTACAAATACCAGCAATATTCGCAAGACTACCGTTCACCTTTTCTTGATACGTAAAAACAATTTGGTTCTTTTCTTTCAGCTCTTGCAACGTTTTTTCATCACAATAGTAATTCCCTTCGCCATGTGCTACTGGTAAATGTATCGAAACATTTTCAGGATACTCGCTTGTAAACTTTGTGTGCGTATTCACTTTCAATGGGACACTTTTACAAATAAAACGAAGCGAATCATTTCTTAGCAACGTGCCAGGAAGTAAGCCAATTTCTGTTAAAATTTGAAAGCCATTACAAGTACCAAAAACCATTTTGCCTTCTGTAGCAAAGCGAATCACCTCATTGATAATTGGCGAAAACCGAGCAATTGCACCACAACGTAAGTAATCGCCATAAGAAAAACCACCAGGCAACAATACGCCATCAAATTTTGCTAAAGAAGTGGCATCGTGTCGGACAAATTCTGCATCGACGCCCATCACCTCTTTGACAGCCCACAATAAGTCTGCATCACAATTAGATCCTGGAAAAACAATCACTGCCAATTTCATTTAAATTTCCTCCAAAGATAAAATTTCAAAACGATAGGATTCCATATTTACATTGGCTAATAGTTGATCACAAATTTGTTCAATTTTCTCTTCAATTGCTTCTGTCTGCTGGACGTGCATTTCAAAATACTTACCGACACGGATTTCGGCTACTTCTGTAAAACCAAGCCGATGGACTGCTTCCTTAACCGCTTCACCTTGGGGATCCAAAATTGATTCTTTATACGTAACATAGACTTTGACAAAATACATACGCGCTTCCTCCTCAATTAGCTGTTAGTAAACGTTGTAAAACTTCTTCATATACAGGAACTATTTCTCCTAATTCACGGCGATAAACATCTTTATCCAGATGTTCGTTTGTGTTTAAATCCCATAAACGACAGGTGTCTGGAGAAATTTCATCTGCCAGTAACAATTGATTGGCCTTCGTCCGACCAATCTCGATTTTAAAATCGATCAAACAAATATTGAGGCGTTGAAAGAGTTGACTAAGCGCCTGATTAATTTGTAAAGCCAATGTTTTGATCTCCACAATTTCAGCAGGAGTGGCTACTTTTAGAAATTGAATATGGTCTTCGTTAATAAAAGGATCATCCAGACGATCTTCTTTGTAATAAAATTCAATAATGGGCGTCACTAATTTAGTGCCCTCTTCAATCGCTAAACGCTTTGAAAAACTTCCTGCCGCATAATTACGTACGACAACTTCCAAAGGAATCATTTCTACGGCCTGAATTAATTGTTCGTGTTCAGATACTTTTTTGATAAAATGATTGGGAATCTTCTGTTGCTGTAAATGTTCAAAAATTAGACTAGTGATTTGATTATTTAAAGCGCCTTTCCCAAGAACTTTGTCTTTTTTTTGACCATTTAAAGCTGTTGCTTGATCAAGATATTCCACAAAAAGAACCGCTGCATTTTCTGTTTGATACAACTTCTTCGCTTTTCCTGTATACACAAGTGCTTTCTTTTCCATTCTTTCCCTCTTCTCGTTAGCTTCATGAACCCTATTCTTTCTAAGCCAGCTGATTTACATCAGTTAAAAACTTACATTAGTTACAAAAAAACAATAATCGTTCGTGTTTGTCGAATGTAAAAATAAAAAACTTGCTTGGAGCAAGCATTTATTAAGTTACGTTCCAAATACCAACAGTCTCAATTTCCTTTAACGTTTCTGATAAGCAAGGTGTTGTAATGGTGACGTGGCCCATTTTTCTGCCAACTTTTGATTCGGCTTTTCCATAGTAATGGACTTGCCAAGTGGGTTTTGACGTGCATAACTTGTAGCTTTTTTCTAAGTGTTCGCCTAAGAGATTCACCATAACTACTGGTTGAAGTAACTGGGGTAACCCAATGCCCCAATTGCTAATCCCTCGAATATGCGCATCAAATTGACTAAATGAGCAAGCTTCAATAGAGTAATGACCTGAGTTATGAGGCCGTGGCGCTAATTCATTGACGTACAACTCTTCTGAATCCGTTAAAAACAGTTCGATAGCTAAAACCCCAGATAAATTTAATTCCTCAGCAATGTGTTGCGCCAATTCCGCTGCTTTTTGTTGCACATTCTCAGAAATTCGAGCGGGCACAATTGATTCATGCAAGATATTCTTTCGATGAATGTTTTCAGATGCAGGAAAGCTTTGGTAACCATGCTTATTCCCTGCAACGATGATTGAAAGTTCTTTAGTGAAAGGCACCCACTTTTCTAATTCACAAGTGGCGTTAGCTAATAATTTAGTCGCTTGGGAGAAATCCTCTTCGCATTTTAAGACGACCTGTCCTTTTCCATCGTATCCACCTTGAATAGTTTTTAAGACACATGGAAAACCAATCTTTTCTGTTGCTTGTGGCAGCTCTTTCTGACTTTTCACTTCCGCAAAAGGGGCAATCTTACAGCCAATCGATTGAAGAAACGTTTTTTCAAGCAATCGATTTTGAGTAATTTTTAACAATTCTGTTCCTTGTGGCAACTTTTCTAGTGGAATGGCCTTTTCTAGGGAGGCCACTTCAATATTTTCAAATTCATAGGTGATCACATCGCATAACTCTGCTAGTTCAGTTAAAGCAGATATCTGATCAAAGGCTGCCACAATTTGACGGTCAGCTACTTGACCAGCTGGACTATTGAGCGTCGGGTCCAACACAATCATTTGGAAACCCATTTTTTTACCACTCATGACTAGCATTCGCCCTAACTGTCCCCCACCTATAATGCCAATAGTTGCTCCGACTTTTAAAGGTTTATTCAAGTTGTTCCCCACTTTCCATAACCGCTTTTTCCACTGATTGTCGTCTTGTTTGGATTCTTTCTGCTAACTGTAAATCATCAATACTTAGTATTTCTGCAGCTAATAACCCGGCATTGGTAGCACCTGCTGAGCCAATCGCAGTTGTTGCTACAGGAACTCCCCCTGGCATCTGCACAATAGACAACAGTGAATCAACACCGTTTAATGTTCGTGTTTTAACTGGAACACCAATGACAGGTAAGGTTGTCTTTGCAGCCACCATTCCTGGTAAATGAGCCGCTCCGCCTGCGCCAGCAATAATAACCTTCAATCCTTTTGTTCGTGATTCCTCTGCAAAACGAAACATCAAATCAGGGGTCCTATGTGCTGATATCACTCGTTTTTCATAAGGAATTCCCAACTCTTCCAACACAAGACAAGCAGCTTTCATCGTTGCCCAGTCTGAGGTACTTCCCATAATCACAGCGACTAATGGTTTCATGAATGTAATAACTCCTTCCGCCTTTTTTCACTGTTATTCTAACAATGAGAAAAAGAGATGTCAAAGAAAAACCGAAATATTATAGATTAAAATTATATAATGTTCGTCTTTATCAAAAAAAGAGTCATCGGAAAGATGACTCTTTTTTTGATATTTTTAATGTTGTTTCCTCTTTAAGAAGAAACGTCGCCTGTATTAATAACTGGTTGTGTGCCCTTATCAGTAATGATTGAGACTAGTAAATTATTAATAAGTTGTACTTTTCGTTCGTCGGTAAAATTAATTTCTTGCCCTTCTTCGATCTGTTCTAAGGCCATTTGTGTCATGCTTACCGCACCTTCAACAATTGTTTGTCGAGCCGCTAAGATTGCTTTTGCTTGCTGTCTTTGCAACATGGAGCTAGCTATTTCAGTTGCATAAGCTAAATGATTCAACCGTGTTTCGATAACCTCTACACCAGCCACCGCTAAGCGTTCTTGCAATTCTTTGGTTAACTCCTCGGAAATTTGTTCGGTATTTCCTCGCAGAGTTACATCATTATCTGAAAAAGTGTCATAAGGATATTGTGTTGCTACATGCCGGATTGCCGTTTCGCTTTGAATTTCCACAAAGTCTTGATAATAATCGACATTAAATAACGCCTTAGCTGTATCGACTACCCGAAAAACGATGACCGCAGAGATTTCGATTGGATTCCCGTCAGAGTCATTGACTTTTAATAGAGAACTATTGAAATTTCGTACTTTCAAAGAAATGTTCATTTTTTGCGTAAATGGAATGGTAATAAACAACCCATTTTCTTTAATCGTACCTAAGTAACGACCAAAAAATAAAATCGCTTTCGCCTGGTTGGGACTAACAATAGTTAAGGAACTTAAAAATAAAATAGCCCCAACTAACAAAATAATACCTAAAACAACAAGAACTCCATTGGTATGACTTGCTCCATAAATAAATAAACCAATTCCCGCAATTAAAATAACTAATAAGCTCGCAATTCCTACGTAGCCACTCATATAAAATGTTTTTTTCTCTTCCATCTGTTTCACTCTCCTAACTCATTTATCTGGTCCTTATTATACACCTCATTGCCTTCAATAGAGTAACTTTTAACATTAAATAAACTGATTTTTTCGGGGCTCTTGTAGTATACTGAGAACAAAGAAATCCCAAGAAAAGGAGTGATAGAATGCGCTATTTAAGCAAGGACATTTTAGAGGAAGTCATCACTCAACGCCCCTCCGACTCTTATAAAAGCAATTTTGGGCGTGTCGTATTAATCGGAGGAAACCGTCAATACGGCGGAGCCATCATCATGAGTACCGAAGCGTGTATCAATAGTGGCGCTGGTCTCACCACTGTGATTACTGATGTTAAAAATCACGGGCCTTTACATGCAAGATGCCCAGAAGCGATGGTCGTGGGCTTTGAAGAAACAGCCCTTCTGACGGACGTCGTAGAGCAAGCGGAGGTTATTTTAATTGGTCCAGGTTTAGGCTTAGATGCTACTGCACAACAAATATTAAAGATGGTACTCGCCCAACATCAAAAACAACAATGGTTAATTATCGATGGCTCAGCAATTACCCTGTTTAGCCAAGGTAATTTTTCCCTTACCTATCCTGAAAAAGTTGTTTTCACACCTCATCAAATGGAATGGCAACGTTTGAGTCACTTACCTATCGAGCAACAAACACTGGCAAATAACCAGCGCCAACAAGCAAAATTAGGCAGTACGATTGTTTTAAAAAGTCATCACACCACAATTTTCCACGCAGGAGAACCTTTTCAAAATACAGGCGGCAACCCTGGGATGGCTACTGGCGGAACTGGGGATACCTTGGCTGGCATCATTGCTGGTTTTTTAGCTCAGTTTAAGCCGACAATTGAAACCATTGCTGGCGCCGTCTACTTACACAGTCTCATTGGTGATTATTTGGCCAAAACCGACTATGTTGTTTTACCAACGAAGATTAGTCAAGCCTTGCCGACATATATGAAAAAATATGCCCAGCCACACACTGCACCTGATTCTGAACTATTAGAACAGAAGCGTTCGAGATAAAACCCGAAAAGGCTAAATGGTGACAAATTTTGGGTTAAAAAGCAGGATTTAAGCCTGGGCCGAAAATCAAAAGCGATTTTCAGCCCAGGCTCTCTTTTTATTTTTCCTTATAAACATTTTTTAACGTTAATGGAGCGCCAAAGGTATGAAAATTCAAGCCTTTGACTTTATCATTTTGCAGGACTGTTTGTTCATTTTGGCTAAGTGGAATCATGCCAGCAGTCGTTTCAATCACTTCTTTTTCAGCCGCAATCAGTGTCGCCCATCTTTTTTCTGGCTCTAAGGCATAGGTTGTGGCTGCTTCATCTAATAATTTGTCATAGACAGGGTTCTGATAATTGCGATCATTGCCCTTGTATAAAGTCATCAGGGTAGAAATAGGATCTTGATAGTCTGGTGTCCAGTAAATTAAGAATAAATCATAGTCACTTTCTCGCCCAAAGTTCAATGCAGCTTCGGTCGGCAATGCGGTTAGCTCTATTGTCAAACCAGGAAACAGTTCTTGTAGCGAGCCTTGCAAACTTTCACCAATTTTTTTGTAAGAACCATCATCTGTTACCATCAATTCAACGTTAACCTTTTCTCCTAATTCTGCTTGTGCTTTTTTCCAATAACTTTGCGCTTTTTCTTTGTTATAAACCATTAAATTACCTGCTTCTTGACGAAAATCGAGGCCCGTTGTGGGATTCGCCACAAAGCCTTCCGTAATCGCACCATGTAGCGCTTTAGAACCATCTGCAATAATATTATTGACTAGATTTTCTTTATCTATACCTAAAGCCAACGCTTTACGCAGGTTTTCGTTTGCAAGCGGCGTTGCTTGCCCTTTCCGTTTTTGATTTAAGCGCAAATAGTTCATTGTCGCTGTTGGATACGAATGATACAACGTATTATTTTTATTCTGTTGCGCCAGTTCACCACTTAGTGTAGCCACATCTAATTGTCCATCTTCAAAAAGATTCAATGCGGTAGATGTTTCTTTGATAACCGTATAATTGATAATGTCTGAGCGCACGTTCTGGCGATCCCAATAGCGATTATTCTTTGCTAGTTGCCAGTCCATCTTTGTTTGCTGCCAATCTTTTACCACGAACGGACCATTATAGACGACTTTATCACTAGCAGTTCCATAGTCCGCACCAAATTGTTCGACTACTTTTTGATTTTGCGGGAAAAATGTCGGAAAAGCTAACAAGGACGTAAAGTACAGTTTTGGCTCTTTGAGCGTCACTTTTAATGTATAATCATCCACAGCTGTGACACCAAGTTCATTGGGAGCTAATTTCCCCGCTGAGATTTCTGCCCCATTTTGAATTGTTTCAACGATGAGGAAGCTATAAACAAAGCCGTTTTTATGATCAATCATTTTTTTCCAAGCATATTCAAAATCATGTGCTGTGACAGGATCATCGTTACTCCAAACCGCTTCTTTTCTCAAAGAAATCGTGTAGGTTTTTCCATCTTCTGAAATCGTCGGCAATGCTTTTGCTACAGCTGGTACCAATTGGTCTTGTTCATCTAAACTATATAACCCTTCAAACGCTGCTGTTTGGACAATAGCATCTGGAAAATCCAATAATACAGAGGTGTTGAGCGTTGTTAATTCCGAGGGTGACATCAGTTGAACAGCTTCTTTGGTATTTTTCTGTTTCTTTTTATTTTCATTTTTATTGGTACACCCAGCTAAAAATCCTACCAATAAAATACAAACCATTATGATTTTTAAATACTTTTTCATCTTCTTTCTCCTATAACTCTTCATTTTTTATGCTTTTACTTACAGAAAGACAGCTCCCCTTTTATTCTGTCCTTTCCACAAGCATCCAGACAACGACCGCTGGCTCCAACCCATCATTATAATTAATGTGCCCCTCACCAGCTTCAATTAATTGGGCTTGTCCAGCTTTTCCGACTAAGTCTTGACCATCTTCTAAAATCGTATGTGCTTCGCCAGAAATCACATAAGAATATTCATCCTGTTCATGGCGAGCATATCCAGCTAAAGGCCGTTTTTCACCAGGTTGTAATGTAATAATGCCCATTTGAACTTGTGCATTTGGTTGGTTTTCTTTATCAAAAAAAATCGTCATTTCTTCTGATTCTGCTGATTTAATAAGCAATAGCTTCCCCTCCTTTTTTAAATCTTGTATCTTCCATTATTCCTTTAAATAGTATTAAAGTCAATCTTTTTATAGAAAATTCTGAATATTCTACACAAAAAAAAGAGAGCATGAATTCTCTCTTTTTTGTCTCTTTAAACTTTTACAATCCAACCTTCTGGCGCTTCTTTGTCACCAAACTGTATGCCAACCAGTTCATCATATAGTTGCTTAGTCACTGGTCCAACTTCCGTTTCACTATAAAATACATGGAAATCTGTGCCGTTTTGAATCCCACCAATAGGAGAAATAATCGCCGCTGTGCCACAAGCACCCGCTTCGGAGAAGTCCGCTAATCGATCAATGTAAACGTCTCCTTCAAGCGCCGTCATCCCTAAACGTTCTTTTGCTAGCGTCAATAATGAATATTTAGTAATACTTGGTAAAATAGACGCTGATTTCGGCGTAATAAAAGTACCATCTTTGGTTATGCCAAAGAAATTGGCTGCACCAACTTCTTCAATTTTCGTATGCGTATACGGATCTAAATAAATGCAATCACTAAATTCTTTCTCATGTGCTTCTGCACCTGGTAAAAGACTAGCTGCATAATTGCCCCCCACTTTAGCGGCCCCAGTTCCTCGGCCCGCCGCTCGATCATAGTCAGAAACAATAAAGTTGGTTGGTGCTAAACCATTTTTAAAATACGAACCAACCGGCACGCAAAAAATAGAAAAAATGTATTCTTTGGCAGGTGCTACGCCAATATTATCGCCGACACCAATCATATAAGGGCGAAGATACAACGTACCGCCCGTTCCATATGGCGGTAAATAAGCAAGGTTGGCTTTCACCACTTCTTGACATGCAGAAACAAAGGTTTCTACTGGTACTTGTGGCATCAGTAGACGCGCACAACTTTTTTGTAGCCGTTTGGCATTTTCATCTGGACGAAACAAATTGACAGAACCATCTGCACATTGATACGCTTTTAATCCTTCAAAACATTGTTGGCCATAATGTAGAGCAGGCGAACCTTCACTAATCGTTAACTGATTGTTATCTGTTAGCGTGCCTTCTTCCCACTTGCCATCTCGCCAATAACTAATATAACGAAAGGGCGTTTTAATGTAAGAAAATCCTAAATTATTCCAATCAAGATTGGCTTTTTCCATTGTCGTAGCACCTCAATTATTTTGATTTTTTATCTTAATTAGTGTAATTGTACCCACCAAAAACTAGAAAAGCAAGCCTTATTCTCATTCTTAACTTTCTTAACTTTTGTTATTTTTTCTTACTTGTCCATTTCTCCCTCGCAAAAAAACCTTGATAGCCGTTTCTTGAATTGCAACGGAATATCAAGGTTTCGAAAAATTATTCAGTATATTCTTTGGTTTCTTGTAACGTACCATCTTGCTTATAGATTTTCAGCTTTGTTTGCTTATTCCGAGCAATTTCTTGAGCTCGTTCAACCGCCTCTTGTTTGTGGGTAAATGTATTACTTGCTTTTTCAGCGCTGTCTGAAATCACCAACCATTGGCCGTCTTTATATTTAACGTTGACAGCCGCCGTTAATAATTTTCCCGCATGTTTATCCTGTTTATGCGAATCTTGTTTCGTAGGATTTGCTTCTTGTTCGAAGGCTTTTTTGTCTGCTTCACTTGCCTCTTGATACCATTTCTCCGCTTGACTAATCGCAATTGGAATGGCGCGATCATCAGGGTAGCCATCCGCAAGCAACGCATTGCCAATATCTATCGCTTTTTTCCGAATCAAAGGTGCTAAATTTTTCATTGATGTAGGATAATCATTCATATTCCAAGGCATCAAAATCTCCTCCTTAAATTCTGTCTATTACTAGCTTACTACAGAAAAGGAACATTTGAAAAAGAAATGATTACTTTGAATATTTCCTGGACCTTCTTGAGAGAATAATCCTAATTTCCCGTTGGCCAAACTTCTCAATCTTTGAGTGTATGATTACTCATTTCCCTTTGAATCAGTTATGATAAAGGAAGAAATAAATAAATTTTTTGGAGGGATTTTCATGAAAATGTCTAAAGTACTCACCACTGTTTTGACGGCAACTGCTGCTCTTGTGCTGCTTAGTGCTTGTTCATCTGATAAAAAAACAGATAGTAGTTCTAGTAGCAAAGAAACAGCTAATTCAAGTACAGAAGTAGTCTCTGGTGCTTCAATTAGTGCCAAGCCTGAAGAGCTCGAAATGGCGTTAAGTGATAAAGGAAATTGGATTGTCGCAGCTACTGACAATGTCACTTTTGATAACGAGGTAACAGTTGCTGGTACTTTCCATGATAAGGGGAAAGATTCCAACGATGTCTATCGTAAATTAGCGCTTTATTCTCAAGATGATAATAAAAAAGTAACTGCTGAATATGAAATCACGGTTCCTAAGCTAATCGTTTCTTCTGAAAATTTCAACATCGTTCATGGGACTGTCAAAGGTGATATTGAGGTGAAAGCAAATGGCTTTACTTTAAATGGTACCAAAGTTAATGGCAATATTACTTTTGATAAACAAGAATACAAAGATTCTGCTGACTTAGAAAAAGATGGTGCCACTGTTACTGGTGAAGTCACCGTAGCCAATAATTAAGTTATTACCAGACAATTTTAACTAGTAAAAAACCAATGACAAATGTTCAATCAAATTTGTCATTGGTTTTAGTTTGTAAACACAGTGCCAGCATTGGTAGATAATTACAAAATGAACTCACTCTTTGCCATAAGCCTAAATAATTAAATGGTTTTACCTGTTGTAGCTGTGGAATCCTTGCTAAGCCATATAAGCCGGCTGCAAGCATACATAAAATAAACAAAAAGCCAAAAAAGTTTTTATTTTTTTGCGAACCGTATTTACTATAGATAATGGTTAAGACGCCTGATAACAACAAAAAGCCTGTATAACCGACTGCTGATCCTCCGTTATGAAGCGCGGCAGCAACTGTGCCAGCGCTTGAAGTGTCTACGCTGAAGAGCCCACTGAAAATACAATCAAATAAACCATAAGCGCCAATCATTGCCACTACTAACCAAGCACCTTTTTTCGTTTTTCTGGAAAAAATAGCATATATCCTAGGTAAACTTGCTAACATCAACATTCCCGCAATGATAGTTAACCGATTAAAGTTTTCCCTAACTGGACTATTCACATCACCTAATAAGCTAATTACTTCTGTCAATTGATTGTAACCTTGATCTTTGAATCCGACATAATAAGGTGTAAAAAAATCAAGTAAGACCCCTAAAACTAAAAAATAGCCGCCATATTTTTTTAAAAACTGCATCTATTCACCTCAATTTTTATTTTCTATTTACTTTAAGTATAGCATATCAAAAATTCCGAATAATTAAACTTTCTTTCTCACTAAAAAACTTTTCGTCAGCGCGAGACGAAAAGTTTTACTTTAGGATTCAATAGAATCTACAATCTTATCATTTTCTTTTGATTCATTTAGCCACTCCGAGACAATAATTTTAATGATTGCAGCAACAGGAACTGCTAAAAACATCCCTAAGACGCCGAAGTACGCTCCCCCAATCGTGATTGAAACAATAATTAAAATCGGATTGACATTTAGGGCATCTCCCATAATTCGAGGACCAATAATATTGCCGTCAATTTGTTGTAAAATTAATAAAACTAGTAACACCGTAATTGCTTGAGTAACACCACCTGTGAAAAGCGTAATCACACCAGCAACAATTGACGCAAAAATCGAACCAAAATAAGGAATCATATTACAAATACCTAATAAAATCCCCAAAGTCACAGCAAATTTCACATTCAAAATACTTAACAAAATCGTTGATGAAACGCCAATTATACAAGCATCAAGAAATTGGCAACTGATAAATTTATAGAAAATTTTATTCGTTGTATTTAACCAGGTTTGTGTTTGCTTGTACACTTTTTCAGACAGCAATTTGTGGGCAGCCTTTTCAACAAATGTCAAAATAGATTGCTTAAATACCAGCGCATATATTGAGATAATCAACGTTAAAAATGCATTTAAAAAGAATGAGGAAACATTTTTAGTCAACGTTCCTAATGAAAATAACGCTTGTGTCCATTGATTTAAAAAACGTTCCGGCGACAAATCTTTAAGGACACTATTTAAATATTTTTCAATCGCGGCTGTTTTTAAAATCCCTTTATCTTCTAAACTCATCACAAACTGAACCATGTGATCATAAAAAGTAGGTAAAGAGTTTGCTAAATCTACTAAATTACTAATGAGTAGCGGAACAATATAGTTTAATGTCAAGACAAAAATAAACAAAATAATCAGGTATAAAAGGAGTACACTCAAGCCGTGTTTCGCTTTTTTAACGACTGGTAAAGGTACTCTTTCTAGTAATCCCTCGATTTTTTTCTGACTTCCACTCAATAAATAAGCAATCACGAACCCAGTAATGAATGGGGATAAGATGCCTAACAAACCCGAAACGCTATGGACAAAGTGCTGATAATTCGTGATTAATAAATAGCCAACAATCAGCGCCATTACAAATAAAAAGCGGACAACCCAGTAATTCCAATCAACATTGTATTTCTTCAATCACTTCACCTCTAAATAAATTATGCCTATCATTGTAATTGTAAACGATTTGTGGCAAAAGGCAAGTTTGTCCATTCGTTCTTGATGAAATACACAAAGAAGCCTGACACTTTAAAAATGTGTCTGTTTATTCTGCAGTATAAAAATGAGGCACTAGGCCTTGCTTCTTTTCATAAAAGAAGCAACTTGGGCTACAAGTACGTTTAACTTGTAGCCCAAGTTGCTTAGATAAACTAAATTTATTTTTTCGATTCCACTGTGACCGTAAAGTTATCCATAATGAAATCTTTATCGGCACCTGTTGTAAAAATACCAAACGTAGTGTTTCCTGAAGCATCCCCAATTATTTCTGCTTCATAATGCTTGGTTTGACCATCTGCTGCTGTCGAAGTCAACTCACCGACTGGCTTAAAGTCATTGTTATTTTTCAACTCCCCATTAATGGTCCCAGCAGTAAAGACATTTTCACCATCAGTTTGATAATCAAATTGGACCGTATATTTCTTGTTCGGTTCAAATTTAATATTTTGCGGAATTGTTTGAAGCATCAAACCTGCTCCTTGTTTATGGGCTTTCAAGGACCAGTTGCCTTCTAATACATCTGAAACAAGGTTTCCATTCCAACCATATTGTGTGTAAGGTTCATTTCTTTCTGATAAATGAATCCGTGGATCTTCTACACCACCAGCTGAGCCTTTAACAAACGGATATAACCCAACTGCTTGTGTGTCTTCAAAATCTTGCTTAATAACTGTTTGTTTGTCTGGGTTCATGATATCCGTTTGACGCTCAACAATTCGTAAATCATCAAATTTTGTAACGGAATTGCCTTTATCAACCGCTAATGTCACCGAGCCTTTTTTGGCATTATCTGGGATTTCAAAATCAATTCGCATATTTTGCATATACTGCGGATTTTTCCTGCTTGTATGGTTAATATCTGCCTGAATGTAGTTTTGGGCAACCGAATTATTCACTGTCCGCGTATATTTTTTACCACCAATTTTAACAGTTACTGTGGCTTTGCGATCATGTGTTTCTGTGTTTAAATACAAACTATATTTTCCTGGTTTAGGAAGATTGATGTCTTGTTTGATTTCGGTTCTTTCTTTTTCTGAACTAAAGACATAATCACCGTTAGCATCTTTTTTAACCTCTCCATCACCTCGGAAAACTTTCCAGTTATTTTTTAAGGTATTGGCTTCATTAAATCCAGGATCTTTAAATGGTGTTCCTGTTCCGAATGTCATCGGTTCAATACTGTCAGGTTCAGCAATGACATACGGTGTATTAGCCTCGGCTTGGATGGTCACTTGGTTATTTGTAGTGGCAATTGCGCCTTTGTCAATACGCCCTTGATCTGTTAATTCATATAAATGTAAATTCGTTTTTCCTTGCAGTTTCTTATCCAATGACCAAGTGCTGGTACCGCCTTTTGGATTCCAGTGATATAGTTTGTCTTGACCATTGACATTCCAAGGCAGTAGATACGCATCACCTTTTAGAACTTCTGTCTCATTTAACGTAATGCTTCTTGGCGAATTAGCATCTGCTTGAGTAACGGTCACTTTTTCAGCACCGTTCGCTAATTTAATTGTGCCATAGATTTGACCATCTGCTGCTGTTGTAGTTTCCCAGTTTGTAATTTGGTAATGTTGTAAGAACTTAGTTGGGACATTAATGGCAAAAGTTTTTTGGCGATAGGTATTAAAATTGGTTTTACCCACCCAACCTTCATAGGCTTCAAATTCAGCTCCACCTAACAAAGGGTTGTCGGAAATAATCCAAGTGTCTTTTTGGTGATTCCGAATAAAACGAACGATTGTACTGTTAAAGCCTTTCGTTGTTGTACCGCCGTAATCTTTTTCTGCAGACCAATGGTTCCAAACCGAGTCATACTCTAAAGCATTCGGAAATTCATTGGTTGTAAACCAACCGAGTGAATTAATTTCTTTACTTAGTTGACGACTTGCCCAACCTGATTCGCCTTGGTTGCCCCAAACATCAACATAAATATAATCTAGATTCGGTGCTTTTTGTTTTAATTCTTTAAAGCGCTCATAGCGACGACCACTCAATGCATCGGGTCTTTGTTTAATAAAATAAGACGGATCTAACCAATCCCAGCCACGCTTCGTTGGATCAACTAATTCCTCATTAAATCCTTTTGCTTCTGGGTAAGACTCGGTGTCATTAATATGCACACCGAAAACGGCATTTAATTTATGGCCTTCATCAATTAATTGATTCAACGCTTGTTCCCCGCCAGGTCGCTGACCAATAGCACCGTAATCTGGATGCGCAGAATCATGTCCTTCATTTTGATACCCTTTTAGTAAATTCATTTGTCCTAATCCATCTGTTAAATTGTAAATGCGTTTTGATTCGTCTAACGTCACTAAGAATGGGTTTGTCGCCTGACTAGCAAAGTTAAAAGGAATCCGTTGGTTGACTAATTCAGGGACTTTTTCCGCGCCCATTGGGTTATTCATAATTGAACGGAACCCAATTGCCGCATCTTGCCAATCCACCCGATTGTCGTCGTTGCTATCTTTTGAGAATTTAACTTTCACTTCTGGTGTTTCTCCAGTTGTGTAATCTTCCGGTGCATCAAATGGTCGATAGGTCCATGCCCCACTTGACAAGGTTGTTACAAAACCAGTCGCCGCTTCTTTTGTTTGTTTATGGATTCGATTGTTGTCACTACCATCGACAGAGCCGTCTCCATAGGCGTTCGTCCAAAAACTTGCAGCATAATTCGCCGTATTTAAGAAACCATACATATATTTTTTCGTTTCTTCTTGGCTTGTTGTAGTTAAATCTTGGATAGTATCACCATTTTTATTTCCGTTATTTGCATTTGTCCCAGTATTCATCACAACGCCAGCAAAAGTCGCCCCTTCATCTGTACTATTGACAGAAATCAAGCCTTGATTTGGAATTGAAATTGTGTGTATTTTGGTTCCTTCTTCACGAATATCTGAGAGTTTCATAGCTAATTCTTGGCCTTCGGAAACAGTCAATGTCGTTGTGAAACGCAGGCCAATTTCTGGGACAGCTACGTTATAAACGGCTTGATTTGCTTCACTCTTTTGTTTTTCAGCAGTTGCTTTATATGCTTTGCCATCAATCATTACTTGGTCAATTTTCTCGTGTTGGCCATTAAAAATCACTTGATTACTCTGAGGGTCTTCGTAGCGAATAATTCGTGGAAATTGTGGATCAACCACGGCTGTTAAATCTGCGGAAGAGATTTTGTCGCCTTTTTCAGCTTCATTGTCTTTAGCAACAACAATGCTGGCTTTTGCTTTGATGTTTGTATTTTCCAAAGTACCGTCGACTTCAAAAGTCCCTGGTTCTTTGTATGCAGCAGGATCGATTTCATCCCAACGGACTGCTTCATTGGCTTCTTTACCAGTATTATAGGTCACTTTTACTTGTTTCGGTAATTTTGGTGCGACACCAATTTTTGTAAAAACTTTGACTGGCGCAATTTGGGTCACTTCTGGCACAATTTCAGGAATGCTATCTACGGGGCCATTTTTAAAATAGTCATAATTGACAATTTTTTTGTCGTACCACAAACGGACACCCACATGTCCGGCTTCTGTTGGAATTTTGTCTCCGTTGGCCAAAACAGGTTCTCCTTCGTAAATCAACGTGGTGTTAAGCCAGATAGTAATTTTTTCACCAACATAACGTACTTTCAACAAATAATTCGTATCTTCATTTAACGTTGGCCCAGAAATTGAATCATTCCACGAATTAGGGCTTTCAACTAACCATTTGCCATTCGCGTTATAGCCTACAAAAACCCAGCTATCTTTGGTATTACCACGAATAATCACACCCGTTCGACCGCTTCCAGCAGTGTATTTAAACTTTGTTTCTACTTCACCATCAGCTAATTTAGGGGAATCTAAATTTAAAGATACGGCATTATTACCTGCTGCTGCATCTCGTGAAATCGCCAATGACTCTCCTGCTAATTCTCGATTTGTTTTACCAATCACATCTTGCCACTCACCAATTTTCCCTCCTGGAAAATCAGATTGCCACAATTTTTCTTCTGTTGCGGTAGGTTCCACCATTGATGAGCTTGTTTCAGTGCTGCTGTTTGTTGTTTCTTCTGCAGACGTACTTAATGGTACTAAAATCGTTGCGCTTGCCAATAGTGTCAATGTACTAAATCGTTTTATTTTTCCATGTTTCATCTGATAAATCAGCCCCCTAACATTTTTGAACACGCTTTCATTATTAACAATTAAAGGGGCGTTCCAAAAATAAATTCTTTTATTTTTGGAACGTCCATCTCTAAATCATTCTCTTAAAAACTTTAATTACTTACGACAACAAGTCAGAATTATTCATCCTCGTCATCTACTGCAACATTTAGCAGCAATTCGTTGACTTTCACAATACTTTCTGCTGATTCCTTAACATAGTCACCTTCGATTGCTAATAAACTTGCATTTACATAGCTGATAACCATCGGTAAATTCATCCCAGTATATAAGTCAAACGAAGCACCTTGCATAATTTTTTTCGATAAAATATTACAAGGTGTCCCCCCTAATAGATCAGCAAAGACAACAAAATCTTCTAACGATTCCGTAATCGCTTCAAATTTTTCTAAAAAGTCAGCTTCACCTTCTTCTGGTAATAAAGCAACAGTGGAAATTGTTTCTTGCGGTCCCATAATCATCTCCGCACTTTTTTTCAATTCCTCGCAAAAACGGCCATGACTTACTAAAACTAAATGTTCACTCATCGATTTTCTCCTGTCTTACTTATTTTGAAATAACACCTAACGCAGACAATGCGACACAGACAATTAATACGATAAAAATGGCTTTAGTAGACGTCATATTCTTTTTACCTAGCATCCAATAAACGCCACCGACAATTCCTGCAGGAAGTAGACGTGGTAAAATCATATCCAAGTTATTTTGCATGTTAAGTGTTACATCCCCAATACTTGGTGCCCATGATAGTTTGACATTAACCATTGTTGCCACTAAAGCGCCAACCATGAAGACCCCTAGTAAAGTTGCAGCGTCTGTTAAGGCAGTTAAGCGGTGTTGCATAGTTGTTACCAAAGAAATTCCTTCGCGATACGCAAATTCCAATTGTTTCCAACGGAAGACCATCACGGCAATTTGAGCAACAATCCAGATAAAGATACCAGTTGGGTTGCCATTAATCGCCATGTTGGCAGCTAGCGCCCCAAAAATAGTTGGAATTAAAGCTGCGAAAATTGAATCCCCAATTGCTGCAAACGGTCCCATTAAACCAGTTTTCAAACCTGAAACTGTTTGTTTTCCAGCAATGCCTTCTTTTTCTTCAATGGCCAAATCGATCCCTGTAATAATCGTATTAAAGAAGTTTGAAGTATTGAAAAATTGCGTGTGTGTTTTCATCACTTCTTTTAATTCAGGCGTATCATCCCCATAAATTTTACGCAATTGTGGCAAAATCGTATACAAGTAACCTGATCCTTGCATTCTTTCGTAGTTCCAACCTAATTGGAAAGTAAACAAGCTTCTGCGATTAATTTGTTTAAAATCTTCTTTCGTCAATTTATAATTAGATTTCGTCATCTTCAATCTCTCCTTCGTCTGAATCATTCGCTGCATGTTCTTTTTTGGCTGCTGGTCCACTCGGAATCATTTGGCCATTTTTGTAGCTAATTGCGGCTAAAGCGAAACCAATTAAAGCGACTGCTAACATTGGTAGTGCGTTAAATACACCACTGAAGTCTTTCACAACGCTCGCAACAGATGTTCCTAAAAGTTGCATGTTTGTAAAGATTGTTCCTAGTAAAGCAGTTACAGTGAAACCAAGAATTAAATAAGGGAAATGTTTTTTCACTGGTAAGTAACGTAGTAAAATTGCAAAACCGACCGCTGGTAAGACCGCCCCAGCAACAGACAAGCCATCACCTAACCATTTCAAATCGCCATTTAGGACAGATACAACTTTTTGTACTAAACCACCACCAAAAGCAAGTGCTAAGAAGACTGGAATCATTCGAGAAAGAGACCAAGGTAAGGCACCCATTAAGAAGTTACGTTCAATTCCTTTGTAGTTCATATCTTCGACCATTTTATCAATTCGATGTGCAAAGTAGGTATTCGCAAAACGAGCCAAAATGTCTAATTGAATCATTAAACTAGCAACTGGTACTGCAATAGCAGCGATTGCTTGTTCAGGGTTCATTCCTAAAGACACAGAAAATGCTGTGGCAAGAATCGTGCCTGAGTTAGCATCAATTTTGGAGGCACCCCCGAAAGTCCCAACTCCTAATACAGTTAATTGCATACTTCCACCAATAATAAGTCCTGCTTTAATATCCCCCATCACTAATCCTGCAAAAAGACCTGCAAACACTGGCGCACTTAATGAAGAATAAATTTGTAATTCATCTAAAATTTGGTATCCTGCGTATAATGTTAATAATAAGATCTGCCACCATAAGATATTCATTTTTTGTTCCCTCCTATTTTGTTATCAAACTCATAAAGTCTTCCGCTTTGTCACTTGGCACCATTTGAGCAATCAGATGGACACCTTTAGCATTTAACTCTTTAAAAACCTCAATATCTTGATCGACCACATTGATTGACTTAGTAATCGACCGTGTTTCGTTTGTTTGTGACATGTTCCCAACATTGATTTCTTTAATCGGCACCCCAAGTTCTACTAGTTTTAATAAACGATCTGGTTTCCGTACCACAATTAATAAACGTTGTGAGTCGTATTTTCCTGCTAAAATATTTTGAGCAGCTTTTTCAACTGGTAACACGCTTAGTTTCACGCCAGCTGGTGTTGCTAATTTCAAGCCACTTTTTTCAATGGCATTCCCTGCAACTTCATCATCAACGACCATAATTCTGGAAATATTCAATTTTGTCGCCCATAAATTTGCCACTTGTCCATGAATCAAACGTCCATCAATTCTTACGCCAATAATACTCATTGTAATCCCTCTTTCATTTCTTTATATAGTGGTTCTTTTACTAACTGAATTTCTGGTTGGTACGTTCCTTCCGTTTCAAAAATGACGATCTCATTTTGCCCTTCTTTTAATAATCCTTTGGGAATATATAAGGAAAGCGTCGGACCAACATTCCAGAAACGACCAAGATTGGTTTGGTTAACAAAAACAATTCCTTTGCCGAATTTAGAAACATCAATAAATGTATCTTTCACTTCTGCTAACTCCATATGATACTGGTAAAAGCTTGGTTGATCAGGTTGCCATTCTCTTGAATAGTCTACCTGTTCACAGCTTGTCATAGGTAAACAATATTGTTGCCATTGTGTCATAAAATGTAAATCTGCCATGACACCCGTTCGAATCCCTTTTTTCTGAGTATCTGCAAATAGTTTGTGCCCGTAATTGACACGACCCATATTTTCCATTAAAACATCGATTTGATTATTCTCTTGCGGCAGTGTAACGTAAATATCTTCGCCAATTTCCGTTTGATATTGCGTTGCTTGATGTACCTGATTGACAAATAATTGCAGACGATCACGACCGTCAATCACTCTTAGCTTTTCTTCTGCAGCATCTTTTTCAATGCTTGTTCGGTAAAGAAGATAGCCGGTATTTTGTCCTAATTGTTCCATGGTTTGCGGATAAACGCTGACCACTGGCTGACTAATCGTTTCTAAAGTCGCAAACAAACTCACTTTGTTTGTTAAAGGAATTGCTGTTTGCGCAAAAGAATCTTTTACTAATGGTTCAGCTTGTGGTAACGCAGGGTACTCTTCGTGAAGCATTTTTTGTAACGCAAAATACTTTTCGGTTGGGTTCCCTTGTTCATCAAGTGGCGCATCATAATCATAGGAAGTGATTTGTGGTAAATCAATGGTTCCTCGTGCGGAGCAGCCATTCATAAACCCAAAATTGGTGCCGCCATGAAACATATATAAGTTGATACTGCCTAATGCTAATGCTTCTCTAACTGATTCAGCCAATTCTTGCGGATCTCGTTTAATAATTGGCTCTTTCCAACGATTAAACCAGCCATCCCAAAATTCCATACACATTAGCGGCCATTTTTTACCATGTTCTTCAAAAAAGGCTTGCATCATACCGAAATTTTCTTTGGCTTTTGAGCCAAAATTCCCAGTTACTAAAATATCATCTTCAATCATGCTGCCTGCCCGCAATGTTGCGCGCCATGGCCCGTCAGAAGTAAAAAATGGTGCTGTCACGCCACGTGCAATCATCAAATCGCGAATCGCCCGTAAATACGCTTTTTCTTCGCCAAATGAACCATATTCGTTTTCGATTTGAATCATTAAAATATTGCCACCGTTAGCAAGTTGATGCGGAACAATTTTTTCCATTAAAACATCATAATATTCCGCAACATGCTTCAGATAGGTTGGATTATTCGAACGCATCCGTCCTGGTTCATTTAATAGCCAGGCTGGAAAACCGCCAAACTCCCATTCTGCACAAATATAAGGAGACGGCCGCACAATCGCATATAGTCCAAGTTCTTGTGCTAATTTTAAAAAGCGCTCCAAATCTAATATTCCCTCAAAATGAAATGTTCCTTTTTGCGGTTCATGTAAATTCCATGGTACATATGTCTCAACTGTATTGAAGCCTAAAGCTTTCAAGTTATAAAGTGAATGATGCCAATCTGAGGGATCTACACGAAAATAATGAATGGCGCCTGATAAAATTTTAAATGGTTGACCATTTAAAAGAAACTCCTCTTTAATTTCAAATCTTTCCACATTGCCACCCTTTCTAGTAAACGCTTTCAATCACTGGATAATTGCTAAATAAAGAAAGCTTTTTATTTAGCAATTTCGACTACTTGGATGTTCATAAGATGTTTCTTCACGTTCTCTACGTCTACATGCCCAGTCGTTCTTTCTTGGGCATTAGCCATTCCAGCCGCCATGCCCCATTTTAGCAGTTCGGCCGCTGGAGCATCCTTGGCTAGTCCATATGCAAGACCAGCAATGGTTGCATCTCCTGAACCAACAGGATTTTTAGCTTGAATCGTTGGAATTTTTACACGATAGAATTGATCTTGATGTTTGACAATTGCACCATCTTTTCCTAAAGATACGACAATCCATTCAATTCCAGCAAACATTGGTTTTGTTAAAGCTGTTTGTACAGCTGCTAATGGATTTTCTGAAAAATCTTGCTCTAGCAATCCTTCTAGTTCCTCTAAATTAGGTTTAATTAAATACGGTTTCCATGGTCCTTGAAGAACTTGCCTTAAACTATCACCAGAAGTATCTAGTAGCACTTTAACCTCTTGTGCTTGAGCTTTTTGAACTAATTCTTGATAAAAATCTGATGGTAATCCTTTCGCTAAACTGCCAGAAATTGTGACAATTTCTGCTTGCTTAATTAATTGATCGAAATTTTCAAGGAAGTTACTGATTTCTTCTGGGGAAACAGTTGGTCCAGCTTCTAAAATTTCAGTTTGATTCCCCTCGTGCAAAATCGCAATCGAATCACGTGTTTCTTCTTTGATTGACGTAAATGCTTGGGGGATGTTTGCTTTCTTTAACTCATTTGCAATAAACGCCCCATGAAAACCACCAAGAACGCCGGTAGCGATAACATCTCCACCTAAATCATGAATAACGCGAGTGACATTTAGTCCTTTGCCACCAGGGGTTTTGGTCACCTGACTGGTCCGATTAACGGTATCAAGCTTTAGATGATCTAATAGGTAGGAGATGTCAATTGACGGATTCATTGTTACTGTTACTATCACAGCTATGCCTCCCAATTACCCTTCGTTTACTTGAACTTTCGCATGCCAAGAGCTGGCGGTTGCTGCGATGACTTCATTTAAACTTTCAATGTTTTCTCGGCCTTCTGTTTTTAACCAATCACAAGCCGCAGTTTCTCCTGCTTCAACGAAAGGTTTCACGCCATTTTTCCACGTAGCACGGCCACATAAAACACCATTAAATGTTGAACCAGCTTCTTTAGCGAAACGTAGTGTTTCTTGGAATAGCTCTGTTGAGACACCGGCACTTAAAAAGATAAATGGTAAATCAGTGGCTTGACTTTGTTCTAAGAAATAATTCGCCGCTTCCTCTTTTGTATACGCTGTTTCAGCCGGCGCAAAACCTTCTACAAAATTCATATTAACTGGAACTTCCACTTTCAATACATCTACTTTATATTGGGGTTTAGAAAATTCTTTCATCATTTCATTCACTTTATGCGGTTTAACTTTTGCATATTCTAAAGAAGTCGCATCTGCTATTTGTGCATCATAAGAAACTAATTCTAAGTAAAATGGTAGGTCTTCTTCTGCACATTCACTTCCTAAGCGTTCAATGAATACATGTTTTTGATGATTGATTTCTGGATCCTCATCCACATCATAGTATAGTAAAAATTTAATCGCATCTGCGCCTTCTTCTTTCAAGCGTAAAACAGACCAATCTGCTAGTAAATCAGGCAATCGTCCCGGAGTTGTTGCATCATAGCCCGTTTTTTCATAAGCGAGTAACAATCCAGCCTCGGTATCGCGTGCTTTTGCAGCAGGCAATCCATATTCTGGATCCAATAAAATGGCAGACGCATAAGGTGTCAATTCTTTCGAGACTAATTCTTTAAACGTTTCAATTTGTGCATCAGTTGGCTCTACATCTAGCGCTTTGATCATTTTTTTCAAGGCACCTCGTTGATCAATGGCTAATGCGCTAATGATTCCTTCTTGGGTTGACAAACGATCCATTGCCGCTTTTTTTCCAGCTGTTAACGTAAGCATAGTTCCTCCTCCAAATATTGTATTATTTATAGTCATAAATCGTTACGCCTTTAACCACACGATTCACTGTACCTGTCGGTGAAGGGGTATCCGGTTTATTTCCAACTTTAATAGATGTTAAAAGTGCGACTGTTTGGGCTACCATGATATCTGCTAATGCTAAATAGCCATCAGGTAATAGAGCAGTTTCTGCGGAATATTCAATAGTTGAACCTGAGAAATTACGTTTGCCAGGTTGAGCAATCGCAAAAACACCCGCCGCAATTTCGTCACCGTGAACTTCTTCTAAGATATCCAAGTCATAATCTCTTGTGTATGGTGTATTATTAACAAAACCAAACATTATTGTTTTTTCATTAATAAATGATTTTGGTCCATGACGGAAGCCCATAGAAGAGTCAAAAATTGTGGCAACTTTGCCGGCTGTTAGTTCTAAAATTTTCAATTGCGCTTCTCTTGTCAAACCAGCTAAACTTCCAGAACCAACATAAACAATTCGTTCAAAATCAAGGTTAACAATTTCATTTAATTCTTCTTCACGGGATAGCACTTCTTCACCTAATTTAATTAGAGCGGTTACATAATCTTGTTTTTGCTCAAAGGCTGTTTGATCAAAGAGTAGTAATGTACCCAAAGTCATGCAAGAAAAGCTACCAGTCATCGCAAAACCACCATCATTGGAACGTGTTGGCATTAAGAATAAAAAGCTGTTTTCTTCTTTTTGGCTTATTTGTGCCAGTTGTCCTTCTTCGGCACAAGTAATCGCTAAATGATGAATTGTTTCAACCACTTGATTAGCTACTTCAACTGCCGCTAAACTTTCAGGACTATTTCCACTTCTTGCAAACGAAACTAACAATGTTGGTTCGTCTTTAATCAGATAATCTTCTGGTTTGGCCACAATATCCGTTGTCCCAATACTTTCGAATGAAAAGGCTTGTGTGTCGCCGTGTGCTCGGAGATAAGGTACAACAGTATCACCGACATATTGCGAAGTCCCTGCTCCTGTAAAAATTACTCTTGTGCGTTTTCCTTGCGCTTTGGCCTGGACTTCTTTTAAAAAGTTTTCCAAAGCTGTTTGATTTTCATGATAAAGTGTCACGGTTTCTTGCCAAAGCTCAGGTTGCTGACGAATTTCACGTGTCGTGATTTCCGCTCCTAGTTGTTCTAGTTCTTCTTTTTCTGCTGTAAACATACTTAACTCTCCTAACTATTCCGAATATGGCGTATCTGATAATGAAATTGATCTGCTCGCGCCACACTCAACGTAAATTCAATAATTTCATTTTTCATGTTATATGTCTGGCGTGCTAAATGAAGGACTGGCGCTCCTTCTGGAATCATCAATAATTTGGCATCTTCTTTTGAAGCAATGCTAGCGTATAATTCTTCATCAGCTAAACGAACGGTTTGCTTAAAATCTTCCGAAAATAGATCATATAATGGCTTGCTACGTAGTAATTGATCCGTGAGTGATAAGAAAAATTTCACAGGCAAGTATGTGTCTTCAACCATTAATGGCTCGTTATCAGCAATCCGCAACCGACTTAATTTAAAAACTGCCTCTCCTAACGAAAGATTCAAATGCTGACAAATAAATTTATCCGCTTCCAATTTTTCGAAGGATAATATACGGGTATGTGGTTTTCGACCCAGCCCTTTCATTTGTTCTGTAAAACTATATGCGCCAGCTAAATCAGCGGCCTCTTTTTTTATATCTGAAACAAATGTTCCTTTGCCATGACGACGATAGATGGAACCTCTATTTTCTAGTTCTTGTAGCGCTAACCGGACCGTCGTCCGACTCACTCCATATTGTGCAGTCAATTCACGTTCAGAGGGCAACTTGTCATGAGGAATCATGCATGTTTCGATTCGTTCCTGCAGCAAATCAACAAGTTGATGATACAAAGCTTTGTTTTTAAAGGCATTTTCCATAACTTTCTCCTTTACCCTAACTGGTTATAACCACAAACCAATAGTACGGTGGTTTTTTTTATTTTGTCAATAAAAAGTATTAATAAATATCTTCATACCGCTATAACCTTGAAATGATAACGTTTACATTTTTTTATTTTTCTTTATTGTAATATTTTTTTCCTAAAGAAATCATTTTTTTATAAAAAACCATCCTTAAATATGATACCAGTTGCTGGCTTTATTTTAAATAGACAAAAAAGAGTATGAGACAAAAATCACTTTAGATTTTTGTCTCATACTCAAAATCTGAAAAACAGTTCGATCCCGACTTCTTCGTTTCTATTGTTTGGTTCTGGCAACAACTAACAAGTAACTAATTTTACGAAATCCATGACAATATTCATTATTGAGCATATTCAATCCTTCTACTAATTTTCGTATAAGATAAATATTGATTGAATGTGTTGACACAACGAAAGGCCGTCCTATTCGCATATTGATCATAATAACGCTTGGTATACCACTGAAATTCTTTCGTCCAAGGTTTGACATGGCCAGTAAAGTGGATAATGGATGGTGCTCTTCTCGTTTCTTCATATTGTCTTTCTCCATAAATAGTCGGATGTTTTTTCGCTTTTGACAGAATATAACCTTGGGCGTTCCACTTAGGATGCAACAGGGTCCAACGGTCGTGTAAAACCGCATTCAATGCATCTTGATCATGGAAACGTAATTTATCTGGATTTTCTTCAATAAATCTTAAGACTTTAGTGGTTACATCTAAATTCAACCATTTTTTAACATCGATTAGCAACAAGCCTGAGTTAAAATAACACATAGATTCTGCAGGAATCGCCATTTTTTCCAAACGTTGATGGAACCCTGCATCTTCCACAGCGGCGATGATATTTTCACCTAAATCAACTGTCCATAATTTTGCGACATCATCTAAGGCAATCATGTCACAATCCATATACAACAGCCGTTCGATCTGGCTTCCTCTAAACAGCTCTGGAATAGCAATCCTGTAGTAAGCTGTTTTGGGAATTCGTTCACTGGTTACAACATTTTTGAAAAAATGGGGGTTGATTTTTAAAAATGTTAACTCTGCATTGATTTGGGTATGTTTAATCGTAAAATACAGTAGTTGCTTGCTTTCAAAATTGATATTGTCATCAATCACATAAAAATGAACAGCTGCCGCTGAAGGACTATTTTCTAAAATTGAAACAAACATAGCAGCAAGATGCGGCACAAAGTTGGTATTGCAACAGGAGACAATCGCTAATTCTTTTCTATTTTCCATTTCTTGCACCTACTTTCTTTAACTTGTTTAGATAAAGAGCTGTATAAGGATGATTTTCTAACGTATTCCAGGGTTTATCGTGTCCAGTAAAATGAATAATCGCTGGCTCTTGATTTCCCGCTGTATATAATTTTTGATAGGCTTCATTAGGCGCTTCATGACGATTAAAAACTAAAGACGTCTGCATATTCCATCTTGGTTCTAGAGCTAGCCAATCTTCATAAAGAACAGCGTTTAAAGCATCTTGATCATGATAAACTATGCGGTCCCCATTTTCTTCTAGATACTGAATTGTTTTTCGGGTGATTGCTTTCTCGTTCCATCGGTCAATATCAATAATCATAACTCCTGAATTAAAATAATAATCGGAGGAATGGATGCCCAAACGTTTCAAGGCATATGCTTGACCAGGATCAATAACCGCGCCAATCGTTTGGTTCACTAATGGCGTATCATACAACTGGACAATATCATCTAAAACAAGCGTATCTGCATCTAAATAAAGAACCTTTTTATAGCTATATTTTTGTAAAAGTGACGGTAAAGAAATGCGTAAGTAAGCGGTCGTTGTAATATGATCACTCACTAAAAAATTTTGATAAACTTCTTTGTCTGCTGTTAGAAATTCAACAGTCGCACTTTGTGAGTTACTACTAACCGTTTCTCGGAGTGCTTTTTTGCTAGATAGCGACAGCCCATCATCAATCACATAAAAATGAACAGGTCTCTCCGCATGACAATTTTCTAAAACAGTTGTCATCATTACATTCAAATAAGGAGCATAATTTTCGTCTGAAGCTGTCACAATTGGCACAATCTTCTGATTTTTCCTCATCAAAACCACTCTCCTCTTTTATTTTTATAGCTAAGTTCCTATTCAGAATAGGCCCTGAAAAACTTATCTGCAAATCATATGCTCATTATTTTATAATATAATTATAATAAAAATATATTTTATGGCTATAAAATAATTTTATTTTCCGTTAACAACTATTAAAAAACAACATTTCTCTTACTTTATCCTCAAAAATACTATTTATTTAATACTTGTTTTACTAATTTTTTTATCTAAAAATTCGCCTGTTGTATTTTCTGTTGATGGTAATTTTAAAATGTACAGCGAAACTTAATATAAATTCTAAACTGACTTCTTACTCAATAAAAGAGCGAAAGAGCCTGGGACAAAAATCACTTTGGATTTTTGTTCCAGGCTCAAAACCTGATAAATGGCGAGAACAGAACCAATTCCTTCGAAAATAAACGGTTCTGTCCTGACCTCCTTCACTTCATATATGATTCTCTTTCCCTTCCAAAAGTTATCCTTCTTAAATGATCTATGGCGTAGTCGGATAATTTTGGACTGTCGTTTGATTGCCATTTTGACTAAACAAGCTAGTTGATTGTGCATTTTTTTGTTTTTCTACTTCTAAGACTTTGTTTTTTTCAAAAGCTACATCATAGTTGTAGTCCTTTGGTTGCACTTCTTGGAATCCTTGTGGTTTATAAAAACGTAAAAGGTTTTCCTGATTTAATTTGTCAGATAAACTTAACGATTTTTTCACCCAATCGTTATCTTTCGTGACTTCTGCTTTTAAATCTGCTGGAACTTGGTCTAATTTTTTTCCTTGATTATTGTAGATTTCCCCACCTAGATACGAAAATTGAGGCGTTACAAAATCGCCATTTCTAAAAGGAACCACTTGTTTATATTGAGGAGATAAAAGGTCCGTGCCAAAATGGATATAATTTTTATCATCGACACCTAAAAGATGGTACAGTGTCGGTAAAACGTCAATTTCCCCACCATATTCGTGCATGATTTTCCCTTGCGTATAGCCTGGCATGTAAAACATCAAAGGTACTCTTTGCAATTGCGCATTGTCATAGTTTGTCCACGTTTTTGGATCGCGGTTGAAGGCTTTACATAAGTCCTTGTTGTTCGCATCTGAAATACCGAAGTGGTCACCATAAATAACAAAAATAGAATGATTGTATAAACTTGTTGTTTGCAAGTAATGGAAAAATTGTTCTAGCGATTGATCCAAATAGTGCGCTGTTCGAACATAATCATCCACAATCGAATTGCCTGTGTTCAATTTAGGAAACGGGAAGTTTTGGTCATCCGTATAATAAGGGGTATGATTGGTCACAGTTAAAAACTTCGCATAGAATGGCTGCTGTAAATGCTCAAGCTCACTAGCTGATTCACGCAACAATTGTTTATCTAAAATACCGTAACCTAGCATTTTGTCATCTTTTGAAAAATATGACCGATCAAAAAAGTATTGATAACCTAAGTTTTTATACACATGGTCCCGATTCCAAAAACTCCCCACATTTCCATGGAAAACAGCGGTTGTATAGCCTTTTTGTCCTAAAACTGCGGGAGCCGCTTCGAAAGTATTGTCTGATCCTAATTGTGTAAAAAGAGAGCCTTGCGGGAGCCCGAATGTTCCTGTTTCCAACATATTCTCCGCATCACTCGTTTTTCCTTGCCCTACTTCATGAAAGAAATTATCAAAACTGATTGTCGCTTTGTTTTGATAGAGCTGATTTAAAAACGGTGTAACCTCTTGGCCTTGGACTTTCATATTAATCAAAAATTGTTGAAAACTTTCTAAATGAATCACAAATACATTTTTTCCTTTGGCAATCCCGGCATACTGTGGATTAAGCGGTAAATTGTTTTGCTTGGTAAATTTCATGATTTCAGGTAATTCGTTTGAACTAGCTTCTGCTCTTACCTCATTTGACATGGCTGTTTTGACACCATCGATGGCTGTGAATGCATCCAAGCCAAGATATTTTACAATATAATTACGGTCAAAAATTCTTTGAAGCAATTGAGGACGATCGGTTTCGCTTAAAAATAAGTTAACCGAAAAGAGCAAGACACTTAAACAACTAATTGAGATCGCCAATCTTCTGTTGATAGGTTTGGTCACAAAGACTTGATGATTCCGTCGCTGTTTAAAAGAGTAAAATACCAAAACGAGCAGCACTAAAGTATCTAGCCAATAAAAGACATCGTGGACTCTCATTAAAGCAAGTAAATCACCAGAAATCCCTTCTGAAACTTTTGAAAAGCCAAAAACAGATTGGATGGTAATAAAGTCAGTGAATTCACGATAAAAAATAATATTCAAATATAAAATTAATGTATTTAAAACATTTAAAAGAGTTAAGCTAAGCATAAATGTTTTATGCTTTTTAAAATACAAACTAAAACCAAATAATAACAGCGTAGTAGCAACTGGATTGAACCATAAAATTTCTCGTTGGAGACTGCCCTTAACGCCCAATGAGAAATCTAGGTAATACGCCAGAATCGTTTTTGCCCAAAAGAGTAAAACAAAAAATAAAAAGAGTCCTAATCGGTTATTTATTTTTTTCATCTAAGTTTGTCTTCCTTTCCCTTCAAAAAAATCTTGATTTGTTAAAAATAAAACCTAACTCTGCGCAATGACTTTTTCGCTAGCGGAGAATTGGATAAATAACTTAAAAAGATAATCGCAATGGCGCAACATCCAAATAAAAGCCATACGTTTGTAAAAGGTGTTCGAGTAAGCGAACTAGTAATAGGCTTTGTAATTAAAAGACTTGGTAGCGCCACCCCTAAAGAATTGCCAATTTGCTTACATGTCACCGCAATGGCTGCTGCAGTTCCTGACTGAGAAAGTGGCATTCCTTCAATCGCTGTAATGGTAATCGGTGAATTTAACATCCCAAACCCAATGCCTAAAAAGATATAAATAATAAATAAAATAATCATAGGCGTTGTTTTAGTTACAAATAATTGTAAAAAGCTAACAGCCAACATTGAAATACCACAAAGCATAATAGGACGTTTCGTCCCTATTCTCCCTACCATTTCGCCGGCTCTCGGTGCAACAAGAAAACTAACAAAAGCCAAAGGAATGGTTGATAAGCCAGCTTCCAACGGGCTGAAGCCTCTCATCTCTTGCAAATATAGCGTGTTTAAAAATAAATAGCCGTTATATATGATAAAGCCAAAAATAGCTAAAAAAGAAGCCGATGTAAATGGAATAGATAAAAAGAAACGCGGGTTGATTAACGGATTGTCAATGTTATATTCATAAATAAAGAAAATGACAATGGCTAAACAGCCGATTATCCCAGTACTTAAAATATCTGGCGCGAAAAGCCCTTTTCTAGGTAGTCCGATAATGGAATAGATAGAACTAAATAGAAAAAGAATCATCAATGCTTGACCAACAAAATCATTTTTCGCCGTTTTCTCTACTTTTGACTCAGGTACAAACTTTTGTGTAAGGATGATTGCCGCAGCAATGATCGGTACATTTACAAAAAAGACATACCGCCAGCTAAAATAAGAAACAATCAGTCCGCCAATAATTGGGCCCATGCCTAAGGAAATCCCTGTAACAGAGCCCCACAAGCCAATTGCTTTCGCTCGTTCTAACTTTTCGGTAAATACCTGTGTAATAATAGACATTGCTACCGGATTTAACATAGAACCACCAATCCCTTGCAACATGCGAAACGCAATCAATTGCCCTGGGGTTTGCGAAATCCCACATAGGAAAGACGCTAAACCAAAACAGGCTAAGCCCAATTGAAGGACTCGTTTACGGCCAATTCGGTCTGCTGTAGACCCAGATAACAATAATAAGGATGCTACCATTAAAGTGTAGCCATCTGTTACCCACTGTAATGTAGACAGATTCGTGTGAAAATCACTTTGAATGGATGGTAACGCCACATTGACAACCGTAACATCCATGGTCACTACAAACAAACTCATGCAACAAGTATACAAAATAACTTTTTTTCTATCGATCATAAAAACAGTCCTTTCTAGCAACTACATAAAACAGGAAAAGCAACAATGACACTTAAACTTCTAACGACACAGTTATCGCAAGTACTCACGTATCAACAGTTCTTTATATTCCTTGCCATTTAGTTATTTTATACTTAAAAAAATAAATCTTTAGATAGCCAAACTATACACCAGAACCCCTTTAAATTGAACCGTAATAGATACGATTTATCGATTCTTAAGTTATTAAATAATTGAACATTCTGTTCAGAAATATCGAACAGCCCCATAATTGAGCATCTCTTTTAAACAATGAACAACAAAAATAGCCTTATCCGCAGCAAAAGTAAATCTAAGCGAATAAAGCTATTTTTGGTAACTATTCCAAAGTAATTTTAATGGCTAAGTCTCTAGCAACTTTTGTAAAGTTGCCTTGATTTGACCAGGTTGGACAAAAACCGAACTGGAAACATTTCGGTATAAATAAAATTTTTGTTTTCGTTCAATCGGTAAAAAGAAGAGTTTAGAATCAATTTCCTGCAGTTGTTCTTTCCGAAGAGAGATTACCGCATAAACTCCTTTACTTTTTTCAATGAGACGAGTAAGCATCAATGTATCGTAGCAACAAACAAGCGGACTTGTTAATTGCAACATTTCTAGCACACTCTTGGTAGCTTCTAAATGATCTAAGTGATGAGGCAAAAATAGAAATGGATAGTTGGTCAAACAGCTGAAGCCTTCTTCCTCAATTTCTTGTTTAATTTCTCTTGAAACACAAAGATACATTTTTAGTTCAATTAATTGTTCTTTCTTTAAAACTGGACTATTCACATCTGCAGAAGTAATCACAAAATCCAACTCATGATTCTCCAATTTATTCAATAACTCAAACGATGAACCATGGTAACATTCCCAAAAACGATTCAGTTGATCCTCATTTTCTGTCACTTTATACATCAAGGACGTATTTCCAAAACCTAAACGCATCACTGGATTCTCAATCATTTCATGCAAATTAAGTTTCATTTTCTTGGCCTCGTTTAAAATGATATATACAGATTGGACGATTTTATCACCATAGGAATTTAACGTCAAAGAATTCCCGTTACGGTCAAAAAGTAAATGGCCCAATTCACTTTCCAAATCTTTTAATGACGCACTTAAGGTTGATTTACTAACATGGAGTTCAGAGGCTGCTTTGGAAATACTATTATATTTTGCAATGGTATAAAAATATTCTAATTTTTCAATAGTCATCTTTTGTCATCCCTTTTATTCAAATTCATTTGCCCACGCAACCTGTTCAAAACACGCCTCACTCTTTATCAATAGCGTAGTTATTTTTGCTCTAATAAGCTATGTCCATCTTGTTATTTTTCTATAACTAATAGCAGATGGATATGAAAGTGCCTTTGGTAAAACTTTTTTTCGGAAATAGTACGAGCATTCGCAGTAAATTCAGCTTATCAAAAAAGGCGTCTAGCTTTTTCTATTTTACGCATATTTACTTAAGAAATTCCATTTCAATTCTTCTCTAAAAAAGGTAAGATGGACACAACAAATGTTTCAGTTTCCATGCCCATTTACTTTAAGGTTCAGCGTTATCTACTAAGTATGAAGAATGTCAAAGAAAGGTTAGGTACTCCCAATGAAAATCAACTATTTAGGTACGGGTGCAGCAGAACGGATTCCAGGAATTTTTTGTAATTGTAAATTATGTAAGTACGCTCGAGAGAAAAAAGGACGAGAAATTCGTACACAAACTCAATTAATTATTGATGATGTCCTGCTGATTGATTTTCCAGGGGATTCTTATTTACACTTGTTGCAGTATGACTTGTGTTTTGCAGACTTTGACTCTTTACTAATCTCTCATTGGCATTCCGATCATTTTTACGGCGAGGATTTGGCTTATCGAATGTCTGGTTATGCATTAGATATTCCCAATCGTTTAACTGTTTACGGAAATGAAGCAGTTAAGACGTTTTATCAGCGCGCCTTTGATTTAGAAGGTCGTCAAGACGATACCCGATTACATTATCAGGTTATTCAGCCCTACAAATGTTTTACTATTGCGAACTATACGATTTATCCCCTTCCTGCACAACATGGAAATTTCAGTGAAGATTGTTTTATTTTCGTTATTGACGATGGTAAAGATGCTTTTTTATCCACCCATGATACAGGTTACTTTACGTCAGAAATGTTTGAATATCTTGAAAAGAGCCACTTACTTCTTAGTATTGTTTCTTTAGATTGTACTAGTCAAACAAACGAAACTGGCAATAGTCATATGAATTGGGAAGAAAATTTAAAATTAATTGCAGAATTAAAAGAAAGAAAACTCGTCACAGATAAAACGATTTACGTTGCCAACCATTTTTCTCACAATGGCGGCTTGTCTTATGCGGAGATGGCGGCTTTATCTCAAAAGCATGAAATCATTACGAGTTATGATGGTTTAGAAATACTAACTTAATCGGATTATTTGCCTTCTTTTCAGCACTATTATATGCTTTTAACCGATAATTACAAGGTACTTTTATCGTAACTTACACTATCTTAAAAAACAAAAATACTCGGAATTTCCCGTGATTCTGGAAATTCCGAGTATTTTTATGGTTCTTTACGCTGCTGGCACAGCGGATAAACGTTTATTTTCTTCTTCATTCACTCGATTGACAATAAAGTTATAATTCACTTCATTTAGTCTTTGACCATGGTTTCCTGTTTGCTTAATGCCGCCATTGGAATGAACACCAACTACTTCAAACTGAGCATTATAGATTGGTGAACCAGATTGACCACCTGTTGTATCGATATCATAAAATAGTAATGGATTTTCTAAGTCTGTAAAGTTAGATGTAAACAAATCATTTTCATGAGACCATTGTGTGTGGTTTTTCTCACCTGGATAGCCTGATATTGTTACATGGGTATCTGAAGATTCAAACTTTTTCAAAACAAATGGCGTTAAAATTTCTCCCAACTCTGGGCCATCTGGACGATCGTTTTGTTTGCCGACAGTCACTACCGCAATATCCGCATTCGGGGAAAAAGCTACATCAATCACTTTGAATTTGCCAAATGGTGTCGCACTGCCATCTCGACCTGGATAAAACCAAGCATCATCTTTAGCATTCGGATTTAATACTTTGGCATTCTTAAAACTTTCAGCCACATGATTATTGGTGACAATTGTATTGGTTCCAACAACAAAGCCTGTTCCTAAAGAAATATAGCCTGGTTTACTGGCAGGGGAAATGATTCTTCCGATTGACGCAAAAGGCGCTTCGGTTGTATCTGCCACTTCTTGTCTTCTGTCTTCAGGGTCCAGTAACGATCTTTTTTGTCGTGAATGACTTTCGGCAGGAACGATATACTCTTCTGCATTTGCAGACAAGCTAAAACCGGCGATCAAAGTTACTAAAATCAGAAACAAAAAACCAGCACTAATTTTTCGTATGGAGAACTTTTTCATAAGATTATGCCACTCCTTATCCATTTTTATTTAATTGGGGAATTTTTTTCATTCATTGACCAGAACAGATTCACTTGGTTGATTTACTTGAATATCCTCTTTAGCTCCGATTCCAGCAGAGTTAAAGGCTGCTGACACCACTGAAGCTGCTTCATCGCCATATTGAACTTTTGCAGCAGCAAGCATCGCATCACGAGCATCACTGAATTGTGCTTTAGGTGTTAAGTAATTTACTAATGAGCTGTAGAAAATAGTCTGTGCTTTTTCAATGCCTAAGTTCTGGATAATGGTGTAACCAATCCGATTAATAATTCCACTGTTATAATGAACACCGCCTTGATCATAATAAGGCGTTCCTTTATACCGTGCTCGATCGTCGTATTGAGCCATGGTTTCTGGTTGTCCGTGTTTACTTGGCGTTTGTAAATTTCTAATACCTGTTTTTCGGTCAACACTCTGAGTATCCGCACCAATTTCTGGATTAGATGCACCCGAAATAATATAACCCATCAAATCAGAATAAGATTCATTCAACGCACCTGATTGTCCTAAATATTCTAAACCGGCAGTATGTTCCGTCACACCATGTGTCATTTCATGACCAACTACATCTAAAGAGGAAGCATACGTTTTTCCTGTTGGTGTACTTGTTTCACCATAACGCATTGCTTTTCCATCCCAAAAAGCATTGTCATAAGCATCTGGATGTTGTTCATCAACAACTGACAAGATGGGCATCCCTCGATCATCAATACTGTGTCGTTGGAAATGATCTTCATAATATGTTTTCACAAATTTTCCATGCGTATAGGCATCAACAGCATTCTGATTTAATGCTACTAGTGATGGTGCTTGAATAATAGAATAATTATTTTTGCCATCAACTACTGCATGGTAAACCCCTGTGTTATCCGTTCCGTGTAAAGCAATTCCCGTATTGCTTTTTTCAACTGGTACATTAAACGTTACTTGAAAAGAGTTTTTTAACGTTACTTCACTACCGACATGTTCCGTTAAATCTTGTTTTTCCATAATTGTTCCATCTGTAGCATTTACTTTATAAACCAATGATACGGGGTCACCAGTTGGCGAAGAAGTTACTCTGACTTTATAAAATAATTGCCCTTCATTATTTACACGTTTGTCAATAGCTAAAAAGACAAGATCTTTAGTTTCTGGATTATCAGAAGCAATAATTTTTTTAACTCCTTCTTCACCGATTGCATCAACCGATTGAATTTTCACAACTTGATCAACTGGATTTCCTGTAACACTTGTTACTGCACCGTTTTTATCTAAATGAATAATCACATTATCTGAATCAACAGTAACGCCTTCCGTTTGCTTTTCTAACTTAAGATGCTTCATCCCCCACGCATCTTCTTTTCGATCTACAACCGTATATTGTTCAGCAGCTGCCTCAGAAATTGCCTCCTTTTCCAACTTCGATAAAACTGTTGAAACTTCACTTTCTGAATAAACTTGTTCTTCTGCGGCTACAAAAAGTGAAGAAAATAGACATGAGCTTCCAACAAAGATGCCTGTACCTAAAATGTATAAAATTTTATTTCCCTTCATCAAACAATTAACTCCTTCCCCAGTTTCCTTTTATTTCTTTTCCCAACAAAAGTATTACTTTATCCTCCCTAATCTTTCCCGTTAAACGACCGCCCCTTTCCCTGCGTAAATATTTGTTGCTATTTTCATTATAGACAACTACCTAACCGGCACTATCTAAATTCCTTAATCAGCCGACATTTTTCCCTGTATTGCCCCTCATAACTCAATACCATAGCAAAAAAGTTGTTAACAAATTCATTCGTTAACAACTTTTTTACTATTATGATTTTTTTCAATAATTAAATGTTGAGTAACCGATCCTTCATTGAAGGACGTTTGCAAATCAAATTGATCTGAAAAATCAACAATTTCTTTTACATATAACAATCCCCAACCGTGCTCTTCTGGGTTACTTTTAGAACTAAATTTGGTTTTCTTCATAACCTTAAAATCAAATTCGGCTTGGACACTATTTGTTATCACAAACTCTTGTGTTTCATTTTTATTGAAAATTGAGATAGCGAACATTTTCAATTCTGATTTTGCACTGTTTTCAATCGCGTTATCTAATAGAATAGCCAACAAACGAATCACAACCACTAAGTCGATTGATGTATCAAGAATAAATACTTCTGGCACATCAACAATCACTTTTAGTTTTGCTTGCTTTGCGGTATTAATTTTCATACTTATGAGTGCCTTAAGTTCCATATTTTTCAAACGATTTAACTTCATAAGTTCAAATTCTTCATTATCAATAATTTTTTTGGTTGGTGCAATCGTTTCTTCATAAATTCTTTTGATTTCCAGAATATCTTCGTATGAAATAGCAATTTGTAAACTATACAATAAATTTTTATAATCATGACGAAACATCGCTAGCTCTTCGTTAATGGATTCTATTTTTTCAGTATAAATCGTTAAATTATTCAATAATTGAGTGTTGATACGTTGTTCTTCCAAATAAGCTTCAATGACTAAGCCAATCAGAATTAAAAATAAACCTACACTTATTAATAACTCCAATTTAGAACTATTTACCGTGACAAATCCTCGCATAAAGTCAGGTGAAATCTCTGGCGAAATCAAAAACACAAAAAGTAACAACAGAATCAACAATAAAAGTAAACAACCAAAAAAAATTCGGCTATTTTCTAACACACGATTTAATCTTAAAAAAACACTATTGGGAATTTTTAAAGCAATCCAGATATTTATAAGCAACAGAATAACATTTGAGGCAATCCATAATAATTTATTTTGATAAATCTGTTGAAAAAAAACACTTAAAATCGTTTGCTCCGTGTAATTGATAAACGAAACCATAAGCAATGTAAAAACAGACAAAAATATCGCTTTAAAAATTGAGAACCTCTTTTTGTGAATGAGTAAAAATCCTGTAAAAATAACGACTGTCAGCGCATAAATCAACCAAGAGCAACCCAACATTAATGCCGCAAACGAACAAAGATTAATGACAATAAGCAATGAAAGTAACGGTATTTTACATTCAATCTTGATCAATGTTACTCGTAAAAAGACAAAAACGATAAAGCTAGATACAAGCAAAACGTTAGTAGCTAATAACGACAAAATCATTTTTCAATATTCTTTTTAGGTTTTTCAGTTTGTCCCATCCATTGTCCAAATATATTGGGCGAATTTTGATTTAATCTAGGCTTAGTTCCCACACCATCACTAACTTTTGCAACTCTTTTTTCAATAACATTTTTAATTATTTTTTTACCAAATTTCATAAAAACACTTCCTTCAATTAAATTTTTTGTTACAGGGAGTATCATCAGACCTTGGATGACGAGACCGTAGAGTATTACTGAAGCAATCTTTTCTTTGACAAACAGACTACATAAAATAAGTAAACACACCCTTATAAGGCTTTGCTTTTTGAGCACGTTTAAATCAGATGGCTGAACAGGTTCGATTGCTGTTCCTTGTGGCGCATACCAATAAAATAATACGACTAAGAGGCAAATCAATAAAATTTTATAAATAAACGGTAAGCTCACAGAAGAATTTTTCAATACAAATGGTATGGCAACATAGATAACAATACTTTCTAGACGACAGAGCCATTTAGTTTTTGCATGCCAGCCACCTGCGACAGGCCGTAAAAAAATCAGTACGACGTATACAATAAAGGTTTCGCTTAACGTCCCAAATAAAACTGATAAAATCAGAATCATCAGAAAATTAAATAAGCCAGAAAAATAAACGGTTAGATAATACTTTGTCCATTGTGTTTTTCCTGATTGATCTTCCTGATCCATATCCATAATATTTTTTAGAATCCAATCGATTAGCATATCGCCCTCCTCTTCAAGTATTGCACTAAATTATAACGAATATAGCGACTAATAGATAGATAATTCCTTAATTAGTCATTATCCCTCCCTAAGTAAGAAATAGTGCCTTGACCTGAGTATAATATCTTCTTGAGACTGGTACTTCCGTTCCGTCTCTCATAGTTAAAAGATGCGTTTTATAATTTAATTTTGACGCATATTTTTTATTGATGATGATTGATTGATGGACTCTAATCAAATCTGGATGCAGTTGTTCAATTTTTGATAACGTTCCATAAAATTCTCTTTTAAAATTTTTACCAACCATTGACACACGATGATCGTATTCCGTTTGAAAGAAATAAATATCATTAATATCCATTTTTATAGAAGACGCTTTTAAGTTAATGATAATATATTCACTTTTTGTCTTTATATTTTCTTTTTGTTGAATATATGCATCGACACATGTTTCGACCTCTTTTTGGAAATCTAGAAAATCCACGTTCTTTTGAATAAATTGAAGAGCTGAAACCATATATTTGTAGGAAGTTAAAACTAATTCTGTGTGAGTAGAAATAAATACAATCAGACTTTCACTGTCTGTTTTTCTGATTTCTTTAGCAACCTCAAATCCTGCCTGGATATGATTGTTCATTTGAATATCTAGGAAAAAGATATTTAGTTGGGCGTCCTGGTGTGCCACTTGTAATAATTCATCTGAACGTGAAAATAAATGGATTGTTTCATTATAAATATTTCTTGAATGTAGGATATTTGTTACCAATGCTTCTAACGCTTTTGCTTGAATAATTTGGTCTTCTAATATATAAATAGCCATTTGTTCACTCATCCCTTTCTCAAGAAGATATAAAATTACACAACAAAAGACAAATGATTATAATGTTCAATCAATTTATACACCAATAAAAGAGATAAAAAATTGATTGTCTGTTAGTATATTCACATAAATTTAGTATAGCGATTTCAGTAGTTTCCTGCAAACAAAAACATAAAATAACAAAGCATCAAGAAAGAGTACTTTGGACTATTCATCTTTTTCTAACGAATCATGAGGACTATTGTCTCTTCGTTGATGAAAAACAAAGAATCAACCACCAAACTGTTCTTGTCATTTTATACATGACAAAATCAATTCATTGGTCGATTCTGGTTATTTTAATTTGTTAGTTCACACATGGATCATTGTGCTAATTTTTTACTTAAACATCCACACTTCTTCCTGTTGAATGAGTCGATTAAGCGCCAATGTAGGTCACGCCACTACTATAAGCAATTACATTAGGTAAGACACGATACGAAATCGTTTGATCATTGATGACATTGCTTTCAGAAATAATGATTCCATCAGAAGTGACCGCTTCAACAAAAGCAACATGTCCATATTGATTATCTGCGCCAGCAACTCCTGGTTGGAAACTAATCGCACGACCAGCTTTAGGCAATGAACTAACTTGATAGCCTAATGCACGTCCTTTTCTTCCCCAGTCACTGCCATTTCCCATAAATTCATCCACAGAAGTGCCTAACTGTTTGAAACGATTATAGACATACCACGTACACTGGCCCACGGGATAGCTACCACTTCGATTATAATTGATCCCATCATAGACTGGAAAATGCATTTGTTGCTGTTCCGCTTCCGACAGCTTATTTTTAGATTGGATAATCAAACCGTCCACTGTTTTTGGTAAATCAAATTGCGTTAAGTTATAAACCGCAATTAACGAATTTAATTTATTATCGTATTGCTTGTCTGTTGCATATTTACCTGTTAAAAAACGCGTTGCTTGAAGGTAGTTTTTGGCTTCCGAACGCCACGCTGGTTTATAAAAATCTTGATTTCCGTCAATCCCTTGTCGGAGTAATTGAACATAATCTTGCAGTGAGTCATTATAGCCACCGTAATCGCGAAACCCAGCGGAAATTGTATAAAGTTGGCCCCTCTGATCAGCCTCTTTTGTTGAAAAGCTAACACTATTTCCTTGGAACGAACCTTTCACGCCAAAGAGATTATAATAAGGTTCTTTGGCTAGTTGACTTTCGCCAGAGCCACTTTCTAAAATAGCCTGAGCTATCATCACTGATGCAAAAACATCGTATTTTTCGCCAAGTTCTCTGGCTGTCTCACCAATTTTTTTAATAAACGCTGTGGTTTGTTCTGACTTCTGCATTTCAAATGACGCACCATATGTTGCTAAAACTTCTTTGCCATACTCCGTTAATATGAACTCCTTAAAAGGATTAGTCACTACCAAGCGTTTTTCCTCTTTTGAGTCTGGTTGTTGTTTGGCAGTATAGATATTCTCTAACTGAGCGATTACTTCTGGTTTCTCTTTAGAATCCGCTTCCGCTGCGGCAATTAAATATTTTCCTTGGCCAAGATAAACACCATTTTGAAGCGTTTTTCCTTCAGCTGTTTGCCAAAAAATCAGATCACCAGGTTCTGCCTCCTCTATAGAACGAACTTTACCAAATGTCATTTGTTCTTGCGGTGTACTGCCAATGTCTATTTTAAATAATTGTTGGTAAATTTTTTGGGCAAGGAAACTACTGGTCAATGCTTGCTCCGTCAAATTAAATTCTTTTTTTGTTTTCCCAATGTGTCTTAATGCTTCAGCCACCACGACTGCCCGTTTCTTTTCGCCAAAAGACGACAACAGTGGCAGTTCGTAGCCTTTTAAATTTGAAGAAGCTATTTCATCTACTTTGAGGGACGGATTTAACGATACAGCCTGATTTTCTTCAACAACGTTATTGGTGGCTTCAGGAACTTGAATAGGTTCTTCAGGTTCTTGCTTGGTCACAGGAACTTGTGGTGGTTGAACTTGTGGTGGTTGCGATTGTTCAATAGGCTGCGTGATTTCTGATGATACCGTTGGCTCTGTAGGTTCTTTTTTTGTTTCAGAACTAGTATTTGTGGTTGTCGTTTCTGTCGTTGAATGACTCGTTGATTCGGTAGTCGTATCGGTAGAACTATTTGATTCAGATGACGAACTACTAGTGGACGTTGTCGATGTAGCAACAGTTGTTTCAGTTGTTTCGGTTGTTTCGGTTGTTTCAATTACTTTTTCTTCCGAAGTAATTGTCGTTTCCGAGGACAGAGCTGTTTGTAGCGAGCTACTTGGTAATTCTGCAGCCAACGTAACAACTGGAGCGACTTCCAAACTCAGAAGAACGAGAATACTTGTTAAAACAAGTAGTTGATTCTTGATTTTCTTTCTTTTCATTCGTAAAAATCCTCTCCTATTACTTACTTGCGCATTTGCACACTGTTTTTGTACAAATGCGCCTTGTAAGTTAATGATACGCTAATTTTGGTCTTTTTTATTTTTGAAGAATAATTTTCCTAAACCAATACTTACTATCAATAGAAAACCACTGATTGACCAGATTGGCGAAACAACTTCATTTGCTTTTGGCAAAGTACCAGAAGTGGTGGTTTTTGTTGTCGTTCCACCTGCTGCTGTGCCCTTTCCTGGACTGGTTACGCTACCAGTCCCGCTAACCGTGCCATGATTTCTATTGTTGCCTGTAGAGTTGCTACTGATTGGCTCTTCTGCCATTGCTTCAATGGCTTGTGCTAAAATACTTAAACATTTGTCCACAGCTTCTTGCGTCGCACTTGGGTCCTCAACAAGTGCTTTTGCTTGTTTAATTGCTTCAGCTAAAGCTTCTTGCGATGCTTTTGTAAATTGTTTTCCTGCTTTAGGTTTCAAGGTTTCTGCTTTTTGAAGCAGTTCTCTCAACTTTGTTTTATCCGCTTGAAGGACTTGTTCCTCTAAACTATCCAAAGCAGTTTTTACATTTTTTTCAGCAGTATCAATTTGTTCTTGCCGAGCATTTTTATCAGCTAAAATCCCTTCCGCTTGGTCAATTGCTTCAGTTAAGCGCGCTTTAGACTCGCTGGTAAATTCTTTTCCGGCAGATGGTTTGATTGCTTTTGCTTTGGCTATCATTGCCTCTAAGGCTTTTTTATCTGTAACTAACGCTTCTTCTTGTAACCCATCGATGGCACTAGTTAATTCAGCAACCGCTTCATCAATCATTTTTTGATTAGCTGCTGGGTTTTCCAATGTGTTTTTAGCTGCTAAAAGCGCTTTTTGTAAATCTTGTAACGAGGAGGCAGTAAATTGGTGCCCTTCACTTGGAGTGACTTGCTGCGCTCGTTTGACTACTTCTTGTAATTGGTCTTTATTTACAAGGGGTACTTCTTTTAATTGAGCCATTGCAGTTTCCAATGCGTTTAGAGCCTCAGAGACTTCTTCTTTTGTCGCCGTTTCTTTCGCTACGATTGCTTCAGCCGCTTGAATTGCTTCTTGCAATTGTTTTTCTGTTTCTTTTGTAAATTGGTATCCTTCTTCCGGCTTTCTTCCTCGAGCTTGAGCGATTTTCTCTTTTAAGGTTTCCTTATCAACGGCGACGGGTTGTTCTTTTAATTGTGCAATTGCTTCACGCAATGTTTTAGTCGCTTGGTCTATTTCTTCTTGGGTAACTTTTTCTTGAGCAAATACTTTTTGAGCTGCTGCTAATGAGTCTTCGAGAACTTTTTTAGTTTCTTCGGTGAATTCTTGCCCATCACTTGGTTTCTTCGCCAGCCCCTCTTGAATTGCTTTTTCTAAATCAGCTTTATTCGCTACATCAGGCATTTTTTCCAACTGACTTGCAGCCTTTTCTAGGTTTTCCACAGCAGCAGAAACGTCTGTCTGTGTGGCTTGTTCATTGGCTAGAACAGCTACTGCCTCATCTAAGACTGGTTTAAAAATTGCCCAAGTTTCAGGCGTATATTCTTTTTCGACACGTGCTTGATTTAGCGTAATTAGCGCTTGTAATAACTCTTTATCTACTAGCTCTGTGGGCTTCACTGTTACAGAAAAATCTGAAAGTGTGGCTTGTTGGAATCCTTGGCCTACTAATAAGCCTTGACTCATATCAAATTGTAATGGCTGCTCAACAGTTGTCGCACGTTTTACGCGAGTTGTTTCTTTTACTTTAACTTTAAAGGTAACTAAGTCCATTGAACCATTTAACAATTGTTTATTTCCTTGATTACTAAGAACTAAATACAGATTCTCCACATCATTTGAATGTTTCCGATATTTAGAATAATTTTCCATTTGTTTTGTATTATTCGTGGTTGCAGGCTGACCGACAAGTTCAAATTTGCTAGAATCAAAGGACATTTTTGTGCTTAACGCATTAATGTTTTTTAAGTCTTGACCTTTAAGTGTAAAGGTTAATGTATCGCCAGGAAGATAGGTATCCTTGCCATTTTCATTAACCACAGCAAGGGATAAACCGCCCGCAATTTCTTCGACATCAGGTATCTCAATCCCACCATCTAATTGTCGTAAAACATAACTGATATCATAAGCATCAATTACCCCATTTTTATTTAAATCGCCTTTTTCAACATAGCCATTAAAGTCACTGTCCACAGATTCTAAGCCTGTATAGTTTCGATAACTCATTGCATCATTTTCATCAATCGTTCCATCATTAGTAATGTCTCCATGTAAGATTCCTTCTGTTCCTGGTTGTTTGTAAAAGAGCATCTCACGACCAGAGCCAAAATTACCCACCGATTTTAATACCTTCATTTCAACAAAACGATACGCTTGCTCCTTCGTTTCAATGGTTTTTGTCAAAGCATCTTGCTTCCAGTTAATAGGTTCTGAAAACTCTGTCCAATTAGCTCCATCTTTCGACGTCCGATACTGGAGTTGCAAAATATTTCCGTTGCCGGCATTGTCTCTTGGCAAGTATTCAATTTTATCCATTTGATACTCCGCACCAAGATCAAATTTTAAAGACAAGAAATTTCCATCACTTGGATTAGCGATGCCGGTTGACCAGTTCGTATGCCAACCTGTACTCAAATCTTTATCTGTTAATTTCTTCAATTCTGCGCCTGGTTGTTCTGGTAAATTACTTGTTGCTTTGACTTGATTAATTGTTTCTTTATAGGGATCATCTTGTGTTTTTCCTTTAATCGGTTCACTCCATTCAGAGACCCCGTTTTTTCCAACAGCTCGAACTCGAAAAGTATGTTCGCTTAGGAAGGAAAATCCATCAAATGTTGCTGTATTCGTTTGAATATTTCCGAAAACAGTTCCGTCACGCTCTACTTCATAGCTTGTTGCCTCAGTTACTTGATCCCATTGAAGAGTCAAAGAAGATGGCGTTGTTTTTTCTTCATTGATTGCGACATTTGCCGGAATAGTTAACTGGTCATCGACCGTTGTATTTCCTCCGTCAACCGTTCCTTTATTAATGAAACCTTTGACAGTTATTTGAACATCTTTGGCGGTCACAGATTGTTTCGCTAGTTTTACTGATAACGCTGATTGGTTCAGTTTTTCTCCTGAAGCTTCAGAAAGATACTGATTCACTTGGAATTCTTTATCAAAATAATATAGATTTGTGCCAGCTAAAAATTCTTCTTTATTAGCTGCTTGTTTCAAGGTTACTTCTGTTCCCCCCACCATTGCTGTTACGCTTTCGGGCGCTTCTGAAGCTAACAAATCAAGCGTGGTGCTTCGTTCATCAACAAAGCCTTTATAACTTCCTTTTGTCGGTTCGATAGTAACGGTCAGATCCCCTTTTTCGTTTGATTTAGGGCCTTGACTATTTATTTTAGTCGTAGCTGATTGCCCAGCTTCATAACTAGTTGAAATTCCGTCATCTTCATACATATTAAAAGAAGTGGTGCCATTTGGATAAATCAAGAAAGATCGTTGATCTCGTTGGATTTCCTTTGGATTGTTGTTTGGATTCGTCATTGGGATAATACTGCCATCTTTGACGAAAACGGGCACCTTCCACAGCGGTGTTTTTACTCCATTTAAGACACGGCCACCTTGATATTTTTCGCCTGTAAATAAGTCAACCCAGACTTGTTTTTCATCTGGTAAGTAGATTCCATCACGGATTGAATTTCCTGCCTCATCTTGATTGCCATTATAAATTGGGGCAACGAGTAAATTGGGTCCCCACATATATTGGTATTGAGAATCTTTTGTATATGCTGTTCCTTCATTAGGAAATTCTAAAGCCATGGCCCGTACCATTGGTAGTCCATCAACTGATTCCTTGGCAATACTGTAGTTATAAGGCATCATCATTGATTTTAATTTTAGATACGCTCGGTTCAAATCTGTGGCTTCTTGATCAAAAGCAAATGGCGTTTTTGGATTGGAGCCCCAGCCGTCCATATTTAGCTGCACTGGTGTAAAAGTTTTCCATTGGAAATCACGTATGTTGACCTCTTTATTTTTTCCACCAAAAATTCCATCCATATCTGAACCGACATTTGGTTGTCCAGACAACGAAGTCCCGATATATGTTGGGATATGGAAGCGAATATATTCCCATTGACCACCCGTTTGATCGCCTGTCCAAATACCAGCGTGCCGTTGGGTTCCGGCCCAACCATCTAATGAAACAATCATCGGACGAACTGCGCCGTCTGTTTCTTTTACAAAAACATTCGCGGCATCTTCTACACCATTTAAGCCAAAGGAATACCCATACCCGACCCACGCCACGTCAGTTTTGAGAGCTTTAACACCAGCGACACTAACTTCTTTCGCAATATCCCGTTCTCCTTTTTTAGGATTTTTAGGATCCGCTGGATGGAGATTAGATTGAGTCCACAGCCCCACTTCAACACCATTGGCTTGAGCATACTCTGTAAATCCTTTTAAGTTTTGTACATCGCCGTCCAATGAATCTGTTTGGCCATAGCCAGCACCGTAGCCGTCATTTGGCAAGAACCACCCTAACGGCATATCGTTTTTCTTATATCGATCAATAACTGCGCGTGCAGAAAATTGATAATTCTCTTTTTCTCCATTTAAAGATTCTAGCGTGCCATTTAAGTTTCCTAGATCGCCTGGTTGGTATTCTTTGTAAAAATTACCATCTTCAAACTTAACTGCTCCCGCGGTTCCTTCTGCTACTTTCACCCAATAGTCCCGATTATACGCGTTTAAATGTGCTTCATAGAACCCGTATTCTGGCATCAAAGCTGGTTTCCCGGTTAATTCATAGTAATCTTTTAAAATACCTGCTGAGGAATCATTAAAGAAATAAAAAGCATCAAAATCTGTTCCTTCGTGCGTTGTTGTGGTTGTTTGTGGATCATGACTTCCAAAATCATAGTTGCCAGGTTTCCATGTATTTCGAACAACGCCATACCCTGCAGTTGACCAATAAAATGGGTTAGGCGATGCTACTCCGCCATCTACCCAATTGTTCGTATTGACAATCTGGATAGCTGTTCCTTTATGCGTAAATCGACCATTTTGAGTTCCTCCGCCAAAATAATTTTCTTGACTACTTTGTTTTAACGTTTGTGTAGCTTTATCATTTTTAAAGGATAGCGGAGCGGTTTCTTCTAAAATAACTTGATTCTTTTTCTTGTCTAGAATCTTCATTAAAGCGCTTTCTTTTTCGAATATAATTTTTAAACCATTATTTTCTAGAATAAATTGGTTTCCTGAATCTGTGACGTTCGTTTGCTCAAAGGCTTGTGTGCCATAGTCGGCCATTGTTTTAGCCGTAATTTTCGCAACATGCTTTGGATCATTTGGCGTTGGATATTCTTCAAATTTACCAGTTGGATCTAGATGATAGCGAAAAAGATGGTCGTTTAAAATACTAATTTGTGCTTTTTTTCCAGAAGCATACGTAATGACAAAGTTTTTCTCCGCTTTTTCAATCGACACAATTGCTCCGACTGACGTTGCTGAATCAGCTACGTCTTCTTTTGCTGTTTGCTCTTGCGCATCAACCACTTGAGAATCCATCGTAACAAACGAATGGAACGCCAATACAGACGAACTCACTAATAAAAATGTCAACCAGTGCTTTTTACCGTAAATTTTTTTACCCTGATACTCTTTGTTCATTTTTTCCTCCTTAAAATTGCTCCCCATAGAATAGTTCCGACACAATTACTCACAAAATCCAAAACCCAACAAAGTTTTATCCAGATGAAAAGTCATAACGATTTTCTTAGTTTACTGAGACTGTAAGCAAGTCAGTTTCAGTAACCCCTTCATAAACACATCCTTTCAATAAAATATTAAATGAAAACAATCCATTTTCATCTTATATAAAAATTTTAGTACAGAATCACAATTTCCTAATGAATGCGTTTTCATTTGTTGACTACCAATTTTTCACTTTTTTAATAACATAATTATCGTATGATGGTTTTTTTGTGTTTGTCAACGGTTAATTATAGCAGCCACCATTAACAAGTATTAACCCTTGATAAACCTGTTAATTCACTTAAAATGATGATTTTATTGCGAAAATATCTACATCAGAAAAAGAAAGACTTTTTCAAAAATCTAATACCTGTTACTCAAATTTAGTCTATTTAAAAATAATCAACACCCTCCTGCTCGGCAAGAGGGTGTTGATTACTCGTTTTTTAGTGATTGATTTGACTTGCTGGTGTGAAAAGCAAACTAATGATGATGCCAACTATCAGTACCGCTAGCAATATAAAAATTAACTTTCCAAACCGATGATAGGGATTGATCGAAAGCCCAATTCCATAAACTTTCGGAACCCACAAAGGAGGCGTTGGATTATCTTTTTGATCTTTATAGGCTATCTTTAAAATCTGCCACGCAAAATACAACAATGGTAAAACCATAATTACCCCAACTATACCTAGCCATTTTGCTAATAAGTCACTAGTATGCAAAAGACTGATTGTCAGAATTGGTACAAACAAAAGAATAAAGCTAATTGTGGCTCCCAATTGTGCTTGTTTAAGCAGTCGTCTCTCACGGAGAGTAAGATTCGCAAACATTCCATCCATCCTTTCATGGTATTCAGATTAAATCAACGAATCACTAAAAAACTAAATTAACTGCGAAAATCAATGACCATGCGCCCGCGAATTTTTCCTTGTTCCATTTCTTCAAAAATAGCATTAATTTCTTCTGGTTGACGTGTTTGACAAACAGGAACAACTTTTCCTTCTGCACCGAATTGGAAAGCTTCTCTTAAATCTTGACGGGTTCCAACTAACGATCCGACTACGTGAATGCCATCAAGAACAAGACGTGGAATAGATAAATCCATTGTCTCAACAGGCAATCCAACGGCGACAACCGTTCCTCCCGCACGGACTGCATCGACTGCGCCATTAAATGCTGATTTAGCTACCGCAGTGACTACTGCTGCATGGACACCGCCAATTTCTTTTTGAAGTTGTGCAGCAAAATCAGGATCTTTAACTGGATTAATTAAAAGATCAGCACCCATTTCTTTCGCAAAAGTTAACTGATTATCATTCACATCAACAGCTACTACTTTTGCATTAAAGACATGCTTGGCATATTGTAAAGCTAGATTACCTAGCCCACCTAATCCTGAAATCATTAGCCATTGACCTGGACGAATCCCAGATTCTTTTATCGCTTTGTAGGTTGTTACCCCTGCACAAGTAATAGAGGAAGCTGGCTCTGATGCTAAATTTTCTGGCACTTTCACTGCATAACCGTCTGTGACGATGCATTCTTCGGCCATGGCACCATCAACTGTATATCCAGCATTTTTTACTGAACGACAAAGCGTTTCTCGACCAGAAGTACAATATTCGCAATGCCCGCAGCCTTCATAAAACCATGCAACAGATGCACGATCACCAATCTTTAAACTAGTAACGTCTTTTCCAACCTCCGTCACAATCCCAATTCCTTCGTGACCTAAGGTACAACCGCTAACATCGCCAAAATCTGCATTCTTAACGTGTAAATCCGTATGACAGACACCACAGACTTCCATTTTCAACCGCGCTTCATTATCTTTCAATGGACGCGATTCTTTTTCAACAATTTTTGTTGTTTTTCCTTTTGCTGCGACAATTGCTTTATACATGGTTCTTTCCTCCTTGTTTCTATTGTGAATCATTGAACAATAATAGTATAATACTACTTTCCAAAATAAGGAACACCAATGACTTGCGTAAATTAACGCTAATTTGACAGTTTATCCTTGCTAGACAGCCCTTCTTCCCTTATGTCATAGATAATTCATACTGGCATGATTTTTTCTGCATAATTGTCAACTATTTTAAAGGCAGGTTTTACAACCTCGTTTTTCCCTTCTTTTTTCCCAAGATATAGCAGACGGTACCTAAAATAACTAGAATTAAAAAGGCCATGAGGTACTTAAGCCAGTGAAGGTTTTTGGCTTTATGATCAACAGAATGCTTATTATACTGATCAGCTTGCTTCTTGTTTATCGTGAAATCTTTTGAGAACGTCCAGCTCCCCTCATGGTTTTTCAGCTTAATGATATAGGTATAGTCTCCAGGTTTAAACGAATCTTTCAGTAAAATAGGTAGGTCAAACCTTGTGTTTGGTGCAAAACTAAGATTATTTTTCTTTTCGTGAATGATCGTTTTGTTTGTTCCTTTTTCTTTAACAAAAAAATCTCCTTCGACTTTTGACAATAACTTCCGCTGTGGATTTTTAATTTCCATCGAAACAGTATTGTGGCGGTTAATTTGCCCAATTTTAACAGAACCACTTTCCAATTTTGCAGGTATGGTCTCTGCTGTTTCATTCACCCGAATAGCAATCGTATGCATATAAACATTTTGAATCCCACCCTTGCTTTGGTCCCCAGCTATCTCTACAGGTCGAATCGTCACTCCACCTAATAAAATTCCTGAGAATAACTTTTCTGGCATCGTTATTTGAAAATCAATCGTTTGTGATTGTTTACCAGGAACACTAATGTCCTTCCTATTGGGACTAATCAAATCACTAAGTACCAAACTCATCGATGGATCTTTTTCAAAGCTACTTTTTGTATAGTCAACTATCCCATTACTATTTGTTGTTGCTGTATTTACCTGAACTTTAAATTTTTGAGGGTTCGGCGTAGTATTGGTTATCGTTAATTTGAATGTATCTTTTTGTTTCGGAGTTAATGTCATATCAAAAAAATTACTGGTTTTGTTATTTTGAGTTGCTCCGAAAACGGGTGTGACTGTATACGCATTCGCATTGTCAATTGTTGCTGAACTATTGGTATTAGACGGCTCTGCCCAGGCACGCATCGCTCCACCTAAACAGAGAATAGTCAATATAAAAAGTATCTTTAAAATTCTTTTCAATTTATCTGCCTCGTTTTCTTACATCGTTTTATGTTAAATTCTTAGGCGGGTGCTCCATCGATGGCATTCCAGACGATGGTCCCAGAGTAGGTATTTGCAGCAATACTTTTAGGTATATTTAACGTTGCATTTAAATCGGCTGTCGTGACAGTGTCTGATAAACGGATATCACTTTTATCTAGCGAAATAATGGTTGAAGCATCTGTGGTTAAATCAACGCCCGTAAAGGTACCTTTTTCAGAAGATCCGTCAGGTTTTTTAGTGTCTAAATGAAGTGTCATTCCGTCTAAGCCAGTGACACCTTTTCCTTTATCTTCTAAATTCGCTGTCAGATACCAACCTGTATTCGTTGTCCCACGATTATCATTAATGATAAGTTGCGACTTGCTTTGATCTGGTTGCGTATGATCTTGGCCGTCTTTTGTCACCGTCCCAAAGTTAATTTGTGCTAATGGTGTAATGGTTAATCCGCCACCCAAAACCGACACATTCGCTGTGGTATTGGTATTATCAGCCGCATTTACAGTTTGTTGACCAATTAAAAAAATCCCCGTTCCTAAAGTGACAGTTAAACCAATTATTTTTTTATTCATTATTTTTCCTCTTTTCTTTATAAAGTCCGACGATTAATGTACTTACGAGTACCACGATTCCTAAAATCGTCTCTTGAGACGTAATCTCGTTTGTTTTTGGTAAAAAATTAGGTTGTCCTCGTGAAGTTGGCATATCGTTAGTCTGCGGTATAAGCTCATTGGGATGTGGAACAATATCCTCACTCTCTTTCACTATTACCATGACTTTTGTGCCAGCTTGTGCGTCAGCTGTCTTGTCTTCAGCTTGTGCTTGAATTGGCAAACCGAGAATAAAGGCAACAAACAATAAATCATAGATAAACCATTTCACAGCTATTCCCTCTTCCCTTACGGTGTTGCTTCTAAGTTCCAAATTAACTGAGCTTCATATTTATCAGCAGGTGTGACTTTTGAAATAGTTAATGTGGGCAATAATTGTAATTTCGTCAAAACTTTTTTATTTTTGATAGATTGGTTACTTACGCCAGCTACTAATTGTTGCTCATCGTTAACCATGATATTTTGCTCAGTTGTTACATAATCGACTGACTTTGGATTTAGCGTGAGATCAAGCCCTGCGTCTTTCCACGCTTGTGTTTTCTGATCATTTAAATTATAGACTACTTCAAGCTGCCAGCCAGTTGTCCGATTAGGATCCCCCGTATCTTCAATGTTCATCTCACAACTTTTTAATGTCTGTGTTTGATCTTGGCCATTAAATTTTACGTTCTCAAAAGGCATTAGTTGTTCAGATAAGTGATAAAAGTCTAGACGATTAGAGTAATAGTAGGTCCAATCAACAGTAACACTTTTACTAAAACCTACTATTTTAGAGATATCATAAGTAATTCTATAGATGCCCGCTACTTCATCGTTTACCTGCTTAGGCGTATAGCGAATCGTTATCTTACTATAAGGAATGGACTGTCCATCATTATCTGTTGCACTATCAAAAAGACGTTTTGGATCGAAGGGCGTCCCCACAGAAAAGCTGCCGTTATGTGCACCAATATGAGCTGAAGAGGGAATGACTTCTAGTGCAGTCTGCGCCTCTAATCCTAGGTAGTTATAATCAATTTCATATTTACCAACCACTTTTGTATCCACCGCATCTACTGGGACCTTTTGCTCTCCGTCCAGTTTATATATGGTGACACTTACGTCTCGAAAATCACCTTTTTTACCATCTGGTGTTTGTAGGCTAGTCACTTCACTTTCTGGTTGCCATTGAGTATATTGATAAACCGTATCTTGAGATTTAACTTTAATTTGCGCTTGATCAATGTGCACAGCTAAACTTTTCTCATTTGAGTAGCTTTTAGATGTATCATCAACATCAAGAATTCTAAATGTTAATGTGTAATCTCCTGAAGTTGGTAAAGCATCTGCTAAACAGTTAAAACTAACGCAATCATCTGTGACTGGTAAATTTTTTAAATCTTGCTCCCCAATTTTATGAAAATCAGTTTGGACAGCACCTGAAATTTTTTCTTCAATCTGAACTTTTCTAGTTGTCGGAGCCTTAACGGTTAGTTCTACTGGTATCTTTTGTTGCGGGTGAAATGTTGTTTGACCTTTAACAAAAGCTGCCTTTTCTAAACTTGGCACTTGGTATGGATCTGTTGTGACGCGCATATATGTTTTATCTGTGGGCTCTGAAGAATCCGTTCCTGGCGGATTGACTAACGGCAGCCCACAACCATCTTTGCCACTAAACAAATAAGTTGTTAACCCGTTTTGCTGTTGTGAAGAGACATTCACATTGGCCTTAGGATCAACTGTGTGAGTATGAAAATTAACTACGCGCGCAAACCGTTGAGCAACATACCCATCTGTCCAATTAAGCGGATTGTCTTGTCTTTGGTTCATCGTAAACTTTGGTGATAAAAAATCCCCTGGTAACATCGTTTTGCTTTCAGGTATTTCAGGATATTTAGAGGCATCTTGGGTATTGTAATTGGATAATGGATTGTCTTTATCGCCGCTGTCCCATGGCGAGATATAAGAAGACCAAGTAGCCACTTTTCCAGTGATTCCAGTGATAATTTGATGATTCAAATTATTTGGATCTTGCTTTGCTGCTGCCGCTAAACTTGTCGCACGTAACCACATGTCCGGACTAAGCAATATCCAATTATGATTAACCGTATTCGTTGTATCTGATTCGTAAGTTCGACCAAAAAAATCTGCCGACAACGAAAATTGATCACTTTCAGTGCCATCCGACAAAACATTTGATACTGGTAAGCGATGTTTCGTTAAATTTTTATTGAGGGAATAATCCTTTGAATCGCCATCCTTCATTAAAGTAGCTACATCTAAATCAAAATGAAGTTCAAATTTTATGGCCGATTTGTCAGGTTCATGTCGCCAAATTTCATAAAGTTTAGTAAAAGAAAAATTAATAGTGTCCCCCCGTTCACAAAACATCACCTGATGCTCAGTATCAATTCCGCTATAATCTTGATCAGGATCACCCCATCCCGGTGAACCATCTTCTGAAGAACCGTTAAACGTCCGCATTCCTTTTGTGTTAACAATTGGTATTTGTGTGTTTTTTTGTCCACTAATTGAATAAAAATTTTCTGGATTATCCGCAAAAGCCTTGTCATAAGCCGCTTTAAAATTATCTGCACTTATATTTTCTGGCAAATGAAACATCAGTCCATATTGCATTCCTACAGTACCAAAAGAAAGAAACTTCAATGCTTCTGTATGAGAAGTGTCCACTGTTCCGTATAATTTTACGTGTAATTTTCCTCCAAATGATCCATCAGGACCACCACCACCGTCATGGCTTATCTCCATTCCATAAGGTAAATCAGTTCTCAAATCAATGGCTATCCCTCCCGCTTGATAGAGTGAAGCTGCCTTGCATTCTTGAAAGTGCAAGCTCAAAAAACAAGAAATCGTTACCAATAGTAGACAAGAGTAAAAGAAATAAGCAATGCTTTTTTTTCTTTTGTAGATTGGCATTTTCATTTTTAATTGTTCGTTGATTTTTTTCATTGCTTACTCACCTTGACCTTTTTTGGAATTAGAAACTAAATAATAATTATTCTAACTACTGCTAGCTTATCAACATTGAAATTGCTTTGCCACACACAATTAATGTATAAGGCTGTACATTAATTGTGATGGCCGCTTCTTATTGCGCTTGTGTTAACATATCAATACAAAAATTTAAAGAAAGTAGACTACAATGAACCTAAATTTTACTTTTGGAGGTCCATAACATGTTTCCATCCTACCTAACGAATGAGCTAGAAATTTTATTTTATATAGTCAAGCGAGCTCATACGTCATTAAATGAAATTTCTTCCAATTTAAAAATTTCAAAAAGAACGGTCAAGGAAAATCTGATAAAAATAAATCAAGAATTCGAGGATACTTATCAAATCCAACATTTTATTGTCTCTAACAATAATGGCATTGTTTGTGTAAATCCAGCGTACCGAAAAAGCGCGGTCGAATACGCCTACACGTTAAAACTCAATCTTTTAAAAAACAATGTACAATTTAATTATTGCGTACAATTGGTCACACATTCTTCCATTGATAAAAACGAATTAATTAAAGTTTTATATATTTCTGAACATTATCTGGTAAAAATCACGAAACAACTGAATAACTTTTTTAAAATTTTTGATATAGTAATCGTTAGTATTAAGGGTATTTATCAATTAACTGGCAATGAATTATCGATTCGAGTGTTTTCTTTCATTTTCCTACAAGATTCCTTTCAAGAATTGGCTTGGCCTTTTTCTAAAATAAGTCTTGAAGAAATAAAAAAAAGTCTACCCGATGAACTTCTTGAACGATCCTATAAAAATGTCCGAATGAAGAAAAGAGCGTTTTATATTTTATATGCGATATTTAAAACTAGAACAAGTGCACAAAACTTCTTAAAGATGCCGCACTCTAAAAACCTGCATTCTTTTTTTATTCTGATCAATCAATACAGTCATGTGACTTTATTTTTTCTTGAACACTCTTTCGCTGACATTCAATGCGAAACAAGAAAAACTGAAATTTTATACTTTAATTTTTTATCTCGCATTTTTATCCCTTATATCTTTTCGGAAAAGCAAACGAAACAAATAGAAAAATTATTTATAGAATCTAACCATCCTTATTGTGTCTTATCAAAAAAATTGTTTAAGCAAGTAGCCTACTTACTGACAAATCAGCATGATTATCAATACGTTTACTATCTTTCTATTTTTAATGCTTGGTACTTTTTAACGGAGGGCAATTATTATACTTTTTTAACACTTTATCTACCGCAGCCAGAAATTTGTACTCCGTCAGATGTGGCATACTTTAATCGAATAAAACGAACGGTGGCAAAATTAGTTCACCAAGAAACGCATTTAGAGTTACTCAGTCAACTGCTTTACACATTGTCTGTGTCCGAAAAAAAAGTACAAGTGAGAATCTATTTACAAATTATCAAAGATTTTTATGCAAGTTATTTTATTAAAACACGGTTATCCTCCTTATATAATACAAACGCAATCTCTATTACCGAAGACTTCACAAATGCGGATATCATCATCACAGATTCCTTCGAAAAAGCTACTTCTAATCAAGATATTTTCTACTTAGATTCCATTGAAAATGAAGAAAGTTGGCATGAGCTTACAGAATTTATTCAACAAAAATATATGGCTAAACTTAATGTTGGCTTATAATTGTGAGTTTTCTTAAAAAGAGCAAATTTGAAAAAAAATTTTAGAGGTGTATACTAGCAGAGGAATAATTTTTTAGCTTCTAATAAATTTTTAAAGAAGGAATGTTTTGTGAAATTATCTATCAAAAAATTTTTTGAGGTCTTCTTAGAATCGTCTTGGGCGTATAGTCGTCCTATACTAACTTTTGATACAAGACAGAACTGGTTTGCTCTTGTTCTTAGTATCATTATTGCAAATGCTGTTGGTGCTGTTCTAACAATAGTCTTTCCTTTCGCTTTTGTTTTAGTAAATGTTGGTAGCTTTTTGGGCACTGTAATTTGTGTCTTACCACGATATAGCTCTCCACAAAGAAGTGCCATAGATGGTATTTTAATGATTTTTCTTGGTGCCAGTCTGGGGATACTTTTACAGTCGTCAAGTATATTCATTATTTTATTATTCGTCCTTGGTTTGTATTTTTCAGGGATTGTAAGAAACTTTAGTATTGGTCTGTATATTCGATGTCTCTTTGGGACCATTTCTTTACTAGCTGGTGCGCAATTAAAAGGCAATTTGTCTATTGGTCAAACTTTTGAAGGTCTGGGTGCAATAATTTTAGGTATGTCCATCCTTTGTTTGTTCTATTGTCTTTATTCTAAGCCGCAAAATAATGAAGCACGAAAATTAGTAGCCGATTTATATGAGCAATTATATTTATTAGCACAAGGAAAACCCGCACGCTATGTCCATTTCAGAATAAAAGTACGTGAATCTGTTGAAACGATGCCATGGGTCAATCATCAAAAAACACCATGGATTTATCCCTTGGTTTCACAAGCAGATGCAATTGCAGGCTCGTTAGATTCAACCAATGCAGCTGAAAATCTTCCTGCTTTAAAAGCAATTCTACTCTTTTTAAAAGGAGAACAATTAACCCTGCCTCTTCAAGAATTTGCTTCAGCAAACACCGAAATAAAATCAGCAATCCTTTTGATACAAAACGAACAATCCTTTAAAAAAATCTCATTTAAATCTTTCTTACCCACAAAAGAAGGACTTGCAGAAGCCACAGAGATCCTTCATTCTTACAAAGGCAGCTCTGCTAGATTCGCAATTCGTTTAGCTTTAACAGGTTTAGTGTGTCATTTTTGTTCGCTTATACTTAATTACATGTACCCTTTGCCTTTAGCTAATCACGAATTCTGGGTAGTTATTTCTGGTTGTTTGATGGTTATGCCAGGTTATCATGGTACACTCGGCAAAATCACTTCAAGAACTATTGGTTCTATTTTAGGTGGTTGTTTAGGCATCTTTTTGTCTCAATTAATTGCTAACTTAACAAACCTAAATCCTTTATGGCCAATGCTATTGTCTTGTTTGCTAGTTATATTGTATGAAACCGTCCGTAAATTAAGTCAAGCATTTCTAATGCTAAGTGTGACCACTTGGTTAACTTTCACATTAGGTGGTAGTTCTGCAGGCTATACAAGAGTTTTTGATGTAATTATTGGTGCGCTGATTGCTTTTGTTATGTTTTTTATTTTCCCAACATGGCATAGTCAAGTATTACGTAAAAATATCAATAGTTGGTCAAAAACGATCAGCTCTATTTTGCTAGCGTTAATCAATGAAGAGACCACGTTACCAAGTGATGCTTGGGTACTAGCTTATCGAGTACAACGTAGAGTAAACTATTCTATTCAAGAAATTGTTCTTGAATCTCCTATTTATAGTAACGATGCCTCTGCTGAAAGCTTAATGCAACAAAAACAACTAAATGATCAACTGTTGGAAATGCAAACTGCTATGGAAGAGCTTCTTTTAGAACTTATGAAAACACAACACTACTTAAAAAAATTAGCACCAGTTAAGCCGGATACACTAAACACTGAGTTATTTAACTATTCACAGCAAATACTTTCACTCACGAATCCCCAAAATAATCGACTAATCAACCAGTCCAAACAATCCATTTATTTTCCTCAAATTGAACAATCACTGGTAATCTTAAAAAATTCTACAGCTAATTTCTTTTTAGCAAATATCAAATGATTAAATAGACAAAAAGCCTAGGAAAAATCCAAAGGGAATTTTTCCTAGGCTTAAAAGTTAATAAACTACTGGCAGAGTAATCAATGAAAACAACCGACCTAATCGAGCAGAAAACTTGGTTTTTGTAACGGAATACCCCTGTCCTGACTCCGTTACACCGACTCAATTTTATAAACTTATCTGTCTAACATTCACAAAAAACTTTTTTTCAGTTTCTGTGAGGATATCATTCATTCGACCAGATTTAAATCCTTCTAAGTCAAAAGTTACATAATTAAATCCTTGTTTTTTAAGATAATCTGCAATTTTTCCTCTGTTTTCTAATAACAGAGAAAGTTTGTCTTCTGGAATTTCAATCCGTGCTAAATCATGATGTGCTCTGACACGGACAATTGGAAAACCTATTTCCCGTAAATATTTTTCACTAGCAAATACTTGATCAATAGCTGAGCGTGTTAACTTAATGCCATAAGGAATTCTTGAAGCAATGCTACATGAGGCAACTTTACTCCAATTGGAAATACCTGCGTCTTTAGCAAGTTGACGTATTTCAATTTTATATAATTTAGCTTGTTGTAGCGGACTGATGACCCCTTCTTGATCTCTTGCTCTTAATCCAGGACGAAAGTCAGTATTATCATCCATAATCATCCCATCGGCCAGAACATCAAATCCCTCTTTCTGAATAGCCGAACGAATAGTTTTATATAATAATTTTTTACTGTAGAACCAGCTATTAGGGTTATTTGCAACAATTCTATCATCCGCTAATTCGCTCATTTCAAGGCCTAACACATTTGCTCCCAATCCATTAGCTAAATCGACCGCTTTATCAAACTCATCATCAGAAAATAATTCTGAATTTACAACAACCGCAAGTACATTTTCAGCACCTAAAGTGTCCAAAGCTTTTTTTAGCAAGTAAGAGCTATCAATTCCACCTGAATATGCAACAGCCAACTTATCCATTTTTTGTAACTCGCGAACTAAATTTTGTTCTTTCGTTTTCATGACAGACATTTAAACCATCTCCTATTGATTTTCTTTTACATAATTAATTATAGACATCTCCACATTAGAAAAAATCACGATTCATAGTATCAATTATTGTCAATATTTGTACACTTAATACCGTTTTAAATGTTGTAACAAGTTAGCATTGGCTTCTATCTCTTCCTTTGAGTACCTTGTGACAGCCGAATCAAACAATAAAATGGAATCAGCTTCCTCGCAAATACTCAAATAGTCATGGGTGGAAAGGATAATTGTTTTACCAAGTTGATGCAGATTTTTTATTATCTTTTTAAATAATTTTTCCGATTCTTTTGTCAACCCAGCAAACGGCTCATCTAATAAATACACGTCTGGATTCATTACTAACAGACTAGCAAAAGCCACTTTTTTCTTTTCTCCTCCCGATAATTGATAAGGCACTTGATTGCTTAAATGGGTAATTTTTAATAAATTCAAACAATCATTAATTCTTTTTGCTGTTTCATGCTCGGATAGTTGGAGCTGTCTAGGGCCAAATGCCAATTCGTCATAAACTGTTGCATTAAATAATTGTGTGTCCGTCTCTTGAAATAATATACCCAAATGAGCATAATACTTTTTTTTATGAATAGGGTCTTTTTTCCAGGCCGTTAATGATTGTTCCATAAAATAAATCGTTCCCTCGGAAGGTTTTAAAAAACCTGCGAGCAAATTTAAAAAAGTGGATTTTCCACTGCCGTTATCTCCCATCAAAACCAGATATTCTCCTCTGGCTATTTCCAAATTACAAGGCGAAAAGACAGGCTTCGTTTGATAGCGATAAACCAAATGATTTACTCGATACATATTAGTTCCTCCCTAAATAAAGCAACCCCCCGAAAAATAAAAGATAGGCAATACTAACCAAAAAATCTTTCGTTTTTAATGGTTGCTTTACTCGATAATATTGACCAGTATATCCTCTTGCTTCCATCACCATGTCCAACTTTTTCCCATACGTAAAAGATTTTAAAGAGATAAGACTGATTAAATTACTACCCGTACTCAACTGGATATTCCCACCAACTGCTCTAGCTTCTACAGCGGCAAGCAGTTGGATTAAGAGATTTCCAAAGAAAAAGATATATTTAATCGTAATATCTAATTGTAAAAGTATTATATTCGGAAAATGAAAGATTTTTAATGCTACTATAAATTGATTCATGTTGGTTGTTTCCATATATTGACTAATCACTATAGCTAAAAAAAACAAATGAACAATAAATAATAAACTAAATTGACCTAAAAAAAAGATCGGTAAATAGATAATCAGCGGCATCAAAATGAGGATACTAGCTTTTTTGACAATGTTTCGTAGAATAGTTGGTTTTTCAACTAAAAGTAACATGCCTAGGTAGATGCCTACGAGCCACAAAACAAGAACTTTTTGTGTTGTGCTGATTAAAACAATTAGTAAAAAAGTACTGATCAGTTGAATTGCTGGGTGTATATCACTGAGAATAGTCTTATTGCGTTTCCCGCTCACCTGAAATTTATTTAATAAAAAAAGGATTCCTTTTCGATTTTTAAGCATAAAGGTTTCTTTTTTATTAGGTTCAAAGGACGTGGAAGATTCTTTCATCCATTCAGGCATCAACTTTGCCTTCTTCCATTAAATAAACGAAAAATGAGTAAAAAAACGATTATGGCTGTTACGCCACTTAAAATATAGCCAAGTGCTAATGGCAGTCCTGGAATAAAGTAATCACTGAAAAGTGCATGAAATGAAAAACCATTCACCATACCTTTTGGTTGTACCGCAGGCAAATGATTCTGTTTTAAATTCTTGACTAATTCAGATAAATCCCATTCACCCCAAGCGGTGGCATGATCAATCAAACCTAATGGACATAAAATTACCATGACCAATAACAGTCTCTTTAATCGCAACAACGGAGTCCTTTTCTTCTTTTCTTCGATAAAAATTGCATCTTTTGACACACTTTTTACAAAATTATAGACACACACGGTGAAGAGACCTTCAACAATCCCTATTACTAACAGATGGACACTCATCATTGCTGGTATAGTTATAGAAAGACCATATGGGTTATAAAGTGGCGTACCATTCGCTTCATGGAATAGTAAGGGTTGGATACCTAATAATACAGAAGTAGAAAATGCCGCCACATTTACACCAAGATACCCAGCTAAGAAAAGACCCATTGTTTCAAATTTTTTTACACGCGTAACTAGCTTATAAACTCCATATCCCACGAATGGCATCACAAACGCCATAGAAAAGGCGTTTGCACCAAAAGCTAATATACCACCATCACCAAATAAACAAGCCTGTAATAGTAAAGCCACCGAAACAGACAGCGTCGCGGCCCAAGGTCCCATCAATAATGCGATGAGAACAGCCCCAACAGCGTGCGCAGTTGTTCCACCAGGTACTGGCAAATTAAACATCATTATTAAAAATGACAAGGAGGAGGAAATCCCTAACATGGTCCCTGTATCTTTTTTTAATTTAATTTGAACGTCAACTTTTTTTACCGCGCGGTACCAGACAGGTACCATAATCGCGCCCATCACTGCGCAAGTTTGTGGGCTTAAATAATTTTCTGGAATATGCATGTTCGTCAGACTCCTATCTTATCGATCAATATAATCAGCTAAATAACTTTGATCGTAAATCACAATTTTTTGTTTTTTGATATCGATGACTTTTTCCTCTTTTAAATCATGGATAATTCGGTTTACGCTATTTCTCGTTGAAATCCCGCAAAACCCCGCAATATCCTCATTAGTTACTTGAAAATCAATTAATATTCCTTCCTCTGTCTGTACACCAAACAAATCAATTAATTGGTAAATAAAAGTACAAACAGCCCCTTTCTTACCATTCATTGTCATATTCTGTAAGGAACTAATACTCTCCGATAATTTTGCTCGGTAGTAATCCCGTACATAATCTTGAAGAACAGCATCTTCTTTAACATATTCCCAAAATACAGTCCTTGGTATCCGATAAAAGCTAGCCTCTTCCGACTCAATGCGGATATTAAAAGGAGCAGATGTATAATTTGATACTTCATCACGTAACAATGAAATAATGTCAGGAGACACAATATACGACAGATTAAATTCTCGTCCATCCTTTAAAATAATACTCGTCTTAACGACCCCTTTCTTTAATACATAGGTGTACGCTTCCTCCAATCCATGATAAGCGAGATAAGTATGGCGTTTTTTTTTGATAATCGGTGTCTTCTTTCTATCTAAGAAAGCTGTAAGATAATCTGACTCCATAATTGTCACTCCTTTGACTAAGTTTCTGTTTGATTCGTTAACTATTATAAACACTCTCACCAACCTTTTGTTAGCAAATGTTACCCACAATAAGGACTGTGTGATTCCTAAATTTCATTATACTTAGTCTCGTAAAATATTACTTAGGAGATGATTGCTATGGTAGAAATTAACCTACCTTATGACAAGAAAATGATTACTGCAAGAATTCCCGATAAAAATTTTATTGGGCTTCTCGAATCAAAAGCTGAACATTTTTCAAATCCATATACTGAGAAAGAAACAGTCGAAAAATCGCTGGACAATCCTATTGGAAGCCTTCCATTAGAAGAATTAGCTAAGGGTAAAAAAGACATTGTCCTCATTAGTTCCGATCACACACGTCCCGTTCCTTCACATATTATCACCCCAATTATTTTGCGTAGAATTCGTTCAGTGAACAAAACAGCTAGAATCCGGATTTTAGTTGCTACAGGCTTTCATCGCCCTTCTACACGAGAAGAACTGATTAGCAAATATGGTAAAGCGATTGTAGAGAATGAAGAAATCGTTATGCATATCTCTACTGATGATTCCTCAATGGTCAAAATCGGTCAACTACCTTCAGGGGGCGATTGTATCATTAATCGCATTGCAGCAGAAGCAGATTTACTGCTAGCCGAAGGATTTATTGAATCACACTTTTTTGCAGGATTTTCTGGTGGACGTAAATCTGTTTTACCTGGAATTGCTTCTTATAAAACCATCATGGCTAACCATTCTGGAGAATTTATTGATTCCTCCAACTCACGGACAGGAAATTTAACGGATAATCCGATTCATAATGATATGGTCTACGCTGCCGCTAAAGCGAATCTAGCTTTTATTGTTAATGTCGTTTTAGATGGTGACAAAAAAATTATTGGTTCCTTTGCAGGCGATATGGTTGAAGCGCATAAAGTTGGTTGTAACTTTGTAAAAGAAATTGCCCGTGTCAAAAAAATACCTTGCGACATTGCGGTTTCAACGAATGGCGGATTTCCACTTGATCAAAACATTTATCAAGCAGTTAAAGGGATGACCGCTGCAGAAGCAACCAATAAAGACGGCGGTGTCATTATTATGGTCGCTGGGTGTCGTGATGGTCACGGTGGTGAAGGTTTTTATGAAAATATTGCCAATGTTAAAAATCCAAACGAATTTTTAGAAGCAGCCATCCATACACCACGATTAGAAACCGTGCCAGATCAATGGACTTCGCAAATTTTAGCGCGAATTTTAGTTCATCATCATATAATTTTTGTTTCAGATCTTGTTGATCCTGAGCTTATCACTTCGATGCATATGGAAATAGCAAAAACGTTTGATGAAGCGTTAGAGCGAGCATTTGAAAGAGAAGGTCTAAATGCAAAAGTGACTGTGATTCGAGATGGCTTGTCTGTCATTGTAGAATAATGATCCTTGAGAAATCAGGAATAAGGAGCGTTGTATTATGCAACCGAAAGAAATTTTAGGAGCTTTTAAAGAGGGAAAATTATCTTTAGAAGAAGCAACAAACAAATTAAATGGCTTTTGCGAATTAGACTTTGCAAAAATTGATACGCAGCGTAAAGAAAGAACTGGTTATCCAGAAGTCGTTTATGGGGAAGGGAAAACAATTGAGCAACTCATCAAAATTATCAATAGCTTAAGAAAAGAAAACAATACAATTTTAGTTACTCGCGTTTCACAACAAAAAGCCCAGCCTTTAGAGTCGAACTTTCCTCATGGAACCTACTATGAACTTGCACGTTGTTTCGTTATCAACCAAATGGAGACTACAACAAAAAACTATATTGCGATAGTTACTGCTGGAACGTCAGACATGTCCGTTGCTGAAGAAGCAGCAATCACTGCAGAAACTTTCGGGAATCAAATAAAACGTATCTATGATGTAGGCGTTTCTGGCATTCATCGTTTGTTCGCTCACCTAGATGAGATTCAACAGGCTTCGGTGGTTATTGTGATTGCAGGTATGGAAGGCGCACTGGTGTCCGTGCTAGGCGGACTAGTTAGCGTGCCAGTGATTGCCGTCCCTACTAGCATAGGCTACGGCAGCAATTTCCAAGGACTGACTGCTCTTTTAGGAATGCTAAATAGTTGTTCCTCTGGCGTTAGTGTAGTCAACATAGATAACGGGTTTGGTGCCGCTTATAATGCAAGTATGATTAATCAAATAAAGGAGTCTTCACTATGAAAAGCTTATTTTTAGAACCATTTTCTGGTCTTAGTGGTGATATGTTAAATGGATTGTTGCTTGACTTAGGCGGGGATTTAAACAAACTGTTAATCGAATTAAAAAAACTTCCCATCAATGAGTTCACCATTCAAGCCCAACGAATTGCTAAAAGTTGTATTTACGGAACAGATTTCGATGTTCTCCTACAACATGGAAAAAAGGATTACGGTATAAAACACAGTCTCTCTCCTCACCACGAAAATGAACATCATGAAACGAAAGAACATGCACATCATCATAGCCATTCTAGAAATTTAAAAGATATTTATACATTAATTGAAAAAAGCGACTTGTCCAATTTTGTAAAAAAACATAGTAAAAATGTTTTCTATGACATTGCAAAAGCTGAAGCTGCTGTTCATCAACAAACAATTGACACTATTCATTTTCATGAAGTCGGAGCAATTGATTCAATTGTTGACATCGTTGGCTTTTTTATCCTATGGGAACAGTTAGAGATTGAACAAGTCTATTCAACGCCAATTACAGATGGAAGTGGCACTATCACAATTGCCCATGGAGTCATGCCAATACCAGTTCCCGCTGTGATGGAATTACGTAAAGAAACGAATTTAATCATTCAACAAGACTTTGAGATAAAAACTGAACTTGTCACACCGACTGGCTTAGCTATTTTTAAAGAACTTAGTCCTCTATTTGTCGCACCAGAACAACGATTAATTGAAAAAATAGGTTACGGATTTGGCAAACGGGAAACAGGCAAGTTCAATGCCCTCAGAGGATCAATCTTTACTGAAACACATAGTAAAAAAAAGAGTACAGAACACCATGACCAAGTTTTAAAAATTGAAACAAATATAGACAATCAAACACCTGAACAGTTAGGTTACGTAATGGATCTATTATTGGAGCATGGTGCTCTAGATGTTTTTTTCACGCCCATTCATATGAAAAAAAACCGAAGTGCCATTCTATTAACGGTTTTAACAACAACAGAGGAAAAAGAATATTTTACAGAACTACTCTTTAAACATACTTCTACAATTGGTATGCGTTTTCAAACAATGGAACGTAGTGTGATGGACCGTTCTTTCAAAATCTTGGAAACACCTTTTGGTAAGGTCCATATTAAAAAAAATCATTATCATGGCCTATTGAAAGAGTCTATTGAATACCAAGATTGTGAACGAATTGCTAAACAATATAATTTTACAATCGAGGAAGTCTATCGCCTCGTCCAAATATTAAATAACAAAACTATTGATTAAAGGAGCTTTATCTTATGTTTCATCATATCTTATCAGAATTTATGGGAACTGCATTAATGATCGTATTTGGGGTAGGTGTTCACTGCGACGATGTCCTAAAACGAACAAAATACGCTGGTTCTGGTCACATGTTTGCAATCACTACTTGGGCTTTTGGAATCTCTGTTGTTCTGTTCGTCTTTGGAGGAGTCTGTATTAATCCAGCAATGGCCCTCGCTCAAGCTATTTTAGGAATGATTCCATGGTCTTACTTCATTCCCTATGTCATCGCTGAAATGTTAGGCGGCATTTGTGGCGCCGTCATTGTTTATATTATGTATGCTGATCATTTCAAGCTATCCGCCGATAGTGTCGATCCAATCGCCATTCGTAATATTTTTTCTACAAATCCGAACCAACGAAATTTACCAAGAAACTATTTTGTTGAAACTTTTGCAACATTCATTTTTTTAACATCTATTTTAGCGATTGCACATTCCTACGAAACACAACTACCCATTGCTGTTGGCTTGCTTGTTTGGGCAATCGGCATGGGGCTAGGTGGTACTACAGGATTCGCAATGAATCAAGCACGTGATTTAGGTCCTCGTATCGCCTATCAACTTTTACCAATCAAAAATAAAACCAATAATGATTGGCAATATGGGTTGATTGTTCCCGGAACTGCACCGTTTTTAGGAGCCATTTTTGCGACACTTTTCGTAAAATTTTTCCTAAAATTCTAATAAACCAACTAAATTTCTAAAACAAAAAAATATATAAAATAGAAGCTAGTCTCTAAATTTCTTCTATTTTATATATTTTTATTTTAATCACAAGATTTTTTCTGTGTCTTAGAGAGTAAGAATTTAATTTATTAGCTTTTTCGTCATCGGTTTTATGCAAAAGTCAGTTTGCTCTAACAGCTAGAGTCCTTTTTGGTGATTGTTCAGTAAGTTAATCCTGGATTGAAAACACCTAATAAAACGCCAACGAGAGAAATAACAACTAAAATAAGCATCGTCCAAATAGCGGAAACATGTTTTTTGGACATTAACCACCAACAAAGCAAGGTAACAAGTATCGTTAATAATCCTGGATAAATACTGTCAATTTTATCTTGCAGTTTAAGGAAAACTTTTCCGTCAGCACCTATTAATTTAAGAGAAGTAGTTACATTTACCCAAGATGCAAGGACCCCACCAACAACCATACTACCGATAACTCCGATAGCAACTCTAACGGCGGCTCCTTCTTTCCCAACTAAGAAACTTACTGCTTTATCGCCAAAATGATAGCCTCTAAAATACAAAAAGCGTTGGCCAAAATAGGAAATTAACGTCCAAACAATAATATAAAATATGGCACCAATTGGCGAACCGCCCGTGGACATTCCTAAGGAAATTCCTAACAAGATAGGAATTAAGGTACCATCAACTAATGAATCACCAATCCCTGCAATTGGCCCCATTAATCCTGCCCTCATATCATTAATGGTTTCTCCATCAATTTCATTCTTACTTGCTCTAGCCTCTTCCATACTAGCAGTCACACCAACAATGACCGTTCCAAGCATTGGATTTGTGTTAAAAAAAGCTGTATATGCTTGAATGGCTTTCACTTGGTCTTCATGTTTTGGATAAAGTTTTTTGATAATAGGAAGCATTGAAGAAAGATAGCCGAAGGTTTGCATATGCTGTTGTGAAAAACAAGTTAACGCTCCCCAAAACCATAAATGAAAAGAATGCTTTAACGTTTTTTGGTCTAATTTATTTGCTTTCAACTCTTCCATCTCATATGTCCTCCTCTTCATCATCATTCGTCAGACTTCCTGTTGAATCAACCAGTTTAGTATTGTTTTTAATCAAAGCAATTTTATAAAAAATTACAGCAAAAAGAAGCGCAATAATCGTTATTGAGACTAAATTGAGTTTTAATGAAGCAGCTAATGTGAACCCTACAAAAAAAGGTACAAAATCAATGTTCTTATTAACAATTTGACGTAACAAAATTGCAATTCCCACACACGGAAGCATGCCACCTACAGTAAAAAGCGTTTTCATTGCAAGACCATCCATAGGTAATGCATCTCTCATTGCTGTAACAGCCGTAGCCCCAAAATAGGTTAAAATCACGGTTGGCAAAAAGGAAAAAAGTAGATGAGAAATCCACGGCCAACCAAAATTAATGGCATATAAATGATCAAGCTTGCCTTTTTTTATATCTTTCCAACCAAACGATTGCCAAACTAAATTTAACGCAGCAACAGAATAAAATAATACCGTTCCGATCGTTCCAACTAATGTGCCGACCGATTTAGCCAGGTCGGCTGCAGAGCCGCCAAGTGGATCTAACCCTTTGGTCGAAATCGCCACCATCGCCAAAGGAATCCCGATATATGAAATTGCCCGCACATCAGCAGACACTGTGCCTCCAGGTGTGACCAAAGCAATGTAAACTAATTGCATTGCTACGCCACAAGCGATTCCTAATTTTAAATCTCCTAAAATAATGCCACAAACTAATCCGCCGACTAAAGGACGCCCAATCGTATAATTTCCCACCGCTTGTCCAGCCATACAAGAATTTGAACACAGACAAGCAAATAGGCCTAAAATAGCCGCTTGTATCCAGTTGATTGTCATAATACTACTCTCCTCTTTTCAAAACTTCTAGAATCAGTAACCAAATTTAGCTTTAAAATGCGCCCAAGAACCAATTCGTTGATCAGGTAACAAGGCAAAATCCACTTTGTAACCAGCCTTTTCAATTTCTTCAAAAGCCGCTGCTTCTTCTGCTGTAAAGGATTGGTTATCCCCTAATTTAATTGTCCCTTCGCGATCATTCCCCGGCCCAACATTAATCATTTTTACTTCACTTGGAACAAAATGCCAATCTACCAAAATTTTTTTCATATCCAAAGGGCTCTTTGTAATCAAAAAGTATTTTGACTTAGACGATAATACTTTATCCTTTACATCAAAAAAATGCGCCATTGTCCAAATAAAGGTTTTTTTATCTTGTGCAGCTGCTTTATATGCTTCCTTTAAAATAGGGTTACTTGCTGCTTTGTCATTCACAGCTATAATGCCATCACAAGGCATTTCTTTAGTCCAACGTAAAGTAATTAAGCCATGAATCATTCGATCATCGATTCGAACAAAAGAAATTGACATGTTCATCTTCTCCTTTAGATATCCTCTTCAGTTATATCGTTTTCAGTTACATCGTCTTCAGTTACAGTTAACTCTCTAATGCCATGACAAGCATCTGCTACTATCATTTTTTTCAAATCAGATAATTCACTAGTTTCTTTCAATAGAAGCGCATTTAAAGCCATTGGAAAATTCACTCCTCCAACAATCAGAGAATTTTCTAGCATTTTTTGCTTATCTAATACTTTACAAATAGTAGCAAGTGGACTCCCGCCTACAATATCAGCCAAAACGATTAGCCTCGTTTCCTGCGGTAATTTTTCAACTTCATAAAGAAACCGCTTACCAAAATTATCGGTAGATTCACCAGGTTGTAAGCCAAACACTCTGACTGTCTCTATCTCATCGCTAGCAAACATCCCTAATGAATTTTTTAACCCTCTAGCAAAATCGCCATGACTGACCAGAACTAAATAAGTCATTTCCTCTCTCCTTTCTTAACATTTCCACTTCAAAATTTTTTAAATCACCTCTTTTTAAGAGTCCATAATACAACTTTTATAAAATGAAAATATTTGCTTCGTTCGCCTCACACTCCTTTGATAGCATGAATGTTTAACAACAGTACCTTTCTAAAATTAAAGTCATTCACTAAAAAGTTCTAATGAATTTGGTTGTTGTAGCTTGGTGACAAGGAACAATGACTTTCTTTATCCATAAAAACATTTAGTTGATTACGCTTAAAAAAATAAATAATATAGCAATTCCCAAAAAAGTTGCTTTTGAATAGTCCCTTTTCTAAATTTATTGATTCATTTTTTCAACTATTAGGTTAGCAAAGTCCCAACACACATTCCACCCACAATAGGTGTACATAGTTGTACATTATTCGGAGTTAATCAACTCATTTAAGCTATGGTAAAATAACTATATATCACTCCAATTTTCTAATTATATAGGTCATTCCAGGTCATGCTCTTTTGGATACAACAAAATGAACTTATATCGAATCTATGGTTTTATGCTCTTAATAAATTAAAAAGTAAAGTAGGGATATTTGTATGTCAGCAAAAGAAAAAACGATGAAATATGGATTGGTAGGCTTCTTTTTGGGGATATTGTTATTAGCTCATCTAAATTTATTAGCTGAAAATCTTAGTTATCTTCTCTTAGGATTATTACTTTTACTTGTTGCATATCTAATCTTGGTAAAAAAATTTTATTTTTTCTCAAACTTGATTCCTAAAAATACTACTGATATAAATTTAGGTAAAAAATATGGTACGGCTTCTGGCATCGGCAGTTTAGTTATCGGGATTATTTTAATAATTCTGGGACTATTTTTATAGAAAAATAATTACTAAAATAAAACAAGCAGCGAAACCATAAAAAGTACACGAGTTCTTTTCTCGTGTACTTTTTATGGTTACCTGTATAGCCTTCAATTTGTTCCTTTGTTACTTCTTTTTCTTAATAATGCTCTTTACAGTGCCACATTAAAACAGCAATAAAAATTAATGAAGGGGAATTTAACTCAAATACCAATGATTATTATTTAAGACCGCTTTCTCAAATAACCCTCATTGATTACGTACTAATCGTGATAGACTCCTCGTTGCCATTTATCTAAAAATTCATCGAAAAAGTGCGCATCTTGTTGTTCTGGATGTTGTTTTTCAACTTGATTAATTTTTTCAATTAGTTGTTCGTTGTCTTCTGTTGGATGATAGTGTGCTTCAATAAAGGCAGCAGCGATATCACAGATCAATAATTCTCCTGTTATTTTCCCACCGAAACCAATAACATTTGCGTTCAATTCCTCTTTCGCATACAACGCTGTAGTCATATCGCGAACTAAAGCAGAACGGATACCCGGCACTTTGTTAACCGCATTGTTAATTCCAACGCCTGTTCCGCAAATACATATACCCAAATCAGCCTGATTGCTCATTACGGCTTCTCCCACTTTTTTTCCGAAAATAGGATAGTGAGTTCGAGTAAAATCATACGTGCCTACATCTAAAATTTCATATCCCTTTGCTTTCAAAAAATCAGAAACTGCTATTTTGGTATCCGTCACAATATGATCACAACCAATGGCAATTTTCATAAAAACACTTCCTTTCTATTATTTGTTAAGCCATTTTATTTAACATATCTACACGTATTTGATGACGCCCGCCTGCATAATGACCTGTTAAGAATTCTTTTATTATGTTTTTGGCTAGTTCCGTTCCAACAATTTTTGCGCCCACCGTGATCATCCGAGCATTGTTGTGTTCTCGCGCCATATATGCAGAACGCTCATCTGACAACTCAGCGACAATCATTCCTTTAATTTTAGCAGCAGTCATAAAACTACCTGCCCCATAACCATCAAAAACGATTCCTAAACTTTCAGTATCCTTTAAAACTTCATGAGCAACAGCAAGCGTTGCTTCTATAAAGTCTTCCGAAGCACTTTCACTTTTATCGATTACCTCAACTTTTTCTTGCAATAAGTATTGTTTCATTTCTGCTTTTAATTTTATTCCATCTAAATCTGAACCAAGTATGACACGCATTTTGTTTTCCTCCTTACCTCGTGTATCTACTATTAAAATTCTGTCCCTTTCTTTAAACTCAAATCCCCTTCTCGAAAACATAATAAAACAATATCGAACTTTATTCAACATTTATTTTCTTTTTTGTTTATTATTGTTTAATATTGTGTTGACATCTTTTTGAAAGCGTTTTATATTATACTTGTAAATAAATAATAATATATTAAAGAAACGAGGGGTTCTATGGTTATTAAAACATCGATTTTTTCATTAGATACTACCTATATTTCAAACAAAAAAACACAAGAAGAAGTTTTTGAAGAAGTTTATTTAGACTTGTTAAAAAAGAAATTAGTTACACCTGATTTTCTAACTAATTTATTGGAACGAGAACACAACTATCCGACTGGTTTAAGTTTAACACCGATTGATCCTGCACTACCGAATATCGCCATTCCGCATACCGAAAGTACCTTTGTACGCACGACAAGAATTATCCCGATTAAATTGAAACAATCCTTATCATTTCATAACATGATTATCCCAGATGAAACGCTCTCTGTTTCCTTTCTTTTCATGATTTTAAATGAAAACGGTATTGAACAAACGGGTCTTTTAGCGACTATCATGGATTTTATTAACACGACAGACCGTTCATCACTATTGGCTTTTTTTCAATGTGAAGATAAAGAAGAAGTTTATCGTTTTTTACAAAAAAATTTTAAAGGAGAGATTTAACATGATTAAAATTTTAGCTGCATGTGGGGCTGGGGTAAACTCTAGCCATCAAATCAAATCTGCATTAGAAACAGAATTATCAAAAAGAGGCTACCAAGTTTCTTGCGATGCCGTAATGATTAAAGATATCAATCAAGAGATGCTATCCCATTATGATATTTTCGCCCAAATCGCCAAAACAGATTTGGGTTTCCCAATCACGATTCCTGTAGTTGATGCAGGCGCAATTCTTTATCGAATTCCAGCAATGGCTGAACCTGTTTATCAACAAATGGAAAGTATCATTCACTCTTTAAACAAATGATTTCCTTTTCAGACTAATTACTTACGCTTCACTGTCAACACTAACAAAACTAAGATAAAAATTTTGTTATCTTAGCTTATGAAGGAGAAAATAAATGAATACGATTATTGACCTAGCAAATACAATTTTTAAACCTTTAATTGATTTAGGTGCTGCTCCTTTAATGACTATTGTTTTAACACTGATTGCCCTTTGTTTTAAGGTAAAACCCACTCGCGCATTAGAAGGTGGTCTTAAACTAGGAATCGCTTTAACTGGTATCAGTGCTATTATAGGAATTTTAACTACTGCTTTCTCAGATGCAATGGCCTCTTTCGTAGAACGTACAGGAATTTCTTTAAATATTACCGATGTTGGTTGGGCACCTTTAGCCACCATCACTTGGGGATCTCCTTACACCCTTTACTTTCTTTTAATTATGGTGATTGTCAATGTCATTATGTTAATTCTAAACAAAACAAACACATTAGATGTGGATATTTTCGACATTTGGCATCTATCGATTGTTGGTTTATTTGCTATTTTTTGTGGCGCAAACTTAATAATTGCAACAATCTTAGTTATTTTCATAGGTGTTTTAAAAATTATCAATTCTGACTTAATGAAACCAACGTTTAACGATTTACTTAACGCCCCAGATACCAATCCTATGACTACCACGCATATGAACTATATGATGAACCCAATCATTATGGTTTTTGATAAAATTTTTGATAAGCTTTTCCCTTGGTTAGATAAATACGATTTTGACGCTGCCAAATTGAATAGTAAAATTGGCTTTTGGGGATCAAAATTTGCCATCGGGATTTACTTAGGGATTTTTGTGGGTCTTTTAGCTGGCCAAACACCCACGCAAATTTTTTCTCTATCCTTTACGGCTGCAGTCTGTTTGGAACTATTCTCTTTAATTGGAACTTGGTTTATCGCTGCAGTTGAGCCTTTATCCCAAGGGATTACTGATTTTGCTTCGAATAAATTAAAAGGGCGTACACTTAATATTGGTTTAGATTGGCCTTTCTTAGCTGGTCGTGCTGAAATCTGGGCAGCAGCTAACGTATTGGCTCCAATTATGCTATTAGAAGCCATTGTCCTACCTGGCAATAAACTTTTACCACTTGGCGGAATTATTGCAATGGGTGTAACCCCTGCTCTACTAGTAGTAACAAGAGGTAAACTCATCCGAATGATTATCATTGGAGCAATCGAATTACCTTTGTTCTTATGGTCTGGTACCCTAATTGCACCGTTCGTTACCGAAACCGCAAAAAAAGTTGGCGCTTTCCCAGCGGGTCTAAATAATAATACTTTAATTTCACATACTACCATGGAAGGGCCAATGGAAAAATTCTTAGGATACTTAGTCGGCAATGCATCACAAGGTCAACTCGAATTTATTTTATACGCATGTCTGGCGCTAGTCGCCTATCTACTGATTTTCATTTGGTATGCAAAACAAATGAAGAAGCGAAATATTATTTATGCTCAAAAAGCTCAATAAGGGGAACTAAAAAGAAGAGGTGCAGATGCACCTCTTCTTTTTAGTAGATCACCCTGACAACTTTTTCCAATACTTTAGATGTGTCAAATTTATCTTTATTTGTAACTACCGCTGTCACTTCTTCTAATTGATAAAAAGAATAAAAATCCTGTTTCTCTACTTTAGAAGTATCCATTAACAAATATTTTTCTATTGAGTTATCTAATGCAATAGCTTGTGTTTGTCCTTCTTCAATAGTGGCTGTCATAATTTTATTATCTTTTAACGCATTACAACTAAAAAATGCTTTATGGAAATGCATTTCTTCTAATGCTTTATTAGCGATTTCACCAAAAAAAGATTTAGTTAAAAGTCGCATTTCTCCACCAACCAAATAAATGGTCAACGCATTCTTTTTTTTACTTAACGTTTCAAACACAGGCAAACAGTTTGTTACTACTCTTAAATGTTTAAATTCCATTGCCTCGGCCAAAAGTTCAATAGTTGTTCCTGGTCCTAGGAAGATAGTTTCTTCTTCGTGAATTAAACTTAATGCTTTTTGGACAATTTCTTTTTTTTCAACACTATTAATAATTTGTTTATCAGCATGAGACAATTCATGTGGACGATATGTATTTAAACTGCTAGCTCCTCCATGTACTCGTTTTAAACGCCCCGCTGCTTCTAATTCTGTCAAATCTCTACGAACAGTCATATCCGAAACATTTAATCGTTCCATAATTTCAGTAACTTTGATTGCCCCTTTTTGATCTACTAGAGAGACTATCGCATTTAATCTTTCTTCTTTTAGCATTTTCATCGCTCCATTGTTAGTATATCTTTTATTCTACGATAAAATACTTACTATGAATACTAAAACATTTCTCCATTTATTTTAACATGAACGACGATTTTTAAAAAATTGACGATTTAGCCTATCTTTATATAAACAGATATCACTCCAACGATTGATTTAGATCTATTTGAGCCTAGTCAAATAGAGATCTAGCATAAAAACTTCCCAGAAAAACATCCCCTACTCTGAGCACCTCTATCCAAAAAAATAGCACATAGGCAAAGGCAGGTTACTTATAAAATGGTAAGCACCCCGCCTTTGCCTATGTTTAAGTAAGCGACGTATTTCCCCTATTACTGATTCAAAGTCCTTAAAACTTTATAATCACTGTTTTTCACGAGTAAAACGCTACTTGGGTTATCGGGATAAGCAGCATTGCCATCAAATGATACAACAACAGTATTCGTACCAACTTTCGTGAATTGTGTGTATGAGCCCCCAGCACCGCCCACGTTGGCAAAATGTAATGTCAACGTGTCGCCTTTTGTTTCTACCTCGCGCCAATTTGCCCGCTGATAGTTATGCCAGTCAATTTGAGTTGAAATTTCGTTTGCCGTGTTTTTATACATTCCTTCGTAAAAATCAATCGCTTCCTCTTTTGAAGACCACGGATTGACTGAAATATTTGGGATTTGTTCTTTAGTAATTGACGGGGCACCTACAATTTTTTCAAAGCCAGCCCTCAACTCTGCATTATCTGTTGCTCCAAAATACAGATAGCCATAAGGATCTCCTTGATTTTGCATCGTCACTAAAACTAAGGGATGATTGTTAACGATGGTGAATAAATACAAATGCTTTTGCATTTCTGGTTGCGTTTCTGCATCAGAGTAAACAGCAACTAACGCATATCCATCCTTCACTTGTCCATTTTCAGACCATTCTAAATAAATGGGATGCTGACCAATCGCTGGTTGCATAGTAACATTTCCTACTAGACCATCAGGCGCTTGGACGCCATTAAAATTGATTGAATTTCCTGGTGTATATTCTTTATACGTTTGGTTCATCCGTTGCCCCCAATCAGCCATAAATTGTTGTAGTTGTGCCTTTTTTTGCGCAGACCACAACTGATTTTCAGCTTTACTAGAAGCAGAAGAATTACTTTGAGTCGTACTAGATTTTGACTCCGTGCTCATTTGACTTGCTTGGCTGTTGTTAACGGTAACAGGTGCTTTCATTTCTGATGTTGCTGTCGGCTTGCTTGCAGTGCTATCACCACTTTTGTTGGAAGAACATCCTGATAAAATACTCAATAAAAGACCTATCAAGATTATTTTTTTCATTGGGAATCCCTTCTTTCTGACAAGAATACTGTACTACTTTTCCACTTTTCTCACCAGCAAAACTCGACTAAAAACGGCTATGTTTATTTGTTATTTAATTATCAAATTAAGTTGATTGTAAGCATCCCATAACCAAGGATGCACAACTTTAATATCGTGTTTCAAAATATAATCAATATAGAAATATGCGGCATTTTCTAAAGAACAATTTAAAGCTTGTAATAAACCATCTAAGTATGGTGGTTTACCTTCTTGATCCCACTTTATTTTATCAGCGACAAACAAAACTAAATCTATGTCCGAATAGTTTTTCTTCAATGTTGTATGGCATTCAATAGCTGATAAAATTTCATTGTCTTCAATACCAAAATCCATTTTCACAATAGACTTAGAAATTTTTTGATGAATTATCATTGGAAAGGCCATTTCTGTTTCGTTTAATTCAATCCCATATTTTTGTGCGACACTAATTCTCTGATTATTTGGATAAACCGCAGAGATATCATGTAAATATCCTGCAATACTTACTTTTTCTGGACTAGTTAAATATTTTTCACCGAGTTGATAGGCATACTCTCCAACTTCCATACAATGATAATACGTCTTCTCACAGTTTTTACTCACTAAATATTGTTTAATTTCATTTTTCAACACCTGTTGATGATCCATTTCCACAGCCCTTTCTCATTCCGATTACTCTTCTAGATAAATAAATTATACTCCTTTCATCCTCTAGCAACCTTTTATTTTTTATTAAATAAACAACTAACTAAATTGAAAAAAATGAAACTTTTTGGTCCTCAAATTCGTCTATAACTAATAGGACGTTCAATTTTGTATAACGTGGAGGTGTATTTTTTAACTTTTTCATTAACCAAAGAGGAGTGAAAGTATGCGACATAAGAAAAGAAAATTCAAAATAAACGGGTATGTATTATTTAGTGCGTTAATCCTCATTGTTCTTGTTTTCATTCAAACGTTCCTATTAACTCAACCCAAGATAACAAGTAAAAATGATGATACTACGCAGACATCGACTAAAAATTCAACTGCAAAAAAAGATTCCCCGACCAAGTTAGAAAAGGAATCAACACACATGACTATTTCATCAAAAAAATATGCTTACTCAGCAGACAAAATCAGAAAATATATAACTGGAGAAGAACCTTACAAAGGTGAAAAATTAGTATTCTTAACCTTTGATGATGGCGTTAATAATCAAATAACCCCACAAGTCCTAGATACATTAAAAAAGTATAACGTCCACGCAACTTTTTTTCTTGTAGGAAATACCCTAACTTCCGAAAATCAAAAGATAGTGAAACGCGAAGTTGCAGAAGGGCATTCAATAGGCTTTCATAGTTCAACTCATGATTATGCAACGTTATATCCAAACGGGATTGTCAACACTGAAGAAATACAAGCGGAAATAGCAACCATGGAGAACTCTCTAAAAAAAATACTGGGCGAAACATTTCAAACAACTCTCTGGCGATACCCAGGAGGTCATATGTCATGGGGAGGTACAGAAAAATCTGATGAATTATTCAAACAACTTGGCATCCATTGGATTGACTGGAATGCGATGGTTGGGGATGCGGAACCGTTAGACAGACAGCCTACTACAGTCGCAGAAATGCTCGCTTTCCATCAACATTCACTTGAGGTTTATCCAGATTATAATATTAGAGTAGTCTTAATGCATGATTCAGTAGATAAGGAATTAACAAAACAAGCATTGCCACAATTAATAGAGTTTTATCAAGCAAATGGTTATCAATTTGGTGTCTTATATTAGAGCAACTTGGAGCACTAAAGGAAGTATTTCTGGTCTTAGTCAATGTTGATTTTCTACTTAATTACACACAAAAACACCCTCTTGCTGAGCAAGAGGGTGTTCGTTTGTCGAATAGTAAAGATTAACGACGGATTTCTTTGTTCTAATGAAAAGTCACTTTTTTATTGGTATAAAGCCTTTTATTTTGTGTTGACTACACCGTGACGACAGTAAAACGGTGGTTTTTTCTAATTTTCCAACGCTTCAAATGCCTTTAATGGTTTCAATTTTTCATCCGACGTAAGATGGCGATAAATCTCCGAAGTTGACTTATCTGCGTGGCCCAGTCTTCCTTTCAAAACTTCCCAACTACAATGCTCGGCAACTAAACTCGCCATTGTATGTCTGGTAAGATGTGTATGAAAAGGTTTATTGATTCCACAACGTTCAACGCAACGTTTGATGTGATTATTTACGTAGTCTCTACGATATGGGATTCCTCTTTTAAACGGAGCTAGATAAACAAAAAGGTAGTTCTCTTTTGAGCGAAAAACAAACTGTGATCTCATACCATCAAGTGCTGTGATAAGCTGTTGAAGTTTCTCCATCACTAAATCGGTTACTACTACTCTTCTTACTGAACTGATTGATTTTGTCGTTTCAATTTTAAAATCCATTTGCTTCCCTCTTACAGATGTTTGCTTGTAAAAAAGAATTTCATTGTTTTCAAAATCGATGTCTTCGACTTGTAAAGCCAGTGCCTCACTTATCCGACATCCTGTATAAAACAGAACATGAAAAAGTGTCGATAGCGGTAACTCCTCATGGATAATAGAATAATTCAACAATGTCCTAAGCTCTTCAATCGTTAGATATTTCTGATCCAAAGTATTCAACGTCTCTTTCAATTCACTTACACTCTTTTGATACTTAGGCATGCGAATATTCGTCAATGGGTTAGCATTTAATATCTCTCGTTTCAAACAGTACTTGAAAATCATGTTCAATGTCTGTCTTAATGAATACAAAGAGTTTTTTGAATACCCTTGAGAAATACCATCAATTCCTTTTTCTTTCAAAGAAAACATCAACTCTTCTAAAAAATCAGGGGTTAATTCAACTAGTTTCTTTTCACCAATCCATCGTTTAAGAACAACAATCAAGTCCTGACGCTTGTCATATGTGCTGGCCTTTTGTTCTCTCAAAGATTTGTAGTACTTAAACCACTGATCTGCGACAACTGAAAACTTTTCATTTGAATTAACAAACTTCTTTTTATTTTGTCGATTTTTCTTTAGCTCAAGAAATGCTAATTGTGCCTCTCTTTTTGTTTTGAATCCTCTTCGTGTTGTTCTAAATGCTTGAAAGTACCAGGTAACAACACCAGTAGCACTAGTATGCTTTTTAAATCGATCTTTTGTTACCATTCTTACATTTCCTCCTCAATTTGAAGGAGGTTGGAAAGCCAAATCTGAATTACTATATTCTCTATACCTACCATTATAGTGCACTTCCTTTTAAATTTGAAGGTTATATTGAACGTAATAACTTCATTTTTTCTCTAAAGTTTTCATAGTCATTTTTTTTATACCAACTCATTATCTGATCTCTTGAATAATGACCTCGAATACCATACCAACAGCTCGGAAAATCGGTTAACTTGATTAATCGATTTAATGTACTATCACTAATTTGAAATTCTCTTTTCAAATCATCATTAGTTAAAACCAATGGTAACCTATTTATTTTTAATAGTGTTGTTGTGTAGCTCTCTAGAAAAGGAATTAATGTATTAATTAACTGTTTCTCGATAGATTCTAAATTAATTTCAATCCCTCCATGTCCATAAAAAAAACTTCATGACTTTTTGACATCGTATATTTTTCTACTAATTTACTAGTCAGTCAATCAGAAACACTTTAAATCTACTCACTTTTAAATCGCTCTAGGTAAAGCACATAGGAATTTCACCTCTCCTCAGTCTACGGGAGCCTTGCGGAAGTATCATTATATTCTGTTACCGTCATCACAACTTGATTACCTACATCAAGTTTGGTATTAACCATATATCGCTCACTAAGTGTCTTGGCGTGGTTATACTGTAGCTCTGGTCACAAGGAACGTAATTTAAAAGTACCTTATTAAATTTTCAAGGAACAAACGGCTTTTTTATGCCTTCACTAAATAAATAGTGAAAAACAGATACTTTGAAACCTAAAGTTTCAAAGTATCTGCTTATTATTTATTCATCTGTATATTTTTTAAGATCAAAAGAATTGACCGCAACAACAAATTGAACAGCTAATTCCTGATAACAATCTTCATCTACATACTTTGTATAACGACGTGCTTGTTTAATAATAAATGGTTCAAACATTAAAAATAATTCCAGCATGGCTGCTTCATCTCCATTTTGAGCTAGACGAATCAATGGAACTAGATTTTTTATCTCCATAATTATCTCCACCTTAAAAGTGATGTAGCTACTACTAATTAGCAGATGCTAAGATTAATAAGGAGGCGATCGTATACGTTTTTCTTTTATTGAAAAGAAAAAATCTTTCTTAATTTTGCATACGCTTTCCGCTTTTTTTTTGAGACCATTTGTCCACTAATGTGTAACGCTTTTCCAATATCAGCATCAGAACGCTGCTTTACATGTTTTTCCAGTAATATAAACCTTTCTATTTTAGTCAAAAGATGAAAGTTATCAAGTAATTCTTCTAATTGAAATTGAAAGTCTATTTTTTCAAAGGAATTAAAATTTTCAGTTGTTAAATCAATTTCTTCATCAATTAATTCTTTAGATTCGTAGGAATTTATTCTAAACTTTTTTTTATAAAATGCACTGGCTTGTCGTTGGAGAGTAACAGTGAGGTAGCTAATAAAGATATAGGTAATTTCTAATTCTGCCTTCAATTACGCTCCCCCTTATGAATTTTTCAAACGATATTGCCAATACCCACGATAAGCTCTTTCGATTGGAAGAGAATATTCGTTTAGCATTTTGGGTAGAATATTATTCGTCAAATTTGAGTATGTTACATGAAGCTCATACTCTGTATTAAGCCTTTTTAAAATCTGCTTATTACTTTGTGGTACAGAGCTTTGTTTTAAAATCGATAAAATATTTTTAGATATACGGTCAAATGGAATATGATTTGAAGACTTATTTTTTTTGTAGAATTCATCTTTGCTTCGTATTTTTTCTTTTTCTAAAAGTGTATTGTTTCTATTGAATTCTTTTTTTGAAGGCTCCACAGGAAGCTGATTAAGAGAATCTAAATACTGTTTCAATTCATAATACTGTTGGCTTAATGCTCTCCTTTCTACCATTAATTCTTTCATTAATTCATAAATAATCTTTTTCTCTTCTTGCTTATCTAACATAAAAAATCCCTCCTATAAGGTAAATAGGAAGGATTCAAAGTTTTGAAACCACTTTTCTTTAAAAATATGGTTAATTATTATTAAATATAAAACTGGTGCTACCAACTTTTTCCAAAGTGTATTTACCATCTTTATACTTGCTTGTAGTCCAAAAACAGATTATTTTACATCAAATATTCATTTCAATTTATACTTATAAGTTAATAAGCCACTCAAGCCTAAAATTAACACACCTAACATCATTAACGATGTATTGAATGTAGTATTTTCACCAGTTTGTGGTAATTTTACACTATCTTTAGCTGTTTCTTTAGAAGCGCTTGAAGGTGCTGTTGATGTTGTTGGTGTTGCCTTCTTCTCTTTTACATATACATACGTTACAGTTTGCTCTTCTTCTGTGAATATTCCTGAAGCATTAGTAGATGTTTGTTTTAACTTCCAACCTTTTATTGTAGCTGGTTGACTTTCATATTTTGTCCCATACTTTCCTTGAAGGATCACAGTTTTTGAAAGCTCATTTCCCTTTTCATCTACATATTTCACTGTTACGGATGCTCCATCTTTTTGTTCATACACATATGTTACAGTTTGTTCTTCTTCTGTGAATGTTCCCGAAGCATTAGTAGGTGTTTGTTTTAACTTCCAACCTTTTATTGTAGCTGGTTGACTTTCATACTCTGTCCCATACTTTCCTTGAAGGATCATAGCTTTTGAAAGCTCGTTTTCCTTTTCATCTACATATTTTACAGTTACTGCTGCACCATCTTCTCGTTCATATACATAAGTTACAACTTGCTCTTTCTCTGTCAACTGTCCTTTAGCATTATCAGGTATTTCTTTTAATTTCCAGTGTTCTATCTCAATAGGTTGGGTTTCATATGGATCTCCAACACTTCCAAGAGGATCATAAATTAATGGTTCGCTTATATCATTACCATCTTCATCAACATATCTTGTGATTATTGCTCCTGTTGACTTCATGTTAGACAATTCCCACTCATATGTTCCAGGTAATTTTCCATCATAATTTTCCTCAAATAACGCACTACTATTATATATGCTAAGTGGCTTTATTGGATTATTTTTAATCCATCTTCCCGTATAGTTCCCATTATTTTGATCTATTTCTGGTAAACTTGATACAGATTTAAATTTAAACTTTTCTCCTAATGTTATGTTTTTTAACTTGTAATCTTGATAAAAAATACTGTACATTTGTCCTGTATTTGATACATCAAAAGAACTTATATCTAAAACTTCAAGATTAGACATCATTTCAAACATACTAGTCATATTAAATACATTTGACGTATCAAATGTATTTAATATTAGGTTTGATATACCATAATCTCTCCTAAACATATAACTCATATCTCTCACTTTTGATGTATCGAAATTATCTAAATTTAAAGTCTGTAAGTTAGGAATAGTATCGAACATCATACTCATTTTTGTTACACTTGACGTGTCAAAGTTACTCACATCTAAATTACTTAGATTAGGCATATTTTGAAACATTGCAGTCATATCTGTTACATTAGATGTTTCAAAATCTTTCAAATTCAGCTCACTAACTCGCGATCCAGCAAACATATTGGACATATTAGTTACATTTGATGTATTAAAGTTATTTAACTCAATATTTGACAAAGTAGGATTAAAAAACATAGAATGCATATCATTTATGCCAGATGTATCTAGACTCCCCGTAATGCTTTCAAGTTTGATCCAATTATTTATTGCAGCAAATAGCACTCCACCAAAACCATGCGCTTGTACTCCATCTTCAAACACAACACTTTTTACATCACTCTTATTAATTTTTTGATCTTCGTCTACATAAGATGTGATATAGGTATAAGTTGAAATTATTCCTTTCTTTACAATAAGTCGTCCATCGGATTTATTAAATTCCACAGGAGAAGTCCCCCATGTAGAATTAATTATCCCCTCATTAACACCCGGAGAAACTGTATTTGCATTAGAGATAATTGTTTCTTGATTTGGCTCAGCAACAGTTCCATCTATTTCTTCAGCATTTACATTTGTACTACATATCAGTATCATTGAGAAGAATCCTAAAATAATACATATTTTTTTCATTTTTTGTAACCCCTATCTCTTACATTGTAAAAGTATTTGTCATATATTCACTTAATTTATCACCAAAATTTACCATTAGAATTACACGTTTTTACACTTTGAAAATTATTTAATATACAACCGATAGAGATTAACATAGTATCAGCATCTACTAACATAATTTGATAATGTACTTTAATGAGATTTCTCCATCACTTTGTTATGCGTCTATTTTCTTCGTTTTGAAAACCAAGTTATAGCAATAATGCCCATTATAATCACTCCCAAAATGACTAACCAAATACTATTTTTCTCACCAGTTTTAGGTAAACTTTTAAATGAATACGTATTTGGACTATATCCTGAGTTCGAAGAATCTCTCGAATTTTGATGATTTAAAAAATTACTTTCTTGAGCATTGAGCTTGGTTAGTTTAATTAGAGAAGAGTCCTTGTTAATTGTAAAGTTAATAGCTGCATTATCCAAAATATATCCTGTAGGAGCTTGCATTTCAATCAACTGATAATTTCCTACTTTTAATCCATCAATGGTTAATACTCCGTCTTCATTTGTAACTAAATCATCTTTAATGATTTTCCCTTCAAAATTTAGCAGTCTGAATCTTGCACCTGCTAACATTTCATTTGTACGTGAATCTCTTTTTTCAAGTCTCACTGAAGTGATTTTACCTTTATTTGTTTTAGTTACCTTTTTTTGTATAGATGTATTGCTTTTTATAGTAAATTCAACTGGTGTACCATCCAAAATATATCCATCTGGCGCTTTCGTTTCTACTAATTCATAAGTTCCTGGTTTCAAATCATTAATAGCGAGTTTTCCATTATTATCTGTTTTTAAATCTTCTAAAATTATATTTCCGTTGCTATCTCGTAATTCAAATACCGCTCCTGCTAATTTATCACCAGTTTCAGAATCAATTTTATTTAGTACTACAGAACCAACAGTAGGTTTGTTCGTCATTGATACTTGCACTGCTTCTGTTTGGCCTTTTTCAATAGCAAATTTCACTGGCGTTTGGTCTAAATCATAGCCTGTTGGTGCTTGGGTTTCTACAAATTGATAGTCTCCTGGCTCTAATCCTTCAACTGCTAGTTTTCCAGATATATCTGTTTTAAGTCCACTTTGTAACACTTTTCCATTCTTGTCTTTTAGTTCGAATACTGCCCCTTGTAATACTTCACCTGTTTTAGCGTCCGTTTTACTTAAAACCACACCTCCTGGTGTCAGCTTGTTTGTCATTGAAACCTGTACTGCTTCTGTTTGGCCTTTTTCAATTGCAAATTTCACTGGCGTTTGGTCTAAATCATAGCCTGTTGGTGCTTGGGTTTCTACAAATTGATAGTCTCCTGGCTCTAATCCTTCAACTGCTAGTTTTCCAGATATATCTGTTTTAAGTCCACTTTGTAACACTTTTCCATTCTTGTCTTTTAGTTCGAATACTGCCCCTTGTAATACTTCACCTGTTTTAGCGTCCGTTTTACTTAAAACCACACCTCCTGGTGTCAGCTTGTTTGTCATTGAAACCTGTACTGCTTCTGTTTGGCCTTTTTCAATTGCAAATTTCACTGGCGTTTGGTCTAAATCATAGCCTGTTGGTGCTTGGGTTTCTATAAATTGATAGTCCCCTGGTTCTAATTCTTCAACTGCTAGTTTTCCAGATGCATCCGTTTTAAGTCCACTTTGTAACACTTTTCCATTTTTGTCTTGCAGTTCGAATACTGCCCCTTGTAATGTTTCACCTGTTTTGGCATCCGATTTACTTAAAACCACACCTCCTGGTGTCAACTTGTTCGACATTGATACTTGTACTGCTTCTGTTTGATCTTTTTTAATCATAAATTTTATCGGAGTATTGTCTAGTACGTAACCTGTTGGTGCTTTAGTTTCTATAAAGGAGTATTCTCCTGCTTTTAATCCATCAACTACTATTTTTCCTTCTAAATTAGTTTGTAACGCTGAACGAACAATCTCACCGCTAGAATTTCTAATTTCAAAAACTGCTCCTTGAAGTCGCTCTTTGGTTTTTTCATCTGTTTTAATTAACTCTACACTTCCAGTTGTAGCAGTATTAGATTTTTCTAATTGAATTTTTTCATTTTCTGTTCCATGAACAATAAATGAAATTGGAGTATTATCTAATATATATCCTTCTGGGGCTTCAATCTCTGTAAGTGAGTAATTTCCAGGATTAAGATTATTAATTATTATAAGCCCGTCATTGTCACTACTGAAAGTTCCTATAATTTCATTAGTTGTTATATTAATCAGTTGAAATTTTGCTTTAGCTAAAGGTTCTCTTGTATCCTTATCCACTTTAAGTAAGTTAACTGTATTTAATGGTTCATAAACTGGTTTAACGGGTGGAACGGGTGGTACAGGTTCGTCAGGAACATTTGGTACTATTTCATACATTGGTGGTGTAGGTTCACTTGGGGGAGTTAAATTGGGTTCATAATTATCCTTGCTTTTTCCAAATGTATAATAACTGTTTGACCATGAACTAGCCGTCGCTACAACAATCACTTCTCCAGCCTGAGGTGTCAGTAAGTGAAAGTAACCATATGTTGCTTCACTAGCCATATTACTTAATAGTTTAAGATACCCATATTTATTAACCATATCAGAAACAGACAAATTTTTTAAATCATTATAGAAAGGAGCACTATTATTCTCATCTTCTAATGTAGCACCATTCATTCCCCCAATTAAATTCATTGCTTTTTTCTGAGTTTCAGTTGCTCCACTTATTTCATTCATGAAGTTATTGTAATCATCCGTCTCATAATTAGAACTATTATATTTCTTAAAAGCTTCAATGTATTGTTCGATTGCTGTCGAATATAAATTTAACCCTTGCGCTTTTGCCTCTTCTAATGCTGAAGACCATTTATCGACCATACTTTGGTCTACCATGAATGTATTTTTATCCATTGATTGATTCGCAGCATCAAATGCTGATCCACCAGTTTTGATGAATAAATCCGTCAAAGCCTGCTTAATATTATCTTCTGTTGGATGATCTAAAAAAACTGGAACATTATCTGATGTTTGCCCCGTATTACTAGTGAATGTATGATAAAACTCCACACCTTTGAATCCATCATAGTAAGCGCCATTAATTGCCCCAGGAAACACTCCACTAATATTCATAGATGGAGCATCTCCATAAATTGATTTTTCAAATTCTGCAAAAATATTCCATTGGTCAATTACTTTTTGAACATTTGATTCAACTTCAGAACTACCAGTGATTGGATCTGTCGCCATATTATTCTTAATTACAGAAATTAGAGTATCGCCACTTAAAGATAATCCTGAATTGGACATTTGTACCATAGCAGAATAGTTTACTAGATAAGATTGTAATTGAGAATATACTGAATAAATATTTGGTCCTATATACTGACCTTTCGAGCTATGATCATTGATTTCATCTTGTTTTTTCTTATATTCCTCTAAATCTTTTTGATACTGTTCTAATGCTTTTTCATATGCAGCTTTCTTTTCTGCATTTTCTTTTTCAATTCGATTGGCTTCCTCTTGTGCATCATCATGTTCTTGTTTTTTCTCATTGTATTCATCTAAATCTTTTTCATATTGGGCATACTCTTTATTGTACTCCTTTAATGCTTGTTGATAGTCTCCATAGTCATGGTAAATCCGATTTTCTTCTCTTGGTGAATTATCATTGCTAACGGTTTCAGCAAATACCTCTGCTATTCCTAATTGACCAATCACCATAATTAAACTTGTAAATATATAAAACAATTTAATCGCTCTTTTTTTCAATTAAATCTCTCCCTCTTTTTTTCTCAACCAGTAAACAGAAATGTTTTTGATAAATGTTTCATTTTTTGCCCTAACTGAGTTGAACTTGGTGTGCCTTCATTTAGCTTAGGCTCATTTTCTAATATCATAAGATAATTCTCTAACTTATTTAAGTGCATGCTATCTGTTTTCTTTGTTGAATTATCTTTTTTCCTCTGATTAGCTTTCGTAATAACAACTTGATCATTTTGATATTCAACTGTAGCAGATAATTTTCTGAATTCTGCAGTTTTATCCTTATCATTTTGATCTATTCTTCCTAACATTCCTGTGAAGAGGCTTGGTTGAACAATTAGATATGCGCCTAAAATACCTAAGTAACGTTTCATTTCATCTCTCCCTCTCCTTTATTAAAAGAAATATCCTCATATAACAACTTCCTTTTAGCTCTGATTACAGCATTCCCAAAATATTCCCAATCACTTGGCATAGGTGGGTTTTTCCAAACTATTTGTGTACCATTAAAGTTCTCCCATACACAATTTGATATTAATATATTGGTATGTGATGTTAATCTGTATTCAATAATAAGATTAAGATCCTTAAAACCTTCAATTTGTTTAATAATAAAATTGGTATACTCGATTCCTTGAGAAAAATCAACACAAACATATATAGGTCGTTCAACTTTAGCAGGAGGAATTACATCAATTAAAATAAACAAATAATCATAAAAGTATCTGCTCAAATCATCTTTTGATACATCAATGTATTCTTCTTCAATCACCTGCCAGACAATTTCAGAATAAATTGGATATAACTCCCTTACGGACTGTACTTGATTATTTGTAGCAAAACTAGAAGTTTCAAAACTAAAAATTGATTTTCTTCTATTTGCTTGTTTTAAACGTTGAGTATAAAATTTTTGAATTTCTATAGAAAATTTTGTATTGTAACTATCCTCAAGTTTATGGATAATTTTTTCACTTATTCTACCACTGTTATTATCTAATTCTTCAAAGTAACTGAGGTTAAATTTATCATTAAACTCTTTTTCCAATACGCCTTCAGTAAATAAGAACATTGAATTATAAGAAAACTCATTCATCAATGTGTTTTGATCCACAAAAATATAGTTTGAAATATGATAAATTTCGTTTTTTATATCACGAAAAAACTTATCTAAGTCAGTAATGAATGAGTTATTAATAGTATTGCCATTTTTACAACGTATTAAACTAATAGCTATTAATACTTCCATTTTTTTTACTTGCGTGGGTGTCAAACGAAGATTGTAAAAGTAAGTTAAAAGCTCTCTAATCTTCTTTACAAATATAGTTATTTCGTTCGAAAAGGGAGAATAATAGCCATTTAACGCTTCAAATATTAATGTGCCAAGTATATTCCGAATAGCAAATTCTTCTCCAACAAGTCGATTTTTTTTCACCTTTATTCCTAATGACTTTAAGAAATTTATTAACTGACGTCTTGTTGCATAAGCTTTTGATGTACTCAAAAAATTATCTGTTGCATATTTTTCAATGGTTCCTCCTTCTTCAAGCAGATAAATTAATAAAAGAAAAGTTTGACTTGTCTTAAAATAATCAATCTGCAAGAGCTTGATTATTGTCAAGTCTACGTTCTCTGTGATTATAAGGTCATCTTGTATAGCTATTTTACAATTCTCTTTAAACTTACGTATGTCATAATTTAATGCGTGAATAAAGTTAATAACTTTAAACTTAGACTGCCCAGTTATCTCCACTATCTTCGAAATTGTGATGTACTCGTCCTTCGTTACGTCTAAAAAACGAATTATAAATAATTGATAGCGTTGATCTTCATCAAGTAGCTTAAAAATATCCAATAACTTTCCTCCTATCTCATTAAATATTAAATTTTTCCAACGTAACCTGGACTATATAATAGCATATGACTAATAAGATACTTAAAGAATTGCTTTGATTAACAATAATTATAATAAAGTTAATTAGAAATAAAACTAGGAGTTCTGTCTAATTTTATTTGTTTTTCTTCAAATAGAAAAAAAACAAATAAAAATATCACGACTTAACTCTATTGAACCAGTATGGCTATTCAGTAGATTGTCTGCTAAACACCTTATCTGAAAAGACTTTAGAAACGCTCTGTAATGCTTCTAATTGCCTATCTAGATTTTGTTCTTTACTACTCACTCGTGCATAATCAATTTTACTCATAATATGTTTCTCAAAAGTATCCAATCTTCTCTTTCAAAAACGCTTTTCTCTCCTCCACCTCTAACAGTAAATTTAATATCCTTAAACCATTCTTTATCTTGATATTTTTCTTGTAGCTTTTTAACACCTATTTGTTCTGCTGAATTTAAGTTATTTGCTTTGATTCTAAATTGCCCCTTAAAAACTTTGATAGAAAATAAATTTGTTTGAGTAGTCCAATACAACTGGTAAACACCTCTAGTATTGAGATTGAGTTTTATTATAAAAAAAACTATTATAAAAACACTGATTCCCCCTATAACTGTACTACCAATAATTAAAAATACTTGTTCCAAATGCCACTCCTCCTATTTTTGCAAAGTTTAATGAGCCTTTTCAAATCCTATACTCTAAATTCTTTGTGCGTTACATAGTCCTCTAGGCCCCAGATTCCTTTTTTTCTTTGTTTTGCTTGCTCTTGTACTTCATTCAATTCGTTTAAATAGTCACTTTTGGTAAGATTTGTTTAAGCGACATGTGCTAGTCCTTCTTCTACTAATATTTTTTGCACTAATTGTCCGTCTGCAAAGATAAACGCCGCTTACATTTTTCAAAATGAAAAAGAATACCAAAGTTCTAAGTTTGAGGAGCTCTACATTTAGCTCTTCCTTCTCAATTAATAGGAAACAGGATACTTATATCGGCTATCTACTAAGTGCCCTGATTGATCTGATTCATAGATATGAGTGGAATCTGCAAAATCCCAATCTACTTTAAATAGTGTGCCAGGTGGGAAATTTTTGACGATTTCTTCAGGAAACGCTTCCTCTTTTAATTTGTTTTCCATTTGAGGCAAATTACCTATGACCGTGTCGTGAAGAACGGATACCGGCAAGTCTTCTGAACTAAATGATCTTCTCACATAAAAATAGCTATCATTATTTACTTGTTTTGTAAGCCACGCTAAACAATCAGCGTATGTCTGTTTGTTTAATTTATCATAATTTTTCAAAAAATTTTTCCAAAAGGATAGATCTGTCGAATAGAATGACACACTTGCCCCATTTGCCAGTCGATTTATCGTTCCAATATCCGTGGGATGCAATAAATCTTGTAATAGATCAGAAACAGGGCGGTTAAATTCTGAGAATGTGTTTGATTTTTCTAAAAGATGTGTTTCTTTTTTAGATAAACCGACAACATTCGCTTCTGGAGAGGTTGCCATGAATGAATAACTTTTCTTATCTTCTTGTGAGTTTATATACAGAGAAAACAGCTCATTTGTCTTTTGAGATTGTTTAAAATTTGCTGTAATATCAAAGTGTCCTGCTTCTGTCGTATACAAAAAAGAATGAGAAAATGTTACATCAATACCGAGTACCTTCTGATAATACTCTCTACCATCTTTTTCGTAGGGACCATAGATTTTATTAGGCACATGACAACTGGTAACGATAAGTCCTGTTAAAAATAGTATTACTGTTAAGCATCCAAAAGAACAGCTCGTCCCTACTGTCAACATAGCATTTTTTTTCATCTAAAATCCATCCTTACTGTGCAACTTGAGTCATTTCAAAATGAGAAAGCAGCCAACTATAATCTCCATTAGTCAATTCATCTAATTTTTTCATCTTTTCGCCGTTCAACTGATTGAAGTCATCTATTTTCGAAAAATCATCTAAGTAGACACTACTAATATTTGCAATCAGACCAACACCATCTGGGAATAACCAGTATTTCGTAAAGGAAAGATTTGTTTGTTTAATATTACCTAACTCATCTGACACCCCATGAGAAGGTGATGCATTAACAACTACACCAGTTTTCATCTCACCGATATCTTGTTGTTGAAAGAGCGACAAAAATGACCCTTTTTCTTTCATTTTTGAAAAATCTAAGCTATCCAATAAATTTCCTGATGCCTGCAAGGGAACAAAAGTCGAAATCTCGTACGGGTTATTTTTGTCGTAAAAATGAGTTTTCCCATCATTCGTGGTTTGATAACTTAGTCTTTCACCTTCACCTTGTAATAAAATGTTGACCGTATCATAGTTTTCAGCAGGCTTCACAGAATACTTATCAATATCATTTTCAATAGTGCTAAAACCATTTATTTCTAACTGGTAACCATTCCCAAAATTTAGTATATGACCATCAAATTTTAAGTTGTAAGGTTTCACTGTTTTATAATTTGGCGGATATTTTACAGTCATATTTTGTTTTAAAATTGGAACTTCTGTAAATTCATCTGATGCTTTGAGTTCATCTAATCGTTTTTGACTTTTGGCAATAATTCTCTCACTACTACGTATCACAATAATAGTTGACACATACGGAATAACTGCTGCTAAAGCAATCGAGATAATTCCTCCTAAAATAAGAATTTTTCTCTTTCGATCGTCTACCCCTTTTAACTTAGGTTTTTCAAATAATTGATCATATTTTTCATAAAACGTCACTTCTTTTTCTTCCATTACCATTCACCTCTATCCATTACTGCGTAATTTCATGTGCAATTTTGGTCTCTTCAAACTCTTCATTCATATATTGCCCATAATCTTCCAATATGTTCGCACTCAAATCAATTAAAAATCGAGTTACTTCTTCTTTATTCTGCTTGTACTCCATACTATTTAACTGCATCTCATTCATTTTGTTTGCTCGTTCCAAAGCACTCGTAAATGCTGGTAACGTCCGGTATAAAAAATCACCATACAAAATCAAATCTTTAGGTTTGACCATTAAATTACTAAAAATTTCTTTACTTGCCTGTAATGCTTGTGTCACTTCTTCCGGCATATCCTTTAATTGACTCGATGAATATTCTGCTTCGATGATTAACTTCTTTGCGTCACCCATCGTCTCTTTAAAAATTTGTAAATCACCGACACTCATTTCATTAGTTTCTTGAAATTGACGGATAGCAGTTGTTTGTGCTACTTTCAATTTGTAGCGTTTCATAATATCAAAGGCTGTTAATGCCAATGTAACAATAAGTAAAAATAACAAAATATAAAAATACATTAATATATCCTCCAACTTCTTTGCATAATGAACAAAAATCCATATGATTATTGTTATCCTATTTTTCACCTAACCAATGAAAAAAAGTTCATTGCTTTTTCATAACGTATTTGATTGTATTAGAAGTCAAAGCAAACATGGTTGCTAATATAATGACTAGTCCAAAAGTGAAAGTGCCAATTATAATATCCATAATATCATTTACCCACCATGCGGTTAACATAATACCCCATGCAAAAATAATTGACAAATGACGTATTCTTTTCAGCCAAGCTACACCGATATGTTTAACTAAAAAACTAAAAAAGTGATAAGAAATTGTCCAATAACCATACATGATTAGCACTCCTATAACAAATAAAATGGGGTGATTGTATTTAAACATAAATTTCTCCTATTCCGTATACTATTAATATAATGAAATTTCTCATACTTAATTCAACTGATCTAAATTTACTTTAGATTAAGAAACAGACACTTCTTTTTCTTTTGTTTCACTAAAAGTTGTTAACATTTTTTTGACTTGAGAAATTTGTTCTAAGAATTCTTGTTTATTTTCCCTTGATTGCATAACTTTATTTAACGGTACCATTACTTGCGCTACCAGAACAGATTCATTGAAACTCCCTTTAGCAGCTTCCATTTGATAAAATGTAGTTCTTATGGCATTGTTATCATCACCCATTTCTAGACCAATATGCCAATTTTCCCCTTCAATTTGAGTCATCCCAGTTTGGACAAATTTAGCACCATCATTTGCTAAAATATCATCCAAATCATCTTCTGACAATCTTTCACCACCCAAATTAGCAACATCTCCTGTATAGACTGGTAACATGTAGACTTCAACATAAGAATTCAAGTCATTCCTACCAATAATTTCCCAAACAGCATCTTTTTCTTTATCTTTAGTAAGAGAACTTTCCAACATCCAAGAATCTATTATTTTATATGTTTTATAACCCACTAACTCATTTTTGCCATCCAAACCTACTAATTTTTTTACACCATTATCGGAAGTTCTAAGTTCGTGCTCACTAGAATATTTATTCCACATTTTTTCGTCCTTATCAACAGCTACTTCTTTGATACTATTTAATAACTCTTTTTGATTTTTCACGGTGTTATATTTTACTTCTTTATTTTCTGTAGAAGAGCTTCTCTTATTTTCCATAGTGTTTATTGAATTTTTAGTACATCCTGAAAAAAAGATACTTACAATTAAAATACTTACAATTAAAAATTTTTTCATCGGTTACTCCATTCTTTGCCCGTTTTATAAAAATTGAAATAAACTATTCTGTTTTCCACATACCATAGACATAATGATATTTCTCATACTTAATTCAAAAGATCACTATTCAAATTAATATCTAACCTGTAGCATATAGTAGCTGTGAAAATACAAAGTTACTTCTTTGACCACTTTCGAGAAATCCAATATAAAAGTGCAATCTGCTTTTGCATGTAAAATCATCATGTTTCTTTTAATTTGACAGAATACATAAGTTATTTTTCATTTTCTAGAACTCTATTCAAAATTTTAAATTTAAATATTATTTCTTTAGAGCCTATCATAGAACCATGTTGAAATTAACAGATACTTAGTACAATAATTAAATTTCATTCTATTTATATCTCTAGTTCCTCAGCTAGTTTATTTATTATTTTTTTTGTAATAACACTTTTAATAATGCCATTCCATATAGTTGATAGTACTATCGAACATAAAAATGATAATAATATGAATTTCACGAAAAATTCAAAAAATGTTCCTTTCATATTATAAAGCCAAAACATTATCGGAATTACTACAACGCTTAAAAATAGAATAGACAAACCACTCACTAAATAGGGAGTTTTATATTTTCCAACCGCATCATTATTTTTCACCGAACGTTCATACAACTCTTCAAAATACGTATATTGATTATACTTTGCTGGAGCATCTATTACTTCCGAATACCTTCTTCTATAAAGCATAAGGTATTCAAGTATCAGAAACAATAAACCCCCTGTTAACAAAGGAGCAAACATTCCAAAACTCCCCAGCCTATCCAAAGGAGTTGCTTGCTTTTTTGTATAGTTTCCTAAGAAAACAGTGAAAGGTACAATGATAAATAGAGAAGTAAAAGGTAAAAAATAGAGAAGTTTTTTTACCTTATGATTTTGATTTTCCATATCCTGTTTAGAAAATTTTTTCCAGACAACTTTTTTTCCTAATATGTCATATTCTGCAAATATGTTAGTACCAGAGAGTTCTGATTTTCCCCAATAATCTGCTACAAACCACATTTTAGTTAAGGGTAGCACCATAATCATTTCCCTCCTTTCATTTTGGGTTTATCTGCCTCCTTTTCAATTATAACTAGCTGGTTTTTCAGCAAATATATCGACATAATAAAAAATAGGCTTCCCCCTATCAAAATCATAAGTGTAACGTAAATGGGAGTAAGCTGTTTCATCCCAGAATACGTATCTATGTTTGTTCTTAAAGGCAATGATAAAATTGTGGCCACTAATACCCCTAATATTGGTAAAGTTAGCACGAACCCTAATATCACTCCTTTTTTTGATATACTTTTTAGCAACATTACCATACCGACTATTGGTAATATCATTGGAACTAACGGAAGACCTAGACCAAATATACTAAAAAAAATGTACATCGGACCATTCCACAAGAATAGACCAATCATTGTTACTACGTAACTTAAAACATATATAAATTTCTGTTTATTTATTTCCAAGATAAGCCTACTTTCTTAATCATACTTTATTTTCTTTTTTTGATATTTTTCTACCGTATTTAACCAACGTACTGGATTATTTAACCATACTAGCAACACACTTAAAAACGGCATTACTCCAAGTAAACAGATGCCAATAATTTCAGAACCTACCTTAGTTCCAATAAAATCCCCTTGAATGTTTATCATATAAAGCATAGGAACAATGCTGATAGTTAAAAGACCTACCACAGTTGTTAAAACAAACATACTCAACTTTTTATATATCGTAACTTTTTTATTATTAAAGATATTCCATAAATCATTACTTTTAATAGCATAGCCAAATTCCTTGCTGTTAGTAGGTACTGCTTGTTCTACATTTTTGTATAAAACTTTATAAACAACTGCTGTAAGCGAGATAAATTCTAGTGTCCATAATAAACTTAAAAATAAAACTGTAGACATTGTATACCTCCCACTAAAGGAACTCCCAAACGGAGAAAGTATACTTAACTCTTTAATTAAGAATATGACGCTAACAATGACACAAATCTGTCTATAATTTTTTCTTGTCTTTTTAGTCTTTGAGCGTTTACTTTTGATAGCTTTCAGTGGTTTATTATTTTTTGTATCGTAATAAATAATTGCGTCTTTACATTCACCAATATAAATAATTTTTTTCATTAATAAATTTTTTGATCTCCTTTAAATAATTAAACATAGACCTTTTAACAAAGTTTTAATCATCTTACCTATCTAGTAAATAATCCATCAATCTATTTTCCTACAAAAACATTTGTTAGAACAACATTACTAAGATTAAGTATGTGAATCCCTAATATTTTAAGTGATTCTCCACCCATATCTCTTTTGAATTTAAGCGATAAAGAAAAAGGTAACTGGCTTAAATATCCTAATTTCACTTATTCCTTTAAAAAATATTCTATAAATGTTGTACTACCTGCTAATTATCATTTTTTGTAATTATAAAATCGTAATCTTTATAAGCAGGGGCTGCAATTGGACTCATTTTGGTTGAAACATATAGAATGAAAACTATAGCAGATACCACCATCAATAATATGCTTTCCCCTCCGTTATTTATTTTAAAATATAAATAAAGAGGTGTTCCTACCAGTACTATCATAAGTAGAAAGCCTAATCCATCTTTGAAAAAATTTCTTTTACAAATTTTATCTTTAGGCTTGTAAGTCCTCAAAGAAAAGTGGTTATTTGGTGTTACAATATGATTCGGTATTTTCTTTTTTAGTGGTTTCAAATAGATCTTACTAGACAGTAGAGTTATAAATATGGAAATAAACAACAACAGTGCTTTAATTGCTACGGAGTAACTAACCTCAAAGTTCTGAAATGTATACTTTCCTAAATTATATATTACCGCTACAAGCGACTGTGTTAAGAGTACTGCCGAAACGGAGCTCATTTTTTTATTATTTCCTGCTTCAAAATATGATACTGCTTGTTGGTCGAGCAAATAAGCATCAAAAACTACTTGTTCTGGCGACTTAGATAAGCTAAATAGAGACATATCAATAGTATTAACTAGATACACTTTCTCCTTGAAATAGAGAACCACATATCCTTGTACTGAAGAATGCTTTATGCCAAGCATATCTTATCACCAATCGAAATCGCTTTTAATCGAACCCCAATCAGACTCAATTGTATTTTCAATATCTTCAGATCTGTCTTCAATACAAAAAAATTTTCACTATATACTTCACTTCTCTCCAATTTTTTAAGTTTAATAATCAATAAAACTAATCAGATTTATCCAAATGTTCAACTAATTTTATAAAATCTAAATGATGATTTCGGTTTCCTACAATTCTGCTTGAAACTTTAAAGATAGCACTATTTCCTTTCAAATCTTTCATTGTAATAGTATATAGAAATAAATTTCTCTCAATACTTAAACTATCAAGATCCTTTTTGGAAATAACAGTAACTACTTCTTGTAATTTTCCTAGCTGATTAACAGGTAAAATCTTTACATCATTTTTGCTAACGGCTAACCATACACCTTCAACAATATAATTACGTAAATCAAGTTCATTCATTCGAGTATATAACGGCTGACTAGTTTTTAGCGTAGCATATATGATAAGCTCATCCTCATTATATATATCTAATTGCTTTAATACTGAAATGATTTCATCATGTTGTACGATTATTCCCATTTTACCACCTCTTTTACTACTTATTATTTATCACCATAGCTACTAAACAAATAACAATCATTACGAAAAACAAATGTTTATTTCTTATATTTGAAGACAGGCCGATTATTTTCTTTCCATGCGATTTCCAAGTTAAATACCCGTCTAAATAGAACTTGATAGCCTTTCCAAATACCAAAAACCGCCAATAAAATTAATACAAAAATTATCAATGATAAAAAATTATTAGCTGAGCTAAGTGTCGTAAACAAACCTAGTGAACCAATTAAAAAAATACTCAAAATTGCTGCACATGTCATTGAAAATATTAAACGAATTCTTTTTTCTTTTCTTGTAAGGTTTCTTCTTCGAATGAGATACTCTTGATCATTCTTTACAAAATCTGGAAACTGTAAACGACCTCCACGACCATTTGATATTGTTTTCCCTTCTGGTGTTGAATGATATCCTAATTTAAACGCAAGATAATATCCTGTCTCAGTTAAAATCTGCCAAATAACAAAAGTAAACAGGAAACATACTGTATATTTGCCAAAAAAATTCATATACAAAAACCACAGAATAAACTGAAAAGCACACCATAAAAATACTACAAATTTAAATTTCCATTGGCTCATTACATAAACCTCTGAGCTATCTTCCAATTAAGCTACCTCCAATAATTCATCTCTAAAATAACTTTACTTATTCTTTAGTTTCTACTTACACCCTCTGTTGGTTCAATCAAAATAACGGTATAAGTTAATAAATAATATACTTAGCATCCTTTGCCATCATCTCTTATATGAGTAACCCAACTTACTTATTTCTAAATTTGATTCTAAGCTAGTAAATAAACCCTTGCCCTTATTTTTCAGATGCTGCTTATAATAGATGCAGAGAATAACCTTTTCATTTTCAAAATCATGCTTTATTTTTATATTGCCTGTTGTCTTTGATAGACCATCAGAAAATCTAGAAGGTTTCTCTTTTCGAATAACTTCTTTAATTGAAAAAAATTTTTGATAGTTATCTATAGCATATTGATTTGTAACAGTTATACCAATTACATCATGATCTGAAAAACTTTTTGGCACAAGAATAAAATCATCAAAAATTGTCACTATTTCTGTCCAAGGAATAAAAATAGTTTTCCGTGAATAATTTCTTCTAACGCCTTCAGGAGATATTTCAATCACTGGTTTCCCCCTCATGAATAAATTTAATAAAAAATTACCATAATAGTTCTCATTTTGAATTTTAAAAATTTTCCTATTTTTCGCTTCTCCCATGACGCAAGTTCTCCTTTTCTAATGATATATATAATGCACTTTACTAAACTTTTTTCATAAATCCTAAAAAAAATAGTAATTCCATACATTCTATTTAAGATATTTTTTCAAACTATTTATTATCAACGGAACAATGAATGCTAAATGTACAGAAAGTGGGAACCAAAAGAGCAGTACACTAAATCTATTCATTTCAGATATCTCTATTGGAGATAAAATTTTAATTAGTAATAAATACATGGAAAAGTACAGAAAATAACGAATTATATTTACCCAGCGATTACGAATAGACAATAAATTAGATATACTCATTAGCAAAACAATGAATGTAATCCCCAAAAAGAATGGTAAACTATCCGTAAGTATCACTTCTAACTTCCAACCAATAAAAACTAACAGCATAGGAAAAAGTGCAGTAACAATCACAATTAAACTACTAAACCAACTTTTTTTGAATACAAAATATATACTCTTAAATAAAGATAGGATATATTTCTTCATTTTATTCAATACAGTAACTTCTGGAATTATTGGCGTTGATTTTTTAGTTACTTCATGCCGAATAAGTAGCGTTTGGAGGACTGTTAAGCAAAGATACAATCCTATACCTAAAATAACAGATAGTATTTTTAGGTATATATTCGCTTCTCGATATGAAACTCCTCCTTCATCTAAATAAATAATTGGCTCTGCCTTTAAAATCAAAATAGTCCATATGCTAAGAAATCCCACACCTATTTTTGATATAAATGTAGTAGGTTTCCAAAAAATAAGTAAACTTAAATAAGGACATAAAAAATAGAGAAGATAGAGTCCAAAGCTAAGTAAAGCCAACCAAAAGAACCCTCCATTTAAAAGATAAAACTGAACTGCTTGGCTAACCACGACTGTTATTAAACCAACTGTAATAAGAACACCTATATTTCGACGATTTGCATTTAACCATGAAACTTTTATTTCTTTTAAAACGTAAGATAACACTATTTCAATCCCTAGCTGAATAAGCCCAACTACAAATGGAATTAGAATAGGTAATATACGTAATAAAAGATGAATAACCAGAAATTTAACAAACATTTCTGGACTCCTTTCTCAATTCAAACGATACTATATCTATTAAATTTTCCTAACATAATCGCTACCTATACACTACCAATATTATTCACTGATTTATCAGATCATATAAGTTTGATTTACTATGAACTCTGTTTGATGTTAAATACTGTTCTTGTTCATTTTTAACTTTTTTTCCTATTTTATGCTAGGCTTCAACCAAATTGAAAGCCTTCTCTCCATAATCCACCTCTAACTGCTGGTTTCATTCTCAGCAGACATTACATTAAATCCGGGTTATCCAACTTGTCTTCTAAAAGAATATCTAGAGAATCCACTCTTTTTGTAAATAAAGGACTCCTCCAAATATTGCTTCGCTTGATTCTCAATAGTGAGAACAAATTCAATTTCTTTCCAATTTAAAACATCAATATTTCCTAACATATCGACTATATTTCTACATTTAGTATCGATTAGTAATAGCTTAGGAAATTGATAGTTAAATGTTTCTGTGGCTAAATCCTTCAATATCAATTTTGCAGAACCTTGTAAATATTGGAAGTATTCTGCAATGATTTTCCAATCATTCAAATTAATAGATTCGATGTTCCCTAGTGCTTTAGATAATATTTCTATAATATTTAATTCCCATAGTGGCCTTTTAGGAAATGAATTGTCAATTAAATATATGAATGATAATTTATCATTTTCATTTTGTAACTCTATTGTTTCTTCTAAAAATGTCTGTTTGTATTCACTTTGTATAAGTTCAAGAATCATCTCAGCATCACAAATAGAGCCAACATCTTCAAAGCAATAAAAGAAAAATAGTCGTAATTGTTCATCAATGACATTGAGTTTAGCTACTACTTCAGTAAGTGGCATCCTACAAACATCTTTAATAATTGATTCAGCTTCAGATTTTTTCCTGCTAAAATATTCTAAAAGATTTTTATTCATTGTTCTATTTTCAATATCTTGTAACTCAAAATCCCAGTAATACTTTGCGTTCATTAAATCCCTCCAAGTATATTTTTCATATTAACGATTGTACTCGTTCTGTTATCCTAAATGTTAATGAAATCACAAATTTTTTTTTAATATTTTTTAATGACGTAAAATAATCAATAATTTTTCCAGTTAATTCCTTATACGATTTTTCACCAACAATTAGAATTCGATATGTTAATTAATTCAGAAAAAAATCTAGACAACATAAAAATATTTACATAAACTTGACTCATAATCAGTGAAAAATGAATGATACTTTCACATGAATACAACATTTGGATTATGATATGCTTTTTTGATTCTTTTGTTGAACAATTTTTTTGCTACTGTTGATACTATTCGAGAAATATTATCTGCGATAAATACCGTGCGTGGAAAGTGTACATTTCATCTTTAGAATAATTGCCAAAAGAGGAGTGTTCCTCAATAAGGGTACACTCCTTAAATTTTTTCTATTTATGTGCGAGAAGATTATATACGAAATGATCAGCCGAATTCTATCCAAAACTGGTATATACTGACTCCTCGATATTTTGAAATGAAAAAAGTTAACAGGGTTACTGTTAAATAAGCTTTTGAGTCTTTAATCTATTACAAATAACCACCTATTCTAAGGACTTTTCAAAATCATATTTTGAATAAGTTTTCTCTTTAGTAACACTCCTTCCTTTTTTATTATTATTTATTTCTAATAATTTATTTCCACTTAGTGATTTTATTTTCCAAAATTTTAGTCTTCTTTAAGTGAGCAAATAGCGGATCCAAGCCAACAGAAAAGTTTACGATATTCAAATCATCAATAAACTGTATCCCCTTAATTTTATTTCTTTCATTCAACACTGGTTTTCCTTTAGACACATTAGCAAAATAAAAATGTGCTGTCCATTTTATGTCATCAAAAATTAAAACGTTACTATAAACTTCTTCAAGATTTGAAATTTCTAACGCTGTTTCTTCTTTCACCTCACGAATAGCACAATCTATTGGGCTTTCCCACGCCTCTTGCTTGCCTCCTGGTAGATTCCAGCCCCCTTTTCTATCTCTTAACACAAGTATGTCTCCTGAATCATCTTTAATAAATACTCTAGAAAAACATTTTTTCATTTAATCATTCCTTTCTCTTTTCTCTAACAGCTTTTCCTACTTATTGAGATAGCAATTTAAAAACATTCTTAGTAATACTTTGCGTTCATTAAATCCCTCCAAGTATATTTTTCATATTAACGATTGTACTTGTTCTGCTATCTTTAATGTTAATGAAATTACAATTTTTTTATTATTATTTTTTAATGACGTAAAATAATCAATAATTTTTCCAGTTAATTCCTTATACGATTTTTCACCAACAATTAGAATCCGATTTGTTAATTAATTTAGAAAAAAATTCTAGATAGCATAAAATTGACTCACGATCAGTGGAAAATGAATGATACTTTCACATAAATACAACTTAATACAACATATGGATTATGATACGCTTTTTTTGATTCTTTTGTTGAACAATTTTTTTCTACTGTTGATACTATTCGAGAAATGTTATCTGCGATAAATACCGTGCGCGGAAAGTGATCATTCCATCTTTAGAATAATTTCCAAAAAAAGAGTGTTACTCAATAAATTTTAAGTCATTTATTGCATCTTTTAAATAAGGATGGAGAACAACAACATCTGATAAAGCCCATTTAATATATACCCTACAGGCTGCGTCTAAAGACTCCTTAAGATTAACAGTTAACTCGTTTAGATATGGTGGAGTATAGCCTCTGTCCCACTTTATTTTATCCGCAAGGTATACTACTTTATCCAATTCAGATGCATTCTTCTTTAAAGTTGTATGGCACCCTATAGCACATAGAACATCACAATCTTTTACATAAAAAAACTCCTTTGCAATCCAAACAGACTGTTTTTGATGAAGCAACATAGGCAACTGCTTTTCTTCAGGATAAATTTGTTCTCCTAACTTCTTGTGTATTTCTATTCGTTCACCGTTAGGAATCACAGCACTTATATCATGCAACAAACCAGCGATATATGCTTTCTTTGTAGATACTTTATAAATTTCAGCTATTTTTTTTGCTTCATTGGCAACTTCAAAAGAATGAACAGCAATTTGTGGCATGTCATAATATTGAAAGAATTCTTGGACCTGAATATCTAAACTAGTAGATGAAAAGTCAATATTATATTCTTCAATTTGTTTCATTCTGCAACACTCCTGACTTCTAAAATGAATTAAAAATACACAAAAAATTTCAAGGCGCTATTCTTTATCTTTTTATTCTTCTTATAATTTATTTGTTATAACTAATTTTTTTAATTTTTAAAACACTATCATCTCTAATCATCCTAATATTAAGACTAAAGAATTTAAAACTATTTTATCATAAAAAAATTACAAATCTATTTTATGATAACGTTTAACTATAGTATTCCATATCCTAAAATATAGGGAGTATTCATTTCATAATTTCTTTTTGCAATAATATCTCCAGAATTTCCTTCAATGGTATGGACAGTGTTATTTTCAAACTTCTCCACAATCCCCACATGATCACTAACCCCATCACCATCCCAATCAAAGAAAACAATTGCCCCACTTTTTGGCTCAACACCTCTGTCTTGCCACTGATTATTCGCTTTAAAATTATTTATTCCAGTGGGACAATAAGCAAATCGCTCCATCTTTACATTCGCTTTTTCTGCTACATATGAAACAAACGTTGCACACCATTCTACACGACTATTAAAGCCATACCAACGCCAATATTTTTCGCCACCTTCATGTATACCTTCCGACAATTCGTTTAATGCTCCTTTGGCAAGCGCAGAATTTCCACCACTACTATTGTTGTCAGAGGTTGAAGAAATATACTGCTTCACAATTTGACTATAAAACATGTTGCCATACGCATAGCGATAATCATAGCCCAAGCTAATTGCTACTGGATTTTTGTAGGTAATGGTCTGTCCATTTGCCTGACTCTTGGAAAACTGAATAGCACTCTCTAGTGAGTAGCTTTTACCAGAATGACTCAAAAAGTCACCTCCAAAATTGTAAGCCTGTACAATGTTTAAAATCTCATACTCTCGATGCCCTTTCCACATATTCGCAAAGTATTTTACCCCGACTTCTATTGATTCATCGGGATCTGTTATGGAATTCGGTGGTCTTCCTTGGCTTTCACTACACTGCATAATATCGGGATATTTTTCAGAATTCCCACCTGACTCTACCATGATAATTCCTAATAGATAAGGCACCGCTTCGGATATCTCATTTTTAACCGCTTCTTTTGTTACTTTTTCTTTCCAACGAAGCACCACTTCTGGAAGATTTTGTTCCTCTTCCGTACCAGTAACATTAGTCGATGAACTTGCGCCCCCAATCAGTAAAATGAAGATAAAAAAGAACCCTAGTAAAGGCATACTCTTAAATAGCTTCATAGGCTGATTCCTCAATAGTTTCTATTTCCTCATAGGTTTCTTGTCTGAGTTCACCCATTTCTTTTGCTAATTCTTTGGCTTCTTCTAGTTCTACAGGTATTGGTTGATGCTGGGGTTCAGAAGTAAAACGAGGTGTTTCCATTTGATCGTCACTATTCTCTTCATTTTGGTATACCAGCTGCTGTTCATCTTGCTCAGAAACAGCTTGCTGTTGACGGAAACTATCATCCATTTCTTCTACTGTTAGGATTGTTTCTTGCTCTTCACTTGGCGATATTGACACCGTATCCAATTCGGATTCGCTGTAAGAAAGCACCTCATCTTCGCTATCAAGATTACTTGATTCTTCTGTCTTAACTGAGTCGTTCACTGATTCAGTTGTAGGTTTTGCTGCTTCTGTATCGAATGAAACTGATCCAGGAGAGGAAGCTTCATTTCCAGCTTGAACCAATAGATTATCCTTGAAATCATTCTGTTGATAGGCACGATCTAACTCTACCCCAGAACGAAGATAATCATTTTCTGCGGTTTGGGTCTTATAAGCTTGCTCAGCCAATCGATTCTGGTGATCTTCTCGTTGTTCTCTCTTTTGTTGTCGTTTACTAGTTGGACTTTTAGGAAAAGTAAAATCTCGTAACTCTGTTTTCCCTTTTGTCAGAGAACGAACAATCTGTCCTTTATTTTTCCAGATAAATAGACCCAATAAAACTTTGACAAATAGCCCCACTAACATAGTAACAATATTTGTGACGACAAAGAAAGAATCCAATAGATTGATAGTAGAAAAAAGTAACCCAAAGCCAAAGCCTATCCCAACTTTTGAGGCAAACAACGTCCCCAGCATCATAAAGCCATTTTTTATTAAATGGTGCATATTGGGAATTAGTGCTAAAAATAGTAGGGATGGAAAGAGAAAAACAATCCCGTAAATCAACAGCTGAATCAAAATGTTGGCAACACCTATTAGTAACACTGCAACCCCTATCACAAGTAACATCACAAAAGTATTCAGTAATACAGCGACTTTTTCTGTCATACGATCCGAAGTCAGGTAAGAATTTTTTTCGGAATCTTGCTTGATTTTTTTCTCAATTTCTTTCGTTTTTTCTTTGTCAAAAGAATCTCCTTTTTTGACTAAATATAGCTCAAATTGTTTCTTTGTAATATCTGTTTTTCCAAAATTGAGTAATGCATATGGCTTAATGATAAATTCATCAAAAATCAGGTTACGAATATTACTCGTGCCATCTAGCTGCTGCCCACCACCAACCAGTTTTTCTGTTGTGCTTTGATTACTGCTGTTTAGGCTACCGCTCGTTAAATCTACTAGTTGCCCTTGAACGTTCTGTGAAATCGTATTAACCTCTTGGACTTTGGCTGCACCATCTGAAAAAAACACCAAGCTCCCAGCATAAATCAATGTAAAGATACCAAAACGAATCAAAGCTTTTGTAATTCCTTTTTCAAAGAAGTCCTTCACTGATATGACAATCACAAAAGTAAAAAGTAAGATCCCTAACACGCTAAACAGCTGATTATAGATAGAACTAGCTGTAGAGAATAAATCTGGCAATACTCCCTCCAAAAGATTTAAACTAAATAATTGTTCAATGACATAATCAAGCGCAAGAACCACATACTTAATCAGTCCGAAGGCAAGGTTAATTAAGGCGTTTAGAACACCTTGCAAATTCTCATTAATACTAAACCAGCCTCCCTTTTCAAAGAAAGACTGGAAGGAATCAATATCGAAGACATCTTTTAACAATAGGCTCACTCCCTTCTATGCACTAAAGGCAGTTTCCACATCTGCACTTGAATTTTTCTTCACAGTTTGTAACATTTGATGTAATTCTTCATAGGGGCAATAGACCAACATTTTCCCAACACGTCCTCTTAAATCTAAATAAAGGCAATGATATTTAGGTAAATTCTTTAACCACTCGATGTTCTCTTCACTCACTTCTAACCCTAAATGGCGAAGAATTTCTTCTCGTTCATCTTTATCATCATAGGCAAAAATACGACCAAAATTCCCTGTATCATCTTCTTCTGCGGTATCTTTCACAGACTGTGTCACAATTATTAAAGTATTGTTAAAGCTTCGACCGACTCGACGCATGGATTTAATAATCGCTCGCCCATTTTTTGATGTGTTAAAAATCCAGCTTTCATCAAAAAGTACCACAGTGCTTTCTTCTCGATCTCGCAAACCAAACAATTCACAGAACTTTCCAATACACATCATTAACATGATCGATTTTCTTTGGGTAGCACTATAATCACTACTTGGTGTTTCTGCTCTAGGCATTTCTAATCCTAACACTTCCAGTACAGTCACTTTGTTATGAAGATTTAAGCCTTCATTTTCACCATAACTAAATGCCAATTCCAAAATAGACCCTTGAACGGATTTTTTGATTAAATTAGCAGTATCTCGGACTTCCTCATTGTCATTTTCTAACATGAAATCAACCACATTAAGAAGACCCACTCGTTCTCCATGATCTCGTTTCTTCAAAACAACTTCAATGCCTTCTAACATGGCTAGACGAGATTTCTTCTCTCTAGCACTAGTAAAGTCGTACAGTTCTTCAAATAAATCTTGTGCCATATCTTTTGCGGCAACTCGGTTCGGAATAAAACAAATAGGATCAAGAACTCCCTTATTACTCTCTTTATCTGGATCAAGGCGGACTTGGTGAAAATGTTGCTGAACGAATGCACACGTCTCAGGGTATTTTTTCTGATAAATTGGGTCATTGATCACTTCCATAATCCAATCAAAGAATTCTGATTTTGGATCAACATATAGTCCTTTTCCTTTCATCAATACGGAGAGAAAGAACACAAACTTAGCCAAATAAGATTTCCCATTTCCTGTGGGTCCTGTAATAGCAATGTGTGGACTATTCGCCTTTTTATCAGCGATATCGCTTTGATTGCCAATAGATGGATTAAAGAATACTGGCTTTCGACTGGTTTTTGCAATTTCTTTAGGCGTTAAATTCCGTGTATTTTTCAATTCTGAAACCATACCAATTGGAATGCCTACATTGTCCCCAATTCTATTTTCTACCCCTAGCATTAATTCACTGATTCCCTCTACTGTGGTGTAATGAATCCAATTTTTTTCGGGTCCTAACTTATTCCCAGACAAGAATTGATGAAACAGAAAAACTTGATCTGCTAACCCTTTGACAACATCCACATTGCGAGACTGGCAAAGAGAGAGTACCGTACGAATTCGACTGCGACACTCTTCTGGCGTTTGCCCAAAGACACCAAAAAGTCCCAACCATTTAATGACCGGGACTCGTAAATCAATTTTATTATTTAAATCAGTCAGAGCATACCGATTAAACCGACTGGATTTCATTTCAGCATCACCCATGGATAGGGTTTCTTTTGCACTATTCTTTAAGCGTTTGGATGCTCTAGAAGATTTTCCTTTTAATCCTTTGCCTCCTTTCAAGGGCTCAAAATGTGCCTTCAACCGAAACTCTACTGGAAAAGGCAGGCTTTGAATTAGCTCTGCCACATGATTAAATGCCAAATTCGGCGCAAATTTATGAATTGGTAATAGCGCAATGTAGCTAGTTCCTTCTAAACTTCGTAACTTCAACAAGCCTTGTTCCTCTGTAGGATCAAGAATCGTATCAGTTAGTGAATACCCCTCTTTTTCAATAAAATCACTATCAAAAGAGGTATTCATCCCACGAACATAGGGATAGCGACAAACTTGTAATACTTCTTTTTCAGTTAATCTCCGACCATTAATCGCCCCAACTAACTGAAAGACTTCTGTTTCAATGATACGATAGCGTGCCAAAAAATCCTCGTCAATGGTCATATGATACTGCATAATTGCTAAAAGTTTGCCTGCATAATAATCCACCAATTCCATTATTTTGCCTTTAAGGGAAGTGGCAGACGACAGACTAGACAGCTTCACACCTATATAAAATTTCTCTGTTGTAATCACTCGTAACTGACTTTCTAATTCAGACAAAGTGCGATCAATTAAGGCATTCCCCATGTCTTGAGCTTGTTCATCAAAGCTTTTAGAAAAAGCAGATAATCGCTCATTAAGATTATACGAATGGGGATTAAGAAATAACTCAAAATCTTCAAAACGCCACAGACTTTGAAGAAACTGGCTCCACTTCCGTTTATGTTTTTCTTGTACTTCTTTATTCTGACCAATGACATACTCACTAGGACACGTAAAATATGCCCATACCTCATTTTCTGTCGTAATTAACACATTCTGATAAACTTTATGAAAAGGCTGTTTTAATTTCATACTTTTCCTCCTCTTACAATAATCGAGTGATTCGTTTACGTATGGATTGCTTGATTACTGATTGATATTGCTCTTTCAACTTGGGTACCTCTGTCAGTGGAAGCAATCCATCCACATATTGTCGATGAAGGGTCTTTTTCATAAGTAATACCTCATCATCTGTTTCAAATAATTCATAGAATCCTTCTTCTCTTGCCTGTATCGACTCAAATTCATGGATGAGTTCTGGAACAATGACTTCTTTTATTTCTTGTTTCACTTGATCAACGGTTACCGTACTCATAGTTTTTGCTTCCTCCTTTATCATTAATTGACTCACCGTACAACGGTGATAAATAATTTTATCTTGTTTCATTGTTTGGAGCTGCTCATGGTATAACACCTGATGTTTCAGGACATATATCACAAAATAGCTCAGGTAATCTTTTAAGAAAATGTCGGCTCGTTTACCATCTGGTTCTACACGATTAAACAATTGAACCAACCCATAAGGAATCGCAATAGAGACCATAATCACTAGCTGATTCATTCCAAATAAAAGCAATAAGCAGCTGAAAACCAGCCCAAAGCTCACAGTAGCGACAGTAAAATCTTGCGCATAGACCACAAATGGTAAATTGACATTTTTTGCAATTTCTCGAATCATATAAGGGGCATTAAACGGTTCACGATAATCTAAAATCTGTTTCTCTCTGTACATGGTTATAACCCAAAATAGCTTTTTAGATTAGACAATGAGTTTAGAATACTTGCAGGGTCTTTAATCACGGCATAAATAATGCCACCAAAAAACAGAATCGCAAAGCCTTGTATCCATTTTGAATTCATAAATTCTTTAATGACTAAATAAACAACAACGACACCGAAAATGGGAGCAATCCAATCATTTAAAATGTAGTTGCTGGCTTCTTTTGCGTTCGCATCGGCATAAGCCGAAGATGCAGTTGAAAAGAATAAGAAAACTGCATTACAAATAGCAGTGAGTTTCATTTTCAAAATCTGTTTTTTAGAATAAAGTTGATTCATTTAAATTCCTCCTAAATAGTGTCGTAATTTTTCAATAAAATACGTATTGTCTCGGTGTTTTAGTCCTAATGTCATCGTTTCTATATGATTACTTTTGGTCTGTCCATCCACTAGTTTGAACGTAACAAAGACGACAATCTGTTTCTCTTTTATCAAGGGTTCAATCGCTGCATCTGTAATTTGATAATCACTAGTCAATAACTCTGGCTCTTTCATCAAAAAGCTCATGTCTTCTATCGAATCTGAAACATATTTTTCAAGAAAAGCTTGCACAAAACTGGTAATTGCTTTTTCTTCTTTATTCTCTAGTCGTTGGTACTGAGATCGATCAATTATTGCTTGAAGTGCCTTTCCAGATGTTAACGAAGGTTCCTTTGAAAAATAAGGATACGCAGTAACTTTAAACGATTGATTGTCTAATTGAACAAAAGGAATATTGAGTAACGTTTTTACTTCACTTTTCTCGTAATCGATGTATTTTTCTTTGACTGTTACTTCTTTGTCACCTTCTTTTTTCTTCACTTCTCGTTCTTTTGTGATGGGTGTTATAATTTCATAAGCAATCTTATATTTTGCAATCGTTTGTCCCTGCTCACTTACCAAATCATAAAAATCAGCAGAAAGTAATTTTCTCTCAAGCCCTGTATTTTTCTCTTCTTCCTGCTCAAAGTTAAAATAGGTATCCTGTAACGTATTAAGTCTTTCTTCAAATGCTTTTTGATCAGCTGGAATCGAGATATAAGTAGTAATAAAAGGATGTAAGAACTGCTTATATAATTCAGATACAACAGGCGTACTCGTATTTTTCGACAGTTCTTCTTGGATAGTTTTGGTTAATGCTGTTTGTTCACTTTTTATCCTTCCTTGGATCTTGAAAGACTGAAACAACGCAATTGGACCACTTACTACTAAAAAAAGTGTCAGGATCAGAACACTCAGACGAACAGTTCGGATATTTGCCGCTTTTTCTTCTTTTGGAACAACTGGCTTTGGTTGTTTTTTCTCTTTTATAAAGTTCATGGAGTCACTCCTTTTTTAATGTAAAAAAGAGAACCCCTTTAATAAATAAAGAAGTTCTCTTGTAGAAAGCTGAATCCCGTAAATTTTCAAACGACTAGGTTGGGAGCTAAACAGATAGGTTGCTTTGTAAAAATCGTAGGAAAAGCCACGATATAAACCAGTCTCACTAAAGCGCTCCAATCCTTCAATATAAAGACTCGTATTCTTTGACAACATTCGTTCAAAACACAGTTCCCTTTTAGGCTGAAACACTAAATTCTCTTGTTGTGTCATTTTCTTAACGGTAAGAAATTGTCGGGCTTGTCGCTCAGGGATTTTCCCTTCCAAGCAAATAAATCCATAATGTTTCAATTCCTCGGCTAATTGTTTCTGGTTCATGTCATAACCTCAATAATGGTATTGTCACTTGCTTGATAGAGCCTGCCATCTTGACGTAAATCTTCTCCAATCCCTTCATAGTCAATATTCCATTTGATAATATCGGGTACGCCAGAGAGATAACCAAGATCATCCATTAATTGTTCCGCATAATCCTTGTAAGAATAACAATCAGAATAGACTTGAATTTCATCAATCTGTTCAAAAGCATTTAAAATATCATTGAAAAACCCATAATCAACCAGTTCACCTAAATAGTTAATCGCAGGGTGTCCATTGTGTTCATCCAATTGTTCAGCAACTTCATTCATTTCATTAAAATTTTCATAATGAGGAATTGTAAAAGGTGCCATATAGTCCGTTATCAAATGTTCTTGCCCATCATCTAAGCCGATTTTTTCTTTCACTTCTTCCCAGTCAATGGGTAATTCAAACCATCGTCCTTTATTAGCGTGGAGATTTTCAATATATAATTCAATCATTTCATTCACCTCTTATTCAAATAAAAATTGAGCTAGCAATTGTTCCACTTCTTGTTGTGTAACAGATACAGTTTTAGAGGATACAACTTCTTCCTCTTCTTGTATTAACAACTCTTTAATCGTTGTGGTTAGCTTTGCCAACTCCTCTTGATCTTTTTCTTTCAATTCTGCTTGTTTAATCCGAGTCATTAATTCATCTGTACCAAAGGTTTGGTCCATAATCCAAATTTTCTTTAACGTTGGGGCAAGATAATTGGAGAGCCAACGTAATGACTTTTCATAACTCGGTTTCTCTCCTTTCATGGTCAGCTTCAGTTCTTGCATACTTTCAATGACCATTCGCCAGTTGGCGCTGTATTGAGTACGCAACCCAGCTTCATCACAGTCGTAAACTTTGATTGCAGTATCAATTAGTTCTTTGCCAACCCATTCCAGTGTTTCACCAGTAGATAATAAATATTCAACAAAGAGATAGGCTTTTTCATCCGCTAATCGGATCTCATAACGATTCTTAATGCCATACTTTTGACGAGCCATTTCTACAGATATTTCTTCTTTTTTCGCTAATTCGTAATCTTTTTGATAGAAATTCAAATAGAATGGTGATTGACGTGAGCCAAAATATAGAGACAGACCTTTATTTGAACGTTGCCCATTTTTCACAACAATTCCCCCAGTAAAATCGAAGTTACGAAACGTTGTGTCCACTAATCCTTGTTCGTATTTTGCTTTCAGTTCAAATAAATCATAGCTTGGATATAGCAATGAAACCTGCTCATCCAGTGCCAAATCTATTCTAGTGATTTTTGTATCAATCATCCGATGATTATCAAAAAGATTCGTCTCATATAGTCGCCAAAAGAACTCTGTCCATGTTTCTTGTTGCTCTTCCAACACTAGCTCATACTCACGACACCCTCGACCTCGTAATTCAATCATGACACCCATGTCTAAGTTTTCAGGATTAGCGAACACAAATATTTCACTAAAACAATAGGTTTCTGTATAGTGGTTAAACCCATAATTTTTATAAATAAATACCTCTGGATTCATTCGTAATACCTTTTCAATGACTTGATCTGGGGCATGAATCTTAAATCGAATCCGAAGAAAATCAATTTTCGCCTGCATTGGAAGAATCCCACCTTCTAAACAAAATGTTTGGTTGATTCGTTCAATAGCAGTTTTGTTTATGGTGCGTTTCCCTGTTTCAATCATGGATAAATAAGATTTACTCCAGTGAAGCTTGTCTGCAAATTGCTGTTGGGATAACCCTAGTCGATTGCGTAATTGTCTGATTTCTTGATTGGTCATTTTTAGCCTCTTACCTTTCTTGTAGTTCACAAAATCAATCCAAATCGTTCACAAGTTTAACTATCCATTCAAGCTAGGTTACATAAGGATTTCTGATGATTTTGTATCCATATTTTTAAAAAGTTACCCCCATGTTATTAAGCGGGGGTAACAGGTTAGAGCGAGCGTTGCTCGCCCTAACCACTACACAGTCACAGACAGGACACCTGCCTGTTCCTTTTCGTTCTACCGCCACCCGTTAAGACGAGTGGCTTTCACAAGGAAACCTTGTTCATAGACGAAGTAGTCCATATCAGCTCCTTCCATCCGCTGAGGCAACGAAAAAAGGAAAACGAAACACACTTCTTTTCCTTTCCCTTTTTTCATTGAAATGTGTTGGTTTCCCATATACTTTATTGGTTACTGTTTCTCAATATACTTTTAGGTAGTTACTCTGAGTTCTTTACCTCAAAGGCTTCTTGCGCTTCTTCAATTTCCTCCTCAGTCGGATCAACCTCTCTGGTATCTAATAGTTTCATCGATTCAATCTTTTCAAATTCTTTTAAAAAGTTATAGCCTTTAGGAACAAATGGCGCATAGAATTCTCTCGGTACAGCTGAACCATCATCCACATACCCTCTTCCTTTTATTGGTTTATTGATGAACGCTTTATTTTTTTGATCCGATCCAAAAGTCATGTAATATCCCTGTTCTTGAAGCTTTCCAACACTCACTCGAAACAGAATATTATCTCGAATCCCTCCACCAAAGTTCTCTGCATCAGGGCGTTGTGTTGCAAGAATTAAGAAAACACCTGCTTGACGAGCCTTCAATACCAATTCTTTGATATACCCTAAAATTTCATCCTGCTCTTTATAATTTAGGGTTCCAAAAAACGCCGCCCACTCATCAACGATGATGAAATAAGGTGGAATATCGTAATAAGCAAAATTCTTACCTGTTGTATAGGTTGGAAGAAGCTTCATGTAAACATAACGGCGATTCATTTCTGCCACAGCATTTTTTAAACAACGAGTGATCCATTTTGTGCCAGTAAAGATATGCCCCTTGAATAATTTAAGGTCTTGTAAATCCTTTAAATCAGCTTCTTTTGGATCACAAATATCAACAGTTCCCACCTTCACTAACGCTTGAATCAATGTCAAAATCAGGTAGGTCTTGCCTCCACCGGTGCCTCCTGTAATCAACATATGCGGCACTTCTGCATAATCCCAAACCACACCATCCATCAATTTGAGTTGACCATTTGTGACAACACAATCCGAAATGGTAATTCGTTTACTAATGACATCAATCATCAAGGAATAGGTTGTAAAGCCCATTTCTTTCTGTACATTGATAAAATCAGCAATGTACATTTCTTCAAAGGTTTTCGCAATCTTTTCAAACCGATCATGCCATTTCATTCCATCTGTCGGAACCGTTAAATAAAGAATTTCCTTGGTATTCCGATAGTAGACTTTAGGGAAAATCATCTTTTCTGTGGTTTTTTCATTTGATTTTCGTTCTTTTTTGTCATACAAGCCATTGCTTTTTAGCATCCGCGCTAACATCTGACGTTGATAGGCTCGATAAAAGAACCCACCTTTGAGAAAAGATTGTCTTCTCCCCCATAAACAAATGAACAACGGAAGTAAGAGCAATAAAAAAAGCCCTCCAACTGGAAGAAGGAGAGCAGCATAATCTATTGGTTGTTTTTCAGAAAATTTAGTTACAAATGGATATAGTCTGAAATAGCCATATGCAGAACTAGCAAAAAGCGCTGGAGACCACATACCCAACAAGTAATAACAGTACAGATTCAAGTGATACGGACGGATTCTGATGCCTCTGTAGTTTAGAAATTTCATCTCTTATTACCCTTGTGCCGTTCCAGCTGGCTTTTGTTTTTCAGGTTTCTGATGTAGTGCTGCTACCTTTTTAATTCCACCAGCTCGAATTTTAAAGGCTTGTTCTGATTGAATTGAATCATTGTACCCTGCATAAGAAGATAACCAAGCTAAAGCAGTCACCTCACCTGTTAGTTCAATTTCATCATCATAAGAGAATGATGTTAAGTCGGCAGCTTCTGGTAGTGCAATATCAATTTGGTCATTTTTTGCTTCTGAATAGACCGTTACACGCTGTTCCCTCACCATTTCTGTTCGGTTGCCTTCACTATCATTTTCATAGATGGACTGAGCGCTTAAATAATAACAGGTTCCAAATGTTTTACTGATATCAAAATCCTTAATCGTATTTTCTTCAAATTTTAAACTCATTTGTTTTTCCTCTTTTCTAGTTTAGTGTAATTAACTGTTTGGCAAAGACTTGTAATTCTAACGTTCGACTGGCAGTTCCAATGTTATTTCTTTTGGCACTAGGAACCAGTGTTGCATCCTTTAATTCCACTTCTTTTCTTCCATCAAACCGCTGTGAGTTTCTTAAATTTGGTATAATAATCTCAAAATCTGGATGCAGTGCAGATGAAGCAGTGAAAATGCGACAAGGGATTCGTTTTCCTTCGACATAAATTTCTCGTTCTTCTTTCACTGTAGCTTTGATTTTAGTACCAAGTTGTTGATCCTTTAATGCAATACTCGTGACACGATTGGACATAATTGATTCCTTCTTTCATTCTTATTTTGTTTTATTTCCCTGTTTTTTCTTTTCATAAAAGTAATAGCTAGCAACACCAAGCAGTAGCAAGCTTCCTAGCACAATTCCTAAAATAGACGTTGTTTCACCTGTTTGCGGTAAACTTCCTTTTTCGTTTTGAATGAGTTGATTGGTCATGGTACATTTGACGATCTCACCTTCTTCCTTTATTTCAAATTGAATCGGTGTTTCGTCTAATTGATAACCTGATGGGGCATCAAATTCTTGGAAATAGTACACACCTTTTGGTAATTTTTCAAAGGTAAATTGACCTTGGTTGTCTGTTTTCCCTTCAATCACTACTTTTTTATCTTTATCGAGAATACGAATACCAGTATTTGGTAGAGTTTTTCCATCCGATACGTCTGTTTTTGTTAATTCTGCATTCCCTTTAACCAAGTGGTTTTTAAGCTCCAGTAACACGATTGGCTCATCTTTTGTAGGTTTCTTAGAATCTGGCTCTTCGGTCTGCTCAATACTTTCCTCTTCTTCACTTGTTTCTTCATTCATTGTTTCACCAAAAAGTTTACCTTTACTATCATAGGCTTGAACGCCTTTTAGTGTAGAGATAATTTGATAGGTTTCAGAAGAACCTACATAATCCTCAGAAGATGGTCGCTTCTCTTTCAAATAGAACGTTCCTACAGGTACATTCGTGAACGTAGCTAAAGAATCCTTATTGACTGTGACTGTTTGAATCACTTCCTTGTCTTCCGTTTCCAGAGTAAAAATAGCACCCTTGCCATTTCCAGTGAAGGTAAAATTATAGCCATTTTTTTCTTCTAACATTGCTTCTTCATTTACTTTCTTTAATGAAAACTGATTAAAATGAAGTTTATTTAACAGTGGTAGTGATTCATCCTCCTGATTGTCTTTCGATGCATAAATATCAATCACTTTTTCTGTTTCATGATCCGCTGCCGTAAACTCAAATTCATGATGCGTGGTATCAATCTCATGGGTTTCTCCAGCATCCAATTCTTGAATATAATACTTGCCTTCCATCAGTTGACGATTAGAAAAAACAAGCTCCCCTCCATTAACCGTTCCAAATGCTAATAAAGCATTAGCTGGCACAGTGGTGTTGTCAGTCATGGTATATTCTTGGTTCGTAAATAAGCCAAATACTTTGTCATTCGCTTTCACTTCCTCTAATACTGGCTTACTTCCCTCCCACTCCTGAATCTGTTCTTCATTTTTATGAACAGTGATTTTTAACTGTTGAAAGTCATTCTTTGCTTCAAGTGATTGAGAAACGAGCTCAACATTTTGCCCTTCATAGGTAAATTCAAAAGGTAACGGTGCTTTATTGATCAGATAGCCAGCAGGCGCTTCGGTTTCAATAGCTTCATATTTTCCTAAATATAGCTTAGGCATATTGATTAATTCACCATTTGTATCTGTTTTGACAGTTGCAACAACACTTCCTTTTTTAGCATGAACATAATCACCTACTTTAATGTCTTCACGAGCTTTAATCATAAACGTTACATCGGCTAGAGGAACATAATTAAAGGTAATATCATGTAGCTGTCCATAGTCAGAATCCTTAGTAGTAACAGTGGTTGCTTTCTGACCTGTCTTTTTCAATTTTAATAATCCTTGTTGAGCTTTGTTTCCAAACACCACTTCGATTGTTTTATTCGGTTCAATTGTGATTTCTTTTGATTCCCCCTTATTCACGAACCCATTACTAGCAGTAACCTCCGTAATTTTTACTTTCGTACCTGCTTTTAATCCATCAATTTGAGCAAGACCATCCATATCAGTCACCAATTCTTTTGTCTGTCCATTATACTCAAATTTCATTTTCGTATTAGGCACAGCTTTCCCAGTATCTTCATCCACTTTTTTTAATTTTATATTCCCATTTAAGTTCACTTTGATTGCTAGATTCATTTCTCCAGCATTGGATAATTTAAATGTGGCTACAGTCTGTTCACCGGGTTTCTTATAGATGAAGCTTTGCCCCACTTGATCTTTTGGCACCATACTGTACTGAAGCTTCCCAGACTCTCTAGAACTAGCCGTAGCAGTTAATTTTAACGTATTTCCACTCTTTTCAACTTGTAGATTTGCTGAATTTTCTAAAAGATTCCCATATTTTGATAAAACATTATTTGTATCTTTTAGCGTAATAGACTCACCAACATTTAAGGTGAGGTTCTGATTCGCAAAACTTGGCTTAATTTTATGGTTGACTACCTTTTTTAGAATTTCATTTTTTCGATTGGCATAGTTTGGAAGCTGAGTGCTCAATAATGTATCACCAAACTCTTCCCAAATGATGTTTTGAGTAATCCCATAATTTTCCATTGTAGGGCTAATTTGATAGCCATAATAGGAAATCAAAGATAGCCGTTCTTTTTCTGCACTATTTAGCTCAGAAGGTTCAAATCCTGATCCACCATTCAGTAGAACACCGTGTTCAATACAAAAAGCAGATTGATTATCTACCTTAATCATGTGCACACCATTATCTGTCCAGTGCTGACCACCTAAAGATGCAATATGCCAAGTTGAAACGTAATTTCCAATCTTCTCATAATTAACAGTAGCTGCAAAAGCCGTAATAGGGGTAATAAAAAAAGCAATCATCACTGTGAGAACACCCACTAGCGAGATTGCTTGACGTTTTTTCTTATTCATTTGTTTTCCTCCTAATTAATATATAGCATTGTTTTTGTTTTCGGTGGTGATCTTATTTTATTTTTCATTCTCTCCTTTTCCAATCTAGAAATGACTAGGATAATATATTTTTATTTATCATAAAAATCCTTATTGTTTAACGAATATCTATTCAGTATACTGTTATCATAGAGTTAGAAATATAACGAGGTGACTTAAACTGAATAATTTAAAATATAAAATTGGCAAATTAAAAAGACAGATATTGATTAAATACTACGCTAAAGAAGCCAAAATGAAATATCCACTACTGTTAATACGATATAGATTAGGTCTATTACTAGAAATTGCTTTCGTAATGATACTAGTCTTAGTTTTTTTTAATATTATTGACGTTTTTGATTATCCTCTACTAGACAAATTTACTAAGTTAATCGATTTGAAAGACGAACAATTAGCAAGACAGATTGTCTTTTCTCAAGTAAGCCTATCATTCTTAATTTTATCTTTATTATCTTTCCTAACTAATTTAAAAAAAGACAAAATTTTAGGCACTTCTATCTATCGTATCATTTTTTCTTATTCAATATTTGGAAATCTAACAATGTTATCTGGAGCAGTTTTCAGCTTATTATTTGCAAACATTTTAATCTATTTTAACGATCCTAAATCTGCTGTGATTCCTTACAATTTTTTAGTAACTATGATCTTATTATCTGTATACATCTTAAAAATTATTATTTTCACGAATAATCAGAAAAAATCTATTAACAAAATAAGTACGCTTTACTACACGAAAAACATTCGTATAGTTAAGCATAACTTCATCGAACATAATAAGACTTACCAAACACCTCAAATTATCTTTGACCTAATCGAAGATACTGAACGAAAGATTCGGAAAAATGACATTGAGTATATTATTAATTTTCAAATTTATTCACAGTTGAGTAACCTAACTTTAAGAAACTACAGAAAGAAAGTCCAAGAAAATTATACAGAGAAGTATAGAAAAAAGGACGACATTACCACTATTTGGATCAGACAAATTTCAGTTCTAATTGATTGTAATCTTTTGGCTCCAGCTATAAAACAGTATTGCGAAATTCTAATTATCCTTATAAATAACAGTGTATTTTTAGAGAGCCATGAGCTGAATGGAATACTCAGTAGAATTTTAAAACACTTCAAGAATAATTCTAATATAGAGGAGTTTGTGCACCTTGAAGATCAACTCTACAGAGCAATGAATTTAACTATTCGGTACACATACTTTAAATTGAATAATGATTTTTCTTACACTAGACTCGGAAAACATAATCTCATCCATATGTTCGGAACGAATGCAAATTTTTATAAAGAATACTATCAAATTATATGGGAAAGCAGCGAGCTTTCAAAAACTAAAAAAAGAAAAATGACATATGAACTAATCGAAAATATTAGAATGTTCTCATATGAAATTGACAGCCCTTTCCACTATAACTTTCATAGTATAAATTCTCACTACTACAGTATATTGGAAAAAGAAAGAGAAAATTTAGATGGAGATTTAGAGTTAGTTGGTATCCCTTTAGGCTTACTTCTTCATGAAGCTATTTTAAGAAAAGACTATGTGACAATCTACCATCTGCTATTTGATTTTAATATAAACTCTATATATTATTCATGTTTGACGGTTGTCCCAAGACTCATTTCACAATACTTAAATAGCTCTAAAGATAATAAGTATCTAGAAGATGTAATCAAAATTTTATTGATAAAACTTGAAGGTTGGGATAGTTATAAACTAAAAATCAACAAAAACAAAGTTATTCAAAATGAAACTAAGGATAAACTTTATTCAACATTTTTTTTCCATCCATCCGATGTAAAGAGTTTAAATATTGTGTATCAATCGATTCAAATGAAGAAACATAATATAGATATAAAAAGCGTTAATAATAAAAATTTGAAAAAAATTTATGGGATTGTTATTAATGACAGTGAAAATGCATCACTGAAACATAGATGGTCCGAAAATCAACAAGAAATTATTGAGCTTTATCATCCCAAAATACCAGAATAGAAGTCAATTAGCTCAAATAGAAAAGCATCCTCATTTGAGAATGCTTTTTTGTCATTGAAAATTCTTTACTTGAAATTCCTAATTAATTTCTCAATCTTGATTTCTCTATAATCAAAACCAATCTCTTTCATCAATTCTTCCCAAGACTTCCCAGTTTTCCTCATAATTGTATCCACTGATGGTAAATATTCTGAATTCGCTCTGTTTCTAAACTCGTTCATTGATAAACTCTCTTCCAAACCTAATCGAATAATCTCATTTCTTAACTCAAAAAGAAGTTCAAAATTTGAGAATGATTCTTCTGCTTCTCTTTTAAAGAAAGGTTTAATATCATCAAATCGTTTTTTCAAAGTATCTAGAGAAGGAACAGCTTTATTTCCAACAGTGCTTCTCTCGTAAGATCTTTGAGAACGTACTCCTTCTTCTTTAATAAATGTTACAACAATTTCTTTCAATTCATCATTGGGTATTTTCGACCAACAATATCTCTCTAATCTATTTTCACCTAATTGAATCAGTAATTTATCCCAAGATCCAAAGCGTTCTTTGATAAACCACAAACTAGGAACTTCTTTAGGAAATTCTTTTAATTTTTGCTGATATTTTCTTACGGAATCAATGTGATGTTTTTCAATAAATTCCGAAATAACCTGCATTAGTTTCAAATCACTTTCATGCTTCCAAATTACTCTCTTATCATCATTTTTCATAATAGATGTCTCCTTAACTATATTATAGAGAATATAGTTCTATCATCCTTTTTAGCAACCGCTAGGTACGCGTCGGCTTATGTCTCCCTTCTTAGCAAGTCAACCTCAACCTTGCTAAATTCGGAGGTTCGTATTGGTATTTTCGGATGACTTTTGTCGTCAGCGTAATCGTTAAATTTAGCCCACTTTTGACTACCTATGTCGTCAAAATGGGACAATCTAGGACAATTACAGACTAAAACACCTTTTTTTACGAAATTTAGGAATAAAGACAAATAGAAAAAGCCCTTGATAGACAAGGACTTTTCACATTCGAAATTTGATAGACAGTCAGAGACTTTCTTATCTTCTGATTTCTTTGATACGAGCTGCTTTTCCGTGTAATGCGCGTAAGTAGTAAAGTTTTGCACGACGTACTTTACCGTAGCGAACCACTTCAATTTGAGCAACACGTGGTGTGTGTAATGGGAATGTACGTTCCACACCAACACCATTTGAAACTTTACGTACTGTGTAAGTTTCGCTGATTCCAGCACCACGGCGTTTAATTACAACACCTTCGAATAACTGGATACGTTCACGAGTACCTTCGACTACTTTCGCATGAACGCGAACAGTGTCACCAGGGCGGAACGCAGGAATATCCGTACGTAATTGTTCTTGTGTTAATTCTTGAATTAATGGATTCATTTTATCCTTCTCCTTATTCCCAAATATTCTTATGGTCACTTCTGCCACAGCGGAATATTGTAATAGTTAGAGCGCATTGCACTCACCAAATTAGTTTACCACAGACAAAATAAGCTGTAAAGAGAATTTTCTTGAAAGTTCCCTTATTTTTGCTCTTCTTGTTTAATTTCCTCTAATAACTTCAACATTTCAGGCGTCATTTCTACTGATTCCAACATGTCAGGTCGACGTAAAAAGGTCCGTCGTAATGATTCTTTTAGTTGCCATTCTGCAATTAATTTATGGTTACCATTCGTTAGCACGGCAGGGACTTCCATATCGTTGAAAATAGCAGGTCTGGTATATTGTGGATGCTCTAATAGGCCAGTGGAATGTGAATCCGTTTGTGCAGAAAGATTGTTACCTAAGACATCAGGTAATAAACGGACTGTCGCATCAATCATGACCATTGCGCCTAATTCGCCCCCTGTTAAAACGTAATCCCCCAATGAAACTTCATCTGTGACCATCGTGCGAATTCGCTCATCATAGCCTTCATAATGTCCACAAATAAAAACTAAATGTTCTTCTTGTGAAAATTCCTCGGCCATTTTCTGATTAAACGGTTTTCCTGCTGGATCTAATAAGATGACCCGTTTTGGTTGCTGGTTTGTCTCTTCTTCAATTGCCTTTAGGTTATCATAGATCGGTTGTACTTTTAAAAGCATCCCCGCGCCACCGCCATACGGATAATCATCGACCGTTTGGTGTTTGTTATCTGAAAAATCGCGAAAATTAGAGACATTCAATTCTAATAACTGCTTTTCCCGAGCTTTCCCAATAATTGATTCCCCCATTGGTCCTTCAAACATTCTAGGAAAAAGAGTTAATACATCAATTCTCATCGTCAATCAATCCTTCTGGAATGTCCACATCAATCCGTTGATTTTCGACGTCGACTTTTGTAACAACGCCTTCAATATACGGTAAAAGTAAATCTTTTTTCTTTGGTCGTTGGACGACCCACACATCATTCGCACCAGGAGATAAAATTTCTTTAATTTTTCCCAGTTCACTGCCGGTTTCATCGTAAACAGTAGCACCAATGATTTGGTGATAATAAAATTCGTCCTCTGCCAATTCAGCGAGATTGTCTTTTGCAACTTTTAAAATACCGTCACGATATTTTTCAACATCATTGATATTTGGATGTCCTTCAAAGCTTAAAATGTCAAAATTCTTATGCTTGCGGTGGGACTTCACGACCAATTCAATTGGTGCTTTTTTCTCTTGAAATAGCAGTAAGGTTGCTCCTTTTTGATAACGTTCTTCTGGAAAATCCGTTTTCGAAATGACCCGAACTTCTCCTTTGATTCCTTGTGTGTTCACAATTTTTCCTACATTTAAATAATCTGTCACGTGAAAGCCTCTCTTCCTTGTATTTCATCTTTCCTATTCTACCATTTCTTACGCGCAAATTCTATGAAAAAACAAAGGCCAACTTTTCCAGTCAGCCTTTGTTTTTATTAATTCGTTAAACCAGTTAATGTGCCATAAATTAAAAATAAATTCAATAACGTCAAGGCAATAGCAATAATCCAAGCTAAAAATTTCACCCACGCTGGATTCGCAAATTGGCCCATTAATTTTTTATCACTTGTATACATCGTTAAAGGAATAATCGACACTGGCAAAGCAATACTTAGGAAAACTTGCGTATAAAGTAACAAGTCTTCAACAGCCGTTTCGCTACCGCCATAAATAATGACACAGATAATGACTGGCACAATTGCTAACAAACGAGTTAACACTCGTCTTGCCCACAACGGCATTTTTAAATGGATAAAGCCTTCCATTACAATTTGTCCTGACAGCGTACCTGTAATCGTTGAATTTTGACCCGAAGCCAGTAAAGCAATTGCAAAAAGAATACTTAACACGGGGCTAGCAATATTACCAACAATATCTGGATTTTTCAGAGCATCAAATAAATCAACAAATTTACCTAATTCACTGTTGGTTCCATAAAATAATGCTCCTCCTAAAATTAACAACAAACAATTTACGACAAAAGCGACAGTTAATTGAATATTTGAATCCCAAGTAGTGAAACGAATTGCTTTGGCTTTCTCAGCATCATCGTTACGATCAAATTTCCGTGCTTGCGCAATGGAAGAATGCAAATATAAGTTATGAGGCATGACTGTCGCTCCAACGATCCCCAAGGCTAAAAATAACATGGATTTATCTGTCGCTATTTTTGTGTCTGGAATAAAACCTCGTAATACTTCACCAACATTTGGATCTGCTAATGCCACTTCATAAGCAAAAACAAAAAAGATGACTGCAATTAAACAAGAAACAATTGCTTCGATTTTGCGAAAGCCTAACTTTGTCAGTAGCAAAAGTAATAAAACATCAAACGTTGTTATCAACACACCAATTAATAATGGAAAACCAAATAATAATTGCAAAGCAACGGCACCACCAATTACCTCAGCGATATCTGTTGCCATTATGGCTAACTCCGTCACCACCCACAAGGCAACGCCCGTTCGTTTACTTGTATGCTCTCTAGTTGCTTGCGCTAAATCCATTCCTGTCACGATTCCTAAGCGTGCAGCCATACTTTGTAGTAACATGGCAACTAAACTAGAAAGTAAAATCACACTAAGTAACGTGTACTTATATTCCGCTCCGCCAGCAATTGACGTAATCCAATTTCCTGGATCCATATAACCAACAGCCACTAAAGCGCCAGGTCCGCTATAGGCTAACAAAGTTCGCCAAAAGCTTGCGTTTTTAGGTACCTCGACGGTATTATTTATCTCTTCTAAACTAGGTCCATTTGCATAATTAAGCATTTTTTCCGTTTTCTTTTCTTTCATCCAACATCCCTCAATCTATCTTGTTCACACATTTCACTTTTAGGTATACCTAAAACTAGTTAACATAATTATAGTCTTCTTATTCTTCGTTGTAAACTGTTACATTCTAATTTTTTAAGCACTTTCGCTATAAATCGTTTGGTTTTTACCAAAAAATCCCTTACACTTATTTTATCATAGATCGGAGGTTATGAGGATGAAGTTAGATATGGTCGGTATTATCGTCAACGATATGACACAAGCACTCTCTTTTTACCAAACGCTAGGTTTTAACGTGCTGGGAGAAGCTTCGCCTGATTACACAGAATTACAAAACAATGGCGTCAGGATTTCTTTAAATTCACTACAAATGATTACTGGTGTCTATGGGTTTGCGCCTAGCCAGCAAGGCGATAAAATCGAACTTGCTTTTCTTTGTGAAACGGCCGCAGAAGTTGATAACACCGTGAAAAAAATGAGCCAAGCTGGTTACATTGTTTTTAAAGAACCTTGGAATGCACCTTGGGGCCAACGATACGCAATCATTAAAGACGTGGATGCAAATTTAATTTCACTCTTTGCCCCTCTATAATATTACTAAAAAATGCGCCACTTTCGTTTCTTTTACTCTCTTTCGAAAGATCAGTGCAGAATGGGTCTTAAGTAGGATGTCTTTTCTGTCTCTTTTTTTGTATAATAAACTTATCAAATGATGTGTATCTTACAACTTTGTTCGTTTGCAGAAAGAACAAACGATGTTTTTTATTGATAAAAAGTTATATACTAAAAGTACGATGAGTATAACTAAAGGAGATGAGAAATGTGAGTGTTACCCTATCTAGAAAAATTGTTAATATTATTTCCATTTTGGGCATTGTTGCAACCATAATTGCAACCATCTATTTTATCCGATTAGGTGTCTTCAAGGACATCAATGCACTAAGAGGACTAGTAGGGCAATCTGTCATTCTCGGTCCGATTATTTTCATGTTAATTCAGATTATTCAAGTGGTTATTCCGATTATTCCTGGTGGTGTTAGCTGTGCTGCAGGGGTCTTGATTTTCGGGCCAACAATGGGCTTCGTCTATAATTACGTTGGTATTGCACTTGGCTCTATTATCATTTTCTTATTAGGTCGTAATTATGGGAAACCATTCATTATGAGCCTTGTCAGTGATAAAACATATAACAAGTATATCGGTTGGTTAGACAATGAAAAACGTTTTGAACGATTGTTTGCTTTAGCAATTTTCTTCCCGATTGCACCGGATGATGCGCTTTGTTTAATGGCCGGTTTAACAAAAATGTCTGTGAAAAAATTTACTCTGATTATTTTATTAGCAAAACCTGCTTCTATCTATTTATATAGTCTTGCGTTAATTTATGGCGGTACATTTTTAACTAGCTTACTGGGAATGTAAAATAAATAAAAAAGCGAACGGACTAAATCAAAACTCTGCCTGTGTCAGTTTGATTTAGTCCTTTTATTATGGAATTTTGGTAGAAACTGGGGGACTTTTGATGTTTAGTTATTTTAAAAATAGTATTGTGAATACGCTAGATTTTCTTAAAGGGACAACGGCGTATTTTCGCGATGTGCTCTTGATGCACGGATTTATGTTATTCGTTCTATTGCCTTTATTGACAAGTTTGTCCAAATTGGTACTCAAAGAAGGTGGGATTGATTATATTTCCTACGATAACTTAGGGGCAATTGCTACGCAACATCCCTATGTCCTTTTGACTTTTCTACTAATTGGGCTGTTAATTTTACTGGCGCTCTTTTTTGAATTTACCTTTTTATTGCTTAGTGTTTATTTTATTAAGAAAAAGCAACCAATTACTCTAACGCAATTATTGCACGGCACCTTGCTTCAGATCAAAAAAGTTCGAGGAATTACCTTTCTGTTTTTCCTGGCATATTTCTTTTTGATTTTACCATTAAGTGGGTTAACCTTCCGCTCTTATTTATTAACAAGAGTTAAGATTCCAGCCTTTATCTTAGATTTTATTTTTGCAAATCGCGTCATTATTATTATTGGTTTCGTATTGTTAGAGCTGATTATCTTATATTTAGCGATTCGACTTGCTTTTGCCCTCCCAGAGTTGATTTTACGTGATGTTGGTTTTCGTGAGTCTTTAAAACGTAGTTGGCAAATTACAAAGCGGCGCTTTTTCCAGATTTTAGGGCAATTTATTATCATTGGAGGAACTGTTTTAGGGATTTTTACGGCTGGCTATTTCTTGATATTTTTAGGTCAAACCGCCGTCGAAACGTTTAAACCTGAGTGGTCTTTACCTAGCGCTGTCATCGCTATGACACTCCTTCAGGTTATGATGCTCTTAAACTTGGTGTTGTCTAGTGTTGCTATTTTTTACATTATTGTTGATGATATGGAAGATGAAGGGATTTTGCCTGACACGCCAGAATGGTTCACCCCGAAATCAGAGGTTCGGGTAGAATGGACCACCTTCAGAGTCGTTCTTTTTTGTTTGATTGCAATCATCTTCGGAATTGGTGTAGGCACCTATAATACGAATTACCTAAGTCATACACCTGACCGAAAACCGGTTACCATCTCCCATCGTGGTGTTAATGGTAACAATGGCGTTCAAAACACCTTGGACTCTTTAATCGAGACCAATAAGGCAAAACCTGATTATGTTGAAATGGATATTCAAGAAACCAAAGACCATCAATTTATTGTCATGCACGATTTTAATTTACGGGCGTTAACGGGCGTTAATAAACGACCGAATCAATTAACACTTAAAGAATTAACGAATATGAATGTCACAGAAAATGGTCAAACTGCTAAAATGGTTTCTTTCGATGATTATTTAGCCAAAGCCAATCAATTAAAACAACGTTTATTAATTGAAATCAAAACCACGCCTCAAGATAGCCCTGATTTAGTACAGCGCTTTGTCAAACAATACCGTGAAAATATTTTAGAAAACGGCCATATCCTTCATACCTTAACCTATGATACGGCGATGGCCTTAAAGAAAGAAGAACCACGCTTTTATGTAGGCTACGTTATTCCTTTCAACATTGTGGGACCGCCTAAAATGCCAGTTGACTTTTTTACTATGGAATACAGTACAATGAATCGTAACTTTGTAAATGCCGCTCATCATGACGGGAAAAAGGTTTATGCTTGGACAGCAAATGATGAAGATGTTATGACGCGAATGATTTTTTATGGCGTCGATGGCATCATTACCGATCAACTCAGTCTACTGAACGAAACAATGAAAACCGATTTAGAAAATCCAACATACTCCGATAAACTGTTGAATTTCGCTATTGGAATGGGTTAAAAAAAGAGCCAATCTGCTGAGCAGATTGGCTCTTTTACGTTCATGTTAGTTGTTTTTACCAAAAATTCTTAAGAAAGCTAAGAATAAGTTGATGAAGTCAAGGTATAATTGTAATGCGAAGAAAACGGCCATCCCAGTACCTGCTTGATCACCTGTTTGCGCATAGACTTGGCGAATACGTTGGTTATCATAAGCAGTAATCCCTGAGAAAATTAGGACCATTAAAATGGAAATAAAGAATTCTACAGCATTACTGTGTAAAAGGAACATATTTAGCAACATCGCAATGATGATTCCGATTAAGGCACTATAAGCGGCATGACCAACTGCTGATAGGTCTTTCTTCGTAAAGACACCTACTAATGACATCGCGCCAAAGGTAGCTGCTGCACTTAAAAATGCGCCGGCCACTGTTCCACCAGTATACATTAATAACGTCACGGATAAAGTGACACCATTTAATAATGCATACGCAACAAATCCTGCAATCGCAATGGTTGGATTCTTCTGTGCTTTTGCGCCTAGATATAAAACTAAGCCAATTTCAACAAGCCAAATCATCCAAAAAGCTAAGCTTGATTGGAATAAAGTAGCTAGAACAGGTAAAAAGACAGTTGTCATTGCATAAGCCATGATTGCGCTAATACCAATTCCTAACGCTAAAAATCCGTAAATTTTGGCATAAAATTTATTCAAACCTGTGCCAGTTTGGATATACTCTTGATTATTCATAAGTTAAAGTCCCTTCTTTCTCTGTTAGTTCATCAATCGTCACTTGGGGTGGTTGAACCATCACCACTGCATCTAACACGCGATTTTCTTGCTCATTAACAGCCTCAACTGAAATGGTAATCACATCTTTCATTTTGTCGACTTTGATTACTTCTAATTGGAAAGTCAATGTTTCGTAATGAAAAACGGGTTCCACAAAGTTCACAGAGAAATTCACAACATGTGAACCTGGTCCTGGTAAATGTTTTGAAATCGCACTAGTGATAATTCCCATCAGCATAATTGATGGTACGATTGGTTTTTCATATTCTGTTTTTTGGGCATAATCATGTTGGATATATAAAGGATTCGCATCATTGGTCAAGCCCAAGTAAAGTAATAAGTCCTTGTCTTCAATTGACTCTGTCAAGGACAACGAATCTCCCTCTTCGATATCTTCGATGGTTTTGCCTAATTTTCTCGGTTTTCCGATATTCAAATTAGTACACCTCCGTTATTGATAAGATAATTGTACCAAAATGTACTTAAAAGGCAAGCTAAAAAGTAGTCTTTAAAGGATGTTTAAACAAAACCAACTTATCTGCCATGCTAGATTTTAAAAACAAACAACGGAACAGGAGCAGCTTCTTATTTTTTGAAGCCAGATACCCCTGTCCCGATTTTGTTTATGTTCTCTTATAAAACGTTTCTAGTTGTGTTACTTAGTAATGTTTCGTAAGCTTGTTCAAATTTCTGAACGTCGCCAGCACCCATAAAGACCACCACTGCATTTTCAAAATCTAGTAAAGGTGACACATTATCTTCGGTAATTACTTGTCCACCTTTTTGAATTTTTTCACCTAAATCTTCAATGCGTACCTCGCCTTGTGTTTCACGCGCAGAGCCAAAAATATTACATAAGAATACTTCATCTGCCAAATCCAGTGCTTCAGCAAATTCATCCATTAAGGCAATTGTTCGTGTAAATGTATGTGGCTGGAAGACAGCAATAATTTCTTTGTCAGGATATTTTTGGCGGGCGCCATCAATCGTTGCTTTAATTTCAGCTGGATGGTGCGCATAATCATCAACAATAATCATGTCACTGACTTTTTTCTCGCTAAAACGACGTTTTACACCTTTAAAACTTAGCATTTCTTCTGCGACTTTTTGCATATCAAGTTTTTCAAAATAAGCCACAGCAATCACACCTAGCGCATTCATGATATTGTGATGGCCAAATGCTGGTAAGACAAAATGACCTACAAAATCATCCTTGTGATAAACATCAAAAGATGAGCCTTCCGTTGTTCGTTGAATATTTCGGGCTTGGATATCATCCTCTTCGCTGACGCCATAATAATAAACTGGCACTTCTGATTCTAACTGGCGAAGATACTTATCATCACCATAAGCAAAAATTCCTTTTTTGACTTGATGAGCCATTGTTTGGAACGCTGAAAAAACGTCCTCAATGCTCTTGTAGTAATCTGGATGATCAAAATCGATATTCGTCATAATCGCATAATCTGGTGAATAAGCCAAGAAATGACGGCGATACTCACACGCTTCAAATGCAAAGAAATCAGCATCTGGTTCGCCGTGGCCAGTGCCATCCCCTATTAAATAACTAGTTGGATTGATACCACTTAATACATGTGCTAGCAAACCAGTCGTACTTGTTTTCCCGTGTGACCCTGTTACAGCAATGCTTGTATACGGTTCGATAAAACGAGCAATGAAATCGTGGTAACGAATTACTTCTGCGCCTAATTCGATGGCGCGGGCGATTTCCTCATGGGTATCTGGAAAAGCATTTCCAGCAATAACAATCATGTCTTTATCAATATTATCTGCATTAAATGGTAAAATAGGGACACCTGATTTTTCAAGATCCCGTTGTGTAAAGAAATACTCTTCTACGTCTGATCCTTGAACGTTGTAGCCTTTTTGGTGTAAGACCAACGCTAATGAGCTCATGCCAGAACCTTTAATTCCGACAAAATGGTATAATTTGTTCTCTTGATTTCCCATTATAATCCTCTTCTCTGTCACTATATAAAACATACCTTTTTTAAAAAATTTTCAATCATACGAGATTCATTATCGTATAAAACAAAAAAATAATCAACTATTAAAACAGAATAAAAAACTTACATGTTTCAAATCCACATGCAAGTTTCATCTCTTAACTAAAATATTTACTGTTTTCTAATACAGAACTTGAATCTTCTAGCATCCCACTTAATGGTTTATCCAAGATGCCCTTTTTCTTCTCTTCTGTCACAGGTGCTTCAGGCTCCACTTGAGCATTCGCTTTAGCTAATTTTTTCCCATAAGCAGTTTGACTTTTAGCATTTTTCTTTGCAGCATTCAAACGGGAACGCGAACGTAAATCCAACGCATCTTCGCCAAAACGTTCTAAGTCTGGTTTGATTTGTTGATATTGTCGTCTAGTTAAAGGAATCTCAGGTTCTGAGGTTGGAATATTAAACTTCCGCACCGTTGGATCTTCTTCCGTATCTTTCACTTGAAAAGCCGTTGGTTCATCATCAAGAATGACATATGAACGCCGATCTTTTTTCATTGCTTTTAGCAACTCTTCTTCAGTAAAACTAGGTTCCTGTTCCTCAGGAATCACAGAAGCCGGGATATATTTAGGAACAAAATAAGAAGGTGTCGTTTTCTGCACTAATGGTGATGCGGCAGGTCTACTTGGTTTCGCTACGACTTCTTTTTTTTTATACGTTTGTGTCCAGCCATTTCCTTTTGGCGTCCCAAAAAGGCTATTATTTTTTTTCGTTGCTTGTTTATTTTTCGTTGCTTTACTAGCATGTTTTGTGTAGTCTGGCAAATTAGAACGATGACGTGCTAATTGCTCTTGTTGTGCTGCCGTTAATTGTTGTGTTTGTTTATTTGTAGTTGATTGATTCGTTGTTGGTTGTTGGACGGATGGTGTGCTTTGTCTAGTATCTTCGGCAGATGTTGCAGTTCTTCTGCTACCAGACATTGCTTTACCAATCAGATCATCTTGAAATAAGTTACGTTCATTATCTGTTGGTAATTTTACGCCCTGTTCATCATCATATGCTGGAAAACGGAAATGTTTTCTCTTCACTTGAGCATTATCCATTGCGGTCATTCCTTTTATTTTTCTTTCTCATTAGTTTAACACATTCTCAATGAATACTAAAGAACTTGCCTGAATTTTTAAGAGAACAAAAAAAGAAACCTCCGTTTAAAAAGGTTTCTTTTTTGTTTATTTATCTAGTTGTAATTTGGCAAAGTCCGCTTTGACTTGAATGAATGACTGAAACAATTGTAAAAACTGAAAGAGTCGCGCCCGATTTTCAAATTCACTTCTTGTTTGCGGTAATGGTTTTGTGCGATAGGTTTCATAAACGGTCTTAATTCGATTCATAATTTCTTGTCCATCATTATTCTCTGCAAATGTTTCTGCCGTATATTCCAATAATTGTTGAATATAGCGAACTTGTTGCGCATCAACAGTAATATCTTCTAATAATTCCAACATGTTTTTTAGAATATTACTTTGCATTTTTCTCATCGCAAAGTACTCTAAATAGTACGTATTGGTAGACAGCAATTGATTCTCGGCATGATTTTTGGCCCACGTCTCGCCTGTGCGAATAAAGGTTTTTAAATCTGCACAATGCATGACCAAATTTCGCTCTCCTGCAGCGTTGTTTAAATGTAACGCCATTTCCCTTAAAATTTTACGAAACATTGTTTCAATGACTTCTTGGTCTTCTCTTAAACGTTTTTCTGTATCAGGCATATAAGAATTAGCTAATAACGCTAGTCCCACACCAATACTCATTAATAAAAACTCATTTCCAATAATCGCCCAAGAAAGATTTTTTTCGACTAAATAATGAGTTACCAAAACGGAACTCACAACAATCCCATCAGATAATTGAAAATACACAGCTGCTGGAATAAATAATAACAAAAAAATACCAAAAGCAATCGCTGTAAAACCTAAAAAAGTAAAACAAATATACGCTAAAATAGTTGCTAAAGCTAAGGATAACAAACGATAAATTCCTGTCATGACAGATGTTTTTTTCGTGCTAGTAACACTTAAAACTGAAATAATCCCTGCCGAAGGGGCATAAAGTAATCCCAGTTTTTCCGCAATAATCATTGCTAATGCAGCGCTAATGGCTGTCTTGACTGTTCGTAAACCAATTTTCATGCATACTCCCCTTAAAAAATAATAATTCTTCACTTTTCTCTAGTAATTTTACCTCTATTTCGGTTATCATTAAAGAGAAAAGTTATTTAGGAGCGAATATTTATGATAGTGGGTCGATTTCGTTTAGGCATGCGAACGTTAAAAACAGCAATTGCTGTCATGCTGTGTATTCTTTTATTTCAATTTTTCCATCGTGGCTCACCTATGATTGCCTGTTTAGCAGCTGTTTTTTCGCTAAGACAAGATTTAAATACCAGTTTGTCTTTTGGAAAATCGCGCATTATTGGAAACACATTGGGTGGCTTTTTAGCTTTGCTTTATGTATTAGCACAAGATTATTTTCCTAATCAACACTTAGTAGAATTACTGCTACTACCACTTTTAGTCATTATCGTCATCGTTGTTTCTGATGGGATTAATAACAATGCTGGGATCATTTCTGCAACTGCGACACTTTTAATGATTTCTTTAAGTATTCCGCAAAGCGATTCCTTTCAATATGCAATGGAACGTGTGTTGGATACATTCATTGGGACCTTTATAGCGATTGGTTTAAACGTCTTTTTACAACCTAAGCCAGCAGAAGAAGCCCATGAAATTTCTGAAGATTTAGCTGAATTAGAAAAGAAAGAAAAAGAACTAGAAACTTTACGCCAACAAGTTCAAGCGCGGATTGCTGCAGAAGAAAATACTGACGACAAGGCAAATAAATAAAGAAACAGCCGATTGAAGAGAACAACAATCGGCTGTTTCTTTATAGTTCCCAATTCGTTTTTGCTTGAAAGTTGGCGGCTGCGCCAATCAAGTTGGCATCATTTTGATAATGGCAGGTCACGATTTCTGGAACAAAATCTTTTAATTCAAAGGTTTGTAAATGCGTTAGCATCCGGCGATTAATCTCTGCTAATAAGCCTTCTTTAGCAGAAACACCGCCTCCGAGTACAATCATTTCAGGATCATAAGAAAACTGTAAGCCGAATAATCCTTGTGTTAAATAATCATAAAAATTATTGACTTCTTCGCGAGCAATCTCATCCCCTCGTTGTGCCAGTTCAAAAACTTCTTCTCCTGTCACCGCCTGTTTTTCGACTCCAATTCGTTCACAATAGCGCTGAGCCATTTTGACAGCTGTGCCAATTTCACTGAATGTTTGGCCATTACTTAAAAAGTTCAGTCCAAACTCGCCTCCATATAAATGAGCGCCTTTGTACAATTCACCATTGCGAAAAATCGCTCCGCCAATTCCTGTCCCAATAACGACAAAAAGCACTTCTTTTTTCCCTTTCGCCGCGCCTTCATATATCTCAGCTAAACCAGCACAATTCGCATCATTTTCGATAGTCACTGGTAAGCCAAACAACGCTTCTAATTCTTCATAAATGTTAAAATGATGAATATATGGAATGGCGGAAATCCCTAAAATCTGTTGACTTTTTTCGTCAACTACTCCAGGTGAACTAAAAGCAACACCACTAATCGACTCATTTCTTTTGTCTGCATAAACCGAATATAAATGCGCTTTCATTTCTTCCCAAGAGCCAGGTGTTGGAAAGCTCCCTTGATTTGTTAATTCTTTGCCTGTCCAAACGCCGTATTTCACGGAAGAACCGCCAAGATCAAATGCTAAAATTGCCATATTTATCCATCCTTTTCTAATTCTGTTTTCTTATTTCTTCGATACGTATACGGTCCATGATAGGTCTCATCAGGATTTTTCGTCAAGCGAAATTTCAACGGAACATAGTCAATGCCGCCTTTAACAAAAGGATGACATCGTAAAATCCGTGCTACCCCCATCGTTGTTCCTTTGACACTTCCATGTGTATGAATTGCATCAATCATATATTGTGAACACGTTGGGTAATAGCGACAACGTGCAGGCAATCCTGGAGAAATAAATCGTTGATAAAAACGAACACCGCCGATTAACGGATTTTTCATAAAGTGCCTTCTTTCTAACTAATTCTTACTAAAGAATAGCTTGTTTTTTCATGTTTGGCAAGTCTTAGTTACGAGAAATTACACCAGGTGCACCTATGACGAATTCTTACATTTCTGTTGCTATCCAAATGAAAAAAAACGTGCTACACTATAAAAAAAGGAATGGAGGCTTAGTAAATGGGATTAAAATTTGAACGTTCCAATGACTTAGATAAACTCTTCGATTCTTTCGCCGTTGATCCATTAAAGAAAGAAGTACCTCTTGAAGAACTGGCAAAACAACGACAAGAAGTAAAAAAAGAAGAAGCAAAAAAACAAGCAAAAGAGTAATTTTGCTTGTTTTTTTCTATAGAAACTTTTCAATTGCTGTCCAAGCTGCTTCTTTTCCTTCTTTTGTTTCAGAAGAGAAAATAATAAAGTCATCTTGTTTATCAAAATTCAAGGCTTTTTTGATGACACTCTCGTGTTTGTTCCATTTGCCCCGCGGAATTTTGTCTGCCTTAGTTGCCACAATAATAACTGGCAAATCATAGTATTTCAAAAATTCATACATTTGGATATCATCTTGGGTCGGCGGATGACGTAAATCAATTAAAGAAACGACTGCACGTAATTGCTCACGTTGCGTGATATACGTTTCAATCATTTTTCCCCACTTCGCACGTTCTGTTTTAGAAACTTTGGCATAACCATAGCCAGGAACATCCACAAAGTGTAAGGCATCCTCAATTAAATAAAAGTTTAGCGTTTGCGTTTTACCAGGTTTACCTGAAGTTCTTGCTAAATTTTTACGATTAATCAAGGTATTAATAAAAGATGATTTCCCAACGTTCGAGCGTCCAGCTAAAGCAATCTCCGGTAACTGAGATTCAGGATATTGTTTAGGGGATACCGCACTAATCACGATTTCTGCATTATGTACGTTCATTGTTTTCCTCCGTTCTTCTGTTCAGTCTTTCATTCAAAAGCTTAACAAAAACAGCTCTTTCGGAGATCCGCCGAAAGAGCTGTTTTCAGCTTCAATCTTATACAGCTTCTTTATCTTTTTTGTTATAAATAATTGTTGGTTTACCGGTACCTTCAGCGGCCATTTTAGTAATGATAACTTTTTCAATGCTTTCATCTGAAGGAACATCAAACATTACGTCCATCATAATTTCTTCAATGATTGAACGAAGTCCCCGTGCGCCAGTATTACGTTCAATGGCTTTGGCTGCGATGGCTTTTAATGCTTCTGGTTCAAATTCTAATTTAGTGTCATCAAGAGACAATAATTTTTGATATTGTTTCACCAAGGCATTCTTCGGTTCTGTTAAAATTCGAACCAAATCATCATTCGTTAATTTATCAAGCGCAGCCATTACAGGTAAGCGTCCAATAAATTCTGGAATTAAACCAAATTTCAATAAATCTTCTGGAATAATATGTTGCATGATGCTTTCTTCTTCATTTAAAGCAGAATTAGTTTTACCAAAACCAATAGTTTTTTCGCCTAAGCGGTTTTTAACAATGGTTTCAATTCCATCAAATGCTCCACCAACGATGAAGAGAACATTCGTTGTGTCAATTTGGATAAATTCTTGATGTGGATGTTTACGGCCCCCTTGTGGTGGTACACTTGCAACTGTTCCTTCAAGAATTTTTAGTAAAGCTTGTTGAACACCCTCACCTGAAACATCTCGAGTAATCGAAACATTTTCACTCTTACGGGCAATTTTATCAATCTCATCAATATAGATAATGCCCTTTTCCGCGCGTTCAACATTATAGTCAGCAGATTGTAGTAATTTTAAAAGGATGTTTTCAACATCTTCCCCTACATAACCTGCTTCTGTTAAACTGGTCGCATCAGCGATTGCAAAAGGTACATTTAATGTTTTTGCTAACGTTTGAGCCAAGAAAGTTTTACCTGAACCTGTTGGTCCAATTAAACAAATGTTACTTTTTTGCAATTCAACGTCATCTTGAGTTGCAGCTGTTTCTGATTGATTTACACGCTTATAGTGATTGTAAACAGCAACAGAAAGTGTGCGTTTTGCACGTTCTTGTCCAATAACATATTCATTTAAAACATTTAAAATTTCTTGGGGTTTTGGCACATCCGTTAATTCTCGGACTGCTTCATCATAAAATTCTTCATCAATAATCTCTTTACATAGATCAATACATTCATTACAAATATAGACACCCGGACCAGCAACAATTTTTTTTACTTCTTCTTGTGTTTTCCCACAAAATGAACAACGAACGGTCCCGTTATTATCCGTATTGTCGTACATGTTCGTCACCCCTCTAAAAATCAAAAAATGACTGTCATCACAGTCTCTCATCATAATAGCACAAACCACTTTAAAATGCGAACATCTCAGATAGAAAGTTTTATTGTTCTTAGACTTCTTATGGTATACTACATTATATAAAAGCACTTTCATAAAAAGTGATTGTGTTGAAACAAATTGGAGGAATTGTGATGTTAGAACAAATTTTACTAGGTACCTATACTCGAAGAGCCAGCCAAGGCATTTATAAAATTGCATTAGATACGACACAAGGTCGTTTAACAGAAGCGACACTTTTGTTAGAAGAAACGAGTCCTACCTATCTTGCTCTGAGTCAAAAGGGCGAACTTTTTAGCGTCACTAGTGTTGACGGTGAAGGTGGCACTGCCGCTTATCAACCAGAAATGGACCATTTTAACTTATTGAATAAAGTAACTGAGGAAGGTGCGCCGCCATGTTATGTAGCTGTTGACGAAAACCGACAACTTGTCTATGCAGCAAATTATCACCAAGGTATCGTTCACGTGTATCGTATCTTAGAAGATGGTTCTTTGGAAGATGCTGACAAAGTGATTCATACAGAGCCAACTGGTCCTCATGAAAACCAAAACAATGCCCATGTTCATTACACAGATTTAACGCCTGATCAACGCTTAGTCGTCTGTGATCTAGGAACCGATCGTGTGTATACGTATAATGTTAGCTTAGATGGAAAGCTTTCTGAGATTGCTCAATTCGTGACTGAGCCAGGGACTGGTCCACGTCATTTAGTGTTCCACCCAACAAAATCATTGGCTTATTTATTTGGTGAATTAGATAGCACTGTTTCAGTTCTTTCATATGATGAAACAGATGGTTCTTTCACTGAATTACAAAAAGTTTCTACTTTACCTGCTGATTATGATGCGTTTAATGGTGGTGCTGCGATTCGTATTTCTTCTGATGGCCGTTTCCTTTATGCTTCAAACCGTGGCCATAACTCAATTGCTGTCTATGCTGTTTCAGAAAATGGCGAAGCGATTGAACGAATTCAATTAATTTCAACAGAAGGCGATATTCCGAGAGATTTTGATTTAGATCCTTCTGAAGATTTCATCGTTGTCGCTAATCAAGACTCTGATAACTTAACACTTTATCGTCGGAACCAAGAAACAGGCTTATTAGAAATGATTCAAAAAGATGTTGCTGTTCCCGAATGTGTTTGTGTTTTATTTGTATAATTAAGTTGACTATTTCCTTGAAAAATAACAGGAGTCAGATGCTAATTAATGTTTGCATCTGACTCCTGTTTTCTTATTTTAAACGATGGATTAGTTCTCCAATTCTTTAACGTATAAATAAAAAGAGCCAAAGTCTAAGCGATTCATTTGTAAAGATTCATGAATTTTTGTGAACCCTTTACTTTCGAAAAATCGAATCATTCTATGGTTTGTATGATTAGTTTGAGCATACATTTTACGTCTTCCTTCCCAGACTGCTCGTTTCTCCAATTCATGGAACAACAAACTGCCATAACCCTTGGCAATATAATTAGGCGAAGTTGCAAAGCGCTTTAACCAAACAAAGTCTTGTTCCTGCTCCATACATAACGTTGCCATTGAAAAAATCATTTCTTCGTGCACTAGCAAATATAATCGTTTTTTTGTAATGTCTTCTTGGATATCTCCTTGAGAAGGATAGTCCTTTGTCCACTGTGTAATGCCCACAACATCCATATATGCCTTTACTTCTGTTAAAAATTGAAGAATCATCGGTAACTCTTTCTCATCAGCCACTCTAATTTTCATTGTTTATTCTCTTAATAAGGTAACAATAGAATCGATAAGACAATCACACTAATAATGCCAATGATGGTCGGTACACTCGTCCGTTTTAAAATTCTGATGGGACTAACTCCTACTGTTGATGCGACAATCATGACAACTGCTGCTACAGGAGAAATCGTTCTAGTTAAATTCGCAATCATCTGCATTGGCAAGGAAATTAAAATACCATCAATCCCAGCTTTTTCAGCAATCCCAGGAATTAGTTCGATAACCGCATAAAACATTGCCAGTCCACCACCGCTTAAAATTCCAAAAAGGGTCGTTGCACCGCTGAAAATTAAGGTCGTGACAATTCCTGCTGAACTTGATGCTTCGACAGATGCCATAATACTATCAATAATTCCTAACGTTTGAATCGCAGACGTGAACAATGAACCGCCTACGACAAGCATCACAACTTGACTAAACCCTTGCCCCATTCCTTTAAACATCTCGACAGCCGTATCTTGAACCTTTTTAAAAGATTTCAAGCGAAGCGTCTCAACCAATACAGCAATGAAGAAAGAAATAAATGTAAGAACAAAAATATCCATCGTTATTCCTTTAATAAACATTCCTGCGATTCCCACTCCAACAATTAATAATAGCGGTAATATTGGCAATATTGCATAAAATTTAGGAACATCAAATTCTTTTTGTTTGCTTAAGCCCTCTTCATTTAATGAAACATAGGCAGCCTCACCTTCTTTTTTATCGCAGTATTTTTGCCAGAAGTACTGTGCAACCGCAATGATTAATAACGATGGCAGCGAAATTTTGGCATTCCATACAACATAATTTAACACATCATAACCAAGGGTATTTGCGGCGATTACGTTATCCGCGCCTAAAGGTGTTGGCATGATAGTTGCCGTCATTGCAATCACACCTGCAGCAGTTAATGATGAAATCCCCATGCTGGCTAGCATCGGATATAATATAGACATTAAAATAATCGCTAAACTTGATGCACTAGGAACTACTAGTGACATTAAATTTCCAATTAAAAAGACCACAGGGACAAATAACGATTTACGTTTAATCTTCATTAATGGTTTCACCAAAAAGTTGACAGCCATCTGATTGGCCCCGATTGCATTCATATAGCCTGAATAACCAAAAAGAATCATAATTACAATTCCTGCTGAACTCACTTGTGCAATAATTGTATCTTTAAACTTCAAGAAAATATCAAATAATCCAAAACCGGTTCCTTCTCCTGCAGGATAAATGGGATGTCCTAACATCCATGCACATGCAAGTAGAACAAGCGCACCAATAATTAAGCTGAGTGCGGGATGATAATTTTTTACAATCAAATAGGCTACAACAATTAAAACGACCAACACCAATAAACTTTCAATCATACTTATCCTCCTTCAGTTAATTAACCGCTTTCATTTTTTCGACAACCCATTTTTGAAAAGCTTCAACATTTACATCTATACAGGCAACGGCATTCGTGTTTTTATGATACTTCATTTTTAAATCCGCAACAGTAGCTCCCGCAGCTGGACCTTCCAAAGCAACTTCAATGAACGTTTCAGTTGTCTCAAATAATTCTGGTGAAGTTAAATAGGCAATCGCACAGACATCATGCATTTTCAAACCTGTAGTTAGACTGCCGCCTCTATAATGACGGAAAAGACCATAAAACATTTCCCCAACTCTACCAAGCGCTCTGATGGCTGTTACTTCATGATTCGTTAACACAGCTTGACTTGTAACATCTAATCCTACCATTGTTAGCGGGACACCTGATTGGAAAACAATTTGTGCAGCGTGTGGATCGACATACGTATTAAATTCGGCACTTGTATTTGTATTTCCCCTTGCTAATGAGCCACCCATCATGACGATTTCTGCAATATTTTCTTTGACTTCTGGATAGAGGGTCAGTAACAAAGCAATATTCGTTAATGCAGCAATTGGAACAATGGTCAAAGGAACATCACTAGACAGAATTTCTTTTCGCATAGCTTCCACTGCATGAATATCTAAACACGTAGAGATAGGTTGCGGAAACTCAAAGCCATCCATGCCAGTCTCCCCATGAATCTCAGCAGAATCTTCCAATTGAATAAGTAACGGACAATTACACCCCTTGGCTACAGGAACCTTTTTCCCAAAAAAATCGACAAGTTTCAAGGCATTATTTGTTGTTTTTTCTACATCTACATTCCCTGCAACCGTCGTTATTAAGCGAACTTCTAGGTTAGGATGATTCAGTGCAATCGCTAAAGCTACAGCATCATCAATTCCTGGGTCCGTATCAATAATGATCGGTCTTTTCTTTGTATCCATTTTTCTTCCTCCATTCACATTTAGGAAAAACATTTCCGGAAACGTTTTCTTAACTCGAGATTAACAGCGCTTTCATTAAAAGTCAAGCAGAATTTCTAAATAATAAATAATTAGGCTTTTTCTTGACTTTCTGCTTTTAGAATGCTTACTATAAAAAAGAGTTCAGTGAAAGGACGAAAATGATGAATATTAAAGATATTGCAAAATTAGCTGGCGTTTCCGCTTCAACTGTATCCAAAATTATAAATAATAAAGATCAAACTATTAGTAAAGAAACCCGTGAGCGTGTCTTAAAAATCGTTCGAGATTACAACTACACACCTTACTCAGCAAATCTCGTCACAAATAGTACTACAAAAACCTTCGTGTTATTATTAAATAGCCATGAAACTTTTGAGGCTTGGGTAACGAGCTTTATTGATAAAGCTCAAGAAAATGGCTATAGCTGCTTGATTTTAAATAGTCACGGTAGTTTAGAACAAGAACTGAAAAATATTACCTCGCCAACTTTAAAACAAGCCAGCGGCATTATTTGGGACCCAATCAATGAAAACAGTAAACAATACGCGAAATTTATAGAAGAATTAACGATTCCTTATTATTTTGTCAATCACTCAACTAACGAATTGCCTTCTCTAGCGAGGCTTTATGAAGAAGCTAGTTATGTTTTAACCCGAGAATTATTACAGAATAACCATAAAAAAATTAGTTATTTCGTCACTAACCAAAAATATAAAGAAGCAATTATTGCAGGCTATAAAAAAGCCTTATTTGATGTCAATTTACCCTTTAGTAAAGAAAATATTTTAACTACTATCCCTGCTGATTTCAGTAATCAGCTTATCACAGATGGGATTACGGGTATCCTTACCGATGACTATACCCAAGCTGTTTTTTTGGAACAGCTTTTAAAGCAGAGCGGTTTGCGAACCCCCGATAATTACTCTTTACTCGCAATTAAGCGAAAAATTGATCGTTCATTTTTACCTGATCATATTTCTTCCGTCTTATTAGATACAGAGACGTTTGGCAGCCAGTTAGCCTTATCATTGCTTAACAAACGCAAAGAAAAAACAGCCTTGATTAATGAGGCTGAAAAATTGGTGCTAGATCACAAAAATACATTAGGCATGTCTAGTGTTAATCCACATAGCAAAATGATTGTAGTGGGTAGTTTAAACGTTGATAATTATCTGTATTCAACAAATTTACCACATAACGGCAAAACAAATTTTTTGTCTAGCTATGCTAAATTCCCCGGCGGAAAAGGATTAAATCAAGCTGTTGGCTTAACCAAACTGGGCCATCAGGCCACCTTAATTGGTTGTTTAGGCTCAGACACAGATGCGAATTACTTATATAAAGAATTAGAAAAATACCACGTTACGACAGATGGTATCACACGTATTCAAGATACTGAGACTGGTCAAGCTTATATTTATGTTGAGACAAGCGGCGACTCCATGATTTCAATCTTACCTGGTGCAAACACAGCGCTTACGCCTAAAAAAATCGCACAGCAAAAACACCTATTTATGGATGCCAGTTTTTGTCTCATTCAAACAGAAATTCCTTTGTCTGCTGTAGAGAAAGCTTGTGAAATTGCCCAACATTCAGGCGTACCGATTATTTTAAAACCAGCTGCTATTCATCATATTCCAGTGAATATACTAGAAAAGGTTGATTTTTTCATTCCCAATGAAGATGAATTATTGGAACTTCAACCAGATACTGGTACATTAGAAGAGAAAGCGGCGTACTTCTTAGAAATGGGCGTAAAAAATGTCATTGTTACTTTAGGAAAAAAAGGCGTGTTATTAAAAACACCCCAAGTGTGCCGCTATTTCCCTGCAACAGAAAATATAGCTGTGGATAGTACTGGTGCCAGTGACAGCTTTATCAGCGCGCTCGCCTCCTATCTTTCGAAAGGTTATCCGACTGAAGCAGCCATTCAAATAGCAATTCAGGCTGCAGGATTTTCAGTTTCTAAAGAAGGGGTGATTGATTCTTTAGTTGATCACGTCACTTTGGAAAATTATTTGATAAAAAAAGAACCCGCTCTTTTTGCTCATCGTAACACCTGTGTCGACTGACACAGGTGTTTTCCTGCTGAATATCTTGTTATTTTCTCATAAACCAATGAGAATTGTTCTTTTTTATTACAATTTATTAGGCGAACTATTATAATAAAAGAGAAGTTATTACTAAGGAGTGAGTCTCATCAAAACACAAGATGCCATAAAAACATTTTTACTTTCAAAGAAAACACAAAAAAAATTGGCTGTCTTTTTATACTTAGCAAAACAAACAAACCTTGATTTATCTAGTGTTGCCCGAAAATTCGATCTTTCTACTAAAAATTTATCAATTTATCTTCGTGAAATTCAAGAAGACTTAGCAACCCTTCCTGAAAATACCTTAGAGATTCAGATCCATCACGGAAAAATTTCATTACATACGACTTCCAATGATTTTCTTTCCCACTATTTTTTATTATTTAATTATTACTGTGTCCATTCTACTGACTTCATTCTTTTTCAAGCAATTATCAAAAAAGAAAACAATTCTGTCTGGAAAGTGAGTCAAGAAACTAATTTTAGCTCATCTTACATTTACAAACGGTTAAATAACATTAATAAACTATTTGGTTTGTATGGAATTTCCGCCCATTTTTCCCCCTCGGCGAGTAAAGTGATTACAGGTTCTGAATTTCAAGTTCTATATGCTTTTCTTGATGTCTACTGGACCATCTTTTTAAATACCTTAGCCTTACCACGTTATACCTCTACTTATTTTGAAGATATACTGACGCAACATATTAAACCAGAAATTCTTGAACGCTTGGAACACGCTTCTCTACTAAAATTAAATTTACTTTTACACATCGCAAAATATCGCTTTCCATATACTTGTGAAGATGATCTCCAAAAAGAATTTGAAGAACATCCTTATTTAAGGCTTTTCTCAGACTCAAAACAAACTATTTTTTGTTCCCAATCAAATTTTTCAGAAGATCAACAGCGGGTTGTAGATATCATTGCACCCATTGCCATTGATAATTTTGATTCAGCAAAACGAGCCAAAGATTTACTGGCTGCTCTAAATGAAATTTCTTGCCCAGAATATTTCTACGTTGATTCTTTATTAACCAATTTTTGCGAAGTTTTTCAAATTCCAAAAATGCGTGAATTTGATCGTCATTACTTCTTACTTATTTTATTTAAAAATATTATCTATAACCAATTATTTATTTCACAGCAACCAAATACCGCAATTCTAGATTTTTTAGTCAATAAAAATAGTACTTATCAAAAAGATTTACAGAAAGAAATTTATGCTTTTTATCAAAATTTTTCAGCGCATTCCTCTTATCAGTTAAGATTTAAGGATCAGGAGAACCCAATTTGGACATGTGAATTGTTGTTACGAATTTATAAGCACTATAGTCCCCGCAAAAAAATTAAAATTGGTGTTGCCTATTCTCGCGATTTTTACATTGCTAGCTTTATTATGATGAAAATCAAGCAAGCATTTAGTGAGGATATTATTTTTGAACGAACCGATTTTTCTAGTTGTGATATTGTGATTACTGACTATCCCTTATTTGATTTACCAAAAGAAATAGACCGAATTTACATTTTAGAAGAAGAATTAACCCGAGAAGATTGGGAACTAATTTTCAGTAAAATAAGTATCGCCATTTTTGATTTGCAATATTAAAACAAACATCAAGCGCCAACCTGTCTCACCAGCCATAATGAAAACAAGCAACCTACAAACCACTTCTGCCAGTTTTAGTCTGACAGAAAATAGTTTGTAGGTCGCTTGTATATTGCTGTTCTTTTCTACGTTACCTTCAAAGACAATCTAGTAAGTGGGTACACGTCGTACTTCAGTCCTTAAAGTGCTACGCTTCCACCGCTGATCAGTTTTTAAGCCTGAGACGAAGATCCAAAGTGTTTTTTGTCTCAGGCTCTTACATTTTTTCAACAAAGGTATTGCTAGGCGCTACTTGAAGCTGAAAACTATTTTCTCTATCGAGATTCCTCATCAGTAGACTCAAATTTAAAACTTTTTTCTATAAAAGCGACTTCTTTTGCGTATGTTTTTACAAAAGAAGAATAGTCTTTGGGATCTTTGACCTTTTCCAATTGGTCAACAGAGACTTCTGATTCAAATCCTGTTCCATCTTTAAAGAGATAATATTTTGAGATGTCTGTATATCCTTGATTCCGTTTTAAAATATAGCCGGTTTGTACATCAGCAATTTTATCAATTGGGTATGCTTTGATAAACTCTTTACTTGTATCCAAATAATCAGAAAGACTGTTGACAAGATTGCCAGAAAGGTACATACCTGCCGATGTATAATAGTCTCTTTTTTCATAAAAACTGATATTGCCTAGATATTTTGTATCTGGATACTCCTCTGTAGAAGGTAAAATTAAAAAGTTCTTTCCGCCACTGGTTTCAATATCGGCATCGCCGATAATTTCTATTTGATAGCCTTGATTAAATAAAAGTTTATTTTCTTCTATTGTGACTTTTAGTGGTTTTTCTAAATCAACAGGTCCAGTTGTGGTAAGTCCAGCTTCTTTTAAAGGATAAACATCTTCTGATGAAGCGGAGTAATCCCAATAATCATCTTTCTCCGCAAGATCAATATATACTATAAAGCCAATTGCTACAGCAATGCCTATCCAAATAATTTTTTTGTTCTTTTTTTGTTTTTTCTTTTTTTTCGTCTGTGGTTTTACCACTTTTTTATTTGGGTTAGGAAGTTGCTTTACTGTGTCTGTTCTTGTGACAGGAAAAAACGACCATTTTGGCTTTTGAAAAAGCGCATCATATGTATCATAAAAATTCTTTTGTTTAGCCATTTTTTCTCTCCACTAATTTTTTTGATAAGGCAATTTCCTCAGATGCTTCGGAGACTAATTTTTCGTAATCATCTGTGATACTTTCCGACAACACTCGTATGGTACTTAAGATACCATTGGTTGCAAGTGTTATTTCTTCTGTTGACAATTTATCTTCTTTAATGCTTAAAAACCGTTCTGATGCTCGTAAAATCTCTGGTACCTTATGATATAAAAAATCACTAAAATGAGTAATTGCTTCTGGATACTTCACTAAGTGTTTAAAGATGCCCTTAGCGGAAGCAACACCCAGTTCTACTTGTTCAATTTTTTTTAAATTTCGTGACTTATTCGTTAGTTCGTTTAAATAAATAATTTGTTTTTTTAATTCGTCCATAATTCTTTGGTACATCTCTAGGTCACTGTCCGTTAGATGGTGCGTCGTTTGATATTTTTTTAGATTTTTTTTATAACGGAAATACGTACGACCATTTCTATAAATAACCCAACCAATGTACCCAGTCCCCACTAACAAAACCATTATCCCATTCAAATCATTTACTCCTTTTTAAATTAGTATATATTACTGAATAACACACTGTCCAGCTTAAAATTGACAAATAAGTATGAAATGTTACTCCCCCACTTACTTGTGCACTTTTATTGTATCATATAGGAAAATTGTTCTGTTCCGCATTTGGACAAATTGTCTAAATGTCTAAGGGAATCTTTTTTGGTTTAATATGTAGCAAAAAACACTTGCAAGAATTGATTACTTCTCACAAGCGCTTTTTATTGTCTAAAACAACTATTTACATTTCATTTTATTAAATAGTGAATAAATAAATTACTGCAGCTAATGAAGCACCTAAGATAGGTCCCACAATTGGCACCCAAGAATAAGCCCAATCGGAATCACCTTTTGTTTTCACAGGAATAATTTGGTGCGCTAAACGAGGTCCTAAATCACGTGCAGGGTTAATTGCATAACCTGTAGGTCCGCCTAATGATAGACCTAGTCCTAAGACCAAAATCCCAACAAGCATTGGGTTAATGCCAGCCGCTAAGTCGTTTTGAGAAAAGGCTAGTAAACCAAAAACCAAGACAAATGTGCCGATAATTTCTGTTAAAACATTGGCTGGATAGTTACGGACAGCTGGACCAGTGGCGAAGGTTCCTAAAATAGCACCTTTGTCTTCTGTAATGTTCCAATGGGGTAAATAAGCTAACCAGACAACTAAACCACCAATAAAACCGCCTAGGACTTGAGCTACGATATAAGGTAAAACCATGCCCCATTCAAAGTTTCCAGTAATTGCCATCGCAACTGTTACAGCAGGATTTAAATGCGCTGGACTCATATACCCAGACATGTAAACAGCTAATGTAACAGCAGCGCCCCAACCTAAAGCAATAACGACCCAACCAGAAGCAAAGGCTTTACTTTTCTTCAAGTTAACTGCGGCACAGACGCCATCCCCTAGTAAAACTAAAATCATCGTTCCGAAAAATTCACCGAATAATTGTGTCATCATCGAAGTTCCCATTTTTTCTTCACCCTACTTTCAAATTTTTTAAATCTGATTCTTCAATTACTTTTTCTAATGTTTCAATGTGTCGTGCTCTTTCTTCCGCTGTCCACTGATAATGCTGTGCCATTTCTTCAATGACTCCCGCTTTCACTTGGTCCAAACGATCACGCATAAATAATAAGTGGTTGGTCCGTCGCAATAAAAAGTCGACGGGTGTTAAAGCCATTTCTTCTTCCATCGCATAGTTTAAAGAGACAGTTTCTGTTAAGGTTAAACCAGGAATTACTTTGGCATCATCAATCATTTCAAAAACAGTTGGTACGTTGGAGCCATATAAATGAGCTAAGTATAATGCATCCTTTTCACTTAACCCTTTAGACACGCCATGTTTTGCCAACGCTTCTAATTCTTCGTCTACCGTTGCAGGGTTCAATTTCCCGCCTGAAACTGGATAGTTTTTAGAATCAATTAAGGTGAATTCTTTCTGGTATTCTTCTGCTAAGATGGTTTGAATCATTTTCATCGCACCTTCTGCCATTTTACGATAATCTGTTAATTTCCCACCAGCCAAAGTGAGCAAGCCATCCGCTGATCTTTCCAATGAGCTGCCTCGAGAGACAGCTGAAGGATTGACTTTATTTTCCACCAAACTGTCTTCCAGATGGTTTAGGACTTCTTCAATTTCTCGTTTATCTGTTTGATTTTTTTGGTATCTGTCAACGACATCAATGACTTCATCAATACTTTTATCTGAAAGTTTGCCATTGTTTCCCCCATTATAATCTGAGCCACCGTTAGCAGAAATTAAAGGTCGTAAGCCAGCCCAGCTGGCTTCGATATCATCAATTGTTAATTGCACCTCTGGATAACGATTATTGACTACTTCCAATAGGTAATCCACATCACTTTGTTCTACTGTTGGATGTTGAAAGTCTCCATGGTAATCTGTATCCGTCGTCCCAAAATATGTTTTTTCTTCTCTTGGAACAACGAAGACCATGCGGCCATCTTGTTTACCTGTATCAAAATACGTTGGTTGAGGAACATTTAAACGGCTTTTGTCGACAACTAAATGAACCCCTTTGGTTGGACGCATTTGTGGTGTAAATGAATCATTTTTGTCTAAGCCTCTTAATTTATCTGACCAAGGACCAGTAGTATTAATCACAACATCTGCGTGAATCTCAAACTTTTCGTCAGTTAGTAGGTCCTTTGCTTGAATGCCAGTAATTTTACCTTCATCATTGTATAAAAAGCCCACCGCTTGAACCCGACTCACAGCATGTGCCCCGTCAGCTACTGCTTGTTTAATATTTTCAATAACTAAACGAGCATCATTATTTCGGTAATCTAAATAAACACCGCCACCTTGTAGACCTTCACTTTTTAGTTGTGGCTCACGTGCCAAAACCTCGTCTTTTGTCAACAGATAGTTGGCGTACTTGGTACCTGTTACATCAGCTAACTGATCATATAAATCCATTGCTATTTTGACAGAAAATAGATTAAATGTTGCATTTGGCTCATCATAAATCGGCAATAACATGGGATCCGCTTTAGGGATGTGTGGCGCAATGGATTGAACGACGGCTCGTTCTTTCACTGTATCTGCCACCACCTCCACGTCAAACGTTTTCAAATAGCGGATACCACCATGAACTAATTTGGTTGATCGTGAAGAGGTGCCCTCTGCGAAATCCTGCATTTCAATTAACCCTGTCTTCATTTTAGCGGCACTGGCTTGCAGGGCAACGCCTGCGCCAGTAATGCCACCACCAATAATTAAGACATCTAAGTGTTGTGTTTTTAAAGCGTCGATTGATTGTCGGCGTGTTTCTATTGAGAAAGTCATAGAAAATTCCCCTTTTCCATTTACTTATTTTTACGTTTGAATTGTTGGGTAGCTGCTACTGCTTGTTGCCAACCTTCATATAAATCTTCTCGTTCTTCTTCCGCCATAATTGGTTCAAATTGTTGTCCTTCTTCTTGGAATGCTTTGATTTCTTCTAAGTCTTTCCAGAAGCCAACCGCTAAGCCCGCCAAGAAAGCTGCGCCTAAGGCCGTTGTTTCTAAGTTATGGGCTCTTTGAACAGCAGTGTTTAAAATATCTGCTTGGAATTGCATCAAGAAATCATTGTTTGCTGCTCCACCATCTACTTTTAAGACAGGAATGTCTATGCCTGTATCTTCTTTCATCGTGTCAATAATGTCACGAACTTGATACGCAACTGCTTGAAGTGTCGCTTTGACAAAATCTTCTCTCGTGGTACCACGTGTCAATCCAAAGACAGCCCCACGCGCTTGTGAATCCCAATATGGTGCGCCCAAACCAGTGAATGCCGGAACCACATAAACTTCATTGTGTCCTGTTGACGCTTTGGCTACTGCTTCAGATTCCGCAGCCGTTTGCAACATTTTTAAGCCATCTCGTAACCATTGAATCGCTGAACCAGCCACGAAGATACTTCCTTCCAAGGCATAATATACTTTGCCGTTAATGCCATAGCCAATAGTGGTAAGCAGATTATTTTTAGAAAGTTGAGGTTCTTCGCCAGTGTTCATGACAATAAATGAGCCTGTTCCATAGGTATTTTTAACCATCCCAGGTTCAAAGGCCATTTGACCAAATAAAGCGGCTTGTTGGTCACCAGCCATCCCAGCGATAGGAACTTCACTTCCGTAAAAATGGTAATTTTTTGTTAGTCCATACACTTCAGAGTTCGAAACGACTTTCGGTAACATCACTCGTGGGATATTTAAAAGATCCAAAATTTCTTGATCCCAATCTAAATCATGGATATTAAACAACATCGTCCGACTTGCATTTGAATAATCAGTGACATGAGTATCTCCCGTTAATTTCCAAACGAGCCAAGTGTCAATTGTTCCAAACATCAATTCTCCATTTTCTGCACGTTCTTGCGCACCTTCTACGTGATCTAAGATCCAACGAACCTTCGTTGCTGAGAAATAAGCATCAATGATTAGCCCAGTTTTTTCATGAATCATTTCGCTGTAGCCATCTTCTTTTAGTTGATCAGCAATAGGTGTCGTTTGGCGTGATTGCCAAACAATTGCGTTATAAATGGGTAACCCAGTTGCTTTGTCCCAAACAACGGTTGTTTCCCGTTGGTTTGTAATCCCAATTCCGGCAATATCTGTAGGTTTCACTCCTGACTCAATTAAAGAACCTGCAATAACGGATTGAACAGAATTCCAAATTTCATTGGCATTATGTTCCACCCAGCCTGCATTAGGAAAATATTGAGTAAATTCCTTTTGTGAACTACCAATTTTGTTTCCTTTTTTATCAAAAATAATTGCACGAGAACTAGTCGTTCCTTGATCAATCGCCATAATGTATTTTTCTTCTGCCATGATAATTCCTCCTAAACGTTTTTGAAATCGTTTTCTTTATGTCCCTATCTTACAAATAAAAGAATAACTAAACATGTCAAAAACTTTTTTTATTTAAAAAAAATTGAAAGGATTTCTACTAAAACCAACAAAGACAACGCTTTCAATAATACTTTTATTATCTCTAATTTTTCAATAAAAAGAAACATTTTTGTTTAAAAAAGCCTAATTTTCGACTTTTAATTGTAAAAAGGCTGGTGCGAGGATCAGACAATTTCCGTCACACCAACCTTTTGTTTATTTCTCCCGCAAGGTGCGTATTTTCTTTTTTAATTGTTGCACATCATAGGTCGAACTTAATTCTGACAAAACATAGACTTCCGGTGTTCCTTGATAGCTCGTTTGCTGATAATTGGTCACAATTAAATCATATGTTTGTTCAGGCTGATACCTCTCCACCAGCGTGCCATTCATATTTTTAAGACTAAGCATTAATACTTGTGTTAACGCCGCTTGATAAAGAGCATCCATTGCTAAATGAATTCCAATTTTTATTTCACCAATCATTTTAAATTCAATTAATGCCAACACGCTTAAATATTTGACCAGAGAAAGTTCATGCAAACTATCTCCTGGTTGATACGTTTCATCAAAACAAGCTAAAGCTTTTTCTAATAACGTTGTTGAAAAAGAAGCTAATTCCCGACTAGATAATTGCTGTTCTTTTTCCCAGATATGGGCCCGATCAAAAACTTCCAATTCTCCTTTAAAAAAATACAGTTTTCCATGAATTTGTGAAAAATAGTAAGCCATGGTTTTCTCAAGAGTAGGTTCAAATTTATGGGGCCGATAATACAAGACCACATTTTCCAAGATAAACGTATCAGCTAAAGAAACAGCGGAACGACGTCCCCGAATTAAGGAATATTCATCAAAAGCTGATTCTGGTAAGACCGACATTGTGATTAGAAAAACAAAATGAATCATGCTTTCTCCTTCGTCTAATTCTAATGAATAGCGACTAGAAAAACGGAAAAACAATTGTCGAACTTGCTTAAATAACGGATCTTCTTTAAAATCAATCATTTTCTTTCTCAATTGTTGATATTTTTTTGAAGTGACCGCTAGGCGCTTTTTCGTAATACTCAACCAAAGGCTAACTTTTAACGCATTATGTTCATTAAAAGTAAAACCTAAGCCAGTCTCAATCCCTTCAATTATCCGTTTATTTAACGGCGACATCGTTTTTTTCTGGTGTATTTCATAGGGAGTAATATACCAATACAACTGAAAGTAAAAGTAACGAATCTGCAATTCTTCTCCCTGTAGTTGTCCATTTTTTATTTGCAAATCAAAGGCGGCTAACAATTGATTGAGTTCCTTAATCTTTCGAAATAAAGAAGACTCACTAATCATAAATTTAGTCGTTAATTGAACAATAGAAAACTCTTTATTACGATATAAATAATCTAAAAGTTGAAATTTAAGAGACTCTTTTACAAATGCTTCAATTAAATGATTCAACGAAAAAAAATCCGATAAGGTGATTGATAGCTGCTGGCCATCATAAGTAAGCTGACAGTCCTGTCCAAAAGGTTTCAAAAAATAATGTAAATCCTCTAAGTCTTTTTCAAAGGAGGCTTTTGTGACCGCTAAAAATGCTGTTAAATCAGAGACTGAGCAGGTACCGCCTGCTAAGATGGTTTGTTGCACCGTTAATAATTGTCGCATCGCTTTCTTTTCCAATAACGTCTCAACTTTCATCGTTCTCTCTCCAATAAGCCGAAGCACCCATCAAATTTGTAATATCATAAATATTGGTTAAGGAAGGTTGATAAAAATAATCTTTTTGTAATAGGTCTGTCAGTGTCTGACCTGTTTGGATACTTAATGCTAACGTATTTATTTTTTCTAAACAATTGTTTTTTGAACAAAGCTGTGCCCCAAGGACCCGTTGCGTCACTTTATCATAGATTAATTTGCCTAAAATTTCTGTCCCGTGTTGTAGAGGCGGCGCTGGCTGTCTAACAATTACGGAAGCAAGTGTTTGCGGAAAAAATAAACCTTCCGTTTCGGTTAGACCTGTACTAGCAAGATAATAGTCCCCCACTTTTGTTCCCATTGTTCGCAAAGAGCCAATGAATCGGTGTGTTTTTTCTTCTAAATTGTTGGCGACTACTAAGCCAGTTCGTACCGCATTGTTCACTAACGGAGCATAAAAAGTTTCCGCGACTGGTTCATTCATAACTGAAATGCAATCTCCGATGGCAAAAACATTCGGCACTGAAGTTTGTAAATAAGAATCCACCGCGATTGTCTGATCCAGATTCCGTTGAATTTTTTTATCCAAATAGGCTAATTGAGGATGTAAGTTTAAAGCAAAAATCCCACTGTCACAAGAAATTTCCTGCTCGCTTGTTTCAAGAACAATACCATTTGCTGTTTCTTCAATTCCTAGGACCGTTTCTTCAAAATGGAAAATTACTGCTTGTTTTTCCAAAGATTTTTGAACTTCTGCGACCATTTCTTTATCAAAATATTTAGGCAATAGATTTTCCAAGCTTTCAAAGACATGGACCGTTTTCTTCATTTTCACAAGAAAATCAATAGCTTCCATTCCAATGGGTCCTGCACCAATGACAGCTACTGTCTGGCTTTTTTCCAGTAATGGAACAGCCGCTAAAGCACCTGATAAAAATTTATATTTGAGTAGTTTTTCTGTTTGACTACCACGAATTTGCGTGGAAAACTGGCTTGCGCCTGTCGCTAGAATCAATTTATCATAAGAATACCACTGTTGCTCTTCCTTTTGTGCCCAAGCAATCAATTGGTTCTCAACATCCATTGCCACGACTTCTCTATTTAAAAGCAACTGAATCTTTTGACGACGTAATTCCTCTTCCGTTATGTAACGTGCTTCGTGTAATTCATTGATGGTATGATTAAAATACGCACTTAAGCCACCAGATAAATACCCCACTGTTGCTTGCTTGTCAATTAAAGAAATTTCTGCTTGGGGATATTTTTTCCTTGAAGCAATTGCTGCGGAAATACCTGCGAATGATGCACCAATAATCACAATTTTCATTTGTTTCCTCCTCTGTCAGGACCTATTATACTTCTCTCAGTTTATCATGATTAAAAAGAATGCTAAAGCAACAACTATAGTTTTCCCTTAAAATAATTATTTTTGCTGAGCGCATTGCTTTTCAAGCACTTTCATTTTCATTTATAATAAATGTTACTACTGTTTGAGGAGGAGTTTTCATGTCTGCAACAAAAGAGCAATTGGAACTATTTTTATTTTATTTATCTGAAACCCATACAAAAAGTTTATCTTTACATGACTTAGTTACAAGTCGACCACGCCCAGAAGAAGCGCGTATTTTATTAAATATTAACGAGGTTTTCACTTACTATCATAGCGCTCGTGTTCTCTACACAAGTGTTCCTGCTCTTGAAAACAACAAGTCTGAGCCTTTTTTCCAAGCCTTCGAAAATTTTTATTTTGAATTAAAACAACATTTTTTCAATGAAGAAGATGAAACCAATCAATTGAATGAACGTCTAGAGGAAATGAAAATTGCCTTTGAACAATTGACGGATGACTACAATGTTCTATAATAGAAGAGAACAATTCGTTGAGAAGGGGTCCTTATGAAGCAAGAAGAAGTGATTGAACGTTTAAAAGAAGAACTAAATTTGCCATTTTTTAATGGCACGCTAGAAGAAAAGAACTATTCTGAAGCAGATTATCAACAAATCAAGAAAGAGTTAATTCAATACTTTGATGATTATGTGCGAAATGTTGAAAATTAACAAGCTAAAACAACCTTTGATTTTAATAAAATCAAAGGTTGTTTTATTATTAAATAAAAAAAATAACAAAAAAAACCACCGGCAGTTTTGCCGATGGAAAAGGAGTATTTACTCAATAAGAGTAAAATGAAAAATAAAAAGGTTGTTGTTGGTATGAATTAATAATACAATACACTTTCTCTTTTGTCCATAAAAAAGACATGAAAAAAATATTAAATTCGTTAGTTATTTTTATTAGTTTTTTATTTTTTCAAAAGAATGTTGCTCATCCGCGTAATGGCAAAGGTTAATTCATCCGTTGCTTGATCCTGCTTTTCCTCTGAAGCATTAAATAAATCTGCATCAATACCTGTTTCTGGATCTGTTGCTAAAATCATTTCATTGCATCCTGCTACATATTCTGTATAAGCATGTTGAAATTTTTTGTGAATGCCAAGTACTTGTGGCGTCGGTTTTAATGTTCCGACTTTTTTGAGCATTAATTCATATTTTTCAGTACCTTCTTTAAATTTTGCTTGAATTTCTGCAATTCGTTCGGCTGTTAAATCATTCACTTTATTCTTATCGATCGCTTGACGAACTTCTTCGTAATATGGATTCATGACTTCGCCAATGTCTTCTGTTGTTTTAACGATATCATTAATTGTTTGAACGTAAAATCCTAAATTTGGTCTCATAACCATCCCTCTTTTCCCTTTTCTCTTTCACTCCATTTTACACTTTTTCTATTCCATCTGACAAGTGGCACTTTTTCAGTCTTCATTCTTTTGATTCTTAACAGAGAAAACATAGTGAGGCATCGTTTTGCCATGGTATGTTTTAATGTATCGATCCCTAACAAGCATCTGGTTTCGAATAGCGACATTCATAGAGGCTAAGTTCGTATCACGAATCGTTGAAATAACTTCTGGAAAATTTAATACATCGAATGCGTATTGCTTTGTCGCTGCGGCAGCTTCAATCGCATACCCTTTGTGCCATTCTTTCACACATAAATGATAACCAATTTCTGGATAGCTCTTACCTTTTACTAATTGATTGGTGAGACCACACTCGCCGATGACTTCGCCTGTTCGTTTCTTCTCTAACGCCCATAAGCCGTAGCCGTATTCTTGATAGGACTGTAAGTTCCACTTTAGCCAGTTTGCAACCTCTTCATCAGAAAAAGCGTGTTCATAGGCATACATCACATTTTCATCTTGCAAAAATTTTTTCAATTCCGCTTCATCTTCCGACTGCCATTCTCTGACAATAAGTCGTTGTGTTTCGAAAATAATTTTCCGTTTCAAGCCCTTTCACTCCTTACATAAAGAAAAATTGACTGGTTTAAGTACCAGCCAATTTTCTTTTCTTATTTATTAAGCACCTTTACCTGCTTTACGTTGGAAGAACTTCACAATTTCCACAATTGGGATGATAGCAAAAGAAGTACCTGCTACAATTGCCCATTGATATGCATCTAAATGTGTGACGCTGAATAAATCATTAAATCCTGGAATAACAATCGTTGCAGCTAATAGCAAGAACGAAACAAGAATCCCATAGTTAAATGATTTGTTGCGGAATAAGCCAACTTTGAAAATTGATTGATAAATCGACTTCACATTAAAGGCATGGAACAATTGAATTAATCCCAAAGTAGCGAAGGCCATGGTTAAAGCATCGCCGTGTTGTAAATCATACAACGCTTGCGCCGATAAGTTTGTGTTAGCTGCGGTATGTGCTGGGAACATAATTGACATTTTGTACACAATCAAAGTCAATGCCCCTTGCGTAATCCCTTGGTAAACAACACTGCTTAAAACGCCGCCAGAGAAGAAGTTCGATTTTTTACCACGAGGTTCATGGCTCATCACATCACGTTCTGCTGGTTCCACACCTAACGCAATCGCTGGGAAAGTATCCGTTACTAAGTTAATCCACAATAAGTGAACAGGTAACAAGGTATCCCAATTGAGCATTGTTGCAATAAACAAGGTTAATACTTCCCCTAAGTTAGCTGAAAGTAAATATTGAATCGTTTTTTGGATATTTGAGAAAACTTTACGTCCTTCTTCTACTGCCACAATAATTGTTGAAAAGTTATCATCGGCAAGGACCATATCTGAAGCACCTTTTGATACTTCTGTTCCGGTAATTCCCATACCAATCCCGATGTCAGCAGCTTTTAAGGCTGGGGCATCATTTACGCCATCACCAGTCATAGCAACCACTTTTCCTTCTTGTTGCCACGCTTTAACAATCCGAACCTTGTGTTCTGGTGAAACACGAGCATAGACAGAGTAGTGTCCCACGACTTGTGCGAATTTTTCATCTGACAATTCATTTAATTCAGCGCCTGTAATGACTGCATCGTCGTCACCTTCTTTGATGATGCCTAAACGTGCCGCAATTGCTTCTGCTGTATCACGGTGGTCACCCGTAATCATAATTGGACGAATACCCGCTTCTTTCGCGACTTTTACAGCATCTGCAGCTTCTTTTCTTTCTGGGTCAATCATACCGACTAAACCAGCAAATGTTAAATCTTTTTCCACAAGTTCAGAACTCATTTCGGCTGGAATCGTCTCAACATATTTATAAGCCATTCCTAAAACACGTAGGGCTTGTTTCGCTAATGAGGTGTTTGTTTTCAAAATTTCTTGACGTTTTGTTTCATCTAATGGACTTGTTTCTCCATTTGATAAGATTTCCGTACAACGTTTCAATAATTCATCTGGTGCACCTTTGACAGAAACTAGGAAGCCACCTGTTTTTAATTCATGAACAGTAGTCATTAATTTACGATCAGAGTCAAAAGGAATCTCTGCCACACGAGGTTCAGCTGCTACTTTTTCGGTTACGTTAAACGCATGATCTAAACCAAATTGTACTAAGGCAGTTTCTGTTGGGTCACCAATTAATGAACCATCTTGAGCGATTTTTGTATCATTCGTAAAGTTCATGATTTTTAAAGCCATATTATCGGCAGGGATTTCTGTGGAAGCAGATAACACTTGACCATCTGTATACAACGCTTCAACGGTCATTTGATTTAAGGTTAACGTACCTGTTTTATCTGAACAGATAATGTCTGTACTTCCTAATGTTTCAACGGCTGGTAACTTACGGACAATCGCATTTTTCTTGGCCATTTTTTGGGTACCTAAAGCCAAAATAATCGTGACAATCGCTGGTAATCCTTCTGGAATTGCCGCTACAGCTAACGAAATTGACGTTAATAACATGTCAATCCATGAACGACCATTCATCATTCCTACCACAAACATCACCGCTGCAATGACTAAAATGGCAATTGTTAACATTTTACCCAATTGGTTTAAGTTTTGTTTTAAAGGCGTTTCCGTTTCTTGTTCGCTTGCTAGCATGCCAGCAATTTTACCGACTTCTGTATTCATTCCTGTGCCAACCACAACGCCAAGACCACGTCCATACGTCACATTACTATTGGAATAAGCCATATTGATTCGGTCACCGATACCAATATCGGTTCCCTCTAAGATGGTTACTTCTTTTTCAACTGGAACAGATTCACCGGTTAACGCTGCTTCTTCAATTTTTAAGCTATTCGCTTCCAATAAACGTAAATCAGCTGGAACGACATCCCCTGCTTCTAATAAAACAATGTCACCTGGCACTAATTCATCGCTTTTAACAGTAATGACGTGTCCATCACGGCGAACATTCGCATTTGGTGAAGACATTTCTTTTAATGCTTCAATGGCTTGTTCCGCTTTAGCTTCTTGGATGACCCCAAAGATGGCGTTCAAGATAACAACCACTAAGATGATAATCGAGTCTACCACATCATGGGAAAAGACGGCTGAAATGACCGCTGCCGCTAATAAAACAATAATCATAAAATCTTTGAATTGCTCAAAAAATTTCACGGCAAGTGATTTTTTCTTCCCTTCATCTAGCACATTTTCCCCGTACGTTTCTAAACGCTTTTGAGCCTCCTGTGCACTTAATCCATCAGTTGTTGTGTTCATTTTCTCCAAAACAACTGTGTCGTCTTGTGCGTAAAACGCTTCAGACAATTGTGTTTTCTTTTCTTCTGACATGTTCTTCCTCCTCTATTTTTTGCAGCATCCTCCAAGTACTATTTTACATTTCATCAAAAATAAATGAAAAAAAATAGACTTGTGTATGCTACTTCGTCGAACATACATAAGTCTCACCGTTTAAGACAACACCAGAAATTGCTTTCGGAGTTGGTGATGTTGTCACAGCATAAATACTGTCAGTTACTCCCTCATGAAAAAACTATTTAACATTGATTGGAGAACCAATGTTATGAATAATTACTTAATTAGTATACCGTTTTCCACTCTTTTTTTCAAATAAAAGTTCTGCTCATTTGAAAAAAACTGAAATCCTTTCATTCGGATTCCAGTTTCTTGATTTGTATTCGTAAAATACGCTGTTGCCCCCGCTTTCGCGACCAACTAATAACCCAAGAAAGTAAGAAAAGACTAATCACGGTTCCTTCACGAACAAAAATCGGCGAATGATAACCAATGGACAATCCTAGTGCTAAACTGACACAAAAAATATCAACTAAATAACGATAAAACTGAAAACCATAGCGCGTTCTTTCAGAAATAAGTGTACAAAATTTTTCAATGGGAAATTGCAAAACACCTAGCGCAACTACCTGTCCTGTCCCGATTCCTGCTATGATTGTCCCTAAAATAAATAGAACAATTTTAACCAAATAATTTTGAAAAACAAGCGAACCAAATAATTGATATAAGAAAAAATTAATGACAAAACCAAAGCCAATTAACGCCACCAAAATAATCAAATAGTCCTGAATTTTACGCTGCTGATCTAACAACCAACACGTGCCTAAAAAAGCGAAATTGATAGCTGTGGTAACCGTCCCGACTTTTAAATGAGTAAGTGTTGCAAAGGTCACATTAAACGCATTAAAACTGCTAACCCCAATGCCTGCTTGAATTGTCAAACTGATGCCCAATGCACTAATTAAATAAAAAAGAAACGATAGCACAATTTTTTTCTTCCACATTATAAAAACTCCTCTACTCTTGATACGTCTATTATGTGCTACAATGGAAGAAACAAATAGGAGATATCTCCTATTATAAGGAGAAAAAATGCTTAAAACAGCCTACCAACGATCACCGAAACAAGAATTAGCTAAAAATACGCCTTTTTTTAATGAAACTGATTTAAAACACAGTTTTATTATCGATTTTGAAAATCAAGAATTCATTCATCACCAAGCAGAGCCATTAAATTATCTTTTTTATTTAATCAAAGGAAAAGCAAAAATTTTAAAAACAGAACGCAATGGCCGCCAATCCATTGTTCAGTTTTTAACGACAGGTGATTTAATTGGCGATTTAACATTAGTCCAAGCGGAAACGATAACCAAGGACGTTATCGCCTTAGGTGAAACCTGTTGTTTGGCTGTACCTTTAGCTTACGCAGAAACTGTTTTAAAAAACAAGGTGCTTTTTATGCAGCAACTCAGCCATTATCTAGGGAAAAAAATGCTCCAACGGGTGGACCACTTTACAACGAATCAGACCTATGAACTAAGTTATCGGCTAGCGGAATTGCTATTGGTTGCCGCTAATCACGAAGATGTTTATAAAGAAAAACATACTGAGATTGCCGAATACTTAGGGGTTAGTTATCGCCATCTTATTTATACCTTCAAACAATTTCGAGAGCGCGGCTTTATTCAAAAACAAGGAACTGCTTATCACATCAACCGCTTAGCGTTACATTCTTTTGTGCAAAAAATGAAGAGTTAAAGTGGTGGATTGTTGACAAATAGTGCGCTTCCCGCTACCCTATTCTTATTAATAAGAAAGAAGGGACAGCAATGGAGCAAGCATCATTTACTGTATCTAGTTGGCAAGAACAACCGATTGACAATCTTAATGAAAATTTCCCAGTGAATCAAGCGAGCGCTATTTATCAATTGTCAGGCGCCTTATCTGGGACAGCTTCTGTGGAATACTTAATGACTTATCAAGGCTCTTCAATGGCAGATGGGCTTGAAGCTGTGGCTCAAGTGGTCGGTTTCCTACATTTCGAAGGAACTTATTTAGGAAAAAAAGGCACCTTTACTGCTTGCGAAAAAGGGACGTTTACACAGGGTCTTTTAGACTGCCCAGGTGAACTATTTCAAGCATCAGGTGAGCTTGCCGGTTTATCCGGTCGCTACACTTATGAATTTAGTCAAGAAGAAGCGCTTCTTCATTTAGACTTTGTATAATAAAAAATTTCAAGGAAAGTTGGTGACATTATTTTACTTATTTTAAATTTGGCGGTTGTAAAAGACAATGGGTGTTTTTGATTAGATTAAACTTTTAAGGAGAAAAATCATGAAAAACACCCGAAACACCGTCCCATCATTACTAATTATTATTTTGCTTGTGGGATTTCCACAAATCAGCGAGTCGATTTTCACACCCATTTTGCCAGCGCTTAGTTCTGCTTTTAACATTCACGATAGCGTAGCACAATTAACCATGAGTATTTATTTTGTTGCCTTTGCCGTTGGCGTTTTATTCTGGGGAATTTTATCCGATACGATTGGACGTCGCCCAGCTATGTTATTAGGAATTTTATGCTATTTAATTGGAAATATTGGCCTTTTTTTGAGTCCGACATTTCCTTGGCTGTTATTCTTCCGTTTAATTCAAGCATTTGGTGCAAGCGTTGGTTCTGTCATTACCCAATCAATGATGCGGGAAAGCTTTAACGATCTTCAAAGAGGGAAAATTTTTGCTCAAACAAGCGCTGCCCTATCGCTATCTCCTGCCATCGGACCCTTAGTCGGCGGACTTGTTCAAACCTATTTTGGCTATCAGCATGTCTTTAGCACCTTAATTGTCATGGCTGTTCTATTACTTTTCTATAGTTTTTATCGTTTACCAGAAACCTTTCACTTAGGAAATACTTTAACGAAAGCACCTTTTTGGTCCGTGGCGAAACGCCTTTCCTTCGACTCGAAAGTTTGGTGCTACGGCTTATTGATTGGGGGCATTAATGGTTTATTGTTTAGCTACTATGCAGAAGCTCCGTTTATTTTCATCAATCACTTTGGCTTTAGCAGTGTCCAATATGGCTTTCTTGGTTTAGTTTTAGCTGTGTCTAGTATTCTTGCTGCAGTTCTTATCAATTGGTTGCTAGGATATTGGTCAGCGGAAAAAATTGCCTTTGCTGGTTTGCTGCTAAGTATCTTTGCGGCTTGCTGTTTATTGATAATGACACAATTTGAATCAATCATTGGTCTTATTTTGTTTATTTTTCTCTTTTTCTTAGGGATTAATATTACTTTGCCCAATGCCTTAAGTATGGCCTTAAAAGGCTATGAATCTGTGATTGGTACTGCCAGTGGGATTTTTAGTTTTGTCTATTACTTGTTTGTTAGTTTCTTTACCTATTTGATTAGTTACTTTCACAATGGTACCATTTGGGTCTTGCCGCTTTACTTTTTAAGTTTTGCTTGCCTGTTAGCTTTCAGCTATTATGTCATTGTTTATCGTAAAACTTTAAAATAAAAATCAAAAAACACACGAATATTTCGTGTGTTTTTTTTAGCTAAAAAATTGATTTTCTAAACTATATTGCTTCCCTGAAACAATGTCATATTGAATCAGTCGGTATTCCTCATATAGTTGTTCTTGCTTTTTATTCATTTCTACTGTTTTTTTCCATTCCCCACCGAGATAGTAATTCCCCTTTTCAAAAGCAGGCAATTGTTCTTGTACCTCATTTAGCATAGCGTAAAATCCCGATTGCGGTAAGCCGCTTTGTTGGAACAGTGAGGGAGCAAAATAAAATGGACTAATAGTTGCTTGATGCTGATTTTTTTCTGTTAACTGATTCGCCGTATCATACATTAGAAATTCGGTCTGGTGAAGGGCTGCCCCTTCATTCAACGCTTGAATGTTTTCATCATAGATACTTGGTAAGTGATCTCCCCAAAAAACGACTAATGTGCGTTTGGGCATTTTTTCGATTTCTTGTAGGAAATTTTTCAAAGCTTCGCTACTGTAGGCAATATCTTGCAAGTAATTATTGAGCGCGACTTGATTGCCGTTTCCTTGAGAAAAATAATTGGACGTTGTGTATTTATTTTCATAGGGCATATGTGTTTGCATAGTAACTAAATGAATGAATTGCGGTTGCTCTTTTTCTTTAAGCAGTGTCGTCACTTCCTGATACGCTGCTTGATCTGAAATGTAAGGATTATTTTCTAGTTTATCCGTATAGTTCATTGTTTTTTCATTGATAAATTGATCAAAACCTAAAATTTTATACACATCTTTTCGTTTATACATAGATGTATTGTACGGATGAATAGCCGTTGTTTGGTACTTTTGTTCCTTAAGTAATGAAACAATGGAAGGCAATTCCGTCATCTTAGGAATCATCATTGTATAAGGTGTAGTCATTTGGGCATTCATTAATTCCATCGAAAAACTTGTTAGGGCTTCAAATTCAATATTCGCAGTTCCGCCCCCGTAGTTTTGTGAAAGCATCTGGCCACTGTAAGTTTTATCAGCGATTTGCTGATAATCAGCTAAAGGATTACCAATAATGGACAAACCTTTCAGATGATCTGGATTTGAAAAACTTTCACTCATGACAAACACAATATTTGGTTGCTCATTGCTCGGCACTGTTTTCGCCTCGGCCAACTTTTGATATTTCTGAGTAATTTCTGAAATAGCTTCTTTTGAATAACCCTTTGGTTGGTCCATAGCCTCTACTTTTAAATTATATAGAAAACCACCAATAAATCCTGTATTGTAGTAATTCATTTTTTGGCTGTAAGGAATCCATAACGCGGTTTTATTATAGGCTTTACGTAACAAATTTTGCGGATTGTTAAAATCACCAATATATGAAAATAGACCAATCGAAAGAACAAGACTTAACACACGAATCGTTTGTTTTTTCTTCGATAAAAAGAAACTTTTATAAAAGGCTTTTCCTAAGAAAAAAAGTGCTACACAACCTAACGCAACCACAAAAATAAACGGCCATAAACCAACCATTTCTTTTAATAAACTAACTTCTGTGATCATTTTTAAGTCGTCTGGATAAATAGGTTCGACACGATAAAACATCTTTTGATAGTCCGCAAATCCTAAAACACCTATTATGACACTATATAAAAGAGCGCCAACTCCTAATGAACCTGCCAAACTACATAAAAAAAGTAAAAAAACGCTTAGCACAAAACAACCTAAGAAAAACTTTTCCGTATGCCACGAAAAAGCAAACTTGAAGGCTAAATCAGCAGACAAGTTATTCTGACACCATTGCAAATATAAATTACTAAAAATAATTAATAAGATGAACCCGATTCCATACAGAAGATAGCGGTAGGGCCATCGTTTAAATTTCTCAACTCTCTTTTTCACATCGATCTCCTATTCAAAAACTAGTAATGTATTTATTTTATGCTTCTTGAAAAAGAATGTAAAGAAGTAGCTAGCAAAGAAGTCTAAGGAATGGTAAAGAAAAAATGTTATTTGTTGCAAAAATAATTTTCCAGTGTTATAGTAACAATGGAATTTCGTTATCAGTTATCGTCGCCTTTTTAGAGTACTTTATGAAAGGAGAATAACTATGACTTACAAAGTAAAAAACATTCAATACCGTATTCAATTAGACACAGACAAAAATATTTTCATTGTTTTTGATGCAAAAAATGAAAGTAAAACAGCAACTGGTCACACAATTGAAGAAGCAATTGCACACTTAAAACAATTAAACTAAGGAGTGACAAACATTTCCATGCAAGACCCTTTAGGTAGTTATTTAAGCTAAAAGCCGTTTAGTAAAGAAAAAATACTAGACGGTTTTTTTGTATCTTCTTCGCCTTTTATTTTTTACATAGTATACTGAAACAAACGGAGGTGTTTTTATATGACCATCATTGCAAACTATATTCGCCAGCAACCCCAACATCAAACACAGTTAACAGAAATCTACCAAGCAATTTTAGCGGTTGTTCCTCAGGAGACTACTGAAAAAATCGCTTATGGAATGCCGACCTTTTACTTAAATGGCAATTTAGTGCATTTTGCGGCGGCCAAGCAACATTTAGGTTTCTATCCTACGCCATCAGCCATCCAATGTTTCAGCAAAGAATTACGCCCTTTTAAAACCTCGAAAGGTGCCATTCAATTTCCCTACACGCAAGAGTTACCTCTTTCATTAATACAGGAAATAGTTAAATTCCGTGTACAAGAAAACATGAAGAGCGTGGGACAAAAATCACTTTGAATTTTTGTCCCACGCTCAAAAACTGATAAACGGCGGGAACAGAAGCAACTCCTTCGGAAATAAGCCGAAATTCTCCAAAAATTAAAGAACAATTTTCGGAAATTCCTTCTTATTTCTCGGAGTTAAACACTTCTGTCCCGACCTCTTCATGTTCTTAAAATTTTTTCCATCGCTTTTCCCTTGGCCAACTCGTCGATTAATTTATCTAGGTAACGGATTTTTTGCATTAAAGGATCTTCAATTTCTTCCACGCGATAGCCACAAATTACGCCTTTGATCAATTGGGCGTTTTCATTAAAATTGGGTGCTTCTTCAAAAAATGTTTCCATCGTTACTTTTTGAGCCAATTGTTGTTGCAAGCCTTTTTCATCATAACCAGTTAACCAGTAAATAATTTCGTCAACCTCCGCTTGCGTTCGATTTTTACGTTCTGCTTTTTGGATATATAGCGGGTAAACACTGGCAAAGGTCATTGTATAGATTTTCGGTTTTGTCATTGGTTTTCCTACTTTCTGAAGTATTCTCTCTTCAGTCTACCACAGGCTTGCTGGAAAAAGAGGCTATTTTGTCTTAGTAATCAAATTGACGATAATAACGACGAATCTCTAATGGGTGACAATTCAATTTTTCTACATGCGCATCAATGCGTTGCGTTACCGCATGCATTAGGAGAAATGAAATAACTCGGCCACGATATTTTTCACTAATTCCTGGAAGTTCATACGCTTTCGAATCAATAATTGTATAATTGGCACAGATTTTCGGCAATAATTTTGCTACTCGTTCTGCCAACGGTCGCTGCTCGTCTTCTCCAATAAACAACGTTACTGGCGTAGTTTCATCTACAATTTCTAGCGTTCCATGTAAGAACTCTGCTGCATGAATTGATTTTGAGCGAAGCCAACTTTGCTCTTCCCAATAGCACATTGCATAAGAATAGACCGCTCCCCATTGGTTCCCTGCGCCAATAAAATAGTGAATGCTATCATGACGATGTTTTTCCGCAAAAGCTAAGCCAAACGCATCGGCACTTTTTTCGGCTTCAGCTAAACCTGTAGGCAAATATTCTTCCAATTCTTGGTAATAATTTTCGTAATCTGTAAATTCGTTGTTTTTTTGCATTAAACGATCAGCTACCATAAAGAACTTGATTTGCTCAGTTCCTGGAGCTGGATAAGTCACCACATAATCACATAAATCTGCTAAAAGACTGTCTTTTGCATCGATAAAACCAAATAACGTTGCGCCGACCTTTTTGATTTCTTGAACGGCTTGCACCACTTCTTGTGTTGTCCCAGTAACGGAAGACAAGATGACGAATGATTTTTCTGTTAAACGTTTATTGCCTGTTGTGTAATACTCAGCAGCATGTTGAACATAGATTGGTAAATTACTTTTTCCATTCGCATAAGTAACTGCTTGCATGGCTGAAGCATAAGTACCGCCGATTCCTAAATAATAAACCGCATCAAATCCTTTCGTCCAAACTTGATCAACAACTTTTTCAACATCTGAACGCAAGGCTAAGGCACCTCGTATGTCTTTGATTTGTTGTTCTTCATTAAATTTTAACATGGCTGATTTCCCTCTTTCTTTGCTATTTTACTTTTTAGGACACAATCAAAATCATCAAAAATCCGTTGAGATAAATCAATTCCTTTACTTGTAGCTACTTGATACGCCAAATATTGAAATGGAATAACTAATAATAAAGGACTAATTTTTTCTTCGACATCACTTGCTAAACCTAACGTATTTGATGCTCTCGTTGAACACGTTGTAATTGTGTAACATTGGCCAACATAACTGGCTAGATAGTTTCTCAAGGCTTGACTACGTGCTTGAATAGGACTTTGATTTTCAATAAAAAACAAAAGATGTGTAGTATCCGCTTCAAGATAAGGCCCATGCATATAGGCTTCGACTTCAAATCCTTGGGAAGGTAAGCGAACTGTTTCTGTAAACTTCGTCTCAAACTCTTTTGCCGTACCAATATTGGGCCCATAACCAATTGCGATAAATCGTGTCCCCTCTGTTAATTCTTTTTTCGTTTTTTGCCAAAATTGTTCGGTTTTATAAATCACCGAATCGATTTCCTGAATTGCTTTGGCAAGTTTTGCTAATTCTTCTTCAACCTCTACTTTTGTTAATTGATGCTTTTGATAGCCCAGTTTCAAACCAAATAGAAATAAATTTAAAAGTGTTGCCGTATAGCCTTTTGTGACAAAACCAACTGTTTCAAGCCCCATTTTTAAATCCAAGACTTCATCCACAACCTCCGTAATCGGGCTGGTGACATCACTTGTCAAGGCCACTGTTTTTACAGACGTTTGGTTTTTAATTTTTGCAATGGCATCAATTGTTGAAGCACTTTTACCACTTTGTGAAACCGCTACGACCAGATCAAACCGATCATCCACTTTGCCATAATGAGCAAAATTGAACGGCTCTTGGATTTCCACATAAATAGGCGCCACTTCTTCAAGGTAAACTTTAGCCGCCTGACAAGCGTTATGTGACGAGCCAGTTGCTAAAATTAGACAGTGCGTGACCTTTGAAACGTCTGTATCAGTTAATTGAAATTGGTTAAGAATCTGAGTTAGAGCTGCTTGCTCCTCATTTATATAATCCAGCATCGTTTTCATATTTTGCCTCCTAAAATAGACCAATTAATGAGCCAAGAATTCCGACAATTGCCATGCCACCTAAAATCGCTAAAGGTTTTACTTCTTTTTTCAATAAATAAAAAACAAAACCAAAAGATGCAAGCGGTAATAATTTAGGCATGATATCGTCAAAGATACTTTGAACTGTGACTGCATTTTTGCCACTTCCGCTGATTGTAATCGGGATAGTTAAATCAATCATGGAGGCGGTCATAGCACCTACCACCATCAAGCCAATTATTGAAGCGCCTAATGTGAGACTTTCCATCATGCCATTTGCTTGAATCTTTTTGAGAAAACCAGTTCCTAATTTATAGCCCCAACGATTCAGTAAATAACGAACAATCACATGGGGGACGTTAAAAATGAGTAAAAATAGAATTGGCCCTAACACATTCCCTTGTAAAGCTAACGAAGTTCCAACACCTGTTGCAATCAAGCGTAAGGTTCCCCAGAAAAAGGAATCACCTAAACCAGCTAAAGGTCCCATTAACGAGGTTTTAATACTATCGATTGTTCCAACTTCAAAATTTTCGTCCAGAACATTTTCTTCTTCCATTGCAGCATTAATTCCTAAAATAAACGTCACGATATGCGGCGTAGTATTAAAGAAAGCAAGATGCCGTTTTAAAGCTGCCGCCATCTCTTCTTTTTGAGGATATAATTTCTTTAAAATAGGGATCATGGCATAGACATAAGCCATATTCATCTGACGTTCATAATTCCATGAAAATTCCATTTGAAATGAACGCCAAAAGACTTGATTAAGTTCTTTTTTTGTAATTAAGTTTTCTGTCTTAGTTTTAGAAGTCTTCGTCATCATCAATTACCTCCCCACTTGTTGTTTGTATTGTTTCATTCTTTCCTTTGGCATAATTCATGATATTCACAACAATTACTGCTGTAATGGCACCCAAAATTGCTACTCCTGTTACAGGTAACTTAAAGTAAGCCATTAAGACAAAGCCTAAAAAGAAATATGGCGCCACTTGTTTGTTAATCAGTAAGCGTGCAAGCATCGCAAATCCTAGCGCTGGAATAATTCCCGTTGCAACAGACAACCCATGTTGAATAAATTCAGGGATCAGATCAAGTAAGCCTTTAATGGTGTTGCTACCCACGGCAAATGAAATAGTTACAATGAGCGCTAGCATGAACGATAAGCCAAAGCCTGCAAGTAAATGCATGCGCTCCACCCCTTTATATGCTCCTTCTTCAGCATACTGATCAGCTTTTTGACTCATGATTGGGATGAGCAAACCCAAATAAATATTTTTAAGAATCAACGTTAACGTTGCGATTGGCAAGCCTAAGACTAAGGCTGTTTCTGTTCCTGCGCCAGCAGTAATAGCAAACGCTGTACCAAGAATCCCACCAGTCACTACATCAGGTGGGATTGATGCGCCCACTGAAAAAGAACCGATGAAAGCTAACTCTAAGGTCGCGCCCATGATTACGCCCGTTTTAACATCACCTAATACAATTCCGACAAATAAACCGGTTACAATTGGTCTTGAAAGCAACGAGGTTCCTAAAGCATATTCCGACTGCGCAATAAAAGCGATGCAACCTAAAAGAATCGCTTGTCCTATCATTTGTATTTCTCCTTTCTACAAGACATTTAATGCTGCTACTTTTTTGTCATTTGGGACTTGTCGAATTTCAACTTCACAACCATTTGCGACCAATTCTTTAACCATTTTTTCTTCATCCGGCGTAATATTAATTGCTTTAGAAATGTTTCGAGTATTTTCCCTTACTTTCATCCCTCCTAAGTTAATTTCTTTTATTTCTGGATAAGCAGTAGCCAATCGATAAGCATCTTCCACACTCTCAACTACAATAAAAAGTTTGTATTTTTCTGTAACACCACTTTTTAGTGCGGCAATCGCATCTTCAATCGTTTTAATGACCAGTTTTACTCCTGCTGGCTTAGCTAGCTTAATGGTTGTTTTTCGAATATCATTTTTAGGTACGTCATCATTTGCGATTAAAATACAATCGGCGCCTAAGCCTTGGGTCCATGAAAAAGCCACTTGACCATGTAACAAGCGATGATCGACTCTTAACAATTTAATCATTTCATTTCCTCCTAAAATTCTTCTTCTAAAATTTCTTTACTAGATAACTCGTTACAATAACAAAGACTTTCTTGTCCGTTTTCAACGGCGCGTTTTACTAAATCAACTAATGAATCAACAGTATTTATTTGGGTATATATTTCAATTAACGTTGCTAAATTTAATCCTGAAATTAAATGCATTGCTTGTTTCCCCACATAATTAAAGAATTCGTTATTCACGCTTCCGCCAAATAGGTCTGTAATCACAATTAATTCATTTTGTTGATTGTTCTTTAAAATGTCTTTGACCGTCTTGGCTAAATCATAAGGTTGTTCCATATAAGCGCAAAGACATTCCACATTCTTTGTTTCACCACAAATTAAAGCTAATGATGTCTGAATCCCTGCAGCGAAATTACCATGTGTTGCCAGAATAATTTTACGTTCCATTTTCTTCACCTCACTTACTTCTTTATATAGCAAAAAGAGTGCCAAAAAAGTGGCACTCCCTCCTTTTTATTTTAAAAATCGCTTTCTGCGTTGTTAAACTCCGTTTTTCCAAACAACACATCATAGACATAAAAAAGCTCCGATTCAGGTATATTGACACTATAAACTTTTTCAATGACACTAAACGCCTCTTTTAACTCTTGCAAGACCGTTCTTTGACACTGCTTTAATTGTTCGGCGCCATTATAATTTTCAATAGGTTCATTCCGGATTAATCGTTCAATTAAACAACTGACATGGACATATACCGCCAATTTACGATCATTTTGAATCGTTTGTTGCCACCGCTCTTCTAATTGAATTAAAAAGACTTCTACTTGTCGAATAATTTTTTCTGTATCTAAAATCGTCACTGATTGAATGACCCGATCTAATGAAAAGTTACGAATCAACTCATGATTTACATAGGACAGCATATCTTTAGTTAATTCTCTCTTTGTCCATTCTAAAAGGGTCGTAATTCCTTTTCCTGCAATCAACTCTTCTAAAGAGATATACGGGAGGTCATTTGAAGACGGGTTGTTTGTACCGATGATGCCGACAATCTCATATTCTGGGAAACTTTCTTTGATCGACTCTGCATTACGTAATTGATTATATTCACAAGGAATAATCTTTAATTGTGCTTCCGCAGGTAAACTTTTTTCAAGTAAATCTCTAATTTTAACGGCTGTACCAATTCCGGTACTACACGTTGTTAAAATGACACGTTCCGTTTTATTTTCAGGTAATATGATTTCCCATTCATTTGGATGAACCGTTAACGCTTTTTGGGGCAATTCTTCAAAAGAAACTTCGTCTTTAATGGCTTCTCCTATAGACAGAGCCAAGCTTGTTGTCACATTATTCATTAATAAAAAAGGACCTTCTTCTTCTGCCGGAAAATACTGATAAATTTCTTTCAATGAACCCATATCAAAAAGAATTACTAAACCATTCCTCGTTTCTTGACGTTCCATATAGTGAATTAAGTGTTCGGAAATTTTTTTGGGAGTAACATCTAACGGCATGTCAAACGATTGAAAAATTGGCACATTTAACAGCCGATTTGCAACATTCGCAATACTACTTGCTGTGGCATATCCGTGGGCAACAATCACCGCTTTCGGATAGTGACTTTCCTTTACTGAACCCGAATAGTGAAGATAAATGGTGACAATAATTCGATCCATCTGGGATAGTTCAATATCTAATGAACGTTTCACTAAAGTTAACAGTTGTTCAGCGTAGCCATAACTAGTTGCTAATTTAGTTTGAACTTCTGTTAAAAGTTCGTCAATGACTGTTGTAGGTTCTTTTTCTGGAAACCAATCAATACATCTTCGTTGAAACAGATAGGTGCTTAATGCATAGACTAAACTGCCATTAAACCGAATTTGATAAGACGATTCAATCGTTTCCAATAATTGACGGATATTTTGCGTAATAAACAATAGCATTTCGTGATTTTTCTCTCGCTTCTTTTCAAATAATAAATCATCGAATAAGCGTTCAATTTCTTTCGAGATGTCGTTATTGGCAGTGGAAAGATGATGATGGTGAGAGACATAAAGACGAAGGATTCGTTCATAACTCTGGATAATTCTTCTTTGCGCAAGCTCTGTTTCCTCTAACAAACTAACCAGATTTGTTTGCCCATCTAAACGAATAGGCAATTCATTTTCATCAGGAGCTAGTCTGATCGATTGATCCAGAAATTCTTTCGGTAGATCGTGCAAAGTGATTGGAATAACATGTTTGTCAAGATTGACGGCAAAGCTGCGTGCAGTAATAATTTTTATATTATTTCTTAATTCACCTACATTGCCTACATAATGGTGATTTTCTAAAAGTTGGATAACTTGTGGCGTGATAGTAACTGCTTTTTGAATAGCTTGCTGTTCCTCATAAAATGCTCGCATAATTAATTGTTTTCTTTCCGCTTGAGTGCGTTCAGCAAGACTTGGGATTTTAATTTGAATAGGAATTCGTCTTAAAAATGTCGTTAAAAAGGTGCTAGAAATTTCTTCAGTTGTGGCAAAGCACAACCGACACGTAACAGGAATGGGCCGATTGGTTTCACCCATCCGATAAATGATACCCTGATCTAAAAATGTAAACAACTTTTCCTGCCCTTCAGGACTCAAACGATGAACTTCATCTAAAAATAAAACGCCCCCTTCTGCACTTTGAAAGGCTCCAATTTTATCGGAATCTGCTCCCGTAAAAGCGCCTTTAAGATGCCCAAATAATTGACTAGTTAAAAGCTCTGGATTGTTGGCATATTGCGCACAATTAACTGTCACAAAAGGTGCTGAATCGTCAAGTAGTTCTTTTGAAAGACAAAACTGATAATATAAGGATGCTAAAAAACTTTTACCCGTACCACTTTCACCTGTAATTAAGACAGGCAATCCACCGTCAGGATAAAGCGCTGCCATTTTTAATTGTTCGATGGTCTGAGCTAAACTACCGCGATAACCAATGACCGACTGAAAAAAATCACTTTTGCGATCAAAAGCAGGCTGTTCATCGATCATTTCTTGGAAACTTTGATAAACAGTTCTTTTTAAAAGATAGTTTTGTTGTTGAAACGCTTCTTTATGAAAAAAGTAAACTGGTCGTGTATTGATCTTAACTAGAATCCCTTCTTCGTTTAACTGATTTAAATAGTGACTAGCTGTATTTCGTTTGATAGAAAATGTCGTTGCAATATTGCTTGCTGTGAAAATTTCACTGACTAAAGATGGTTCAAAAAAAGCTGTTTGATTGCGTAAATAATCAACAATTTGCATTTTTAACATAAAATCACCTCTCATTTATCATAACGTACCTAAAAAAAACGTCAATATTCAAAATTTCTTTTGTTATTTTTCTTTATATAAGGAGCCCATTTTTTATGTTATTTAATCACAGGAACCTGATTCTATCATTGCAGAATAGGCTTTCATTCAGTATACTGTAAATAGAGGAACAAGAAACGAATTGGATAATTAGGCACTGAAAGAACGCACCACCGTTCTGAATGTTTCGAAACACACAACAGGTTATCGAAATGGCCATTGGAGAAAAATTCCTTTTTCTCCGAGGTTAGCGATTGTGACATGTTGCAATCGTTTTTTGTCCTTAAAATGTTGAGAAAAAGAAAAAAGGCACTTTGCATGTCAGCACCACCTGACAAACAAAGCCCTTCATAGACAGCACAACCTATCTATTCCAGTTGCCTTTTTTGCTAGTTACACTAGCTAATTTTAGTGTACCCGATTTTCAGTGAAATTACTAGCATCTTTAAAATTTTTACTGAAACGATCAGCCTGTGCAATGAACTAGTTTTCTTCAGCGGCGGCAACCGCTGAGAAGCTTTTTCTCAAATTTTAAGTTGCTCTACTCTATCATATAGTTTATATAGATAACTGGCTTTTTAGAAGAATATAATACATGTTTTTTCCAATTGTCTAAATAATTTTTGAATAAAAACATTTTCAAATATGTTAAGTCTGGTATTCCTTTTTCTCGCTCAATCAACTTAGTCTTCTTGTCTAATACAAGCCACAAACCTATTTTTTCTACAGACGGTATATCTTTTACTAATCCTGAGCGAATAATGTCTAAAGAAGCAAGTGATTGAGTAACTACATAACTTAGCTTGGATGATGCATCACCGATTTTAACTGCAAATAATGTTTGCGTTTCTTTACAATATATATCTGCAATCTCAATGTCTTCATTATTAGATAGTTTGGTCAACTGACGATCATGATTCTCCAAATGTTCATTTTCTTCTGCTAGCAAGAGATTATAAACTCTTTCTTTATAGTATTTTCTTTTTATTGACTCTTTAATCTCTTTCTTTGTTTTGCCAGTAAAATCAGATCTATTTTTTTCTTCTTCATATTTCTTAGCACAAAAAGTTTCATGCATTTTTTTAGAAAAATCATACTCAGGATTATAGATTACTGGAATTTCACTAAGTGAATCATTTAAATAATCTATATAGTCATTATTATAAGAATACCACTCACCATTTAGTAGTGTATAACGCTCTTCTTCATCTGTGTAATCTAATATTTTCTTTATCTCATATTTTTTTCTCTTGCCTTCAATTTCTTTACCTATAAAGATTTTAAAAATATCTTCGCCTATTAATTTGTTTTTTTCAATGAACATGCGTAAATCATTGATGTCAAATCCATCTAAAAAAACCGGTTTTCTATTTAAATAATGTACTGTATATTCCGTACTATAATCATTAAAACTCTCTATGTTTCCTATAATATCAAAATCTGAAAAATAAATAGGTGTTTCTCCATCAATTATTTTTTTTATTAATTTCCCATCTAATTTCTTAATAAGATTATCATCATTCTTGTCCAATTTCTTCAATAATGGAATTTTTATTTCTTCTTTCTCAGATGTAATGATTCTTTTTGCATAAAATACAAGCGCTAACATGTGTGTTAGACAGTCATTTTTCAACTCAACAGATAAAGCATCCCCAATTTCGATATTTTCTTTATATATTCCAAAATCTCTTGGTAATTTTTGGGTAGCTTTAACTTTTAAATAAGCTTCACCACTATCAAAATCAAAATATTTATTATCTTTAAAAGCATCGATCATCTTTACCTTAGAACTATGCGGCGCTGCTTTAGCTGTACGCTTTATTTCTTTGTAGTCTAACTTTCTCGCAAAACGAAAGGCAAATTCTTTATCTGCAAACTTATGAACACAATGATGCGCATGACTAAAAGAAAACGCATATAACTCATCATCCAAAGAAACTGTTAAAATTCCTTTGGGTGCTCCATAAGTTTTTAGATGTATTCCTTCTGTTAATTCATCAATTATCCATTGCCATTTTGGAGTTCCCTCTAAGTTATTTCGATCAATATATAACTGAATATGTACACTTTTTTGTCTATATTGACGAACTTCATTACTTTCCATTTTATATTCTAAATTAATTTGCTCAAAAAATTCTTCCTTTTTTTCAGTTAAAATTTTATATAAATTTACTTTCATTTTTAGGACCTCCTTTAAAATTATTTCAGGATTCTAAACAAAATGCAAAAGTAGCTTTACATTTATTCATTTTTTTCAATAATTGGATAAACGCATCCACATATTCTTGATCCTTTGAACTATGACTAATAAAAATCTTTTTCCCGTTGCTCACTACTCAACATCCTCCAAGTTAAATTTGTGTTTTCATTTTTTTGTGAAATTCTATACTATTTCTTTAAGCGTACAGCGTTATCTGAAACCAGTCAATACTAAAATTATAAAATAACAATTATTTTGTTTTATTAATTTTTTATATAATGTTGTTTTGTTAATGTTTTGTTATTTTTAAACAAGTGATTATAGAGCGATGTACGGTTGAAGTTATTTCTAATCTATTTTTTTCAATATTTTTATAAATATAAAAAAACACGCCTTTCTTTGCAGAAAGGCGTGTTTTTACGTCCGAGTATAAGGAGAATTGGTTCATTAACCAATTGTCCCTTTAAGCGTTATTCATTAAATGAATTATTTGTTTTTTAAGTTGTAGAAAGATTTTAAGCCTTTGTATTCAGCTACATCGCCTAATTGATCTTCAATACGTAATAATTGGTTGTATTTAGCAATACGGTCAGTACGGCTTAATGAACCAGTTTTGATTTGGCCAGCGTTTGTTGCAACAGCGATATCAGAGATTGTTGAATCTTCTGTTTCACCAGAACGGTGAGATACAACTGCAGTGTAGCCAGCTTCTTTAGCCATTTCGATTGCTTCAAATGTTTCAGTTAAAGTACCGATTTGGTTAACTTTGATTAGGATTGAGTTAGCGATACCTTTTTCGATACCTTCAGCTAATTTAGTTGTGTTTGTTACGAATAAATCGTCACCAACTAATTGAACTTTATCGCCTAATACTTCAGTTAATTTTTTGAATCCGTCCCAGTCGTTTTCGTCTAAGCCGTCTTCGATTGAAATGATTGGGTATTTAGAAACTAATTCTTCGTAGAACGCGATCATTTCTTCAGTTGTTTTTTCGCCTTCGCCTGAGTCAGCTAAAACGTAAACGCCTTTTTCTTTATCGTAGAATTCTGAAGAAGCAGCATCCATAGCAAGAACAACGTCTTTACCAGGAACATAGCCAGCTTTTTCGATAGCTTCGATGATTACTTCGAAACCTTCTTCGTTTGAACCTAAGTTAGGAGCGAAACCACCTTCGTCACCTACTGAAGTAGCTAAGCCGCGACCTTTTAAGATTGAAGCTAATGCGTGGAATACTTCTGCACCCATACGTAAAGCTTCTTTGAATGTAGGCGCACCTACAGGCATGATCATGAATTCTTGGAAGTCAATACTGTTGTCAGCATGTGATCCACCATTGATGATGTTCATCATTGGAGTTGGTAATACTTTTGTATTGAATCCGCCTAAGTAATGATATAAAGGCACTTCTAGGTAATCAGCAGCAGCACGAGCTACGGCGATAGACACACCAAGAATAGCGTTAGCACCTAATTTACCTTTGTTAGGAGTTCCATCTAAATCGATCATTGCTTTATCGATAGCCATTTGATCGCGTACATCGTAACCGATGATTGCTTCAGCAATGATGTTGTTTACGTTATCTACAGCTTTAGTAACACCTTTACCTAAGTAACGAGCTTTGTCGCCATCACGTAATTCAACTGCTTCGTATTCACCAGTTGAAGCTCCTGAAGGAACCATTCCACGGCCGAAAGCTCCGCTTTCAGTGTAAACTTCTACTTCGATTGTTGGGTTACCGCGTGAGTCTAAGACTTCGCGTGCGTAAATATCAGTAATAATTGACATGTTTTGTCTCTCCTTTGAGTTTGTATTTATACTAAGGGGATTCCCTCATGTATGATTGTAGTTAATTCTCGCAAACTATGCAAACATTTTTTTGCAAAAGTCATTGAGAAAACGTTACCGTTAGTGATTTCTTATTTTACAGCATCTAATAAAGCTAGGAATGAGTCTGCTTCTAAGCTTGCGCCGCCGACTAAAGCACCGTCAACGTTTTCTTTTGCCATATATTCAGCGATGTTTTCTGGTTTAACAGAACCACCGTATTGAATACGAACAGCTTCAGAAACTTCTTTGCCGTATAATTTTTCAACTGTTGAACGAACAACACCACAGATTTCATCTGCAATATTAGCATCTGCAGATTTACCAGTTCCGATTGCCCAGATTGGTTCGTAAGCGATAACCATTGAAGCAACTTGTTCGTTTGATAAACCAACTAAGCCGTTAGTGATTTGACCTTCGATCCATTCCGCTGTTTTACCAGCTTCATACGTTTCTAAAGTTTCACCACAACAGAAGATTGGTGTCATACCATTTGCAAAGATTGCTTTGGCTTTTTTATTGATATCTTCATCTGTTTCGTGGAAATATTCGCGACGTTCAGAGTGTCCGATAATCACATAGTTTACACCTAAATCTGCAATTGCAGCTGGTGAGTTTTCACCAGTGAAGGCACCAGCGTTTTCCCAGTAGCAGTTTTGTGCAGCTAATTTCACTTCAGAATCTTTTAGGTTCCAAGCTAAAGGAGCTAAGAATAATGCTGGAGATCCAATCACAGCGTCAACAACGTCGTTTGATGGAACAGCATTTTTTACTGCTTCTGCAAAGCTTTGTGCTTCGCTTAAAGTTTTGTTCATTTTCCAGTTACCAGCGATAATTGGTTTGCGCATGAAAAGCACATCCTTTTCTTTTTTTAAAAATATTGTCTTTTAAACTGATTATTTATCGTTAATAGAAGCTAAACCTGGTAAAGTTTTGCCTTCTAATAATTCTAAACTTGCTCCGCCACCTGTTGAGATGTGAGAGAATTTGTTTTCGTAGCCTAATTGAATTGCTGCAGCAGCAGAGTCCCCGCCACCGATGATTGTTGTTGCGTCTTCTAAATTAGCAATCGCTTCACAAACACCAATTGTTCCTTTGGCAAAGTTACTCATTTCAAATACGCCCATTGGTCCATTCCAAACAACTGTTTTCGCACCTTGTAATTCGTTAGCGAATAATTCAATTGTTTTTTCACCAATATCCAAGCCTTCTTCATCATCTGGGATTTCAGTTGAAGGAACCGTGTGGAAAGGAGCGTCATTGCTGAACTCTTTAGAGACAACTGTATCAACCGGTAAAACTAATTTGTCGCCAGCTTTTTCCATTAAGCTTTTCGCTAAGTCCACTTTATCTTCTTCAAGTAAAGATAAACCAACACTATAGCCTTGTGCTTTCATGAATGTGTAAGCCATACCGCCACCGATTAAAATTTTATCGGCTTTTTCAATTAGGTTTTCAATGACAGCGATTTTGTCAGAAACTTTTGCGCCACCCAAGATTGCTACGAATGGACGTTTTGGATTTTCAACAGCTTCGCCGATGAATTTAATTTCTTTTTCCATTAAGAAACCAGCAACTGTTGGGATACCAGTTGAAGCAATTCCAACGTTTGAGGCATGTGCACGGTGTGCAGTACCAAAAGCATCATTGACAAATACATCGCCTAAAGAAGCCCAGTATTTACCCAATTCAGCGTCATTGCCGCTTTCTTTTTTGCCGTCAACATCTTCAAAACGAGTGTTTTCAAATACTAAAACGTCGCCGTCTTTCATATTGTTAACAGCGTCTTCTAATTCTTTACCACGTGTTTCTGGAACAAAAGTAACTGGTTGACCAAGTAATTCGCTTAAACGTTCAGCCACTGGTTTTAATGATTTGCCAGCTTTGTCTTCTTCTGTTTTTACACGACCTAAATGAGAGAAAAGAATTGCTTTTCCGCCATTTTCAATCACGTATTTGATTGTTGGTAAAGCCGCTACGATACGATTATCGTTTGTGATCACGCCATCTTTTAACGGAACGTTAAAGTCAACACGGACAAGGACTTTTTTGTCTTTTAAATCTACATCTTTAATTGTCTTTTTAGCCATGAGTAGACCTCCTGTATTGTCAATTTTAGGATTTTTCTTTTTTAAAAAAAGAAAGCGGAGAAGCGCGTTGCTTCCCCGCTTATTATTTCACAATTGTTCAAATTTCACTAATGATAAGAATGAATCTTATAAGTTAGCGAAGTATTCTAAAGTACGAACTAATTGAGCAGTGTATGACATTTCGTTGTCATACCAAGCAACAGTTTTAACTAATTGTTTGTCGCCAACTGTCATAACTTTTGTTTGAGTTGCATCGAATAATGAACCGTAAGTCATACCTACGATATCAGAAGAAACGATTTCGTCTGTGTTATAACCATAAGATTCGTTAGCAGCTTTTTCCATTACTGCATTCACTTCATCAACAGTAACTTCTTTGTCTAATACAGTAACTAATTCAGTTAATGAACCAGTAGCTACAGGAACACGTTGAGCAGCGCCATCTAATTTACCGTTCAATTCTGGGATTACTAAGCCGATTGCTTTAGCAGCACCAGTTGAGTTAGGTACGATGTTTGCAGCAGCAGCGCGCGCACGACGGAAGTCGCCTTTAGGATGTGGTCCGTCTAATGTCATTTGGTCACCTGTGTAAGCGTGGATAGTTGTCATTAAACCTTCAACAACACCAAAGTTGTCATGTAAAGCTTTAGCCATTGGAGCTAAGCAGTTTGTAGTACAAGAAGCGCCTGAAATTACAGTTTCTTCTCCAGTTAATGTTTCATGGTTTGTGTTGTAAACGATTGTTGGTACATCGTTACCACCAGGAGCTGAAATAACTACACGTTTTGCACCAGCAGTTAAATGTTTTTCAGCAGCTTCTTTAGAAGTAAAGAAACCAGTACATTCTAAAACGATGTCTACGCCTAATTCGCCCCATGGTAATTCTTCAGGGTTACGGTTAGCTAAAACTTTGATTTCTTTGCCGTTAACGTTGAATGAACCTTCGTGAACTTCAACTGTACCGTTGAAACGGCCTTGAGTTGTGTCATATTTTAACAAGTGTGCTAACATTTTAGCATCTGTTAAGTCGTTGATTGCAACTACTTCGATTCCTTCTACATCTTGGATACGACGGAAAGCTAAGCGTCCGATACGTCCAAATCCATTAATACCTACTTTAACTGTCATTAAAGATTTCCTCCTTATGAAAATCAAAAATTTTTTATTTTAAAGGGTTACCCCTTTTAAAATCTCGTTTGCAGCAGCTTCATCTGTGATGAGCCACGTTTGTTTTGGTGCATTTTTCATATATGCGCGAATGGCTTTGGCTTTCGTTTTGCCGCCCGCAATCGCGACGACATAGGGAATTTCTTGTAAGTTTTTTAATTGAAGGCCAATTCGTGGAATTTTATAGACCACTTTTCCTTCTTCATCAAAGAAATAACCAAACGATTCTGCCACGGCATTTTTTTGTTTGAGCATAACCATTTCGTCATCAGACATTTTTCGGCGTGCCGCCATGTGCAACGCTCGACCAATACTGTGCACCACACAGTTGGCATGACTAATTAACGTAAGAACTTCTTGAATCGAGGGTTCTTGTAATAAACTATTATACGTTTCACGACTCAATTGTTCTGGGACATATAACGCCCGGTAGTTACCACCCGTTTTGTTGGCCATTACAGCACTAATTGAATTGGCTTGGACAGAAACTGCTTCACCAATCCCTCCTCTGGCTGGAACAAACAAATTATGACGTTTTTCAGTTTCTAGTGATCCCATATTTTCGGCCACCATGGCCATTGTTGTCCCACCCATAACCGCAATTGTATTCTCACCATTTGGTAAGAGTAAATTCAGCGTATTGGTTAAGACATCTCCAAAGTCCGAAAGAACTTTCTTTTGGATATCACTATCTCCTGCAACAACGATACAACGTTGAATGCCAAAGTACTGTGTCATTTCTTTTTCGATTTGGTGCATGCCAAGCAATTGATTCATGACTAATTCTAAGCCTTGATAGACTTCCAAACCGCGTTCTGTTAATGTCATTCCGCTTTTTGAAGGTTCAATCAGGTTGAGCTGCTTCAAAACATCTGTTTCTGTACGCAAGACTCGCTCTGTAATTCCCATCGTTTCTGATAAACTTCTACGTCCAATAGGTTGCATCCAATAAATATTGCGAAGAATTTGGAATCTTTCTTGTAATACATCGAGCATATCTGGAGCAACTGCTTCAATCATTTTAAATTCTTTTAACATGATGCGCTCCTTTTGTGGGTCGAAATATGTCCAAGTAAGACTGAAAACGACCTATGAACTTTAAAAAAATAGAATTGATGTTCGTTTTTCCTACTATTTATTCATAACAGTATTAAAAGTACTTATCAATTACACACTTAGTGTACCAGTTTTTTTAGGTCTTTTCAATAAAAATGATTCTTTTTTCATCGTTTTCTTTCAAATCCAAACAAAGCATTCGTTTGTGGGAAACAATAGCGACTTATTTCCGAATAATCAGATCTAATTAAACCAAAAGCAAAGGAATTCACGAACGTCTTTCAATTAACTTCTTGTTTAAATGGGAATTTCAGGTCCTCACACAAAGCATTTTTTTACTTATTTTTCAAAAAAAGCAACGAAAGAATAGACACAGCCATTCTCTCGTTGCTTCATATCCTTTTATTTGTAATCTTCTTCGTAAAAACGTCCTAAAATTTTAACATTATCTGAGATGCTGACAAAGGCATTCGGATCACTTTCTTTCATGGCTGCTTCTAAACTTGGCAACTCAAAGCGTGTCACAATAGTTAGCAAAACAGTTTGGCGGTCGTGGCGATATGCCCCTTCCGCTTCATGAATAATTGTAATACCGCGGCGCATTTTCTTTTGAATCTCATCCACGACTCGATCTGGGTTTTTGGTGACAATCATAACTTGCATTTTCTTTTGCTTAGTATAAACGGCATCTGTGACCTTCCCACTTACAAAAATTGATAACGCACTGTAGAACATGTACTGCCAGCCAAATAAATAACCTGCAACGAAGACAATTAGTGCGTTAAAATAAATTGAAATCGAGCCAACGGAACGCCCCGTTTTTTTCCGAATGGTAATGCTTAGAATATCTAAGCCCCCAGAAGAAACCCCGTTTTTTAAGACAAAACCAATTCCTGATCCAGAAATCGCCCCACCAAAAATAGCACAGATAATTGGATCTTGGGTCATCACCGTTTGCGGAACAATATGCATAAATAATGAAGTTAAAGTCACGGTAATGAAAGTAAAAATTGTAAACTTCTTACCTATTTTTTTCCACGCAATAAAGAATAACGGCACATTTAACAGATACAATGTAATGGAGACAGGCACATTAAAACCCACAATTTTTGTTGAGAGGGTTGTTAAAATTTGTGCCAAGCCTGTTAAGCCACTGGAATAAATATTTCCTGGTTGATAGAAAAAGTTCATGGCAATTGATGCAAGAATAGCATAGACAATCGACACGGAAAATTTTGTTGTATAGTCATGAACTGGCAGTCCGTCATAAATTTTTTTCATAAATAATAGCCTCGTTTCAGGTTTTCAATAAATTACATTTCTTTTCATATTATACGTGGTTTACCGAGAGAAAAAAAGAGATTCCTATAATAATTACGGAAGATTCATCAAATGTTTATAGAAATGAAAAAAGAACGAAATCTTAACGATTTCGTTCTTGGGTTGTTTCATAATGGGCTCTTGGTCCACCAATATATTTAGGACGAGAATATAATGCTGTAACATGGGCCGCACCTAACGTTCGAATGCTCAAGCGAAGAGGAACTTGCACATGTTTTACATGCATACCGATAGATGTATCGCCAATGTCAATCCCTGCTTGAGCAACAATATGTTCAACTTCCACAGGTTCATCAAATTTTTCAAAGGCAGCCACTGAACAAGAACCGCCAGCATGTAATTGTGGTACTACCGAGACAATTTCAAAGCCTTTTTCTTCAGCCACACGACGTTCCATCGCTAAAGCACGATTAATATGTTCGCATCCTTGGACAGCCAAAGAGATGCCTTTTTTATCTAATTGTTCAATTAAGGTTGAGACAATCCATTGTCCTACTTCGGCACTGGAATTTTTACCAATGACGCCACCTACTACCTCGCTGGTGGTACAACCTAAAACAAATAGGTCCCCTTTTTGTAAATTTCCTGCTGTAATGACTTCTTCTGTAATTGTCACTAACTGTTCTTTTAACATTTTTTCATCGATAGTCATTTGTTCATCCTTCTTTCTTCTAAACGACCATTTTTTGGTAACACACGTTTTAATGTTTGACTAAGAGGCAATGCTACAATCACCCCAAATAAGGATTGAATAATATTCCCTGGTAATGAGGCAATCCCCGCACCCACGCCGTAAAGCCAGCTAGTCGCTAAAGCATACCCGCTAATCATGAGGAGACTGGCTAAAAGTAATCCTAGCGTTTGCATCTTTTTATTTTTATTAAAGAAGTGCCCTGCTAACCAACCTTGTCCGCCATGAATCAATAACGAAAAAACGAACCATTGTGGATAGCCTGACAATAAATCAATTAAACCACCGCTTAAAGCTCCGACTGTCAAGCCACCAATCGGACCAAAAAGTAAACTAGCAATGTAAATCCCTGCATCCGCCAATGTAACAAAGCCATTTGTTGCTGGGACGGGGATAATAAAGACCATTGACACAGCCACTGTTAAAGCGGTAATTACTGCATATAGACTAATTTTTCTTGTCATTATCCGCCACACCTCCTGCTAGTAATCCTTCATGCCACACACTTCCAAAAGCTGCATTTAGCTGGACCCCAGAAACAATGGCTTCATGAACGTATGTTTTTGCTAAATCAACTGCTTCAATTAACGGATATCCTTTAACTAAATTCGCACCAATTGCAGAGGCAAAGGAACAACCAGCGCCATCAATGGTGTGGGCCATTACTTTTTCTTTGACCAATTGAATATGTTGTTGTCCATCATAAAAAAAGTCACGTGCTTCTTGGCCAAGCCAACGATTACCACCTTTAATCACCACCGTTGCCGCTCCTAAAGAGTTTAACTCTTCCGCCGCTTGTTGGACTTCTTCGACGGTTGTTAATTTTCTGCCAATGAGTAATTCTGCTTCTTTTAAATTAGGCGTTATAATCGTTGCGAATGGAAAAATTTTTTCAATCAATAACTGCATGTATCTTTTTTCATAAACTGAAGTCGTTTCTTTAAAAGCCAAGACAGGATCCAACACCACCGGCAGACCTGCGTGCTTTTTCAAAAAGGTTGCAATTTGTAGCATACTTTCTTCACTGTGAATCAAGCCAATCTTGATGCCGTCTAAACTCCCGGCAGGTATGGAAGCGAGTTGCTCTTTCACCAAAGAAGTCTCAAGGTCATGAATCTGAAAATGATTCCTTGGGGCTGTAGCAAGGCAAGTTAAAGTTGATAAGCCAAAGACTTGATGATTTTCAAACGTTTTTAAATCTGTTTGAATCCCGCCACCTGAAAAAGGATCGGAACCGCCAATTGTTAAAATTATTTTTGTCATTTGTTTCGCTCCTTTATACACTCAGTTATCATACAAAGTTTTCTAAAAAGAAAAAACAGCCAATTGGCAGATTTTTAGCTCAGCCACTTTTTAAGTCTTTCGTTATCTTTTTCCTTCCCAAAGAAAGAGTGACCTCATCCGTCAATGAAGTCACTCTTTCTTTGGATTTAACACTTATTCGTCAATGGCTGTTACATCAATGTTTAATTCAAACAATTGTAATGGAGAAACTAAACTTGGTGCGTTGTTCATTGGGTCAATTGCTTTGCCGTTTTTAGGAAAGGCAATCACTTCACGAATATTTTCTTCCCCAGCCAATAGCATTGCTAAGCGGTCTAGCCCTAAAGCAATCCCTCCATGTGGCGGGAAGCCGTAATCTAATGCGTCTAGCAAGAAACCAAATTGGTCTTGTGCTTCTTCTTTTGTAAAACCTAACGTTTCAAACATTTTTTCTTGTAATTCTCGTGTATGGATCCGTAATGAGCCGCCACCTAATTCGTAGCCGTTTAAGACAACATCGTAAGCTTCAGCATACACAGAGGCTGGGTCTGTTGCTAAGCGGGCCACATCCTCTGCTTTTGGTTGTGTAAATGGATGATGAGCAGAAACATAGCGACCAGCTTCTTCATCATATTCAAACAACGGCCAATCCACAATCCACAAGAAATTGAATTTCGATTCATCAATTAAACCTAATTCTTTACCTAAACGTGTACGTACCGCACCTAAAGCAGCGGCTACGATTTCAGGTTTATCGGCACCAAACATTAAAATATCACCGACTTCTGCATTGGTAGCAGCAATTAATTCATCACTAACTTCTGTTAAGAATTTAGCAATTGGTCCTTTTAAGCCATCTTCTTCAACTTTTAACCAAGCTAAGCCTTTTGCGCCAAATTGACTCACATACTTACCTAAGTTATCCATATCTTTACGAGAATACTTATCTGCGGCGCCTTTTGCATTCAAAGCCTTCACATGTCCGCCATTTTCCAACGCTGCTTGGAAAACTTTGAAGTCTACGTCTTTCACTACATCTGCGACATCAATTAATTCCATAGCAAAACGAGTGTCGGGTTTATCGCTACCATAGCGTGCCATTGCTTCGTCATAGCTCATTCGTGGAAACGGAACAGAAATCTCAATTCCTTTTGTCTCTTTCATCACTTCAGCCAACATATTTTCTGTATATGTTTGAATTTCTTCTGGTGTTAAAAAGGTCGTTTCGATATCGATTTGTGTAAATTCTGGCTGACGGTCGCCTCGTAAATCTTCATCACGGAAACAACGAACGATTTGGTAATAGCGATCGAAGCCTGCCCCCATTAATAATTGTTTAAAGAGTTGTGGTGATTGTGGTAAAGCATAAAAATGACCGGCATGGACACGAGAAGGAACCAAATAATCGCGAGCGCCTTCTGGTGTTGATTTGCCTAAATAAGGAGTTTCAATGTCTAAAAAGTCATGATTATCTAAATAGTGACGGATTGTTTTCGTTACTTGGTGACGTAATTTAATGTTGTTTGTCATTGATGGACGACGTAAATCTAAATAACGATATTTCATGCGCAATTCGTCATTAACGTTATTGTCATCTTCAATGGTAAATGGCGTTGTTTTCGCAGTATTTAAAATCGTAATGTCAGTCGCCATCACTTCAAACTCGCCAGTTTTCATTTTGGGATTAATCGCTTCTTTATCACGATAAACGACTTGACCTTTAACTTCGATGACGTATTCACTACGACATTTATCAGCAATTTCCCATGCTTCTTTTGACTTTTCTGGGTTAAAGACCACTTGGACGATTCCTTCACGGTCACGTAAATCAATAAAGATAACGCCTCCTAAGTCACGACGTTTTTGAACCCATCCTTTTAATACAACTTCTTTTTCAATAAATTCGGCAGATACATTGCCGCAATAGGTTGTGCGTTTTGCCATTTCTCAATCTCTCCTTTTTATTCTTCAATCATTTTTGTCATCATTTCGTCATACACTTCATCAAATGAATCATGAATAGTACTTAACGGGAAGGCTTTTTCTTCGCGTGTTGCCATTGATTTTACGTTGACAATGCCTTCATTCAATTCATTTTCACCGATTGTTAAAACTAATTTTGCTTGTAATTTATCGGCCGTTTTAAATTGCGCTTTTGGTTTGCGATTCATGTAATCACGATCAGCTGAGAAACCAAAGTTACGAATGCTTTGAACAAGTTGCAAAGCTGCGACGTTGGTTTCTGAACCAATCCCAACCACATATGCGTCTAATTCAGATAACGCTGGAATCACAACTTCTTCAGCTTCCATTGTTAACAACACTCGCTCAATGCCCATACCAAAACCAAAACCTGGTGTGTCTGGGCCGCCTAATTCTTCAACTAAACCATTGTATCGGCCTCCTGCACAAATAGTTGATTGCGCACCCATTTTAGGCGCTTCACTCATAATTTCAAAAATTGTGTGTGTATAATAATCCAGGCCACGAACCATATTACTATCAATTTCATAAGGAATTTCTAGTAAATCTAACATATCAGTTACTGCTTCAAAATGTGCTTTAGATGGTTCATTTAAATACTCCAAAATGGAGGGCGCTTCTGCGACAATCACCTTGTCTTTTTTATCTTTGCTGTCTAACACCCGCAATGGGTTTTCGTGTAAGCGACGTTGTGAATCCTCGCTTAATTCTGCCATATGGGGCTCTAAATAATCGATTAATGCTTGACGGTACGTAGCACGTGTTTCTTTATCCCCCAAGGAATTAATAACTAATTTGATTTGTTGGATGCCTAATTGTTTGAAGAAGTCCAAAGCCATAGCCATGATTTCAACATCCAATGCTGGGTTTTCACTACCAAATGCTTCCACACCAATTTGATGGAATTGACGCAAACGACCAGCTTGTGGGCGTTCATAGCGGAACATCGGCCCCATGTAATAGGTTTTATATGGTTTCGTATATTCCGGACCATATAATTTATTTTCAACGAAGGCCCGAACAATTGGCGCTGTCCCCTCAGGACGTAGCGTCACGTGACGGTCTCCTTTATCATAAAAATCATACATTTCTTTTGAAACAATATCTGTGGTATCGCCAACACTGCGAGATATTACTTCATAATGTTCAAAAATCGGGGTTCTGATTTCTTGGTATTGATAATCTTTAAAAATCAAACGAGCTGTTTCTTCCACAAATTGCCATTTTTCAGAAGTTCCTGGCAAAATATCGTTTGTTCCTTTTGGTTTTTGATAACTCATTGTCTTTCTCTCCTTCTATCATTCCACAAAAATGTGTACGCCATTTTCTTTTTTCTAAAAATGAAAAAAGCCCTTGTATGTTGAACATACAAGGGCGTAAAAGTCTCTTTTACACGGTACCACCTAGTTTTGAAAGATTTTACTCTTTCCTCAACGATTAACGCTCGTAACGGGACGGCTTTTCTTCCGTCCATCTCCAGAATGTCTTTCACTTTCACTGTTGAAGTTGCTCTCAGCCACGGCAACTCTCTCTTCGCAGACAGATGAAACTTACTCGTTCCTTCGTAGATTTTTAATATTATCTATAAACTACTAAAGTTCTCTTAGAAAGTCAAGGGGTTCCGATAGGAAAATCAATTATTTTTCTCGTGTATCGATCACAATGGTCACTGGACCATCATTGGTCAACGACACTTGCATATCCGCGCCAAATTCTCCTGTGGCTACCGCTATTCCTTCTGCTTCTAATTGTTGATTAAATAATTCATACAAAGGAATCGCCACATCTGGACGAGCCGCTTCAATAAAACTGGGACGATTGCCTTTTTTAGTTTTTGCATAGAGGGTAAATTGAGAGATACTCAAAATTGATCCTTCAATCTCTTGAATACTGCGATTCATTTTTCCTTCGTCATCTTCAAAAACACGTAATTTACTGATTTTACCAACAACATAAGCCACATCTTCTGGCGTGTCTTCTTGATGAATGCCCACCAGCACCATGAAGCCTTGTTTGATTTGTCCCACTATCTGCTCTTCTATCGCAACTTGTGCTTGACTGACTCTTTGAATAACTACTTTCATCTTTTTTGCCTCACTTTTAACACTTACCCATTGGTTCGACGAACACTATAAACATCTGGTACACTTTTAATTTTGTCAACGATGGTTTTTAAATGAGAAAGGTTTTGAATTTTCACAGTGACATGAATCTGGGCCATCTTATCTTTGGATGGACGAGCTTCAACGCCAACTAAATTTTTTGTCATCGAACTAATGACTTGTAAAACATCACTCAGTAAGCCACTACGATCATAGCCGTAAATCTCCAAATCGGCAGCGTATTCTTTGCGACTGTGCTCGGTATCTTCCCACTCAACTTCAATTAGACGTTGTGCTAGTTCTTCTTGATGTTGTACGTTAGGACAGTCCGCACGATGAATTGAAACGCCACGTCCTTTGGTAATGTAACCAACGATTTCATCACCAGGCACTGGATTACAACAGCGGCTTAAACGAATCAATAGGTTGTCCACCCCTTGAATCACGATGCCGCCTTCATGACGAACTTTCATTTTTTCTGATTCTTTTTTAGCTGGCTGATTTAACAACTCTTCTGCTTCTTGACGTTGGCGTTCCAACTCTTGTTCGCGGCGTTCTTTTTCTGTTAAACGATTGCACACTACTTGCGCACTTACTTCGCCATAACCTACTGCCGCAAATAAATCATCTTCCGTTTGAAATTTGAATTTATCTAGCACTTCCGCCATTTTATTCTTCGTTAAAAATTCTTTTGGTGTAAAGCCGATTTCTGTCATGTATTTAATGACAGCATCATGCCCTTTAATAATATTATCTTCACGGTCTTGTTCTTTAAAGAAACGTTTGATTTTATTTTTAGCTTTACTTGTTTTAACCATTTTCAACCAGTCGCGACTAGGTCCGAAAGAATTCGGTGATGTTAGGACTTCAATAATATCCCCATTTTTTAGGACATAGTCTAACTGTACCATTTTGCCGTTGACCTTCGCACCGGTTGTTTTATTCCCAATTTCAGTATGGATACTGTAAGCAAAATCTAGTGGTCCGGAGCCTTTTGGCAGTTCGGTTACATCTCCACTTGGCGTAAAGACATAGACTTTGTCGCTAAAAATGTCTTCTTTCACACCTTGCATAAATTCAGAAGCATCATAGCTTTCATCTTGTAATTCAATAATTTCATGGAACCAATCGACTTGCTTCGTCAGTTCATCTGTTTCAATTTTTTCCGCTTTGCCTTCTTTATAGGCCCAGTGAGCCGCCACCCCAAATTCGGCGATTTGGTGCATCTCATGGGTCCGAATTTGGACCTCTACTGGATTCCCTTTTGGCCCAATAACTGTCGTATGGATAGATTGATACATATTCGCTTTTGGCATAGCAATATAATCTTTAAAGCGACCTGGCATTGGTGTCCAACGTGTATGAATCGCCCCTAACACGGCATAGCAATCTTTAATGGAATCGACAATAACACGAATGGCTAATAAGTCATAGATTTCATTAAATTGTTTCTTTTGGTCCTTCATTTTACGATAGATTGAATAAATATGTTTTGGTCGACCATATATTTCTGCGTAAATTTCTAAATCTTCCGTAGCTAAACGAATATCTTCGACTGCTTCTGCCACATAAGCTTCACGTTCATCGCGTTTGCTTTGCATCAAATTAACAATTCGATAGTATTGGTTGGGGTTAATATAACGTAAGGCAGTATCTTCTAATTCCCATTTAATTCGACTAATCCCTAAGCGATGTGCTAAAGGCGCATAAATTTCTAAAGTTTCTTGTGCAATCCGTCGTTGCTTATCTTCACGTAAATGTTTTAATGTGCGCATATTGTGCAAACGATCGGCTAGTTTCACCATAATGACCCGTAAATCTTGCGCCATTGCCAATAACATTTTCCGATGATTTTCAGCTAATTGTTCTTCATGAGATTTATATTTAATTTTTCCTAGTTTCGTTACGCCATCGACTAACATTGCGATGTCTTCGCCAAATTCTTCTTTTAAATCGTCCAGTGTTACGTCCGTATCTTCGACAACATCATGTAAAAATCCTGTTGCTACAGTATGGGGATCCATATGTAATTCAGCCAGAATGCCTGCCACTTGAATCGGATGGATGATGTAAGGTTCACCTGATTGTCGGACTTGACCTTCGTGTGCTTTTTCAGCATAAGTTAATGCTTTTTGAACCAACTCAACATGTTCTGGTCCCATATAGGTACTTACAATTTTGATGACCGCTGGGCCTGTCAGTATTTCTTCTTTTGGCATGGTATTCACTCCTCTATGAAGGTGACCTTTGGATAAAGAACACTTCGTTCACGTTTTATCTATTTTAATAAAAAAGAAAAGTACCACTTGAAACAGTAGCACTTTCAACAACTCTATTATACTAAATTTCCCTTAAATTTCAATCACTGTCGCTTTTTTACTCTCTGTTTATTCAAAGAGAATGCCTACAAGAATTTTACAGGCGGGCTTTCGTTTAATTTAAAAGTTCCATTTGGTAGCTAACCGCACTTAAAAGATACAACGGTGCTGTTTCTGCTCGTAAAATTCTCGGACCCAACCCGCAAAGTTTCGCCCCAGCCTGCAGAAATTGTTCAATTTCTTGCGGTGCAAAGCCACCTTCAGGTCCAAAGAGCACACACAAACGTGCGCCTGGCTGGCAAGTGGATAATACTTGTGCTAATTGACTTTTTTCTCCTTGTCTTGCTGATTCTTCATACGCAACCAAGACTGTGTCATATGAGTCAAATTGCGCAATGATTTCTTGTGTTTTTTCCACCAAAGAAACACTTGGTGTCTGCTGCCGATGCGATTGCTCCGCCGCTTCTGTGGCAATTTTTTGTAATCTTTTTTCTTTGGCTGCTCTTTTTTTGTGGTCCCATTTGACAACGGAAGTTTTCGCAGGAAAGCCGATAAACTGATTTCCACCTAGCTCCGTGCCTTTTTGAACAATCCATTCTAACTTGTCCCCTTTTGGTAACCCACACGCAATCGTCACTTCAATTGGCAATTCTTTGTCCATTTCTTCTTTACTAATTTCTTTAAAGTAAACAGATGTTGAATCAATTTCCACAATCTCAGCTAAAATGGCAGTTTTATTTTGAAATACTAAATAACAACGATCATTCGGCGTCATTCGCATAACTCGCACAATATGATGATAGTTTTCATCTGCGACTTTATACAAATCTTTTTCTTGATAATCTTCTTTCATGAAATACCGTTGCATTTTACTCTTCCTCTGGTTTCTTCAAGATAATCGCATACCAATCGCCTTGATTAAAGAGTTGGTCCACCACAAACCCGACTTTCGTTAGTGCTTCTAAAACCATTGCTTTTTTATCTTCAATAATTCCAGAAATAATGAAGGTACCGTCTTGTTTTAGCAAACGCCAAGCATCTTCAATCATTAACACAATAATATCTGCCAAAATATTTGCGACGATTACATCAGCAGAATGGTCAATCCCTTTTAGTAAATCATTGGCTGACACATGAACATCGACCGCAATGGGATTTAAATCCATATTTTCTTTTGCCGCTGCAACTGCTACTTCATCTAAATCATATGCGTAGACGTCTTTAGCCCCTAAATAGCGACTTGCAATACTCAAAACACCAGAACCCGTTCCTACATCTAGAACTGTTTCGCCACCACGTAAAACAGTTTCTAAAGCTTGCAAGGTTAAACGAGTCGTTGGATGCGTGCCTGTACCGAACGCCATCCCCGGATCCAATGTGATAATTTTTTCTGCTTCATCTTGTGCGTGATAGGCTTCCCAACTTGGCACAATCGTTAAGAATCGTGTGACACGGACAGGATGATAATATTTTTTCCAAGCAGTTGCCCAGTCGCTTTCTGCTACTTCACTAATTGTCATTTCGTTTTTACCAATGGATAAGCCGTACTCAGGCAAGCGTAAAATATTTTCTTTCATAAATGGTAAAATTTCTGGTAAGAAGGTTGTTTCAGGAAAATAAGCCATCACAATCGCTCCTTCTTTAATGTGGGTGAATTGCTCTTTATCTAAAATTTCCCCATACAGATCACTTTCAAAATTTTCAATGTCCAACGCATCTTCAATGGCCACGCCACTTGCGCCAGCTTCCATCATAATGTTTGAAATTGCTTCAACTGCTTCGCTAGCCGTTTCGACTTTTACTTCTGTCCACTTCATGTTCTCACCTCTAAATTAATAACTTGGATACGCAATCCATTGTTCTTTTTCTGTTTCTGCCACTTTTTTAATCATCGCTTCAAAATCTGCTGGCTCCCAATGCAATTCAAAAACTTCCGCTGTTTCATCTGATAAAAAGTCTAACAAATCACTTTGCCCTTCATCTAAAACCACTTTTAAATAGTGAATGAATCCGTCTAAAACTGCTTTGCGTAGCCCTTTTTTTCCTTCATAAGGAATTGTGACTAAATACTCTTCGTCATCAACGACAGACTTTTGCGGATTGTAAAATAACAAACCATCTTCAAATTCAATGAATTCTTCTTCTGAAAGCGTACCATCAACATCATCAATCGCCACTTGCTCATTGTTTTCTGCATATAAACGAACAATGACTTCGATGGTATGGTTTTTGCGATCCCAATCAAGGCCTACTTCGTAATCTCCTAAGTGTTTTTCAAGTTGTTCCTCTAAGTATGTGAGCATTGTTGCTTTTTTCATTTTCTTCATCCTTCCAGCCAAAATCTATTTGGTCTACTGCTGTTCTTTTTTGTTTAGAAATATATGGATTGCCAGCCACGACGTATCTTAAAGGCAACTCTGTCCAACGACCTTTATTGGGAATCCCAATTCGTGGTAGTGCCTCAATTTTTTTCGGAAATTTTCGTTTTTCTGGCACGAGCCGTAACGAACTAGAAAAAATCGACTGCCCATATAATTGCTTATCAATTCCTAAGGCTGCAACTAATTTACCTGGTCCATTGGTCAATTCCACGCCTTGACGTCCTTGGCGATTTTCAATCATTTTGTCGACACCTTCAACAGGTTCAATCGCGCGGATCATCACCCCTTGTGGTTTGCCTTGTTCTTGTGTCACCATATTTAAAATTAAATGCGTGTGCATAGTATATAAATAAATCGTGCCTGGTTTGTCATACATGGCTTGTAAGCGTGGCGTTTTTCTCAAGCCAAAGCTATGGGCCGCCTCATCATCAGGACCTAAATAAGCTTCTGCATCCACAATGTACCCACCTAAAACGCCTGTTGCTGTTTCGTGCTCTAAATACATCCCTAACAAGTATTGTGCCACTTCTTCAGTTGTTTTTGTGTTAAAGATATTTATCGTTTCTTTCATTTCTTTCACCACTCCCTATCATACACGAAACCTTCCGCTATATCCATCTAAAACCCAAAAAACCACCAAAAAGCGAATGTACGTTCTTTATGTTATAATAAGATGATTATGAAAAAGGAGGTCCTTTTATGCAACAACCTTTAGCCTATCGAATGCGACCTCGTCACTTAGACGAAGTAGTTGGTCAACAACATTTAGTCGGCCCTGGTAAAATTATTCGTCGGATGGTCGAAGCCAAAATGCTTTCATCGATGATTCTTTATGGGCCGCCTGGCACTGGAAAAACCAGTATTGCCAGCGCAATCGCTGGTTCAACAAATTATGCCTTTCGCATGTTGAACGCGGCCACAGATACCAAAAAAGATTTACAAATCGTTGCTGAAGAAGCCAAAATGAGTGGCACAGTGATTTTACTGCTTGATGAAATTCACCGATTAGATAAAACAAAACAAGATTTTTTGCTCCCTCATTTAGAAAACGGACGAATTATTATGATTGGAGCCACTACCGAAAATCCATATATCACAATTAATCCTGCGATTCGTAGTCGTACGCAAATCTTTGAAGTAAAGCCCTTAACGGAAACAGACATTCAGCAAGCGATTCAAGAAGCCTTAACCGATAGCACACGTGGCTTAGGCGATTATCCTGTCCACTTAGAAGAAAAAGCATTACAACATTTGACACGCGCAACGAACGGTGACTTACGTAGTGCGCTAAATGGACTAGAATTAGCTGTTAAATCAACACCCAAAAATGAACAAGGCGAAATTAAGATCACCTTACCGATTATTGAAGAGTGCGTGCAACGAAAAGCCTTAACGCATGATAAAGATGGCGATGCCCATTATGACGTGATTTCCGCTTTCCAAAAGTCGATTCGAGGAAGCGATGTAGATGCTGCACTTCATTATTTGGGTCGCTTAGTTGAAGCAGGTGATTTACCGATTATTTGTCGTCGTTTAATGGTCATTGCTTACGAGGATATCGGTCTTGGGAATCCTGCGGCCGCCGCTCGGACGGTCACCGCTGTTCAAGCCGCCGAAAAGCTAGGGTTTCCAGAAGCTAGGATTCCTCTAGCCAGTGTCGTCATTGATTTATGTTTATCGCCAAAATCAAATTCTGCAGTCACAGCGATTGATGCTGCTTTGGCAGATATTCGACAAGGCTCTGTGGGAGACGTTCCTGATCATTTACGTGATGCCCACTATGCTGGAGCCAAAGAATTAAACCGTGGTATTGGTTATCAATACCCACATAATTTTGAAAACGGTTGGGTCAATCAGCAATACTTACCTGACAAATTAAAAGAGGCACGTTATTACGAACCGATTGATATTGGTAAATATGAACAAGCCTTACATCAGCAACTCAAGCGTATCCAAGAATGGAAACAGAAAAAATAACAAAATAATACGCTTTCAAAAAAAGAAACAATCTCGTTGCCGATTTTGAGAGAGTATGCTATTATAAAGATGGTAAATCTGTGATGTACGCGTTGTCCTTTCACTGTGTTGACCGAACATTTTTATTGATATCTAGGGATCCTGCTTGTATCAAAGTTGGTAACATGCCTTTTCTTTTGGTAGTTCAATACTGCGATCGAGGAACCCACCTGCTTATCTTGCGGGTTCAATACTCTAGGACGATTACCGGCATCGACGGATTTTACCATTTTTATGAAGATTTCTAAACAATTTGCTCTGGCAAGTTGTTTTTTTTTGGAGGACAAGATGATTCGTATACTCGTACTATTACTCGCCGTTGTCACAGGCGTAGCCAGTTATTATTTGATGAAGAAAAGTGCAGCTTTTTTACCACTCTTAAAAAAAGAAACTGCAACAGAAAGTCAACAGTTTATCGAACGTTTTGGGCGTTATTACTTGATTATCGCCATTCTAGGTGTTCTAGCGGCTATTTTTAATCGCCCGTTATTGTCAATTGGTTTTATCTTTTTTGTTTTATTACTTTCAACGTTGTTTAGTTTAACTTTTGCAAAAAAAATGTCATAAAAGACGATGAATTTAAAGAGGTCGGGACAGAAGTGTTTAACTCCGAGAAATAAGAAGGAATTTCCGAAAATTGTTCTTTAATTTTTGGAGAATTTCGGCTTATTTCCGAAGGAGTTGCTTCTGTTTCCGCCGTTTATCAATTTTTAAGCCTGGGACAAAAATCCAAAGTGATTTTTGTCCCAGGTTCTTTTTTACAAAAAAATGCCAATATTCAGAAAAAAAGAAGCGGTTTCAGTTTCTTTTTTTCTTTGTTTGTTTTACAATTATTATAGAAACAATTAATGACTTTTTTTTACGCTGAAAGGAGCGGTTATTATGTTACAACAATATCAAAAAATTATGATAGCAATCGATGGTTCTGACGAAGCAGACTTAGCCTTTAAAAAAGCGGTCAATGTCGCTAAACGAAACGATGCTGAATTACTATTAGCACATGTTGTTGATACGCGCTCTTTCCAATCAGTGTCCTCTTTTGATGGTGCGCTAGCAGAAGAAGCAATGTCAATGGCAAAAGAAACCTTAGACACCTACCAACAACAAGCGGTGGATATGGGACAAACAAAAGTCTCTAGCGTTCTAGCCTATGGTTCTCCTAAGAATATCATTGCCAAAGAATTACCAAAAGAATACAACATTGATTTAATTATGTTAGGAGCAACTGGATTAAATGCCGTTGAGCGTTTATTTATTGGCTCTGTCTCTGAATCAGTTATCCGTAACGCTAGCTGCGATGTTCTCGTTGTACGGACGGATTTAGACAACAAATTACCAAAAAATGAAGAAAAATAAAAAATAAGAAAAAACTGAGCCAACTATCACTTTTGATAGTTGGCTCAGTTTTTTCTTATTTACCTATTAAGCACACCTTGTGAGAGCGTCTCACAAGGTGTGTTCGTTTAATTATTTTAGACGTTCTACGTCACGGGCAATCATTAACTCTTCGTCAGTTGGTACTAATAGAAGCTTGATTTTTGAATCATCAGTTGAGATAACTGCTTCTTCACCGTGTACATTATTTTTGTCATCATCGATTTCACAACCAAACCAAGTCATGCCATCAATAATATCTTTACGAACGCCCACTGCATTTTCACCGATTCCAGCAGTAAAGACAATCGCATCAACGCCATTCATAACAGTGACATAGCTACCAATGTATTTACGAATACGATCGATAAAAATGTTGTATGCTGTTTGAACTTCAGGTTTATCTAAGTTTGATTGAATATCGCGCATGTCGCTTGATAAACCATTTGTTAAACCTAATAAACCAGATTTTTTGTTTAAAATATCAACCATGTCTTGTACATCAGTCAAGCCAAGTTTTGTCATTAAATAAGGCAATAGTGACGCATCAACATCCCCTGAACGAGTCCCCATTGTAACGCCAGCAAGAGGAGTGAAGCCCATCGATGTATCGACTGATTTACCACCATCAACTGCAGTGATTGAAGCACCATTTCCTAAGTGACAAGTGATAATTTTCAAGTCTTCAATTGGACGACCTAACATTTCTGCAGCACGTTGAGAGACATAACGATGACTTGTTCCATGTGCCCCATATTTACGTGCAGCAAATTTTTCATAGTATTCACGCGGTACACTATATAAATAGTTGTGTTCTGGCATTGTTGTGTGGAACGACGTATCAAAGACTGCCACGCTAATGATTTCTGGTAAGATATGTTTAAATGCTTTAATTCCCATTGCATTCGCTGGGTTGTGTAAAGGTGCTAATTCAGATAAAGCTTCAATTTTTTCTAATACTTCGTCTGTAATAACAACAGAATCTTTAAATTCTTCTCCACCAGCAACTACACGGTGACCAACACCAGTAATTTCATCATAAGAACCTAAAATGTTTAAGTCGATTAATTGGTCTAGTAACATTTTTACTGCCACTTCATGGTTATCAATATCAACAATTACTTCATATTTTTGTCCTTCACCATATTTAATTGTGAAGATAGAATCTTTTAAGCCAATACGTTCAACGATTCCTTTAGCGATCACTTCTTCATTTGGCATTTGGTATAATTGCCATTTTAAACTTGAACTACCTGCATTAATTGCAATTGTTTTAGACATAATTTTCTCCTCTTCGTTACTATTTTATTTTAAATTTGAAGCTTTCCAAGCTTCAAATTGTTTAAAGAACTCCGTTACTTTATTGATATCTTTCAAAGAGGCAAGTTTTGCTAACAAAACTTCCTTCACTTGCTCAGCATCTGCACCCTTGTTTTGAACAAGCAAGATACTTTTACGTGATTGTTCTGACTTAAACAATTCATCAGGTAACTGTATCATTCCTTGTAAATAGACATTTTTTGTCAACCAATTTTTAAAGAATTCACTTTGCTCAGTCTCTAAAATATTGGTCGGGATTAAGAATAAGCCAAACCCTGCTGGCTTCACGTATTTCATAGCTTGCTCCATTAATAAATGATGCGCATAACTATGGCCTTCCTCCGCAGCAGCAGCAAATCCCTTTGCTCGCTCATCATTTGGATAATAGCCAATCGGCAAGTCACTTAATGCTAAATCAACTGGATCCAATAACAAATCTTGCAATCCGTCTTGATGGAACAACTGAATATTAGCTTGTGACCAAGCATTGTTCACAGAAGATACCGCCAAAAGTGTTTCATCGATATCCACACCATAACCAGAAACTTTGTAACCAGCTGTTTCAAGGTTTAGCAGAACCGTTAACAGTAAATTTCCCATTCCTGAAGCAGGATCTAAAATTTTTAATGGCTCTGATTTATTTGTTAATTGTTCTACTAAATAAACAAACAAAAAGCCAATACCGTCTGGCGTCAATTGATGATTTGCTTGAAGCTGCTCTTTTCTCGTTCCTTTTAACAAAAGTAATTGGGACAAGCGTCGCACATCTTCAGGAGCTAAATCAATTTTTTTAATCGTATGATACAGCGTTTCTAATTGTTTCACTGTCTCTGGATTAGGTACTCCGTCAAGTACTCGTACTTGAAAATCATCTAAAATATTTTCACCATTTTCAATATACGCATCTAAAAAAGAAGTATCCAATGACTGTTGCAATAACTGGATTGCTTGTTCCATTGGCTCGAAAGCCTCTTCAATTTTTTCTGGGAACAAATTAGCACCTCTATTCTATTCAAAATGTAACAACTTCCATACCTGTTTTATTTTAACGAAAAAAGAAAGAATAATCAATGCCTTTACTGTCTTTCTTCTAAAATCTAATAATTTGTAGAAAAACAACGCTATTCCAGCATTGTTTCCGCTTTTTTTTGATGAGAAACTCTCTCTTGATATTGGTATTTTCGACCAGATTTGTTTAATAAAACAGTTATTCTTAATTGTTCATTTTTATATGTATAATCGAAGGTTACTTGCTCGTACATGAGCTTTTCTTCTGTTTTTAACTTTCGTCTATTTTGTTTAACATCTGCAAGAAATAAATGAAGGATACTTTTCCCTGCATAGTATTCCTGGGTAGCTTGCGTAAATTTTTGTGTTAACTGACGTTCTTCTAGTAACTGAAGGGCGAGAAAACTCATCAAATAAACAAAGGCCATGGCCGTGAACAATAAGTTTCCTGAATATTTTTGCCTCATTAAAATTCTCCCTTTATCGGAAAAAAACTATCAAATGTTTTTCCAGAAGTAAAAGTAACTTCCAAAGTAAACGATTGTCCTTCATTTTTAAACTGTCCATTTTTGATACCAATTAACAGCGGTTGATAGCCTTTACCATTGACTCGCTTAATAATTTTATCTTCTTTGATTTGAATTGAAATAGTCTTGTTTGTTTCTGAGTCGAGGAAAGAAATCTCTTGAGCAGAGCCTGTTTGGAAAACGAGCTTTTGACATTCTTTTTCTAATTGAATTAAAAATATATGCCAGGATTTCGAATCATTGTTTTTCAAATATTGATTTCCGATAAAACTTTGTTGAATCATCAACTGAAACAATTGACACATACAACTTAAAACGACTAGTGCCACTAAACACTCTAACATTGTAAAACCCGCATATTTTTTATTGACCAATCAAAATCGCTCCTCTTGAATCTGTGACTTTTAGTATCCTTCTTCCCTCGTTCTCCATCAAAGAAAATCGGTAAGTTTCTCCTTGATATATCCGCTCTTTGAAACGTAAATCACCCGTCTGCTCTAAAAATAAAATTGCTTCGTATCCTAGACGAGTGCGCGTTAATTCTTGCTCCCGTTGATAATTTTGCTGAATTAATTGTGTAATAGTCAGGGAGAATATCCCTGCTATCACACATACAATACTAAAACTAACGAGACTCTCTAATAAAATAAAACCGCTATAAATAGTTAATTTTCTTCGTATATTTGCCACTCCCCATCTGAAATTCCATAACAATTTAAGGAACAAAAACATCATACAATACGCATTAAATAGCTGTTTTTTCATTTTTAATAATCTAAGATATGTAAATAATACCGCAAATCTGTGGTAAATTTTGTGGTAAAAATGGAATGCAAAAAAAGCTCTACTTCCCATGATTGAGAAGTAGAGCTTTTATATTTTTTATTAATATCCAGTACCCCAAGTATTGTCTGGGTTGCCATCATTTGAGCCAACAGGAATATAAATGCGTGTTCCGTTAACATCAGAACCACCTAAGAAAACATAACCATCTGCTACATGAACCGAATCATATTTAAATTGTGAACCTTTCGGCCACACACCATAAACTGGTGCTGATAAACTCGGCGCACCATTTCGAAGAACAATTCCTTCACTAACACCGATAGTAAAAGTTTTAGCTGGTGTTGGTTTGCTGTTTTCCCATAGCTCCGCAATATCTCCATCATTTGCATAACCTAAAAGTTTGCCGCTGTTTTCAATGCGGTATAGATTTTTACGACCGTCTAGCTTTTGTGTAATTGTTCCAACTTCCGTCCACAATGTGTCTGCATTGATATGCTGAGAAATTAGCGCATCTGGATTTTTGTATATTGTTGTGAAGCGAACATGCTGACCGACTTTGTATTTAGGTTTATTGGGCTTACCAGGGTTCACAATAACTTCACTACCGTCCTCTGGCAACCCTGTTTGTAAATCTTGTGCAAGTTGCGCTTTGCTAATTCCCCACTGTGCTAAATATCCGTATGGATCAGTATGATCGCCCCACCAATTTTTAGTAATCCAATCATGAGTGACTATTCCGTATCCTGTACCATCATCTAAGTCAAACGTTGCACCAATCTGTGTAGCTAAATCACGAATCAAATTTACATATGCGGCATAGTCCTTTTTGAATGTTTCTTTATTATTCGTTCGAGCTAGTTCGATTTGTGCATATGCTTTTGCATTCGCTGTCGCACCTGCACCCCACTGAATTTGACCAGATGGCGCTAACTGCTTCACTCGACCACCAGAACCGACAAAATAAGACACATAAGCACTCGTCCAGTTGCGTTTCATATATGCCGCTTCGTTGTCTAGACTGTTTGGACCAACGTTGTTCCCATTTCCTGATTCATGCAAGACAATTAATTCATTGGTCGCATAGCCTGGAAAATATCCGCCAAAATCAATCGGATCTTGTTCCACTTGATAGGCATTAGCACCTATTGGTACAAAACTTATCGATAACACTAAAGTCAATAACATTTTAATTGATTTTTTCATGTTTCCTCCTAAACAAAAAGGCATAGCAGCATGCTATACCTTAGTTGAGTTTCTCGTTGATTTTTTCAACGGTAGTTTTAATTGATTCAACATCTTTTAATGAATCGGCTAATTTATCAATTGTTTTTTGATAATTTTGCTCACGATCATTATTTTGTTTCATAACCCAAAAAAGCAAACTGACGAATAACACTGCAAACGAAATTTGCTCTGGATTTGTTAATAATCCTTTGACAAACTCTTCCAAAATTTCCCCTACTTTCATTTGATTTCTAAATTGAATAAACAACCGATCCAGCTGCCCAACTGGTTCGATCTTTCCAATTCAAACCAACGGCCAATGTCCCAGCAGTTGCACCAGTTGCCACGATGCGACCACGAATATCAAACGAACCAACTTTCACATCTCCGTTTGCTGCGCTAACCCGAATGGTACATGGATTATATTGACTTTTCATAGGTATCGCCCATTCTGGAAGCGTAGCAATCACATCATTTTGATTATTCGTTCCTTTTTCAACGTTAAAATTGATGTGGATTCCTCCACCGACTAATTCCTCAACGTATGTTGCGTTTGGGATCCCTTGATTACTTTGAAAACCATTTTGATAACTCAACACTGCGTATCTTTGGTTTCCAGAAAGTGAATTTGTCGTGATATATTCCACACCTAGCTTTTTCATTCCTTCAAAACTATTTTCTGGAACTGTCCAAGTACCAACTTTAAAACCAGCCATATGCAATGCTTTAACATTTGCTGTTGACAAGCTAGAATTACTATATGAGCAACTAACAGCCGCTGGAACACCTAGTTTTTTGATCTGAGTAATTACACTTTCGTTAATCGCATCAACAAAGTAATGTAGCTCTATATTAGGATAATAGGTTCTGATTGTGTTCAATATATTGGCATCAAATGAACCAATAACGCAATTTGCTTCGCCATATCCATAAAGATCCAACGTATCTTTTAATAAATCAAAATTAGCTTTGCTATAGGTTCCAGATTTAATTTCAATAACTGGAACTTTATTTAATTCTTTGCAAATTTTCAAATATTCTTCGAAAGTAGGCGGCGTTTTTTCTGCATCTGACAAACGAGATAAATTTTCTCCTGTGTCAATTCTTAAATTTCTAAATTGAGCTAGTGTCATAGATGATACTTTACCAGTTCCGTTTGTTGTGCGGTCCACTGTGTCATCATGCATAACTACCCACTGGCCATCACTTGTGACCTGAATATCTGTTTCAATGCCCCAGTGTCTGCGAACTGTTTTAAATGCTGGAATTGAGTTTTCTGGATATTCTGTGTTGTTTCCTCTGTGAGCAATCCAATTTAAACCCTCACCCCATTTTTGACGTTGTGCCTTCGTGTCATTTTGATAGAAATCTTTTGTTACTAATTTTTCTTCGATACCGTCAATTCCATCTACATGAGATTTCATGTAAACGGGTTTATCATTTTCAATTAATTGAAAAATATCTGCCATTACGCTTCACCAACTTTCTCAAATGTAAAAACTGGTAATGCATCCAGTTTTGCTTTATCTGTTTTCGACATCAAGCCGTCTTTTTCAGCAGAAGCATTGCCAGGAATAGTTGGAATAATAGTTGATTCAGGTAATGCTTTTACATCAGAAGCTGTTAATATAACCTCTCCTACATGGCCGTTCACGGATGAAACAGTACCTGCTCCAGCATCACCAAGTTTTCCATCTATAAATTCATTTAAACCAACAATACCTGCTGTGCTGGTTTGTACATCAATGGCTACGCCATCTTTTTTTATTACATATAATTCTGGCACTATTCACCATCTCCTTCTACTTTTTCAAATTCAACACCAGAACCGCCTAATTTTCCCGCTTCATAATCAGCAATGATTTGTTTTAACTTCTGATACTCGTCTTTTGAAATCAACACGAGATCGTTTGGCAAACCTAAATCGCCAGGCGTTAAAATCACATCGCCAACATAGCCATTAACAGAATTTACTTTCCCTTGTCCCTTTAATAACTTATCTAATCCAACAACACCATCCGCATGAACTAATGGATAATATTGGTATTGAACACCACTTTCTGCTGTTTCCATCATTCGTTTAATTTCAACCATTAAATAACACTTCCAATCTTAAATGTGTTTTGCTGGGCATCATCAATTGTTGCAATGATTAACGCTCCTTCATTTTTAGGATTTTCAGTATTTCCAACAATTTTAATTTCATGGTTAACGGAAAAGTTATCATCTTGTAATAAATAAAGTGTGCTTATTTCACTGTATTTTTTTGTAAATAAGCGTTTCTCTAGTTTCTGATATAAATAGTCCATATCTGCTAACAAGCGCTCTGTAAGTGAATTGTGGCGTACTCCTTGTACGTCCACACGTGCATCGATTAACTCAGCTAGCATTGTTCCGCCAGGATCGACCGTCTTTAAGATATCTTTGATTGATTCAAACCACAAAAGGTAATCTGATTCTTGGCCATTTCGCCAAGCTTCAAATGTATCTTGTTGATTTTTACGCCATTTTTCAAACTCTTCTTTTCTAGCGTTCATCCATGCTGTGAAATCACCTTTATTTTCATTGATAAAGGCGGTCATGTCCGCTATTAAATCTTCAATTGACTGCCAGTATGACCCCATTTCGCCTTCCGTTTTAGAAGCTGCTTTAATGACGAAATAAGAAAAATTCTGCGTTGAACCAATTAATTCTTCACCGTTATAGATGGTGAAATAGGCCTCTTGGCGATGTAGCGACTGCATAGAACATTCATCAAAAGTGTACTGAATGATCCCACTACGCGCATCTACAACCGTTGCTGGCCGCTGAATAGGGTATTTATTACTGATTACAGATTCAAAAAATACCTTGCAATTAGTTAGATCTAATGGCAAAGCATTTTCTACGATATTTACTTCTAGTGTTTCAGTGTTTTTATTTCCTTGTCTAACATTAATAATGCCGACATAATTATAAGGCTCAGTAGTGCTTAGTGTTGCTTGCCATTTAACCATTTGTTTGCTCCTTTCTAAAAATTAATAACATCACGCGGATTGATTCGTTGCCACTGTGCGCCTTTCCATACTTCAAAATGGAGATGAACGCCAGAAGCTAATCCAGTTGCTCCCATGATTCCCACACGTGAATTAGTTGTTACTTTGTCGCCTACTGACAAATCGACCGAATCCAAGTGACCGTAATAGGTCCAGTAGCCATCGTCGTGCTTAATTACTACGTAATTTCCGCCTGTCCCGTCATAAGTAACAGTTTCTACTGTACCCGAGCGGGCAACATAAACAGGTGGCATACTTCCAGCAGGCATCGATGCAATATCAATACCACCATGAATCACATTTGTCCCCCAGCCGATCTCATCCCATTCTTGAGTAATAGTGTAACTAGAACGTACAGGATTAACCCACTTATTAGTTCCTGGTTTTAAATTGTGTAGCAAATCATACCAGTATTGCGCCAATGGAATGCGTTCTGGATGTGTGACCGCTGGACGTTCAAAGTTCGCTTCAAATGCCATCGTGGCTGTGCCAATATCTGTTAATGCTTTGAACTCTGTAACGGAATATGGATAAGCTGCCGATGGAATGTATTGGCCATTATGCATATGCCAATCAAGCAACTTCAACTGCGTAGTAATGTTTCGATAGTCACCACTGATACCAGCTTGAGCCAATAATCGTTGCACATAAGCACGACCACTTTCACCAGCAATTGGCGATGTCCATTGAACTAGACCGTAACCAGGGCCGCCACCGCCTTCATCAATATCAGGCATAATTCCAGATTCTTGATCCATATTTCCTAAAATTCCAGCGGCCGCTTGTTCGCTGTAGCCTTTTGATTTTAAGAACTGCCAAACTGCCCAAGCGTTTTTCTCTTTTTCGGTTGTTAGTTCTGGTGGAACGTCACCATCGTTACCACCTGATCCATCGCCAGGAATAACTTCCTTACCGCCGACAATCAATCTATCAACTGTAATAGTTGCTTTACTTCCTTCTGGACCAAAGAAGTTAAAGTTATTACCAACAAATAACTGAGTAAGACCCGTGATTATATGGCCAGCTCCTTTTTGATTGGATAACCCAATAATTTTCTGAGGATTATCGGCAACTAATAGCAGTGAGTTTCCATCTGAAATTACAGGATTTCCGTTTTTATCTACTAGACCAGGAAACGGATTTCCCTTTGTACCGATTGTCCCAATATGACTAGAACCATTCCAAAATTCCATACCTTTTTTGGTCAATTCCATGATTTTTGTCTTTTCATTCCAAATTTGTAAAGCACCAGATACTAGTTTAAGTACATCTCCAGTTGCTTTATTGAAACTTGTTTGTAAAACATTAACATCAATAATCCCTACTTTAATAAAGTCAGCAACGATTTCTCCCTTAGAAGTCATAGCAAGCCCGAACGGACCATTAACGCCGTTATCGGAATATCCTAAACCGTTTAAGTTCCAACGCCAAACACGCTTCGCTGTTGCTATTTTATTTGTATCCATGATAAGAATTTCTGACGGCGCTTTTTCTGGACGGAAAACGACATGTCCACCACTATTACCAGTGATCCATGCCGTTGCATTTAAAACATTTTGTACTAATGTTTCCGTTCTATTGTCGATTTTCCGTTTCAATTCTTGGGTTTGATTATTTGCAGTTGAGGTGTAGAGTGATAAATCATTTCCCAAAACAATATCTTTGAACTTGCCTAAAGTTGGGAACCAAGTATATTCAACCATACGTTCTGTTACTTCAATATCAACTTCTTTTGCTCTGACGTGCGCTACATCGCCGAAATGCAAAGAAGAAAGCTCTTCGTAAATATCTTCATACTCTAATGTGTGTTCTAATGCTACCATGCTAACAGTATGCGTAACTTTCGGTTCATGAATACGATCCTTATCAAACAATGACTGACCCCATTCTTTAAGCTCCTCAACTGTTTTACATTCCGAATTTTCACGTTTTCCAATTCTTCGATTACTATCATTTACACCAGCAATTTCTAAAAAGCCATGCGTGATTGGTTCTTTGTCTTGGTCATAGTCGTTTTCTGGCACACCACCGATAAGAAAGAGACTGTTTATAATTGATTCATCGTCGTAGTCCTCATCTATGGCTTCCAAATTAACACCAAAATCAATTCTAAAGCCATTATCCGATCCAATTTGTTTAACAAGTTTCAAATTAAAGTTGTCCATCTCTAATTCTCCACCAGTAACACCTGTTAAATTTTGGTTACCATTGTTAGAACCAATGATTGCATCGATTGGGCCAACTTGTTTCGCCGTAAACTGATGTGTAGTACCGACATTCGACAAATAATTAAACCGTTGCTTAAACGTTAATGCAGCCTTTAAATTGTTCATGATTTGCGTGCCATTTCCGTTAGCGGTGAATGAATTAATAATGAAATTCTTATTTGCCATAAAACCAATGTGTCTTGCTGTCACTGAAACTGACTGCAGATTTTTCTTAATATTGTAAATCTCAAAATATTGATATGATCCATCTTCAACTTGTGCTTTTAAAAAGTTTCCTTTTTTTAAGTACGAGCGATATTGGCCATCTCTTGCATAGTTACCATAGAATCGATATGCACCATTTAACACACGGTTAATTTCTGGTAAATCTTGCCAATCTGGCAAAGCCATTCCGTTATCATTTAAATTTTCAGGAATAGCCGTATATGCATAAATAAAATTTTGTGTCATAAATACGCGCTCCTATTCCAAAACTTAGCTTCTTTGAAATTTCCTGATATATTTAATGTGTTTTGACCAGGATTCGTTTTTATCCAACTACCACGTGTAAACAATGGTAGCCCTTCTTGTATTACTTTTCCTTTTTCGTTATCAATAGTGACGATTCCTGTTTGTGTACGTAAAATCGTTAGTGAATTACTACCAATGTTTAACGTAATATCGCCGCCTTTTGAATCAATTTCGATATAAGGAAATGCTGATTCGTCACCGTGATCAGTGATTTCAACTGTTTTCGTTTTAATTAGTACAGGCTGTTCATTTACTTTTCTCTTGAAAGGTTGGCATCTAAATTCAATGTTAAAGGTATAAAAAACACCCCATTCATTTTTGAATGAGATTGGCTTGCTTATTGCACAAATAGCATCTAAATATTTGTCCTCGTTATTATGAGTGATAAGCTTGCTTTTACCAGTTAACCAACGCTTGACTTCTTTTAAGTTCTCATAAGGAATAGTTACGTCCTCAATTTCATAATCAAATGGTTCATAGTCGTTATACGTTTCATTAAATTCACCACTTCTGCCAACGATGGAATACGTATCATATCGCTTGTTTGGTAAAATGTCTGGCAGTTCATTTTCGATGATACATCCCATATCACGAACTGCATTCAAACCTTTCCAAATGAAATTAGGTTCATCACGATTCATAAAAATCATGTTGGTACACCCCCTAAGTCATAGAAAGCTTGAGCACTTGCTTTATATAGTTTGCGATTCATCCGATCTAATTCGCTTGGATTATTTGCATCCACTTGGCCAAAATAAACATGTTGTTCGATTGTCTTGCCTTGATCCAAAGCACCGCCAATCCCACGAGCTTTTTCGTCTTGTGAAAGTGGCGTGACTGTAGTCTTGCCATTTTTTGCTGTTAATAATTCAGGACCAGCTTCGCCAACGATTGCTTGTCCATTAATCATATGACCGCCTTCAGCAAGATATGGAATTTTCGCAATACTAAAGCCTTTGCCACCAACTCCAGGTATCCATTTTGGTATTTTGATATTGTTTAAACCACCTAAAAAACCATTAATTAGAGTAATCATAGCGTTAATTGGTGCTTTGGCTACTGCAGCGATACCTTCAAAAATTCCGCCAAAAATATCAACAACACCTTGCCACGCTCTTGACCAATCACCTGTAAACACTCCTGTAACGAAATCTATGATGCCGCCAAAAATTCTTGTAATCGCGTTGACGTAATCACTAATGATTTTTACAGCACCATCCATAGCGCCGCCAATAAAGCCTGTGATGAAATCAAAAGTAGACTTTGTCGTATCTGCTAAAACTTTGAATACACCAACCACTATATCTTTGATCACATTAAAGGATGTATTGATAAAATCTCTAAACCAGCCTACTTTGTTGTAAGCAATCACAATTCCAGCAACAAAAGCAGCTAGTGCAGCAATCACTATTCCAATAGGCGAAGCAATAAAGGCAATAACTGGAATCAAACTACTAATGGAACTAGCAAGTGTTCCTAAAACCACCAAAACTGGACCAATAGCAGCGACTACACCTGCAATGGTAATGATTGTTTGCTTTTGATTGTCGGTCAGTCCACTAAACCACGTTGAAACCTTTTGAATCGCATTACTTGCTGCTTCAAAAGCAGGAAGAAGCGCTATTTGTACTTGCTCACCAAGTTCCCCCATTGCAATTTTAAATTGATTCTGTGCAATTTTCGCTTGGTCGATTGGATCGAGAATATCGTTAAATGTTTGATCTACAGTGCCAGCCGCATTTTTAGCTGAATCTGCTAATCCATCCATTGACAATGCACCACTATCAATTGCTTCTACCATTTTTGATGCAGCTTTAGTTCCGAATACTTCGCTTGCAATAGTAAGTTTTTCTTGTTCAGTTGTTGCACCTTTAATAGATTCAATTGTTCCGCTTAATCCATCCTGCATAGTTTTGTTATCCTTTGCATAAACGACACTAGCTTTCGCTAAATACCCAAGCGTTCCTGCCGAATCTATACCAGCTTTTTCCATTTGACCTATTAATGTAGTTGATTCAGAAAAACCAAGTCCCATAGCTTTGAGTTGGGGCGCTCCTCTATTTACTGCATCAAATAACTGATCTACCCCTACTCCAGTATCCTGGCTAGTTTTAGATACTGAATCCAAAATCATTGGCAAGTCCTCGATAGATAATCTAAAAAGGTCCATTGATTTTTTCGCATTGATAGTTGATTGAGAAACATCTGATCCATTAATTTCTGAAAACTTAAGCATTCGGCCTGTGGTGTCTTCTAATTGCTTATCCATCAAGCCGAATTGTGTATTCACTTCACCAATCCCAGTTGATATATTTTCCATATCTGTTGGAATTTGGCCAGCTACTGTTTTAAAGCTGTCTTGCAATGATTCTAGTTGCTCCCCTGTAGCACCAGTGGCCGTTGTGATACTGTCCAAACTGTCATCTAATTCTTTAAACGCAGCAATAGAAGCGGCGCCAATTCCCATGATCGGTGCTGTTAAACCAACAGTCATCTTCTTACCGACAGATTTCATTTTGTCCCCAGCTTTTTCGATTTTAGCTAACTTCTCGGCAGTCTTAACAGACAAGTCACCTTGTTCTTTCAAGGCTTCGTTGGTACTTTCCAATGCAGATCGTAATTTATTTTCACCTGTTTCTGATTCCAACAAGCGTTTGTAAAGCTTTTGTGATTCTTCTGAATACTCCCCAGTTTCTTTAACTGATTTTTCGTATTCCTCACGCAATAATTTGGTTCTTTGTTCGGCTAAAGATAATTGCTTTTCAAGCTTTTTCTTAGTTGCCGTTAATTTTTCTGTTTGTGTTGCATCTTTATCCATAGCGGATACCTGGTTTTTGTACTCGGTAGCCGCTAAGTTCATTTCTTTGTTGATATCTTTGATTGTTCGAGAATAATTGACTTCTCCGTTTGTCTTAAAATTTAAGACAACATCAGATTCTTTCTTTGACACGTTAGCGCTCCTTTCCTACCACCAAGGACTTTTATCCATAGTCACACTTGCAGGTGGTTCAAACTCCGTATTACTCGTTAACCACTGTATGTATGACTTAAGCCACAAGTTCGGTGTTGATTTCAAAAAGAAACCCTCACTCCATCCCAAAAGAGTAAGGGCGACGTATAAGTAAAAAGCCCAGGGCGTTCCTACTTCCGTTTGTGTTTTTTCTTTTTGTTTTTCTTTTGTTGCGGAGTTTGATAATCTTGTGGCTTCTTGGATTTTTTTACATCATCAACTTGAAAATTCTGTTCTGTAAATACCTCCATGCAGGCACCGTATACTTCAACAACCGTAGAATTCATTCCTAAGAATTTAAAAATTGTTTCTGGTGTTTCGTCTAATCCGCCAGTTTTTAACATGCCGTAAATTAAAGCACGCATGATCTTTAAATCTGAAGCAGATAAATCTTTTGAAGAGATACGTCCACCGCTCTTGTTTAGCATTGCATTCATATCTTCTTCAAATTTTGAATAGTCGTCATCATAAATATCCGCAATATGCTCCATGGTTTCCATGGTTAACAAGATTGGGAACTGATGACCTTTAATTGTGACAGTTGGTGTGTCTGAAACGACAATCCCATAATCAGCTAACTTTGCCATTATTCACCGCCACCCCCTGGCGTTGATGGAGTTACTAATTTTTTCCATTGTTCTTCATCGTAAATAGGTTGTGCAATGAATTTTTCAAAGTCCCCTGGTTTTGCACTTAATCGGTTAGAATCGAAACTTGCATACATAACGTTGTTATACTTCAAACCGTTAGCAACAAAATTAGCAGTTACATCGTCAATTTTTGTGTCATCTTCTGCAGTTGCATATTCTTCATCAATGACATTGGATAATTGTGTTTTTGGATACCAAACTGCTTTTTTTCCGCCGCCTTCAATATTTCCAATGAATCCAAATGCAAAGTAAGGAAATTCACGTGCCGTATTTTTTCCAAACGTAACGCCTGCTTCTGCAAGCAAACCTTTTATCTCGTCCATTACTTCAATAGGAATGCCCACGTGATCTAATCCAATCTCATGTTCTGTCTCGCGACTTACACGGCGAAACATTTTACTTGATGCCCATTTAACTAGCGCTGAGCCATTTCCCTTAATGGCAAGTTTTGTTGCAATAGCCAGTCTAATTACTTCGCTATAAGTTGGTGCCACCCCAACTTCATCAGGCGTTGCCATCATGGCAATTAAGATGTCATCTAATCCTTCAAAATAATACACATCTTTTTTTCCCAAATTACTCATCCTTCCCATAAATCTAATATTTGTTGTGTCATGATTTTTTCAATCTGATCTTTATTTTGTTCAAACGTACCACTAGCAAAATGCTGGGCTTTTTGATTCTTTGTTCCATTTTCAGCGAATCGCCAATAAAAAGCAGTCCCTTCAAACGCAACTTGTACTTGGTCATCTTCAATAATGACTTTTACCTGATCAGCCATATGTTTTTTCTTTAATAGTGATTTAGGTATTTTTGGCAGCAACTGCTCTCTATAAAAATTGGCTGCATCCGTTAATGATTCCAACGATAATTTTGCAGGATCTACCTGTGTAAGAGTTCCCAAATAGTCTGCCATATCTGCAAATCCATTATTGTTAGCCATCTTCTATACACCTCACATACGTATAAAAATTCGTCACTGTATCATCGTTTTCATCACCCTGAATACCTACAAAATCAGCATAAGGAATACCAGCGTTTTCCAACGCATTTTCTAAATCCGTCAAATCTTTTTCTGTACCTGTTGTAAAGAAAGAAATTTGATAATATGGCAACCGCCTATGAACTTTAGAGGAAGCCATCTTTTTGCCTTTGCTAACGTTGGAATACACGATATATGGATAGTCTGTTCCTTTTTCCGCTTTGTCACGTGTCACAGGTACACCTACTGTTTTTAGTGTTGCCCTTAATTTTTCAAAACTAATCGACATAAGCCAAACTCAACTCCATTTCTCGTTTATCCATATCTGTATAAATACGAGTGATTTTATAGGTCACAGAATCGATTCTAAGCGTGTTTTTTGTTTCTGTGATAGATTTATCGAAACGAACTCTGATTCTTCTCACAACATCAATTTTGGCTTGTTTTGATAAATATTTTTCTTGTGAGGTAATACCTAACTCAACATAAAAAATATCTCGAATTTTCTCATGTATAATCGCTGGTCTGTCATTGTCATCTAAACCAGGAACTTGTTTACAAAGTTCAGCTTTCCATTTCATTCTGTTTAGCGTTACTTTTGGCATCATCTACCACCAGCCCTTCACTTAAAATCAATGGCGTTAAAGCATTAAAGGCATTCTCCATTTCAGCTTCTGGCACTTTATACAGCCAAAAAATGGATGCAATATAATAGGCAACTGACGAATTTTCATCATCAGTTGCCCTTTTTGCATATTTCTTACCCATATCCAAATAAAATTCAAGCATGGCATCATCCATGCCTTCCTCAAATTGTAAATGAGATTTAAAATCTTCTAGATTAATTTCCATAATTATTCACCTGGATTAGGTGCTGGGGTTGTACTTAAGTCTAAGCTATAAACAGGTGTTTCAAACGGCCCATAAATTAATTGACCATCGTTTAAATGATAAATTTTAAACCCGACTTTATTTTCACGCGCAAATAGTTCAGTTAATTTTTCAATTTCCAATGAGCCAATAACATCTTGAATGTGGAAATAAGAGAAATTACCGAAATAGATCACTGGTACTGTTGGATCGAATTTCTTCGTAGTTTCATTGTATTTATCTGCGTAGTCTGTAACTTCTACTGGATAAGTAAATAACTTGTAATCAAAATCATCATTCCCAGCATCTTTAAGAATTGGATTTCCAGTGCTATCTAGCATGGATTCCAACAATGTTTGTGCTGCACGATTGATCATAAAGCGAGCGCCTGAACGCATAGCAGTCGGTAAAGCATTTTTTAATTGAACAACTTTTAAATAATCATTGTCACCTTTACCAGTAAAGGCTACGGCTTTTTTAGCTAATGCTCCTTTGTTATCAGGACTTGAAAAATACCAGAATGTTTCTTTACGCAAGTACGCTTTCTTTAGTTCATCTAATACGATAGCTTCAATGTCAAAGTCTGACATATGCGTTAATTTCTTCGTGACTTTAATAATTGCATCAAATTCGATTGGGTTTAAGTAAACATCATCAAATTCAATGTCAGTAAATGGAATTAAATTATTTTCATCACGTTCACTAGTAACTGTATTTGCTTCGGCTTGTTTTACTTGTACTGGGAAACCTTGAGTTCCTTTAGTTTGATGAACACTTGCAAATTTACGCAAAGGATTTTCTTCTTGTAGGTAAGAAATAATCTCTTTACTTAATTCTTGTGGCACCAATACTTTACCGTTGTTAAAACCAACACCAAATGAACGAGCTTGATTAGGTGTAATTCGACCAGCCAAATAGCGTAAGAACGCGCTACGTTGAGTTAATTTTTTCACTTTTTCTTCTCCCCGACTTGAAATACCTTTCCCGATAATATCTAAAACACGGCTGCGTTCTTTATCGTCAGCTGGTTCTGGATCATCTTCTTCAGTGCCTTTTCCGTCTACTTCTTCAACAATTTCATCAGCAGCTGCGCCTAAGTCGTCTACAGCATCACCTAATTCTGTTACATCTTCTTCAGGCAATTCTGCGATCGCATCGTTGATTTCATCTAATTCTGCTGTGGCTTCTTCCACTTGTGATTCAATATCACTTAATTCATCACGTGTTAAAGTTTCGCTTTTTGCACGTTCTTCCATTGAAGCTAATTTTGCTTTTAATTTAGCAGCTCGTTTTTCTAAAATTTTACGCATTTTCATTATTTATATTCTCCAATCGTTTTTAAAATTTTATTTCTTAATTTAATTGTTTCAATATTTTTTTCTTGGAACTTACTTCTCAATGCAGCTTCTGTGTCATCATATGCTGGCAAAGGAACAATGGATACTTCCCACAAATCAACATTTGTGATTCTAATCAGTGGAACATCACCAGAATAGTCTTCCTCTTGTGCAGTCACCCAGAAACCAAAACTACATTGGTTAATGTCACCACGAGACATTGATTCTTTCAAATCGTTCGCAAATGTGGTGTTCGGCAATGTAACCTCAAAATGCAACCCTCTTGAATCTTCTTCAAGAATTAATGTATTAGCACTTTTACGGCCTAACACGTAATTCCAATCATGATTGAATAGACAACGAACATCTTTGTTTTTTGCGAGAGATTCGGAAAATGCACCAGGTGCAATCTCTTCATCATACCAACCATCTATGTTCGTACGTGAGTTAAAAACAGACGCGTACCCCTCAACTACAGTTGATTCACTGCCATCATCTAGGGAACGCGTCGTCATGTTTTTAATATCAAAACTTCTAATTTCCAACTTATCCAGTTGAATCACCTTCTTCCATTTTAGACTTGTTAAGCTCGGTTAGTTCATCTAGCCCAATCAAATCTTTCGATGCATAGAGCTTGGTTGATTCTTCTGTATTTAATCGTTCGGCACCTAAATCCACACGTGCATCATCAGGTGTATAAACCATAGTACGAACTAAACCTTGCGTATTTGTGATTTTTTGTGACATTGTTAAATACTTTTTAATATCAATTGTTAAAGAAACACGGTTTGTTGATTCTGATCCAAAATATAGTTCTGTTAAATGTTCGCAGACATTTTGAACAATCGGATCAACAACAAATGCTTTTAAATAAATTGCTGCTTTCTCTAAATCAACTTTTAATAACTGATTGTATGCATCAGGATCAAAACCTAAAAACTTTGCAAGTTCTGGTTTATAGACATTTAAATACGAAAGAATTTTATCGTCTTGAACAGGACTTTCGAATCCTTCGATGGCGTAACCTTTAGACAACGGAATAATGACAGTCTTTCCTTCGTCTGGAATTTCTTCTAGTTGTCCTTGAATGGCATCAAGCATTGCATTTTGCATTGCGTTTTTTGGTGACAAATGAGTATCTAATTTCAGTAAGTACGCCAACAAACCGCCTTTTTTATACTTTTCTGTCAAAGCTTTTTCAGCATTCATAACACCTTCTAAAGTATCTCTAGCTAAATCAATCAATCCATTGCCATAATTATTCGATAATCCAATATTTTTAATTTGGCGAACTTCATTTTGATAAAGCGTATGGCCGTCATATTTAAATTGTTTGATACCTTCTTCTGATATTTCTGGTGTAATTCCCTTCATGATGTGAAGCTGTTTCCCATCTTTCACCACAAATACTTCTCCTTGTAACAAATAGACATTTACAAGCAAACGTTTAAATTCAAAATCGGTTAAATAACCATTTGGATGTTTCAAACTCTGCAGTTCCTTGGCTCCCTTAATGTCTTTTCCATCTTCTTTTTCGATTGTCCACGATCCACAAGCAAACATATTGGAAATTGCTAATAGATAGTGATAAACATCGCTAGAAGATAAAATATTTTCGTCACCCAAAACAAATTGATTCGCAAGTATTGAACTACCTAATATTTTTTTCTTACTCGACATACGAAATCTTTGATTGAACCATGATCTAATTCCCAAATTCCCACCTCCTTTCAGTTATTTTCTGTTGTAAAGCTGTTTAATATAATCCTCATATTCTTCTTCGTTTCCAACTTCCACCATTAAATCCATTGAATCTTTATGACCAATTAAAAAAGCCACAAAACCATCAATATGTTCTGGTGACTTTCTTTTGCTGGGCGCTTTTTGACTTTGTATATTCGTTACAACTGTTGTATTGTTGGTACAAAAAATAAATAACGGATTGTCAGTTTGAACTCGTCCGTTATCTACTAGTATTTCAAAATCATCTAGCATTTCATTCATTACTGATGGATATTGACCTACTTCGGCCGTATTGAATCCTTCCATTTCAAAACGTTCCACTAACTTTTCAGACATAGCTGGATCATAATTGATTTGAATAATGTCTAATTCGTATTTGTTGTACATGTCAATGACATAGTTATAGACAAGATCATAATCAACAGTACGACCCTCACAAAGCGTTACAAAACCTTGTTCTGCATAATATTGATAAGGAACATTTCTTAATTTTTCTTTTTCTTCAATATTATGCGTTGGTACAAAATACATTTGTTTTATTTTTATAATGCTTTCACCTTCATCATTAAAGGTTGGAATATTAATTGATACACATGTCAAGTCAGTTGTTCTGGATAAATCAATACCGATAGCGACTTGTTCGCCTGTAATATCTCCTAAATCATCTACCAAGCAATTATCAATTTGTTCTTTATCAAAATAATTTTCGGCATAGTTGACAAACACATTTAAGTGCTTGGATAAAAATTCTGCTTTCCTGAATGGATTTCGTAAGGCATCTTTAAATTCCCCACGTAAAAAAGTGATATCAAATGAGACATATAAATTCGGATTGACCATTTCCCAAACTTTTTCATCTTCCCAGTTGTAACCTTTATTTGGTTCATAAATCATAATGAACCAGTCATCGTCATTATCTTCTTCAAGAATATGTTTACTATCTTGATAAATTTGAACACCTAAGGCCCCGCTGTTTTTACCAGCAGTAGAACAAACTAAAAATAGTGGTTCTGGTTGTGCTGCTTGTCCTGATTTCAAACCATCATATCTCGACGTGTCCTCCCACTCGTGAACTTCATCGGCAACAACAATATAAGTATTTTTACCATCGACTTTCTCACGCTTAGATAACACACGCAAATTGTTTTGATATTTGAAATCATCTTCAAAGAAAGCGTAACTGATAGTCGTTACTTTCTTTTCTTTCCGATAAACACGTGTACCATCAAGTAAATCATTATCGTTTTCAATAACGGTTGCTAAAGGATTGGCAACATTTTGCGCTTGGTCAAAATCAGCGGCTAGGCAGTAAAATTGGGCGCCCTTCACACCTTCTCCATACATTCCATATAAAATTGGCGCGCCTTCCATTAAAGACTTACCGTTTTTCTTTGGCACCTGCAGGTATGATTTACGAATAACACGAACATTTCGTTGCCACTTATCAGACCATTTTTGCCAACCATAAATATTTGAGAAATAAAACTTCTGCCAATCTTCTAATTCGAGCGGTTGCCCCGACCATTCACCAGTTGAATGTTTATAAAATGATTCGGTAAAACTTAGCATCAAATTTGCTTTTTCCAGATCAAAGAAAATATCTTTCCGTTTCTTCCACTTGTTATATCTTTTAACTGCTAAATAGATTGATTTTGGATACCGTTCTTTGTGTCTGCGAACCGATTTGGCAAATTTATCAGCATAATTGACAGTCATATCAATCATGATTGACCACCACGCATCTTTCTAAATTCAACCAAACGATTATTTGTTTGTGGTTTATCTTTTTTAGCTTCTTCTTTTTTCTTAGCATTTTCACTTGCTAAAGGATCAACATAATCAAGGCCACCGCTTTTCATATCAAGGCCTAGTTGGTTTAATAACTTAGTTTTTTTCTCACTCCAAACTTCAACTTGTTGGGCCAAAGGATGCTTAATTTCGTTTCTTGACCCATTTTTGTTTGTGTGAACTTTTGTGGATTTAAAACCACTGTCTTTCCACTCTAAATACTTGATATGATAGACTTCACACGCATCCAGATACATTTCAATCAAAGGGTTCAAAGCAGGCGTGAACTTTCCTAATGATTTTAATATTTCTATGATACGCATTCGCTCAAATTCCTTATGTTGCAAGGCTTCATCAAGGATTTTTTGTTTTTTACTTTTACGTCCAGCCATTTTTACCCCCCTTTCTTTTTTTGAAAATGCTCTGGAGGTGTCTAAAGAGGTCCCCCTACCCTATCCCCATGAAAAAAATTTTAATTTAATTTCAGAGGGGGGCTTAAAAATAATCTGCGGGATTATAATTTTTTTTCATTTCAATTTCTTTTTGCGTTTGCGGACGATATTCAACTTTTGGATGACAAGTTGCACAAACCAAACGTAAGTTGTTCATGTCTAATCTTAAATTTGGATTCAACCAAATTGGTTTGATATGATCCACTTGACTATCACGACCAAACACAGGTTTATGACAAATCGTACATTTATACCTATCACGAAAGCGGACAGCATCAGCAACACTTTTCCATTCATCAGATTTGTAGAATGATTTGTTCTTTGAATAGTAACGTTTGTGTACCTTCTTCTTTCGCTTGTGTTCCTCACAATAACTACCCTTATCCAACAGGGTACGGCAACCTTCTTGGCGGCAATACTTAGGCATCTTTCAACACGGTGCGCTTTTCGATAGGATCCCACACCTCAACCCCAAATGGTGTTTGGCGTTCAATTGCTTGTGGTGCTTCATCATTAGTAGATTCGTATTTAATACCTTCATTACTAATTGTTAGGTCACCAACTTTAATAGTCCCTGTTGTAATTTCATTGGCTTCAACAGGTTCTTCAGTTACTTCCACATCGTCAGGTTGCTCAACTTCTTTAACTGCTGGTTTCTTTTTAGCAGCCTTTGTTTCCTGCACTTCTTCTTTCTTTGCTTTTGCCATTTGACATTTCCCCTTTCAAAATGAAAACTCTACTACACTTAAAACAAAAAGGACTGCATAGAAATGCAGCCCTCGTGAAAGGTAGTAGCGCCAATTTGTTTGTCCGAACATTTATTGACGATTTTTTTATTTAAGTAGCATAGCTACTTACTGGAATAACGAGACTCGAACTCATGACCCTACGATTAACAGTCGTATGCTCTACCAACTGAGCTATATTCCATCAAAATGTCACTTCCTATTGTTAATTATATTCTAAGGGGTATACTTCAAATAAGGAGGTGATAACATGACTTATTCTACAGGTGAAAAGCCAGGCAAAGGCACCTATACTTGTACTAATTGCGGTCAGCAAGTTGTATTAGATGACAAAACAGATACACTGCCGCCATGTCCTAGATGTGATAATACAAAGTATAGAAAATAATTATTTATAAGCAGTCTTTTAACGGACTGCTTATTTTATATTAATTTACGAAGTGTTTTACCTTCATCATTTAAGAGCCATACTGCAACAATTTTAAAATCTTCGTAATATGGCAGGTTAATTGCAGTTGTTTGCTCCTTGCCAAATGTAATGACAATCGGGTTACTCTTGTTAAAAACTTTAACTGCGTCACTATCACAAGAAGTCCCTGAAACCCCTCCGATATAGTCCACTAAAAGTTTCGCTGCTTCTTTACCTTCTAATTCTTTTTTATTAAACTTATCAATTTGCAATAACATATAAATCTTCCTTTCTGTCTGTCTTTTTTTGCATATGCTAGCAATCGCCAAATATATCCCTTGCAAACTTTTAGAAAAAAGAGGAGGTTATTCACCTCACTTCTTTAGTTTTATAATTTGTGGTTTGCGAGAGAATCTAAATGAGATCACAAGTGACTAAACGAAGAAAGTAGATTTTTTTACTTCCTTGTGATCTCAAATCAAAAAAATAAGTAGGCAATCGTTCCGTTAATGTATTTGTGTAAGTGTGTCGCATTTCTTATTTTTTTGACACTATCATAATAATCCGTTTCAAAGGTATATGAAGTGTAGATAAAGTGTATAAAAGAGGTATAAAAAGTGTAATAAATGGCTACTTAAAAGCAACCAATTCCAGCGCTGAAGCAAATTGAACAATGATCATATTAGATTCTTGTTTCACTGATTCTTCGCTGATACAGTTTCGTTGTGCTGCTAGATAGATTGGATTACCGTTGATGTATCGATCATAGAAAATCCTTTTTCTTCGCTCGGTAACATCTGGTTTGTGCGGATGCTGAATCGCAGAATAACCTCTAACAAAAAGCTTATGAAGATAATCAAACTCTTCTTGTGCTTCTTCTTTCTGGATTAACATTTGCTCGGCTTCGAAAACGCTATTGGCCGTTGATGGTGGAACCAAAGAGAATGAAGCTGTTACTTTTGGTTCCCTCGGCTGGCCAACACGACATCTAGCAGCAAGATAGGCAGATAGGAACACACTGACGTTATGTTTAGTTTGTTCCATGTCTACATCCTTTGCATCTGGTGTTTCATATTTCTTTACGTCAAAAAGTACCATCCTTTGATTCCCCCGTTTGTGGTATAATATTCGTGTCGAGAATATTACCCATGGTCGGAGGAATCCGACTTTTTTTATTGGCAGCTTTCTTTACTCATGATAAAATATTTTTATTGTGACCAATGTTTGGGGCAAAGTAACCTCACATATCACAAGCTACCACTTTTCTGGTAAAATATTCTTCTTAGTCAACCAGTGGTCGGTTGGCTTTTTTGTACTTGATTTTTTATAATGGGTTTGGTATAAAAATACTATAAAAAATAAACTTAATATTATTTCTTACAGAACTACCTAGCGGAAACTAGGTAGTTTTTTATACTATCGATTGTAAAAATAGAATACATTAGTTTCAAAGCTAATTAATCTTTTTTAAACAAAGGAACAGATCTAAACTGATGTATTCCCCTATTAGTTTGACGGTAAACTAATATCACTAAGTTTCTATCAACGCATTTCAAGTCAACATATTCAAAAACATCATCTGGATTTTTCTTGTTTAAATCTTCAAAAAATCCAGTAATATGAACATCGTAAGGTTGAGTGTTGAACTCTTTAAATTTGATCATTTATTGATCCTCCTCACTTAATTCCTAGCACTACATAGCCATCTTGTTGGGCATAATCTGTAATGTACGTTATTTCTGCGACATGGACATCGCCTGTATATTGTCCGTCTTGATATTCGTTTAAGCGTAAGATATCACCTTTTTGATAGTTACGGTCATTTTTACGGATTTCAAAACGTTTATTACCTGAAACAACCGCTTCAAAGTATTCTGGTAAAATTTTAAGCTCGTGAATGGTTGGCTCTTTCTCGACTTCGTAGCCATACCTCATAGCGTCGCACAACGTAAACTGTATATCTGCACTATTACTCAACCAATCATAAAATTCTCCGCTGTAATCCCATTTTTCAGCAACAAACCCATCTGAATCAGTTGCGTACTCAACGCTTAAAAAGAGATCAATTATATCAGTGGAATACTTATGTTTATCAAGCCATTCCGCAACAAACTTCGGAACAACGACTTTTTTCGGTTCGTCTAGCTGTTTTGCTAAGCTAATTGCTCTTTCGTTGGCATAGTCAGCACCTCTCAAATAATCAAGGCTGTCTGTAGAAACTTCTATGCATTCTAACTCTTCAATCAATTCTTGTTTATTCATCGCTGTTCCTCCCATTTTAATACGACATCTCCTTCTCGCTCATCGGTGTATATCCAGCGCTGCTTCCCATCGCTCATTATGCAAAGTCGCAATGGATAACCCATTTCGTCAAATTGAATAACGTTAGAACGCTCAATCACATGTGTGATTTCTTTTTTTCGTTTAAAAAAATTCATTCCGCTTTCTCCTCAATACATTTAAGCAAGCCCTCTGACTTCTTTAATATTTCTCTTTCCCTTTTATATACATTTTCTTCAAAGAAAGCTTTTGCTTCTTCGTTATTGCTTATGTCAATTTCAACATATTCATCCTTGAAAGCTTCTTTAAAGCTCATTCTGCTCCCTCCAATTCCCACGGAAAAGGCGTTCTAATGGACCAAACAGGCACAGACCTATGACCACAATCTCGCCATTCTAACCACCAGCAACTACGGTTCTCATTGTCTTCGTCTACTCCGAAACGATATCTAACAAATGCATCTTCAACAATGTAAGGTGTGTTTTCCTCAAGCATTAGTTCTGACCGCCATTCCTCTATTGCTTGTTCCCTGGTATATTTTTGTTTATTGAAGCCCATCCAATTATTGAAATCTCCATTAAACACTTCAAAGTCAAACTTGCTTCTTCCTTTAATCGCCATTTATTTGACCTCCAATAGTTCTGGGTTCTCGTGGATATTTCCGATAATTTCTACATCACCATCAAATTGAATCAAAGGATAATACATATTGTTAGCTAAAAGCTGAAAAGCTCCTTCATAAAATACAACTACTCCTATTTGCGGATTATGATGCTTATCGAATAATATATCTCCTTCAAAAATCATTTTTCTTTTTTCATCTTTCAAGCCTGTTGATTGCATGAGGACTAAATTTCGTACATGATATGATTTCAATTCGGAAGGTGTCTTCCAATATTCGATACTGTTGACCTTACCACCTTTAGTAAAATGTAAGACAGCTACATCTCTCATTGTGTTTTCTCGCTTATCCCACGCTCTAAACTTTGGAATCATCTTCTTCACTCGCTTTCTAAAATAATGACAGCTGTTCTTCAGTTCATATAAATAGCCCCATTGGGATATTTGACAACATTTTTTCCTGTGCAACTTCGTACATCTCTTTCTTTATTTCAAATCCATAAGCATTTCTATTGAGTTCTGCCGCAGCTCTAAGCGTAGAGCCACTACCAGCGCATGGATCTATTACAACATCCCCATAATCTGTAAAAATTTCAATTAATCGTTTAATAACAGGTATTGGTTTCTGGGTCGGATGTATTTTTGGATAGCTGTTATCCGTTTCCCATTCAAACCAATTTAGAACCATACGGCCGTCGTTATTGAATTTCGGAAGTTTTTCTCTATAAAGAACGAGCGCATATTCTGTAGCTCCCACAACTTTCATATTCGCTTTTAATACTTGAGGACTGGACTTCTTAATAAAAACTAGTGGAATGTGATTGTTAAAGCCGTACTTTTTACCATAATCAATCACCATTTGAAGCTGTTGAAAGGCACAGAACACAATCATAGCTGGCGCTTTCCCTACTTCTTTCGGTTCTTTTTTTAACATTTTCGAACAAAAGTGCATAAATTCTGATATTCTGAAATTTTCATCGGTATCAAAAAAACTTTTATTCGCTTTATCCGATTCTCCATTTTCAATTTTCCCACCCTCATACCATGCCGAGCTTGATGCATATGCATTTTTGCCTAGGTTATAAGGAATGTCTGCTATGACCAGCTGTGCTTTTGGTATTCCATATCGCTTATAATTTTGAAAATGATCGTTAAATAATTGTATTTTCGTTTCTCTCTGCATAATTTCAAAGGAGTAAAGAATTCTTTACTGTGGCCACAAACTCCACTCCTTTCTACAAACTCACTGGCTCTTTTTTATAACCAGCATCAATCAAAATTCCCTCAATCACATAAAGGTCCGTTTTCTGCTTTAAACTAGCCTTAAATTTCTTGGCAATATTTCTAGCTGTTTCTAAAGAAACGACTTCATATGTTTTAGCCAGGGCATCCGCAATAATAGCGGATGTTGGCGTATAATAAATCTCAAGCAAAATGAACACTCGCTTTCGTTATGCTTCAACAACTTTATAGTGAATATCTTTAATAACAAAAGAGGCAACACTATAGTAATAGCCCCCATTGCCAGCATCAGCATAAAAATCAGCAATAGCAATTGGATTTTGGTTGTGGAAAATTGTTACTTTTGCTTGGTTAACAACCGTATCGTCATCAGGAATATTGGTAATTTCTGGCAAAGAAACATCCGTTATCATAGCATCCAATTTTACATTTTTAAATTTGCCATAAGCTCCCGCACAGCAGTCTTGTTCAGAACACTCTATAGTAATTTTTGTTCCATCTTCCAAAATTAGACTGTCTTCATTCCATTCCACAATACGTTTATTTATCAACAATTCTTTAAAGTGATCGTATTCACCATAGTTTATATCGTAATAGCACATATCCTTTAACCCCTTCCGTTTTCTTCTTCATCATCTTCAACTGTCTTTTCAGGGAAAATGATGTTCTCTTTATTTTTGCTCCAAGAATCTGCAAACGGTGCAAAATGTTGGCGTGCGATTTCTACTTGATTGGTTAGATTATCAACTGAAACATCATGATCAGCCGCAATTTCTTCTAGCGCTTCCCCTTCATCGATCCGATGCAACACGCCACGAACGTTGATCGTTACTGATTCTGGCCATTCGATTGTCGTTGCCTTCTTGATGAATTCGTCAATAGTTTCTTTCGATACTTGCACAGCAACTTCTTCGACTTCTTGCACATCATCGCCCATTTCTAAAGAAGTTTGTTCTTCTTTTAGAACTTCAACTGTTCCATCATTATTTACAACGTATTCGACATTCGGCTTATTGGTCTGCTTGTTAACTGGTACCTTGTATTCTACTGTTTCTGGTTCGATGGTCGTTGATACTGTTTTGCCTAAAAATTCGTTTAAACTCTCATATTTCCCTTTTAATGAAGCGTTGCTAACCACTAATAGCACTTCGATATTTCCGTTTGATTTAGATGTCACTTTTTTCACTTCTGGTCTAAAATTTACTTGTTTTGTCATTTTATTTTCCTACTTTCTTTTAATAATTAGTTGCGTCTTTCCATTCGTAATCGAAATTATCGGTTATGAATGGTCTTTTTTCGTTTAAAGGCTTAGTTACACCTTGTGTGATCACTTTAAAATCTCTAGCACGAACAACAATCGCTTCAACTGGATGACCATATCTAAGGGCAAATAGACGAAAACGAAGCTTAACGGATTGGTCAATGCCATACACGCCAAAAGAATTTTTAATATCAATGACATGTCTCCAACTTCCATCTAAGTTTTTTATGATGAAGTCAGGTGAATAAGCTATCGCTGAAATTTTGCCTACGCCATCCGCAGTCGGTGTAAGTTCGGTTAGTTTAAAACGTGGATGAACTTCAAAAGGTAACCCACAATTTTTGACAAATCGCTGATAAAACTTTGCTTCTTTTTCCGAGTCAAATATAAATCCATCAATCGTGACTTTATTTCCTCGCTTATTTAGGGCTGTGGGGGATTGCATTGTTTTAACTCCCTTTCCTTGGTCGCAGTTTCCGCTCGAACTGCTTTTCCATCTTTGTTGCATTCTGGGCATGGAATAGGTGTTGCATAATTAAATCTGTCTTTTCCCCAAATCACACGCTGATCTTGACATCTAACACACTTCATTCTCATTTAGCCCCTTTCATCCAAGCTTGGTTATCTTTTGTTGCTTTTTCAATTGGTTCCTTTTTAAAATCTACTTTGGTAGATTTTGCTGTATACCTATTCGGTTTTTCTGGCATTATAATGGCTTCCTTTACTTCTGAAACGGTTCCGCCAGATACGATTGTTGCGATAGCTGCTGTCTCTTTATGCTCAAATAGCACAGCATCTTTTAAATTGGCTACTGGTCGACTATCTTTGCCAAGATAGGCTGAAATTTTCACTACATATGGCATTGAATGATTCCCCTTTCTATCAATTTGTTTTTAAGGCTTTAAAATGCGTTTTAAGCCGTTTTTCTTCCTTTATGTCTATTTATATTCACTTGATTGTAAAACTGCTCTACGCTGAATATATTCGCTAAAAATAATATTTTAGATGCCTGCTACTCGTTTGTCTGATGTCCCCTCAATTTTCATCACGAATCCATGTGAATTACTCATGATGCGAGAAAGGATTCTCTCACCATAGGCTTGACTCATTTCTTTACCAGTTAAATTGGTAGTAAACACTGTTGCTTTATTCTGCCGAGCCTCTACAATGCGGTTTAAGGTGTCATTATTGAAGTTGGTACTGTCATTCCCTTTAACACCTAACTCGGCCCCTAAGTCGTCCAGAACTACTAAATCTGCGCTTTTGATTTCTGCCATCAAACTACCTGTTATTTCTTTTCTGGCTTGCTCATCATTCATCGCAAATTTTAGCTGTTCTAAGAGTTCCGCATAGCTAATGAACAGGCAGCGTTTATCATAGTTTGATTTCTCCAACACTTCCCAAGCCGTTGACATAGCTAAATGACTTTTACCAACACCGCTTTTTCCTGAAAGAATCATATGAATTGGTTTATTCAAAAGAATTTCAGTTGTGGCTCGATTGGCAATTTCAAAAGCAAGCTTGGTTTCTGTGTCTACTGTTTTGTATGTTTTAAAACGACAATTAATTAAATTTTTGTCGGTATAAAGCGAGCTATATTTCAGGTAATTAATCGCTCTAGCTTTCAAACTATCGTTAAACATTTTCTCTGTTTCGAGATCTTCGGCTTTTTTGCGTGCTTTATATCCACATTCCATGCAAGTTGGCGGACATCTATCGGACCCATCCTTGTTTTTTGCACGCCAAGCATAAAGATTTCCATTGCACTCTGGACATGGATCAGGCGTGATATAAAGCAACGTTTTAATCATTTTTGAAAATCCATCTGATGCTGACTGCATTCTTTCACTTCCTAAAATCCAAGATCATCGTAATCCGAATGACCTGTATTTGATTTCTGTTGCTTTGTTGTATTACGTTCTCTTTTTACGGATAATGCTTTTACATCATCTAAAGTTTTAACGCCTTCTTGTTCCCAATTTCTCAAAATGCTTTCTGTATATTTGAAATTTCTAGCATTTGATTTTGCGGAAATTTTTAAAGCTTCACTTACTAATTCAGTTGATAAATCATTACACCAGTACTCTAAATTTTGAGTAGTGACCGAATTTAGCATTCCGAAAATTGATTGATAAAGTTGAAAAACTGACTGCTGCTCTTCTACTACTACAACATTCTTTTCATTCTTATCATTCTTTTCATTCTTGTATGTGGACGGTTGTTGGACACTTGTTGGACGGTTGTTGGACACTTGTTGGTCATTAACTTGATAGTCATCCCAATTATTTATTGTTATAACGCTGTATTTCGGGGTTGATGAGATGGACAACATTTGCTCGTTTTCAAATTTTTTTAACCATCTCCATAACGTACGCCCGACAATCTGTTGGTCACGTGGAACACCTTCATTGAACTCTTTCTCAATAACGGCGCGCCCTGTGACGAATTGACCGCTGGACACGGCTATCTCTTGACCATTAAAAATAAATCTACTTTCTTTATGGCTCGCCTTCATTAAACATAAAGACCAAAGTTTAAACATATTAGCGTTGGTCCAAACGAATGAATTGGTCACTTTTCGATACAATTTTATATATCCAGTATTCATTCGTTATGCACCCCCTATAAATCGTCCATACTGGTAAAATTGGTAATTTTGTTGTGTCCTCTACAATATTCACAAGTTCCACAACTAACTGGCTCCTCTTCGCCATTTTTCACTCGCACAACATGCTCGATATTTTCTTTTAATTCTTCTAATTCGTATATCATTTTTTCTTCGCTAAGAGTGATTAGTTTTGCTTCACTAGGTGTTTGTTTCGAAACGGCTGCAATGAGAGGAAGAAAATTTTTGTCATATTGTTGACGAAGCAATTCGCAATAAACAGCCATTTGTAACACGTAACCGAAGCGTTCAATGAAGTTTGCTTTTCTGTTTAAACGATCGTCCCATTTTTTCTCGTGCATATCTTTAGTTGTTTTGATGTCTACAAAATACTTTTCTTCTAAATTCAAACAATCAATTTTCCCTTTCCACATTGCACCGCCAATTTCACCTGTGACGATCACTTCTTTTTCGCCTTGATAAATATTTAAAAAGGCTTCTTCTTGTTTTAATCTTTCAATCATCTGCTCCGCAATTTGGAAATCTTTCAGTAGACCAAACGGTTTTCTTGAAGAAAACATCTTGCTTTTATTTTCTTCTTTAAATGCTTCATGAATTTCTGGTGATTCAAAGTAAGAATGAACATAATTACCAACTAGCAAGGCTTTTGGATCACTCTCTGGTGTCCATTCACCTTTTAACTTGGCAAGAGCTGCAACTTCACATTCAAGAAATTTTTTATATTGAGAGACAGACATATAAGCTAGGTCCGCTTCTTGTGAATAATAATTTTCATCAGAAAGGATAATCGTCTTCTTCAATCGTTGAGACATCAGCTTCACTCTCTTTCTGATTGGTTTCATAACCAGCCATCACATCTAAAGTTTCCTGAACTGGTTCTTCTAAAATTTGGTCCGCCACTTTCGTTAAATCTTCTTTTTCAATTTGTTTGGCTTGTTCAATATCGGGTTGCTCTGGTACGTCAGCTACACGTGTAATTCGTTCAATATCGTTTTCTTGCTCAATAACTTTTTTATTGTTGGTAAATATTTTTTCTTCGAGTACCGCTGTTTGTTCTTCTCGCTCTGGTGTCACATCTTTTCGTTCGAATTCATTTTCGAGTGTGTCTTTAGCGGCTTGCACAAATAAATCATTATCGTTGCTAGTATTGATTAAATATTTAGCAGCTCGATTGATGACAGTTCTTTTTGCCATTTCTTCTGGAAAATCATTCTGAACATTTTTTGTTTTTGCTTTGCTCCATGATTTATCAATTTGTTTCTTTGTCATGACCGTTGTTACTTCTTTACCATTTGCTAATTTAATAACCACATAGGCAGCCTTGATGTCGTTGTCTAGATTTTCGAAGGATGTTTCATGTTTAGCCACGACTAAGTCTGGTCCGTCCATAGCAATTTCAAATACATCGCCTTCTCTGACTACAACAGGCGTGATATCTGCCCCTCCTGTTACTCGATCTAACACAGCCATGGTTCCAAAATATGAGCGCATAAGCTGGACTTTATTTCCATATTTGATGAAATAACATTGTTTTTTTGCTGGTGATAATCCTTGAATGACCATGTCAAGCAAGGCGTTAGAAATAGATGTTTTAGTTTCTGGATTGTTAGCTGCCAACTGAAGAAGGTTTCCTCCTGAATTGTTGGTTAGTTCAAAGAAAGCACTTTTCAATGCATTCTGTGGACTATAACCTGGTGGCATTTCTAATCCCTGCTCTTGCAATCTATTCAAATTTCCGATGACTTGTTCATCTAAAGAGCGTTGTGTTATTTGTGTTAAATCGTTACTCATTGTCATTCTCCTCTTCTTCGTCATATTCCCATGTTGGCTCTAATGCTTCTTTTTCTTCTGGTGGCTCTTGTCTAGCTCCTAATGAATCAAATTCATTCGTGACAATCTACCTCCAATTTACTAATCGATTTTCTTAGTTCGCCTTTCAACTCTGCTATTCTGTCATTTACAGCCTTTTCAACTAATTTCTTGATGTCTGCTTGTATCCCGACTATCCCTAAATCTCCTTCTAACCGAACTTCGTGCCAACGACTATGCTCTTCTTCTTCAAAAAATTCAGACGCCATAAAGTGTGTAGGGAAACCAATTTCTATATCCGACATCACTTCTTTTTTATTATTTAAAGCAGGGTTATTTATACTTATTAGATACTCCTCCGCTTCTTTTATCTGACAAATCAATTTTTCTAAATACAGAATCTTTTTATTCGCAACATCAATTACTCCCATTTTCACCACTCCCAAAATAATTTTATTTTTCCGTCTTCATCGTCTAAGTGAAAAACTCCTTCTTCTTCTAACTGCATCAAAAACGGTGCTGTAGCTCCTTTTTCTTTAACTACTACGCTTGTTTTCCCTGCGCTGGCAGCGTTCATGATATCTTGAACAATTTTGTTTTGAGCATTGATCATCATCGCTTCAAAAATTGAATCGCTTAGTCCGTTTACTTCAATCATCGCAACTCACCTCGCAAGAAAGCTTTTAATAATACATCGAGTTCAGTCTCGTGATTTTGTTTAGTTGAAGAAAATTTTATACCTGCAAAAGCTTCTTTAATTTCCTTACATTGCGGACAATCACAATCATGAGAAAGTGCTTCTTCTTTAAAATTTTCAAGTAATTGATTAATTGCTATGGCTTGGCCAGGTAGAGAACCCGCAAGTATAACTCCTGCCCCTTCAACTTCTGAATCAACAGCTACGCAAGCAAGGTTGATCTTCTCTTTTTGACATTCATTTGCTAATTCCATTAATAAACTTTGAATTTTTCTGTTCATTTTGATATACTCTCCTTGAATTTGATATTTGTAATTGACCTACTTTGATGGCCGTCGAAGTGGGTCTTTATTTGTTGTTCCATCTTTTCATTCCTCATCATCAGACATCTTTTTGTAAATTCTTTCATACAAATTCAATTGTCTTTCAAGCTGATTTAATGTATAAACGCTATTGTGTTTACGTTGATTAGATTGCATAAATTGCAAATTATTCTTCAATACATCGATTTTTTCTAGCACTACTTCTTTAACCATTTCAGTTTCATGCTCATTCAAAACCGATTTAGTCTTAGCTTTCATACGTGGTGGTATAGCTTGTTGTCGAGTTGGTAAAACAGCTCCTGTCCTACTATCTTGTAATGTTGGTCGTGAGTTCATTTGTTGAATGGTTAAACTATTTATTCGGTTTTCAGCTTCACTTAATCGCTCACTAATTACCCAATTATGAAAACATAAGATAGCTACTGGAATTGCGACTATTCCTATTACGTCGAAGACATTCATTTACTTCACCTCGCGATCTTCCAGCGCTAAATCATAAATTAAAAGCCAAATGATAAAAACCGCTATATAAATGTTTTGGATTAATGGTCCAATATTTCCACCTACCAATAGACCTAGTCCGAACACAATCAACAATGCCGCTATACGTCTTAAGTGATAGATTTTTTTCAATGTGATCATCCTTTCTTAGTCCCAATGATTCATAATGTCGTTACAAATTTTTATAGCTTCTTTAGCAGGCCAATATCTTTTTCCCTTGCTAGTACCAGGTTTTCTTTTCTCGATCATTTGCATACGTTTGTCTTTTACAAAATTTTGTTCAACTTCAGGAACAGACATTGAATATCTTGACGATAATTGTTTGATGTCTAAATACTCGGCACGTTCATTTAATCCTTGGCTAGCTTCATCTATTGCTTGCTCAAACATTTTTCTTAAGATCTTTTCTATAATGTTGTATAGAAAGTTTTTTGAAGATGCATCTAGAAGATTTTCCATTCTAATCACTCCTATCTGATTTTGTGATCTCTAATTACTTCTAAAATAAAAGCATTTACCGCTGGCCCCTTATCTTTACCACTCAAAACACGCTGGATCCATGTTCTTGACTTCCCATAAGCAGTTGCGAGATCTCTTTCTGATATATTGTTTTTTTCCATAAATGATCTAATCGCTTCACGACCACTGTTAATATTGCTCATGTTTTATCTCCTTTCTGTCTTTTTGAAAGAAAATTGGATAGAATTTTATAAAACTATTGACAAATTTTACCCATTTGGATACTATAAGTACATAGTTAAATAAGCCTATAACAAAGCCTTTATTTGCACTCGGTCGCCAAACTTAATGCTATAAGGTGTGTTTTTAGTTTGCTTTTTTTCTATCCAATTAACTTTACAAGAAGATAATAACCCTATCGGAAACTTTTGTCAACATAAAGTTACCTTTTTTTATAATATTTTCTTCTTGAGAACAGGAGAGTATTGATATGACAGTATTTGAGATAATACAAATGCTTGCAAAAAAACAAGGAAAAAGTGTTAAAGATGTGTCAAGAGAACTCGGTTTTGGAGAAAGCACTATTTACAAATGGAAAAAACAATCTCCAAAAGCTGAATACATCGAAAAGGTAGCCCAGTATTTTAATGTTTCAACCGACTATTTATTAGGTAGAACGGATAATCCAAACCAAGCTGGTGCTAAACCATCTGATGATTTAGATGAAGTATTAGACAATGTGATGAGTTTCGATGGTGAGCCTTTGGATGATCATGATCGGGAAGTTATTCGTGCTTACTTAAAAGGGAGATTCGGAAAATAATTTAAAGGTTGTGCTATATGAAAAGTATCAAAGAGTTGGTGGAAGAATATGAAGTAGAGTTAGTTTTCGCTCCAATAAATAAGCGCGCATGTTACGAGCCAGTCAAAAGAATAATTTTCGTAAATCAAAATTTATCTATTGAAGAACAAGAAGAGTCTATATTCCATGAGTTCAAACATGTTGTTTCCCATTCGGATTACATGGAGTTATATAAAATTCCTTCTTTTAGAAATAAGATGGAAGCTGAGGCAGATCATCATATGTTTAAATGCCTTATTGAAAAACATGATGGGCAATTTAATTATTCTAATGTGATTACCCATTACAATTTAAAGATGGGACAAGAAACTTATTTAAATTAAAAAAGTCTGTACAACAACGCAGACTTAAAACCTATTTTAGGATTTGTTGATAAAAATAATAACAGAAATTAGGAGTGATTAAAAAAATGAAAAAGATTGTTTTATTAAGTCTATCTTTAGTCGTGTTAGCAGCTTGTTCTAACGGAACTAAAAAAGAAGTAAAAACAAAAGAAACGTCCACAACGGTTACATCTACTACAAAAGATTCATCTAGCAGAACAAAAGAAAAAGAATCAAGTTCAACAACTGAAACATCTAACATTTCCGCTTCATCCGTTGAGAATGAAACTCAAACAGAAGTAAGTTTAGGTGATTTTGTTGGTGGTTGGGGCATCCCTCAAAGTGATAATTTATTCTTTATAAATGCTGACGGAACATTCTCTAGTACTACTCAATCAAATGTTCCACTTCAAAATTTAAGTTTTAGCGTTGATGAAAACGGCAATCAAATAATGTCATATGTTTTAAATAATACTCCAGGAACATTGGTCAAAAATATAGATGGTAGTTTGTCAGCTGGTGGACAAGTTTATAGTTATCTCGGCAATATAACGATGGAGCAATTAATTGAAAGAAACAATCAAGGGCAACAAGCAGATGTGCAACCTTCTGAACCACAACAACAAGCTGAACCTACGCAAGCACCTAGTGAAGAACCTCGAAATTCCGAACAATCTGAAGAACAGGCAGTCTATGACCAATTAGGTCAAAATGAACTCGGACGTGACTTTGCAGCACGACACGGATTAACTGTTGAGCAATTAGAAGAGCTAAATGGTGGAAACTGGGTTTATTATCCTGGAATGACTTTAAGAGTTAAATAAAAAAGCTTGCTATTTAGAGAGTGAGAGAATTTCATTGAAGATAAATCAAAAAATCTATAATTACTCTATTGTTGTCTTAGCATTAATTTCAATTGCTTTAGTTATTTTTGATTTTTCAAATGTCATTAATATTAGTAATCCACCGTTTAACATTATTGATAATTTTATCTTAATCACATTTACAATTGACTACATTGTTAGATTCATTATCTCAAAAAATAAAATCGATTTTTTTAAAGAAAATATTTTTGATCTGATTGCGATAATTCCTTTTGATGCTATTTTTTCTTTCTTTAGAATCGCTAGGTTATTTCGAATAGCTAAAATAGCTAGACTTGCAAAACTAACAAGAGCGATAGGTGTGGTTGGCAAATTAACAAGAAACACTAAATCATTTTTAAATACGAATGGATTTTTAAACGTGATTTATTTAAGCTCAGTTCTTATTGTTATTTCAGCAATGATTTACTCATATGCAGAAAATGTCCCGTATATTGATGCATTTTGGTGGGCTTTAGTGACAACAACTACTGTTGGTTATGGCGATATTTCACCAGCTACGCCATTAGGTAGAGTTGCAGCAATCATTTTAATGATTTTAGGAATTGGATTTATTGGTATGCTTACTTCAACTATTACAGAATATTTTAATAAAAGTAATAATGAAGATGAAGAATCAAATGATAAAATTGAAATACTAATTAATAAAATTGATCAATTAGAAACTACGATCGAACAACTAAAAGAGGAAATAAAAAAATAACGCACCCTCCGACCAAGAAGTTGTGCGTTAAAAATAGAACCAAAATAGGCTTATTTTGTTACGCCTATTTTACCACAAAGAAAAGGACGTGAAAATATGGCGAAACTAAATTGGTCCAAAAAATACAAATATGTTTTTTCTTACTCAAACAAAAAAGGGACTTTTTGGGGATATCGCTATCCTTATTACAACTCTCTAAAACATCGAAAAGAAGCTAGCAAACGTGGATTCGAAAGCGAAAGAGCAGCGAATAAAGCATTGCTAAAAATTCAATATGATTTAGAAACACAAAACACTTCCTTCATCGAAAATAAACAACTCACCATAGATGAATGGATCGATGTATGGATACCTTACGCCCAAGACAATTGGAGTGTTTCAACTAAACAAAACATTGAATCTGCTATCAAATTTCACATATCACCATTAATTGGAAATCAAAAACTATCTTCTTTAAATAAGATTACCTATAAGCGAGAATTTATTGACAAATTAAGACAAGAAAACAAATATACAGAATCCACGATTCAAACGTGGCATAAAATTGTAATGAGGATGATTAACGCTGCGGTACACAATCAAATCATCCCTAGCAACACGCTAACAGGCTTTAAATTTGATTTAAGTAATAATGTTCGTTCATTCTCTAAAAATGAATTACAGCGATTTGTGGCGGCTTTAGAAAACGAAGATATTCAAACTCAAGTTATATTTTTGACTCTGCTAAAATCTGGAATGAGAAAAGGTGAATTGATGGGGCTGCGTTGGAATGATATTGATTTAAACGAAAAATATTTCGATATCAATTCTACACGTGGCGATTATGGTGAAAATAAGCCGAAAACAAAAACTAGTATTCGTAAAGTTTATTTTGACAACTCATTACTCACTTTAATAAAAAAATACAAAAATCACGAGAAAGAACGCCTTTTCAAAGAAGGAATAATTTTAAAAGATAAGGACTACTTTATTTTAAGTTCTAGAAATTTACCTATCAAACAATCTAGAATTACGTATATGTTTCGCCTGTTATGTGAAAAGGCAGAAGTTCAAAACATAACCGTACACGGTCTAAGACATACCCATGCAACGTTTTTAATTGAAGCAGGAGCAAACATTAAGTACGTTTCAACTCGGTTAGGACACAAGAATATTAATATAACTTTGGATGTTTATAGCGATGTATTAAAAGAAGAAGAAAAAGAAACAGCTGATATGATGGATAAACTCATTGAAAATTTGTGATTTGTGGTAAATCTGTGGTAAAAACATCTCGAACTATTGATATATAAACACTCTACCACTCCCCATCTGAAATTGTAAAATAAGTTGCTGTTTCTTTTCAGTCCAAGTAAAAATATATTTCACTAAACGGCCATTGTTCCCTGACGAATGAAGAAAACTGAGTTTGCTTGGGCCACTCACTGTCATTTTTTCAGGTACAGCTAGCGAAGTCCTTCGAGCTGATTGGTTCAATTTATCAGGAAATGAAAAGCTTTGTTGTTCTTCAAAAAACCAAACTTCTTGTGTTTCCTCTAAAACAATTGCTTGCTGTTGCGCAAAACGAAGTTGTTTTTCTACCGTAGCAAGAAACTGTTCAATTTTTAATGTTTCTTGCCAGCGGTGAATAGCAAGTGTTGGGAGCATAGTCATAAAGCAAACAATCGTTAAACTAGCAAGTGTTTCCATTAATGTGAATCCTGCTGACTTGTTCATTGCTTTTCTGCTGTATATTTATCTAACTGCTCTTTAGTAATGTAGCCTTCGTTGACTAATTCATTTAAGGAAGGCGTCTTATTTTTTTCTAGTGTGTAGAGCTCGATTTGTGATTCTACAATTTTTACGATTGCTTCATTGCCTTTTTTATCAACTGTTTCTTTATGTTTCGCTAAGTTAGGAACAAAAAGTAAAATCAATACGGAAATAATCAATAAGACAATCAACATTTCTAATAATGTAAACCCTGCGTATTTTTGTTTCTTTTTCATTATAAAACTCCTTCCATATTGCCATAAATAGGCAGCAACATTGCCCCATAGACACCGATAATTAAACAAGCAATTATGATAAAAATAAATGGTTGAACAAGGGTAATGACTCGTTCGATTTTTTTGAAAAAACCTTGGAAACAGACATTACTATAAACCATCAACTCCTTGCCTAATTTTCCTTTTACTTCCCCTTGTTGAATCATTAAACCCAATGCTTTCGTAAAAAAAGGATAAGCAGCTAATTGTCTATGTAAGGTTTCACCAACTAGCAGTCCTTCACTAATTGCTCCAGCTAATTCTTTCATTAAGGGGTAATTGGTTGTATGGCGCATCAAATCGATGACCTCTTTCATTTCTAATCCTTGCGCAAGCAACTTCCCCCATTCTAGTGCAAAAAAAGCACTGACGTATTCCCGATAAAGGCCACGGATAATTGGCAGTTTCAGATATACGAAGGCCCGCTGAATAGCAGACTGATGCTTCAAATAACGGTTTAAAATGAAGAAACTAAATGAGAGGACAAAAACTAAGGTAACCAGAATGTATGGACTGTAAACAATCAGAAGAATCCCAATATTTTTAGAATAACTATTGGCATCATTTTCCATTAATTGGGGCAATAAAAATTGCCGGATACCAACAATGACGAGAATCAAAAAAACAATCAGGAGCAGCGGGTAACTAATTATTTTATAGAACTGTTGCCGATATTTTTCCGTTTGAAAAAAATGTTCGGAAATCGCTTGTAGTGTCCCTACCAAATCCCCGTGTGCAGTAGCAAACGACAATTGTGCCGAGACCATTGTTGAAAACCCTAATTCTTCGACTAAAGCTTGTAAGGCAATGCCTGAGGAAAAGCCTTCAACTAAAAAAGTTATACTGTGCTGAGGTAAGGCGTTTGATTTTTTCATGAAGGAAAAACTTTCTTGTATATTAAAACCATTTGCAAGCAAATCCGCTAATAGTTTCAGAAAAAGCTGCTGTTGTTTTTTCGTTAATTTATTCGATGGCTTGAAAATACGTTTTTTCTGTAATAAACCCATACGCCCACGCCTTTCTTAGATTCTTTTGCCAACTACTCTTTATAACAGCTTCCTTAAAGAAGAAATAATCATAAAGAATTCCCGCTACTTGTTCCTTATTAATCGTGGTTGTCAAAATCTGTTGATAAATGATACCTTGCAAGCATTCAGCCAATTCATGCTCTGGGCCACCTAATTCTATCAAACGCCGTTGCACCCCCAATAAGTTACGGGCGTGAATTGTCGCAAAAATAGTATGACCCGTTAAGGCGGCTCGAATAACTGCTTGAGCCGTCTCGCCATCACGAATTTCACCAATAATCAAAATATCAGGATGATGGCGTAAGCAAACTTTTATCAAGGCTTCGTACGTTAACTGAATTTTTTCATTTGTTTGCAACTGTAAAAACTGCTTTTCCTCAATTTCAACAGGATCCTCAATCGCTATCACTTGTTGTTCGCCACTTCTTTGTTTAGCCACACGATACATGGTTGTTGTTTTCCCAGAACCAACTGGTCCACTGAATAAATAAAGTCCTCGTTTCTGACAAGATGCTTCAATTTCATTCAGCTGGTGGGGAAAGAAAAAATGTTCAGCTTGTTCACCAAATCGGTGCAAAAAACGAATTACCAAGCTCTCTCGATTCTGAAAATCTCCCACAGATGATAAACGCAAGCGTTGCTTCGTCTCGCCAATTAGATAAGTTGTCGCGCCTAATTGTGCTTTTCGTCTTTCTCCGACATCCATGCCGCCTATAAATTTAAAGTGGAAAATTAACTTTTCGCCTATTTCTGCGGAAACTTGTGTGTAAAGTGTCCGTTGCATCCCTGTCCGAAAAGAGATGGCTATTTCGGTATCATTGGGTAAAAAATAAACGTCTTGCGCCCCATGAAGGACGCCCCATTCAATTAATTGATGAGCTAATTTTTTTACATTTTCAGTCATTCATTTCCTCCTCTCACTAATAAACTACGCATTTATTTTATGATTTCAGCAAAAAAAAGAACCTTCACCAATAAGATGAAGGTTCTTTTTTTGAAGTTTGCGCTGTCCATCTATCTTCCCCAAAATAGTGGAACTCCTAGACACTTAATATTATACTAAAAAAATCTTGCGTTTAGTTTTCAAAAATTTCTCTGAATCACAAAATTTTTGAGAAAAACTATCAGAATCAGATCGGATCGTTTACGTTTTTGGCTTCGTTTTTTGTTTATTAACTAAATAAACTGGAATTCCTAGAAGCGTAATCCCTATACCAATCAATGCAAGAATAGGCTGTGTAATACTTGTTGTAACCAAGATGAAGATACCACCTAGACTTGCGATAATTGGAATAATTGGATAGCCAGGAACTTTATACGGTCGTTTTAATTCAGGTTCTCGTTTTCTTAAAATAAAAACGGCTAAGAAAATTAATAGATTAAACAGCCACATAACAAAAACTAACATATCCGTCAATAAATCGAAGGTCCCGAAAAACATCATGATAATGGCTACAGCTAACTGGAAAATTCCAGCAACATAAGGAACAACAAAGCGTTTAGACAACTTTTGAAACTGACGACTAAAAGGCATCAGATTATCTAAGGCTAAGGCATAAGGAATCCGAATCCCTGTCATTGTGTAGCCGTTTAACGCACCATATACAGAGATTAAAATCCCAATAGTTACGATTTTGCCACCAATTGGTCCAAAAATAGCCACAGAAGCATCCGAAGCTGCATTCAAATTCCCAGCGATTTGCTCAATTGGTAATGTTTTTAGAAACACAAAATTAATTAAGGCATAAATTAAAGTAATCAATAACAAACCAAAAATAATGGCTTTAGGCAAATCTCTTTCTGGTCGCTTCATTTCACCAGCCACGTTACCCACACCTAGCCAGCCATCATAAGCAAACATGGTGGCGACTAAGGCGCCACTAAAAGCAACTAAAAAGCCAGTATTCGCTGTTGTTTCAACAGGAAAAAGTGAAACAGCTACCTGTCCGGGAGTAAATAATCCTACTAAAGAAATCAAGGCAATTGGAATCAGTTTTACTACCAATGTCGTGGATTGGACCAAAGAAGCAATTTTTGTTCCTAATAAATTAATTACGGTGATACTAGTTCCCGCAAGAATGGCAATTGGAATCAATAAATTTGCCGATAAATGAAACAAATTGATTAGTTGTGTACTAAAAATAATGGATAACGCCGAAATGTTGGCAGGATAATAAATGATACTTTGTGCCCACCCTAAAAGAAAACCAGCTAATTTACCATATGTATATTCAATATACTTCACTGCGCCACCTGTTTCAGGGATTGCTGTAGCAAGTTCGGCGCTGGTTAATCCTGCACAAATGGTTAAGGCACCACCTAACACCCAAGCAAAAATAGCTAAACTAGCTGACTGTGCGTGTCCAACGACACTCGCAGCTTTAAAGAAAACACCAGCGCCAATCACCGTACCCATTACCGTGGATAACGCACCAAACGTTGTTATCTCTCTTTTTAATTGCTTTTTCTCCATAGACTCCCTCATTTCATTTAAACTAAAAAAGCGTAACAAAATTTCACTTTCTTGAAAAGATAACGAAAATAATAGCTGTTTTCATGAAAAATTCTGTGACGATCTCTTTTCAGTATAGCTATTTCTTTTAGAATTTCAAGTTTGAAAACCACAAAAAGAAAATTTGTCATAAAAGTTTTAGAGCATTCATCTTTTGTTTATAAACAAGAATTGAAAAACCGACGATTTTTTATTAAATAAACGAAAAATCGGATCAAAAAGAAACCTTTCTGATCCGATTTTAACTACGTTATTGGTTTTTGACTTTTTCTTTTTTCATTTGTTTGCTGCGTAATTGTCCGCAAGCCGCATCAATATCTGTTCCGTGTTCTTTACGAATAACACAATTGATGCCATTCTTTTTGAGTACATCATAAAATTTTAAAACCGCTTCTTTAGAGCTTCTGCTATATTGATCGTGTTCACTCACTGGGTTATACGGAATCAGATTAACATAAGAAAGTTTTTTCTTATTCCGTAGTAAATCTGCTAATTGTTGAGCATGTTCTGGTCGGTCGTTCACTTGACTCAACATAATATATTCAAATGTAACACGTCGGTTGGTTTTTTGAATGTATTCATCAATTGCTGCCATTAATTTTTCAATTGGAAAACTACGATTAATCCGCATAATTGATGTACGAACTTCGTTGTTAGGAGCATGTAATGAGATTGCTAAGTTTACTTGTAGTCCACTGTCTGCAAATTCACGAATTTTTGGCACTAAACCACTTGTTGAAACTGTAATATGGCGGGCACCAATAGCCAAGCCTTTATCATCATTAATCGTTCGTAAAAAGTTCATGACATTGGCATAATTATCAAATGGTTCACCAATTCCCATCACAACGACATGGCTAACACGTTCATCCAACCCACGTTCATCGAAATAATGTTGCACCCACATAATTTGGGCAACAATCTCGCCAGCAGTTAAATCTCTTTGTTTTTTTAATAGCCCACTAGCACAAAATGTACACCCAATATTGCAGCCAACTTGAGTGGTCACACAAACAGATAATCCATATTCTTGACGCATCAAGACTGTTTCAATCATATTTTTATCTGGTAATTCAAATAAATACTTCACGGTACCATCTTGCGCTTCTTGCACAATGACTTGTTTTAATGGATTTAATGAAAAATTTTCTTCTAATAAAGTCATCAACGATTTAGAAATGTTCGACATTTCACTAAATGAAGCAACACGTTTTGTATACAACCATTCCCACACTTGTGTTGCGCGAAATTTCTTCTCGCCATGGGCTAAAAACCAGTCCACAAGCTGTTCTCTCGTCAGTCCATAAATGGATTCTTTCTGCATTTCTTTTCCTCATTTCTGCTATTACATTCGCTTCATAACTATAACGTATTCTCACTTTGAATGCAATATCACGAAGAGCCTCAAAAAAAAATCGTTAAGCGTGCATACTTAACGATTTTTTATAATTAATCTTTCACTAAGTGATAAACTTTTTTGAAGTAGAACGTTCTGGCAATTAAATAGTAAACGACCTGAATCAATAAGAAAACGCCTAAAACTTGCCAGCCAGCTAATTGCATTGGCTGATCTAACACGGCATACATTGCTTTCAAAGCAACAGCTCCATGAATAAATGAAACAACAATCGGTGTAAAGAATAAAATACCTACTTGTTGGTAAATCATTTTCTTCAATTCTTTTTTCGTCAAGCCAAGTTTGTAAATCATCTTGAATTTTTCAACGTCTGTATTCATATCACTATATAAACGGAAGTATAAGAAACTACCCGCCGAAACAAAGAACACGATACCGATAAATAGTCCGACAAAAAGAACTGGCGTATAAAATTGCGTAATACCTGCAACTGTAGCCGCGGTTCCTAGTAACATTGGGTATTTTTCACCAATAATATTTTCAGCATCAATTAAGGTTTCTTTATCTGTGCCTTCTTTTGGTTGCCAAATTGTTTCTGTTTCCGCTTTGATTCCATCTGTTGAGGTACTATCTGGGATAACAACCACACCGCCAAAAGTCGGTAATACATTGGTTTCTTCTGTTTTATCAATGTTTAAAACTTGATCATTTGCCAATTGAACAGATTTGACATCTACTGATGCAGCAGAAGGAGCATCTTTTTGTGATAAATTAACTACTTTCTCACCTGTTAAAGTTGGTTCATCTATAAATTTTGCGAGTTTATTATATTCAGATGTTTTGATTAATTGGATACCGGCACTTGTTTTGTACATTGTGTAATCAATCTGATCAAACTGAATATTTTTTTCTTGGAATGTTTTTGTCGCAAATTGTTTCATTTCTTGATTTTCTGGGTTGGTCGAATCAGACAATGTCAGTTCGTACGGTACAGAACTTATTCCTTTAAAAATCATCTCATTCACGCCGTATAACGTTCCAATGGCAGCAAAAGCAACCGTTGATATCACCGAAACCAAGAAGAACGAACGTGCATTATCTTTCATGCGGAATGCTAAATCTGATAAAACGACCATATTGGTTTTTTTCCAAAAGATTTTTGGTTTCCGTTTTAAACGTTCAATGACAGAAACACTCAATTGGTCAAATAAGAATTTTGTCCCTAAAATAACTAAGAAAATCACTGGGAACATCACCATTAAAACTAACTGTCCCTTAGCAACTAAAGCAATTCCATAACCGACAACTAAAAGCAACACGGCTAAGAAAGATTTAACTTTAGAGCTTTTGATTTCACCTTTACCCATTTCCCCTGCTTTTAATAGCTCTTGAAGTGTCGCTTTTGGCAAGCGGAATTGAATAAAGAAAGAAATTACTAAGAACAAGACCGCAAATGAAATGACAGTAATGATAAACGGCATCACTGGCAAATAAAAACCTAAACCTAGATGCATCAATAAATTGCTAATCCATAAAATAAACTGTGAAAATCCAACACCTAAAATGCTACCAAAAATTGTAGCAAAGAAACCAATCACTAAGTTTTCAATAAAAATCATTTTCTTTAACTGTTTTGGACTCATCCCTTGAATCATCAAGGTTCCAAACTCTTTTTTCCGAGATTGGATAAAGACATCCATCGAGTATAAAACGAATAAGAAAGAGAAACCATAGATTATAATAGCCGCAGCCGTCATTCCCATTTGTGCTTTAGGATTTAAACCATTAGCTAAGGCTGGGTGAAAGACAAAACCAGTGAACGTAAAAAAGATCATCACAGAAAACATTGTACTTAGGAAATAAGCCAAGTATAAATGCTTATTTCGAATCGTGTTTCTTATAACAAACTGATTAAAATTCATTATCGACACCTTCAATCTCAGCCAGTTTCACCATGATTAAATCGTAGAACTCTTTTTGATTGCCATTTTGGACAATTTCATCAATTAATTCACCATCTTTAATAAAGACGATGCGCTTGCAATAACTTGCGGCTAGCGGATCATGGGTCACCATTAAAATAGTCGCCGCTTCTTCTTCGTTTAATTGTTGTAACAAGCCCATCACATCCTTAGATGATTTCGTATCTAAGTTTCCTGTTGGTTCATCAGCCAATAATAATTGCGGATGATGAATCATTGCCCGCGCAACGGCGACACGCTGTGCTTGTCCACCAGAAATTTCTGCAATTCGTTTTTTCAACAGATGATTGATACCTAAACGCTCACTTAATTCTGCTAATTGTCGTTTCATTACAGAGACTTTTTCTCCATCAAGCGTCAATGGCAAAATAATATTTTCTTCAACAGTTAATGTTGGCATTAAATTAAAGCTTTGAAAAACAAATCCTAATTCTGTGCGACGGAATTTAGCAATTTGTTCTTGATTCAAATTGTTTGGATTTTTTCCATTTAAAAGTATTTCACCGTCTGTTGGACTATCGATTGTTGCCAATAAATTTAAAAGTGTACTTTTCCCACTTCCAGAAGGTCCCATAATACCAATAAATTCACCATCTTGGACAGTTAAATTAATCCCTTTTAAAGCTTCATATTTAATTTCGTTTCCGTAAACTTTTTTCAAATTTTGTACTTCTAACATATTTTCCACTCCTATTCTTCTCACTCATTTAGTGTATCGAAAACGAAAAAAAACGACAATAGAAAAGAATAACAATGAACTTACATTACTGTAAGTGCACTGTTATTCTTTTAAAAGTTATGCTTCATATTCAATCACATAAGGATGAATCTTCGTATTATAAATAGCTTCTGAATATTCTACGCAACGACCTGTTGGGCTTAACGAACGCCGAATTCTTTTTAAGCCCGTTGTTTCAGTTGTTTGCAACATCTTTTGCTCTGCTTCTGTCAAAGTTGCAACTTCAAAACGGTCTTCAAATTTATAAATTTCAATGGCATGTCGATCCATCAAACGATACAAGGATTCTTCTTTGTATTCAGTCAATGATACGTCTTTCATGGCAGCTGGCAAATAGTAATTAAAATAAATATAGGGTTGTTCATCGATTAGATATAACCGTGAAAGGTGAACCACTTCTTCTCCTAAAAATTGATAAGCAGGCATCTCTTTTGACAACGTCAAGTTTTCAACTTGTAAAACTTTTTTAGTTACTTTCTGACCTGATTCATTCAAAAATTCAGTGAATGTCCCTGCTTTTGATAGTTTATTATAGGGACGATTGCTTAACACAGTTGTGCCTCGGCCACTTTTTTTCTCAACAAATTCTTCCGTTGCTAACATTTCGATTGCCCGCCGAATCGTAATTTTACTAACGTTAAACAGCTCTTCCAATTCTGTTTCTGTTGGTAAAAACGTTCCTACTGGATACTTGCCACTCAAAATATCTTCTTTAATCTGATCTGCTACTTCTAAATAAAGCACGCTCTTTCTTCTCATGATACGCTCCCTCCCAACCGCACTATTCCTTTCTATTTTACCAGAAAATGATGATTATAACATGATGCTTTGCTGAAATTATAAAAAAAGAACAAAAATAGATAAATTTATCTATTTTTGTTCTTTTTGTTTATTGTTCTGGCGTCTCAGGTGCTGCCTCTTCTGATTCCGCTTGTAGAAAGACTTTTCTTGGTTTGCTACCTTCTGATGGTCCAATAACTCCGTGTGCTTCCAATTCATCTACTAAGCGAGCCGCACGATTATAGCCAATTCTAAAACGTCTTTGTAGCAATGAAATACTAGCTGTTTGCATTTCAACCACCAAGTTTTTCGCTTCTTCAAACAACTCATCTTGAGGAGCTTCGCCACCGCCTGAAGTGGTCGGTTCATCTGTTGGCATCATGCTTTCTTGATATTCAGCTTCTTGTTGGTCCGTTACAAACGCAACCACTCGTTCGACTTCTTGATCAGAGATAAAGGCCCCTTGGATACGAATTGGTTTATTTTCTCCCATTGGTAAGAAGAGCATATCGCCTCGACCTAATAGTTTCTCCGCCCCGTTGGTATCAATAATGGTACGCGAGTCTGTCCCACTTGAGACCGCAAAAGCCATTCGAGAAGGGACATTTGCTTTGATGATTCCTGTAATGACATCCACACTTGGCCGTTGTGTCGCTAAAATCATATGAATACCTGCTGCCCGTGCCATTTGGGCTAAACGGATAATCGCATCTTCTACTTCGTTACTTGCCACCATCATTAAATCAGCTAACTCATCAACAATGACAACAATAAATGGTAGAATTGGACGATTTTCGCCATCTTCCGCATTTTTCTGTTGAATTAGTTGATTGTAACCAGTGATATTTCGGACGCCTGTTGCTGCAAATTTTTCATAACGAAATTCCATTTCTTGAACTACTTTTTGCAGGGCTTGTGCTGCTTTTCTCGGATTAGTAACCACTGGCGTTAATAAATGAGGAATCCCGTTATACACATTCAATTCCACCATTTTCGGGTCAATCATCATTAATTTTACTTCATGAGGTTTCGCTTGCATCAAAATACCTGTGATGATGCCATTGATAGCAACCGATTTCCCACTCCCTGTCGATCCCGCAATTAATAAATGCGGCATTTTTGATAGATCCGCAGTTTGAACCATCCCTGAAATATCTCGACCTAAAGGTACTTCTAATAGTTTATCTGGATGACTTGGTTGTGCCTCAACAATATCTCTAAAGGATACTGTACTAATTGCACTATTAGGAACTTCAATCCCGATTAGTGATTTCCCAGGAATCGGAGCCTCCATACGAACGTCTTTGGCCGCAAGCGCTAAAGCAATGTCATCCGTCAAGTTAACAATTTTGCTAACTTTTACCCCAACAGCGGGTTGAACTTCAAATTTTGTGACAGATGGTCCTAAACTAGCTTTGACTACTTTAGCATCAACACCAAAACTCTTGAAGGTTTGTTCTAAGACGCCAATATTTTTTTCGATTTTTTCATATTCACCACTTTGATCCGTTGCTTGAATTGTATCTAACAAATCAGTTGGTGGTAGTTGATAATCACGATCTTCCGCTTCTTCAGAAATTTCAAATTCGAGAACACCAGCTTCATCTGCCGCCTCTTCTTCCTGCTCTCGTTGCGGTTTTGTTGCTGCAATTGGTGGTACAGGCATCGCCTGATTTTGCTGTTGAAACGAATCAATTTGAACAGGCGTTGGTGCGGCCGGTTCTTCCACCATTGGTTGGTGGGTTTCAACAGGTGTTTTTGTTAAGCGCTCGGCTGCCGCTTGTTCCATGCGTTCCCGCTCTTGTAATTTTTGTTGGGCAGCGGCTTCAATTTTTGCTTGGCGTTCTGCAGCTTTGGCTTCTTTCTTCGCTGCTCGCTTCGTCTCTTTTTCTTCTTGTCGCGCCTGTGATTTTGCCGAAACATGACTTAGGCGATCTTGAATACTTTGGAAATGATCAACAATTTGCTGAAAATCCCACATACTCATCAAGAAAATACCCGCTAACAGTAGCAATGTAGCAATTAAATAGCTGCCAAATTGTGCCACCAAAAAGTACGTTCCTTGATAAAGCAGCGCGCCAATCATACCGCCCCCTACGTTTTGCGTCACTTGGTTGGCTTTTAGATCGCTTTGCAAAAACTCCCAAGTGTTACCTAAAATATCTGGTTGACTGCCACTAACATTTCGAAACATAAAGGCATGGAAAAATAACAAAACACTAATATAAATCAGAACAGCCCCAAAAATAGGGCGCCCTCTTTTTAACGGAAAATCTTTCCCATAAATCATGACTAATAAGCCATACAGGATTAGTAAAATCGCTGCAAATGGAAAGGTATTACCTACAACTAAGCGTAAACAATTCGCTAATAACGTGCCTAAAAACCCTAAGCGAAAGAGTCCAAAGACACCGAATAAAATAAAAATCAGGCCAAGAAACATATAATTTAAACGTTCTTGTTGTTGCTGTTGTTTTTTGGTCTTTTTCTTTGTCGTACTTTTTTTCTTATTTGTTGCTCTTTTTTGTGCCATTTAACTTCCCTCTTTCCATCACTTCTCATTATACATAAAAATGGAATCGAACAAAAGTGCCCACCTCATTTTACTTGAAAAATCATGGAAATTTTTTAAAAACTTTCATTTAAGAAAAATGAGCGTGGGACAAAAATCACTTTGGATTTTTGCTCCACGCTCAAAAACTGATAAACGGCGGGAACAGAACCAACTCCTTCGGAAATAAGCCGAAATTCTCCAAAAATTAAAGAGCAATTTTCGGAAATTTCTTCTTATTTCTCGGAGCTAAACGGTTCTGTCCCGACCTCATTATTTCTTATTTTGCTGATTCTTAATGGTATAAGTCGAAACGACCTTTAGCCATCATTTCTTTGGTACCACCTGTTTCAAAGAGCGCTTTGTTCATGATAATTTTTTTCATGAATGAAGCTGGGTATCCTTTAATGTCTGTTTTACCAACGATTCCTAAAGCACGTGTATTTCCGACAGAACAAACAGAACCTTGTGATTTAAAGCTGAAAGGTTTAGTTGCTTCCCCTTTCAATTGTGCTTGAATATTTTTAGCAGCATGAGCGCCCATCTTCAAGGCGATTTGTGCTGTTGTTGGGTAAGGTCGATTGGTTTCTGTATCCATCACTGCTGAGCAGTCACCAATAATATAGACGTTGCTATGGTTCGCATCTGTTAAATCTGGTTGAACCATGACACGACCACGACGAGCTTCAAATCCAGAATCGCCTACAACGTGGCTTCCACTAACACCCGTTGTCCAAATAATTGTTTTAGCAGAAAGTTCTGCCAAGTCGCCTGCTTCGTTATCTTGATAAACAACTGCGCCTGGTTTGATTTCTTTAATCGGTTTACCTAATAATAAATGAATAGCTGAATCTTTTAATAATTGCACACCATAGTTCGCAAGTTTTTCGTTAAACATCGGCAATAGGCGAGTAACTGCTTCGACACAATAAATTTGGATTTGATCTGCTGAGACACCTGCGATTTCAGCAAATTTTGGTTTATTTTCAACAAGAGAACCTAATAATTCAATCCCTGTAAAGCCTGCTCCGCAGACAACAATTTTTAAGAATTCTTCGTTTTGAGTTGCTTTGTATTGACGCATTTGTTCTTGGATATGTTCATACACGTTTAAAGCCGTTTTCACATCTACCATTTGTAGAGCATGTTCTTGCACACCAGGGATACCAAATGATTCTGATTCAAACCCAAGAGAAACAACTAAGTAATCATAATTGATTGTTTGGCCATCTTCTAAAGCAACTGTTTGTGTTGCAGCATCAATTGTTTGAACTGTTCCTTGGATAAAGGTTGTCATTTTTTCATCGACAACATCCATAATATTGTATGTGATTTTTTCAGCTGGTTGTGTTCCAGCAGCAACTTCATGCAAGTCCGTTGCTTCGTAGTGATAGTTATTACGATCCACTAAAGTAATTTCGACGTCTTTGGCGCCTTTTTGTAATTCGCGTAATGTTTTTAAGCCTGCGTAACCAGCACCTAAAATAACAACATGTTTCTTATTCATTTTGATTCCCTTCCACTCTATAAAAAATTTACAGCCACCACAAACCTATGGCAAAAAATAGCACTTGTGCAGTTGCTCCCACAGCTAAGATCTTCACAGCACAAACAAATGTTTTACTCTTCACTTGTTCCTTCAGTAAGGCTTGGGTTTGTTTCCGTACAAAAGGTAAAGTTAAAAGCATGAGTAACATTGTTGGCGGGGTTAATCCTAACCCGACAGCTAACAAAATGGCTAACATTGCTATTGTATTTAATCCGACGAATAATTTCAAAGAACTTGCTTTGCCAAGGTAATGAACTAATGTATATCTCTTGTTATTTTCATCTTCCTCTAAGTCACAGATATTATTTGCTAACATTAAGTTAGCAATGTAACAAGTATTAGGTAAAGCGACTAAGAAAATCCCCCATAAATTAGCTGCTGACCAATTGAAAACTTCAAACGTATTAATGTAGACACAAATAAGGGTAATCATGAACCCCATTGTAAATCCTGAGAAAACTTCCCCTAATGGTAGACTGGACAAAGGTTTCGGTCCTGATGAATAAAAAATACCAATTAAGTAACAATAAAGACCCATAATTAATAACGGCCAGCCAACAATAAATGACAACCCAATCCCCATTAAAGCAGAAACGAGAATCATCCAAAAAATCATTTTGCGTATTAATGGCAAAGATAAATTTTCTCGACCGATAATATTCGTTTTTTCCTTATAATCATGAACTTCTGTAGCATGATGGTAATCATTATAATTATCTAAAATATCGACCGCCATATTAAAAATAAACATCGCAATGAAAAAAATTAAAACATAACCAACATGGAGCCGCCCATATTGGTACCAACTAAAACAAATTCCTAACAAAAATGGCAAAACACTCGCTGTTTTTGCTTTTAATTCTACTAATTCAAAAAATATTTCTCGATTCAAACTATCCCTCCGCTACTTTTTTACAAACTTTGTTACTTTTAAAACTTAATTACTGTATTTCTGTCGCCAATTCGTATACAATCAAATAGTATTGAACCACTGAAAGGATCGTAGTATATTTATGAACACATTTTGGAAGTCGTTTCCTGACGTTGAACGTTCTTTAACGGAAACATGTGAATTAATTGAACAAACGTTGCATACACGCAACGAAGACATTGAAGAAGCCTTAGTAACTTTGGCTCGTTCTGGCGGCAAATTATTACGCCCCGCTTTTTTCTTTCTTTTTGCTCAACTGGGTGATGAAGAAAAACAAGAGAAACAACAACTATTAAAAATAGCTGCATCTTTGGAAATCCTACATATGGCTACGTTGATTCACGATGACATTATTGACGATTCTCCATTGCGCCGAGGCGCTGTGACTATTCAATCACAATATGGTAAAGACGTGGCTGTTTACACAGGTGATTTACTATTCACTGAATTCTTTACTTTGATTGCAGATGCCATGAATGGCTCTGAATTTATGAAAATCAATGCACAAGGAATGAAACGGTTATTACTTGGTGAACTCGATCAAATGAGTCATCGATTTGACCGCCGCATGTCGATTCCTGCTTATTTAAGAAGTGTCAACGGCAAAACAGCCGAACTTTTTTCACTAAGCTGTCTTGAAGGGGCCTATTTCGGTCATAGTTCAAAAGAAGTCCAACGTTTAGCTAAACGAATTGGCCGTCATATTGGCATTGCTTTTCAAGTCTATGACGATATTTTAGATTACACTGCCGACACGGAAACTTTGAAAAAGCCCGCTTTAGAAGACTTGTCACAAGGTGTTTATACGTTACCCCTTCTCTTCGCTTATCAAGCAGCACCTGACGTATTCGGCCCTTATTTGGATAAAGGACGCGCCATTACCTTAGAAGAGGCAGCTGAAGTTGCGGCGCTAGTCAATGACTATCATGGCGTTACAGAAGCACAAGCTTTTGCTAAAAAAGTAACCAACAAAGCAATCACTGATATTCAACAATTGCCTGATGGCACAGCAAAAGAAACCTTACTTTCCTTAACTGAGCTCTTATTACATCGTTCATTTTAAACGTTTTATGGAAGAATTGCCATTAATTGAAATAGAAAAACGACTGATTGTTTGCTTTAATCAACAACCAGTCGTTTTTTTATTCCTCGAAAGAACTAATGCCACGATCAATTCGGTAAAGTTTTTGATAATGCGCATTGGTTGCAAGTAATTCTTCTGGCGTACCACTCATCTCTAATTGGCCATCTTCAATAAAGATCACTTGATCCATCAAAGTTACGCCTTGCAAATGGTGGGTAATCCAGATGACGGTTTTATCTTTTAATGCCTCAAAAAAGGTTTCCAGCAATTGCTGTTCTGTAATTGGATCTAAACCAGTAGTTGGTTCGTCTAATAACACAATCGGTGTATCTTGCAAAAGAATCCGCGCTAGCGCCAAGCGATGTCGTTCGCCACCAGAAAAACGCAAACCTGCTTCATCCACCATTGTTTGTAAACCTTCTGGTAATTGGGCAACCATTTCTTTTAAGCCAACTTTTTCTAAAACCGCCCAAACTTCTGCTTCGCTTGCTTCTTCTCTACCAATCCGAATATTATTTAAAATGGTTGTTCGAAATAGGTACGGTGCTTGATGCATAACCCCAATATATTCAGTCATCGTCTCACCAAATGCCTCAGTTGGGATATTTCCTAAAAGGATTTCTCCCGAAGTAGGCCGTAAATCACCACGAATGAGCGAAGCCAACGTACTCTTTCCGGAACCACTGCGCCCTAAAATCGCTAATTTTTGTTTTTCAGGAATTGTTAACGATAAGTCATTTAATACCTTTTTCGCTTGATTTTCATATGCAAAAGACAAATGTTCTATCGATAAACTGGTGCCATTTGGCTGAACAGGCGCTTCTGTTGAGTCATCTTCCCCTTCAGGAAGCTCATTAAAACGACGAATGGAATCCTTATAAATCGTTGTTTCCTGTGCTGCAGCAGGTAGCGGAGCAAAAGCATCAATTAACGGAAAAACGGTTAAAACAAAGGCACCAATCCAATTGGCTGCGCCCCCATGATTACCTGGAAACCGCACACTAGTCCAAGCTAAGACAGCAATCGCAATCACGCCAAACAGAAGTTGTAAAACAAAGTCTCGGCCACGGTTAAATTGCTTCATTTTTTCATCTAATGCACGAACGTTTGCTTCATCTGTTTCATAACGAGCAACGAATTCAGAGCCACGTTGACTAAATACCCAATCAGACACACCTAGAATATTGTCGGTTAGTGTTTGATATAACTCATTTTTGGCATATTTATGTTTTTCTTGACGCGCACCATTCACTAGAACTGAAACAAGTGGTAATAGAAAAACAACCACTCCTAACATCAGTAACATGCATAAAGCAAACCACCAAGAAAAGAAACCTAACGCAATCACTAAAAAGATATACAAAATCCAAGCAATAACGGTTGGGAAAATCGTTCGTAAATACAAGTTTTGGATATGATTAATATCCTCTGAAAGCAAACCTAAGATATCCCCAGTGCGATATTTTGTCTTAAAGAAAATCGCATCTTTTTCTAGTACATTATAAAGTTTCAAGCGCAGATCAGAGGTCATTTTTAACACCCAGTTATGACTCGTTAGACGCTCCACATAACGAAAAACAGGACGGCCAATCCCGAATGCTCTTGTTAAAACAATGGGAATATAAATTAATAAAATATTCTCTGGTAAGGAAGCCGCACGACTGATTAAGTAACCAGACGTAAACATTAATGCCCCTGCGCTAAAGAACGTCAAGAAGCCTAAAAGTAAGGCAAAATACAAGGTTTTTTTATAGCGTTTTAAGAAAGGACGAACCCATTGATCGTTTTTCCAAACGTCTTTCGTTGTCGGCTGTTTTTCCATCATTGGCGTCCTCCTCTCATTTGCTTCATTAATTGAACATAGTAGCCATCTTTTTCAATCAACTCTGCTAGCGTTCCTTGTTCCACTAATTGACCTTTTTCCATCACTAAAATGTAATCCATTTCTTCCATCCAATGCAGACGATGTGTCGCAAAAAAGACAAGATGATTGTTCATTAATGGCAACATGCGCTCTTTCATTTCAACTTCTGTTTCAATATCCAAATGCGCTGTCGGCTCATCAAACAGCAAGACGTGGCGTTTTTGATCGACAAAGGCGCGGGCCAACGCTACTCGTTGCGCTTGTCCCCCACTTAACATTCGACCACTTTCCCCAATCAAGGTATGAATTCCTTCGGGAAGGTCTTTAACCAGCTCGTCTAAGCCAACTAACTGAATCGCTTGCTGAATCGCCTCATCTGTTGCTTCAGGTGTATAAAAGCGAATATTGTTTGCCAAAGTATCTTGGAAAATATATGGTGCTTGCGGAATATAAAGGATTTGTTTTTGCCAGTCTTTTTGTAAAAAATGTGGAATCGTTTGGCCATTTATCGCCAATTGACTCGTTTCTTCTGTTGGTAATAAAAAGCCGCTTAATAAATTAATTAACGTTGACTTACCAGAACCACTCGCCCCGATAATTCCAATCTTTTTGCGACCATCAACAGAGAATTGCAACGATTGAATCGCTTCTTGCGTTGCATCTTCATAGGAAAAATTTAACGCTGTGACTGACAACTGACTTTCTTGATGCCAATCATCTAACGTGAGCACACCGGTCTGTTCTGCTTCTGGCAATGCTAATACCGCTTGGATCGCTTGAAAAGAGTTTTTTCCATCTAAGGTTGCGTGATAATCACTTGAAAAATCACGAATCGGTAAAAAGAACTCAGGTGCTAAAATTAAAGTAACCAAGGCAGGAAATAATAAAATCGTGCCGTTTAATAAACTTAATCCAAGGAAAACTGCCACAACAGCTACCGATAATGTCGTAAAAAAGTCTAACGCAAAGGTTGATAAAATAGCAATTTTCAATGTACTCATGGTCGCTTTTCTGAATCGTTCACTTGTATGGTAAATACTTCCAGCATATTTTTTGCTCAACCCAAACAGTTTCAGCGTGTCAATTCCTCGCAAGGAATCAATAAAATGATTGGAAAGCATTTGAAACGCCGCATATTGCTTGTCCGCTTTACTTTGTGCTGCATAACCTAACACAATCATAAAAATAATAATAATCGGAAAAACAATCAGCAATGTTACGCCTGAACGAATATCTTGTGTAAAAACAAAGGCCAAAATAATCCAAGGAATAATCATCATATTCATCATTTTTGTCAAAATCAATTGTAAATAATTTTCGGTTTGACTGATGCCTTCTAAAGCCATGGTAACCATATTTCCAGTCCCATTTTTTTGAACAACATTTGGCCCCAAACGGAAAATTTTGGTTAATAATTGTTCGCGTAATTCTTTCGAGCGTTCATAACTAAATGTATCGAGCATTCTCTCACGAAAATACGTAATAACATGTCGACCAAGATAAAAAATAAAAAAGAGTAAAATACTCTGTAGTTGTTGGTTAAGATGCCCGCCACTCCAAAGGCCGACAATGGCTTTTGAAAGAAAAAAAGCTTGCCCAATTATAAAGACTGCTTGCAGGAAAGAAAAACCTGCAAGCAAGACAAGAATTTTTTTGATTTTAGGCATCTGTAAGATGTCTTTATCAATCATAGATTTAATACCCCTCTGGTACGGCTGTCTGTGAAATACGTTTTCTGAAAATATAATAGGACCAAGCAGTATAAGCTAACACGAATGGTAAAATGCTTAAAGAAATCCACGTCATAATTTTTAGTGTATATGGTGTGCTTGTTGCATCTTTAATCAACAAATCAAAACCTTCACTACCAATCATAACACGTGGGAACAAGCCACTGAACAAGAGAGCAACTAGTACAACTAATGTTAAACCACTCGCTAGAAAAGCTAACATCTCTTTGCGTTTAAACACCCCAACATTAGCAATGACCGTTAAGACCACAATTGCTAACGTTAAAATTAAAGTGACCGCAAAGTTCTTTTCATAAAAGTCCGTTTTGAAGTACATCAACACTGCAAAAACAACTAAACCGACATATAAAACGCCGTATAAGATTTCTGCATAATTTCGAGCACGTTCACGAATTGGGCCTTCTGTTTTTAAAGCAATATAGTTCATGCCGTGTAAGTAGCAAAGTAATGTTAAGGCTACTCCACCAACAATTGAAAACAGATTAAAATAATCCGTAAATTGCGCATGCATATTGCCGTTTGCATCTAAAGGCATCCCTTGGACTAAGCTGATAAACAAAATACCAAAGAAGAACGGTACAAGGAAACTACCAATTGATAGTGTCCAGTTCCACATCCGACGACGTTTACCTTCCGGCATGTTATGGCGGAATTCAAAGGAAACTCCGCGAATAATTAAGCCAAATAAAATCGTAAATAGAATTAAATAGTAGCCACTAAATAATGAAGCATACCAATATGGGAAAGAGGCAAACATTGCGCCGCCCGCTGTTAATAGCCAAACTTCGTTTCCGTCCCAGACAGGTCCAATTGTTGCAACGACTTGATCTTTTTCGTCGTCATTGTGTGCCAACGTTTGAACGGCCATTCCAACACCAAAGTCAAATCCTTCTAAGAAGAAGAAACCTGAGAACAAGACGCCGATAAGGACAAACCATAATAATTGTAGTGTACTCATTCGCCAAATACCCCCTTATCAAATGGATCCAACGCTGGTTCATTTTCTTTCGCTAATTTTTTCGCTTCATAGTCTGGTCCTTTACGTAATTCTAAAATAACCAAGTAAACCATGACACTACCTAAACCAGCAAATAATAAGAAATAAATGACATTTGACGTAATTAATGAAGCAACCGATACATTTGGTGAAACACTTTGTTCAATCGTAAATAATCCATAGACAGTCCACGGATAACGACCTAATTCAGTGACTAACCAACCTGTTGTATTGGCAAGGAATGGTGCGAATGTACATAAAGCAACAACCCACAGCATCCATTTCTTCTCGTACAGAGATGGTTTTTTCTTCCTTGTAAAGAATAGTCCTAAGGCAGCAACCAATAACATTAAGGCACCAAAACCAGCCATGATACGGAAGCTCCAGAATAAAGTGTTAACTGGTGGATAATAATTTTTATCATCCCCATATTTTTCTACCAAGCGCTTGTTGACTGTATCCATCCCATCAACCGAACCTGATAATTTGTTATACGATAAAATACTTAGCATATACGGAATATCGATACCAAAAACTTGTTTATGTTCCCGTTCATCTGCCCAAGCAATCAATGTCCAAGCAGCAGGATCATCAGAGTCTTCATAGGCCCCCTCCATCGCCGCAAATTTCATTGGTTGTCCTTCAATTAGAGCTTTCATTTGCAAGTCGCCAGCTAATAAAACGCCGATTGAACCGAACAAAGTAACCCATAAGCCAATGCGCATAGATGCTTTGTGGAATGAAATATCCCGTTTTTTCAACAATTGGAAAGCAGCCATACCAGCTACTGCCATGCCGCCCAATGTAAAGGCGCCCATGATAACGTGTGAAAATTCATACCAAACTTTTGGATTGCTGATGACAGCTACAAAGTCCACCATTTCAGCACGGCCATTATTGATGACATAACCTACTGGATGTTGCATAAAACTATTGGCAACTAAAATCCAGAAAGCAGACATCATTGAACCGAATACGACTAACCAGATAAAGGTTACGTGAACTTTTGGATTCATTTTATCCCAAGTAAAGATCCACAAACCTAAGAATGTTGACTCTAAGAAGAAAGCTAAGAGCGCTTCTACCGCCAACGGTGCCCCAAAAATATCTCCGACGAATCGAGAATAGTCAGACCAGTTCATCCCAAACTGAAATTCTTGAATAATCCCGGTTACAACCCCAACAGCGAAGCTTAATAGGAATATATTTCCCCAAAACTTGGCCATTTTACGATAACGTTCCTCTTTTTTCACAACGTACATTGTTTCCATAATTGCTACAACAAGTGCTAATCCTATTGAAAACGGTACGAAGAAAAAGTGGAAAACTGTTGTCATCGCAAATTGGATTCTCGCCAATGTTACAATATCAAACATATTATTTCCTCCCTGATTTGCCTCCACACAAAGAAACAAGCTTACCTGAATTGTTCATTTCCATTAGCGATGACTCCTTTTATCTACGAAACTAAAAGAAAATTCAAGTGAACTTTTCCAAAAAGTGTGAAAATGCATGTAATATAGAATAATTCCAATCTAAGTATACAACTTTCTGAGGCAGAAACCAAACAATACAGAAGCATTTCTCACAATTTTTTTAGGTGCTACCAAGATTTCTTCCCGTTCTTCTATCAATAAAAAAAGCCCTTCCTAAAAAAAGGAAGAACTAATCTCAATCTATCAACATTTTGACTTATCACTTGATTAGTTTTCGAAAATTGAAGCAGCTCGTCTTTGATGATAAAAATTCTAATCTTGTGATGAAAATTACGGATTGCTTGAGGTGATAGTTTGTTTTTTAACAACATGGCTCTAAAACAGGGGAGAAAAAGCCAAATCAAAAAAGTTTGTTTTGGTACCATTCTAAACAACATGACTCTAAAACTATAACGTAAATCACAGTCTTTTGTAAGTCGTTTTGGTACCATTCTAAACAACATGACTCTAAAACGAAACCTTTTTTTGCGTTTGATATTTCTGTGTTTTGGTACCATTCTAAACAACATGACTCTAAAACATTGAATCTGGCCAGCTGGCGCTAATTGTTGTTTTGGTACCATTCTAAACAACATGACTCTAAAACCTCGGAGAATTATTTTTTCTCCATGATTCCGTAGTCGCATCACTTATCCATAGCTAGATTTCAGTTTAGAAGGTCTAATTTTTTTCTTCACGTTTATTATACCAAACTTTTTCCTTCTTGGCGGAAAAACCCACCATTTTTCAATGGTGGGTTTTCTTTATTTAGTAGCTGTAACAGCGAGCCAGATTTCACTATACTTAGCTTCTGCTGGTCCTTGATATTGCGTAAACGAAATTTCTGGTGCTGCAACGACTTGGTAACCAGATGAAGGCAACCATTCAGAGAATATCCTTGCCCAGGTTTCTTGTAAAGTTTGTGGGAAAGGACCTTCATTTGGAAAAACCGCCCATGTATGAGCAGGTACGCTTAGTTGCTCCAAATCTTCATAGGTATTTTCTTGCAAAGTGGCAAAGCCAATCATGTGTGTCATTTCTCCACCCTCTGTTGTTCGTCCCTCTTGAAAGTCAAAAGAAGCATTTACTACTTGATGAGGATATACATCATCAAATGTATGCATTTCCGCTCGTTGTTGTGGTGTAATGCGCTGTGCTAATTCCATGATTGCTTGATTTTCCCCTTGATACTGCAAGGGAACCTTCTGACTAACTCCGACTATTTGAAACGCTGGTTTTTCAATCAATTTAACATCCATTGATTGTCCTCCTTTAATATCAATATAGAAAGAGAATTTAGGGAACGTTTTTTGGATTTGTGTTTTCATTACTTCAGAAGGGGCTTGTCCTGTCCAATCGCGAAAAGCTCTTGAGAATCCTTCAATACTTTGATAACCATATTTAAAAGCTACATCTGTCACTTTTTCACCAGCAAGTAATGCTAAATTTGCTTCCGCCAAACGTCTCTTTTTAATATATTCAGCCAGACTCATCCCCGCAATAAACGAAAAAGTTCGTTTAAAATGGTAAACAGAAATCCCTGTCTTTTTTGCCAATTCATCGAAGGATACTTCTTCCGTTAAATGTTCTTCAATATAATCCATTGCTTGATTTAAATTTGCGAGCATCCGTGTCCCTCTCTTTCTATTTGAAAGTTTACTAAAGACCAACAAGGATGACTTGATTATTTAGAACCAACATTCGTCAAGTCGCTACTCTTGATTCATAGCGGCTTTTAAGGCCTGCGCTAAAGCACTTTCTTCTGGTTCGTCTGGTTGTGAATATTTTTTCATCAAACGACGTTCTTCATGTTTAGTCATTTTTTGTTTTCGTTCTTTTTTATCGGGAATTTTTTCAGTAATCGAACAGAATTTACATTTGAAAGAACGACCATTTTTTCCTTCTATGATGACCATTTTTTTATGGCATTGTGGGCAACGGTGATTGGATACTTTAGGATCTTTTCGCCGACGATAAGAACATTCTTGGTTTGTACAAACGTAAATCTTCCCATCTTTCGTATTTTTTTCCCGTAAGTTTGAGCCACAATCTGGACATTTTTTTTGCGTAATGGAAAAATCTTGATATTTTTTCTCGCTTTGTTTAATTTCACGGACTAATTTTTTCGTATCCTCTTCAATATCCTTTAAGAAAAGTTGACTCTTTTGTTGACCCGAAGCGATTGCTTCGAGCGACTTTTCCCATTTTTCCGTTAGTTCAGGTGTCACAAGTGATGGATTCACCAAGTCTAATAGTTGCTTTCCTTTGGCAGAGACACTTAAACCGCTATTGGTTCGTTCCATCAATTCTGATTTAATCAGTTTTTCAATGATTTCAGCTCGCGTTGCCGGTGTGCCTAAACTGTGTTTCTCCATTTTTCCTAACAACGTTCCTTCGGTTAATGGTTTTGGCGGCGACGTTAATTCTTTGTTAATGGTAAAGTTTGGCGCAACGGTCATGCCTTTTTGCCATTGGACAGTGGATAGCGGCTGTTCGGCTGTTGTTTTCCAGCCAGCAACAACTACTTTATTTTGATGAAAGACAAATGTTTCTTTTCCAAAAGCGACTGTAACTTTTGTTTGTTTGGTTTGATTTGGCTCAGCAAACAAACCTAAGAATCGTTGAACAATCATTTGATAGATTTTTTGTTCATCATTACTTAGCTTTTCATAACGAGGACGTTGTTCAGTTGGAATCAACCCATGGTGATCCGTGACTTTTGCATTTTGGAAAACTTTTTGTTGTTTAACAACGGCCCCATTTTTAAGGTAGCCTTTCACTTCTGGTGAAAAATCAGCAATGGCTTGAAGTCGTTCTTTCATCGTTCCTTTCATATCCGTTGTTAGATATTTGCTGTCAGTTCGAGGATAGGAAACAATTTTATGGGTTTCGTATAAACTTTGTACAAGAGACAACGTTTTCTTTGCAGAAAATTGGAATCGCTGGTTGGCTTCACGCTGGATTTCGGTTAAATCATATGGTAACGGCGCATTTTCTGTTTTAACTTTTTCTTGGATATCGGTAACTAAGCCCTTTTGTTTTGAGAGTTCTTTGACTAATTGTTCTGCTTCCTGCCGTTCTTTTAAAGCGTATGGATTTTTTTGGGTCATCTTTGCTTTTTCTGATTCAACAGTTAACGAGATAGTAAAATAAGTTTGAGGCTTAAATTGTTCAATCGTTTTTTCTTGTTGGCGTACCATTGCTAAAGTGGGTGTTTGAACACGACCTGCGGATAAGTTATCTTGATATTTCACTGTCAAGGCCCGTGTGACGTTTAGCCCAACTAACCAGTCAGCTTTTGCGCGCGCCAAGGCAGAGTAATACAAATTATCGTAGTCTTTCGCTGGGCCAATTTTCTTAAACCCGTCTTTAATGGCTTTGTCTGTTTGAGATGAAATCCATAAGCGTTTGACTGGTTTGTTAAAACGGACATATTCTAAAATCCAGCGGGCCACTAATTCACCTTCACGACCAGCATCGGTGGCAATCACGGCTTCAGAAACATCTTTACGATTGGCTAATTGTTTAATCGCTTTTAATTGATGTCCCGTTTTCGGTAACGGTTTAATCCCTAAATTCTTAGGAATCATCGGTAAAGTTTCCATTTGCCACGTTTGCCATTCTTTGTTTAAATCTTCTGGCATTTTTAGTCCTAAGAGATGGCCTAAAGCCCAGGTGACAATCACGTTGGGTCCTTCATAATAATTCTTATTTTTTTGATTTGCTCCTAAAACGCGGCTTAAATCTTTTGCTACGCTAGGTTTTTCAGCAATAATTAATTGTTTTGCAACCACTAGTTTCGCTCCTTTTTGAGTGCTATCTTTTCGTATTATACCAAATATTAGCTCGATTTTCTCTAAATTCCGAGAATAGAAAAAGAGTTTAAAGAAAATTCCCTGAGGTTTTTCTTTAAACTCATGCGTTTCAAATAACTTTCCGTTTGCAGAATTTTGTTTTGCCAAAATGATTGGATATTGTGGTAAACTCAGCTTTATTTTCAAAAGTAACCGCATGATGATTTTCTAGTAATGCTAAACCGAAGTATTGTTGTAAATCTTCATCGCATTCTTCACACCAGCGTTCTTCCCCATCATTCCAGAAAGCCGTTAAATAGTTAGGCTTTGTGTTGACGTATGTATAATTCTGAGAAAGTTTTTGCCAAACTTCCACATAATATGTCTCTGCATCGGTCAAGTTATCGAAGGTTTTTTCTTGAACAATGTCCTCTTGCCAATCATCAAAAAACCACCAAGGTTCATTGTCGCCATACATTGTAATTACTTGATACATTGAACCGCTCCTTTTTTTGCTACTGTAGGTATCATAGTCACTTTCTGAAAAAGTTGCAAGGATTTGGTTTCGGACTGAGAAATTTTTGAAATTTATTTTATCCTGCCACTTCTAAAGAAACAATAAAATCTTCAATCATGCGACGATAACTTTCTTCCGGCGTGGCTTCTTCGCGTTGAAAATAACCTAAAAAACGTAAGGTAATATAACCATGGATTAAGCTACGTAATTCTCGACTTTTGTGCAGTCGTTCTTCATTATTAAATGGATAAAAAGCTAAAAGTTGTAAGATAATTTGATTGGTTTCATGGATGCCTTCAATTAATTGTTGGTTTTGCGTTTTCGGCACACTGATAAGTAATTCATAGACTGCAGAATTTTCAAAAGCAAATTGTTGGTACGTTTCAGCATATATCCGAATTGCTTCTGCGCCACTCTTACCCACTAAGGCTCTTCGCAATGCATCATTTAATTCTTGAATTAACAAGTCCACTAGAGCATTTTTTACTTCAGCAATATTTTTAAAGTGATTATAGAGTGAAGGATACTTGATGCCTAAATCAACGGCTAAATTTTGAAAGGTTAATTGTTGAACGCCCAATTCTTCCGCTAGGTTGCGGGCACTTTCAAGGATTTTGGCTTTCGTTAAATTCCGTTTTTTTGCCATCTTTCTGACGCCTCCAATTCTTAAATTTTGGACAATTATTAGTTTATCATATCTATTGACTCTTTTTAAACTATAAATTATAGTTTATAATAATAATTTGTAAACATCATTTTTGAAAGAAGGCTGTTTGGCATGCATATTACCAACCGTTCTCATTTGGCCGATCGTTATGGCAAACGAACCAGTGCAGAATTTTTATTACACGAACGTCCTATTTTATCTTTTCCTATTTCTTTAGCGGCCATTCCTAAAGAAGCCCGTTATTTATCCTGGGAATTAATTGATTATGACACGATTCCTCTAATCGGTTTCCCTTTTATTCATTGGTTAGCTGCCAATGTTCCTGTAACCAATGAGATTCCTGAAGACTTTAGTCGAACAGCACTCAAGCCAACCATTCAAGGAAAAAATAGTCTTGCTTCTCCTTTGGGGAAACAGATGATTCCTGCGCTTGCTACTGAAACGTTACCTGAGTTAACCGAACGTTATCTGGGGTTAAGCCCTCGCTCTGGTGTGCACACCTATACGTTATATGTGTACGCTACAAAAAATCCACTAAATTTAAAAGAAGGCTTTTTTGCGAATGAATTGCATCAAGCATTGAATGATCAACTACTCGCCAAAGCCAAATTTGAATTTCTTTACTAGAAAGTGAGGAAATAGAATGTATGAATTAATTAAAAGTAAAATTTTCCGTCCAAGACAACCTTGGGAAAAAAATCTGCTTGTTTTATGGTTTGGCACATTTATGGCTGGTATTGGCTTTAGCTTAGTGATGCCATTCATGCCTCTTTATATCAACACATTAGGTACTTTTACCCACCAACAATTGAATTTTTGGAGCGGAATCACGTTCTCCTCCACTTTTTTAGTCACGACCATTGTTTCACCTTGGTGGGGCCGTTTAGCCGACCGAAAAGGACGCAAGTTAATGTTATTACGCGCTTCATTAGGGATGGCTATCGCCATTAGTTTAATGGGCGCAGTCACAAGTGTTTATCAATTGATTGGCTTACGCTTATTACAAGGTGTTTTTTCTGGTTATATCAGTAATGCGACTGCGTTAGTTGCTACAGGCACACCTAAGGAAAAAAGCGGTCAAGTGCTTGGTACTTTAGCCACTGGTTCTGTTACCGGCACGTTGCTTGGTCCTCTTTTGGGCGGTGTCACTGCTTCTATTTTCGGTTATCGGCCAACCTTTTTCATTACTGGTACGATTTTATTACTCGTTTTTGTTTTGAGTCTCGTCTTTGTCCATGAAGAGTTTGTGCCAATTGAAAAAAATCAAGCCGCATCTGGGAAACAAATTTTAAAAAAACTAGAACATCCCCACGTGATTCTTGGAATGTTTATTACGACATTAATCATTCAAGCTTCCAATAATTCAATTAGTCCCATCATCAGTTTATATATTCAACAATTGTTGGGTGGTCACGGAAATGTCACCTTAATTAGCGGAGTCATTGCTTCTATTCCAGGGATTGCAACGTTAATAGCCGCCCCTCGTTTCGGCCGGTTAGGCGATCGTATTGGCAGTGAACGCATCTTGACAATTGGCTTAATTTTAGCCATTTTCGTTTACCTACCAATGGCCTTTGTTCAAAATGTCTGGCAGCTTGCCATGCTTCGTTTCTTAGTTGGGATTTCCGATGCCTGTTTACTACCAGCTGTTCAAACGTTGATCACTCGTTATTCCCCAAGTGACGCTGCAGGTCGTATTTTCAGTTACAATCAATCTTTCCAAGCGACAGGAAATGTGATTGGTCCTATGATTGGTTCAAGCGTATCTGCCGCTTTCGGTTATCGTGGGGTCTTTATTTCCACTTCTTGTCTGGTTCTCATTAACCTTCTATGGGTTCGTCGAAGCACCGCCGAATTAAAAAAAGAGAAAAATGATGACTAAGTTATACACAGAAAAGTTATCCACAATTTGAATTTTTAATTTTTCTCTTTTTCTTATTTTAAAAAAAATAGGCATATAAAACAAAAAAGAAAAGCGGATATTTACTGGTTTTATAACCAGCATATCCGCTTTTCTTTTGGTTAACTCCATCCTTTTTGTTTCACAACTCGTGAAACTTTTTAGACGTATTGTAGCTCTTTTTCATCTTGGTAGGCGCGATCAATTAAGCCGCCCCCTAAGCATTCCATCCCATCATAAAAAACAACAGCTTGACCTGGAGTGACTGCGCGCGCTGGTTCCTTAAACGTAACGGTTGCTTTTGTGCCATCTTCAGATAAGGAAACATGCACTGGAATATCTGCTTGACGATAACGGAATTTAGCCGTACAGTCAAACTCTTTTGGCATTGGTGTATCAACAGTAAAATGAACCTCACTAGCTTCTAAATGTGTTGCATATAGTTTTTCATGGTGAAATCCTTGTCCCACATATAATGTATTGGTAGTTAAATCTTTCCCAATCACAAACCATGGTTCTTGTGTTTTACCGCCGCCACCAATTCCTAAGCCTTGGCGTTGACCGATAGTATAATACATCAGACCATCATGTTGTCCTTTGATTTCGCCATCTTCTGTCACCATGTTGCCTTTTTTAGCTGGTAAATAATTACTCAAAAATTCTTTGAAATTCTTTTCACCAATAAAACAAACGCCCGTTGAGTCTTTTTTCTTGGCTGTGGCTAATCCAGCACGTTCAGCAATTGCACGAACTTCTGACTTTTCCATGCCACCCAACGGAAACATTGTTTTTGCCAATTGGGCTTGTGATAATTGGCTTAAAAAATAGGTTTGGTCTTTATTATTGTCAATTCCACGTAACATATGCACTACGCCATTTTCATCCGTTTCTACTTGCGCATAGTGGCCAGTTGCAACATAGTCAGCGCCTAGTTGCATAGCATAATCTAGGAATGCTTTAAATTTAATTTCTTTATTACACATGACATCTGGATTTGGTGTCCGTCCTAACCGATATTCTGCTAAAAAATATTCAAACACACGGTCCCAATATTCTTTTTCAAAATTGACCGAATAATACGGAATCCCAATTTGATCCGCTACTTTTGCGACATCTTTATAGTCCTCAGTTGCGGTACAGACACCATTTTCGTCTGTATCGTCCCAATTTTTCATAAAGATCCCAATTACATCATAGCCTTGCTCTTTTAAAAGCAACGCTGTGACAGATGAATCGACACCGCCACTCATGCCTACCACGACACGCGTTTTGCTGTTATCTGCCATTTTATCACCATCATTTCAATTAGATTCTGAAATCATCCACGATTTGAAGGTCGTAACTTTTCAGTGCTTTTCATTATACTATTTTTTTGAAATAAGTAAAGCAAGCCGGGCGTATAATGAGAAAATACTTGGAACAAAGACACAGCCAACAAGCTGTTGCTTTCAAATAAACAGAAAACCTGAAGGAACAAGCTACTTTCACTTGTTTCTTCAGGTTTCTCTAAATTATTCTACTTTCTCTAATACACCACGGCTAATTAAGCCATCCATTAAGAAAAAGTATTTTTCTTTACTCATTTCATGTTGTTCATTCTTGAAAATATTCATTGGTTTTAAACCATTTGCCGTTGTAATGGACATTTTCAACTCTTTTAGATCAGCAGTGATCGTAATTTTCAATTTGAAGCCTTCATTTCTCTGAGGCGTTGGATCTAAGGAACGAATCAATTGAAAGTTCCCTGATTTTGTTTCAGTAAAGCCGTTATCTTTTAATGTATAGCGTTTTGCACTAGGATGTACTTTGTAAAAAACTGTTGAGCCTTCAACAGCAGCCGTTGTTGTAAATGCCATGGGTTCCACCTCGTTATTTTCATTGTTATCTTCATTATAGCGAAAACCTGTAGCTGCCGCAATCAGATTATTTTTTCAATTGTTGAATCACTGCAACTAGTACTTCAGAAAAAGTCGCAATTTCTTCTGGTGTGTTCCCGTAGCCAAAACTAATCCGGATTGATTCTTTAATAGCTGAGGAATTTTCTCCATACATCGCTGTCAACACGTGCGAAGGATCCACAGTTCCCGCTGTACAAGCCGAGCCTGTTGAAATCGCAATACCTCTTAAGTCCAAATGCATTAAGAGCAAATCACTGGGAATTCCTTTTAAATGAAGATTTAAGACATGCGCTAAACGATTCGTTGGTTCACCATTAATTGAAAAATCAATATTGGCTTCTTCTAACGCTTTTAAAATAATCGTTTGAAAACTTTGATAGGCTGTTTTTCTTGCTTGCTTTTCTGCAGAAGTTAGTAATGAAACGGCAGTACCCATGCCAATAATTCCAGCTAAGTTTTCCGTGCCCGCACGTCGTTTTTCTTCTTGTTCCCCACCATGTAAAAGAGGTGGTAATTGGATTGCATCGCTTTTAAATAAAAAACCTACGCCTTTTGGACCATTGATTTTATGAGCGGAAATACTTAATAAGTCGATCCCTAATTCATGAGGTAAAATGACTTCACTTCCATAAGCTTGGACGGCATCTGTATGAAAAATCGCCGAATGATTTTTAAGAATTGCACCAACTTCAGCAATCGGTAATCGATTTCCAATTTCATTATTGCCATACATAATTGAAACCAAGATCGTTTCTTCGCGTAAAGACTTTTTGAATTGATCCATTGAAATCTGACCATTTTCATTCACAGGCAAGTAAGTCACTTCAAAGTCTAACGTTTCTAAGTATTCCATCGTTCGTAACACAGCGGGATGTTCAATTGCCGTAGTAATAATATGTTTTCCTTCCTTTTGACGAGAAAAAGCAACTGCCAAGATGGCTGTGTTATCCCCTTCTGTGCCACCACTATTAAAAATAATTTCGTGGGGTTTGGCTTGTAAGCTCTCGGCAATCGTTTGACGCACTTCTTCCAGAAGACCGTGTGCCTTTCGTCCAAACTGATGAATACTTGATGGATTGCCAAAAGTCGTTTGCATATTTTCAGTCATCGCTTGAATGACCGTTGGATGAAGCGGTGTTGTTGCCGCATGATCTAAATAAATGGGTTCCAAATGACTCGTCCCTTTCCTTATGTTCTGGCGTTATTCTAGCATAAAAAGCTTAAAACACAAAATCAGAATACTTTCTCTTCTATTTATAAAAGAGATAAGAAAAATAGGCCCAACACTATTAAAGTTGTTAGACCTATTTCTAGTTTAAGGAATCACTTATTCTCCTTTTGGTTCTAAACGGAATAATGGACTCATTGGTTTATTTTCATGAATACGAAGTAACGCTTCCCCCATTAACTCAGCGCAAGAAATAATATTCAAGGTTGCTGGTTGGCGGTCTGCTGTCGTATAAACAGAGTCAGTAATACTAATTTCCTTAATTGGCGCATTTTCTAAGGTTGCTTTTGCGCCTTCTGATAACAAACCATGCGAGGCGCAAGCATACACTTCTTGCGCACCATTTTTCATTAAAACTTCCGCCGCTGTGGCTAACGTTTGACCAGTATTCAAAATGTCATCAACAAGAATACATTTTTTCCCAGCGACATTCCCAATAACGTAACCTTCTTGGCGCACCCCATCAATCTCTTCATGGTCTACAATTGCTAAGGTCGCATCTAAGTACTCCGATAAACTACGTGCGCGTTGAACGCCACTGTTTTTAGGCGAAACAATCACAATTTCTTCCCCTACTAATGCTTGTTGACGATAATAATGAGCGAACAAAGGCATTGTAAATAAATTATCTACTGGGATATCAAAAAATCCTTGGACTTGAACAGTATGCAAGTCTAATGTTAACAAACGTGTTGCGCCTGCCTCTACTAACATATTAGCAACTAATTTCGCAGTAATGGGTTCTCTTGGTTTCGCCGTGCGGTCTTGGCGAGCATAACCATAGTAAGGCAAAATAACATTAATTGTTTTTGCGCTAGCACGTTTTAATGCATCAATTAAAATAAGCAATTCCATCAAATGATCATTTACAGGGGCATTCGTTGCTTGGATGATGTAGACATGATCGCCACGAATACTTTCTTCAATATTAATTTGAATTTCGCCATCACTAAATTGGCGCACGGTGCTTTTTCCTAATTCTGTTCCTACTGATGCTGCGATTTTTTCAGCAAGTGGTCGATTTGCATTTAAACTGAAGATGCGTAAGGTGTCATCTTGATAGTTTTCGGTCATGATATCCTCCGTCAATATAAAATAATAGTCGTTTTCATTCATATTCTACCATTTTTTGTCATAAAAATCATGGGATCCTCCTTAATTTATTGAAAGAAACGGTTTTCTTTGTGAAAAAAGCGCTTGTATTTAGGCGTGCCTAAAAATTATTTGCATTTTCTTAAACTATCCCTTATACTGATTTTAAGGCAAACCTAAAAAGGAGGAATTTCATGAGAAAAAGCTTTAACTTAGCTGTTCAAGCGTTAACCGTTCAATATCAAGGACGGACCGCTTTAAATAATATCCACGTTACTATTCCCTCCGGTAAAATTACTGGAATTATCGGACCAAATGGTGCTGGAAAGTCAACATTTATTAAAGGGTTATTAGGCTTGATTAAAACAAAGGAACGTGATGTTTTGTTAAATAATCAAGCGATTGACCAACAAAAAACAATCATTGCCTATGTAGAACAACGTAGCGCCTTGGATCTTAGTTTCCCAATTAGCGTTTTTGAAACGGTCTTGCTAGGAACCTATCCAAACTTGGGACTATTAAAACGCCCAGGAAAGAAAGAAAAGCAAGCAGCCATGGCTGCATTAAAAATGGTGCAATTAGAAGACTATGCGCAACGCCAGATTGGCGAACTTTCTGGTGGCCAATTACAACGTGTGTTTATCGCCCGTGTTTTGGCCCAAGGTGCTGAGGTGATTTTTTTAGATGAACCTTTCGTCGGCATTGATATGTCTAGTGAAAAAGTGATTATGGATATTCTTAAATCATTAAAAAATCAAGGTAAAATGATTATCATTGTTCACCATGATTTGCACAAAGTGTCCCACTATTTTGATGAATTAATCGTTTTGAAAAACCGGCTAATTGCTGCGGGTCCTGTTGAACAAACATTTACTGCAGAAACGCTCCAAGAAGCATACGGTGATTTGTTAGGTGATTTATTAATACAGGGGGTTGCAAAATGATTGCTGCATTTATTGATGGTTTATTCCGTTATCAATTTTTACAAAATGCCCTTTTGACGTCTATAATTGTCGGACTCATTTCAGGGGTAATTGGTTCATTCATTATTTTACGTGGGATGTCTTTGATGGGTGATGCGATTTCACATGCTGTTTTACCAGGGGTCGCTGTTTCTTATATGTTTGGTTTCAATTATATTTTTGGCGCTTCTATTTTTGGCTTATTAGCTGCATTATCGATCGGCTTTATTACCCAAAAAAGTCCACTAAAAAATGATACTGCCATTGGTGTTGTCTTTAGTTCTTTTTTTGCTTTAGGGATTATTTTTATCTCTTTTGCAAAAAGTTCCACCGATTTATATCATATTCTGTTTGGAAATGTATTAGCGGTCGCAGATACCGATATTTTAATTACTTGTGTCGTCGGTGTGATTGTTTTGATTTTTGTGGCATTGTTTTATAAAGAGTTGCAACTCACTTCTTTTGATCCCACAATGGCTCAGGCCTATGGTTTAAATATTCAATTTTTCCACTATGCATTGATGTTTTTACTAACATTAGTCGCTGTTTCTTCTTTGCAAACCGTCGGAACTATTTTAGTCATTGCCATGCTGATTACGCCAGCGGCAACAGCTTATCTATTAACAAATCACTTACCGACAATGATTGGCTTAGCCTCTACTTTTGGGATTTTAAGTTCAGTGATTGGCCTATTCTTTAGTTATTCTTATAACTTAGCTTCTGGTGCGACGATTGTTTTAACCGCCGCCTTATTCTTTTTATTGGCTTTCTTTTTCTCACCAAAGAAAGGCCTAGTATTTGTAAACCGTGAGAAAGAAATGGAGGAATCAACGAATGAAAAAATTTAGTTTATTTTTTTTAACACTTTTAGCAGGGTTAACGTTAGCTGCTTGCGGGAATCAAGCCGCTGAAAAGAAAGAAAAATTAGCAATTGTGACAACGAACTCGATCTTATCCGATTTAGTGAAAAATGTTGGGGAAGACAAAATTGAGCTGCATAGTATTGTGCCAATTGGGACAGACCCTCACGAATATGAACCGTTACCAGAAGACATTGCGAAAGCTTCTGAAGCGGACATTTTATTCTTTAACGGCTTGAACTTAGAAACAGGCGGAAATGGCTGGTTTAACAAATTAATGAAAACGGCCAAAAAAGTTGAGAATAAAGATTACTTTTCTACAAGCAAAAATGTTACGCCACAATATTTAACAAGTGCCGGTCAAGAACAAACAGAAGATCCACATGCTTGGTTAGACATTGAAAATGGCATTAAATATGTAGAAAACATTCGTGACGTGTTAGTAGAAAAAGATCCAAAAAATAAAGATTTCTATACAGAAAACGCGAAAAATTATACCGAAAAACTTAGCAAACTACATGAGGAAGCCAAAGCTAAATTTGCTGATATTCCTGATGATAAAAAATTATTAGTTACAAGTGAAGGTGCCTTTAAATATTTCTCCAAAGCTTATGATTTAAATGCCGCTTATATTTGGGAAATTAACACAGAAAGTCAAGGAACACCTGAACAAATGACCACGATTATTGATACCATTAAGAAATCAAAAGCACCTGTGTTATTTGTTGAAACCAGTGTCGATAAACGTAGTATGGAACGGGTCTCAAAAGAAGTGAAACGACCAATTTACGATACACTTTTCACAGACTCTCTTGCCAAAGAAGGAACAGAAGGCGATACGTACTACAGCATGATGAACTGGAATTTAACAAAAATCCATGATGGCTTAATGAGTAAATAAATAATAAAGAAGAAAGAACCAAGTTGACTCCCCCTCAACTTGGTTCTTTCTTCTTTATTTAACTAATTCCTCAATATCAATTACTCGATCCACAATTTCCTCATAAAAATCTGCTTCATGGGAAACCAGAAAAACCGTTCCTGGGTAAACGTGAATTGCTTCTTGTAAACTTTTTTTGGCCGCTTCATCAATATGATTGGTTGGCTCATCTAAAAATAACAAATTACTAGTTTGCATCATTAGTTCCGCTAGTTTTACTTTTGTTTGCTCACCACCACTTAACAGGGCTAACGACTGCATTGCTAACTTATCTGGTAAACCTGCTCTAGCCAAATGACTTCTTCGCTCTTTAATCGTTGTATCTGGAAAACGATCTGATAAATAGTCTAGCGGCGTTAACTGCTCATTAGGCCACGCTAAGTCTTGGGTAAAATAAGCAATTTTTGTATTCAGCGGATAATGAAATTCTCCATCTAATGAAGGAATCACTTTCGTCAACGTTTTAATTAATGTTGATTTGCCAATCCCATTGAAACCTTTCAATGCGACTTTTTCACCGACATGAACCATTAAATCTAACGGTTCTAACAAAGGTTCCCGATAGCCGACAACTAACTTCTGGGTCGTTAGTGCTTGCGTTGCAACTAACCCTTGATAAGGAAATTCAATCGCTGGCTTAGTCAAGGAACCTGGCGGAGTCAATCGTTCTAACCGGTCCAATTGTTTTTGTCGACTTTTAGCCATCGTTGCTCGATTTCCAGCTTTGTATTTACGAATATAGGCTTCCATTTTTTCAATTTTTTCTTGTTGGGCCTGATACTGTTTCAAATAGGTTTGTTTATTCTGCTCTTTTTGTGCAAAAGATTTTTCTACATTTCCAGTATATTTGGTTAACTTGCCAAACTCAATGTCTGCGATGCAATTCGTCACTTCATTTAAAAATTGATAATCATGGGAGACTAATAGAAAGCTTCCTTCAAAATTATTCAGATAGCGAACAAGCCATTGAATATGTGTATCATCTAAATAGTTGGTGGGTTCATCTAAAAGTAACACATCAGGGGCCTCTAACAATAATTTTGCTAAAATCACTTTTGAACGTTGACCACCGCTTAGCTCCCCTAACTTTTTATCCAAACCAATTGCTTGTAGTCCTAACCCATTGGCTAAATCCTGAATAATCGTGTCGATTTGGTAAAAATTACTTTCATCTAAGTCTGTTTGTAACTTGCCTGCTTGTTCTAAAAGTTTTTCCGAAGCCGTTTGACTGTATTCTTCATAAAGTTTTGTCAGTTTCGCTTCTTTATCAAAAAGTTCTTGAAAGGCTTGTTTCAAAAAATCAACCATCGTTAGTGATTGTTCTACAGAAACATGCTGATCCAAGTACCCAATCTTGCAATTTTTTTGCCACTGAATCGTTCCTTCGTCTGGCAATACTTCCCCCGTTAAAATTTTAATTAAGGTGGATTTGCCGACACCATTTTGGCCAGTTAAGCCTAAATGATCCCCTTTATTCACTTGCAATGAAGCCTCTTCATACAAGACCTTTTCGCCAAACCGATGCGTTAAATGTTCAATAGTTAAAATACTCATTTTCGTCACTTCTTTCTTGTTAACTGATTATTTTGGGACAACAAAAAAAGAACCACGTCTGCACGTCGTCCATCCTGACAGAAATCCCGACAACCGCTTGTACGTACACTCAAATAAGACTAGCTTTTCTAGTCAAAAAATGTGCTATCAAGCGATGAAGAAATTAATTGCTCGGCTCCACAACAGTGCTTCATCTGTTCTTAAACTATCGGGAGCTACTTTTCTTGTTAATTTATCAGTTAAAACAAAAAACATGTGAATCACCTTTCTTATGCTTGTATTCTACCATAGAATGACAAGAAAGCAAGCCACGTTGGTTTATAACGAAAGGAGCCCACAAACCATCATTTTGTCGGCTCCCTATCCCTGTTATTCTGATAAATAATTTAATGCATAGCGTATGTGGTACTCTGCTGCTAAAAGTAAGGCACGTTCATCAATATCAAATTGTTCATGATGGTGTCCAAAATGAGTAGCAGGATTTTCAGGGTTTCGTGAACCGACCCGTCCATAGATACCAGGAATTACCGCTAAGTAATCAGCAAAATCATCCGCCCCTAAACTTTTAGGATGATCGGTCACAACATTTTCAAAACCAACAATTTCACTGGCTACCTGCTGTGCACGGTTGGTTGCTTGTTCTTCATTAATTAATGGATTCGCTGCCGCATAAACAGAAAAATCAGCAATTTCTGTGCGATGAGACTGGGCAATTTCATGGGCAATTTCTTCGACTCGTTGTAAAACAAATTGGCGCGTTTCCTGACTAAATGTTCGAACAGTACCTTCAATGGTTGCCTGGTTTGCTACAATATTATAGCGTGTTCCTGCTTGTAAAACGCCAATTCCTACTACGACAGAATCTAAAGGATCAATCTCGCGCGCTACAATTTTTTGTAATTCCACAACGATACTGGCCGCTGCTAAAACAGCATCTCGGCCATTCTGTGGTTGGGCGACGTGACTACTTTGACCACTGACTTCAATTTTAAAAATATCACAAGAGGCGTTGGTGGCGCCTTTGGTAGCGACTAATTTTCCGACCGGCACACTGGAATCTAAATGAATCCCAAACACTTGGTCGATTGCTTCTAAATAATTTCCTTCCACAAATTGTCGAGCGCCTGCACCAATTTCTTCAGCTGGCTGGAAGGCCAGTTTAACCGTTCCTGAAAAGGTATTCTGATGTTTTTTGAGCACTTTAGCTGCACCTAGCAATGCTGCAGCATGACCATCGTGTCCACAAGCATGATTGAGTCCTGGATTTTTAGAAGCATAGGCAGCGCCTGTTGCATCTGGTAATTCCAACGCATCAATATCTGCACGTAACAAAATCGTTTTGCCAGCGCCAAGACCTCCTTCAATGGTTGCTAAAACACCCGTTTCCCCTACTTCTACAAAAGGAATAGCTAAGGCTAGTAGTTCTTCTTTAATTCGCTTAATCGTTTCATATTCTTTTAAACTTGCTTCAGGGTATTGATGAAAATGACGTCTTAAATGGATTATCCATTCCTTTTCTGTAGCAATAGCTTCTTGGATTGTTTGAATCGTTGTTGTACTCATTATAAATGCCTCCTTTATTTTTTACCAAATGTTTCCCAGGCTGGAACATTGGCGCCTTTTGATGTTTCTGCAATGACCTTTTTCGTTTCTTCTTGTTGATATTCTTCTACAACTTTTTGATAAAGTTTATTCTCTTGATCTTCTTCTCGGGCCACGACAATGTTCACATAAGGTTTCGCTTTTTCGTTTACAGGTTCTAAGAAAATAGCATCTTTATCTGGTGTATACCCAGCATCGACAGCCATGCCGCTATTAATCACTGAAGCATCGACATCTTGTAAAGCGCGCGCTGTTTGCGTAGCATCTAATTCAGTTATTTTCAATTGGCGTTTATTTTCAGTAATATCACTGACAGTCGGTAGTTGCTGTTTCGCAGGATCTACTTTTATCAGTCCTGCAGTTTGTAATAAAATTAACGCCCGCCCGCCATTCGTTGGGTCATTAGGAATAGCAATTTCTCCGCCGTCTTTAATTTTCGTGATATCTTTCAATTTATTAGCGTAAATCCCCAATGGTGCATTGACTGTATTGCCAATTGATACTAATTTCGTCCCATGTTCTTTATTGTAATTGTCTAAAAAGATTTGATGCTGAAAGGCATTTAAATCAATTTCTTTTTCTGCTAATGCTGCATTTGGTTGCGTATAGTCTGTAAATTCTACCAATTGTAGATCAATATTTTTCTTTTTCAAACGGTCTTTGACCGATTCCCATTCATCATTTTTTGTTCCTACAACCCCTAGTTTAACGGTTTCTGTCTTAGTATCCTTCGCAGACCCCGATGCACAACCTGCAATCGTAAAAGCTAATACCCCAATAAGTCCAATTAATTTACTAAATTTTTTCATTTGTTATTTCTCCTTTTTTCTAATGTGATGTTTTTTTGATTAATTGATTACTAATGGCTTGACTGATAAATACCATAATTAAAATAATTAACGTGGCCATAAATGTCACATCGGTTTGAAACCGATTGTATCCTCGAGTAATCGCTAAGTTGCCCAGACCACCGGCTCCAATCGCTCCTGCCATGGCTGTTAATCCAATCAAATTAATAATTGTCACTGCTGAAACACGAATAATACTTGGTAACCCTTCAATTAAATAAACCCGAAAAATAATCCCTAAGGGACTCGTCCCCATTGCTTCTGCCGCTTCAATAACGCCAGGATCCACTTCTAATAACGCATTTTCAATTTGGCGCGCGAAGAACGGAATTACGCCAATAACTAATGGGACTAACGCTGCGGTTGTACCAATTGTCGTTCCTGCCAAAATTCGTGTTAATGGTTGAATCAGTGCGAGCATAATAATGAAAGGAATAGAGCGGCAAACATTAATAATTTTTTCTAAGACACTATACAGGGGTGGATTTTTCAAAACACCACTGGGGCCAGTACTGACAAGCACGACACCCAACAAGACTCCTAACACACCAGCAATCAATGCTGTCCAAAAAACCATGTATAATGTTTCCCATGTACTTTGAAGAAACTCTTGTTTTAATTGGACAACATTCGGAAAATATTTCTCAAATAATTGATACATTCTCAGTTCACTCCTTTTTTAAATCACCTGTAAATTCTGCTTTTGCTTCGTTTGCTGATAGGTTTTCAAAACATTGGTTCGCACGCCTTGTTTCGCTAAATAAGTAAGGGCTTGTTGACGCTGGGCCTCATCACCAGAAAGCACCACAATTAAATGGCCAATAGGAACATTTTGAACAATTTCGACATTGCCGTAAAGGATATTCGTATACACCTGATATTGGCTATACAATTGTGCAATTAATGGCTCATTCGTTTGATCCCCCACATAAGAAAATTCAATTAATTCTTGATTTTTATCTAAATCAGCTAATTTAGGATGTTCAAGAATTGTTGTTAATGCTTGGTCAATATGAGTTGCTGTCCGAATAAAATCTTTGGTTAAAGGTTGTTGGGGTTGACTAAAAATCGAAACAATATCGTTTGATTCGACAACGCAGCCATTTTCCATCACCGCGACTTTATTACAAATTTCTTTAACCACTTGCATTTCATGGGTGATTAAGACAATCGTCAAGTTCAGTTCTTGATTTAACTTTTTTAACAAAGCTAAAATCTGTCCCGTTGTTTTTGGATCTAACGCACTCGTCGCTTCATCACAAAGTAAAATTTCAGGATCATTTGCTAAAGCGCGGGCAATCGCAACCCGCTGTTTTTGCCCTCCTGATAGTTGACTGGGGTAAGCGTCCCGTTTTTCACTTAGTCCAACTAGCTCTAATAAATGGCTGATTTTTTGACGCCGTTCACTTTTACTTAGCCCAGAATATTTTAATGAAAAATCGATATTACTAAATATAGTCCGCTCTTTCATCAAATTAAAATGTTGAAAAATCATTCCAATCTTTTTTCGTTGTTGTCGTAATTCCTTTTTAGAAAAAGTTAAAATATTTTCTTTGTTAATAATAACGGTGCCCGCTGTTGGTCGTTGCAATAAATTAATTACCCGTACTAGCGTACTTTTTCCAGCACCGGAATAACCAACGATTCCGTAGATATCCCCTTTATCAATTGTCAAAGAAACATCTTGGACAGCCTGAATTTCTTGTTTTTTTTGTTGAAATGTCACACTGATATTTTTTAGTTCAATCATTCTTTATCCCCCTTCATTCTTACCAACCTGCATTTTTTCATAAAAAAGAAAAAAGCATCCTCAACGACACAACTCGAGTTGTATCGTTGAGGACGCTTTTTTGCGTGTTACCACCTCATGTTCAGAATTTGCTCACACAAATTCCCTTTTCAAGTACGGAACAATATGTTCGATACCCTAGCTCGATAACGGGAGCCCCCGTCGCCGCCTTGTGTTTAACACTCGGAGCGCTTGCTCAATAGCCATTTTCCAAAACGTCTTTGTCACCTATTCTCAGCTACCTAGGCTCTCTGTTAGACAAATCAAGTCTTGTACTTACTATATCACTGCTTTTTTATTTCTATTCATTTTAAACTGATTTTCGTTTATTTTCAAAATCAAACAGACTAGAGTTACTACCCCTTCAAGCATCGAGTAATCGCAGATAATAGCTACTCTCTCTCTTTGCATCAGTCGTAGTGCTCAACAGGATTTGACTGTGACGAGAATCGTAGGAACACTTTCGTGCAAATGACACAACTTGCCCTTCGGTCACCTTGTACTGTTCATCATCTACTCTGTCGCTTCGCGCCAGTCGTAGTGATTCACAGCAAAAAGCCCTTCACTAGCGTTTTGCTAGTAAAGGGCGAATGATTCGCGGTACCACCTTTTTTCGAAATATAACTGATTCTTTATATCTCATCTCTTATCCAAGTCTTTATTAACTTGGTGCACATGGTAACGGGTGCTTAGCCGAAATTGCTTACTTATCAGCAATTTATTCTCAGAGGCCATCTTCAACTTTTCTGAACCTTGTCCCTTTTCACCAATCAGGACTCTCTTTTGAAGGTCATCAAAATTTACTCTTCTCTTCAACGAATGAATAGTTATCTGTGATGTTGATTTACACTTTACTAGAGAAAAAAGAGATTGTCAACAGTTTTTCTTAGAAAAAAATCATTTTTCTTTTTTTACGAAAGAGCAATTGACAAACTTTCGTCTATACGTTATTCTATTTCTTGTGCACGAGATTTGTACGATTTTTCAAAAGGAACTTTGGCGATTACTCGTCGCAGTGTAGCCTTTGAAAGTGAACTCTATGGGTTTCACTTCGTTGCAATCCTCGAGTTAGTTTAGCCTTTGAAAGTGCCGCCTTAGCTCAGTTGGTAGAGCACCACCATGGTAAGGTGGGGGTCGCCGGTTCAAGCCCGGCAGGTGGCTTTTTGGTAAAATCCCAACTCTTTATTAAAGAGTTGGGATTTTTTTGTTTTGCCTATCCTTAGTGTTCTGTCAAGATGAGAAAATAACAAAAGCAATTTCTTCATTCCACTCGTTATGGTATATTTTAATTGTTAAATAATTATTGGAGTGGAGTACAATGATGAAACAATTACCTACAGAATCAAAAAAAATTGATTTAAAGAATTGGTGTATTGAAAATAAAGCCTATCTTCTATTGATCATTTTAATTTATCAAGTGGCAGTTTTATCCATCGGCATTATCAATTTCCCTTACTTAGATGATAATGCTCGCCAAGTCGCTGGAATGACAGATTTTGGTACGACTTACGCACGTTGGGGCAGTGAATTTCTCTCATGGTTTGTTCAAGGAAGTCGTCATTTGACAGATCTGGGCTTGACCACACCGATTCTAACAGGTCTTATCTTATCTCTCACAAGCATACTGGCTATTTATATCATCAATGACCAAAAAATTAGCTGGGGTTCCTCTTTAGTAGCTACTTTAATTGGCCTCAATCCTTGGTTCCTTCAATGTCTTAGTTTCAGGTTTGATAGTCCCTATATGGCATTGAGTATTTTTTGTTCGTTTCTTCCTTTTTATTGGTGGCAGCGTAATTCTTTTACGTTTTTCTTGGTTTCTGTTTTTTCACTGTTTGTTATGTTTAATACTTACCAAGCCTCGTCAGGAATTTATATAGTTATCGTCTTATTCCTTACTTTCAAGCAGTTACTTGCTGGAGAAAATTTCATTGCTCTTTGTAAAAAAGTCGCACTTGCTGCTATCGCTTATCTACTTTCTATAGTCAGCTACCTTATCGAGTTAAAATTTGTACCTTCCGCAACAAACAACATTGGGGGCAGTCAGGCCTTACCAAGTTTGCACGATATTCCCAGTGTGGCTTATCAAAATAGTTACCATTATTTTTCAGAGCTATTGAACCAGAGTAATCGTTTATGGCTTTTATTACTGCTCCTACTGCTTGTTTTATTTTTTATTAGTCATCTATCAAATAGCAAAATCAACTTAGGCTTAAGTTTCCTTTATTGTATCTTGTATTTAGGACTTGCTTCTCTCTTAAGTTTTGGCATTTTTATTGTCTATTCAAGAAATATCGCTGGTGATGCGCCTCGCTATATTTACGGATTTGCTGTTTTTGTTACAATCAGCATGTTAAGTTTATTTAACAATCGACAAGTGAAAGCAATTTATCTAACTTCGTTACTTGTGGCCAGCTTGTTATCTTATTATATTTTATCGTTTGTTTTGGTGTATTCTTCCACATTAAACTATCAAAAAGAAGCATTCAATCGCCAAGCAGCTGTTTTAACAGATGATTTAAAAAATGTTGTAACAAACGAACGAAAAAAAGTTTATTTAAATACGTTTTTCAAAAATTCAACTGTTTATGCTAATACAAGTCGAAACTACCCAATTCTTTCAAAAATTGTGCCACCAAATGACGGTCTATACTTCCCTAATTACGTTTGGTTCAATACTTCATCGAATTTAGGAGTAGAGATGGCACCACTGACCGATACGGATATGTCTAAAAATCAAAAAGTAGTAAGTAATCACTTTTATGACATTTATACAAACAACAAAGAAATATTTGTGTTTATGAAATAATTTGTTCCATCCAAAAACACTTCTTTTGCAATAAACGTGACTGTATGGTTTGATTAAGATGGATTAAGTATTCTTTTCGTGTACATTTATTACTTCCTGAAACTTGTTTATTTCCCATTTTTCTTATGAAGTAACAAAATTTTTGAGAAAAAACAGCTCGTTTTCTATGTTATGATAGAGAAGTGAAAATCACCAGAAAGGTTGTTGCGGACTATGAGAACTCGTCAGAAAAAATTATTTTTATTTTCAATGATTTTATGGTTAGTTGAATTTTTAATTACACGGATTTCTGATTCTTTTCCAGGAGCAACGCCATTGTTCGTTGTGATTTGCTTGATTCAAGGAATTCTTTTTACTTATTTCTGTCTTGCTTTTTTCTATTATCCGCAATAATCAGTCAAGAAAAGCAATTAGAGCAGATTCAGCAAATTTCTGAAACCGAAAAAATGGCACGTCCTCGCTTTTAGGACGTGCCATTTTTTAAAGCATTATTTGTGTAAATGCCGTTCGTATCGCCTGTTGAACATTTTGAACAGCAGCGATTTGATGACCTTTTGCTTCAGTCAATTCTTTTTCAATATATTCAGGATAGTAGGTTGCCAAATAACCCAAGACCCAGATAGTTGGATCTGAAATAACCTTCTCTGCTAATGGATACAAATAGGCAAGATGCAACCGAATTTCTTCTTCCAAATGCTGCAGCATAATTGGATCATCATTTTCTAAACGATTCCTAAGTTCAGTATAAATTTCGGAATAGATCGGCGTATTTAACGGTCCAGTTTTTCCTTCTAGTAAGACTGTCTGAGGCTGATTGTCATACCAAAGAAAAGTCAGTGGTTCTGAAAATTGCAACAGTGCTAATTCTTCAATGAACCATTCCCGAGCAAAATAACTAAGTGCTTGGTTCATAACTAAATCTTTTGCGACTTCCACAAATACTGGTTTAGGCAAATATAAACTGGTTTTAATGTTCGCTAATTGTTGATAAACGGGCAATTGATCGCTTACTAACAAGTTCCTTTTAATTGCTTGAATTTGCTGCGTTTCTAATTGTCGATACGCCTCTTCCACTTGCATTAATTGCTGTTCTAACGTTTTTTGTTGTGCTAGCGTTATTTTATTAGTTTGAAGTAGTTGCTTCAATAAAATATATCCTTCAATAAAGCGACGGCTCTGACTATAAATTTGCATATAAATTGCCGCTGTTTCGAGGTTCTCAAAATAAGAATCTTGGAACGCTTCTGCCAATGCTAGTGCTTCGTCAGCTTCATCCATTTCCAACAATAATTGGACAATTTTTTGGTTTACTGGCGGCGTTTGTTGTAGCTGATAGGCTTGTTGAAAATTTTCTAAAGCGGCGATCTGATTATGTTCTACAAGTGCTTCTTCTCCTTGTGCAATAAAACGTTCATAGTTTTTTGGAAATTCATGAATGGTACTCATATCTAACCTCCTTTATTTCTTATTTAAAGCAGATGAGCCTGGGACAAAAATCACTTTGGATTTTTGCTCCAGGCTCAAAACCTGATAACCGGCGGGAACAGAACCAACACTACGCGTTGCTCGGAGCTATACACTTCTGTCCCGACCTCGATTTTAACTATTCAAACGGACTTTTTTAGTAAAGATTACGAATAATAATTGCCGTTTCTAGGTCGCCTTCAGCGTTCATCTTCTCCGCCTTTTCTTCTAAACTATACCCAGCAAAACTTTCGTTTGTTAAAACATCTGCTACTGTAAATTTAGCAACTTTTTCAATACTGACTGCATCTGGTGCTACTTCTTGCACGCTATCCCAGCCTGTATCAATAAAGACTTTTGTATCTTCTGTAATCGCTTCGTTTGCTTCTAACACCTGCATAATTTCTTTTAACTGTGCATACGTCATAACCTCGACTTGATTTTCCATTTAAACGCCTCACTTTGCCATTCCTTTTTTAGGATTGGGTTTTAATTTTAGACTTTTTCTTTAATTGTTTTTAATGCGTGATATAAGGCATATTTCATTGGTTTGGCTTTCCATTGGAAATTGCCCATTAATTCTTCGACATGACCACCAAAGGATTGTTTGAATTTAAGAACCCCATCACTTCCATCAAAGACACCGTCAACGCCATAAAAATTATATTTGGGAATGTTATTTTCTACTGTGTAAGTTAACATTTTATGTTGAATTAAATACGGTGCATAGTATTGTTTATATTTTTCATACGTACCACTAAACAAGTAAACAACTTCTTGTGGATGAACAATGAATAAGGCGCCTGCTAAAATTTCAGGTTCATCTGATGTTTTCATTTCTTTAGCTTCGTCAATCCGTTTGCGCACGGTACGAACTTCATCTTCAAATTCACGTTTCTGGTTATTTTTTTTACGGCTTTTAGGATTGGCAATTAACGCTTCATTGACTTCGTTGAGCGTCTCTTGTAATTTGCGTAATTTCTCATGAAGATTTTCTAAATAAGTAGCAAAGTTTAGTTCCGCCACCATAAATTTCGCTCGTTCGCCAAACTCTTCATAAACAGCTTGGTAATAAGCTAAATCCTTATCTTCAAAATTACGTCGTGCACTTGTTTCTTCCGTTAATTTCTTAAAGAGAGGTAACTCTTCGTAACGAAGTTCTCGGGTTGTCACTCCATATTCCCATGTTTTCTTGATGTCATATTTAGCATCTTTTCCATAAGATTTCCAAAGATCTTCTTCTGTTAATCCAGCCATATCTTTGACAAACAGCCAACGTGGCGCGCCATCAAAATTGTGCACATCAAACCCTTGGTGTTCAAAACCAATTGATGTGAAATAGTCAAATGTTTCTTGATTGACCTTTTCAACTTCACCGCCATTAAAATCACGTAAACAAATTTGTTTATTTGGAGTAAAGGTTAAATAAAGGCCATCATTTTTTTTCACATATTTTTTTAAGCCTGTGAAAAAGGCTTCTACACATTTTTTATCTGTATAATCCATCAAAATTCCGCCGTCAATGTCGAAAGCATAACCAATTTTGACTTTTTTCTTGCTTAGGATACACGCAGCAATTAGTTGGCCTTCTCGTTTGACGCCAACGTATTCACAATTCCAGCCACGTCGTTCCAATAAATGTTTCATTTCGGGTGTTTCTAAAAAGTTACCTGCAGGATGTGTCATTGCAAAGGTAGTAAATTCTTGTTCAGTTAATGTACTAAACTGATCCATATCAAACAACTCACAATCTTTTTTTGTTAAATAAATTAGCACTTTTCAGCTTAACCTACTTTTTGCTTTCTTTCAAACAAAGTTACCTCACTGGCTAATTCTTATTTTTCGGTTCTTATTAATTATATCTAATTTTGCTAAAATGCAAACAGTTTTCAACGGAAAAAAAGAATTTCTTTGGAATCTTTCATTTTTGACTGAATATCTTTCTTTTATAAAAAATATCTGAGACAAAAATCTAAAGTGATTTTTGTCTCAGATATTAAAACTCATGAAAACCCGTTGAACATCTTTCTCTCAGGTTCTTGATTTATTCAACAGTTACACTTTTAGCTAAGTTCCTTGGTTTATCAACATCGTAGCCTCTTTGTAAGGTTGCATAGTACGCTAATAATTGACCTGGAACAATGCTAACTAAGGCAGAAAGTAACGGATGAACATCTGGAATAATCAGTTGGTCCTGTGGTTTTGCCAAGGATTCCAAAGCAATCACAATATTTCTTGCTCCACGACTTTCGACTTCCTTTAAATTGCCTCTTGTATGGGCTGCGACTTTGGCATCTGTCACAATCCCAATCACAGGTGTTCCTTCTTCAATTAAGGCAATCGTTCCATGCTTCAATTCACCTGCCGCAAAGCCTTCTGCTTGAATGTAGGAAATTTCTTTCAACTTCAAGGCCGCTTCCATGGACACATAATAGTCGACTCCTCGCCCGATATAGAAGGCATTTCGAGTATACGTCAGATAATCTTCCACCAAGGCTTTCATTTGTTGTTTTTCATCAATCAAGGTTTCCATGACAGCTGCTACCACGCTCAATTCGTGAGCCACATCAAATGAGACGGCTGCTAATGTTTGGCGTTCTTCACCAATTGCTTTTGCTAAAATAGCTAAGACAGCGATTTGAGCAGTATAAGCTTTGGTGGAAGCGACAGCAATTTCTGGTCCTGCGTGTAATAACAAGGTATCGTCCGCTTCACGTGATAATGTTGAGCCAGCAACATTTGTTAATGTAAGTGATGGATGCCCTAATTCATTAACCTGTACCAGTACTTGGCGACTATCTGCCGTTTCACCACTTTGACTTAAGAAAATGAAGAACGGTTTTTCAGATAAAATAGGCATGTTGTAGCCAAATTCGCTTGATAAATGAACTTCCACAGGAATACTGGCAATTGTTTCAATTAAAGATTTTCCGACCCAACCTGCATTATAACTTGTTCCACAAGCAATAATGTAAATTCGGTCACATTGATTAATTTTTTCAAGTAACGCCTCATCTAAAGTCACTTTTTCACCTTGAGTATACGCTTGAACAATTTTGCGCATCACTGCAGGTTGTTCATCAATTTCTTTGAGCATATAAAACGGATATGTTCCTTTTTCAATGTCATTTAAATCTAATTGCGCTTCAAAAGGTTCTCGGTTGATTACTTGTCCTTCTGGCGTTTCGATTACTACTTTGTCCGCTGTAACAGTTACAATTTCACCATCAACAATCTCAACAAATTGATTGGTTTCTTTAATCATCGCCATCGCATCACTGCAAATAACATTAAAGCCTTCACCTAGACCGATAAGTAACGGGCTTTTATTTTTCGCTACATAGATAGTATTGGGGTCCATTTTATCCATTAATGCAAAAGCGTATGAACCTTTAATTTCGGCTAAAGCCGCTTTAAAAGCATCTTTTGTTGAAAAACCATTTTCAGCAAAATGAGCAATTAATTGAACGACGATTTCAGTATCTGTATCACCAATTAAGTGAGCACCACTTAAAAATTGTTCTTTTAATTCTTCAAAGTTTTCAATGACACCATTATGCACTAATGCAAAGCGTTGATCGCTTGAAACATGGGGATGTGCATTGGCGACAGTTGGTTCGCCATGAGTGGCCCAACGAGTATGACCAATACCAACTGTTCCATCGATTTCTGGCGTTAATTTTGCTGCTAAATCGGCAATGCCCCCAACTGCCTTAACTACATGGGGCTGTTGGCTTTGATCATTCACACAAATCCCAGCAGAATCATAACCTCTATATTCCAATTTTGTTAATCCTTGAATCAAACTTTCCGTGACATTTTCTTTTCCAATCATTCCGACAATTCCACACATAATGCTAATTCCTACTTTCCAATTGAAATTCTGTATTTACTAGGTCCTGTTTAACTAGCAAATCCCATTATATGTTTCTACCTGCGTGATAACCGCTTTGTTCTAACTTCACAATTAGTTTTTCTTTGTTATCTGTAGAGTGCAGTCCCTAGAGCCACCCGCCGAATCTTCGATAAGCTCTCTCCTCGTCACCTGAACGTTCAGGTCTGGCGCTATCCGATATTGGTCTATATACCTCCTTTGTAAATATATTCCGTAGAAACATAAACAATCATACAATTAAAAGTAGGTACTTGTCAACAAAAATCTAAAAACCGGAAATTGGTCTAGTTCTTTAAAGTTGTAAAAAAAGAATCTAGTACACTCATAGTAAGCGAAAGTACTAGATTCTTAATAATAAAAAAATATCCGTTCTATTTATAGAACCTTATCAATTTGTTATTTATTGGAATGGATTATAAAACCGGCCACCATTCACATGGAACAACCAGAAACTGATTCCTAATAAGCATAAGGCAAGTATCATTACCGAAAAATCACGCAGATGAAAAGGTTGTTGCGCATACCACGTTCGATTTTTCTTTTGACCAAAACGCCTTAATTCCATAGCGGTACTCACAGTTTCAATTCGATCTAAACTAGATAGGATTAAGGGTAAAACGATTTGTGCTACGCCTTTGATTCGTTGGCCTAACCGTCCCTTTTTAGACATCTCATAACCTCGCGCTTGTTGTGCTAAAGAAATATTAAAAAAATCTTCTTGGATATCGGGAATATAACGAATAGCCAGCGCTACTGCATAACTAATCCGATAACTCACACCAATTCGATTCAAGCTGGAGGCAAATTCACTAGGATTTGTTGTTAATAAAAAGATTAATGCCAACGGAATCGTACAGAAATATTTTAAAACTAAATTAAATTCATAAAATAATTCTTCTTGTGTCAAAGTAAACCGTCCGATTCCTTCCCAAATCACGGTACGTGATTGATATAAATCAACCCCATATTCAGGTGCAAAAAGGTAAACCGTTAAGATATTTAACAAAGAAAAAATAGCAATAAATTTAATAACAAAAGATATTTGATGCCATTTAATATTTGATAATTTTAACAAAACAAGCGAAACCACAGACATTCCTAACAGATAACGAGTATCATACGTGGTCATACAAGCCACAGAGACAACGATTAAAAAGACTAATTTGCTTGTGCCGTTTAAGCGATGAATCCAGGTTGAATCAGGATGATAGCCTAACATTTGTCGTTCACTCATCCAAAACGCACCTCACGATCGTAAGCAACAAATTTTTCCGTAAATAGCAAGGGATTTTCCAAGCCTAACGCTTTAGCAAAGGTAAACAAGCTCGTTTCTTTTAAAGAAGCTGCTTGAATTAATTTTTCATCTGTTAAAACAGCAACTGGAGTCGCATCTGCTAGTAAACGTCCATCACAAACTACTAACGCACGTGTTGTATATTCCAACATTAAGTGCATATCGTGAGTGATCATTAAAATAGTCACACCTAAGCGGTTCAATTCTTCTAAAAATGTCATCATTTCTGTATAATGTTTAAAATCTTGTCCAGCTGTTGGTTCATCTAAAATTAATAATTCAGGTTCTAAAACTAAGATTGATGCAATAGTTACCCGTTTTTTCTGCCCAAAACTCAACGCAGAAATCGGCCAGTTCCGGAAGGGATACAGCCCACAAATATGTAAAATATTCGTCACACGTTCCTCAATTTCTGCTTGTGGCACATCTCGTAAAACTAATCCTAAAGCTACTTCTTCAAAAATCATTTTTTTAGAAATCATTTGATTGGGATTTTGCATCACATAACCAATTTTATCTGCACGTTCTTTGATTGAATAATTGGAAAAATCCTGTCCTTCCCATAAAATCTTGCCCGATTGAGGCGTGATGAACCCGCAAATTATTTTAGAAAGTGTAGACTTCCCGGCACCATTTTTTCCTACAATGCTGATCATTTCTCCATGATGAATAGTTACTGAGAAGTCATCTAACACTTTTTCACCGTGACGATCATATTGATAGGACACTTGTTCCAAACGTAATAGTTCAGCTCCTTTGACTGCACTAACTGAACTAGGTTGGACAGACCACTGTGTCATTTTAGGAAAAACCGTTTCGCCTGATACTTCGGCTAATTTGTCTAAATGACTAACTTGTGTTAAATCAATCCCAGCATATTTCATGGCTGTAACGTACAAAGGTTCACGAATCCCTTGCTGGGTCAACGTATCTTGACGTAACAATTCATCTGGCGTTGTATCAGAAATAATTGCGCCCTCATTCATGACAATAATTCGATCAACTGATTCGCAAAGAACGTCCTCTAAGCGATGTTCTATTATTAAAACAGTTGCTTTTGTTTCTTGTTGAATGGTGTCAATCAAAGTCATTGTTTCTTGTCCCGCTCGTGGGTCAAGATTAGCCAAAGGTTCATCGAAAAGTAAAATTTTTGATTGGTTAATTAGAACGCCCGCCATAGATACACGTTGTTTTTGACCACCTGACAAATCTTGTGGACGGTGTTGCAATAACTGATTCAGCTCAACAATCTCGGACCATTTCTGAACCGCTTTTTTCATTTCTGCTTGTTCAACTGCATCGTTTTCTAAAGCAAAAGCAATATCCTCAGCAACCGTTAAACCGATAAACTGCCCATCGGTATCTTGCAAAACAGTTCCTACATCAAAAGACAAATCAAATAGACTTGTTTCTTGGATATTTTCACCAGCAACCGTAGCTGTTCCTTGAATCTCACCTTCATAAATATTGGGAATTAACCCGTTGATACATTGCGCCAATGTTGATTTGCCACTACCACTAGGCCCAACGATTAAAACCTTTTCTCCTTCATAGATGGTTAATTGAATCCCCTTTAATGTCGGTTCAGATTGGCTATGATATTGAAAGGAAAAATTATTAAAAGTAATGATTGGTTTTTTCATTCGGCCTCACCTCAGTTTCTCCATAAAAGAAAGGGTCTGAGCATTAGCAAAGTAATTACTAGGGCAGACCCTTAACCATTTAAATTATTTCGACAGTTTCTTAATCTTTTGATAAACTGCCTTTCTTTGTTCTTGTTGATGCATAAGCTTTCATCAACAATGTTCCAATAATACCCACAGCGACAATATTTGAAACAGTCGCGAATACTCCTTGTGTAAATACTTTACTTGCGGGTTCACTATAAATCAAAATATCCAAACTAGGCGCGATTAAGCCCCAAACGACGATATTACCAAACGCTTGGAAAATATTGAAACGCACCATGTCATTTGTTGTAAATTCACCATGTTGAAGATCCATTTTACGACCAGCGAAGCCAAAAATAATACCAATAATTCCTGAACAAATAATCCAGCTCCACCAAGCGCTACCATACGTGGTAAAATCTTTTAATGTGTGACCAATCAAACCAATTAGCCCTCCAGCTACTGGTCCAAAAACAACTGACATTAAAGCAAGAAATGGATACGACGTTTCTAAGTTCGTATTAGGAATCCCAGTTGGAATCACAACGAATCGACCTAAAATAACAAAAACTGCAGAGCCAATTCCAATTGCTACAATTGTCTTGACGGACATTTTTTCTTTCATTTCGCTCCTCCATTCTATAACTCCATTGATTTACAGCCGCTCCCTTCTTGATTTTATCGAATAAAAAAAGAAGATACGCGGTGCATCTTACTTCTAAAATAGTACCCTTTTAACCGCTCTATGTCAATGATAGACGGAGCTTATTAGCTATTTTCTTTTTTTGATTTCCAACAAAGAAACCAGACACTTAACGCAAGCTAGCATTAAGTGTCTGGTTTCTAATTGGTTCTTATTCAACGCCGATTTCTGCACGTACTACTTCAGCAATTTTATCAACGTAATAATCAACTTTTTCTTGTGTTGGCGCTTCGGCCATCACACGTAACAATGGTTCTGTTCCAGAAGGACGAACTAAAATACGACCTTCGCCATTCATTTCTGCTTCTGCTTGTTCGACAACTGCTTTGATTGCCGGAACTTCCATTGCACCATTTTTATCTGTGACACGAATATTGACTAATTTTTGTGGATAAATCGTCACTTCATCCGCTAATTCAGATAATTTTTTGCCCGTTTGCTTCATAACATTCAACAATTGAATCCCTGAAAGCATACCATCACCTGTTGTGTTGTAATCTAAAAAGATCATGTGACCAGATTGTTCGCCACCAAAATTGTAATCATTTTTACGCATTTCTTCTACAACATAGCGATCACCCACTTGCGTTACCACATCTTTTAAGCCAATTTCTTCTACAGCTTTATGGAAACCTAGATTACTCATCACCGTTGTAACGATTGTATCTTTTTTCAAACGTTTTTTCTCAGCTAAATATTTGGCACAAATATACATGATTTTATCACCATCGATAATTCGTCCTAATTCATCGACTGCAATAATTCTATCGCCGTCGCCATCGAAAGCCAACCCAGCATCTGCACCTTTTTCAACAACCATTTCTGCCAAAGCTTCAGGATGAGTGGAACCCACACCATCATTGATATTCAAGCCATTAGGACTTGTTCCCATTGTATAGAAATCTGTCTCTAAATCCGCGAAGACACGATTGACTGCTGTTGCGGTTGCTCCGTTGGCAGCATCTAAACAAACAGTCATATCCGCTAAATCGCCAGGAATACTTTGAACTAAAAATTGCGAATATTTTAGTAAGCCTTCTGGAAATTCATCTAACGAGCCTAAGCCTTCTGCAGAAGGTCTTGGCAAGGTGTCTTCTTCTGCGTCTAACAATGCTTCAATTTCTGCTTCTTGATCGTCTACTAATTTGAAGCCATCTGCCCCAAAGAACTTAATCCCATTGTCTTCCGCAGGATTATGTGAAGCTGAAATCATTACGCCAGCGGATGCTTTTTGTAAACGAGTAAGATATGCTACACCAGGTGTTGAAATCACCCCTAATTGGAAAACTTCAATTCCGACTGATAATAATCCAGCAATCAATGCTTGTTCCAACATCTCACCCGAAATACGTGTATCGCGGCCTACGAGAACACGAGGTTTTCTTGAACTATCTTCATGTTGACTCAACACATAACCACCGTAACGCCCTAATTTAAAAGCTAATTCAGGTGTTAACTCCTTATTTGCAATTCCTCTTACACCATCTGTTCCAAAATATTTACCCATTTTGATTCTCCTTAGTCACTTGATTCTCTGTATTTTCAGTTGAACCAGCAGTTGTACTTTCTACTGTTGATCCCTCACTTGTTGTTTCAGAAGTATTTGATTCTACTTGACTGGATGTACTTGGTTGTACTGCTTGGCTACCTGAGCCAGCCGTTGTTGAACTTGCAGGTTCCCCTGAAGTTTCATTTGTATTTGATGACTGTTGTTGATTGTACACGGGGCTCAAAGAAACGTCAACCTCATCTGGTGTAACTACGTATTCTCCATTAACGGGAATAGTCACTGATTGTTTTGTTTCTTTGCGAATATCAGAAATATCTACCGGTACCTCAATTGATTCTAGCGTATCTAAAATTGATTGCGGGCCACTGACCCTAACTTGGTACGTTGATAAACTATAATTGTAATGAGCGATCCCAGCTGGTGGCGTACCTGTCATACTAACATTCAGTGGTACATCTTTTGTTGGCGCAGTTAAGCCTACTGTTACTTTGACTTGTGGTGCTGGATTTTCGATACTTAGGACTTGACCTTTGGCATCTAGCGCTTGGACATTTACCGTTTGTTTAATCGTATCAATTGTTTGTTTGGCACTTGAGACTGGCGCAATCACTTTGTCAATTGCTTTCGCTGTTTCTTCTCCAGTTGTTACTTCTACAGTTTTTGGATCTACAGAAATATTTTTTACTTTGTAGCCTTCTTTTTCAATGTTATCAGAAAGTTGTGCTTCTACATCGAATTTTTTTGTTACTCTCTTTTCAATCGTTACAGTCACTGTTTTTGGTTCAATTTCAGCTGTAACAGCTGAACTTAGTCCCCGCACTGTCAAAGGCACTTCCGAAGTCCCTAATGGCAATTTGGTTAAGTCTGCGACCACTTGGAAATTTCGTGTGTCAGCATTTGATTCCATGTTTAATTGAATGCGGTTCGCACTACGTAAATGAACATTCACACTCTCTTCAAATCCAGAGACATAATATTTGTCTTTATCGTATTGGACTTGGACAGGAATATTATTCAGTGTCTCACTATACGTTTGGCTTGAACCTGAATTGGAGGGATTATTGCCTGTTGCATTGGCATTAAAAAATAACAACAATGCAAACAGCAATGAAAGCAAACCATTAAACCAGCTTTTTTGGGAGGCTTTTCTCATTTGCGTTTAACCCCCTTTGTTACATCATCGATAAAATGCTGCAAAGCACTTTTTTTATCTTCCGATGATTCCGAAATTAACTCCTTACGCAAAATTGTTAAATACTCTTCTTGCGTTAGACCAGGAATTAATTCATTGTTCAACGTCAAACTAACGTCACCAGTTTCTTCAGAAACAACAATCGTAATGGCGTCACTGACTTCACTGATACCGACTGCGGCTCTATGGCGCGTTCCAAATTCTTTTGGAATTAAATTGCTCTCTGATAGCGGTAAATACGCACTAGCAACAGCAATTTTTTCATTTTTGATAATCACTGCACCATCATGTAGTGGTGTATTTGGAATGAAAATATTAATCAGTAATTCACCAGTAATATCAGCATCCAAATCAATACCTGTCTCAATGTATTCATCTAAACCAGTATTGCGTTCAATGGTTATCAAAGCACCAATTTTCCGTTTTGACATGTACTGAATGGCTTTGTCAAAGGCCTGAATAATACGCTCATCTTCTTGTTGCGCACCTTTATTCGGGCGGAAAAACGAACTTCTCCCTAGATGTTCCAGCCCTCTTCGCACTTCTGGTTGAAAAATAACAACCGCGGCGATTACACCATACATGATGACTTGATTCATTAACCAAGATAATGTATGTAGACCAATTATCTCACTTAGAATGCGGATAATGATAAAAACAGCGACACCTTTTAATAGTTGGACTGCTTTTGTTCCACGAACAAGCATGATTAATTTGTAAACGAGGTACCATACGACTAGGATATCTATGATATTGATAACAAAATCCTTAGATAAGAAATCCGTTGAGATGACTTGCTGCCAATAATTCAAATCTAATAATTGATTCAATTGAAACGACATCATACCCCTCACTTCTCTCTCAAGATTTCCTAACAAGTATACCACATTATTTTCTTTCATCACAGAACGCAAGCGGAAACATCAAAAAAATTTAGGAACTTTTTCAAATAACTTGAAATTTTTCATCAAAAAATCGCATTTCTAACTAAAAAACGTGTCCAAGCAAAAAGCTCAGACACGTTTTTTTGATTTCTATTTAATCTTGCTCACGTTGTTTTCTCTTGGCTGCTCGTTCTGCGCGGCGGGCAGCCCTTCTTGCTTCCGCTTCCGGATCAACTACGCGTTCTTTTTTCACTCGTGGCTTCTCGTTCTCTGGCGCAGTTATTTCTGGTTCACTTTGTTTTTCAAGTTTTGCTCGAATTTTTTCTTCTTGACCAGCTAAACGAGCATAATTATAGAACCGTCTCTTAGCATCATTAATTGTTTTATTAAATAACAATTCCGCTGTATCTGGTTGACTAGATTCTAAGGACGCAAAGCGAACTTGTTGGCGCATAAACTCTTTCATTAATGAAAAATCTGGTTTTTTGAAATCCAGTGTCATTGGTTCTTTGCCTTTTTCTCGCAATAATGGATTATAGCGATATAAAGACCAGTAACCTGAATGAACTGCGTCTTTCGCTTCTTTCAACGTTTGACTCATCCCACCTGCTAAACCATGTGTAATACATGGTGTATAGGCAATAATAATCGATGGTCCAGGGAATTTTTCTGCTTCTTCAAAAGCTTTAATCGTCTGCATTTGGTTTGCACCTGAGGCAATTTGGGCGACATAGACATTTTCATAAGTCATTGCCATCATCCCTAAATCCTTTTTAGAGGCATATTTCCCACTGGCAGCAAATTTCGCAATCGCTGATGCCGGAGTTGCTTTGGAAGTTTGGCCACCTGTATTGGAATAGACTTCATTATCTAGAACTAACATATTCACATCAGCGCCACTAGCTAACACATGGTCAATACCGCCGTAGCCAATATCGTAAGCCCAGCCGTCTCCACCAATCATCCACTGACTTGGTTTAACAAAAAGATCTTGATCGTCATAAATTGCTTCCAATAAAGGTTGATTCGTTTTTTCTTCAAGCAAAGCTGCACATAATTTAGCTGCACGTTGTTGCGTACCTTCACTTTCGGACAGATGTGCTATCCAATCTTCCATCAATAAACGTAAAGAATCACTGACTACAGAAAAAGCTTTGGTCATTTTACTAGCTAAACGTTCGCGACGCGCTTGCGTTGCTAACAACATGCCGTAACCAAACTCGGCATTATCCTCTAAAAGAGAATTTGACCAAGCTGGACCTTGTCCTTGTTCATTCGTAGTGTAAGGTGTCACACCCGCTGCAGCACCCCAAATCGATGAGCAACCTGTTGCATTAGCAATCAGCATTCGGTCACCAAACATTTGCGTCAATAATTTAACATAAGGCGTTTCGCCGCAACCAGAACAAGCACCAGAAAACTCTAATAAAGGTTTATTAAATTGCGAACCTAAAACAGTATTCGGTTTTGCTGGGTTTTCCTTTTGACGTAACGTCATAGCAAACGCCCAGTTCATAGCCTGCTCTTTTTCTTCTTCATAAGGTTTCATTACTAAAGCTTTGCCTTTAGCTGGACAGGCTTCAACACAAAGTCCACAGCCAGTACAATCTTTGACTGAGACTTGGATACGATATTTCAAGCCGTCGGCACCACGTAGATCACGTACAATGAATCCTTCTGGCGCTTCAGTCATTTCTTCTTCATCGGCTAAGAATGGTCGTATCGCCGCATGGGGGCATACAAAGGCGCATTCATTACACATGGTACACCGATCGCTAATCCATTCAGGTACTTCTAATGCAACTCCACGTTTTTCAACTGCCGCAGTTCCCAAAGGCATTCGCCCATCTGTCATCCCATTTTTCGCTAGTGTCGCAACAGATAACGCATTGCCTTCTTGACGATTAATCGGTTCAACAATTTCATGAACAAAATCACTAACATTTTCTGAACGTTTTCGCGGTTGAACTTCAAGCGTTCTCCACTCTGCTGGAACAGGTACCTGATGCAACAATTCAACGGTCTTATCGATTGCTTGAATATTTTTTTCGACAACTTTCATGGACTTATGACCATAACTTTTCAGTGCTTCTTCTTTTAAAATTGGCAACACTTGCTCAAAAGGCATAATTTGCGCTAATTTGAAGAAAGCTGTTTCCATCGCGGTATTAATTCGCCCGCCTAGTCCGACTTCACTAGCTAATTTCACTGCATTGATTGTATAAAACTGAATCTCATTTTCAGCTAGATACCGTTTTAATTGATTGGGTAAAAATCGTGCTAGTTGTTCATCATTCCAAATGGTATTTAAGAGGAAAGTACCGCCTTTTTTTAACCCTTTTACTAAATCATAAGTATGCAAATAAGCGGCTGTATGACAAGCCACAAAATCAGAATGTTCAATGAGGTACGTTGAACGAATAGGCGTCTCGCCAAAACGTAAATGAGAAACGGTCAACCCGCCTGATTTTTTTGAATCATAATAGAAAAATCCTTGTGCATACTTGTCTGTATGATCACCGATAATCTTAATTGCTGACTTGTTCGCCCCTACTGTCCCATCAGAACCAAAGCCCCAAAATTTAGCTTGATAGGTTTTCGGATTCGTCAAATCAAGTGGTTTGCCAACTTCTAATGAAGTATAAGTTAAATCATCATCAATCCCAATTGTAAAACGCTTCTTCATGGCAGAACGTTCTTTCATTAATTCATCAAAAACCGCAACAATTTGATTTGGCAGCACATCTTTAGAACCTAAACCATAGCGCCCACCAATAATTGTTGGGCGAATGTCCGCTTCATACATCGCACTTTGGACATCCAATAATAACGGTTCGCCACCAGAACCGGGCTCTTTCGTCCGATCCAAAACAGCAATTGCTTTAACTGATTGTGGTATTTTTTCAAGAAATGTTTCAACTGGAAATGGTCGATAAAGATGGACATTAAGGAAGCCAACTTTTCTTCCTTGTTCTTGTAAATAATCAACCGTCTGTTCAATTGTTTGCGCAACTGAACCCATTGTAACAATCACTTCTTCTGCATCTTCTGCGCCATAATACGTCACTAAATCATAATTGGTTCCCCGTAACCGGTTAATTTCTGTCATATATTTTTGAACAATACCAGGTAATTTTTCATAATAAGGATTTATTGTTTCTCGTTGTTGAAAGTGAATATCTGGATTTTGGTTCATTCCACTAACGGAAGGGTGATTCGGGTTCATGCTCCGACGACGAAATTCGGCTAATTTCTCTTGATTTACTAAGGGTGCTAATTCTTCATAGTCAAGAACTGCCACTTTTTGAATTTCATGACTTGTTCTAAAGCCATCAAAAAAGTTCATAAATGGAACACTCGCTTCAATCGAAGCCAAGTGAGCCACTGGTGCCAAATCCATTACTTCTTGCACACTGCTTTCTGACAACATAGCAAAGCCTGTTTGGCGCGCGGCCATTACGTCTCCTTGATCACCAAAAATATTTAAAGCATTTGTGGTTAAAGCTCGGCTCGCCACATGAAAAACAGATGGTAATAGTTCTCCAGCTATTTTGTACATATTAGGAATCATTAAAAGTAACCCTTGTGAAGCCGTATAGGTCGTGGTAAGCGCGCCTGTTTTTAAAGAGCCATGGACCACGCCGGCAGCACCAGCTTCCGATTGCATTTCGACTACTTTCACAGGTTGACCAAAGATATTTTTCTTACCTTCGGCCGACCACTGATCAACAAGCTCAGCCATTGTTGAACTTGGTGTTATTGGATAAATGGCTGCTAATTCTGTAAAGGCGTAGGAAATATAAGCTGCTGCAGCATTCCCATCCATTGTTTTCATTTTCCGCATGTTTTTCTCATCCTTTATATCTAAAAAATAGAATAGTTGCACGCATATTCTTGTTTATTATAGCGTAAAAACCAAACATTTGAAACATTTTTCACAAACATTCTTTTGAGTTTCCTTTTCCAGTTACAAATTATCTCTATGTTTTTATATATAATTAGTTTATAATAACAACTGAAAATAACGATCTACAGAAAGGGAGAATATGTTGAAAACTCTTCAAAAAAATAAATTTATTATCCTTGCTTTTTTACTACTAACCATCATTTTTTATTTTATCCCTTACGCTCACGATGAATGGATGTGGGGAAGTCAAGAAGGGCTTGATTTATTAAAAAACGGCTTTCAAGGATACAATGGACGCTACTTTGGAAATATCTTCGCTTTAATTATTACTCGTAGTGTTTTAATTAAAAGCTTGTTTATGAGCGGCACGATTCTATTATTACTTACAGTACTAACAAAATTCACTAACCTAAGTTTAGATAGAAAAACAACTGCAAATAAAAAATTTCTTTTGATTTTTAGCCTAGCTCTGCTTATATTAATTCCCACAAAACTTTTTCAACAAACTTATGGATGGCCGGCAGCTTTTGTGAACTTCGTTCCTCCTGTCATTAGTTTAGTGGTTTTTTTCATAATAGTGAATTACTTATTTACTAATGAAACAGCTAATTTAAAACACCCTGTTCTAACAGGTATTGTTTTAAGTCTCGGGACTCAATTTTTTTCTGAAAACATCAGCGTTTATATCACATTCCTTGCAATTGCTTTATGTATTTATTCATGGAAAACCAGAAAGATGATTGATTCGTTCTTACTTGCTTTTCTAGTTACAAGTTTCCTTAGTTTGATTATTATGCTAATTAATCCAGCTTACTTAAATGCTGCCAATAATACTGATGGCTATAAAAAAATTAATTTATCGCTTTCATATTTTTACTATAAAACAATAGGACCGATGGCAGAAAATATTTTTCATCAAAATCGTTTCATTAATCTTTGTATAGCAACGTTAACTTTATTAATCTCTAAAAAACAAGATAAAGATATTTTACAATCAAAGGCAACGCAGCTGATAAATAAAGGAGCTCTATTTTTTATAAGTACTTATACGGTTTTCTCTGTCTTTATTTATCCTTATTTCACAATATCCTATAATCGCAGTCAAGATTTCACTGCACTATTAGCTTTACTATACTACCTTTCAATATTTATATTTATACTCATTCAATTTAAAGGTAATTTAAAAGCAAAACTACTTTTCTTGTTCTTATCTATCGTATGTACAGCTGGGCCTCTTTTCATTGCTGAGCCCATCGGTCCCCGGTCATTTTATATTACGTATGTTTTTTGGATTATACTTATTTTGCAATTTATCGCTTATTATTTTAATTTACAAAGTGAAAAAGAAAACAACCATGAAATACTGTTTATAACGAAAATTCTTAAACAAGGAATTCTTGTCTTATTAATCTTTTATACCTTGATGTTTGCATACACCTACAGGGTAGAACAACAAAGAAAAGAAATTATTGACGAGGCAATCGCTAATAAAGAAACTTCCGTAAAATTACCTTTATTACCAAATGGAGAATACTTTTGGGAAAAAGGAACAACCGCAGAAAATTGGATGCGACGTTACAAAACATTTTATAACATTCCACAAGACATAACGATTACATTCGTACCGATGGAAACAAAATAAAAAAAAAGAGCCCTAGGGCTCTTTTTTAGTACAACTCCAAATATTGTTCTCTTTCCCATTCAGAAACGGTTTGACGGAAGGCTGCCCATTCCATTCGTTTCGCTTCTACAAAATTGGCAAAAATATGACGACCTAATGCATCAATCATTACTTGATCTTTACGTAATTCTTTGATGGCATTGTGTAAGGTTGATGGCAAATCTTCAATTTGTGCATGTTGACGTTCTTCCTCATTCATCACATAAATGTTACGATCAACTGCTGGCGGTGGTGTAAGTTCATTACGAATACCATCCAAACCTGCTTGTAATAAGACAGCCATTGTTAAATACGGATTCGCTGAAGGATCGACAGAACGTAACTCTAAACGAGTCGATAAACCACGAGATTCAGGAACTCGAATGAGTGGTGAACGATTTCTGCCGCTCCAAGCTACATAAACAGGTGCTTCATAACCTGGGACCAAGCGTTTATAAGAGTTCACTGTTGGGTTACATACCGCAGTATAGGCACGGGCATGTTTTAATAAACCACCTAAGAAATGATACGCAGTTTGGCTTAAGCCCATCTCTCCTGACTCGTCATAAAAAACATTACCTTCTTCATTAAATAATGACATATTGCAGTGCATGCCAGAACCATTAATTCCAAACAAAGGTTTTGGCATAAATGTTGCATGCAAGCCATGTTTGCGCGCAATAGTTTTCACAACTAATTTGAATGTTTGAATATTGTCACAAGCATCAACTACATCAGCATATTTAAAGTCAATTTCATGTTGACCAGGTGCTACTTCATGATGCGAAGCTTCCACTTCAAAGCCTAAACTTTCTAACTCTAAAACAATATCACGGCGACAATTTTCACCTAAATCGGTTGGTGCAAAATCAAAATAGCCACCTTTATCATTCAAATCAGTGGTAATTTCACCATTCTCATCTAATTTAAATAGGAAAAATTCTGGTTCTGGTCCTAAGTTAAAAGAAGTAAAGCCTAATTCTTTCATATCTGCTAAGGCGCGTTTTAAATTACCGCGGGGATCTCCGGCAAAAGGGGTACCATCAGGATTGTAAATATCACAAATTAAGCGCGCAACTTTTCCATGGTCGCTTTCCCACGGAAAAATCATCCATGTAGATAGATCAGGGTATAAATACATGTCACTTTCTTCGATACGAACGAATCCTTCAATGGATGACCCATCAAACATCATTTTATTATCTAATACTTTATCTAGCTGACTCACAGGAACTTCAACATTTTTAATTGTTCCCATAATGTCGGTAAACATTAGTCGTAAAAAACGTACGTTTTCCTCTTCTGCAATATGTTTAATCTCTTCTGCCGTTTTGGCTTTTCTTGTCATCGGTCTGATCCCCATCCTTCATTTTTATTGGCTGCTGAAACGTTAAAGCCTTGGTACATTCGATTGGAACGGATTTTGCTGAGTAAGTCCTCCTTGCGAAAGGATTTCGTCGTATAAAATCTGACGAACATCTGCATCGGTTAACGGACGAGTTGCCTCGGCGGTGTTTTTTTGTTCTTCTAATTTCATTTCATACACACGCTTAATCCCTGCCATGTTCAATCCATCAGATAAATAATCTTTAATTTCTAACAAAACATCAATATCATTTAAAGAATACATGCGTCGGTTGCCCTCACTACGTTCTGGATGAATCAATCCCTGTTCTTCATAGTAGCGAATTTGTCGAGCGGTTAAATCCGTTAGTTTCATAACTGTACCAATTGGAAAAACTGACATGGAACGGCGTAACTCTTTTTCTCTCATCTCCATCCTCCTCTCTTAGTTATTTCTTAGAATAACAATAGAATGACAAATTGTCAAGAACTTATGTTAGATTTTCTAACATAAAACAAAAAACCTGATAAATATGGACTTTTCCATCTTTTCACGGCTGATTTTCTCCTACTAATCAAAAAAATAGAAATGATTTGTTTTTACAAATCATTTCTAATCAACTTACCATTTTTTATTCTTTTTCGGATTCAGCCAACCATTTAGACTTTTTTTTCGCAAAGCCTTTCACGATATACCGATTTTCATTTTCAGCATATTCTTCTGAAATCATTAGTGTCATCCGGCGAAGTTCACTTAATAGTTGTCCGTCAGTTGGGCTAATTTCTAATTGATAAGGCTCGAGTAATTCCATCATTTGGGCACGGATAGCTTGAACCAGTCGTTCTTTATCTTCAGAAATTTTAGTTGAGATCAATACATTGGGAAATAAGGTTGGGACAAATTCTTTACTGTCCACTTGATCTCTTTTATTATAAACCGTCAAGCACGGAATATTTTCCAACGCTAATTCTTTCATCAATGTTTGAACTGTGCGTTCATGTTGTAAACGATCTGGCGCACTTGCATCCACCACATGGAGCAGTAAATCCATCGTCCGACTTTCTTCCAATGTCGACTGAAAGGCTTCAATCAGCTGTGTTGGTAAATCTTGAATGAAGCCAACCGTATCGGTCAGCGTAACTTCCATGCCTTGAGGCAATTGCCATTTTTTGGTTAAAGGATCTAACGTTGCAAACAATTGATCCTCTGAATAAGTTCCTGCTGTTGTCAACATGTTGAGAATGGTTGATTTGCCAGCATTGGTATAACCAATCAAGCCAATTTGAAATAGTTCTGAATTTTGTCTTTTCTGGCGGCTTCGTTCACGATGAGCAGTGACTTCTTTTAACTCACGACGGATGCCTAAGATTTTATTCCGAATGTGTCGGCGGTCCGACTCTAATTTCGTTTCACCAGGCCCGCGTGTCCCAATACCTCCTCCAAGTCGGGACAACTGTTTTCCTTGACCAGCCAAGCGAGGCAATAAATAATCCAATTGCGCTAATTCAACTTGTAACTTTCCTTCTTTGGAGCGCGCACGCAAAGCAAAGATATCCAAAATTAATTGTACACGATCAATTACTCGCACAGCTAACGCTTCAGATAACAGTTGATTTTGGCGCGGTGTGAGCTCATGATTAAAAATAACAAGATCCGCTTCATAGGCATCTGTTAATTGAATTAATTCTTCCAATTTCCCCTTACCGATTACGGTTTGTCGATCAACTTGTGGTCGTTTTTGTGTTAAAACAAACACCACTTCTCCATTAGCGGTTTCCGTTAAATTCGCCAGTTCCTCCATTGATGCAGAAAATGTCTGATAATTTTTTTCCGTCTCAACTCCTACTAGAATAACTTTTTCATGAGTGGTCATCGCCTACTCACTCTCCTTCTGTTGTAGCCATTCCGCTACTTCTTTTTCCAACTTAGGCAAATCTGTTGGCTGCTGAACCAAATTCCACCAATGCGCAGCCATTCGATTTCTAAACCAAGTCAATTGACGTTTGGCATATCGCCGCGATTGCTGTTTGACTGTTTCAACCGCCATCTCTAATGATTGTTCACCGGAAAAATACGGAAAAAATTCTTTATAGCCAATACCTTGAGCTGCTTGTGCATGTGGTTGCTGAAACATCTGTTTTGCTTCTTCCAACAGTCCTTCTGTCATCATTTGATCCACCCGCTGATTAATACGCTCATACAATAAAGCGCGATCTGTTTCCAAACCTAACAAATAATAATCATAGAGACGAGCTGGTTTTTCCTTCGGGGTCAAAATACTATAACCGGTTTTATCAAAGACCTCTAACGCACGAATGACTTTTTTGCGATTATTAAAATGAATGCTGTCAGCCGCTAGAGGATCCTTTTGTTGTAATAACTGCCATAAGGCTTGATTCCCTTTTTCTTCCGCAAATAAATTATACGTTTCTCTAATTTCAGGCGAGTCATCTATCTCACGACTTCCTAGTTGAAAATCATAAAGGAGTGATTGAATATACAAACCTGTTCCTCCAACGATAATTGGTAGTTTCCCTTTTTCAGTAATTTCTTTGATTTTTTGACGACCCTCTTTCTGAAAATCAGCGGCAGAATATGTTTCGCTGACTTCACGGCAATCAATTAAATAGTGAGGAATTCCTTCTTTTTCTGTTTCTGTGACTTTAGCGGTGCCAATGTCTAACGAGCGATAAACTTGCATGGAGTCACCGCTAATAATTTCACCATTAAATTTTTTTGCTAAAGCAATACTTAATGCTGTTTTCCCCACCGCAGTGGGTCCTACAATAACTAATACTTTCTCCAATTATGTTTCTCCTTCTTCTTGCCAATTTTGACGAGCAAATTTTGCTTCCTCAGGAAAATCTGTATGAACGCCTGCCAATTTTAGCTGAAAACAATTTTCCATTTCTTCCATCCGATTAACAGTCCACGGCCGCAGCGGTTTGCCAATTGCGATAAGTTCTTTTTCATGAGCCAACACCCAAGACATTTTTGGATGTAAACTATCGACAAGCGCGAATGCCGGTCCCGCTTGACTTAAATCCTCTGCAGATTCATAAATAAAGGCAATTTCTGTCTTAGGATCAGCTTTTTTTAATTTAACTAAACTCGGAAAATAAAAACTGGAATATAAATAACGAAACGGCCAGTTTTTTTGCTTCATTTGTTGGACGACTTTTTTCTCAATTCCTTCATAATGGATAATATCCGTTTTAAGTTCAATATTCAAAAAACCATTGAATTGTTCTTCTACAAGACAATTTAAAACATCTTCCAATGTTGGAACACATTGAACAGAAGGATTTTTCTGAAATCAGCTTCCAGCATCTAGTTGTTTTAATTCGTTTAATGTTAACTGTTGGATTTCACCATGACCATCTGTCGTACGATCCACCGTTTCATCGTGCATAACGATTAAATAACCATCTTTAGAAAGGTGAACATCTAATTCAATTCCTTCAGCACCAACACGAACAGCCTCTCTGAAAGCAATACACGTATTTTCAGGATGGGTGCCTTTACTTCCTCGATGTGCAATAATATCTGTCATGCTCTCACTCCAATCTTGTTTATTGTACCATTGGAGTGAGGTGGGTTCAAATATAGGAAAAACGAGATACAGTCATTCGACTACTACCTCGTTTTTTATAAGTAAAATGAATATATTCATTAATCAATCTCTTTTAACTCTGATTCTTTAGTCTCATTTTTCTTTGGCAAACTGTATATATTTTCTACAAAATACAAGGGACGTTTCTTAGTCTCTAAAAATACACGGCCAACATACTCCCCTAAAATCCCTACAGAAATCAATTGGCAGCCACCTAAAAATAATATCATAATCATTAATGAAGGGAAGCCTGAAGTATCCGCACCAAATATCAATGTTTTAATTAATACATATATCATATAAATAAACGCAACAAAAGAAACTAAAAAGCCAAAATACATTGAAATTTTTAAAGGAGCCGTTGTATAAGAAGTAATTCCTTCAATTGCCAATTTCAATAATGCGCCAAAACTCCATTTTGTTTCACCATGTAATCTCTCATCCGCATCAAATTCAATTGCAACCTTTTTGAAGCCTACCCAATTATATAACCCCTTCGTATAACGTTGAGATTCTCTCATTTGCTTCAGCGCCTCTACTACCTTGCGATCAAGTAACCGGTAATCTCCTGCATCTGGTAAAACAGGCGTATTGGCTAGTTTTCCTAATACTTTATAAAACCATTTAGAGGATGTTTTTTTGAACCATGACTCCCCTTTGCGTTGATTTCTTTTAGCATAGACATCTTCATAACCTTGCTGCCAAAGATCAATCATATCAATAATTGTAGCTGGCGGATGTTGTAAATCAGCGTCCATTGTAATAACAGCATCATGTGTAGAATAATCAAAGCCCGCACTCATTGCTATCTCTTTTCCATAATTTCTGGACAAATCAATTAAAGAAACATTATCCGTTTGTTCAATTAATGATAAAACTTCACTCACAGTGTTATCTTTGCTTCCATCATTAATAAATAATATTTCAAAATCAACTTCGTTTCTTTTTTTTTCTAAAGTTTCATTTAATTTTTTATATAGAGGACGTATATTATTTGCTTCATTATACGCGGGTATTGAAATTAAAATTTTCTTTTTCACAGGTTAAATCCCCCAAATTTAATACTTGCATACAAATTTTAGCATACCATATTAAACTTTTTTTATCTATGACTACTTCGTACAAATTACTTGAAAACTTCTTGATAACTATCAGCTCTCAATAAGTTTTATTTATTCTTTTAATTCATACTTAACATATTTATCCAAACCGGATTGAATACTATATTTCGGTTCATAACCAATGGCACGTAATTTAGATATATCCGCTAAGGAATCTTTGATGTCCCCAGCTCGCGCTTCTTTGTATTCAACTGGTAAAGTGACTTTCATAATATCATTTAAAGAAGAAATCAACTCATTCAAGTCGGTTGCTTTCCCTGTTCCGACATTATACACTTCCCCAAGTGATTGGTCAGAATGAGCGACAAGATTCAACGCTTGAACCACGTCCTCAACAAAGACAAAATCACGGGATTGTTTTCCATCGCCAAAGATATTGAATGTCACTTCTTGATTGGCTAATAAGCGTTTGTAAGAGTCCATCACAATCGAAATAACGCCAGAATAAGGCGAATTAGGATTTTGGTTTGGCCCATAAACGTTAAAGAAGCGAACAGCGCTTGTTGGAACATCATATAAATGACAATAGTTTAAAACATATTTTTCAGAAGCAAATTTATCCACAGCATAAGGCGTTAACGGACGAATTACTGATTCTTCCTGTTTTGGTAAAGTTGGCTCATCGCCGTAAACCGCTGCAGAAGAAGCAAACACCAAACGTTTTAAATCTTTCTGGTATTTCCGAATTAATTCCAGTAATTGTAACACACTCTCAAAATTCACTTGGTGTGTTTCCACTGGACGTGCTACTGAGTCTGCTACACTAGCAATCGCGGCTAAGTGAAAAATGTAATCGAACTGATACTCTTGTAATACTTTTTCCATTAATTGTTGATCAGTCACGCTACCTTCAATGAACGTGATGTTTTCAGATGCGTTTAAATTTTCAGTTTGGCCCATTGATAAATCATCAATGACCACAACTTGATTGTCTTTACTATAATAATTTGCTAAGGTTGAGCCGATAAAGCCGGCGCCGCCTGTGATTAAAAAGTTCCTCAAGTTTCCCACTCCATTTAAAATAATACATTAATTTTACCATTTTTAGGTGTCAAAGACTACAGTTTGTTTTTTCAATAAAAAAGGAGAGAAAATAACTTTCTCAACCTTTTACTAAATATTTTAAATTCTTTGCGTTATTTACAAAGCTCTTATGAATGAATAAGAAATAGATAATATACACAATTCCATAAGAAATGAAACTATAAATACTACCGCCAAACCAAAGATTACTAAAGATAAACAATAATGTAACCAACGTTTCCAATACCGTGCTATTACCTATTTTAACGTTCATATCTTTGCATAGAAAAATTTCTGCTAAATTACAACGAAATGCTAAACTTACTAATATCAACCCAACAGTTAAATTCAAGTTCCCAACAACGAAAATCACAAACAGCGATAGGATTAACGACAAGGCAAGTGTCAATACGTTAACAAATAAAATTGTTTTTTCTTTTCTCAACGTTTTTAAATACGTATTAATTAGTAAAGACATCCGACCTTCATAAATAACTATAGGAAATAGAATTCCCATAAATTTCAAACTCTCGCTATATTCGGGTAACCACATACCTAAAACAAATTTGACGGGTACATATAACAGCAGAATTGCATACGTTAACGGAACAAAAACACCTCTTAATGTGACAAATAAAGACGGCAATCGCTCTTTATTTGTCCGTCTTAACAACGGAAACATTACAATTCCAACAGCATTAATAAAAGTTAAAAACATATTTGATAAACTTAAAGTAAAGGACAATTTACCAAAGGTTTCGATAGTCCAACGCTGTTGAACAAAAAAGCGAATGGTTCCCATTATTAGCATACTTGCTATACTACTGAGCATTAGTTTACTACCTATGTTAATATTATCAACTATTTCAGGAGTAACTTCCTTCAAACTCATCATGTTCACACGCAACATGTCTTTAACTCTAAACATTCCCCAAACCGTAATAATCAGTTTAGAAAGTATATCCATAATGATTAGCCAATAAAAATCTCGTCCTCCTAATGCAAAGTAAATTGCAATGAACAAGACATATAAATAGCGATCATTTCTGGATAATTGAGCATATTCCTTAATACGATTTGTTGACTGAAAAACATACAGAATAAACGTTTTTGCAATTGTAATTACTGAAACAATGGCCGTCAATATCAAAATAATCCCTTGATATTCTTTCGGCATGAAAAAGTAAGCCCAAAGAATGACAAAAGCAGAAATACAACATTCAAAAATCGCTAAATACCAGAATTGAGAACCGAGATTTCTTTTATCTAAATTTTCGTATTCTTCTCCCCCAATTTTTAAATAGATACCATCAATCCAGCCTAAGTGAAAAAAACCAACATAGGAAGCATAGAAAACATATAATTGCCAATAGCTATATTCTCTAACCCCCAGCAATTTTGGAACAAATAAGTTTAATAAAACAGATATCCCAAGGGTAGCAAAATTAGCAGCGACTGTATAGTATAGATTTTTTACAACTGATTTAGCTTTCTCATTCATGTAGTGTACCTCTTATTCTTTTATAAGTTTAAATCTAAAATATTCATCAAAGATTTTCATTTTTCGTACTTTAGATAAAAAAGTTATTTAACCAGCCTTTGAATGAATACTTCTCTTTAACAGTTTCAGCAACTGGTTTCATAGGCACCTTTAAAAAGGTTAATATCTCAGACATATTTTGTTTACTTAGTAAAAATATATTTTCTTTTTCATAGAAATCCATGTTTAAAACTGTATGATTATTCGTAATTAACTTTTTATTAAGAAATAATGCCTCTAAAGGTCTTAATGATATTCCATGTTGATTTTCCTGTACAACATCTAGAATAGCCGATGTATTTGCTTCATACTTAATGAGTTCACTATAAGGGATAGGCTTCTTATAATCATAGTTTGAATAAGAATTTTTCGAAGAATCTACTACATAGATAAAAGGATTCAAATTACACTCTACAAAGTACGCTTCTAACTCTAATAAATAAGAGAGACGCTGTTTATCTACACCAATAAAACAAACATCAGATTGATACTTTGGATCTGCCTGACTAGCAACAACCTTTGTCTCGTCTATAAATTGGTTATTAAAATGCATTTGGTATTTTTCACAATCACCTATATCAAAGGACCAAAGCTCACAGTTTAAATCAGCGTAATAAGAAATCGGTGTATCTTTTTCAACAGGATTACTATACCATATAGCAATCCTGATATGCGGATATTTACGATTTAAATATTTAATTAACGGTCGTGAAAAGTAATGAGAGTTCAACAAAATAAAGTCTATTTCAGAAAGATTCTTTTTCCACTCTCCATAAAAAAATCTTGCAAATGTAGTGTCTATTCTTTTATCTAATTGATTTAATAATTTAACAACAAAAGGACGTTTAGAAAAATATTTTTCTACATGTACACCTAATTTTTGCGCATCAGTTGAAAACAGAACTGATTTTTCATCTAAAGTAATAATCATCATGCGAGTATAATCCATTATTTTTCCTGCCTTTTTTACTTTATTTCCAATAAAAAGTATACGGATGGTGCGTCACTTGTTCAGACATAGGTGGTAATTCCATATAATTTCCATAACGTAATGATAAAAATAGTTTTCTGTCTTTGATTGCTCGAACTTTATTGCCAGCAAATAACACATCTTCATAATGATCAAACCATTCTTTTGGGAAAACACCCCATTCTTCATTGATAAATTCAATATAACCACATTCAATAGCTGAATCAATCGGATAAGTAGTTACTTTATCCATAAATTTACGTTTCCAAAAATCATAATCTCCCTGTTTAAGTAATTTTCGGTACCTTGGATATAGAAGTACTCGTTTTAAATATGCTTTCCATCGAGATTTAGAAATGGCATAAGAATTATTTAAGGTAGCTAACATATTTTCTCTATACGACTCGCATTGACGACCAAAATCTAAACGTTCAGAAGATGCGGCTGGAAAACCATCAATCGGAAAAATATCGACAAACACACCTAATTCTGGGTCCTCACTATTATAAAATTGCTTCGATTTAACACATGTTCTAGTATCAACTAATTTTGCAAACGTATACCGATAGTTCTTTCTTGTTTCCAAGCTCAATAATAGATAATTTTTATCTTTAGATAATATATTAATTAGACGATCATAATTAGGTCTCGTTAAGACAATATCCAAGTCATCATCCCAAGGGATGTATCCTTGGTGCCTTTCAACACCAATTAAACTACCGTAGTAAATAGAATATTCAATATTATTTTGACGACATATATTATCAATATATACTAATATTTCTGTGCTCGTTTCTTGTATTTCTTTAATCGTTAATGGTTTCATTTTTATCTCCAAAATAAGAATTTATTATTGTTTTTTACTAATTGACTAGATACAGAACCTAAATATAGCCAAAATAAAAAGGTACCAATTTTATTAACTAAAATTAATTCTGTTAGAAACATTGCCGAAACTAAAATAGTCAGTACAATTAAGACATTTCGCAAAAAATTATCATTAAAAATATTGATTCTTTTTGAAAATAAAACTTGCAATGTTGTTAGGATTTTATTAATTAAAAACAGAATTAGCGGAATAGTCCCTGCCAGCCCCGTTGTCGCTAAGGTATAAAAGAAAAAATTATGCGAAGTTTGTTGTTTAACCGCAATCAAAGTATTAGGTAAATAGTGTTGGGCATATGTTACCAAATTTCTAGGAGAGGTACCAAACCAGATATTTGACTGAAATATCTCAAACGAACTTTTCCAAAGTCCAAAACGATTATTAGAAATATCTGTCTTGTTTTCTACGTCTGGTCTATCCAAAGAAACATCTGGTCGATTTTTTGAAACGTTCGTTGTAGATTTGTATTCTACGTTATTCAACAAATCTAAAATAGCTAACATACCTCTTTCGATTAGCTTCGTTGCTATATAGGCAAAAAAGACCATACCAATACTTGTAATAATAGAATATAAAAGTTGCAAACCTAATTTTTTTTCAGTCGTTTTTTGATACACTACAAAAAACGAACCCACAAAAATAATTACCATTAGCTCTACAAAAGCCGTCCTTGATCCAGATAAAGTTATATATATCCATTGTATCAAAGTATTCATTATCAATAACCATTTCCACTTTTTCAAAGTAGTTTGAAAAAGTAATGACACTGATAAAATTATTGAAACAACAGAAATGGTAGCTGCAAAGTTAGGGTCGGCAAATACCCCATATAAACGATTTTCAAAAAAGCCAATTCTTAAGCCATTATAAATTTTATCCAAAGGCGCTGTATATGAATACTGTATAAAAAACATGCAAATAGCAATAACTACTAAAACTCCCCAAACTATTAAAAGAATTTTTTCTAATACTTTAAATGTTTTTTTATCTTGTTCTTTACCAATTTGATAAATAACTAATAAAAAAATAGCCTGCCATATAACTAATTTTAGGTTAGCTATAAAATACGTTTGGTAATGAATGAGTGTTACAAAAAAAAGCATGACTATAAAAATGACTAACATCGGATCAAATTGTTTAAATCTTTTATTTTTTAGAATAAAAAACATCTGATTTAGAATATAAACCATCGCCCAAATTGATATCAACCCAAACACCAGAGTATCTACCTTACTTGGTAACAAGCTATAAAGACTAATTGTTCTTAATAAAAGCATAAATTCAAAAATTATTAAAAACGGTAATTTCGTTTTTTCCAAAAAGTTATTTACCCACATAATACTACTCCTAATTTATTCATTTTTTGTTTTCCTATGTTTTTCTTCCAATATAGCAATCATCTTATAATATGGTACTCCGATTTGAAGTGCGATTGCTCCGACTTTTCTAGGCATAGTAAAATATTGATTTTTCATTATAAATTTAAAATTTTTTCGTAAAAAAGTAACAATTTCTTTTTGAACTTTTTTTTCTTCATTATTTAACTTACTATTCATCATTTTATCTAATACTATAAAATTTGCCCAACATACACGTGTATGAACAACATTAGATAATTCAGGATACTGGTCTAAGATATATTTTTCATTTTCTTTCCAAACATTGATTGTATCTAAATCTTTCTTAGAAAAAAGATTGCTTGAAATACTATTGGCACGGTGAAAATAATAATATTTTTGTTGCGTATCAATAACAATTTTCTCTGTATGCTCTAGGATAGATAAAATAACTGCACCATCTTCTGTAATCATGCCTACAGGGTATCGGATATCTTCAAAAATTTCTTTTTTATATAACTTATTCACGGCATGAACAGATACAACTTTAGCTTCTAAAATCATTTTCATTGCTGCTACTTTATCTAGTACTATATATTGCTGTTGTTTTTCTACAGGCTCTTTCCCCTCATAGACATCATAAATACCACAGATTGATAAATCGGCATCTTCTTTTACGATATTTGTATATAATAGTTCATACATATCATCTGCAATGTAATCATCACTATCTACGAAACCTAAATACTCACCTGTCGCTATCTCAATTCCAGCATTGCGAGCATCGCTTAGCCCACCATTTTCTTTATGGATAACTTTTACCCGTTGATCTTGTTCAGCAAACTGATCACACATTGCTCCAGAACTGTCTGGAGAGCCATCGTCCACCAGAATTAATTCAAAGTCAGTAAACGTTTGAGCTAAAATAGAGCGTACACATTTTTCTAAATATTTTTCTACATTGTATACAGGAACAATAATACTAATTTTGGGCATATCAATTTCCGCTACCTTCTAAAATTTTAATTGTATGTTTTAATGGTTCTTCCATACTGTCGTACAGTGGCCGCCAACCTAACGCGTAAATTTTTTGATTGTCTAGTAATGCTTTTGTTGCTTTAGAAAACCCTTGTTTTTCTTGGGCGGTGGCTTCCCCATGAATCACTTTTGTTCCAGCTACATTGGCTAATGTTTCCGCAAAAGTGCGTAACGTAATATCGCAATGTTCGTTTGAAACATTGTAAGCTTCCCCTTTTTGCCCTTTAACTAATAAAAACAGAAGAGCAGATACAATATCTGCAACATATGCATAAGAATATAGTTGGGTCCCTGCACTTTTTAACACAATGTTTTCTTTATGGACTGCATTCATAATAAATTGAGAAGAAGCTTTACTATCCGAAAGTAACATCGTAGGCCCGAAAGTACGACTAATTCTTGGAATAACAACATCAATACCATATTTCTGAATATAGGCTTGACATAATGATTCACTTGCTCTTTTTCCTTCGGGATAACCGGCCCGTAGCGTGTTACAGTCAATATAGCCGCAATAGTCTTCCGTAAATTTATCAAGATCTCCACGATTTTCTCCATAGATTTCAACAGTTGATAAAAATAACACTTTTTCACTATTCGCTTTGACCGCATAATCTAAAATATGCTGCGTACCAGCAATATTGGTCATAATCGTTCCAATTGGATCACTGGCATATGATTTAGGATGTGTATTACTAGCACAATGCAACACATAGTCACAAGCTTCTGCTATCTGAATTTCTTCTGTGACATCTCCGATAACTATATGGAATAACGGATCTTCTAGATAACTAGTAAATCGCTCTTCTAAACGCGACAATGTTCGTCCCATCGCCCAGATCGAAATATTCGCATTTCTCGTTTTATTTTGGTACATAAGCACATCAATTAAAAAGGTCCCAATCATGCCTGAAGCACCAGTTATAAAAACAGATTTATTAGTTACTTTAGTCCAATCTGGTGTCTTCTCTAAAACTCGTTCAACGTCTGATAAATAATTATCGTCTGTAAATAACATGGTATCCCTCCACTACTCTTCTTTCATTTTCAAGAAGCCTTTAAATAACTGTAAGTCATCTTGTGTGGTTAACTTAATGTTTTTATCTGAGCCTAAAGCAAAATACAATGTTTCGCCTAAATCCACCATCATAGTATTCGTATATGACGATTCAGAAATACCAATATTCTCACGGAATGCTTTTTCGTAAGCCCAAGTTAATTTTTCAAATTTATAGGCTTGTGGCGTTGACACGCGACGCAATGTTTCACGATTAATATATTGTCGAGTTGTTTCCTCAGTTTCTTTTACAAAAATTTGTTCATTATATGGCAACGAAGTCACTGCATTTCCGTATTCTTGACACTTAACAATTACATCAGATAAAACTAATTCATCAACTAATGGGCGAATTCCGTCATGGATAACAATAGTATCTTCTGGATTTGAATGTTCTTTTAAGAAATTAACCCCATTGTTAATTGATTCTTGACCGGAATTTCCTCCTGGAATAATCCATTGTAATTTGTCAATATGGTACTCTTTTGCATAGGCATCTAGTGTTTGTTCCCAACCTTTTTTACACACAACTAAGATTCGATCAATGAGTGGATGCTTTTGAAAAGATTCCAATGTGTAGATAATTATCGGTTTTTCCTCTACCATAATAAATTGTTTAGGAATCTCCTGCCCCATTCGTTTACCGACCCCACCGGCAATAATTAAAGCTGTAATCATTTGATACAAAATCCTTTCTCTAACTAGTCAACAACTAGTTTTATTTCAATTTTGTTTAACTTATATATTCATCAACACAGCCAAAACTGCATTCAATCTTTTACATTTTCTCATAACTAACAGTAAGTTTCAATAATTTATCGTAGACCTTAATCGAACTGTAAATATTGTCCTTTTCAAAAATAATATTTATTAAATAAAGGACACCTAACTAAATCGTTAGAGTGTCCTTTTTAAGTTACTTAACTAATTCACTTTTTGTACATAACGTTTATTCGAAGTGATATACCCTTGTGATGTTTTTAATCTTGGATAACCATTTTTACTATATTCAATTCCTTGCACTCTAATAGTAGTTCCTTTTTTTACTGGAGATCCAGGTGTTTTAAATTCTAAATCAGTATAATAACGATCATTGACAAGCATTACAATTTTTACTGGATTTTCTGTATAGTAGTTGTCAATATTACTGATTGCTGCTGAAACGATATCTTTTCTTGCCGTTAAATATCCTTTTCTTGTTACCAAGCGGGGATATCCATTAGATGAATATTCAATTCCTTGCACTTCTACTAGTGTATTCTTTTTCACTGCGGCACCTTTGCTTGTAAAATCGGCGTTGTTATAAAATGTTTCATCTTTCATTACTACTACTCGACTTGGATTAGCTGTGTAATACTTATCAATATTACTGATTGCTGCTAAAACGATATCTTTTCTCGCTGTCAAATATCCTTGAGGTGTTACCAAACGAGGGTACCCAGTTGATGAATATTCAATTCCTTGCACTTCTACTAGTGTATTCTTTTTCACTGCGGCACCTTTGCTTGTAAAATCGGCGTTGTTATAAAATGTTTCATCTTTCATTACTACTACTCGACCTGGATTAGCTGTGTAATACTTATCAATATTACTGATTGCTGCTAAAACGATATCTTTTCTCGCTGTCAAATATCCTTGAGGTGTTACCAAACGAGGGTACCCAGTTGATGAATATTCAATTCCTTGCACTTCTACTAGTGTGTTCTTTTTCACTGCGGCACCTTTGCTTGTAAAGTCGGCATTGTTATAAAATGTTTCATCTTTCATTACTACTACTCGACCTGGATTAACTGTGTAATACTTATCAATATTACTGATTGCCGCTAAAACAATATCTTTTCTTGCCGTTAAATATCCTTGAGGTGTTACCAAACGGGGGTACCCAGTTGATGAGTACTCAATCCCTTGCACTTCTACTAGTGTATTCTTTTTCACTGCGGCACCTTTGCTTGTAAAGTCGGCGTTGTTATAAAATGTTTCATCTTTCATTACTACTACTCGACCTGGATTAGTTGTGTAATACTTACTTAAGTCAGGCCCACTACTATTACCCATATTTAAAAAATTACTATAGGTCATGGAAATATCAAACGGACGCCCTTCATAATTAGCTAAACCAGGGAAATACATTTGCGAAGACCATTGCCAAGCACCATGGTCATTATTCCACTGCATGGAACTATCTGGAGTATATGGATATTGCGCTACCCATACTCTGTCTCTTCCGAAGGCGGAGGTGTCGATATAGCCATTTGTTAACCACCATTTGCCAACATACAACGCATCATTTTTATACCCTAGTGCCTTTAATTGCTGGTTAAACGCAACAGAATTAGTATGGGCGTTTCGCCCATTGTTTGTAAGCGTTGGATCTTCCGCATCATTAAACATTATGGTATTTTTATCTAAGCCAGAGTTAGCCGCCGCCTGAGCAAAATATCTTGCTTCATCTTGTGCTGTCGCAGCAGAGACATACATACTATAGTGATATGCTGAAACTTTTAAGCCCGCAGCTTTGGCATTTCTAATTTGGCCCGCAGCATATGGATTAACATACCAAGTTCCTTCTGTCAATTTAACCGAGACACCTGTTACACCATAGCTTTTAATTTTTTGATATTCAGCTACTGAAATGTCTCCATTCCAACTAGAAACGTCAATAAAATTCTTGCCAGGCAAATTAGGATCATTCGCATAGACGTTCGCAACTGTTGCTCGCGCTACCCTAGAAGAAATGCCGTTTTTCATAGCATATGTTCCTTTTTTATGGTTCGTTCCTTCACGTGCTGCTTCTTGATAATCCGCTTCATCTTGGTCAATGGTCTTTTTTTCTACTTCAGAGCTTTGTGATGCTTCTGTTTTACTATCTGTTGTGTTTGTTTCTGAAACAGAAGAATGTTCTTCCGTTGTACTATTTGTTGAAGAATCAAGAGACTCTTCTTTTGTGCTTGAAGTAGAACTATCTCTTTCAGAGGTATTTTCTTCTGTAACAGAAGATGTGTCCTCCGTTGAATTAGTCGTTGTTTCTGACGTAGCTTGAGTGACCAAGCCAGTCTCCCCCGTTGTTTCTGTTTTTACAAGCTCTTCTCCTGATGCAATCACACTAAAACTATTTAATAATACGGTACAAATTAACATACCTGAAATGATTTTTTTCATGAAACTCTCCTTATATATTTAATAATATGTATCTTTCTTAAACACTTGCCATTCGCTCTAGAAAATGTGTATCTTATAACCTTCAACTAATTGTTTTCACATTTTAAAACTAACACCAATTATTATCTCATACCTTTATTTCAAATTCAATTACGCTTTTTTAACATTCCTATATCAATTTTTTACTTTTAAATGGTAAAAAGATGAAAACAGATCTTTAATCGATTGTTTTCATCTTTTATTTATTTTTTAAGATATTCTGTGTACGATTTTTTAGTATCAACAATTAGTGCTTCATGATGGGGTTGGCGATCTTCCTCTGGTGGCAATTGCATATAATCCCCAAAAACCTCTGTTAAGTAGCGCTTGTAGCCCACTGGTATTGGCATTTTTGTATCTTCAAACGGAACAAAAATAGCAGATTTAAAATCTTCCAAATGATAAATATTACCCATGTAGCGTGGTCCGACACATAATTCTGTAACATAAGGAGTGGAGCCGAAGGAATACTTAGTCATTCTTTTTTCAGCAAAGCGCCAAATATGATAGCGAACCTTTTTCGATGGAAAGATATTCAATAATACCCGACTCCCCGTTGCTAAAATGCCACCATGTTTTTCTGGTACCACTTGTGAACAGAATAAAGCATAAATTAATGCCCAAATTTTTTGTTTCTTCCTTTGAAAATTTCCTTTTGGCGCACCATCTAAAGGAAAAATATCGATAGGAATACCATGAGGAATCGCTAATCCATCTTGATAGGTTTTAATAAACGTTGTCTGTGCATCCCTAATTGTCATAAATGAATTATGATCATTATAAGTTTTTGAAGCAACTAACAATGGATAACGTTCTGTATCTGCATATTTAGGCCAAAGCACTTTTAATTTTTCATAATCTGGTCTTGGCATAAAGAAATCTAAGTCATCATCCCATGGAATAAAACCTTGACTGCGGATTGCTCCAATACAACCGCCTCCACAAAAATAACAGGTTAGATTATGTTCTTCACAAAAAGCCACAAAATATTTTGACATGCGTAAAACGACTTGTTGAATTTCTACTAATTGCGTCTGTGTTGTTTGTTCCACTTTTCCTTTTCCTCCCTATTCATTCTTTGCATATTTAAATGTTGTATAGAATAAAAAACGCATTAAGTAGAATGAACTTTTAATAACTGAAAATTGTTCATTTTGGCGCAAAATTTTCCAAACCCAACTGATTGTATTCCATTTGTTAGAAGATGTAGAGGTGGTTAGCTTACGATAAATGGCTAATTTTTCGTTAATAAAATAGACCGTATTTATTTCTTTCAAAATGTTTAACCAAGTAGCATAGTCTTCATGTTTTAAATCCGGCATTAAATGGCGTTTAAGCAGATTAGATTCGACTACGACTGTTAAGCAGCCGATAGTATTTGTTTTTAAAAGATCTTGATAGGTTTGTGGTCCCTCACTAAAATTACGCTCATGAGTAATGTTGCCATTTTCATTACATACAAAATAAGAACTACATGTAAATAAAAGTTTTTTTTCTTCCATCCACTTGATTTGAACTTCTAATTTATTAGGAAGCCATAAATCATCACTATCTAAAAAGGCAATATATTGTCCCTTTGAAGCTTCAATTCCTTTATTTCTGGTCTTTGCAATGCCCATGTTCTGTTCATTTTTCAGTAAAAAGATTCTTGAATCTTTTTCCGTAAAGGCAAGTGCAATATCAATAGAATCATCTTTACTTCCATCATCAATGAGTAATAATTCCCAATTCTGATAGGTTTGTTCCAGAACGCTTTCAATAGATTTTGATAAAAATTTGCCTGCATTGTACATGGGCATAATAATTGAAACAAGTGCTGTTTCCATTTGTTCACTCCTCGTTGCATTTTATGTAAGAATGTAACAGTTTATATTATCGCATAGCTCTTTTATTATTTCAACGTTCCTTGTTTCCAAAAAAAGTTTGAGACATAAGCTTAAATAACTTATGTCTCAAACTTTTAACGGTAAATTCTAATAGCATTCTCTTTACAATAATCCATCGTCAATTCTTCACGTTCTTCAGACTCATCCAATCCTCTTGATGATACTTTATCAAAGAGAATTTTGATGGTTTGAAGCAGAATTTTCATATCCAACAGTAATGAATAATTCTTGATGTACAGTAAATCAAAGTTCAATTTACTATTGTAGTCAGAAGCATACTTCCCATAAACTTGGGCATAGCCAGTAATCCCCGCACGTACATTGTGACGTAAATAGTAATTCGGGTTTTCCTGATTAAATTGATCAACAAAGAATGGTCGTTCAGGACGTGGTCCGACAATGGACATATCCCCGCGAATAACATTGATTAGTTGTGGCAACTCATCAATACGTAAAGCGCGCAAGTATTTACCAACTGTAGTGACGCGACTGTCGTTACTTGTAGATAAGACTGGACCTGATTTTGCTTCTGCTGTTGCCGACATCGTTCTAAATTTTAAAATCGAGAACTCACGTTGATTTAATGTAATCCGAGTTTGTTTGTAAATCACTGGTCCCGGTGAGGTTGCTTTGACTAAAATCGCTGCAATAAGCATTAAGGGGGAGGTAATCACAAATAGGCAAACAGAGACTAAAATATCGAATAAACGTTTAATAAAATTCTCTTCTGGTTGGATTTCAAAATTTGAGACTTCGATAATACTTTCATCTTCAAAGTTCATCATGTTTGGTTTTAACATAATTAGATTTTCAAAACTTGTATCTAAAAAGATTTTTTTCTTGTGTTTGACAATTAATTGATACAATTTTACTTTTTCGTTCTCATCAACATTACTTGAAATATAAACAATATCGATTTCATCGATAATTTTTTTTAAGTTTTCATAGTAATTGCTGACAACAACGCTCGTTACTTTATGCTTGTTATTTTTATCAGACATAAAGTTTTGAATTGACCGCATAACTTGATTTTCTTTACCTAGTAAAACAACTTTTCGCTCATTGCTGACCTTTAAGTAAAGATAATAAACAAGAATTCGCCAAAGACTTAGAACAATAATTCCGATTATAAAGGAATATCCTAAAACAGAACGCGGGAACGTAAACCAACGTCCGGCAAATGTCACAATCATAATCGTTAAAGTCATTAAAATTTGACCAATCACCGTGACAAAAATGATGTCACTAATTTTGCGATTATAAAAAATATACGCACCTAACAACAAATTCAAAAAGATAAAAAAGATTGAAATGTAAATTGCAGATTTTTCATAAGCCACAAAGTTAAATGAAGGAATTTCTCGGCCAAATTTCACCATAAACCCTAAGATGATTGATAAATTATAGAGCAAAACGTCTGCTAAAATAATTACAATTCGTCTTGCATTACTCCATTCACTTTTTGATGTCATTAAAAACTTCCTCTCTTCACTTCCAGTAATTACATTATTTGTAATAACATGCAACCCCTATATTACCATAATGTCAGCGGACAAGAAAGTTCTATAGGATGAAAATTATCTGCGATGTCTTTGGACACGACTTAATTCTTCAGGTTGGTCCCAGCCCTCTTCGTCAACAGGTGCTATCGGGCGCTCTTCATTGCTAACAGGACTTGTTTGTTTCACTCGTTTTCTTCTTTTAGGTGTCGTTGGTCTTTCATGTCTTCCTCGTTTTTTCTCTGGCCGGAAGTAGAAGGCTAGCCCAAGGAAACTATAAACAATCGGCATCCAATGAGGCGCTAATAAAATATCTTCCATAAATGAATGAATCCAGATTAAAAGGAAGCCTAAAAGTAAACTAACTTGCAAACGATCCAATGTTTTTTTGCGGAAACCAATCAATAAAATCATACTGACTAAAAAACCAAATAAAATCAGATAGCCAATGACACCAAAATTACTTAACGTAAATAGAAAAGCATTATGTGTCCCCAGCGGTTTCCATGAGGCCACAAAAGGCTCCATACCGACTTTAATATGTTGAGGATCAGATAACCATTTAGCAAAAAACTCATGCCAAATTCGTTCTCTTCCTGTAAATAAATCAACAGTATCCGATTCCGCACATAAGTAAAATAACAATGGTCCCAATGCAGCTACTCCGACAAAACCAAATAGCCAAACTTTCGAACGTTGCAAGAAACGTTTTGGTAAAAGATTATCCACCAGAATAAAACCAACTAAAATGGCAAAAGAGGTTTTTGATTGACTGACCCATGTACCTAAAACACCACCAATGTATACAGGTAAAAGCAGCAGGTTAAAAACCTTATTTCTATATGCTTTGATCAAACTACTAGCCATCATTGTTGAAAACATCAACGTTGCACCAATCGTATTGGTATTAATCCAAATACTTTCTAGTTTATTTGATTCTTTAAAAATTTCGTCTGCTGGAATCAACTGAGGCAACTCCACGGACATCCGATACAAAGTCGCACTCAAAGCAACTAAAGAGACAATTAATAAAAGCGTTTGATCCAAACGATCAAAGACACAAACTTTAAAACAAAGAACCAACAAAATAATTAAAGGAATCATTGTATCTGTTTGCATCGTGCTATGACGGATTGATTCCGTAAAGTGAAACAAGAGCCAGGTGGCTAGCGCCAACGCTACGGTCAGCCAGTCAATAAATTTTAATTTCGTACAATTTAATAGCAGTACAAGTATTACTGCTATTAATAATAAAATTGAACTATTGGCATACATATATTTTGTGACTGGCGCATCAATTCCTACGACCCACATCGTATACGAGCCGATCATTGTAACTAATAAAATAAGTCGACCGATTCTATTCAATACTTTTCCCATATTCAAACCTCATTCCATGAATGAATCACTAGTCGTTTATTCGATAAATATATGCCCCGTTCTGATCAGGTCCATATAATTTTTCAAAATGAATCGTTGGTGTGTCTAACGGTTCTAATGGTTTATAAACGACCGCATATTTAATCCCATATTCTTTTAATTTTTCTGGAGATAAACGAGCAATAATCGCATCTTTTTGCATCAACTCTAAAACAGGGGCCTGATTTCCTACTTCAACATTGATGTGCGCATAGCGATTATAAATAAATGTGTCTTTTCCTTTTGGATCTAATGGTTTCCAAGCCTCTAAGTCAGGTGTAAAAGCAACACCGTTAAATGTATGCACACCTAACATTGGCAAATAGCCATACATCAAGCGTTCGCCCACCCACAATTGGTTGGGGTCTTTTTTGTTAATTTCTTCCACTTCTACCGCTAATTTTTTACCATAGACAGCAGAAACGCCTCGAGAAATTGGATTAACAAAGGCACCAGAAACCATAATGATTCCTAATAAGACAAGGACAAATAACGTGCGCCAACGTTTAAATAAAGCAACAATTAAAACGGTAGCGACAACTAAGACACCAATGATGTCCATTCGTGTAACGTATAACCGTAAATTGCCCGTATATAAAACAAAGAAATACAGAACAACATTTAATCCTAGCGCCCCTAACCAGGCCATCATTGGAATTTTTGCTTGGCGATTCCATAAATAATCGATGAACCATAAACTTAACAACACAGCGGCAAACCCGAAGGATAACATCGCCCGTTGTTCTGGCACATAAGACCACAATGTCAACTTAGCAAAAATTGTTGGAAATTGAACGCTCATCCAAACTAAGTTAAATAAACAATACACGAATAAGACAAAACCGTAAATGTTTTCTTTGATTTTTTTATAAAAAATAAATGGTGAGAGCGGCAAAATAACAAAAAATAATTGATAAAAACTACTGATTTCCGAATTATTTGAATATGGAACATCTTGAAACGGCATTTTCCAATTTGTTAAAAATAACAAAATATCGCGTTTAGGCATATCGCCACCTAAACTTACCCGTTTTCCTGGATAAGCGGTATCCATTACTGCTTTTAAGGAATCCAATGAGCCATATAACGATCCGCCAACAATAATCGCCGTCATCAAGAGTGCCCCACCTATCAGGACCCCATCCCACTTATCCAACTTAATTTTTTTACGAAATTCTAAAAAGAATAAAATTAAAAATAATAAAATCAAATAACCAAGTGGTACTTGTAACGCAGGATAAATAACTAAAACAAATCCTGAGGCCATAATAACAGCCGTTATCGCACAAATGACACGACGTCGAACACTACTATGATAATAGAAATAATTATAAATTCCCACTAAAAAACCTAAGCCAAAAAATACTAAATCTCCAACTGGCGAGACAAACCACCATTGAAGGGCCGAAGAAAACGGAATCCAAACACTTGCTAACAAAGCTAAATATTTATTCCGCCGTGTGACAATCAAGCCAATTTCAAAAGAAAATAAAATTAAGCCAATTAATTTAAGATTCCAATACCACGATAAGCCATATTCTTTGCCTAATAGTACATAGCCCCACGTAAAAGGTTTCGCTAACGTGGCCAAATTCCACGCTGGGGAATTATAGCCTACCACCATGTCTTGCCCATTTAACGTAATCACATCATTATGTGTTTTCAAACCTGTTTGTGTTTGTGAGAGGCTAAATGGGGTTTGAACGAGCCATTCATCCGAGCGAACACCTCTTGGTTCACCAGCAATTAATGAACTTTTTTGACCATCCGCATATTCAGAAACATACGCATCCCACATGTTTAATGAACTACCATGGACTTTAAAGGCGACCAGTAAAATAAAAATGACTGCCGCTAGCAGATAGCGCCAGCGTAACAAATGATCAACCAAGCGAGCACTCTGCTCAGCTTGGTTGCGTAATGGTTGTTTTTCTTTTCTTGTAGTTAGTTGTTGTTCCATCTTTTCGCTCCATTTCGTCATCCGCAATTGCATCTAGTCAATTCGTAATGAAAAGTTGGGAATATCCCTTGTCAGATTAGGATTATAAAATGGATCATTTTCAATTAAAGGTCCCCATTTTTCTTCCATCATCACTTTTTCTTGTTCAAAACGTTTTTTCTTTTTGCCTTTATCATCATATCCACGAGTTTGAGATTCAAAATGATAAAGCTCTGCTTCATGAAGCCAGACATTGTCACGTCCTAAAGCTTGGACTTTCAAGCATAAATCAACATCATTGAAAGCTACGGTAAACGCTTCTTCAAAACCACCAACTGCATCAAAATCTGCTTTTTTCATAAGTAAGCATGCGGCAGTTACTGCTGAATAATTAACATTAATAGCTAACCGACCAAAATAGCCTAAGTCACCATGGGGATAACCATAATGACCATGTCCAGCAACACCACCTAATCCTAAAATAACGCCTGCGTGTTGGACCGTATTATTTGGATACAATAATTTCGCACCTACACAGCCAATCCGTTCTTGCTGAGCAAATGAAACCATCAAGGTTAACCAATTCTCTGTAATCACTTCGGTATCATTATTTAAAAATAATAAATACTCTCCGTGCGCTTTTTTCGCTGCACGATTGTTAATAGTTGAGAAATTGAATGGAATATCGATTGATTCAACGAAAAAGCGGCCAGGTAATTGTTGTTCAAATTCTGCATATAATTCGTGCATTTTTGGATCTGTACTTCCATTATCAGCCATAATAATCTCGTAATTTTGGTAGGTTGTTTTTTCAATAATCGATGAAACACAACGTTGTACGTCTTTATAGCCATTTTTAGTTGGAATAATAATTGAGACTAACTTTTCAGATTCAATGTCATAATAAACATCGTATAAGCCATTCGCCGCCCCATGCGTTGCATGACCATTAATACCTCGACGAACGAGCGCATCTTGCACGGCTCTTAGCCCCGCTTCAAAAGCATAACCTTTGGAGCCTTGATCCACTGCTGTTGAGGTTGGCAGCATCCGCCAATAGTAAAGAACTTTTGGAATATGTTTGATGCGTTCTTTTGTCGTTTTTTCAGTAAATCTTAAGACTAAATCGTAGTCTTGAGAACCTTCGTAACCTTTTAGAAAGCCGCCAATTTCTTCTAGAATACTCCGACGATACACGCCTAAATGCGAAATGTAATTCGTTCCTAAAAGTAAATCAGGTGACCAATCTGGTTTAAAGGCTGGATCAGAACGATTTCCATCCATGTCAATCTTATCTTCATCACTATAAATTAAATCCAGTTCTGGGTTTTCATTCAGCACTTTAACCACTTCATAAAAAGCATTGATCGCTAATTCATCATCGTTGTCTAGTAAGGCGACAAATTCTCCGGTAGCAATCGCTAAAGCAGAGTTGGTTGCTTCGGAAATATGACCATTTTGTTCACGAAAGACGACCCGAATTCGCTCATCCAATTGCTGGTACTCTGTTAAAATCTTTTTGACATTAGGATCTGTTGAGGCGTCATCGGCCATACATAATTCCCAGTTAGTATAGACTTGATTCAAAATAGAATCAATGCACAACCGAAGCCATTTTTCTTCAACATTATACACTGGCATCGCAATGGAAATTTTAGGCTGATAATGAAATGTTGCGATTTCTTGCGTCATCGCTTCTATGTCTAGTACTTCATTTCTAGCTAACCAGTTAGGATACGAAGCTTGATTTCTTAGTTTCTCAATTTTCGCTCGTTGAATGGTATGAGAAATACCATTTTTAGCCATATACTTAAATCCTTTTTTGGCTTTTATCCAGAGACGAGTTACTTTATCTTCTGTCCCTGGAATCACTGGATATTTTTTATTCAAGGGAAAATCCACCGTTACAACATGTGCTGATGATTGAAAATGAAAAGGGAGTACTTTTTTTTGTTTAATTCCTTCAAGTGTAACAACAAAGCCAGCTTCAATCGCAGGCTTTGTTTGATAAATTTGATTAACATCTTCACGTAAAACGCGCTGAATGTTATAAGCGGACACTTGGTTTTCATTATTAATTGTGAAAGTTGGGCTTTCTTTAGTGATTGTATCCAACGCCCAACCTGTAATGGTTAAATTATTTGTTGTTTTGTCGCGATAGATACTATCAAAGATCACCTTAATGTCTTCATTCATGTGCATTCTCCTTATAGATGTTTCGGATTTCGGTAGGGATCAACTAAAGCTTCCGCGGTCCATTTTTCCGCAAGTTCTTTATAAGATCCTTTTTTATCATGGTTTTGCATTTTTTCGTCTGCTTTCAAAATTGCATAGGACACATATACATTTCGTTTACCAGCGCTAGCAAATTGTAACGATAAATCGACACCCATCCACTCTTTACCTAAGTTTTCGTTAATTCCTTCTAAATTTAGGTAAAGTTGTTTGTTGAATAGTAAGCAGTCTTCAGTTGCTGCTTGAATATTTCTTGGTAAAGCAATTCTGTAATAGTAACCTAAGCTTTTACCAGGGGTGCCTTTTTCGGGATAAAGTAATCGACCTTTGTCTGTATCAACTGATACTCCCACCGTTTCCACGCGATAGCGTGCGTCAACTACGCGGCCAGTCACTAAACCAGAGGTCTCTTGTTGACCAATGTTCATTAACTCTTTTAACCAATCATTTTTCGTTGGTACCAATCCAGCATTTAATAAAGCCACATATTCTCCCTTAGCAGCTTGAATCATGCCATGACGTGTTTCTGTTGAAACATAACGAAGACGGTCATTTTGGATATTTATTTGATTCTCGAAGCGTGCAGGCAATAGAATTTCATAATTTGTATAGGCAGTTTTTTCTAATAATTGACGTAAGTAACTACTCATATTCTCTGTATCATTCGTAATAATCAATGATACCATCGGCACATGATCATAAAGATAGTTAATTTTATAGGAACCATAAAATTCGGCAATCTCTACTTGTGCTTTTAAGCCACGGCGTTCCGTCGCCGCTTGGACCGCTTTTTGACCAGCCACATAGGCGTAACCTTTGCTTTCAGGGTTTAGAGCAGTCGATGATTCAATGGCACGCCAATGATACATCATACCAGGAATGTGCTTGATTTTCGTTGCTTGTTCCGTTGCTCGTAATACGAAATCATAGTCTTGAGCGCCGTTATATGCTGAGTTCAGTCCGCCTACTTTTTCTAATAAATCACGTTTCACAACAACAAAGTGTGTAATGTAATTATGGTTTAAAATCAGTTCTGGATTCCAGTCCGATTTGTAAAACGCGTTGAAGCGACGACCATTTTCTGTAATTTTATCTTCATCAGTATAAAGAAAATCAATCGTTGGGTCTGTATTTAAAGCTTTGACCACTTCATATAATGCTTGTGGCGCTAATTCATCATCGTTATCCATGAAACCAACAAAATCGCCAGTAGCAATCGACAAAGCTGAGTTAGTTGCTTCTGAAATATGTCCGTTTTCTTCGCGATAAATAACTTTGATTCGTTGATCTAGTTCTTTATATTTTTCTAGCATGGGCTTAATATGTTCGCTTGGCGATGCATCATCTGCTAAACATAACTCCCAATTTTCATAGTACTGATTTTGTAAAGAAGAGACACATGCTGCAAGCCATTTTTCTTCGACATTATAAACAGGCACAGCGACAGAAATTTTAGGCTGAAATTGGAACGTTTTAATTTCCGCTAAAACTGCCTCCACGTCAACAGGGGCTTCTGCTTTTTCTTGTCGTTTAAAGTACCACTTCACTGAGCCCATCAAACCACGTGTCTGAATCGAACGCCATGCTCGATCAAATTTCGTGCCTGGTTGAACCATGTTTGGACGCTCCACCACGTATTGAACCTTCTGGCCTGATTTGGTGTCAATGTTTAACGTGTAGGCTGGTAAATCTTCTGGATCTTTAATCGTAATGACAAAACCATAATCTTGATCGCCTTCTAATTCAAACATATCAATAACATCACGACGGTATTCTGTTTCCACCGTATAAGTGACTGATTCACTAGCTTCTGCAATGCTGAATCTTAGCGGATAATTTGTTTGTTTGTCATACGCCCACCCTCTGATAACAGAAACGTTATTTTCTACATCGCGAGCAATATCATCGATAGTTAAATTAATCATTTTATCAAATTTAGTTAATGTGATTCGTTTATATTTTACAGTAGGCATAGGGGCAGTCTCCGTCTGTTTATTCATTTCTTCTAAAAATTGATTTCTTTCATCTAACAGTGCATGAATAAAGGTATTTTCACGTTCTGAATAGTTGCCTTCAAAGAAATAATCAATGTCTACTGTCAGGTCTTTGCCTGCCATTTGTGCATCGGTTACTTCGATTACAGGTACTTGCGTATCTAAGAAATAATAGATATTCTCTTGTACCAGAAAAGCATTCGTGGCTGCGACTGGGACTGTCTCGCCGTCTATCGTCATGGATAATTTAACAATTGCCCCTGTTAAACTTGGGAATAATTTTATCAGTTGGACGTCTTCTGGTATCTTCAGTTGGAACTGTTTTGTTTCAGGTTTTTGTAAATCAACTGGTTGATCCAACTCAGTCTCTTTTTCTTCGCCGCAATTAATTAAAATATGAACGTTTTTTTCATTGTATGAATTTACTGGTGTCACTCGCTCTGGCTGTTCTACTGGTTCAGCAGTCAAGGCAAAAAAGTACTGATACACTTCGCCAAAGGGACGCGCTTTAAAAGCTGCTTGTACTTCTACAGGTAACGCTTCATACGTCGTAGGAATTTCGTTGTAGCCAACTTGATTAAATGTAAAATCTTCTTTGGCAATGTATAAACCAACTTCTGCAAAAACTTTTTCAAATCCTTCTTGTAAATAGAATGATTTATGCGTAGCATCCAACAGCCCAGTTTCATTCCACGTTAAACGATTATTAAATAAATCAATTAAGACAGAATTATGCGCCAAATTAGGGAAAGTGATTAAGATTTGACCGCCTGGTTTTAAAAACGGTTTGACTTTTGCTAAGGCGCTTTGAGGATTCATTAAATGTTCCAACACATCTGCAAAAACGATATAATCAAACGTCTTACCAGCAAAGTATTCGACCCAATCATTTTCATCAATATTGCCATAAAAGGCATCTGTTGAAAATTGACTGACATGATCATAAAGTTCTTTGTCTAATTCAACAATTGAGACCTGGCACTTTTTTTCTTCCATCAAATAGCTAGTCATTCGCCCATTACCTGGACCAAATTCCAAGACATCACTATTTTCTTTGATTTGTGCTACGATTTTCCCAACACTGGTACTCTCGTCTGTTTCCATTTCAAAATCATACTTCATCTTTTGTCGTATCCTTCCATTTATGATCTAAGATGACAATTCCTTCTCCGGCATAACGACCGGTAATAAACATCGTCACGTATTTTGTTTTGTAGACTAATGGGACTGTTGCATGTTCCTCAAAGAAAGCAATATCAAAATAATATTCACCTGTTAATAATGACATTTTTTCATATTCTAAATAAAAAACATTCCGTCCTTTTTTCCAAGGAATTTGCACGCCATCTAACAACGTATTTAAGCCACAGACATAATGATTGTCCACTGTTCGAATAGCGACCCCACAAACAGGCTTCTTAATTTGGTCATTTTTGACAGTATATTCAATTTTTACAATCACTTTTTCATCTTGCGTTACCATTTCTAATGGTTCATAATCCGCATTTAAAAGTTCCGCATGATCCACTTCAATAATATCTGGTGTTGGGGTTTCATCTTTCATGGTCGCTTCGCGGTCAACCGTTTTAATTGATTTCTTTTTCAAAAAGTTTTCGTAGTTGGTCGTCACGTCCATCGTATCTCCATATTCAACGACTTTCCCGTGTTGCAACCAAAAAGTTCTGTCACAAAAACGACGGATGGAGTTTACATCGTGAGAAACAAATAAAATTGTTTTACCAGAATTTTTAATTTCCGTAAATTTTTCCATACATTTCAATTGAAACTCTAAATCCCCGACAGCCAACGCTTCATCGACAATTAAAATATCTGGGTCCACGTTAATAGCTACCGCAAAAGCCAAGCGGACAAACATACCACTAGAGTATGTCTTAACTGGTTGATACAAATGATCGCCGATGTCAGCAAAATCAATGACATCTTGGACACGCTCTTCCATCTCTTCTCGAGAAAAACCCAAGACCATTCCATTTAAGAAAATATTTTCATATCCTGAATATTCTGGGTTAAAACCTGAACCTAATTCAAGTAACGCTGAAATTTTCCCATTAATCACCATGGACCCGGAGGTTGGCGTTAATACTCCTGTAATAATTTTTAACATGGTTGATTTCCCAGAGCCATTTTCGCCGACAAAACCAATCATCTCGCCTTTTTTAATTTGCATCGTGACATCGTCTAACGCATAAAACAAATCGTGGTAAGATTTTTTTGTTGGACTAAGCGCTTCTTTAAACCGATCGGACGGCTTTTTATACATGTTGTATGTTTTGGTAATATGTTGGATATCGATTGCATATTCTGACATGTCGTTCTCTCCTTATAGTACATCTGAAAAATGTGGTTTTAAGCGTCTAAACACGGTTGAGCCAATTAATAGTAAAACAATAGTAACTCCCCAGAAATATAAGCTATATTGCCAATGTTCCCAGAACCATGCACCGCCTAAATAAGATTCGCGGTATCCTTGAACAATATAATATAATGGATTGATTTTTAAGATTGTCGCAATCATTCCAGTTGGTTGCCATAAAATTGGCAATGTCCACATAACTGTTTGCATAATGATATTGATAAATTGCATAATATCAGGTAAAAATGGTTGTGTTGAAGCAGTAATCCACGTAATTGCTGTTAAAAAGACTAATAAACAAGCTAAGTAGTAAATTAATTGCAAACTGTACAGACTTGGGTAATAACCGTTAGCTGTAGTAATTACAAAACCAATTAGAATGAAAAACAAGTGGGTGTACAAGTTCGATAAAATTTTAGACGTTGGTAAAATTTGTACATTAAACACGACTTTTTTAACTAAATAACTATATTCACGAAACACATTCGTGGCTGATAATAACGAATCTGAAAAGAAGAACCAAGGTACCATCCCTGTTACTAAATAGACAATGAATGGCATATTGTCGCCAGCTCTAGAACGAAGGCCTACAGAAAAGACAAACCAATACGTCAAAACAGTTACTAATGGCGTTAAAAACGCCCAGACAATTCCTAGTGCTGAACCAGCATACTTGGCCTTAAAATCATTAAATGAAAATTGTAATAACAATTTTTTGTTCTGAAAAATATTCTTGAAAATTGAAAATGTTTCTTTAAACATATACTTATTCCTTCCGTAATAAACTATTTTTATCTAAAATTTTTGGATACAAAAATGCCATTTTAAACAACATTTCTATTTTATCGATAAACGCCTAGCTTTTCAATAGTAGACCCCTTTTTATAAAGAAAAATTTAACTGATTTCACTATATTAAAAAATCTTGTCCAATTTTTAGGAGATTATGCTACAATAATGGAGGTCTTGCATTTTTTTGCACGGAAATTATTTTTGAGAGAAGGGAAATTATGGTTCTTTTTATTATTTACGTATTTCTGTCTTCTGCTGGTCTGGTCTTATTTAAACTAGGTTCTAGCAGTTTGAACATCCAACTCCAACAAACAATCTTTTCAATGAATATCTCACTTATATCTTTATTAGGTTTATTTTGTTATTTAATTAGTTTTATTTTATGGATGTTAATTATTAGTCGTTCCGATGTTTCTTACATTGTTCCTTTAGGCGTTGCCTGTACAAACATCGCTATTTTAATTGCTTCAAATCTTATTCTAAAAGAGACAATCACAACGAATACCCTTATTGGTGCTGTGGTTATTATTGTCGGCATTGTGATTATGAATCTTAAATAAAAAAGATCGCTATTCATTGAGCTGACCCTTAAATATTAGACTTTCAGGTCCAACTTTTAAGGGTCACTACACATTAGCGATCTTTTTTATTTTCTTCAGATTTCATGATAGATAATTCTTGCAATAATGTTTTAATGCGATTTTCGTGTTTTGAAATCAACACAGAATTTTTAATTTCCATGATTAACAGGACAATCACCGCAGCTGATAATAAGAAGTTTGATGTTGTTTCAAACCCAAAGGCCATTGCTAACCATTCTGCCACATGCGGGAAAATAGCAAAAATAATTAAGACAATTGAGATTAATAACCAAATCAAAGCATTTTTTAGGAGAAAAATATTTTTATTAATCCCTCGAATAATGTATAAGAAAAAGCCAATTGCAAATAAAAATAAAGCTAGCCATAACACGGTTGGTAGCATTAATCTCCCTCCTTCATAAAGGCAGCAATCAGAATTGCTGAGCCGACTTCCAGCATATACTTCACAGAAGCCAATGCACGAATCGAAGAAACACCACCAAGCCGTTCCATCATATTGACAGGTCTTTCAACAATCACAAAACGTTTTTTAATTAAGTGAACAATCGATTCTGGCTCAGGATAATTTGTCGGATAACGCTTTGCAAAAAAAGCAATCACTTTCCGATTTCCCGCTCGATAACCAGAAGTCACATCATAAATTGTTTTACCAGAAGCCATTCGAATACAAAAGGATAACAAACGAATACCAAAACGGCGCATTTTCGTACTTTGAAAAGCCGCTTCGTTTCCAGGAATGAAACGAGAGCCAATCGAAAAATCACATTTATCCTCTGCTAATGGTTCCAGTAAAACAGGTAAACTATTGATATCATGCTGACCATCGCCATCAAACTGAACCGCCACATCATACTCATTTTCTAAGGCATATTTATAGCCGGTCTGCACCGCCCCGCCAATACCTAAATTCAACACTAAATGAATGGCATTAATTTGGTTGGCTTCTAAAATTTGTTTGGTTCCATCTGTCGAGCCATCATTAATTACCACATAATCCAATTCATGTTGAAAATGCGTAACTTCCTGTTTAAATGTTTCAATGGAAGCAATCGTCCGCAAAATGTTTTCTTCCTCATTGTAAGCAGGAATGATTAAAAGTACCTTCATAAAGAGAAACACCTTTCCACTTTTTCTCTAACAAAACCCCTCACTTACACAAAACAATTTATTGTTGAACATTTTCTAACATTTGTGCTAAGGCTTCTTGCCAAGTAGGAATTTTAAAGCCTAACGCTTCTGTTTTACTTAAATCCATGACAGAATATTGTGGTCTTTGCGCCTTTTGTGGAAATTGAGTTGAATCCACTGGCAGTACTTCCACTTCAGTATCTTTTAAAATTTCTTTAGCAAACTGATACCAGCTACAGCTGTTTTCATTAGACAAATGATAAACACCAAATGGCGCTTTTTCTGCAATAACAAATGCCATAAATTCGGCTAACGTTCTTGTCCAAGTTGGGCGGCCAAACTGATCGTCCACTACCGTTAGTTGGTCTCTTGTTTCCGCTAATTTTTGCATGGTAAAGACAAAGTTATGACCGTATTGACCAAATACCCATGATGTTCGAATAATATAATAGTCGTCCAGGATTTCTTGGACCGCTTGTTCACCTAATAACTTCGTCCGACCATACTCATTTAAAGGATTCGGTTGATCATCAATCGCATAGACGCCTTCTTTTTTAGTTCCATCAAAAATATAATCTGTACTTACGTAAACAAGTGTCGCCCCCACTGCTTTAGCAGCTTCTGCAACATGACGTGTGCCATCTACATTCACTTTTTCATCTAATTCCTTGCCTTCGTCTTCTGCTTTATCAACAGCTGTATAAGCAGCACAATGATAAATGACGCTTGGTTGAATTTCTTTCACTTTTGCCAACGTACTATCCGCATCAGTAATATCTAATTCTGTGGAATCCGTTGAAACATACTCAATTCCTTGTTCGTCTAATAGGTGACGTAATTCTGTGCCCAATTGGCCATTTCCACCAGTAATTAAAATCATTTTTTTCGCTCCTTCTTGAAAAAAAGGCAGGGCAAAGTAGCTTTTGTACTTTGCCATCGCCTTTCGACTGTTATCTCACATGTCAGAAAAAATTACTGACCATTTTGTGCATATTTTGCTTCAACAGCTTCTTTATCTGCACGCCACCAGTCTTCATTTTCTGTATACCACTTGATTGTTTCTGCCAAGCCTTCACGGAAATTCGTGAATTCTGGTTCCCAACCTAATTCTTCGCGTAATCTGGTTGAATCAATCGCATAACGTAAGTCATGTCCTGCACGATCGTTGACATGCTCATAGGCATCAACAGGTTGTCCCATTAATTCTAAAATTAATTCCATCACTGTTTTATTGTCTTCTTCACCATCGGCTCCAATTAAATATGTTTCGCCAATTTGACCTTTTGTTAAAATTGCCCAAACAGCCGAAGAATGGTCGTTTGTATGAATCCAGTCACGAACATTTTTACCAGCACCATAAAGTTTTGGTGTAATGCCACTTAAGACATTGGTAATTTGACGAGGAATAAATTTTTCAATATGTTGATATGGCCCATAGTTATTTGAACAATTTGAAATTGTTGCTTGTAAGTTGAAAGAACGAACCCACGCTTTGACTAACAAGTCAGATCCTGCTTTTGTTGAAGAATAAGGACTTGAAGGATTGTAAGGCGTTTCGGCAGTGAATTTTTCCCCTTCGCCTTCTCCATGTCCTGGTAAATCTTCTCTTAAAGGTAAATCGCCATAAACTTCATCAGTCGATACATGGTGGTAACGAACATTGTTTTTACGGCAAGCTTCGATCAATGTATACGTCCCAATCAGATTGGTTTGTACAAATGGGAATGGGTCGTTTAATGAGTTGTCGTTATGCGATTCAGCAGCATAGTGAACGACCGCATCTGTTTCAGCGACTAAACGATTAACTAATTCAGCATCAGCGATATCTCCTACGACTAATTCCACACGATCACTTGGTAGACCTTCAAGATTTTTTTCATTTCCTGCATACGTTAATTTATCTAATACAGTTACATGAACTTCTGGATGATTCTTTACAACATAATGAACAAAATTTGAGCCGATAAAACCAGCTCCACCTGTTACGATGATTTTTTTCATAATTGAAACTCTCCTACTTTTTTCTTAAATTTCGCCATAGATAAACGGATTTTCCGCTTCAAATTCTTTTAAGGTTGGATGTTTTTGATCCTTTTCTGACGTAATCGCTTTTTCTGGCGCAATTGGCCAATCAATAGCTAACGCTGGATCGTTAAAAGCAATACCGCCGTCTGCTGCCGCATTGTAGTAATTGTCACATTTGTACATAAAGTTCACGTTCGGTGTCAAAGTGACAAAACCATGAGCAAAACCTTTTGGTACTAAAAGCTGACGGTGATTATGTTCTGATAAAATGTAGCCTTCCCATTGGCCATAGGTTGGACTCCCTTTACGAATATCAACAATCACATCTAATACCGCACCTGTTACAACGCGAATTAGTTTTGTTTGCGCAGCTTCGCCTTTTTGAAAATGCAATCCACGCAAGACACCTGCTTCTGTTGATAATGAATGATTATCTTGGACAAAATCAAAGTCTAATCCATGTTCTGCAAATTTAGCTTTGGAATAACTTTCTGTAAAAAAGCCACGATGATCACCGAAAACATCCATTTCGATAATTTTGACATCTTGTAATTTTGTATCAATAACTTTCACGTTTCTTCGCTCCTATTCTGCTGCTAAACGTAGCAAGTATTGGCCGTAGCCATTTTTCTTCAATGGTTGTGCCAATTCTACCAATTGTTCTTTTGTAATATAGCCCATTCGATAAGCAATTTCTTCCAAACAAGCGACTTTTAAATTTTGACGTTTTTCAATTGTTTCAATAAATGTTGACGCTTCTAATAAGGATTCGTGTGTGCCTGTATCTAACCAAGCAAAGCCACGGCCCATTACCTCAACAGAAAGTTTATTTTTTTCAAGGTAGACTTTATTAACGTCTGTTATTTCTAATTCCCCACGTTCTGACGGTTTGATCCCTTTCGCAATTTCAACTACTTCATTGTCGTAAAAATACAAACCTGTCACTGCATAATTTGACTTTGGTTGTGCTGGTTTTTCTTCAATAGAAAGCGCCCGCATCTCTTCATCAAATTCTACCACGCCGAAACGCTCTGGATCATTTACATGGTAACCAAAGACTGTTGCCCCTGACTCTTTAGAAGCCGCTCGTTGCAACATTTTTGATAAGCCGCCACCATAATAAATATTGTCCCCTAAAACTAAGCAGACACTGTCATCACCAATAAATTCTTCACCAATAATAAATGCTTGCGCCAAACCATCTGGGCTTTCTTGTACCGCGTATTCGATATGAATGCCTAAATCATGGCCATCGCCGAATAAGCTTTCAAAACGTGGTGTATCTTCTGGTGTAGAGATAATCAAAATTTCATTAATTCCCGCCAACATTAACGTTGACATTGGGTAATAAATCATTGGTTTGTCGTAAATTGGCATTAATTGTTTTGATGTTGCTTTTGTTAGCGGATATAAGCGTGTCCCGCTTCCGCCTGCTAAAATAATTCCTTTCATGAACAATCTCCTTAAATACTTCTATTTTTAGTTTTTATAAAACCAAATATCCTTCCCTATTATCGCATTAAGCATAGGGTTTGTCATGTTTTTTACGTAAATTTTACAAATCTGTAAAAGTTTAGCGCTGTTCCTTTAAGCGCTGATGTAAAGCTTTTAATAAATTCACACGCCAATTTAATTTTTGTTGGAAACTTGTTTTGGTAATAATAGGGCTGACATTCGCTCCATGTCTTCGGTAAAGCACTAATGGTTCTTTAATGAGACCCGTTTGCTTTTTCCGTGCAGCTAATAAGCCAATCCACATATCATGCATAGGAACTTCTGGCGGAATGGGTAAAATGACGTTTTTCATCTCTTGACGAAAGGCCATACCTGCCCCAATATAGCCACTTTTTATCGCATTTCGCCAAAACCCTGGTTTGACTTTTCGAAACTTAAAATAAGAGGGATTGGTAACTTGTAAATCCGCATCAACAATTTTCAAGTCACTAATAACCACTTGGATGTCAGGGTGCGTTTCAAAATATTCTGTCACTGTCGTTACTTTATTTGGCAACCAAACGTCATCTTGATCTGCTAAAAATATCACTTCGCCTTTCGTATGCGTAAGCGCAAATGCAAAATTAGCAATCACTCCTTGCCCTGGACCTTGTAACAATTGAATTTGGGGATAATTCGCTGCATACGTTCTCAAAATTTCCAACGTATGATCAGTAGAACCATCATCTGAAATAATTAGTTCATCTTCTTCACTGACTTGTAAAAGAATACTATCTAATTGTTCCGCGAGATATTTTTCTCCATTATATGTCGCAATACAAACTGAGATCATAGATTATCCTTTCATTAACTTGAGAAATTCTGCCAATGTTTGCCGCCAAATTTGGCGATTTTTGACAGTTAAAAATTGCTTACTACTGCGTAAAAATAAATGGCGTCGATGATGGGAAAACTTTTCTTGATCATATCGACGATAAAATAACGTTTCTGCTTCAATAATAGAGCGATAACGTTGAGGACTCATTGTACGATAATCTAAAACAGACAATTCTTGTTTTAGGTGGATTGGTAAGACTTCAATCTTTTTATTGGCTTGATTCAATTGATAAAAGAACCAATGATCTAAATAGTCCAAAGGAAATTCTTCCGAAAATCCTTCCAACCAGCGCAGTGTTTCTGCCGTAATGACTGTACCAGAATTGATAGCCATCAACGGTTGGTTGGCTATCCCTGCTGTTGGCTTTGCTCCTTTAAGTCCAACATATTGATCACTATAAACTGGCGAAATTTGTTGTCCATTTGCTTCTACAATTGGAACATAGACTGCCACAGTCGGATCTAACGGCATGATGATCAACGTATCAAAATAAGAAGCTGGCACTTCTGTGTCTTGGTCAAGGAGCAACAATAATTCACATTGATTCGTTTGACTAAAAGCAATCGCTTCATTATAAGCGGTCGCTAGTCCTGGATTATCAGGATTATGTCGATAAGTAACATTTTGTTGTAAAAATAATGCATCTTCTTGAGGAAGTGGGCTGTTGTCATAAATAAATAAGTGCAATTCGGGGTGATCTACCACTTCTTTTAATAACAAATAATTCGGCGTATCAGCCATTTTCATTTGATATAAGACGATGACTACCGCTAATCTTTGACTCATTAAAAGAACCTCCAGCCCCATTTGTTAAAAAATTTCCCCATTGATTGCATAAAGATTTTAAACAATTTACGACTTTTATGGGCGCCCTTTTCATACATGTGAACAACCGTTTCAAAAGGCGTATAGAGAATCCGATAGCCTGCTTTGCCAAAGCGTAAACATAAATCGTTGTCTTCAAAGTACATGAAAAAACGTTCATCGAACCCACCAATTTCAACGAATTTTTCACGATCAATCAACATAAAACAGCCTGAGCCCATTTTAATATCCGTTGTTTCTGTATCCGACAAATCGCGACATTCATAAATGCTCAAACGTTTATCAAAAATTTTCTTTACAAATTGAAAGGGAATAAAACGTAACATATAATCGAAAACATCTAATTTTTGACGAACTAAATATTGCGTCGTGCCATCTTCATTTAGCACTTTAGGGCTAACGACTGCAATGTTCTTATCTATTTTGATACGGTCTAATAGACGATCAAGCACGTCTTTAGTAACCAAAACATCGGGATTAAAAATAATTGCATACTTTGTCGAAGCATTGAATAACACTTGATTATGACCATGACCAAACCCTTGATTTTCTTCAGCGCGATGGATAGTAATAAATGGTTCATATGTTGTTAATTTTTCAAGATACGCTGTTTCAGAATGATTGTCATAGATATGAATATCATAGATACTATCAGTACCCAGTTCGGCTTTTAATTGGTCTAGTACATTAAAAATGTAACGACTATTATAAGTGACAATCGAGATTGTTACCATTTCTTGCATGCTCATTTCTCCTTACTACTGAAACATCGTCTTAAAAAAAAAGCATATGTTTCACACATATACTTTTTTAAGTTTAATGGAATTATATCATAGGTTTACGCTCTCGCAAAGCAACCTAAAGATTTCTTTACTTTCTCTTAGAATGCTTGCCAAGTCGCTTTTTCATTTGCTCCTGACGATATTCACGATTCCCTAAAATCCGTAACAAATACATCAACGGTTGATGTCCTTCGCCAACTAGACCGATTAGTTCAATGAATAGTTCTAAGCCAATTAAACAAAAGACAATTAATAAAATTGATGCTACTGTACTTGAATAGCTGAACAATAAAGAGACAAAGGAAAAAACTAACGCTAATGCATAAATAGTCATGACCGCCCCTTTATGGGTAAAACCTAAAGATAACAAGCGGTGATGCAAATGCATTTTATCTGCTGAGGAAATGGGCTTCTTGTTCAATAGCCGTCGAATAATTGCATAAACCGTATCCGTAATTGGCACACCTAAAATCACCATTGGCGTAATTACCGTAATAAACGTAGCATTTTTCAAGCCCTGTAACGACATTACTGCAATCATAAACCCGAGGAATAACGCCCCGGTATCTCCTAGAAATATTTTAGCCGGATAAAAATTGTATGGGAAAAATCCCGCAATGCTCGCAACTAAAATAAAAATAACAATTGGGATATAGACCGTTTTAGCATGTAGGAAAAAATACCCTGTAATACCAATCGTGGTTAATCCAATAATGGATACGCCTGATGCTAAACCATCCAAACCATCAATTAAATTTACTGCATTCGTAATCGCTAAAATCCACAATAAAGTTAGTGGTAAACTAAACCAGCGCAAATCAATCATTCCAACAACTGGCAACGTCACAAAATCTATCCGAATTCCAGCAACAAAATAAATAACTAATGCTGCTAACAAAATACCGATTGTTTTTTTCATTGGAGTAATCTCTTTAATATCATCAATGAGGCCTGTCAAAACAACCATTCCACCAGCCAAAATAATCGGCCAAATATAATCTTGTGGGATAATCGAACGAAAAATCAATAAACATGAACTAGCAAAAGCAATGTAGATTGCAAGTCCTCCTGCTGTAGGCATATTTTTGGTATTGATTCGTCGCTCTCCTGGTGCATCATAGGCGCCAATCCGAAACGCTAGAAGCTTAACAAGTGGTGTTAATAGCAAAGATAAGATAAATGTCATAAATAAACGTATCAAAACTTCATAAATAAATAGTGACATAGTCGAACCCACTTTCTTCTCGTTCAGGGTATATTATACCGTAAACTGAAGCATTTACAAGCTGAAACATGTGTTCTGGCAACGGTTTAGACTTTTTTAAAGAAATCCATTTATTTTTTCTTTTTAAACCATCTAAACAAGCGTTGTTCAAAACTTGGTTGTTTTTTTTCTTTATCTCCAGATAAGTATTCATCAACGACAGCGTTGACAATTGCTCCTAAAATAATAATCGTGGCAGCAAAATTCAGCCATAACATCAAGATGATAAAACTCCCGATGATTTGATAACTTGCGATTCTAGAACTAAAATATTTTACGTACAAACCAAAAATTTGTGATAATAGCATCCAACCGACTGTCGAAAAAATAGCCCCTGGCAAAATAGAACGTAACGATAATTTCCGATTAGGAACGACCGCATAAATCAAACACATAATCACTAATAAAACAACGGTCGTTAACGGCCATTTTAACGCTTGGAAAGTATCGATCACAGACGTTGAGTAATGGAAAATTGGTTGCAGTAATTCAATAATGTACTGACCCAGACCTAAAATTACTACTACACCAACAATCGCTACCATAAATAACAAAATAACTAAAAATGAGACCACTCTTACGAGAATAAAATTTTTCCTTTGTTCGACACCAAAAGCTTTATTCATCGCATTTTGTAGTGCATTAATACTTTGACTGGCACTCCAAAATGCTGCTAAAGCGGAAACAGAAAGCAACCCGCCTGAACGTTGAGTCAGTAGTGAACGAATCGCTGGTTCTAAGTTCTTATAAACATCTTTCGGAATCGCCTCTGCAATATAAGGCAACACAGAATTAGGGTCGATTCTTAAATAAGGTAAGACATTACCTACCGCAATCAGTAATGGAAACAGCGAGAGTAATAAATAATAGGCAACAACCACTGAGCTGTTGCCTATTTCGGCTGTGACCATGTGACTTTGCGTTGTCTCAATAAAACGCATCAAAGATTGATTCTTTTTGATGTTGTCGAGAAACTTCATCACACACTCTCCTTATTAATAAGTCAATTCTTCGCCTTGTGACGTTAAGATTCTTGGACCTTCTTTCGTAATCGCTAATGAATGTTCATATTGACAACTTAGACCGCCATCTTCAGTATAAGCAGTCCAACCATTTGGGTCCATTTTCATGCGCCAAGTTCCTGTGTTAACCATTGGCTCAATGGTAATAACCATTCCCTCTTTTAAACGTAGTCCTTTACCTGCTTCACCATAGTGAGGAATCATTGGACTTTCATGGATAGTTGGGCCAATGCCGTGACCTACAAAATCGCGAACTACCCCGTAGCCTTCTCCTTCTACATACGTTTGAATTGCATGACCAATGTCGCCAATTCTATTTCCTACTTGTGCTTGTTCAATCCCAAGATATAGCGCTTTTTTGGTTACTTCCATCAAGCGGTCAATTTCAGGTGTTGATTCACCCACGACATAAGACCAGCATGAATCAGAGATTGCGCCCTTTAAGTCGACACACATATCTACTTTGATTAGGTCGCCATCTTTTAATACTTTTTTACGAGGAAATCCGTGGCAAATTTCGTCGTTGATACTACAACAGGTAGCATATTTGTAACCTTCATAGCCAATTTGAGCCGCCACGCCACCATGACTTTCAATAAAGTCTCTCACAAATACTTCAATATCCCAGCTTGTAATGCCAGGTTTAATAAACGTCCGTAAATGACGGTGAACATCCGCTAATAATTCCCCTGATTCATCCATCATTTCAATTTCTCGTGGTGATTTTAATGTAATCATACTATCTCTCCTAAACTTGTTTCATTCAAATTATTTTATCACATTTTTTGCAAAAAAGATTGTTCAAACACCAATTTTCAAAAAGTCCCTTAATAAAAGCACTCGCTAGTCTTTTATAAGAAATGCGCATCTGCTATAATAAGTGACAGAATTGTATGAGGGGGAAGAAAGTTTATGACGTTAGCTAAAATTGTGTATGCAAGCATGACTGGGAATACAGAAGAAATTGCCGACATTGTTGCAGAAGCATTTGAAGATTTAGAATTAGAGGTCGAAATTGATGAGTGTACGCAAGTCGATGCCGCTGATTTTGAAGAGGCCGATATCTGTGTAGTAGCTACATATACGTATGGCGATGGCGATTTACCTGATGAAATTGTCGACTTTTATGAAGACTTACAAGAGATTGATTTATCAGGAAAAATCTTCGGCGTTTGTGGTTCAGGAGACACGTTTTATGATGATTTTTGTAAATCGGTGGACGACTTCGAAGCAGTCTTTACTCAAATTGGGGCAAAAAAAGGCGCCGACAGCGTTAAAGTTGATTTAGCCGCTGAAGAAGACGACATCCAACGTTTAGAAGAATTTGCGAAAAAATTAGCAACTGCCGCAGAATAACTACGTTGAAATAAATAAAAAAACACCAGAGAAAAATGGCTAGTTCCCATTTTTCTCTGGTGTTTTGATATTCCTAATTTAAAAATAAAATACTGTAATTTAAAGCTGCCGCAAAAGTAACCCAAAGAATATAAGGAATCATCAACCAGCCACGCGTTATTAATTTATAACGCAAGTAGTCCCACTGTTGAACTATTAATAATAGCCATAACAATGAGATATCAATCACAGATAATAAATTATTTTGTAAAGAAAAAAAGAAAAATGTCCAGAAAAAGTTTGCAATAAATTGTAAAATAAATAGCGTAATCATCCGTTTTTTCTGTTGTTTATTTGGATGAACTAAGATGAAATAAAAAGTAATGCCCATAAAAATATACAACACCAACCACACTGGTCCAAATAACCAGCCTGGCGGAGCAAAACTTGGTAATCTCAACGCTTGATAATATTCTCTCGCATTTACTGAAAATAAGCCCGACAAGAGCCCTAGTCCGGTAATTCCTACAATACTTAGCCATAAACGCTTATCTTTCACTCGGTTCATGTTTTTTGCCCCTTTCTATTTCTCTTCTTTACTGTAGCATGGTTGCGAATAATCTACCATTAATACACTTAACAAAAAAAGACCGTTCTTTTAAGAAACAGTCTTTTGCTGTAACCTCACAGAAGTTATCAGCATGAGGTTACACTTTTTTTAATTTTTATAGGTCAATATCAATTGGTTCATCTCGTTCAAGAATTGCTTCAATACTATCTTTCATTAAATGAATGATTTGTTCTTCTGAAGGATGGATAATTCCAGAAGTCATCAATGCAGCCACACCAGTAGCGACCACCCATGTTCCCATGTGTAAAGAGTCAATTTGAACATCGTTTAAATTAGCATACTCAGGATCAGCTTTTACCGCTTCAGTAAAATAGTGATAAGAGAATTCTTGCATTTTTTTGCCGCCACCATATTCTTCTAAATAAAGCGCACGGTATAACTTACTTTCACTTGTCGCAAAATGAATATAGTTTAAAGCCAAATCAACAATTGTATTCCCAGTATGTTTTACTGGAAATACTTCTTTCGCTAAGTATTTATGAATTTTTTGGAATAAAGCATCGCGTAAATCATCCATGTTTTTAAATTCCAAATAAATCGGTTGGGTGGAACATTTCATTTTATTAGCAATATTACGTGCAGTGAACTTCGAAAATCCTTCAGTGGCGACTACTTCATAGGCAGCTGTTAAAATCTGCTCTTTCGTAATGGTTTTTTTTCTTGCCATAATTCCCTATCCCCTTTATTCATTCATATACAACGCTTCCAAATAAATGCTTATGGTTATTGTAACACGATTTTTCTATTATGCAAAATTAGAACAACTCTTTGTACAAAAGTTCACTGAGCGGGAGCACGACAACTTTTACCCCGACTTAAAATAACAGTTGATAAAGGCTTTATTTCGTTGAGTTCCCTGCTCTTCCGTGTTATGATATGAGCAGTCATTACCCATCAAAATGAAGGAGGAATCACGAATGACCTTAGAGAATTTTAATGAAAATCTAAAGAAATATGCACGTTTAATTGCTGAAACGGGTGTCAATGTTCAGGACCATCATACGGTTGTTTTACAAATCAGTGTCGATCAAGCGCCCCTTGCCCGCTTAATTACGGAAGAAGCTTATCGCTTAGGCGCGGCCGAAGTAATTGTTCAATGGAGCGACGAAACCATTCAACGTGAATTTTTAGCTCATGCTGCAACTGATCGTATTGAAAATGTTCCTCAATATAAAATTGATCAAACCGATGATTGGATTGCCAAAGGCGCAAGCCGAATTAGCGTGGTTTCTTCTAATCCTGATGCATTAGCTGGCGTGGATGCACAACGTGTAGCAGCTTTCCAAGCGGCTAATGGGAAAGCATTGGTCAACCTACGAAAAGCAACGCAAGCCAACAAAGTAAGTTGGACTGTTGTAGCTGCTGCTAGTGAAGGCTGGGCAGCTAAAGTCTTTCCAGAATTAGCAACAAGTGAAGAACAAGTTGATGCACTTTGGAATGAAATTTTCAAAACAACACGAATTTATGAAGAAAACCCAGTCATTGCTTGGGATATCCATGATAAAAAATTACAAGAAAAAGCGGCTGAATTAAACGAACAACAATTTACTGCTTTACACTACACAGCTCCTGGGACAGATTTAACGATTGGTTTGCCTAAAAACCATTTATGGGAAGGCGCTGGTAGTTATAACGCTCGTGGGGAAGAATTCATGGCTAATATGCCAACAGAAGAAGTTTTCACCGCCCCAGATAGTCGCCGCGTTGATGGTTATGTTTCTAGTACAAAACCACTAAGTTATGCTGGCACAATCATTTCGGGAATGAAATTTACATTTAAAGATGGAAAAGTTGTTGACTTCTCAGCTGAACAAGGCGAAGAAGCATTGAAAAATCTCTTAGCTATTGATGAAGGTGCCAAACACTTAGGAGAAGTTGCTTTAGTACCAGACCCTTCACCAATTTCACAATCCGGTTTGATTTTTTATAATACATTGTTTGATGAAAATGCCTCTAATCATTTAGCCTTTGGTTCAGCCTATGCCTTCAACTTACAAGGCGGCACGGAGATGAGCGAAGAAGAATTAGCTGAAGCTGGTTTAAATCGTAGCCAAACACATGTGGACTTTATGGTAGGATCTGACAAAATGAATATTGACGGCATTAAGGAAGACGGGACGATTGTTCCAGTTTTTAGAAATGGCGATTGGGCATAGTCTACCAAATGTTGAAACCAAAGTTTTTAGCTCCAAGAAATAAGAAGAAACTGCTTTTATTCAGTAGGTTCTTTTAAAATTTAGAAAGTGAGGCCTAAGTTGCAGCGATTTAGGCCTCACTTTCTTATGCTAAAAAATCAATTGCATTCGAAGGACCTTTAACGTTATAATTAAATTGAAAGCGGATTCTTTTACACGATATAAGTTTACTTTTAAATAAAAGAATTTTTTCAAAAAAGTAGAATTGGAGAATTAACATGGGATTATTTGATGGATTATTAGGGAATGCAACACAAAATAACAATGAAACAGCTGAAAAAGAATTACGGGATGTTTTAATCCCTAACGAAAAAGTAGATATGGCCTTCACTTTAGTAAGAGATTTAATTGTCTTTACAGATAAACGCTTAATTTTAGTCGATAAACAAGGAATTACAGGTAAAAAAGTTGATTATAAATCGATTCCCTACAAATCTATTTCACGCTTTTCTGTTGAAACTAGTGGACATTTCGACCTAGATGCAGAACTAAAGATATGGATTTCAAGTGCTGAGTTACCTTCAGTAAGTCTTCAATTTAGAAAAGATAAAGATATTGTTGCTATTCAACAAGCCTTAGCAGCTGCTGTGTTATCTTGAATCCACAAAAAAAGACAGGGAAGCGACCAACTTTCCTGTCTTTTTAATTTTAGATAAAATAAAAAAGGCTTCTCAGCCTTGATACGTTCCTTATTCAATCAGACACATGGCGGCACTTGCTTAGTGCTGCTTCCTTCCGGATCTGACACAATTCACTAGCCCGCCATTGTCCTAGCCTTTCGGCAAAACCTAGTATAACGTATTTTTATTCTTTTGACTAGTCTTTCTTTTGATTTTTTAAAAGTTTCTCTTCTTTTTTCTTTGCCCGTAACTTTTTAAAGAACTGAACTAGCAATAAGCGACACTCTTCTTCTAAAACGCCTGCTTCGACATAGGCCGCATGATTGAAGCGTTCATCTTCTAATAAATTCATCAAAGTCCCAGCAGTGCCTGCTTTAGGATCGGTTGCGCCATAATAAACTTCTGGAATTCGTGCCAAAAGCATCGCCCCACTACACATTGGACAAGGTTCTAAAGTTACAAATAATTGGGTTTCTTCTAGACGCCAATTTTCTATCCCACGACACGCTTCTTGGATTGCATACATTTCTGCATGCGCCGTTGCTTCTTGCCGTGCTTCTCTCAGATTATGCCCGCGGCCAATAATTTCCCCTTGCCGAACAATTACAGCTCCAATAGGCACCTCAGCCAAACCTTCTGCTTTTTTCGCTTCTGCAATGGCTTCTCGCATAAAAAATTCTTTTTCTTCTTGTGTTAACGTTGTTTCTTTTTTTCCCAATTAATTTCCACCTTTCGGCTTTTTCCCACTAAACTTCTGTCTTGCTTCATGGTACAATAAATCAGTGAGGTGTGTCTATGATTATTGAAAATTTATCTCAGCTTTATCCCAAAGGCTATTTATCAAAAACAATTGGTTCCGAAGCCACCTATTCAATTCCTGTTGACGACCAATTTTTCATTGTGAATAAAGCTTTCTTAAGTATTAAAGAACAGCATTTGTTGGAAGCGCTTTTCCCGATTTCTGAAAACCCAACAATTACTGGTAACCATCCTTGGTTCAGTTACTTATTTCAACAGGCAAAATTACCTGCCGAAGGGACCTTTCGTATGTTGCAAATTCAAACGAATGTCACAAAAGAATTACAAGCTGAATGGCAATTTAATTTAACAAAGATGTTTCCAGATACAGTTGATTGTTTCAGTCCAAGTAATAATATGTATATTTTAGTTGAAGAACAGTCAAAAAATACCTTTCAACAAGAAGAAATTCAAGGGATCTTTTTAACATTAGATACAGACTTTGATTGCACTAGTGCTGTATTTGTTGGCAATTTTTATTCCTCTGAAGACATTCTCCGGCGTTGTTTCCATGAAGAACAACGTATTTTTTCAGAAGAACTTAATTCCTCTAGTCGGACGACTGTTTTTAGTTTAACTGATGTTGCCCTCCACTATTTTACCAAGGAAGCCATGAGCCAAAATGTACTTGTTGAGTATTATCGTCGTTTATTAAATAAAGACACCGATATTCAGCCAATCATCAGCGCTTTGTGGAAAAATCAAGGCAATATCAGCTCCACTGCAAAAGATTTATTTATGCATCGAAATACTTTACACTATCGGTTGGAAAAGTTTTTTGAACAAACTGGCTTATCTTTAAAAAAAATGGATGATTTAATCTTTTGTTATTTGTTATTAAGAAAGTAGCACGTCCATTTTTTACTCGTATGTTTTTTATTCCCAATTAGAAAGTAGGCGTTCCAATGAAAATTACCGCATATGTCGCTAGTGCATTTAGTAAAAACCACGAAGGTGGCAACAAAGCAGGCGTTGTTTTTATGACACAGCCCTTAACGAGAACCCAAAAAATGGCCATCGCCAAAGAACTAGGATTTGCAGAAACTGCTTTTATTTCAGACTCAAAGATTGCTGATTTCCGCCTTGAATATTTTACACCAAAAGAAGAAGTCGACTTATGTGGCCACGCGACAATTGGCGCTTTCACCATCATGAAGCACTTAAATAAATTATTGCAAACAGAATATACAATCGAAACGAACAGCGGTTTGCTCGCAATCACGGCGAACGGTGAACAACTATTTATGGAACAAACTGTCCCAACTTTTTATGATACGCTCACTTTAGAAGAATTGAGCGGCTGCTTTGATTTAAACGCAGTGGCAACTGCTTTTCCTATCCAGATTGTGTCAACGGGCCTAAAAGATATTTTGGTTCCCATTAAAAATGCGCAATTATTACAGGATTTACAACCAAACTTTGAAAAAATTAAGTTACTTAGTCAAAAGTATGGAGTTATTGGGATGCATCTTTTTGCTTTGTCTGAAGAAAATATCATTTGTAGGAATTTTGCACCCCTTTATGACATCGATGAAGAAGCCGCTACTGGTACATCAAATGGTGCGTTAGCTTGTTATCTGTACCATCACCAAATTTTACAAAAAACCAATTACACCTTTGCCCAAGGTTATACCTTAAACGCTCCTTCAGAAGTCTTAGTGCGTTTGAACACTACATCCCAAAAGACAATTGATCAAGTTCTAGTTGGTGGCAGAGGCTATTATGTTGAAACAAAAGAATTATTTTTATAAAAAAAAGATGGCCTAGGCCATCTTTTTTACTTCATTGCATCTTCAATAAATGTGAAAAAGCGTTCTTTTAAAGAATCTGTATTGTCTTTAACTTTTTCGCCATATTCAGCTAATTTTGAACCGCCATCTTTCACACGATCCACAACATTTAAAACAGAATCTAATTCATCATCGGATAAATCATCGACAATCGATAATAATTTTTGGTTTCCATCAAATTTATCGTCTACAAACTTTTTAACTTTATAACGATTGGAAACATGAGATACCTTCTTAATAATTTTTTCAGAAGCGATGACTGCAACAGAGACACTTGCAACTGCAGCAATGCTTAAACCGATACCAATTTTTGTTGATGCTTTCATTTCCTTCAGCTCCTCTGTTATTTTCTACTTTAATCATAACATATTATTACTTTTATGCGTAATAGAAAGACCTTTACTAGCACTTAGTCTCGTCGGTTATTGCCACCAAATAAAATAACCAAACGTAAAAGTTGTAAAAAGGTCGAAAGCGCCGCTGCTACGTAGGTAAGTGCAGCTGCAAAAAGAACTTTTCTGGCCATTGGGACTTCTTCTTCTGTTAATAACCCACCTTCAGAAAGAATACTTAATGCACGTCTAGACGCATTAAACTCCACCGGTAAAGTCACCAATTGAAAAATCAAGGCTAATGAAAAAGCCAAAATTCCAATGTTGATTAATGTTTGATTCCAACTAAATAAAACACCAAGCAAAATTAGTGGAAAGGAAATGGTTGAACCGATGTTGGCAACTGGAACAATAGCTGCACGAAGACGTAAAGGCACATAGTTCGTATGATCTTGTACCGCATGTCCGCATTCATGAGCCGCCACGCCAATAGCCGCGACCGATGTCGATTGAGCAGTGGCTTCGGATAAGCTCAACATTTTGTTTCCAGAATTATAATTGTCGGTTAAATCACCCGCAATTTGCTGAACTCCAACATCATTAATTTGTTCTTTTTGTAAAATATATTGTGCTGCCTGCGTGCCTGTAACATGTTTACTGCTTCGTACTTGATCATATTTACGAAAGGTACTGTTAACATATGCGGAGGCCGCACCAGAAATCGCAATTCCGATAATTACCAATATATAGGTTGGATCGATTCCAAAATAAAAGGGCATCATTGTCCTCTACCTCCATCTTTTTTTCTTTATTGTAGCATGATAGTGAAAAAAAGGGAGCGACAAACGTTGTCTTTTGTTTAAAAAAATGATGAATTTTTCAAGAAAGTGCCGAAACTAACAAAATTGTCACTCAATTAACGGAAAAAAATATGGCAAATTTCCTAAAAAAAAGGCATACTATTCCTTGAGGTGAGGAAAATGAAAACATTACTAAAAATATTAATTCCCATAGTCATTTTAGCCGGTGGTAGCTGGGGCGTTTATAATTACTATTACGGTGGAGAAGCCTATTATACACAAATCACAACATCTGGTGAAAAGAAAGATGAAAAAACAAATTCTGGTGAAGCAATGACCATTTATTACTATCAACAACCTGCGTTTAATAAAAACGGTGAAGAAAAAACCGTGGAATTAAACGAATCCCGTGATCAACCTTTGCGTATGAAAGCCTATCTAAAATTGAAAGTTAATCCCCGTAAAGGCGTGATCAGCTGGAATGAAGTGACAGAAAAAGAAGTCCCTGAAAAAGCTTTAGAAAAATTAAAATAAAGAAAAAACCGTTGGCAAGCGACCAACGGTTTTTTCTTTATAATTGATTACTAATTTTTTCGATATTTTTTAGCATAATGGACACTGTGCCATCTGGATTATTAACAAATTCAATTAAATCGCCATTGCGGTAAACATCTAACGGAACAATTAATTCAATACCGTTATCCATTTTTAACTTCTGTTTGCCAAATTTCTTTTCAGAAATTTCGCGAGATTCTCTGACTGGCGGTGTTTTGTCGACAAACTTCGATTCATTCACTTCTTCTTGGTAAGCTAATTTAGCTGATACATTTTCTTTAAACACTTGCTCAGCAATCTGCTCATTGTCAATCGTCCCCGTTTCCTCAATGCTATCATACACCGCTTCTTTTACAGAAGCCATTAGTTCAAACTCATCTTCGTTAAATTTCTTTCCAATGCGTTTGACTGCTTTTTTAATTTCTTTGATATTTTCTTCCATGGAAGGTGCCGCTTGCGTCTCAATCACTTTTTCAGAGAAATACCAGATTTTTTCTCCTGAAAATTCATATCTTTTCTCTAGTAATTCAAACGCTAATGTATCTAAGTCAACTGTAATTCCTTCATCTGGTTTTTGTGATTTTGAAGACAAAATTGCTCGATTGATAATCAGTTTGTTATAAACGGATTCTTCTTCATAGTCGACGTAATGCGTGTAACTTTCTTTATAGTTTAATTTAATCATTGCGACATGTAACACCGTATCTAATTCATATAAAATGAACAAAATATCAGCACTAGGCGCATCTTCGCTTCCTGAATAAACATCATACCAATGTTGGGTAACTTCTTGGCTTTTCTTTACAAAATCACTAGGAATCCCACGTAACGTGTCAACAAAGGAACTATTTTCCGCCAATGTTCCAGTCTTTGTTTGTGCAGTCGAAAGTTTTGAAATTTTTGCAGTTAAATACGTTCGAATATACTCAGTCGTTAAATCTAGTTCCTTTTCAGAAAAAACCGGCGTCCCAGTTTCTCGATCAATAATGTGTAAAATTGCTTTTTTTAAATAAATATCCATTTTTACGCTCTCCTTTTCTCAACCTTTTTAGTCTAACTGAAAGAGAGAAAAAAGCCAATAGTTTCTATAAAAAGAAGAAGAATTCGTAGACAAATGTCTACGAATTCTTCTTAACTTCAAAAAGCGATTACCCTTCTTCGCTGTATAACATCCCTGTTGCTTCATCAACTGGATCGACTTTATTAAAGATGCCTTTCTTTCTGAAAATATAAGTTAAGCCCATTGGTACGATAATGGCAATCACCATTGCGCCTAAAAACGGCAAGTAATATTGTGGCACAATAGATAAAATTCCTGGCAAGCCACCGACGCCGATACTTGTCGCACGAACGCCCATTAAAGTGGCAAACATTCCGGCCATTGCTGAACCAATCATGCCCGCAACAAATGGATAAACATATTTTAAGTTGATCCCAAACATCGCTGGTTCAGTCACACCTAGGTAACAAGAAATCATTGCTGGAATCGAAACTTGTTCTTCTTTTTTGTTTCCACGATGCATAAAGATAACCGCTAAAACTGCTGAACCTTGTGCAATATTTGATAAAGCAATCATTGGCCATAAGTTGGTTGACTGAAAGTCAGCAATCAACTGTAAATCAATAGCATTACTCATATGATGCAACCCAGTGATAACTAATGGTGCGTACATAAAGCCAAAGACGGCGCCAAATAACCAATTAAATGTTGACGTTAATCCTGCATTCACAATATCAGAAACCCAACTACCAATCGTCCAACCGATTGGTCCTAAAATGACATGTGCAGCCAATACTGTCGGTACTAAAGCAAACAATGGGACAAAAATCATTGAAATTGCTTGAGGAATCACTTTTCTAAAGAAAATTTCAAGATAGGCAAGCAAGAAGCCGGCTAACATAGCTGGGATAACTTGCGCTTGATAACCAATCATGTTAACTTGAGCAAACCCAAAATCCCAGAAAGGAATTTCTGCTGCTTTAGTCGTCGCAACTGAATAAGCATTCAGAAGTTGTGGTGAGACTAATGTAATCCCTAGGACAATCCCCAAGATTTGTGTGGTTCCCATTTTCTTCGTAATACTCCACGTAATCCCAACTGGCAAGAAGTGGAAAATTGCTTCGCCGATTAACCATAAGAATGAATTGACTCCATTCCAAAATTGAGAAACTTCCACGATTGTTTGACCATCAAGAAAGCCAAATGGAACCCCTTCCAAAATATTGCGGAACCCTAAAATCAATCCCCCGATAACAAGTGCAGGAATCAATGGTGTAAAAATCTCAGCTAAAACAGAAACAACTCGTTGAACAGGACTCAAATTACTTTTGGCAGCTGCTTTCCCTTCTTCTTTTGAAACCCCTTCTAAACCGGAAATTGCAGAAAAATCATTATAAAATTGTGGGACTTCATTCCCAATAATTACTTGAAACTGTCCAGCATTTGTAAAGGTTCCTTTTACAGAAGGGATATCTTCAATCACAGGTACATCCGCTTTTTTTGGATCTTTTAATACAAAACGCATTCGAGTTGCACAATGAGAAACAGCTGAAATATTTTCTTTGCCTCCTACTGCTTTCAACAACTGTTGTGCATCGCTTTGAAACTTACCCATTTTACATTCTCCTCTCAAACTTGTATATACAATTAAGTTGTATATACATCATACTCGATTATTCTTTTTTTGGCAAGCGCTTTCTTTCAAAAAAATAATTTTATTTTTTTGCAAATCCCTTGTCTTTTCTTAAAGAGTCAAACAGAACGCTTTTTTAGCTGCTTCTTTATTGCTATACTACAGAGGGAAAAAACGAAAAGGAGTATGAAAAATGTTTTTTAAAGAAATTCATCATGTGGCAATCAATGCCTCAAATTATCAAGCAACTAAAAATTTTTATGTCGAAAAGTTGGGCTTTGAAGTTCTTCGCGAAAATCATCGTCCCGAAAAAAACGATATTAAATTAGATTTAAAATTAGGCAGCCAAGAATTGGAAATTTTTATTTCTGATCAATTTCCCGCTCGCCCCTCTTATCCTGAAGCTTTAGGATTACGTCATTTAGCTTTTAAAGTTGAACATATTGAAGAAGTGATTGCTTTTTTAAATGAGCAAGGAATTGAAACAGAACCGCTACGAGTAGATGATTTTACGGGTGAAAAAATGACCTTCTTTTTTGATCCAGATGGACTACCTTTAGAACTTCATGAATAATAAATAAAGGAGAGAAACAAAATGAAAGATACCTTTCGCTTAGAAAACCAGACGATTTATTTTGGTACAGAACGGGCAATTTCAGCCAGCCCTCAAACGATTTGGCGCTACCTGACTGAGACAGACAAGCTAAAACAATGGTTTCCAGAATTAGAAATTGGTGAATTAGGTGTTAACGGGTTTTGGCGGTTTATTCTGCCCGATTTTGAAGAAACAATGCCTTTCACTGATTATGCAGAGGAAAAATATCTGGGCGTGACTTGGGATACTGGTATCATCTATTTTGACTTAAAAGAACAAGCACCTCATCAGACCCTGTTAGTCTTTTCAGAATCTCTCCCAGAAAATTTTACAACACCTCGCCATAAAGATATCGCTGGTTGGTCAATTGTTCTCAATCGCTTGAAGCAAGTAGTTGAAACTCCTGATGCAGCACCAGAAAAAATAGATTTTCCGCAAATAGAAAATCATTACTTGGAAAAATTAACGAATTTAGAAAATTAAAAAGTGTGGCACAACGGGTAAATCACCCTCTGTGCCACACTTTTTAAAAACGTAAAATACGCTGATAAACAAATAAACCTAAATCAATTAAGCAAACAACAAAAATTGCCAATAATACAAAAGAGACCCGCAACTCTGCGGCGTACATCCCTCGTAAACTAATTGTTGCCAAACATAACCCAAAAATCGTTGCCATTGTCACTTGTAACACGGTTCCTGGTTTTAGGGCATAAACAAAAATGCCAATCAAACTAGAAACAATGAGGTGTGTCAGTGGCAATTGAAGCCAATTGACAACAAACAGACTAAGGAAACATCCTAAAAGAGTCCCCCAAAAACGTGTCTTAATACGCGTGTTCATTTCTGCTTTCACTGGATGCAAGAGTAGAAAAACATTCATCGGAATCCAAATTATTTTAATGCCTCCTACACTCCACATTAAAATAAAACTCAGCGTAATGGTGAAACTCATACGAATAGCTAAACGAAATCGTTGCACTCTTTCGTCAGGACTTTCTAAAAATTGTTTGAAACTTGTAATCCCAAAAAAAGTCTGTTGTAAGTCGTGCCAGAAATTAATAACTGCCAATTTTTGTTGCTTCATATTTAATTGAATGCTTTTAAAAAAACGAACATGGCCCCTACTCTTTAAGCTAGTTAGCTGACGTAATCCTGTTTGCCACCAAGCGTTTAATGTTAAAGCCAATAAAAAAAGACCAATTAAAAAGGCCACAACTTGAGATTGCATCAAAAATGTATTTCCTTTAACCTGGATTAACTGACAAAACGTAAACATCATCAAATAACTATGATACCGCATCGGTGTCGCAGATGAATAAAATAAATAAACAATTAAAAATGTCACACTACTATTTAAAATAATAGACCAGCTAAAGGAACTACTAGCTATAAATGCTAAAAAACTGATCACAAATTGCCTGATACTCATTTTGAGCAGCGCTACAAACGAATAATCTTTTTTATAGTTAATTTTAAACATAATAGTAAATACAGGCACCATAATTAAATAGCTTGGGGAAAATAAAAAATCCAATGTATAAAAACTAACCAAAAAAAAGGCGATGACTGGGAAAATAGCCCAAACATACGCAAAAAATTGCTGACTTTTTGTACTAAAAAAATAAATAACAATCACTCCAATATCGATTCCTTATCCATTGTAACATGCTTGTCAATTCCCTCTTCAAATTGAATATACCAATTCGTTAAAAATAAATAAAAAAGCGAATAAATACGCTTTCATTTCTTGTTTTTTGTGCTATAATCAGCCTATATGATATATCATTTAAAACAAAGGAGCTACTTTCATGAATATTCAAGCGATTGATACGCGACACGGAACTGCCAACCAACATAGTTTTTCAAATGGAAATTGTCTACCCTATACTGGCGTGCCATTTGGGATGAATTTTTACGCCCCGCAAACAACTGACCAAAAAGGCAGCTGGTGGTTTCATCCAGAAGATCGAACATTTCAAGGCTATCGAGTAACGCATCAACCAAGTCCTTGGATGGGTGATTTTAGCCATTTATTAATGACCCCTGTCAGTGGTTCATTGTCGGAACTTTCTTTATTCCATGCCCAAAGTTCTTATCGTCCAGAAGAAAGCCTTTTTTCTCCTGTCGAAATTAACTTAACTCAATTACGCTATCAAATAACTTCTCAATTAATACCAAGCATGTATGGTGGTATCTTAACCATTGATTATCAACAAAAAGACAATCACTTACTACTAACTCTGCCTGGACGTTATCAAGTAAAACAATTAGATGACCATCAAGTGGCTGTAAAAGTCATCAACTATTCTGGTTGTGAAGATCCAGATTTTAGTTTTTATTTCGTGCTTCATTTTGAACAGCCTTTAACCAAATGGTTTGCCCCTTCTTCAGGTGAAGACGGCAAAATCCTTCTTTCTTTTGGAAATATTGCTCAACAAGTTGTTCATTTTAGTAGTTCATTTATTTCTGAAAAACAAGCGCAGTTAAATTTAGCGCGAGAAATCTCTTTGCGTTCTACTGAGATGCTGCAACAAGGAATCGCAGATTGGCATAATTATTTCGATCGCCTTAAAGTAACGCATGAAAACCCTGAACATACTAAAACGTTTTATCATACACTGTATCGAACATTCCTATTTCCGCAAACCTTTTATGAATTGGACGAAAATCAGCAGCCGATTCATTATGATACGTTCTCGCAAACGGTTCGTCCTGGTGTACTATATACCAATAATGGCTTTTGGGATACTTATAAAACGGTCTACCCATTGTTCTCACTAATTGCTCAAGAAAAATACGAAGAGATGCTAGAAGGCTTTTTAAATAGTTACAACGAAACAGGTTTCTTGCCAAAATGGTTATCTCCAGATGAGCGTGGTTTAATGCCCGGCACCTTGATTGACGCTGTCATTGCTGATGCCGCCGTGAAAAAGATTCGTCCTGACTTGATGCCTCAGTTCCTAGAAGCGATGAAAAAAGGCGCCACACAACAAAGCGAACGAGAAAATTATGGACGTCAAGGAACTCTGGATTATCTAAAATATGGCTATGTTCCTTCAACCTATCATGAATCTGTCAATCATACCTTAGACTATGCGTACAGTGATTTCTGTATTTCGCAAGTTGCAAAAACATTGAATGATTCAGAGACCGCAACGTTTTATCGTCAACAAGCCTTGAATTATCAACAACTTTTTAATCCTGAAACTGGCTTTATGCAAGCAAAGGATACTGAAGGCCATTTCCGTCCTGACTTTTTAGATATTCGTTGGGGCAAAGATTACGCCGAAGGAAGTGCTTGGCAATCAAGTTTTGCGGTTTATCAAGATTTTGCAGGTTTGATTAAGCTATATGGTAGCGAGTTAGCTTTCGAAAAAAAATTAATTCAGCTATGCAATCAAGCGCCTAACTTTAACGTTGAAGGCTATGGTTTTGAAATTCATGAAATGAGTGAAATGGCGGCAATTGATTTTGGTCAATTAGCCATCTCAAATCAACCAAGTTTCCATTATCCGTTTCTATTCAGCTACATCGGCAAACCAGAGATGGCTCAACCACTTTTAAAACAACTAATGCAAACATTTGATGCTTCACCAACTGGCTATCCAGGTGATGAAGACAATGGTAGCATGTCTGCTTGGTATATTTTTAATAGCTTAGGCTTTTATCCCGTCACACCAGGAACTGGTGAATATGTAATCGGGATGCCTTTAGTCCAGACGGCGGAAGTAAAACTGTCAAATGGTAAACAATTAACCATTCAGACATCACCAAACAAAGTCCAACAACAATTTATTCATGAAATTCAGTTAAACCAAGAAAAACATACTGCGCCTTATTTTACTCATCAAGAACTATTAAACGGCGGGACTTTAGATTATCAATTAGGGATCGTCCCGAATCCACAAACCACAGCAGAACGACCGTTTTCATTAAGTACGGAAAAATAATAAAAAGAAAGATGTTCATAAAAATTGAACATCTTTCTTTTTATTCTTCGACACCTGCGTAATTTGATTGGTATTGCTCTCGAAATTCTTTTGGCGTAATTCCATTTAATTTTTTAAACATTTTTGAAAAATAGTTGGTATTGTTAAATCCTACTTTTTCTGAAATTTCGTTGATTGTATCATCCGTGTACAATAATAATTTCTGGGCATGCTTGGTACGCACTTGATTCAAATATTGAGAAAAACTCCGCTTGGTTTCTTTTTTAAAAATTTGGCCTAAATAACTAGGGTTCAAATGAAGCTCATCCGCCACCGTTTTTAAGTTTAATTCTTCTAAATAGCCTTGTTCAATTCTTTCTACAGCTTGGCTAACACTTTCTGAATATTTTTTTATTTTAGGTTTATTTTTCACTTCTGCCAAGACTTGCTGCATTAACGCATACAGTGTATTAAGATTGTTGCTGGCTCGAATTTCTTCCACGATTTTTTCATAGTTTTCTTCTAACACAGTTGGATACTGACGCGAAATATCTGAAAAAAGTAAGAAGACTACATAGCGTACATATTCTGGCGTAGCGTGTTGTTGACTTAACTGATTGAAAATAGCATCTAATTCCCGTTGAATGGTCTGCATATCCCCAATCATCAAGGCTTGGTTAAACGCTAGAAAAGTAAAATCTTCTGCCGAACGATTCATTTGTTCTTTTTGATTATTTGGCAGAAATTCTTGATAAAACGTTTCAATTGCTTGCAACTGTTTTACTTTCTCATAACTTTCATAAACCGTTTCCCATTCATTGACAGATTCCCCTACAAAAATCTGACCTTGACCAGCTAGAATCGCTTCAATTTCACGAATAAATAAGAACGCTTCTTGTCTGGCCCCTTTATAGATAAGTAACAATTGGTGGTACGTACTCATCCAACTTTCAATGAATAACAGTTGGCCTTTTTTCATAAATAGTTCCTTGATTGTTTCTAAAAATGGCATCTCAGCTTCAACCAATAAAACGGTAAAATCACCTGGTTTTATAGTCGTAAATTGCTGCATTAACTCTTCGTATTCCCCTTCGCTGATTTCATCATTAAGCCAACGCATCAAGCCATTTTCTAGATATAGACGCACGCGGGCATGGGATTTTTTTTGTTGGTCCAATTCTATTTTAATTCTCTGGATATTGGCTAATAGTTCTTGTTTATTGACTGGTTTCAAAAGATAATCTTGGACCTGCAAAGCCATGCCTTTTTTGACGTAATCAAACTCTTGATAACCTGATAAAATTAAACTAATAAATTGATGTCCTTTTTTCTTTGCTTGCTCAATTAATTCGATCCCGCTCATTTCTGGCATCGTAATATCTGTTAATAAAACATCAATGGATTCTGTTTCTAAAAAAGCCAATGCTTCTTGCGCACTACGCGCTGTTTTAACAATTTCAAAGCCTAACTCTTGCCAAGGAATAATCCATTTTAAGCCTTCTAAAATCATATATTCATCATCAACAAACATCACTCGATACATCTTTTCACCCCTTATGCTACAAACGAAAGACGAATTGTCGTCCCTTCTCCTTCTTTCCCTTCAATGGTTAAACCATAACTCTCCCCAAAAAAGCGTTGTAAACGTTCATGAACATTTCTTAATCCAATGGATTGTTCCGTTTCTATTTCTGTTTGATTTAAACGTTCGCGAATTTCCTCTAACCGATTGGCGGTAATTCCTTTTCCATTATCTACAACAGCCACAATAATTTTTTCGCCTTCTCGGTAGGCGTGGACCTTAATAGCATTGTCTTGTCGTTGATAGTCAATTCCATGCACAAAATAATTTTCGACAAGCGGCTGAATGATAAACTTAGGAATTTCGACATCAGCAATTGTTTCTTCTATTTCGAACTTATAGGCAAATTGATCGGGATAACGCATTTGATACAAATACACATACTTTTCGCAAAATGAGATTTCCTCTGCCAAGGTCGTGGTTTTTTCTTGGTTAATATTATTCCTAAGTAACGTTGAAAAAGCATAGACAACATCAGCTAGTTCTTCTTGTTGCCGACTCAAGGCATACATACGAATATATTCCAACGTATTATAAAGAAAATGAGGATTAATTTGCGACTGTAACGCTCTCATGTGAGCATCGCGTTGCTTAATTTCTAAAGTATAAATATCGTGAATGTATTGATCTAAACTGTCTACCATAAAATTAATCGCGGAAGCAATATCATTCAACTCTTCCTGAACTTGATTCGTGTCAATTCGTTCTTTTAAATTGCCATCGCCAATGGCTCGTGTCGCTTCTAAAATTAATTGGACTTGTTGAGAATAGCGTTTAAATAGGCGATTTAAGCCCACTAATAAAATAACAATCAAAAGTAACCCAATCCCTAAAATGGCCGCATAATTCATAAACAATTGTTGAAATAAGACTCGGCGGCTTGTTAATAAGAGAATGGTACTCCGGCCACTGCTTTCTATTTCCGTAATATCGTAGCGATTATGAAAAACCTGTTGAATGTCACTATCGGTGTGCATTCTTTTATCTAGTTGCCGCTCTTCTTCTTTGGTAAATTGCGCTTTTTCAGAAAAAATTTGATTCCCAGCACTATCATAGATAAACGCATTAATACCTGATTTTTTCAATAAGTCTGCTTGGTTGCCTAGCAATTCTTGACTTGAAAACACAGTGTACAATTCTCCCAGTGGTTGTCCTGTATAAGGATCGGAGATAATTCGCATTAGTTGAAAGCCATGTTTTTTAATTGATGACATATCCATTTTTTTTCCATTTGTAGCTGTGCGATTGGCGAACAAAACCTGATCAAATTCATCTAAGCGAATAATCACTTCTTCTAAGTCAGGAAAGGTGCTAAATAATGTACTTAAATTATTTCCAAAGTGGGTACTGACCCGATCTTCCGACCATTGACTGTAAGTATAGTCAAAATACTCAGGAGGAGAAAGTTCCATATATTTTCGCATGTTTTCAATTTTACTTGCAGAGCCAGCTAATTCATTAATCATATTCGTCGCTGCATTATTTTTATTCGTTACATAGCTGTCAATTTGGGAAACGGCGTTATTTTTTTGTGAATCAATTGATAAGTTAATTGTATAAGTAACATAAACGCACAAAGCAGCCACCGTTAACAAAATAATACTTGTTAACAGTAGACTGTATTTTTGTACTAATCGATTTAATAAATATTTTTTTTTAAACAGTTTTTTGAAGATTCGCTTCATTTTGTTCCAACTTTCCATCAATAAACTGGCGATTTTTGCGCGTGACATAGGCACACCACATCATAATTAAGGCAAACGAAGCAAATAGTAGCAGTCCTTTCATTTTCCAAGTTAAAGCAACGATACTAATTACACCGAATAAGACTTTAAAAAATACACCGAGGTTTAAAAAGATACTGATAAATGAAAGCTTCATTAAATCAATAGTTGAGATAAAATAGCTTCCTTCATATAGTAGCATATAAATGTAAAAAATAACGAGTATTAGGGAAACAAAAAATAAAATAAATGTAATAATTAACCACATTATTCCGGTAAATTGAACGGCTAAATAAATATTATAAAAAACAAATCCTAAAGTGAAGAGAAAAAGTAAAAAATAACAGTTACTTCTTTTAAAATGTGCTTTCCATGATTCAAATGCTCGTTTAACGGTGATTGCTTGATAATTCATGCCCTCTTCCAAAATGAAATCAGTCATCATTTGGAGTGCTGGACCAACACCAAAAATAATCCCTCCAGCTAAACTAAATAAAACAAACAGTAAATTTAGTTTGATTACTGTCCAGGAAAGGTAAAACAACCGTTGAATCCCTGTACTTTCCATCTTCCTCTTCCTTTCTATTATGTAAAAGGCTAAGCCAAAAGCGCTCAGCTAATGCCTCAGCCTCCTGTGATTATTTTTGAGATTGGATATATTCGTCTAATTGTGTTTGCATTTCTTTTTGAACTTTATCCCAGCCAGCTGTTTTTAGGTCATCCATTAATTTTGGAAGTGTTTCTTCTGGATCAACAGTTCCTGTATTTAAGCTTGCTGCGTAACGGTTCATAACTGTAGCAACGTTAGTGATTTCAGTTTTCACTTTATCATTTACAAAAGTAAAACCAAGAATTGGTGAATCTTTTGCTTCTTCGATGCTCTTATCACGTTCTTTAACCATTTCTTCAGTGACAGATTCTTCTGGCCAAATGATTAAGTTGTTTCCTGTGTTCCAAGCACTCAAATGAGTTGTTGGTGTGTAATCTTTCAATAATTTCACGCGATCATCGCCAACTTTTTCATATTGTTTGCCTTCTTCACCATAAACAAGTCCGTTTAACAATTCTGGATTGCTGTTTAATAAACCTAACAATTCAACAGATTTTTCTTTGTTTTTAGACGTATTTGCAACAACATAGTTAGCCATTTGCGCTTGTGCTGTTGTTTTTAATGGTTCTGTTAGTGGACGAGAAACAAGTGGTTTGCCAGCAGCTTGTGTTAAGATTGTATCACCATAATCCATAGGTCCTTGTGTTTCTTGACGCATGAACCAAGTATTGGTATTTAAGTCATATGGTGTTGTACTTGTAGCAGCATCTGTTGGAATCAAGCCATCTTTATACCATTGATGTAAGACTTTTAAGTTATTAATCATGTCTTTGTCGGCATATTGGTTAATAATTTTTGGTGAGCCATTATCAGTTGTTTTTACTGCAAATGGATATTGGTTACCAATAGGGAAGTCATAATTACCTGTTGCAAAGAATGTTTGGCCGATAGCAAAAGCAGCAATATTTGGTTCTTTTTTATGGAATTCTTTTAGAACTTCCGTTGCACTTTCATAACTACCATCGACTTTACTAATATCTAAATTGTATTTATCGACATATTCTTTATTAAAAGTTAAAACTTGTTGACCGTAAGAGTTACCTAAAATTGGGAACGCATACAGTTTTCCATTGATCGTATTTCCTTTAATATAGTTATCTGGTAATTGATCATAGGCTTCTTTGGCATATTTAGGTGCTAAATCAGTTAAATCAGCATAGGCGCCTTTTTGTGCATTCGTTGCATAATTTTGTGCTAATGAAATATCATAGCTTTCACCAGAAGCAACGATTGTTGACATTTTTTGGTCCCAATCGCCCCAACCAACAAATTCCATTTTTAATTTTGCCCCAATTTTTTTCTCGATAATTTTATTCGCATTATCGATTAATTGGTCATAATTATCTGGTTTGTCCCCAACACGATACATTAATAACGTTGGTGTACTATCATCACCTTTTGACGCTGCATCTTTTGAAGATTTACCGCACGCGCTTAATCCTACAGCTAAAGCTGCTGCGCCAGCTACGGCTAATCCTTTTTGCCATTTTTTCATTCCTTATTTCCTCCTGTACAATTTTATTCTTTCACGCCGCCGATTGTTAAACCACCCACGAAATATTTTTGGAAGAATGGGTAAGTTAACGCAATTGGTAACGTAGATAAGACAACAATCGCCATTCGAGCCGATTCACTTGGTAGAACGCCTAATCCTTCTTGTGCTGCTGCACCCATATCCGTACTTCTTGATAAGAACTCTAAGTTGTTTTGAATTTTCATCAATAAATACTGTAATGGTACCAAGGTATCTTTTTGAATGTAAAGTAACGCATTGAACCAATCGTTCCAATAACCCAAAGCCGCAAACAAACTAATTGTGGCAATCCCTGGAACGGCTAGTGGTAACACAATGCTGACAAAAATGCGCATTTCACTTGCGCCATCAATACGTGCCGATTCAATAATACTGTCAGGCACGGTTTTCTTGAAAAACGTTCGCATCACTAAAATATTAAATGGTCCTAAAGCTAAAGGCAAAATTAACGCCCAAATTGTATCTTTCAATTGCAATAAGTTTGTCATTACTAAATAGTTCGCAACCATCCCTGGTGAAAATAACATTGTAATTAACGCAAACAATGTAAAGAATTTTTTAAATGGAAAGTTGGAACGAGAAATGACATAGGCATATAATGACGTCATTGTTGCATTGACAATCGTCCCTGTCACCGTAATGAAGACCGTTACCCCTAAGGCATGAATAATGCGTTGACTCATTGCCCCTTGGAAAATGTAACGATAGGCCTCCAATGAAAATTCTTTTGGCCAAAACCGGTAGCCGTTTGCTGCTAATGATCCTTCACTTGTCAATGAAATCATAATAACAAAGAAAAACGGAACCACACAGGAAATAGCAAAAATAGCAATGACAATATTGAAAATCAAATTCGCTGTCGGGTTGAAGGATCGAACGTTAACGCTAGTGACTTTTTTCTTTTTCATAATCCTTCCTCCTAAAATAGTGCTGAATCTGGTTCAATTCGACGAACAACTAAATTCGCAATTAATAACAAACATGCCCCAACGACAGATTGATATAACGCTGCAGCTGCCGTCATGCCTACATCACCAGTAGCCGTTAAGCCATTGTAAATATAGGTATCTAACACACTTGTCACGTTGTAAAGCGCACCTGAGTTTCTTGGTACGATGTAGAACAAACCAAAGTCTGCTCTGAAGATACCGCCGATGTTTAAAATTAATAAAACAGACATCATTGGTAAAATTTGTGGAATCGTAACATTTTTTATTTGTTGCCATTTGTTGGCACCATCTACCATCGCTGCTTCATAGTATGTCGGATCAATCCCCATCACAGAAGCATAGTAGATAATACTGTTGTAGCCTAGACTCTTCCAAACATTTAGGAAGACAAAAATTACTGGCCACCAACGTGGATCTGCATACCAGTTAATCATTGTGCCGCCATTACCAGTAATCCATTGATTCAAAATCCCTTTATCTGGACTTAAAAAGGCATAAACAAAATAGTTAATAACCATCCAAGATAAGAAATATGGTAGCAATGACATCGTGTGATAAACTTTAACCAAGCGACGATTTCTTAATTCACTCATAATAATAGCAAAAGCAATCGCGAAGAATAAGTTAAAGGCTAAAAAGACGACATTGTACAAAATGGTGTTTCTAGTAATTAACCAAGCATCTTTTGACGCAAATAAAAATTTAAAGTTTTCAAAACCAACCCAAGGACTTTCTCTTAGACTAGCTAAGAAACCATCTGGTGAAATATGAAAATCTTTAAATGCGACCACATTGGCTAAGACTGGTATATAGAAGAAAAATATAAACCAGATAAATCCTGGTAACGCCATAAGGATTAAGGCCTTATAACGCCATACATTTTGAAAAAACCCGTTTTTCTTCTTCATTCGTTTCGCTCCTTTCATAAATATAATAGCGTTTTCATAATATCTTTTTAAGGAACAAATTATAGGATTTGAGAAACAAATTATAGATTTTGTGTCATTTTAAGGTAAAAATTTACCGAAATGACTGTTCTTTGTGAAAACGTTTATCTGATATTTTTTTTACAACTGTTTAAGAACCTTAAAAACAATTGGCTAAACCTCACTCATAAAGCGATTTTGCTAGCGTGTATTTGTTTTATAAAATCTGAGAACTTGATAGTTTCACAAAGGATATCCTCTAATTATTTTTGAGGAGGACTATTTTTGAATTTTATCCGTAAAAAACACTAGAGCAATTCGTTTAATTGTAGTTTATTTTTTTGCAGTTTTAATGCAAGCTGGTTCTTTATTATTACTAGCTATTTCACTACTATTTTTCTATTTGCCTTTATGCACACACAATATGTTGAATTTCTTGTTATAAATCAAAAAGAGTTGACGACATAGGTCATTTTGACTTATGTCGTCAACTCTTAAATTTTCAGCTAATTAGTCGTTCTAAAACAATCGATTTTGTTTACTCCTCTTTTTCTTTGATTCTCTTTATAACATAGAGAATTAATACAATTAAGATCAGTCCTACACCCAGATACGCAAATATTTTTTGGACTTTTTCTCCTGTTTTTGGTAAATAGGATGATTTAGACGTTTCTTTCTTGTTTATGGCAATTTCATTTTTACTATTTTTTGTAGGTTTGTTCTGGTCTGTAACAACTTTTTTTGTTTCCTTTTTATTTTTCGCTGGTTCTTCAGGCGTAATGGGCACTTCTGGTTCTTCGGGTGGATTGATGCCATCATCTACTTTGGCTTTGTTGAGAATTGTTTCGCCCGCTTTCGCTTCTTCGTTAACGATCACTTTGAAACGAATACTCCGTTCTTTCATATCGGTGATACTTGGGTATTCCGCTGTGATTGTGCCGTTGGCTTCTTTCAAGCTGGTAGGTTTTGGTTCATCACCGACACTTGTTAGGCTATCTTTGACATACGTCAGTCCTTTTGGTAGTTGGTCTGTGATAACTACTTTGTTTAGGACACCATTTTCGATGGTGTTGCGGAAGCTAATTGTGTACTCGATAGTTTCGCCTAGTTTTGGTTTGGCGTTATTAACGGTTTTTGTTGCGGCTAGTTTGCCTGCGTTCGTTTCTGGTACCACAGGCACCTCTGGTTCTTCGGGTGGATTAACTGTGTCATCTACTTTGGCTTTGTTGAGAATTGTTTCGCCCGCTTTCGCTTCTTCGTTAACGATCACTTTGAAACGAATACTCCGTTCTTTCATATCGGTGATACTTGGGTATTCCGCTGTGATTGTGCCGTTGGCTTCTTTCAAGCTGGTAGGTTTTGGTTCATCACCGACACTTGTTAGGCTATCTTTGACATACGTCAGTCCTTTTGGTAGTTGGTCTGTGATAACTACTTTGTTTAGGACACCATTTTCGATGGTGTTGCGGAAGCTAATTGTGTACTCGATAGTTTCGCCTAGTTTTGGTTTGGCGTTATTAACGGTTTTTGTTGCGGCTAGTTTGCCTGCGTTCGTTTCTGGTACCACAGGCACCTCTGGTTCTTCGGGTGGATTAACTGTGTCATCTACTTTGGCTTTGTTGAGAATTGTTTCGCCCGCTTTCGCTTCTTCGTTAACGATCACTTTGAAACGAATACTCCGCTCTTTTGTATCGGTGATACTTGGGTATTCCGCTGTGATTGTGCCGTTGGCTTCTTTCAAGCTGGTTGGTTTTGGTTCATCACCGACACTTGTTAGGCTATCTTTGACATACGTCAGTCCTTTTGGTAGTTGGTCTGTGATAACTACTTTGTTTAGGACACCATTTTCGATGGTATTGCGGAAGCTGATTGTGTACTCGATTGCTTCCCCTAGTTTTGGTTTGGCGTTATTAACGGTTTTTGTTGCGGTTAGTTTGCCTTCTTTCGCTTCTGGTACTACAGGCACCTCTGGTTCTTCTGGTGGATTGATGCCATCATCTACTTTGGCTTTGTTGAGAATTGTTTCGCCCGCTTTGGCTTCTTCGTTAACGATCACTTTGAAACGAATACTCCGTTCTTTCATATCGGTGATACTTGGGTATTCCGCTGTGATTGTGCCGTTGGCTTCTTTCAAGCTGGTTGGTTTTGGTTCATCACCGACACTTGTTAGGCTATCTTTGACATACGTCAGTCCTTTTGGTAGTTGGTCTGTGATAACTACTTTGTTTAGGACACCATTTTCGATGGTATTGCGGAAGCTGATTGTGTACTCGATTGCTTCCCCTAGTTTTGGTTTGGCGTTATTAACGGTTTTTGTTGCGGTTAGTTTGCCTTCTTTCGCTTCTGGTACTACAGGCACCTCTGGTTCTTCTGGTGGATTGATGCCATCATCTACTTTGGCTTTGTTGAGAATTGTTTCGCCCGCTTTGGCTTCTTCGTTAACGATCACTTTGAAACGAATACTCCGTTCTTTCATATCGGTGATACTTGGGTATTCCGCTGTGATTGTGCCGTTGGCTTCTTTCAAGCTGGTTGGTTTTGGTTCATCACCGACACTTGTTAGGCTATCTTTGACATACGTCAGTCCTTTTGGTAGTTGGTCTGTGATAACTACTTTGTTTAGGACACCATTTTCGATGGTATTGCGGAAGCTGATTGTGTACTCGATTGCTTCCCCTAGTTTTGGTTTGGCGTTATTAACGGTTTTTGTTGCGGTTAGTTTGCCTTCTTTTACTCGAGGTGTGATTGGTTCTTCGGGTGTAATGGGTACCTCTGGTTCTTCGGGCGGATTAACTGTGTCATCTACTTTGGCTTTGTTGAGAATTGTTTCGCCTGCCTTGACTTCTTCGTTAACGATTACTTTGAAGCGAATACTCCGCTCTTTTGTATCAGTGATACTTGGGTATTCCGCTGTGATTGTGCCGTTAGTTTCTTTCAAACTGATTGGCTGGGGCTCATCACCGACACTTGTTAGGCTATCTTTGACATACGTCAGTCCTTTTGGTAGTTGGTCTGTGATAACTACTTTGTTTAGGACGCCGTTTTCGATGGTGTTGCGGAAGCTAATTGTGTACTCGATTGCTTCCCCTAGTTTTGGTTTGGCGTTATTAACGGTTTTTGTTGCGGCTAGTTTGCCTGCGTTCGTTTCTGGTACCACAGGCACCTCTGGTTCTTCTGGTGGATTAACTGTGTCATCTACTTTGGCTTTGTTGAGAATTGTTTCGCCCGCTTTCGCTTCTTCGTTAACGATCACTTTGAAGCGAATACTCCGTTCTTTCATATCGGTGATACTTGGGTATTCCGCTGTGATTGTGCCGTTAGTTTCTTTCAAGCTGGTTGGCTGGGGTTCATCACCGACACTTGTTAGGCTATCTTTCACATACGTCAGCCCTTTTGGTAGTTGGTCTGTGATAACTACTTTGTTTAAAACGCCGTTTTCGATGGTGTTGCGGAAGCTAATTGTGTACTCGATTGCTTCCCCTAGTTTTGGTTTAGAGTTATTAACGGTTTTTGTTGCGGTTAATTTGCCAGTTACTTGTTCGTCCGCAATTTTCGCTTCTACTATATTAGAAGTTTCGTTGACTTTTGCAGATGTTAAAATATCTACTGCCTCAACGGTTGCGCTATTAGGCACTAATTCATTTGCTTTTGCTCGTTCATTTATCCGCGCTTTAAATTCGTAAATTGTTTCAGCTGTATCAGCTTTGTAGCTACCTCCTTGTGTAGCAGTTGCACCATTGCCGACACGGACTATAATTTGTTTATTGGTTTCATCATATTCAGCTTGATCATCGCCTGAAGCATCCGTTTTTTCACCAGAATTTGGTCCACTAATAATTTTTAAAGAGCCTGGCAAATAATTTAAGCGACCATCTAGTGCATCCTTCGAGACTGAATTTATCGCTTCTGAATCAGCTTTTGTATTTTTTAGTGAGACACGATACGTGATTGTTTCACCAACTTTGTAAGTTTCTTTTGGTTCCACAATTTCTTTCTTAATTTCAAATTCAGGCGTTTCTGCGTTTACAGCAAAACCAATCGCATTCGTAGAATAATCGTCACCACTACTTGTTGTTCTAAAATTAATTTGGTTTTGTCCAGCATTTAAAACACCTTCGGGAATTGCCATACGATCGATATCAATATCTAAAAAATTAGGATGATCCGGCGCAAATTTCCCTGGATACTTGTCTACCATATGTTCATCGTTATCTGTCACAGTTGCGTTCATAGCATTGTTAACTGGATTGAGCGTGTTCGAAATATTTACCCAAGTTCCTGCGCTATTTTTAATTTGTGCGTTGTCTCCAGTCCAGTATTTATCTCCTTGAACAGTAAACCAGGTCACAATTGGATCAAGATTTCCTTGTTTTGCTGTTAAAAAGTTGCTCATAGTAAATTCATTATTGGTTCCAGCAGCATTACCACGTGCTCCATAGTAAATACTAAAAGCTCTTGACTTACTTGCCTGATCCTTTGTAACAACAAACAAACTCCAACCACTAAAGTTATAATATTGATATTGACCATTTAAACTACTTGTCATAGGAATATCTGCCAACGTATAACTCCCTGTCGCACTTTTATCCCCTTGTAAAATTGAAGTTACATCTGCATAATTAGAAAATCCAGTGTTATTGTACCCGAAACGTTGTCCTGGGTTTGTTGCATCTTGATCGATACGATGGTACCTTTGGGGCGAAACACGCTGTACGGTTCCATTTGGTGTAGTAAATTGAACTGGTGCACTAATTTCTTCATCAGAAAGATTTGTTCCGTAAGCAGGGCCTTTATATCTAGATGCACTCCAAAATAAGCCCGCCCAAGCAATCTCTTTTGCACCATTTAAATCAATATAAGCCCGACTAGAGTTATACGTATTTGGATCATTGTCAACATCTGCAAATTCTAAAGGAAAATTGTTAATTGCATAACCACTACTTGCTCCTCGTGTGTTTAAAAATGTTTGTGCAGCCGCCGTATTTTCATTCGCAATTTTTAAGTTGGTATTTCCCGTTGAAAAAAGTTCTCCTTTATGAACGCTTTGATAAATCGGTGTATTAAACCCCCGACCAGGTGTTGGTGGCACTAACGGACCAGTAGGTTGCGCCTTTAATGGAGGTTGCTCAGGACTTTCGGTAGCCTGCGTTAGTGCTGTCTCTTGAATACTTTCTATCGCCTTTCCTGCTTCAGGCTTTGTTTCGTTACTAGTAGTTGCGGTCATTTCATTTGTAGAAGAGGCTGTTTTGTTTGCCTGATTTTCTACTTTTGTTTCTGAAGTTTCCTGTTTTTCCTTCGAAACCGACTCTTTATCTGCTAGTATATCTTTACTAGGTAAATCAATTACTAGTGTTCCTTTTTCATTATCTTCTATTAGTACGCTGACCAATAACTTGTTCGACGCTTTTGTAGTTATTTGCCCATTTATGGTAATCTTTCTTGTCGAATTTGGTTGAAGGTTAAGCAGTTTAATATCGGTTGTTTGATCTTTCTCATTTGTTTCAACCTTTGCTTGTTCTTCTAAAGACGTAGGTCCTCGCTCTTCACTTAAAGTATCTAAAACAAATTTGATTGGACTATCATTGGTATTTTTTTGTTTTAAAATGAGATCTTTGATTGGTACATCTCGCGTATTTGTTACTTCGTAAGTGACCGTTTTAATATCTTCTTGAGACGATGTATCTTCTATTTTCCCTATTACTTTGAGCCCGTCTTTTTCAACAGTCTTCTCAGCATCACTTGTTACTTCTTGAGCAAATGCGTTCATCATTGGTAACAAATTTAAAATAAACAGCATGGTAATCATAAGGTAACTCACAAAATTTTTAACTGCTTTATTCATTTACATTCTCCTTCGTTCTTTTCATTTACTTAAACAAATCATCTTCAAACAACTTTTACAATTACTAATTGTTTCTCAACATCCACCTCCATAAAATACTTTTCAACCTTCAATTCTTTCTTTATTTAGCTACAACAACTTTTTTTAACGTACGATTTTCCGTTTCTCCTTATAATCAAAAAGTAACACATTATATTAGCTAAAAAAAGAAAAAAACCCGATATTTCAACAAAAAATCGTGAATTAAATAACACGTTTTATATGAAGCAAATATATTGACTTTCCCTAAAAAAATACAAATATAGGTAAGTTCTAGCTTTAAGAGTAATTTTTTTATTGTTTTCCCTTTAATAACATTCGTTCTAAATTGTTTTAAAAACTAAAACTTTTTTCATGTAATTTTCATTACATTTACCAAAAAAAGAAACTAGCTTAGCTACATTTGCTATTGCTAGTTCCTTTTTTTAATTGTTTTACTTTTCCCCTAAAATTTCAATCCAACCATAATAATATTCAATATATTGATTTTCCTCTTCTAGTTGTGTCAAGATATGCTCTCCGACAACGATGCCTGTTTCAAATCCTTGTTTTGCTAAACGCTTTTTTACTTCTTCGATATTATTCAAACGGGTATCTTGTGTATTGACTTTTAAAATAAAGCCTTTGTATTGGCTACTTGATTCTTTGAGCCAAATCACTTTGTCTAAACTTTTTTTATTCACATGATTTGCCAAACAAATCCCATACGTCAGTTCATTGGATTCACTTAAATCCCCGTAAATACCTAAAGTTGAAATGTGTTCCATGTAAACTTTCATCTCTTCTGGATCCTCAATATCAACAACAACAATTTTATCAAAAGGAATTGGTTCATCTGAAAAAAACAATGTTTCTAAATCAATTAACGCATGTAAATGTAATTTTCTTTTCTTGATTTCTTTGTATTTATGTTGAAGCCTTTTTATTTCTTGCCCCAGTTGTTCTTCTGTTGCTTCCATGGTGGCATAGAGATCGGTAGGTGTCTTTTTATATAAATTCAACATATCTTTGATAGGAATCCCCATTTTTCGATAAAAATCAATATCATATATTTTGAACAAATCTTCTAAATCAAAGGTTCGATATCCGTTTTCTTCATTGCGTGTTGTACTAATCAACCCTTGCTCGTCCCAATAACGAATCGTGGACTTAGGGATATTTAACAACTCAGAAACATCTTTTATTGTGTAATTTTTTTCCATACTGTTCCCTCCATCAAAAAGTTTAGCATTTCTACTGTTGACATTCAAGTTACTTGAACGTGTACAATGACTCTTTGTAACAGCTAAAACGGTATTGTTTAAGGAGGAAATTTCATGAAATTAATGAAAGAGTTTATTAAAGAAAATAAATGGATTGTTCTTGCGACAACTTTAACCATCTGTTTGCAAATCGCAGGAACCCTTGGCGTCCCTAAATTAGTTGGCAAGTTGATTGATGTGGGCATCGTTAGCGGTGACCAACAAGTAATTAAAACGATTGGCATACAAATGTTTCTTGTGGCATTCATTGGAACAATTGCCGCAATTATTTCTAGCTATTTGTCTGCTTTAGTAGCTGCTAAATTTGGTTTTCAAGTTAGAGGATTGTTCTTTAAAAAATTTCAACAATTCTCGATGAAAAATGTTGATAAGTTTGGTTCAAATTCTTTGCTAACTAGAATGACCAACGATGTAGATAATGTTCAAACAATGATTGTGCTATTTTGCCAATTAATCTTTCCAGCGCCTATTATTAGTTTATTTGCCTTAGTGATGACATTTTCTTATTCAGTTTCACTCGCTTGGGTAACATTGGCTTCCATCGTATTTTACTTAGTCGTTGTTTATTTTTTAATGAAAAAAGGTACCCCTTTATCTTTAAAAATTCAACCAAAAATGGATCGAATTACTACGACTTTACGAGAGTTCTTTACTGGAATTAATATGATTCGTGCGTTCAATAATCAAGATTTTGAAGAGCAGCGAACCAATCAAACATTTAAAAATTATGCTGAACGCATGAGTAAAGTGAATCAAATCTTTGCTTGGATTACTCCCGTTGCCTTTTTATTAATGGGCGTTGTGTACGCCTCTATTTTGTGGTTTGGTGGTAATTTAGTTGCAGTAGGCACCCTAGAAATTGGCACCGTTACAGCTGTGATTGAATATACGCTTCTAACTTTGGCCTACTTAATGATCGCGGCTATGGTATTAGTTGTCATTCCACGGTCCGTTGCTTCCTTGAATCGCTTGCAAGAAGTTTTGTCAGAAGAAATTGAAATTAGCGATCCTCACACTGAAGCAACCATTGCTTATCATCCTGAGAAAGCCTTGATTTGCTTCGATCACGTCACGTTTCAATACACAGAAACAGCTGATCCTGTTTTAGAAAATGTTAGTTTTGTCATTCCTAAAGGAAAAACAACGGCGATTGTTGGTGCAACTGGCGCTGGTAAAAGTACTTTAGTTAAGTTACTTTTACGAATAAATGATGTAACAGCCGGCACGATTAGCTATTCTGGCACAGATATCCGCTCATTATCTCAGCAAACGATTCGCCAAGTCATCAGTTATGTGCCACAAAAAGCCTTTCTTTTCAGTGGGACAATCTTATCAAACTTATTAATGGGAAATGCCAAAGCAACTACAGAAGAAATAAGAACGGCACTAGAAATTTCACAATCTTCTGAATTTATCGATTCCTTACCACAAGGGATTGAAAGTTTCGTAGCACAAGGCGGGTCCAACTATTCTGGTGGTCAAAAACAAAGAATGTGTATTGCACGAGCCTTAATCAAACCGGCAGACGTTTATATTTTCGATGATAGCTTTTCCGCATTAGATTACAAAACTGATGCCGCTCTACGTGCCGCTTTACATGCACAAATGTCGGACAAAACTTTACTCATTGTTGCTCAACGGTTAAGTACAATCATGAACGCTGACAATATTATCGTCCTAGATGAAGGAAGGATTGTTGGTCAAGGCACCCACGCTGATTTACTTACCACTAATAGCTATTACCAAGACTTTGCTAAATCGCAAGGTATCTTACCCAAGTAATTAAAGAAAGGATGTGACTGCTTGAAAGAAAGTTTTCTTTTCAAGCCATACAATGAAAAAAACAATGAATCTTCAAAGCTTTAAACGTTTCTGGAAAATGATTAAACCTGAGCATCCAATCTTTTATGGTCTAATGATCTGCAGTTTAATTGGAAACTTATTAATTGTTGCCATGACCTATATTATGGCAATCGGGATTGATAACCTCTTAGAAGCTATCAAGCGTGTCGGGCTCAAAGGTATGACACTTCCTTTAGTTGAAGAAGCGCTCTTAGGTCCCGTCTTACTTTTAATTCTCTTTTCAATCATTAGTAGTATCACTTCTTTTATTCAGGAACGAGCAATGGCTTCTTTAAGCGAACGGGTTACTTTAAGAATTAGAAAAGAAGTGACAAAAAAGTTTAAAACTTTACCAATGGCCTTCTTTGACAATCACCAAGTGGGCGATATCATTAGTCGTTCAACAACTGGCTTAAACCAATTGTCACAAGTTCTTTTAACAGGCATCAACCAATTTTTCACTTCCGTCGTGACTATCCTTTTTGCAGGAATTATGTTGTTCTATATTGATGCAAAATTAACCATTTTAGTGTTGCTGCTAATTGGCGGCAGTACTTTCATGACGACAAAAATCGCGAATAAAAACAAGGTGTTTGCTGATCAAAGTCAAGCTGAATTAGGTCAATTAAATAATAAGATGGAAGAATATTTAGCAGGAAATTTGGTCACAAAGACCTTTAATCAACAGCAAAATGCTGAAAAAACAATTGCTGCTGTTAATCAACAACATTATCGTGCCTTTAAAAAAGCACAGTTTCTAAATTTTGCGATTTATCCAGCTATTCGTTTTATTAATCAGTTGGCTTTTATTATTAGTGCTATCTTAGGCGCAATGCTCGTTTTATCTGGTGGTATTACGATTGGTTTCTTGCAAGCGTATTTGCAATATATCAACCAAATTTCTGAGCCGATTTCTACCGCTTCTTATGTCATTAACTCAATTCAAGCAGCGATGGCTTCCATTGATCGGATTTTTGTTATCTTAGATGAAGCTGATGAACAGCCAGAAGCAACTCATTTAGAAACTATTTCTTCTCCTAAAGGAGCCATTGAATTTAAAAATGTTCAATTTGGCTACACACCAGAAAAAATTTTAATGAAGAATGTTGATTTTTCTGTTCAACCGAAAAAAACAGTGGCCATTGTAGGACCCACCGGCGCTGGTAAAACAACATTAGTCAACTTATTAATGCGTTTCTATGAAATAAATCAAGGTGCCATTACTTTTGATGGGATTGATATTACGAAACTTTCTCGACAAAATCTAAGAAATTTATTTGGCATGGTTTTACAAAACACTTGGCTATTTGAAGGAACCGTAGCAGATAATATTGCCTATGGAAAAAAAGATGCTTCTCGTGAAGAAATAATTGAAGCAGCTAAAATTGCTCAATGTGATCATTTTATTCGGACCCTTCCTCAAGGATATGACACAATTATTTCTAGCGAAAATGGTGCATTATCACAAGGGCAACAACAGTTATTAACCATCGCCCGAATCATTTTAGCAAATCCGCCCGTTGTTATTCTCGATGAAGCAACTTCGAGTGTGGACACACGAACAGAAGCCCATATTCAAAAAGCGATGGAAACTGTCACAGAAAATCGAACAAGCTTCGTTATCGCTCATCGATTATCCACGATTGAAAATGCTGATTTAATTTTAGTGATGAAAAATGGCGATATTATTGAAAAAGGAACGCATCAGGAACTATTACAAGCTCCGACTCTTTACGCCAGCTTATATAATAGTCAATTTCAAACCACTTAAAAAGAACTGGAACAAGTCATTCTTCTTTTGACTCGTTCCAGTTCTTTTATTGCTTAGAAATATTGAATTCCCATTGCTTTTTTGACTTCTGTTAAGGTTTGTGCTGCCACTTTTTCAGCAGCAAGACTTCCTTTATGCAACATTTCCATAATCGCTTCTGGATTTTTAGCCAGCTCTTCACGACGTCGACGAATCGGTGCGAGTTCTTCTTCTAAGACATCAATTAAGTAACGTTTAATTTTCACATCTCCTAAACCGCCATGACGATAGTGCTCTTTTAATTCTTCAATATATTCTTTCTCTTTCCCAAAGACATCCAAGTAAGTAAAGACCATATTTCCTTCAACTTGTCCTGGGTCCTCTATACGAATATGATTTGGATCGGTATACATACTCATTACTTTTTTCTGTACCACTTCAGCTGGATCTGAAAGATAGATACCATTGCCTAAAGACTTACTCATTTTTCCGTTGCCATCAATTCCTGGCAAGCGTCCCATGCCTTTTGGTGGTAACACAGCTTCCGGTCTAACTAAAACTTCACCGTACGTCTGATTAAAACTATGCACAATTTCTTGCGCTTGTTCCAACATTGGTTTTTGGTCTTCCCCAACTGGGACTAAGTTCGCTTGAAAGGCAGTAATATCAGCAGCTTGTGAAACGGGATAAATAAAGAATCCTGTCGGAACACCTTCCCCAAATTTTTTTTGCTCAATTTCTGCTTTGACCGTTGGATTCCGACGAACACGTGACGTGGTCACTAAATTTAGATAGTACATTGTTAATTCAGCTAACTGTGGAATTTGCGATTGGATAAAAATTGTTGTTTTCGTAGGGTCTAAACCAACTGCTAAATAGTCCAAAGCAACTTCTAAAACATTGGCTGAAACTTTTTCGGGATTTTTTGCATTATCTGTCAATGCTTGTAAATCTGCAATCATGACAAATAATTGATTTGTAGGGTCTGCTTGCATTTCTACTCGTTTTTTTAAGGAACCTACGTAATGTCCTAGGTGCAATTTACCAGTTGGACGATCACCTGTTAAGATAGTATTCATTGTCTACACACCTTTATCGTTTACTTTCATTTATTATTTTACCTTGTTTTAAAAAGAATGAATAGTAGGCAATAGAATATTTATTGATTCTAGATAATCGAAGAGACTAGAAAGATTGCAAGGTACAGCAATTCTTGTTCCAGTCTCTTCAAACAGTTTATTTATTTTGTGACTTTAATTGAAAATTGTGCAGTCACTACCGGTAAAACTTTGCTTGTTACTTTGATTTGATAATTTCCTGCAGCAGTCGTTGCTTCTGTCCTAATCAGACCGTTTTCATCTACACTTACTGTATTGCCAGCATCTGGTGTAACCAACTCATACGTTACTTGCGAGCTCCAAGCATCCGTTTCTGTGTGCGGCGCTTGACCAATCACTTTAGATTGAATTTGATAATTTTCGCCTGATTTTATAGTGGCTGTTTCTGTAGCAAATTGAATTCTTTCAGGAATCGCATGAGTTTGCACGACTTGGAAAATTTTTCGTTCATCAGGATTCGCAATTCCTATTTTTTCTTCTACTGCAGCAGGGAACTGGTAAGTACCTGGCGGGCTACTTGGCGAATAATTACTAACATCGTCATCCCAAGAAATAACCTTCAATTTCGTTTCGCTACCATCATCTAATTTTGCAATTACTTCAGTTGGCAAATTCAGTTCGCCTCGCGAGGTGCCTGTTAATCGATCCAGCGTAGGCAATTCCTTGAATCCAACAATATGTTTAGCGGTGACTTTTACATTGGCAATAATTGGCATTGAGACACCTGCTGCTCGTCCTACAACAGTGAATGTTCCTTCTTTTTGATAAGAAGATGCTGGAACTTCTGACCAATTGACAGTCACTTCTCGTTGTGAACCATCCGAATAAAAAATAGTTGTTTTTTCTGGTAGATTAGGGGCTTGACCCGCTTCTGTCGTGACCTCAATCGACTCATGTTTGACTTCGAAAACATTCGATAAAACAATTTTAGGAGCTAAACTATCCTCTGTTAGCTGTTGACCAGTTGGCAAGGTCAATTTGCCTGCTAAAAAGTCTTGATAGGCCTTTTGTGCGCCTTCTTTTGAAAAAGCATCAAACCCAGCATTATCAGAATCATAACCAGGCAAACGACTGTCTGTAATCGCTAATAAGAAACTTAACTTGGCTGGAATTTTCTCACCACTTTGAATTAGCTTCCGTAGATAGTTACTAATATCAATAGAGATTGTATTTTGATTATTCATAATTGAGCTATTTGTAAAAGATTGTCGAGCAATAAATTCTTCATTTGGTACATTTAAATTATTTGGACCATTGTTCCAAGTAATGGTGTTACTCATCCAATTAGTATCTGTTCCATAAACATCTACTTGGAACTGCGTATTTTTCAAACGTTCATCATTTGTATTTCCAGCACCATTCCACGCATCATAACGCATCACATTTAGTTCTAAATTGGCACTTTTTAGTGATTGATAGTTCTTCAATTCTTGTGTATCAATTTCAACGTAAATCCGGCGATTATACCCCGCAGAACTAGCATTTTTTAATTTTAATGCGTAATTGCCCGTATAGTTTACTCCATAAGGATATTTATAGGCGTCTCCTGAACTAATGGCAGCGGTACCGCCTGCTATAGCAGAGTATGCTCGGTTACCATCACTCTTTTGAACATAGGCAGTTTGAGCTGTTTTTAGTTTAACGGTGTCTTTTCCTTCACCAAGTTCACCCTCAAAAGAGACCTTGGCTGTTACTTTGACAGCATCTATCGGTAAGCCGATAACTGTTGCTGCAACTTCAACTGTGCCTGCTGTATTAATTTTTTCTTGAGGGATTGCTTCCCATTGTAACTTAAATTCTTTTTTGCCTGTCGCAACCACTTCTTCATTAACGACTTCTTCGTACGTTAGTTCAACTTGCTCTGGCAAATTAGGATACACACCTGTTGCCGAACTAATTTCTAACACTTGATTTTGATAACGAATACTTTTTTCAATTGTGGATGCTTGTTGCGCACCAATATCTAAAACTTTATTTTTCAAGCTATTTCCAAAGAAGTCTTCGGCCGCACTGTTCACTTCCGACAAGCCTTTACCAATCGCTGGAGAGGTTTCTTTTAACTGGAACATTTGTGCTCGCTGACGTAAGCGTTCTTTAGAAGTAAATTCAACCACATTATCTTTTGTTGGTTTCAATGTCGTAAATTCTTGCTCTGCCAACTCTTTCACTTTTTCAGGGTTATCTGTGATTTCTAATTGTGGTTTTTCAAAAATGTTTCCACTTGATACTAATTTTTCAACAGTTGCACCACTTTTTTCTGTAGCAATTTCTTTTGGCCAAATAACATTATTTTTGAAATATTTTTCTGGATTATCGACCATTTTACGTTCAATTGGTTGTGTCCCATTTGTTGGATAATTAGATAAGAATTTTAATTGTCCGGTACCTTCTTTGTATAAAATATTATTGTAAAAATTGGCTACTGTACCACTGTTGTCAGAACTATTTCCTTCACCAAATAATGATGTTGAAATGCCGTCGCCAACATAAATCGTATTATTGTGGATAGTTGGCATTGCCGCTCCATCATTTTTCACCCAATAATGGAAAATGCTTTGTTCTTTATAATTGTAGCCACCAGCTCCGCCTGGATTGTCTTTACCTGTTCCTCGGTTACCACCGCCGTCATTAGCTGAGATATTGTACCGAATAACCGAATTTTTTTGATCAGACATAAGCAATAAAAAGCCGCCAGTATTATGATGTGAATAGTTATATTGATAAATAACATTGTTTGACTGCATGTCCACATCATAAGCTTCGGCATCGTTAAATCCATATTTGATTCCGTATACTTCGTTATATTGGAACAGTCCGTCATCTACAGACATTGCCCAAACGCCCGCGTAATTTTGTGTACCATAATCAGCATTGCACATTCGGACAGCAACATTTCCTTCGACGACTCCGCCACTTTTGGCTTCTGACAAGACAATCCCGTCGCCAGCAATATCTTCTAAATAGTTATTACGAATCGTAATATTAGAAAACGTTTTGTAGAAAGTGTTGCCTCTTGAGGTATCTGAATCAGCTTTTGTTCGAATTCCTTCAAGTCCCACTCGTTGAATCACATTATTTTCAATCAAAATATCATTAAATCCAGTCGTTGTTCGATGATCATTGGCTGCCGTTACTACATTGCCATTCTCATCAAACCAACTTCCTAAAACAATAATTCCACCTACCGCTTTTAATCGTTTGGTTGCAGTATTCCCACTTAGATTCAAATAATATTCTGTTTGAACATCATGAACATAGTTATTCCTTATCGTGACACTATTGAACGTTCGATTTTGTTCATATCCTAGTACTAATATCCCCGCTCTTTGAGCATCTCCTGGTTTCTTATAGCCTTCGAGATTATCTAGCTCTGGTGTATTTGTCACTTCTAAATTTGAAATATCCCAATATTCTTGGTTCACTAACTGCACGGCCCCTGAGATTGCACGTTTGAAAGTCCCTGTGCTGTAGGTGCCACCACCGTTAATAATCGGACGCCGTGTTGTTTCAAAAATGGTTTCTCCTTTGTCATTCGTATCATAAAAATCAATGACAATCTTTTGTGCCGCTGTCCCATTCCCTTTTGGATGCAACAATTGGTTATTCCAGGTACTTTGCGCATTCAGCAGAAGATGGTCGCCTGGCTGAAACTCCGTCTGATTCACTTTTTCAAAATCACGCCAAGCACTGGCTGGAGACTGCCCATCATTGGCATTATTTCCTCCTTCCCCATCCACATAGTAGGTCGTCCCACTTTGAGCGACACCTACTGAACGAAAAAGTAACGGTTGATCACTCACTGTTTCCCCATAAGCAGGAAGACTAAATAATTGAAGCTGGGAAAAAACAAGCAAAATAGAAAGGAAGATGGTTACACTTTTAAAATACGCTTTTTTTCTCATTTTCTGCTCCTTAACTGTTTTTATTTTGATAATTTTGAAAAAACTTTTCTCTGTCTTTCTCCAACAAGTCTACTTTGGTTGCTTGTTGATACGTAGCTAATTTCTCTTTGTAGCGTGTGTTGATATAGGCATTTTTGCCAAATTGTGGTGCTTCTTCAAACTGTAAAAGTTGCCCTCCTTCCTTATTAAAAATATAAAAGTATTGGTTTTCGTGGTATCCTTTCACCACGGTACCAACAGCTTTTTCACTAAGAATCTCCCCAACAGACAACGAATAAATATCCTCTTTTTGGATTTCTGCACTCTTCAATTGATACGATTCAATAACAAGATTAGGTAATTTATTTTGCCACTCCAATAACGTCTCCTCATAAGATAGATTCGGAGAGATTGCTTCGGCTATTTTTTCTAATTCTGCTTGCTTACCTGAAAAAGTTGGAATTTCAATTGCTTCAACAAAGTAATCGGTCTTTTTATATTTATCATCCAATTGCTCAAAGGCCTGCCGCAATTCTTTTTGCGTTGGCTTTTCTTTCTCCATTAATTTCTCTTTTATTTGGTCCTGTAATTGTTGATCTTTTGCATCTAAAAATTGCCAGAGCGTTAAACTGCTCTTTTGGTCTTGCCATTCTTTTTTTTCTTGCCCAAATGTTTGTGAGTGGGCTATTTCTAACTCCGTTGCCAGCTGTTTAATCATTTTATGTTGTACTAAATCCTCCGTTGCAACCTTCAGTAGTTCCTGAGTGGGTGATTTTCCGTTATACGTTTTGCGCCAGAAATTTTTCCCAAACGAAGTTAAATTATTCTGATCAGAGAATTGCTTCGCTACACGATTCATATTTTTATCGCCATAAACAATTAATTCTTCGACTTGGATTGCTTCGTTATTAATCATACTTTGCTGGCTGGTAGTAAAAATAACGACCACAAAAATAGCACCTATCAAAAAGCTACTTAAAATAATTATTTTTTTCTTCATTCGTTCGCTCCCTCCACTTTAATAAACAAGGCAAGAACAAAATAAGCAACCCCACCTTCATTCATTTTCCTGAAAATCGAGATTACTTATTATGTAAAAATTATTTATTCTTTTTTTGCTTTTCATGCAATTTCCCAGTATTTAAATAAATAATCCCTAGGAAAAGGACAGGGGTTACAACAAACCCAAACTGTGGCTTCAAAAACATCATTGCAAACATTGAGAATAGTAAAAAAACATTTAGACAGCTGACATACCATTTCCGGAGTCCATAGTAAACAGAAATCCGAAACACATCTTTAAAAGAAGCTTGCGGGTTTCGTACTTGAAAATACCAAGCATTCAGCATAATAGCTAACCCAAAAATTAGCAGAAGGACCATCAATGGAATAAACCATTTACCAATCGTTGTTTTGGCAAAAAAGAATATATCTGTCACACTGATGACGCTACTTCCTAAGCCTAGCAAGCTGATAAGAAAGCCTCTTAACCCAAACTGACGAAACTTTTGGAAAAAAGTTTTAAACGGATCCAGCTCCTTTTCTTCTTTAAAAGTATCGATTAAGCCTAAAAGTGCAATCATCCCTGCCCCCATCGGCAACAACGTTACTACAAAAAGTGGGAGGTTTCGTGGATCAATGTCTAAGCTAATCACCGCTATGAAAAAAGGAATGTTCACTAAGAGAAGCCCTAGATTACCGATAAATAAAATGTAAAGCCAGCGAAAAATTTTCATATAGATATTATTATCAAAGGTTTGCTTAGTAAACATTCAAACTTCCTCCTAATTCTTCATTCCAGATGTAGCAATACCTTCAACAAAGTATTTTTGCATTGCTAAAAAGACAATCCCTACTGGTAAAATAGAAACCACTGATGCGGCCATGATTAAGGCATATTCAGCATCAAATAAACCGACGAACATTTTCAAACCTAACTGAATCGTTTTATTCTCAGTAGAAGATAAATAAATGAAAGGTCCCATATAGTCATTCCATGTATTCACAAAAGTAATAATCGTGAGACTGGCTAAAGCTGGTTTGGTTAATGGTAAAATAATTTTCCAATAAATTCCCCACTCACTTACCCCATCAATCCGCGCACTTTCACATAGTGAATCTGGAATACTACTGTAATATTGTTTCAGTAAAAAGACTCCAAATGCATTAAATGCTTGTAATAAAACAAGTGACCATAACGTGTCAGTCAAACCTAATTGACGCATCATAATAAATTGTGGAATCATATACGATTGCCAAGGAATAGCAATTGTTGCGATGTACGTAATAAAAAGTGTATCTCTTCCTCTAAAATTCATTTTTGAAAAGCCATATGCTGCAAAGCTTGAAGTAAATAGTTGAATAATCGTAATCACAATACTTAAAAATAACGTATTTTTAAAGAAAGTTAACAACGGAATGCGTTCCCAAATAACGGAATAGTTTTCTGGATGCCAACTTTTAGGAATCCATTGAATTGGAATGGTGAAAACTTCATTGTTTGTTTTAAATGATGCTGAAACCATCCAAATAAAAGGCACCAAAGTAATTAACGCAAGTAAAGTTAAGAGAATGATTACAAGGATCCCACCAGGTGTGACTTTTTCTGCTTTTTTCGTTTTTGCTTTTCGAGTATTTTCTTTTTTTGAAAAAGTTGCTTCCATCTTTTCTCCTCCTAAACTTTCTCTTGATGTTGATTCCATTTAAATTGAGCCACAGTAATCGCTAGAACGATGATGAATAAGACCATCGCAATGGCTGATGCATAACCAAAATTAAATTTGACAAAGGCTTCATTGTAAATTTCGTAAACTAACACATTCGTTGCACGTCCTGGTCCACCACCAGTCATAACTTGAACTAAGTCAAACACTTTGAAACAGTTAATTACAAGCATGATAGTCACGAAAAAGGTCGTTGGTCGTAATGAAGGTAAGGTAACATTTAAAAATTGATTCCATTTACCCGCGCCATCCATTGACGCTGCTTCATATAATTCTCTTGGCACACTTTGTAAACCAGCTAAATACAAAATCATATAATACCCCATAAAGCGCCACACACTAACGATGATAATTGCTGGTAAAGCCCAAGTAGAACTAGATGTCCAGCCAGGAGGATTTTCAATAAATAATTTCAAAAATTGATTAATTGGTCCCATTGTTGGATGAAATAGCATATTCCAAACGACCGCAATCGCAACTAATGACGTTACATAAGGAAAGAAAAAAGCCGTTCTAAAAAATTTCATCCCTCTAATTTTACGATTCAACAAAATCGCTAGTCCTAATGAGCAAATCAATGTTAACGGAACAACACCAATCGTATAGATAAACGTTTGTTTTAACGAAATCCAAAACGTATCATCATGAATCATTTTGGTGAAATTTTTCATTCCGACAAATTCAGGGGTTGAAAAAGAATCCCAACTCATAAAAGCTAAAATCAGTGAACAGATAACCGGGATTAAAGTGAAGAGGAAAAAGCCAATAAAGTTTGGTGCGATAAAAGATAACGCAGTCCACGTATTTTTTCGTCTCAATTTATTTGCTGTTTTTGTTTTTGAAGTAATTTCCATAATTGTATTCTGTTAAGTGAACTTAACAGGCCCTCCTTCCAAAATCAAGCTACATTCTTTATTTAAAAAAATAAGCTGAAATTCATTGTAGGTTACTCATTTCAGCTTATTTTTTTCATCAATCTTTTGTGTTTTTGCAGAAAATAATAATTAGTCTATCTCTGCTTTGACACGTTTTTCCATGTTAGCAATACCATCTTTTGGTTTTTCGTCGCCGACCATAATTAAATCATGTTCTTCTTGTAATACTTTATCAATTGCGGCACCGTTTTTATCAGATGGGAATTCTAAATTAATTGTATCTGGGTTAAAGGCTTTTTGTGAGACTTCATCTGAAGGCATTCCTTTTCTTGCAAAGTAGATTTTATCAATTTCATCTGTTTTATAAGAAGGAACCACCCCTACTTCTGCTAAAAGTTTTGCACCTTCTTTACCTGAAGCAAAGTCTAAGAATTTTTGAGCAGCTTTTTGTTTTTTACTGTTTTTATTAATTGCAAAACTTGTCGGTGAGCCAAAGGTAGTTGCTTTGCCTTTTTCTTGTTGTGGTATTTCGGCAATCCCCCATTCGACATTTGTTTTGCCATCATCAATGTTTGTTAATAAAGTCCCCATGTACCAGCTACCCATGTACATCATCGCCGCTTTTGAATTTTCAAATTGTGATTGATACGTTACTTTTGTTGATTTTGCTGTTCCAAAATCCATTTGTGATTGATCTTTTTGCATTCTCAATGCGCGATCATAATAAGTTTCCATATAATTGTATTTTGGTTCAATCAAATTGGCATTGTTTTGAGCAGCAGCAATCGCTTGAACGGTTGAGCGCCAAGTATGTTGATAGGCACCATATACTTGTTCTTCTGGTTTAGATAATTTTTTCGCTAACGCTTCATATTCATCCCAAGTTAAGTTATCGGGATAGGCAATTCCGGCTTCATCAAACATTTTTTTATTGTAATACAATACCCAGAAATCTGTACGGTAAGGCTGAGCATAGGTTTTACCATCGATTTCATACATCTCGTAACTTGCTTTGGCAGGTGCGATATCTAAATCTTTAACGTGATCGGTTAAATCCACCAATTGATTGCGTAGCGCGTAATTAGAATATGAAAGTAAGTTTTTCATGGTTAAAATATCCGTCGTATCTCCTGATGAAAGCATCGTTGTTACTTTTGTGTCATAATCATCTGAAGCAATGTCCACCGGTTCAATAGTGATATCAGGATTTTCCGCTTCAAAAGCTCTGAATAATTTCTCAAATTCTGGGGTCGTGTCATAATTCCAAGTAGTTACTGTTAATTTTGTTTTGCCATCTTCACTCTTTTCAGTTGCTTTCTTTTCACTTGAACCACCACATGCTGTTAAAGTTACTGCCGCCACCGCTAACAACGCTGCCGCTGTTAAGCCTTTTTTCCAAAATTTCATTTGTACTACCTCCGCTATTTATTATTTTTTAGGAGTTTTCCTCCATGAATTACCAAAAAGAATACCAGCTTTTCGCTAAACGAGTTAACGCTTCCAAATAAAAGTAGTCGCCCCAAATCATGCATTCATCGACTCCTGTATTTGTTTTTTTATCATAGACACCATGAAGCAATAGGCCGTTCGACTCTGGTCGTAAAACCGTTGTATACTTTTCCGCTAATGCTTGTAATAGTTCTAGCGCAACCTTTTCATAATAGCCATGTTTTTCATCATTTAATGGAAGCTGACGAGATAATTCTAGTAAGCCACATGCAGCAATTGCAGCAGATGAGCTATCACGTTCTTCTTCACTCCCTTCATTGAAAATTAAATCCCAGTAACAGATTTTGTCCTCTGGTAATTCTTGAATAAAGTAATCAGCAACATTTTTTGCTGTTTCCAGAAAACTACTATCTCCTGTATATAAATAACTTAACGTAAAGCCGTAAATTCCCCAGGCTTGGCCGCGAGCCCAACAAGAATCGTCTGAATATCCTTGTTGCGTCTTACCGTATAAAGCTTCGCCTGTTTCCGTATCAAAATAATACGTATGGAACGTGGTGTGATTTTCTCGCACAATATATTTTTGTGTTTGTTTCGCATGATTGTAGGCAGCTTCATAATACTCTTGCTTGCCAGTCATTTTTGCTGCAAAGTATAATAATGGTAAGTTCATTAAACAATCAATAATCATTCTACCTCGTTGCTCTGGATCGTCTAAATTCCCCCAAGCTTGAATAATCTTGGCTTTTGGTGAATAACGTTTCATTAATAAGTCCGCAGCTTGCAAGGCCATTTCTTTTGAGGCCTCATGACCATTGACTTGATAATCGGCAATTGCTGTTAAAATATACAAAAAGCCTATATCATGTGTTTCCAGCTCAATTTGTTCATCCAAGCGATGTTGAAAAGAAGCCATCTGTGTGGTAATCACTTCATCGAACTCTGTTGAATTTGTTAATTCCTTTGCTAAAAATAACATTCCTGGCCAAAAGCTGGCCGTCCAGTCAATATTTTCTTCAGGATAATAAATTTGATTTAAACTTGCCGCGGGTGGAACTAATTCTTTAAATGTCTCTAAATTTCCTCGAACTTTGTTTAAAGCAAAACTGATTTGCTTCGGCAACCACTCAATCTGTCCATTTTCTGTCATTGTGTATTTCTCCCCCTAATTCCCCAAAATTACAACTTTTTCTTCAACTAAAAGCTGATTTTCTTTTAACCTAACTTTAACTGGCTCAATTTGTTCATTCGGTAGTACGCCTGTCACCAATGAAATTAAAAGATGTTTCCCTTTCGACAAGTTTGCTTTCAAATATGGCAACTCCGTTAACGGATAAAGTAAATTTGTATTCGGTTCTGTTCGAATAATCGCAGCTTCAGAAAAGCCGTTGATATTTTCTACTTTTGACACACCTTTTGCATTTTTTACCTCAGCCATTTGATCAGAAACACAAGTGACCTTTTCATCGAAGAGCGGGATTGAGAAGCCACCTTCATAAGCCACTAATGCACGTTGTGTCTCAATTTCGTGGATCCGTAAATGCTGGCCTTCTAATGGTACAATTGTCGTTTTAATTGCTACATCGGACCAAGGATGCCATTGATGAATGATACGATCATCAAGAATTTCGTACTGATCATCTAATCCTTTCGTGCGGAAATAATGGTCGTCTTCAGCTAAAGCCAAGCAATTATCATAAGCACCTTCGTAATACCAATAATCACTCTTTATAGTACTGAAACCAAAATGGGAAGAATAAACAAATTTACTATATTTATCATGCGCATGAGCTTGATAATTAATAAATTGTCCCGCTGGAAACATTAAACCATGTGTCCCTGCATCATTTACTTGATAGTAGTTCCGACTTTCTGGTGAAGGTAAGTGTTTTTCTGGAAAGCTAATAGGCTGTGTTTCTGCTTGCCAATAAGGATGATCTTTTGGAACCGCTAACAAAATGAATGTTTTAAAGGCCCAATAAGGTGAACCAGGACCATTATAGCCTTCGGCAAAGACCATATTTTGATAATCATAACCTACCGACAATAATCCATCTGTTGTAAAAATATCTTTGTTCATCCATTGATGAAGATGTCGGCTGATTAGACCTTTGATCTCACCCCACGGCAATACTTCAACATCTGCAAAAACTAAAGCACTAAAAAATGACACTTGAGCAAAACGATACGTTAAGCTACGTCCGAAGGGAATCGCTTCTCCTGGCTGAGTAAACCAATATTTAAACTCTTGCGCGAACAAAGTTGCTCGTTCCTTCATAATAGCCACTCTTGCGGTATCTTCCGGGGCAAAACGACAATACAATAAACTATAATAATGAATAGCGAAAGAAACATAATAATCAACTTGTGTCTCGACTCCGTCATAATACCAACCATTACCGACATAAAAACGATCAATTACAGCCAAATCAACAGCGATCTGTTCTTTTGAATACGGCATTTCACAATGTTTCATCGCTAAATTCAACAACACTCTAAAGAAATGCCAATTATTTGGCGGAATAATGTTTTCATTGGCTTGTATCAGCCAACTGTGTAAATTGTTTTGCTGTTCTTTTGTTAATTGGTCCCACGTTTTTTCTTTGTTTAACAAAAGAAATGTACTTAATGCTGCCATCTCAACAATCAATTGATCATAATCTTTTGTTTTTCCCCAATAAGATGAACTCTCAGGATCGGTTCCTTCGATAATTCCCGTTAGAAAGTCATTCAAATACTCACTTTCATTTTGCGTTACATAAGGACCTAGTCCCCATAATGGTCGTAAAAATGCCTCCGCATCACGTGTCCCTTTAGAATAAACCGTTCCGTGTGTCCCTAAATCCAGATGACCTTGATACTCTCGATCAAAAAACAATTCCAGTGGCGCTAATAAATCTTCAAATCCTTCTGCAACTTCTTCGTATGTTTCAAAAGGATTCTGTCTAATTCGTGGCTGAATCATGATTCTCCTCACTTTCAATTAATGTCCCTTTCAAAAAGCCGTAATATTCTCCGTAAACTGTCACTTCGTCACCAATTTTCAATTTTTTCTTTTGCTCATTAAAAACTTGATATTTACTAGAACCACTTTTCAAAATAAAACGATCACCTTTTTTTATTAAACTGGAACGACTGTCGCTCTCAACAATCTCCCCTTTCAAAGAAATATATTCATTTAAACGAACGTCACCATTTTGTAATTCTGTTTCTGAATAAGACTGTGCCGTTTCCTTTAGATTTTGAAGAGATTCTTCATCAAATTCTTTTTCACCGGATTTACAACCTGTTAAAGCAAGTAAAATTAGTAAAAAAAGTGAAAATCTTTTCACTAAACCACCTTCTCCATCAAATTAAAGCGCTTTCTTTGACTTTATAGTATATTTTTTTAGTCAAAAAATCAATAGTTTTTGCTAAAAAAAAGTAAAAAAAGCTTTTTCTTGCTTTTTTTTACTAAAAAGAAATATACTATATGCTATAATAGTACTTGAGAAGGAGGCATTTAGAATGGCAACTATCACAGATATCGCAAAAGTCGCGAATGTTTCAATTTCAACTGTATCGCGAGTTCTGAACTATGATCCAAACTTATCCGTTACAGAGGAAACCAAGCGAAAAATTTTTGAAGCAGCAGAAACCCTGAATTATACGAAATATAAAACTAAAAATAAAAACAAACAGCAGGAGCAACTGACACCTAACCTTTCCGTACAAACAGCTCCGCAAGAGCCTTCGATTGCCGTCGTTCAGTGGCGTTCAGATGACGAAGAACTAACGGATATTTACTATATGTCGATTCGTTTAGGCGCTGAAAAACGGGCCGAAGAGTTAGGTTACAATATTCTAAAAGTTTCTCAATTGGAACAACATAACCTTCAAGGGATTGATGGCATTTTGGCAATTGGCAAATTCACTCAAAAGACGTTACAAGAGTTGCAGCAACTGCATCCAAACCTTTGTGTAATTGGCAGTAATTTCCCACTGGAAGAATTTGATTCTGTAAATACTGATTTTTATCAAGCAACCGAGATTGCCTTAACCCATCTTTTGGAATTGGGCCACGAAAAAATTGCCTTTATTGGTGCCGAAGAAAGCGAAAACATGTATGGTTTCCGTCGTTATAAAACGCCGACAACCAATGCTTATCTTGACATTATGCAGCATTATCACTTGTTTAACGAAGATTATTTTATCTTAAAAGAAAATGGCATGTTGGATGTCAAAACGGGGGAACAATTGACAGAAGAAGCGTTAGAGAAATGGGGAAATGATTTACCTACTGCGATTCTTGCTTATAATGACGCCTTTGCAATCGGTGTGATACATACGTTAGCCGCACACGGTATAAAGGTTCCTGAAGAAATTAGTGTCATGGGGATCAATGATATCTCTATTTCTCAATATGTCTCACCGCCGCTATCCTCTGTCCATGCCTTTACTGAAGAAATGGGCGAGACAGGCATTAATTTATTGCACAAACGAATTCAAATGCCTAGCATTCCTCGTAGAGTCCTGTTAAACACAGAATTGGTTGTCCGCCAATCGACAACTAGCCCACGCCAGAAATAAAAAATAAGGACCGCTCCTATAAAGGAACCGTCCTTATTTTTTATTTGTTTTGACCAAATAATTCAATTTGTGTTAATGCTGGAAATGGTGATGGTTCATCTGCTTGAATTAACTCTGTTAGTATCACCCACTCCACTGCCCGTTTCGCAAAGGTAAAGCTCTGGCGTTGCTCAGTCTTAACAGTTTTAAAAACTTCATGTGTACCGTCGGAAAATTTTAAAGTCACTTGTTGCCAATAATTATCATGAGGAAAGTCCGCTCGTAATGTTAAGATCACTTTATCCAACAAGACTTCACGCCCAAATTCAATTTTTAATGCGGCATCTAATTGCTGATTAATCCCCCATGATTGATAAGGATACGGCCCATGATAAAGATTAGCGAAGGTACCGTCAATCGCATTACAAGCAAAAAAAGTAGCATCATTTCGCGTTTCCACGTTGGCAGATGCATGAGGATACGCACCAGTAAAATGTTGTAAATCATGTGGATTTAACGCCCAATTACGATAACTCTTAATTTCTTCTTTAGTGGCAACACGCACACTTATATAAGGTTTCTTGGTTTCAAAACGATACGCTGCTCGCGCTTCTATAGCGTTTTCATTTTTTGTGATTGGAAACGTCCATTTTTGTTCTGGAACATAAATCAAACTGCTGTCAAGCGTAGTATCTAACTTCACCATTAAATAAGTATTGGGCGTATCTAAACAAACTTGAATCACATCGCCGTCTTGTAATTGACAATCCCGAGCAGCTAAACAAACAAAATCTTTTCCTGTAATAGTTAACTCTTTCAAAGAATCTGAATCATCTATCTTAGCTTTTCTAACTTCTTGTTCTTGATTTAAAATCGATAATGAAATACACGTCATATGCTTCCCTCCTAGTTTTACCTTTATTATATATTATTTTAGTAAATTAATCTATTTTTTACTAAAATAATAACTTTAGCTTTATTTCTATAAAAGTATTTGATACTCACTATAAAACATAAGATTTTGATTCTGCTCTTTTTGAACATAATAAAAAAGCAAGACATCAACCAAAGCTGACTGATGTCCCACTCTCTAAATCTTACTTTTCGATACTTGCGAGTATCTTCTCTGTGTTCATATAACGAAAATCTTCTTGATCGATAAAAACAACCTGCCCCTGACAGCCTTCTAAATATTTTTCCACTTTTTCTTTGACACGAGCGACTTGTGGGGTCAACATTAACACATCATACTCTTTATAACCAAGTTTTTCCTCAATACGACAAACAGGTGCATAATCTAAATCATAAGATAACTCTTTTTCCCTAATTGCTTCAAGTAATTTTGAAACTAACAGCGATGCACTAATTCCTGTCTCACAAATAATCAATATGTTTTTGCTCATAAACCTCTCCTCATTCATGAAATATTTTTATCTAGCAAATCCGATTGGTGAAAATGCTGCATAGGTTAGGATAACCACGACAACTAATATACTTGCGACAAGTTTTGTATGTTTCCAAGGTTCAATATTTACTTTCGTATCAAAAGAATTTAAAACAAATTCGCCATCTGGTTTTATTTTAGAAACCACTATTAAAATAAGAATATCTAAGAAGAAGAGCAGGCTTAAGACATATAAAAAATGGATATCTTTCAAAAACACTTTTGACAGCGCATACAAAACAATGTGGATAGCAATTGTCATTTTTGCTCCAAAAGCAGTTGCTTTTTTGGAATAAAACGCAAAAAGTATAATCACTAACAATGGCATATTGTATAATCCATTAAACTCTTGAACAAATTGGTACAATCCAGCTGGTGCAAAAGAAATAAACGGTGCAACGATAATTGAAATAATCCCTACAATAACTGTAACTGTTTTTCCCGCACGAGCAATTTGTTTGTCATCTGCTTTCTTATTGATAATTGGTTTGTAAAAATCTAGCGAAAATAGAGTGGAGGTTGCATTTAAAGCCCCCGCAAAGGAAGATAAAATTGCTCCAAAAATAACTGCAGCAAAAATGCCGAAAAGCATTTTTGGTAAAACTTCAGTTACTAAATATGGATATGCATTATCAGGATTGGACATCAACGCATCCCCAAAAAGATTTCTTGCAACAATTCCTGGAAATACTAAGAATAATGCGCCAAACACTTTGAAAATCCCCACTAAAAAAGCCCCTTTTTGTGCTTCTGCTAAATTTTTTCCTGAAAGTGCTTTTTGAACAATCATCTGATTGGTACACCAGAAATACAAATTATTAAACAACATCCCTGTAAATAATGTTGGCCATGGTACAACAGCAGAATCAATTGCACCTACAGAGTTCAGTAACCATGGTGTGTTTTCAACAACCTGTTCAATCCCACCAATAAAACTGCCATCACCTAGTTTCATTAAACCTAGTATTGGAACCAACAAACCACAAACCAATAAACCAACGCCATAAATCGAATCGCTATTGGCACTTAAAGATAGGCCGCCAATCAGCAGATAAAGAATCCCAACAATACCAATCACCATCGCCACAAGAATGATTGCGACAATAGGTTCGACACCCAGCAGCTCATCAATATGAAAAATCTTATTGAATACTAGTGACCCAGAATAAAGAACTACTGGTAAAAAAGAAATCATATAGGTAACAATAAACAAGATTGAAATAATTCGTTTTGTAACTGTATCATAACGAATTTCAATGAAATCTGAAACCGTATTAATACCGTATTTAAAATATTTTGGTAAAAAAATGACTGCCAATGCGACAATTGCAATTGCAGCAGTTACTTCCCAAGCCATAACTTCCATTCCTGCATGATAGCTTTGACCGTTTTGTCCAACAATTTGCTCTGTGGATAGGTTGGTCATAATAATTGTCCCAGCAATCGGTAAGGCTGTTAAGCTTCGGCCACCCATGAAGAAACCTTCTGATCCAGAAGTATCTACACTTCTGGATCGAGAATAGGCAAAAATCCATACGCAGATGACAATTACTAGGAAACTGATTATTGAAAATAGATTCATTGTCTAGCTCCTTCTCGATTAGATTAAAGATCGGTGACCTTTCGGATATAGTTTCGTGCTTTGACGGCATATTCAAACGGATTGGCTTTGGCCGGATCTTGTTCCGCTTCAACCACAATCCAACCTTCATAACCACTCTCTTCGATTGCTGACCAAATTGGTTTGAAATCAATCATACCATCCCCAGGGACTGTAAAGACGCCTTTTTTCACGGCCTTTAAGAAGCTATCTTCTTCTGTTCTGACTTCCTCTGCCATTTGTTGGCGAATATCTTTGAAGTGAATGTGTTTAATCCGATCTTGATAGCGCTGATAGATTGCGATTGGATCTTCTCCTGAGAAGACAAGATGGCCAGTGTCAAACAATAATTTAACTTTTGTCGGATCCGTCATTTTCATTAATCGATCGATTTCTTCAGTCGTTTGGACTCCTGTCCCCATATGGTGATGGTAAACAATCTCCATACCTTTTTCATGTGCCAAGTCTCCTAGTTTTTCTAATCCTTCAGCTAGTTTTTGCCACTCTTCATCAGAAAAAATTGGTTTCTCATTAAAAACAGGAGCCGTCATAATTCCTTGTATGCTGTGTCCTTGTTCAGCCACAACAATAACCTTAGCATCCATTGCATGTAAGAAATCTCGATGTTTTTTGAAGTCTTCCGCGGTTTCTTCGAAAGGTTTTGTTGTTAAAAATGTACTAAACCAGGCACTCGCTACTTTTAGTCCACGAATATCTAAATATTGTTTTAAAACCTGTGGATCTTTTGGATACTTGTTGCCAATCTCCGTACCTTTGAATCCAGCTAGCGCCATCTCACTAACGCATTGTTCAAACGTATTTTCGCTTCCTAGCTCTGGCATATCATCATTTGTCCATGCAATCGGCGCAATAGCTAGTTGAATTTGTTTCGCCATTATGTCACTCTCCTACTTCATTTATAGTTGTAACAAACGATTCGTATCAAATGATTCTTGACAAGCTAATGCAATTTTTGTTGATTGTAGACCATCTTCTGCATTAACTGCCGGTTGACGTTTTTCTTGAATACAGGAAATAAATTCTTGTGCTTCTCGAATGAATGCTTCTCTAAATCTTTCTGGAAAGTTTTGAGAGCAAGGTCGCACAACCCCTTGATTATTCATAACAGTCACTAAATTTTTTTCAGGTACTTGCGCTACTCGTAACATCCCTTTGGTGCCCATGATTTCTGTTTCGACATGGTAACCATGTGTAGCATTTCTTCCAGCAACTAGTAAAGCCATTGTTTTATCTTTAAGACTCATCATAGCTGCTCCGGTTTCCAATTCACCGACTTGATCTAATTCTGGATATGCAACATTTTTACCAATTGCCCAAACTTGTTCTACCTCTTGACCAGTAAACCAACGAACCAAATCAATATCGTGAATCGCCATATCTAGAAATAAACCGCCACTATCATTGTTCATTGCAAACTTAACGAAGCTTTCCAGTCCATCACTCGGATCAATTCCATAACAACGGATTAACGTGACTTCCCCAATTTCCCCGTCTTCTACCATTTTTTTCGCATACTGATAAGATTCATCGTAACGGCGCATGAAACCTAACATAAATACTTGCTCGGGATATTTTTCAATAACCTCTTGTGTTTTTTTTATGTCCTCAATTTCAATCCCCAATGGTTTTTCAGTAAATACGTGTTTCCCATTTTCCATAGCTAAACGGACTTGTTCACAGTGGAATCCTGAAGGTGAAACAATAAAAACGGCATCAATTACAGCGCTTTGAACCATTTCTTCATAACTAGAAAACGTATACTTAACACCTAACTCCTTCTGTGCAAATGCTAATTCTGATTCAACTAAACTACAGGCGGCCGTAAGCTCACAGCCACTAACAGCAGAAGATAAATTTTTTGCGTGTACCTTGCCTAATCTACCTAGTCCTACGATTCCTACTCTAATATTTTCCACAAAACCCCTCCTTTTTTTTAGAATTATTTGGTATATAACGCTGGTTGTTCATCTATTTCAATCATTACTTTTTCCCCTGACTCACGAGATTCATGACAAGCCATCATTGTGATTGCTGCCACGTAGCCATCCCAAGCAGTTGGACCAACAAGTTTATCGTTTTTAATTGAATCAACCCATAACTTAAATTCGTAATCATACGCATCTAAAAAACGCGTTTGCCAGTCGGGCGAAATTGGTGTGTAATTTTTCTCCGCAGCTTTAATTTTGGTATAGGCTGGATCCGTCATTCCGACTTCTGCCGTTTCAAAAACTACGTCACACTTAATGTCGTAGCCAAAACGACAATTAACAAAAATTTCTAAATCAATTGTTACACCTGATTTCGTCTGGAAAATCAGTAATTGAGGATCATGTAAATCTGCATGTGTATGACTGGTTTTCTTTGGTAAAATCATTTGCACTGAGGCATAATCTTCGGCTAATAGCCAACGAAGAACATCAATTTCATGGATTGCAGTATTACTGATTGCCATTGGCGTCTTATAATTTTCATCAGCGGTTGGATTTCTATGCGCACAATGGAGCATCAGAGCTTCACCATACTGTTTTGATTCAATTGCTTCTTTCAACTCAATGTAGCCACGATCGTATCGACGCATGAAGCCCACCTGTACCAATTTTTTACCATAAGCGACTTCTGCATCTACAATTCGGCGACATCCTGCGGCATCCATTGCTAATGGTTTTTCGCAGAATACGTATTTTCCATGCTTGATTGCTTCCAAGACATATTTTTCGTGTGTTGGGTCCCAGGAAGTAACAACAACAACTTCCACTTCTTCAGAAGCAATTAATTCTTCGCCTGTTTTGAAAAATTGAGCCCCAATCTCCTCAGCAATTTTACTTGCCGCTTCAACATTAATATCTGATACTGCTGTTACAAAAGCGCCTTGTGTCTTGTGATTAATTCTGTTAATATGTTCGATTCCAATCGCCCCTGTACCAATTACGCCTACTTTTACTTTCAATTATTTGTCCTCCGATTTCTTTATTTTATGCGCATTATGTATACGCTTACAATTTCATTTAGTCAATCATTATTTTCAGAAAGTCATATCTTATATTTGTACTAATAAAAGATACTTTTACCGCTTTAATCATAGAATCCTCGAAGCTCCTTTGACAGAGCTTCGAAGTAAAACTAGTTTATTTCGCTAGGAGCGTATCGAGCAGTTACAACTTTTCGATGTGTATAAAATTCTACACTGTCTTTTCCATTGGCGTGTAAGTCACCATAGAAAGAGTGTTTCCAGCCGGAAAAAGCAAACCAAGCCATTGGTGCTGGTACACCTAAATTGATGCCTAACATTCCTGCATCAACATTCTCTCTAAAGTAACGGATAGCTGAAGCATTACTCGTATAGAGGCATGAACCGTTAGCAAATTCTGATTGATTGGTCAGTGTAACTGCTGCTTCTAGATTTTTCACTCGAACAATTGAGGCAACGGGTGCAAAAATTTCATCTTGCCAAATCTTCATGTCCATCGTGACACGATCAAAGATCGTAGGTCCCACGAAGTAGCCTTTTTCAGGAATATTTTCACGGCCATCTAACAATAAGTCCGCTCCTTCATCAATACCTTTTTGAATGTAATCAAATGTTCGTTGCTGCGCCTCTTTTCGAATCACGGGGCCTAAAAAGACTCCTTCTTCCAGACCATTTCCAATTTTTATCGTCTGTGCTGCAGCCTTAAATTTTTCAACGAATTGATCTGCAATAGTTTCTTCTACAACGATCACCGAAGCAGCCATACAGCGTTCACCGGCTGATCCAAAAGAGCCACCGATAATGTCTTTTACTGCACGATCAAGGTTGGCATCTTTTAAAACGATGACATGATTTTTTGCGCCAGTTAATGCCTGGACTCGTTTCAGATTTTTTGTTCCTTCTTTATAGACATATTCACCAACATTTTTTGAACCTACAAAGCTAATTCCTTTTACTAATGGATCACGCAATAAAGTATTAACAACATCGTGTGCCCCATAGACAACATTAAAGACGCCACTTGGAAATCCTGCTTCTTCTATTAATTCAACAATTTTTTCCATCAATAATGGCGTTTTTTCGGAAGGCTTCAGCACCACCGTATTCCCTGCTGCTAACGCCATTGGGAAAATCCAAAACGGTACCATCATCGGAAAATTGAAAGGAGTAATTCCCCCAACAACACCGATGGGATAACGGTAATTGGTAATTTCAATATCTGTAGCCGCTGTGGATAGAGAATCACCCATTATTAAATTCGTAATGCCCGCTGCATGCTCGACATTTTCAATCCCTCGCTGAACCTCACCTAATGATTCTGACAAAGATTTTCCATTTTCAAGCGTAATTAATCGTGCTAGCTCTTCTTTATTCGTCATCAATAAATGATGCAATTTGAAAAGATAGCGGCCACGAACTGGAACACTTACTTTTTTCCATGTTTGAAAAGCCTCATCCGCTACTCTGATTGCTTCTGCAGTTTCTGCTTCACTAGATAATGGAACATTTACTAATGCTTCTTCTGTTGCCGGATTGACCACTTCTTCAAATTCAGTGGCTGCACTTGTTACCCAGCGGCCACCTATATAATTCTTTAAAAATCGAGTCATTTATTTTCCTCCTAAAAAAGTCTACTTATTTTTTTGTTTCTAATGGTTAGTCAATTCGTTCCGATTTAAAATCCACTCGTGTTTTTTCTCGTTATGAAACTTCCAAATTCGTTCAGGTCCTGCCATCACATTTAAATAATAAGAGGTGTAGCCATCTGGCACGCCGACAGGATGATATCCCTTAGGTACTTCCACAACATTTTGATGCTCTACAGTCATCGTTTCATCTATAGAACCATCCTCTGTATATACTCGTTGGAAAACAAAGCCTTGCTCTGGATTCAGCTCATGATAATACGTCTCTTCTAAATAAGATTCGTCAGGTAAATTTTCTTGATCATGTTTGTGTGGTGGATAGCTAGAAAAGTTACCACCTTCAGTGTAGACTTCAACCACCAACAAACTACTGGCAGTATCGACATTGTCTGGTAAAATGTTATGCACTAGTCGTTTATTCTGATATATCCCTCGTTTTTCAACCGTATTTTCCTCAGCGGTAATCACGTGCACTGGTAACGTTTTTTTAGCTGGCGAATAACAAAGGGCCAAACGAACAGTATCAGAAGTTGCTATTAGTTCAAACGACGTTTTTGCTGGAATATAGATACTATCTGTCGGAATTTTTTCAAAAACAGAGGTTCGTTTACCTAAATTCTCGTACCATTTATCGCCCACCTTAACATTGATTTTGCCAGTTAATACGACGATACAAACTTCCAGTTCATTACCAGCTCCTTGATACATTGCTCCATTATCTAATTCAAGAACTTGAAACTCAATATACTGTAAATCAGTGTTGTTTTTTCGAATATTTTGAACTTGTCGAACACCGGGAGCTAGTTCTTTTATCAACGGTTGATGTTTCAATGTTTTTTTCAATTCATTCGCTCCTAACTTTTTGGTTGTATAACGAATACCTAATATTTTCTAGCAGTTGCAAGTTTTTCTTTTTTAACTTGGTATGCTTCTTGAATCGCTGGTTTTTCTGATACTTCAGCAACACCGACATTCCACCAACTACCATCGTAACCAGCAGTCATCGTTTTAGGAAGAACATTTATTTCAATCAATGTCGATTGCGTTTGGTTTTTCGCGTCGACAATCGCCTGTTTTAGTTCTTCAATCGAATGGACTTGATACGCTTTGGCACCATATCCTTCAGCGATTTTAGCATAATTGATATTCATAATTTCGCCTTTTGTATTTCTAAATTCCGTCCCTTGACTTACGCCGCCATTCTCCATTTGCAGATTATTAATGCATCCGAACCCAGAATTATTGAACAGAACAATATTGATTTTTTTGTCATATTGTAATGCAGAGACCAGTTCGCTATGCAACATCAAAAAACTACCGTCACCGACTAATGCGTAAACCTCTTGATTAGGATTAGCAAGCCGTACCCCCATTGCACCAGCAATTTCATAGCCCATACAAGAATAGCCATACTCTAAATGATAAGTATTTTCCTTTACAGGATTCCACAATCGTTGCATATCTCCTGGTAATGACCCTGCCGAACCAATCACAATCGCATCATCTTCGACAAAATCATTCAAATGAACGAAAACCTCTGTTTGTGTCAGAGTTGTATTCAAAGAATCAGCATAATCATTTAAAATATCCTGTGTAAAGTGGTTTTTGATTTCCGGATCAAAACCTTTCCGTTTAAAATGAGTTGTTTTTAATCGTTCCCGCTCTTTCACCCATTCGTTCTTCAGTTCAGTGATTTTTTCACCATAAGCCGTTCGATATCCTTCTATCATTGGCAGAATTCCTTCTAAGGTTGCTCGAGCATCTCCCACAATTTGAAACGCTTCCATTTTGTAAGTCTGTGGTCGACTTACGTTAATATTTATCATTTTTGATTTTTCAAAATTAAAAATACTTTTTGATGCAGTGGTAAAATCCGTATAACGCGTGCCAATTCCAATAATCAAATCCGCTTGCTGAACAGCTTTATTAGCAGCTGAGGTACCTAAAATTCCCAAGCCTCCAAGATTATTTTCAAATTTCCATGAAACAGTTGATTTACCAGCATGTGTTTCAACCAAAGGTATCTGATGAACTTGAGAAATTTTCTGAAGGCTCTCACCTGCTTCTGAATACTTGCAACCGCCCCCTACAATAATTACTGGGTGTTTACTATCCTTTATCAAGTGACTAGCTGTTTCAAGCTCACGAATTGTCGGCATCCGTCGATCGATATAATGAACTCTTTTTCTAAAAAACTCTACTGGATAATCATAGGCTTCTGACTCAACATCTTGTGGCAAACAAATGGTGGCAGGTCCTGTAGTTGCAGGATTGGTCATAACTTCAAATGCTCGTAGCAATGCTGACATCAGTTGTTCTGGCCGATTAATACGATCCCAATAGCGAGAAACCGCTTGGAAAGCATCGTTGGTAGAAAAAGTTACACTTGATTCATGTTCCAACTGCTGTAATACGGGATCTGGTTGCCGAGTAGCAAACGTATCTGCTGGCAGAAACAATACAGGTATATTATTAGCGAAGGCGGTTCCAGCAGCAGTCAATAAATTAGCTGAACCTGGACCAGCAGACGCTGAAACTGCGAATATTTTCTTACGTAAACTTTGTCTAGCAAAAGCGATAGCAGCATGAGCCATCCCTTGTTCGTTTTTTCCACTGTAACTTTTTAAATGTCCCGGAGCTTGTTCCAACGCTTGACCAATCCCTAAAACATTCCCATGACCATATACATGAAAGATTCCTTCCACATAAGGTGTTTCTTTTCCATCAATGCTGATATATTGTTGATTCAAAAATTTTAATAATGCTTGTGCTGTCGTTAAACGAATCGTCTTTTCCATTTTATCCACCTTAAATCCTAGCGATCATTTCGCCGTATATTTCCTTCTCCAGTTTAATGAACTCTTTTACTTCTTGCGTCGTTGGTAAAGAATCTGAGCAATTGTTACTTTTGACCATCATCGAAGCTTCCGCTGAGCCAAACTCTAAGCAATCGATAATTTCCCAACCTTCAAATAAACCGTATAAAAATCCAGCTGCATAGCCATCACCGCCACCAAATCCCTTACGTGCCTCCACTGGAAATGGTTTAATTGAAAACTGTTGTTGATCTGCTGTATAAGCTGTTGAGCCTTTCATCCCGTGTTTAATAACGACTATTTGAGCGCCACAATTATGCCAAAAAACAGCGCTTTCATTATCTGTCATATTTGGTTGAATCAATCTTTCAGTTAAATCAAATTCTTCTCTCGAGCCCATAATAATATCTGATTCTTTCGCAACTATTGAATAATAAATAGCGATTTCATCCACATTTTTCCAATTGTATTCTCGATAGTCTATATCAAAAATAATTTTGACGTTGTTTTTTTTCGCTAACATCACAGCTTTTAACACGGCTTCTCTTGAAGGGCTTTCCGCCAAAGCAGTCCCTGAAATTAATAAGGCTTTTGAACGTTTCAAATAATCTTCATCGATATCTTCGACACTTAGTTGTAAATCCGCAGCTTGGTTCCGATACATTAAAATACTACTTTCTTTAGGCGATAACATTTCTGTAAAAGTCAGACCCAACTTTTCGCCATGCTGCGCTTTACTTATCTGAGAAGTATCAATGCCTTGCTCATTAAAATAATCAATAACATATTCTCCGAACTGGTCATCGGATACTTTCCCAATGAAGCCAGCTTTCATCCCATGTTTGGTGATACCCACGGAAATATTTGCAGGAGACCCTCCCACAAACTTTTCAAACATATGAACATTTTTTAAAGGCTTAAATTCTTCTTTAACTTGCTCATTATAGGCAGGGTTAAAATCGATAGCCACTCTACCTAAAAGAACTAGATCAAATTCTTTTGATTGATCAAAGCTAATATAACTCATAGATCCACCTCTTCTTCGTTCTTCTATTATTTACAAACGAATTATAGCACGCTTTCAAAATGCGTGCAACATTAAATTAGCACATATTTTTTGCGTGCATTTTAAAAGAACGCAAAAAAAGAAGCATGAATTGCTTTACAGCAAGATTCACACTTCTTTTAAAGATTATATTTTGTTTTAATAATGATATCTGTAAATAACATCTCTTCTGTCATAATTTTATTGTTCTGTAGTTGATTCGCTAATAATAGCAAAGAACGATAGCCCTGCGTAAAACCATCTTGATCAATTAGAAAATCAACTTGATTTTTTTTCAGCATCTCGATATTTTTCTCAGTTAAATCATAGATAATCACATACGGTCTGTCTTTACCTGCCCTTTTTTTCAACACACGAGCAATTCCTGCTTGACCTCCTGAAAACACAACGACGCCTTTTAAATTAGTATAGTTCTCTAATGTGTCACTTAAAATCTTTTCGACTTCATCGCTCGAATCAAAACTGCTTTGAACACCTGTTAATTTCAATTGTGGAAATGACTGTTTCAATTCTTCAACAAAACCAGCAACTCGTAAACTATTCACACTATTTCCAAAATATCCAGTAATAGCTAGGACATCTCCCTCTCCTTTTGTCAACATTCCTAATAATCCAGCAGCTGTCTTCCCGCTTTTAAAGTTATCCATTCCGACAAAGCATTGACGTTTACTACCAACAATGTCCGAATTGAATGTGATGACCTTAATGCCTTGTTCCGTAAGCTGATTGATTTTTTCCCTAATCGCCACACTATCAACTGGCATGATGGCAATTCCTTTTACACCAAGTTCTAACAAGCGTTCAAGTGCCTGTAACTGCGCCGCTTCATCGACCCCGTCTATTTCCTCTAAAAAGCAATCAATATTTCTTTTTTTTAGATCACCTATAACTGCTTGTAAACCTGATCGAATTGGAATCATAAAAGAAGATTTTGCCAATTGTGTCACAACACCTAATTTGATTGGTTCTTCTTTGGCCATCTTTTTTTTCTTCGGAACATAGTTCATTTCTTTCGCTATTGTTTTAATTTTTTCAGCAACCTCAGGATTGATTCGGCCGCGATTATTCAATGCTCGATCCACAGTTCCCCTAGATACTCCTGCTTTTTCAGCAATTTCTTTTATTGTTCCAGCCATTTGTTCTCTCCTTATTTACTTGATTTGCAAAATTATTTTGATTATTTATAAGCTTTCGTATGTATATACTATCACAATATAAAAAAGCACGCAATTTTGCGTGTTTTATTTTAAACTATAGTTTACTTTAATTTATATTTTCAAAAAAAAAAGCACCTCAGCTCAGACTGAGGTACTTTTTTGATAAGTTATTTTTTCTGATCATCTTCATCCATTTTCAGAACCGCCATAAAGGCTTCTTGAGGAACTTCCACGGATCCAATTTGTTTCATCCGTTTCTTCCCTTCTTTTTGTTTCTCTAACAATTTACGTTTACGAGAAACATCGCCACCATAGCATTTAGCCAGTACGTTTTTGCGTAAGGCTTTAATATCTGAACGAGCCACAATTTTTTGACCAATCGCCGCTTGAACTGGGACTTCAAACTGTTGACGTGGAATTAGTTTTTTCAGTTTCTCAACAATCGCTTTACCACGCTCAAATGCGAAATCTCGGTGAACAATAAAGCTTAACGCATCCACTTTTTCAGCATTTAATAGAATATCCATTTTCACTAGGCGGCTGGTACGATAGCCAGCCATTTCGTAATCTAAGGATGCATAGCCTTTTGTACTTGATTTCAATTTATCGAAAAAGTCAAACACGATTTCAGATAACGGAATTTCATAAACTACGTTTACACGATAATCGTCTAAGTAATCCATTGTAATGAATTCGCCACGTTTACGTTGTGATAATTCCATTACTGCTCCTACATAATCGTTTGGCACCATGATTTGCGCTTTAACATAAGGTTCTTCCACAGATTCAATCGTTACTGGTTCTGGAAATTCAGCTGGGTTGTCAACAACAACGGTTGTTCCGTCAGTTTTATTAACGTGATAGATTACGGACGGTGCTGTTGTAATTAACTCTAAATTAAATTCTCGTTCCAAACGTTCCTGAACAACATCCATGTGCAGCAAACCTAAGAAACCACAACGGAAACCAAACCCTAAAGCTTGCGATGTTTCTGGTTCAAATTGTAACGCCGCATCATTTAATTGTAATTTTTCTAATGCTTCCCGTAAATCATTGTAGCGCGACGTATCAATTGGATATAAGCCACAATAAACCATTGGATTCATTTTGCGATAGCCTGGTAGTGCTTCTGCTGCTGGATTGTCGGCCAAAGTCACTGTATCCCCGACCCGTGTATCTTGAACCGTTTTAATGCTAGCGGTGATATAGCCCACATCACCAACCATTAAATAATCACGAGCAATTGGTTTCGGTGAAAAAACGCCGACTTCTGTTACATCAAACGTTTTACCGTTACTCATCATTTGGATTTTATCCCCAGGACGAACGACACCGTCAATTACACGGATGTTTAAAACAACCCCCCGATAACTATCGTAAATAGAGTCAAAAATCAAAGCCTTTAAAGGAGCCTCAATATCGCCTGATGGAGCTGGTACATACTCCACCACTTGTTCTAAAATATCTTCAATCCCAATCCCTGCTTTTGCACTTGCTAAAACAGCTTCCGATGCATCAATTCCAATTACGTCTTCAATCTCTGTCCGAACACGCTCTGGATCAGCGGCGGGTAAATCAATTTTATTAATAACAGGTAAAATTTCTAAGTCATTATCCAATGCCAAATAGACATTTGCTAGCGTTTGCGCTTCAATTCCTTGCGCCGCATCAACAACTAGAACAGCCCCTTCACAAGCTGCCAAGCTACGAGAAACTTCGTAGGTAAAATCGACGTGCCCTGGTGTGTCAATCAAATGGAAAGTATAGGTTTCACCATCTTTGGCTGTATAGTTTAATTCAATTGCGTTTAATTTGATGGTAATGCCGCGTTCTCTCTCTAAATCCATTGAATCAAGTAATTGATCTTGCATTTCTCGACTGCTAACTGTATTTGTTTTTTCCAAAATCCGGTCGGCTAAAGTTGACTTCCCATGGTCAATGTGGGCAATGATCGAGAAATTACGAATTTTCTCTTGTCTTGCTTTCATTTCTTTATTGTTCATTTTTTGCCTCATTTCTTTTAAGAAAAGCTAGCTCCCTGCTAGCTTCATCAATCAATTGTTATATTTTAGTTGCCTTTTTTATCAAATTATCATGTTTAAAGGTCTAGGATAATCAGCACTTTTCATTATACCAATTTTTGAAGAAGATTTAAAGCACTTCCCTTTTATTCTTTTGGTTTCGAAAGGCTAACAGAGTTTCGAAAAATTTGGTATACTAAAAACAGTAAATTTATTGGAGATGGAAAAATGGATGAACAAGAATTTCGAAAGCAACTGACCTTAAAGCCTGTTGAGGAAGAACACATTGATCAATTTAATGAACTTCTTTCCTATGTTTTTCAAGTGACTGAAGCAGATATTGAAGAAAGTGGTTTTGAAAACAAACGCGCATTTATCAAATCAAAACAACCGATTTTAGAACTTTCAAAAGTATTTGGCTGGTTTCACGAAAATCAATTAATTTCACAAATTGCTATCTATCCATGCGAAGTCAATATCCATGGCGCTTTGTATAAAATGGGCGGCGTTACTGGTGTCGGTACCTATCCTGAATATGCCAACCACGGCTTAATGAAAGACTTGATTCAAACGGCATTAGAAGAAATGCGCCAAGATAAACAGTGGATTTCTTATCTTTTCCCTTACAACATTCCTTATTACCGACGTAAAGGTTGGGAAATCATGTCCGACAAGTTATCTTTTAAAATTCGGGATACACAATTACCAAAAACCGTTCCAGTTCCAGGAATGATTGAACGATTAGCTGTCGATCACCCAGATGTCTTTGATGTCTATGCGCGATTCGCTCGTCAAAATCACGGCGCGCTCATTCGTAGTGCCTTCAACTGGGAAGAATATTGGCGTTTCGAAAACGAGGAAGAACGGACTGCTGCTGTCTATTATGGTGCCAATCAAGAACCTTTAGGAGTACTTTTCTATTGGGTGGCCGATGAGGTATTTCATATTAAGGAAATGTTTTACTTGAACCAAGAAGCCCGAAATGGCTTGTGGAATTTTATTACTGCGCATTTTTCGATGGTTTATTGGGTCAAGGGCGATATCTATAAAAATGAACCACTAGCCTTTCTTTTAGAAGACAGCCAAATTAAAGAAAGCATTGAGCCCTATTATATGGCTCGAATTGTTGATGTCAAAGCCTTTTTAGAAAACTTTCCTTTTGAAAGTACGGCTAAGCCCTTCCATTTTGTCGTTAAAGATCCTGTTGCTGAGTGGAATAATGGTATTTTTGGCTTAATTTGGGATGAAAATGATCAAGTAACCATTACGGATGAACCTTTAGGCACCGCCGTTCACTTAGATATTCAAACACTAACTTGTTTAGTCATGAATTACCGACGCCCTTCGTACTTACATCGAATTGAGCGCATTGATACAGATAAAGAAACTTTAAATTCTTTGGAACGGATTTTTCCTGACCAAGAAGCTTATTTTAGTGATTATTTCTAAACCCTTGGATTGGAGACAGACAAATGACAAAAATTTATTTTGCAGGACCTTTATTTTCGCAAGCTGACTTACGTTATAATGCCTATTTAGTCGAACAAATTCGACAATTGGATAAAACAATCGATCTTTATTTACCACAAGAAAATGCGGCGATTAACGACAAATCTGCTTATGCCGATAGTAAAATGATTGCCTTAGCAGATACAGAAAACGTCCTTGCTAGCGACTTATTGGTTGCTTTATTAGACGGTCCAACCATTGATGCGGGCGTAGCTTCCGAAATTGGTGTTGCTTATGCCAAAGGAATTCCGGTGGTTGCCCTTTACACAGACAGCCGCCAACAAGGTGCTGATAATCACCAAAAGCTTGACGCTTTGAGCGAAGTCGCTGAAAATCAATTCCATTATTTAAACCTTTACACAGTTGGTTTGATTAAATTGAATGGTCGGGTTGTTTCTTCAGAAGAGGATTTGTTGGAAGAAATTAAGCAACGATTGTCATAATAAAAAAGAACGAGCGAATTCGCTCGTTCTTTTTTTATACTTCTTCTATTGGTTCATTTTCAAAAACTAATTGATTGTCTAATAGACTAATCGTGACTTTTGTTTTTGGCATTACTCGTCCAGAAACAATTTCTTTTGCTAATGGTGTTTCGACTTCGCGAGTAATGAAACGTTTTAACGGACGAGCTCCATAAGCTGGCTCATACCCATTTTCAGCAATCCATGTTTTAGCTTCATCAGTGATTTCCAACACAATTTCTTGTTGCTCTAAACGATGAGCAAGTTGTGCGGTCATTTTACCAATGATTCCTTTCACATTATCCAAGCTTAATGGTGTAAATAAAATAGTATCATCAATTCTGTTTAAGAACTCTGGTTTAAAGTGTCCTTTTAGAATATTCATGACTTGATTTTCAACTTCTTCTGGAATTGTTCCTTCAGGTGTCACACCTTCCAATAAAAGCTGAGAGCCGATGTTACTTGTCATAATTAAAACCGTATTTTTAAAATCAACGACCCGACCTTTAGAATCTGTCAAACGACCATCATCTAAAACTTGTAATAAGATATTAAAGACATCTGGGTGCGCTTTTTCAATTTCGTCTAATAAGACAATTGTATAAGGGTTTCGACGAACAGCTTCTGTTAACTGGCCACCTTCTTCATAACCAATATAGCCTGGAGGGGCACCAACCAAACGAGACACGGCATGTTTTTCCATGTATTCACTCATGTCAATCCGTACCATATGATCTTCAGAATCAAACAAATCTTCAGCTAAAGCTTTAGCAAGTTCTGTTTTACCAACACCAGTTGGTCCTAGGAAAAGGAACGAACCGAGTGGGCGATTTGGATCTTGTAAGCCTGCTCTTGAACGAATCACCGCATCACTAACAGCATCGACGGCTTCATCTTGACCAATCACACGTTTGTGTAATGTTTCATTCAGTTTCATTAATTTTTCTCGTTCGCCTTCAACTAATTTTGTCACAGGAATGCCGGTTAAACGACCGACCACTTGCGCAATTTCGTTTTCAGTAACCGATTCTTGTACCATTTTGACGTTATCTTTAGCGTTCTTTTCTTCCAATTCTTTCAATTCATGTTCTAATTGTGGAATTGTTCCATGACGCAAAACAGCAGCTCGTTCTAAATCATAATTATTTTCAGCATCTTCTAATTCGTGTTTTGCTTTATCAATCTCTGCACGTTTGTTGGAAACCGCATTAACTTCTTCTTTTTCCGTTTCCCATTGCATTTTCATTGAGTTGGCTTCTTCACGCAAATCTGCTAATTCTTCTTGCAAGTTGGCTAACCGTTTTTTACTTGCATCATCTGATTCTTTTTTCAAGGCCGCTTCTTCAATTTCTAGTTGCATTAACCGACGTGTTACTTGATCGAGCTCTGTTGGCATCGAATTCATTTCCACTCGAATCGTTGCGCTTGCTTCATCGACTAAGTCAATCGCTTTATCTGGTAAGAAACGATCAGTAATATAGCGATCGGATAAAGTAGCGGCAGCAACTAAAGCATTGTCATGAATATTCACGCCGTGGTGAATTTCAAATCGTTCTTTTAAGCCACGCAAAATAGAAATTGTATCTTCTACTGTTGGTTCTTTGACTAATACTTTTTGGAAACGACGTTCTAAGGCTTTATCTTTTTCCATATATTGGCGATATTCATCAAGCGTTGTGGCACCGATTAAATGCAATTCACCACGTGCTAGCATCGGTTTTAATAAATTCCCGGCGTCCATACTGCCTTCTGTTTTACCAGCTCCGACGATATTATGAATTTCATCAATGAATAAAATGATTTTGCCATCACTTTTTTTCACTTCTTTTAAAACAGCTTTTAACCGTTCTTCAAATTCGCCACGGAATTTTGCTCCCGCAATTAAGGCACCCATATCTAAAGAAAAAATGGTTTTATCTTTTAAGTTTTCGGGAACATCTTTACGAACGATTCGTTGTGCTAATCCTTCAACAATCGCTGTTTTACCAACACCTGGTTCACCAATTAAGACTGGATTATTTTTAGTTTTTCTTGATAAAATCCGAATAACGTCACGAATTTCTTCGTCACGACCAATGATTGGATCTTGTTTTCCTGCTTTTACTTGTTGTACTAAGTCAACACCGTATTTTTCTAGTGCTTTATATTGTTCTTCCTGGTTTTGAGAAGTCACACGATCTCCTCCTCTCATCTCTTCAATATTTTTTCTTAACTCTTTTTCCGTAATGCCTTGTTGCATTAAATATTTTGTTAAACGATAATTTTTCAATTTCATTAAAGCTAAAAGTACAATTTCGGTTGATAAAAATTCATCTTGGAATTCTTCTCGAAGTGAATCAGCTTCTTGCAATAAATGGAACAAATTTTGACTTAAATTTTGACCATATTGTACATTACCGCCTGCCACACTTGGATATTCATCTAACGCGTTATCTACTTCTCGTTCAAATGCGTCAACATCTAAACCAGCATCTGTGTAAAAATTACGCCCAAAATGGTTTGGTTGAAGAAAAATTTTCCATAAATGTGCGATATCAATTTCTTGATGTTGCCGTGTCACCGCAACTTTTTGAGCTTCAGCAATCGCCTCTTGAAGCGTGGTTGTCATTTTTTCAATATTCATAAACGATCCCTCCCGTTTATTGTTTTCTCTTTTTTATTTTAACATTCTTTACAATTATTATTATCCGACTTTTGATGGATTTCTTCAAAAGTTAAGGTATTCGTAAACCTTATAAATTTATTATACCCCATTGGTCAGTAAAGGTCAACAAATAAATTGACCTTTTTTGACCTTTTTGATAAAAAAAACCTAAAACAACTAAATATCACTGTTTTAGGGCTTTTTTCGCAATCACAACTAGTTTGACCAACTCTTTATTGCTTTGATTTATTAAAAATAAAGTTTTAACGTAAGATACTTTTTATCGGCATAGCTAATCAAAATAGCCAAACTGGTTATCGCTAAAAATAATTCGTACTCATAACCACTAAAACCACTTGCCAAACCAAAAGAAAAAATAGCTCCGACTAAAACTGCTATGAATCCTACTGATACCAAAGGAATTAAAAAGCCAATAATCATAAATAATCCACCAATTAATTCAATTGCTGCTACACCATAAACAAAAAGACTTGGCAAACCAATACTAGCAAAAAACGCTAAAGCATCTTCCAATGACGTTACTTTCATCACTCCATGAATTAGCATCGTCACCCCTAGCCAAATTCTAATCACTTGAATGCCTCGCTGTTGTTTATCCATACTTCTCCTCCTTTGTTTGCATTAAATAGTTAATGTAACTATTTAAGTTACATTATAAAGGATACATCGAAAAAAGTATAGAAAAAAACAAACGTATTTAACAATACGTTTGTTTTTTAATCCTTCAGTTTATAACATTATAAGAGAAAAGCGAGAAGAATCATCCTCCTTCTCGCTTTCTTGTTACCCTAAACCAACACGTTCAAAAATCGTATCAACATTTTTTAAATGATAATGGTAATCAAAGGCATCATCTAGCTCTTCTTTTGATAAGACAGATGTAATTTTTTCATCCGCATCTAGCAACGGACGGAACGCCGTTTGATGATCCCATGCGTAAGCTGTTTTTGGTTGGACCAGATCATACGCTTCTTCACGTGTCATGCCATGATCAATCAATTTTAACAAGACACGTTGGCTATAAATTAGTCCATAGGTCGCATCCATGTTACGCTTCATATTTTCTGGGAAGACCGTTAAGTTTTTGACAATATTACCAAAACGATTCAACATGTAATTTAGTAAAATCGTCGTATCGGGAATAATAATCCGTTCAGCAGACGAGTGAGAAATATCTCGTTCATGCCATAAACTCACATTTTCAAAGGCAGTAATGACATGACCACGAATCACACGTGCCAAACCAGTCATATTTTCAGAACCAATTGGATTCCGTTTATGCGGCATTGCCGAAGATCCTTTTTGTCCTTTTGCAAAAAATTCTTCTACTTCACGTGTTTCTGATTTTTGTAGACCACGAATTTCTGTTGCAAATTTTTCAATACTTGTCGCAATTAATGCCATGGCAGAAACATATTCTGCATGTAAATCACGTGGTAAAACTTGTGTCGAAATCTCTTGAGCACGGATCCCCAAATGTTCGCAAACATATTCTTCAACAAATGGTGAAATATTGGCAAAGGTACCTACGGCTCCACTGATTTTACCCGCTTCGACACCTTTGGCTGCATGTTCAAAACGTTCAATGTTGCGTTTCATTTCAGAATACCACAACGCTAATTTCAAACCAAATGTAGTCGGTTCTGCATGAACGCCATGCGTTCTTCCCATCATGACCGTATGTTTATACTCTTTGGCTTTGGCTCCGACAATCTCCGTAAATGTTTGTAAATCTTTCCGTAAAATATCATTCGCCTGTTTCAATAGATAACCATAGGCAGTATCCACAACATCTGTGCTGGTTAACCCATAGTGTACCCATTTTCGCTCTTCACCAAGCGTTTCTGAAACGGCACGAGTAAAAGCGACAACATCATGACGTGTTTCTGCTTCAATTTCTAAAATACGTGCAACATCAAATGATGCATTTTCTCGGATTTTTTGTACATCTTCTTTAGGAATCTCGCCAAGTTCTGCCCAAGCTTCATCCGCCAAAATTTCAACTTCTAGCCATGCCTTGTAGCGGTTCTCATCTGTCCAAATTGCGCCCATTTCGGGTCTTGTATAACGATCAATCATTGTGCCTTATCCCCTCTTTACTCCTCAATTTTTGAAAAATAATTACGACCAAATCTTTGTTTCTTTAATTTCTTCCAGTGTTTCATCGATTTCTTTGGTTAATATAGTAATATGCCCCATCGCTCGTTGCGCTTTTGCTTCACTATGGCCATAATAGTGGAAATGCCAATCTGGATGTTCATTAATAATGTCCATCGTTTCATAGGCTTCATTCCCAAGCACATTGACCGTAACCGCTTCTGACAACAGTTGAATCGTTGGCATTGGCCAATTACATAAACCACGAATATGCGTATCATATTGGCTAAAAGAACAAGCATCTATTGAAAAATTCCCAGCATCTTCTGGACGAGGTAAAATTTTATTTACATAAATCCCGCCTGTTTCTGTATAAAACATTTCAATTGAAAGGGTGCCGACTAAACCAACTGCTTTAGCAATCACCTTAGCAATTCGTTGCAACTCGCCACTGACTTCGTCATCAATTCGGGCTGGCGCAATCGTTTCATGTAGCTTACGCTCTTTTTTAATTGTTTCCACAACTGGAAATGTCGCAAATTCGCCACGACCATTACCAGAAATCAGAACAGATAATTCTTTTTCGTAAGGAATCCAAGCTTCCAAGACACAGGTTCCTTCTCTCAGAAGATTCATGGATGGCGCTAAGTCTGAAGTACTATGTAGTACATAACGACCTTCCCCTCGCGTATTCTTCAAGATACACGGATAACCAATGCCATCAATTGCTTCTTGAATATCAGTCGGACTAACAATCGTTGCATAAGGTGCAATCACAATATTATTATCTTCCAAGAAACTTTTTTCCATTAAGCGATCTTGCGTAATCGCTAAAATGTCTGTTCCTTGTGGTATATTCGCTAAATGTTGAATCGCTGTTAACGCATCAACATCTGCATGTTCAAATTCATACGTAATCACTTGGGCACGTTTTGCCAATTTCTCTAACGCTTCAGGATCATTATATGCTCCTAATAATTGCCAATCGGCAACTTGTGCAGCAGGACAATCAATTTGTGGATCTAGCACACCCACTCGAAACCCCATTTCTCTTGCACTAAGGGCCATCATTTTTGCTAAATGTCCGCCACCAATGATACCAATCACTTGACCAGGTAATAGTGGTTTATCCAAGTTCATCACAACTTTCCATCACAGTTTTATCCTTAAAATCCTTCTGCGGTTTCTCGTCGCAGTCTAGCCTTTAAGAGTGCTCTTTTTACATGATACAAGGAAAAAGGCTCAACTTCAAGTGCCAGCAGTGTTTCCATTAGGTTTTCTCATCAGAATTTATTAACATGCTTTAGGATAAAACAGCGGTAACTTACTACTCGTCTCTTTGTAACCAAGCTTTTTTCTCTTTTTCTCTTCAAATTGATGAAAACATTAAATTTTTCTAAACGATGATGAGGTCAAAAAAGTATGAAAGAAAAGCCACCTGACCTTATCTATCATACTTTTTTGAAACTATTCGTTACTTTCTGAGGTTTCTTTTAAACCATTGAATAAAAGATTTAAAATAATTGCGGTAATGCTGCTCATGACAATTCCATTACCAGTAAACATGCTAACAGTTTCTGGTACTTTATTAAAGAGCGTCGGCATAATATTAAAGCCTAAACCAAAGCCAATCGAGATGGCAATAATTAATAAATTTTTGTCATTTGAGTAGTCAACTTTTGACAACATGCGCATTCCTTGGACAGCCACCATTCCAAACATAACCAGCATTCCGCCGCCTAAAACTGGCTCTGGGATAATTTGGGCCATCGCACCAATTTTTGGTAATAAGCCTAAAATAATTAAGAAAAAAGCAGAAAAATAAATTGGTCGACGTGTTTTGATCCCAGATAATTGAACTAACCCGACATTTTGAGAGAAACCTGTATAAGGAAACGTATTAAAAATCCCCCCTAAAATGACGGCTAAACCTTCTGCATGATACCCACGACGTAAATCATCTTCGCCAATTTTCTTCCCTGTAATATCTCCTAAGGCAAAATAAACACCTGTTGATTCAACCATACTAACAATTGAAATAATAATCATCAACACAATAGAAGAAAGATCAAACGTTGGTTTGCCAAAATAAAATGGCTGTGGAAAATGAAACCACGTAGCTTGACCAACAGGAGATAAATCCACTAATCCCAGAAACGCAGCTAAAATTGTGCCGCCGACTAGGCCGATTAACACGGCAATTGACTTGATAAAGCCACGTCCCCAAACTTGCACAACAATGATTAAGGCAATTGTTACAAATGCGAGGAGCAAGTTTTTAGGATCACCAAAACTTTTGTCCGTTGCTAAGCCGCCACCCATTTTTTCAACAGCAACAGGAATTAAGGTCAAACCAATAACTGTAATGACTGTGCCGGTGACTAAAGGCGGAAATAGACGTTTAATTTTTGAGAAAAATCCTGCAATAAGAACGACAAAAATGCCCGAAGCAATAATTGAACCGTAAATTGCACCAACCCCTTTGTTCGTACCAATCATGATTAAAGGCGCAACTGCTTGAATGGCACAACCTAAAACGACTGGCAAGCCAATCCCAAAAAACTTATTCACCGTTAATTGTAAAAGTGTCGCAACGCCGCACATAAAAATATCGATTGAAATCAAATACGTCATTTGTTGCGAATCAAAATTCAAGCCGGTTCCGATTAATAAAGGTACGGCAACTGCTCCAGCATACATCGCTAATAAATGTTGCAATCCTAAAACGGCGGCTTTCCCATTTGGTGTTTCCGTCTGTTGTGGTGTATTCAATTGTTTTGTTTCCAAGATTATGCATCCTCCTCTAAAAACGTCACCGTTCCTTCACTTAATGAAGCAATACGTGCTAAAGAGACTACATTTAAGCCCATGTCTTCTAATAACTGACGACCATCTTGGAATGATTTTTCAATTACGATACCAATTCCTTCAACCTTTGCACCAGCCTGTTGGCATAATTCTACCAACCCTTTGGCAGCTTGTCCGTTAGCTAAAAAGTCATCAATAATCAACACTTTATCAGCATCAGATAAAAATTTTCTTGAAATGGAAATTTGACTTGTCACTTGTTTTGTAAATGAATAAACTGAAGCCGTTAAGAGCTCTTCATCCATGGTTAAACTTTTTGCCTTACGAGCGAAGATCATTGGCACGCCTAATTTTTGCGCTGCGTATAAGGCAGGAGCGATTCCTGATGCTTCAATTGTAATTACTTTGGTAATGCCTGCTTCTGCGAAAACCTCAGCAAAACGATTACCCATAGCCTCCATTAATTCTGGATCCACTTGGTGCGTAATAAAACTATCTACTTTTAAAACACCTTCACCTAATACACGGCCATCATTTTTAATACGTTCGACTAATTCCTTCACAATATGAACTCCTTTACTTATTTTTCGATAGATGCTTTGTTCTCATCCTGAGGAAAGGACGGTTCGTTAAAAACGAACGAAATAAAACAAAGTGCTATTTATATTCGTGTTCTAACAAAAGAAAAAAGCCCATTTTGCCAAAGCAAAAAAGGGCTATCCGCTCTTCTTCACTTATAGACCAGCATTTACGGTGCTGGGTAGAGACGGTCAACCGTATTTTGACCTTATACAAGCTTCTATGTTTCTCTAGGATAGTACAAAAATCTCTAACTTTCAATGGTTTAACAACTTTTTTTCATTAGAATTTTCAAATAATTGGTTCATTCTTCCATTGTTCCGTAAAAGCGAACATTAAATAGCTAAAAACGCTTTGGCAGTCTATCCTGCCAAAGCGTTTTTTATTCTTCATCGGTTGCTTTTTCTTGTTCACGATATTTTTTCATTTTTTTGCTGAATAATTCACCGTTACTAGGGGGCGTATATGTAATAGCATTCGCTCCGGCGATAATGGTTTCATGAATACTCGATTCAGTTGGTCCTCCTGTTGCAATAATCGGTAATTCTGGATACTTGCCACGGAAATAGCGTACGGTGGCTGCAGTGTCTTTTCCTGCACTGATATTAATCATATCCACGCCAGCCGCAAGTTTTTCATCAATTGGTGTATGAATAGAAGTTACTGTGCTGATAATAGGAATATCGATTGCTTCATCCACCATTTTAATTGTTTCAATTGGTGTAGGACCATTCAAAACGACACCCATTGAGCCTTGTGCTTCTGCAAATAAACTCATATAAGCAGAACGCATGCCTTGCGTTAAACCGCCGCCGACTCCTGAAAAGACAGGAATATCCGCTGCTTCAATAATGCCTTTTGTAATCGCTGGATGCGGTGTAAAAGGATATACAGCAATCACTGCCTGTGCATCCGTATTGCGGATAATCGCAATATCTGTCGTAAAAATAATTGATTTTATTTTACGGCCAAAAATTTTAATGCCACTGGCTTGCCGAATAATCTCTGGCATTTTTACAATATCTTGTTTCAGCGGCGTCATAATTTCTGGAATCCACTTTTCGCTCATTGTCATCGTTCCTCCATGCTTAACGGTCGTATTTATTTAAATTGTATTCTTCAATTACATGAATGATCTTATCAGCGTATGTAGGATCCGTTGCGTATCCAGCATCTTGAAGCGCTTGTGCAGCCTCTTTATAATTTTTGGCTAACAAGACTTTTTCATATAAATTTGGATCCCAATCGACCCCATCAACAAATAACTTGGTATGATCTCGCATGGATTCTTCCCAATTGTCATAAACTCGAAAATCACCCTGAATTGTAATCCAGACCTCATTGACATACTCTTTTGTTTCTAAATTGACTTTTGGTTGATTGCCATATGCTTTAATCCCAAAAAGATTGTTATATTTCGATGCTAATTGACTTTGTCCAAAATTTGATTCTAAAACTGCTTGTCCCATAATAATACTTGGTAATACCCCGTAAGATTCTTGTAATTCACGTGCATACGGTGTGATTTCAGCAACAAATTCTTCTTTTGAGATGTTTTCATTTTGGCGATTGACTGACTCGCTTTGTCCCTTATCTGAATCAGAAAGGACAGATAACGAAAAGACAAAGGCCAAACCGACGACAACTACGCCTAAGAATAACTTTGGCAAATTCAGCTGCTTTTTTCTTTTTTTCTGATAGTTGCTCACTTCATTAATTCCCCACTTCATCTTTTATTTTCCGATAAAATGTTTCACTATCTTTCACTTTCGTGATTGATTTCATTTGTTACTATAACCGAATAATTGTATCATTTTCACAGAAAATTATCAACTTTCATCACTGCTTACGCTCGTGATTTCAGTACTTGATTCAGTGGTAGCAGTTGAAGAAACTGTACTACTTTCAGAAATTTTAGTGGATGATTTCACTGTTGTTTCAGTTGATGTGTGAACAGATTCTTCAACTGGCTTTTTGCCAAAAAAGACAAAAATTACCGCACCAAACATAATAATCACAGATAAAATCCCAGCAATTGTGTATTTCAAAAGACCATCCTTCCTATTCGTTATTCACCTACGTAAGTATCCATCAGATTTTCATTGACCCAATCTAATAATTCAACTTTTGAACCTTCCAATTGTCGTTGAATCGTAGCTGGTAACCGGAATGTAATAATATCATCAAAACCCCATTCACCATAGGCCAGCGTCACTTTCAAATCAATATAACCAGCAGCAATTTCTTGTTCTTGTTTATTGTTAGGAATTAATTCTACAACGCCCAAATCAGATTGTAGCCATTTTTTGGCAATTGTTGTTTTTAACCGTTTATATTCCGAAACAGCTAGGTTACGTTTTTCCGGAAATAAGATGGTTTGGCGGAGTATTTTTTGAGTCAGCATCCACTCATAATCCGTAAACAAATTCTTAATTTTTTGCATGACTTCATTGTCCAAACCAAATTGGCCTTCTTTCCAAGCTTGCCAATCGGCTGCTTGAATTTGATAAGCGGAGTAAAAATTTTCTTCTGTTTGATACTGTTCAATAATTGCGTCAACAATAATATCTACATAAACTTGATGCATAATCATTCGCCTCCATTTTCTATTTTACTGAAATTCTCTAAAAAAAGCATCTTTTTATCTCTGGATTTTATCATATTTACAAAATTGTCCTTGTTTTCTAATTTCTCTTGTTTACAGTATAATAAATAATGAAGAAGATTTGAAGAAATTGCATAGATTAGGAGGACTTCTTTTGACAAAAAAATTATATCAATGGGGCATCGTCGGATTAGGTGGGATTGCCCACGAATTTGCTTCAACGTTTAAACAAGAAACTAGCCAACTTGCAGCTGTTGCTTCACGGACATTGACTAAAGCAGAACAATTTGCCGCTGATTATTCAATCCCTAAAGCCTATGGTTCTTATGAAGAATTGCTAGCAGATGAAACAATCGATGTTGTTTATATAGCAGTGCCAAATAAACAACATGCTGAACACATTTTAAAAGCGCTTCAGGCCGGAAAACATGTGTTGTGTGAAAAAGCTATTACGATGAACGCGGCAGAATTAAAACAAGCCTTGGCAGTTGCAGAAAAAAATGACCTTATTTTAGCAGAAGCCATGACTATTTTTAACATGCCACTATACGACGAATTACGTCGCTTGATGGATGCTGGCAAATTTGGTCAGTTAAAAATGATTCAAGCACCATTTGGAAGTTACAAAGAACCCGATCCTAAAAATCGCTTTTTTAATCCTGACTTAGCAGGCGGCGCATTGTTAGATATTGGTACTTATGCGGTTTCGTTTGCTCGTTGGTTTCTCAGCTCACAGCCAGACGTTTTAGCTTCTAGCATGGTTCCCTTCTCTACTGGCGTTGATGAACAATCGGTGACATTGCTTCGGAATAAAGAAAATGAGTTGGCTACTATTTCATTAACATTCCAAGCAAAAATGCCAAAGCAAGGAATTGTTGCTTTTGAAGATGCCTATATTACCATTACAAATTATCCACGTGCAGATGAAGCAATCGTTCACTACAATGACGGTACGGTTGAGACCATCGTTTCTGGGTACTCAGCTGAAGCCATGAATTATGAAATCTATAATATGGTTGAAGCAATCAAAGGTACTCAACCCAACCGCTCCTTATTTTTCACGACAGAAGTCATTAATATTTTGGACCAGATGCAAAAATTATGGCAGAATTAAAAAAAGAACTTCGGCTTTTGCTGAAGTTCTCTTTTTTATTTGTTCTCTATGGATAAATACGGTTTAACATACGTGGGAACGGAATCGCTTCACGAATGTGTTCATTACCAGTAATGAACGTAACAGCACGTTCTAAACCTAATCCGAAGCCAGAATGTGGCACAGAACCGTATTTACGTAAATCTAAATACCAGCTGTATTCTTCTTCAGATAAGCCAAACTCAGCAACTTTTTCTTTCAAATAATCATAATCAGTTGCACGCTCTGAACCACCGATAATTTCACCATAACCTTCTGGTGCAATTAAATCGGCACAAATTACAACATCTTCACGTGTTGGATGTGGTTTCATATAGAAGGCTTTAATTGCTTTTGGATAATTTAAAATGAATGTTGGAACGCCATAGTAATTTGAAATAAAGGTTTCATGTGGGCTACCAAAGTCTTCGCCCCATTCAATGTGATCATAATCATTGTTTGCTTCTTCTTTTTGTAATAACTCAATCGCATCATCGTAAGTAATACGTTTGAATGGTTCCAAAACGTATTTCTCTAGTAACGCTGTATCACGTTCTAAAACATCCAATGGATATTGTTGATTTTTCAATACTGATTTAATTAAATGTTTTACGTAGGCTTCTTGAATATCTAGTGATTCTTCATGAGTTGTGTATGCCATTTCTGGTTCAATCATCCAGAATTCCGTTAAGTGACGACGAGTTTTGGATTTTTCCGCGCGGAAGGTTGGTCCAAAAGTAAAGACTTTTCCAAATGCCATCGCACCAGCTTCTGCATATAATTGACCTGTTTGTGATAAGAATGCTGGTTGTCCGAAGTAATCTGTTTCAAATAATTCTGTTGTGCCTTCTGGTGCTGAGCCTGTTAAAATTGGGCTATCAATTTTAATGAATCCTTGTTCGTTAAAGAACTCGTAAGTAGCACGAATAATTTCGTTACGAACTAACATGATTGCATGCTGTTTGCTTGAACGTAACCATAAATGACGATGATCCATTAAGAAATCTGTGCCGTGTTCTTTCGGCGTAATTGGGTAATCTTCTGAAGCGCCAACGACTTCTAAATCAGTGATATCCATTTCATAGCCGAACTTAGAACGACTATCTTCTTTGATAACACCAGTAACCATGACTGCTGTTTCTTGTGATAAATGTTTAATTTCTTGGAATTTTTCTGTACCAGCTTCTTCACCAAAGGCTTCAATGAAGTTTGGTTTGAACACGACACCTTGGAAAAAGGCTGTCCCGTCACGTAATTGTAAAAAGGCAATTTTCCCGCTTGAGCGTTTGTTAGCAATCCAAGCGCCAATTTTTACTGTTTCTCCAACATGTTTGTTTGAATCAATAATTTGAATTTGTTCCACGTTTGTCTCTCCGTTCATTTCTTAGTTTATTCTTTTAGGCGTTGTGCTGAATTCGTTTCTTTTCTATAAAGTCGTTCATTCGCTCAATCGCTTTTTCTAACGTCATTAAATCTGTCGCATAGCTCATCCGCACATGTTCTGGTGCACCAAAGCCCTCTCCCGTTACCAGAGCAACATGCGCTTCTTGTAATAAATCTTCCACCCAGTTAGTCACGTTATCATACCCACAAATTTCTAACGTTTTTTTGACATTCGGGAATAGATAAAAGGCGCCTTCAGGTTTTATTAGCGAAACGCCTGGCAAAGCTGCTACTTTTGGATAGATATGATTTAGGCGTTTTTCAAAGGCCTGACGCATGTCTTCAACTGTCGACTGTTCACCTGTTAAAGCCTCAATTGCCGCATATTGGCTAACTGCGACTGGATTACTGGTGGATTGTGAAGCCAGTTGTGTCATTGCTTGAATAATTTTTTCATCACCGACTGCAAAACCAATGCGCCAGCCTGTCATTGCATATGTTTTGGAAACGCCATTAATAATGATTGTCTGTTGACGAATTGCTTCTGAGATGGTTGCAATTGGTGTGAACCGATGTCCATTGTACACCAAACGACCATAAATATCATCTGCAATAATGAGGATATTATGAGCAACTGCCCATTCACCAATTTGGCGTAATTCTTCTTCCGTATAAATAACACCAGTTGGGTTAGATGGTGAATTTAAAATGATTGCTTTTGTTTTGTCCGTTCGTACAGCTTCTAATTGTGCGACTGACACTTTAAATGATTGCTCTTGCGTGCTTGATACAAATACTGGCTTGCCTTCTGCTAACTTGACTTGTTCACCATAACTTACCCAATAAGGGACAGGGATAATCACTTCGTCCCCAACGTTCAAAATGGCTTGAAATAATAGATACAGCGCATATTTGGCACCATCTGTCACAATAACTTGCTTGGGTTGATAACGAAGTTGATATTCTCGTTCCACATAAGAGACAACTGCTTGCTTTAATTCAGGAATGCCGCCAGAAGGTGTGTAATAACTTGCTCTTCCATCCTCAATTGAAGCAATTGCTGCTTTTTGAATATTTTTCGGGGTTACAAAATCTGGTTCCCCAACCGTTAAGCTTAAAACATCTACACCTTTTGCTTTTAATGCTTTCGCCTTGGCGGCAGCTGCTAATGTAACAGAAGGAGTCAATTGCTGTGCTCGATTTGATACGTTCATACACCTTTCACTCCCACTTTCATCAAAACCTATCTAAATTAAATATCTTTGACAACGTTGATCTCTTCGCCTTTATCAAAGCTCATAAGATAATACGTCAGTACTCCTTGATCATTTTCGGTGACCACTTCCCATGCAGGGCGCTTATCATAAAGCCCTAACGTAGCTTTCATCACCGATTCATCGGGATGGGCTTTAGCAACAATGTCTGTTATTTGTTGTTCAGTTTGACCATCTTTTTGATTTAAGACCGTGACTTTTTCTCCCGATTTAGGGACAATCACGACAATCTCTGTGCCTTTATCATTTTTGCCGGTTAAAGTAAAATACGTATTTTTGCGTGTAAACCAGTAAAATTTATCAACTGTTTCTAAATTAGCAGAAGTTTTGGCAATTGCGGTTGCTTCTTTTTTGGCTTGAGCCATTGGTTGATTGGTTCGTACAAAAAAGATAATTATTGTTACAAGAATTGCTAAAAGGATTGCCAATAGGGTTAAAAGGACAGTAATCCGTTTCTTCTCTTTCTTTTCTTCTAATTCCTCCAAAAATCCTTCCATCCTCTCTAAACTTACTGGGTCTTATTATAGCAGAAAAATAGCGGCCTTTCACAAATATGACCTAAAAATAATCGATTATTTGTTTAAAAATTCTTTTAATTCTTCTAAAATTTCAGGCATGGGCGCTTCTTTTACTGAGAGTCCCTTAGGAAACGCTTTGATTAATCGTTTGCCATATTTTGCAGTGACTAAACGACGATCCAGAATCAGCAATGCCCCTCTGTCTTCTTCAGAACGGATTAAACGGCCCAGTGCTTGTCGCAAACGTAAGGCTGCTTTCGGTACCGCTTCTTGAGCAAATGGTTGTATCCCTTCTGCTTCTAAATACGCATATTTTGCTTGCACAAGTGGTCGTTTCGGGTTTTCAAAAGGTAAACGCGTGACTATCAATAACTGTAAAGCTGTTCCTGGTAAGTCCACACCTTCCCAAAAGCTATCGGCTCCTAGCAAGACATTCGGTTTTCCATTAGAGAACCGTTTAAGAATTTTTTCACGACTGCCGCTAATCCCTTGGGCGAGGACCTCTTGTCCTTTTTCCAATAATCTCGGCTGGACTTGATGATACACGGTGGACAATAATTCATGCGAAGTAAAAAGAACCAACATCGAACGTTCCTCTTGCGCCATCAATTTTTCAATGGTATCTGAAATGTATTGACCCATTTCATAGGAAGAGGCATTTTGAATGGCTACTGCTTCTTCCGGTACATAGACTCGCGCATTTTCTGCATAGTTATATGGCGTTGGCAGGGTTTTGAACGTCACCTCTGTTAAACCTAACCGTTGCGGTAAATACTTTTTATTGTTGCCAAACTTCAATGTGCCGCTTGTATAAATAATTCGTTCATACCGCGGATACCACTTTGTTTCAGGAAGCAAACTAGCTTCTAAGTCATGAATTTCAATCAAGCCATGGTCTTCATTTTGTGGTAAATATTCTTTTACCCAACGTGGACGCCAATCATCAAGATAAATGGTAAAACAGTGATGAATACGTTCAATTTCATCAAAAAATTGAAACAAGCGAACAAAAACGATGCGATCAGCCAAACTAAAGGTTTCCAACTGACTCATAATTGTTTGCTGTAACTTACTTTGAATAGTTAACAACTCCTGCAGTAAAAGCTGGAGCGTTTGACTATGTTTTTCTCCCGCAGCAGATAAATAATCAATACGTTCTTTGGTTAAAAGCAACTCCTGATGGTCTATTCGCTTCTGCGTTTTACTAAATAAACGATGCAATTCAAAAAGAAAATCTTGCCATTCATCCACAAAATCCAGTAAACCTTGCTGATAAATTTTTACAAACCGCTGCTCTTCAGAAAACTGTTGAAAAATTTGCTGTAAAGCAACAAAAAGTTGTTCTTTTTCAATAAAATGCGTGACTTGTTTTTTTAGTATCACACTGTTTACTCGTTCGCTTGCCATCCGACTAGCGATGTCTGGTAAATGATGTGCTTCATCAATAATTAGCCACGGACTTTCAGGTAATAACGGTTGTTTTCTTAGCGACTCTTGCGCCAAAAATGCATGATTAACAATCAACACGTTACTTTGAGCGACTTTTTTATACAGATGTCTTAAAAAGTCAACTTCATAAAGTTCATCTTTTTTTGAAAGAAAATCCAATCCGCGATGTGTAACTTCTTTCCAGAATAAATGATTTAAATTCGTCAATTGTAGTTCATCTAAATCGCCCGTTTCTGTTTCTAGCAACCAGACGAGAACGCCCATTTGGTAAAGAGCGTATTGTTTTTGCGGAGTTGGCTGATTCAACGTTGCCTTAAAGCGTTGTAAATCAAGATAGTGTCGATGGCTTTTAATAACAATGCCTCGTAATTTCCCTTGGCAGATTTGATTGGCTAATGGTAAATCTTTTTCCACTAATTGATTTTGTAAAACAATCGAAACTGTTGAAATGATGACTGGTTTTTCTGGCGTTGCTAAATAGCTCATCGGCAACAGATAGCCTAATGTTTTTCCCGTTCCAGTCGCCGCTTCAATAAATAAATCTTTTGTCGTTCCTTCTGTAAAATGATCATAGACTAAATTCATCATCCGACTCTGTTCCGCACGATAAGCGAAACGTTCGCCAAACAGTTTTTCTTTGGCTTTTTTAGTTTTGGGATACGTGCTAGTCTGATAGAACGTTTCTTCAAAAAGAGGAACTTCTTTTTTGCGTAAAGCAATGCCACTGACCACTTGATAAGCTGGATTTAATGGTGTGACTTGTTTTTTCATTTGTTCATACGTTTGTTGAATAAAAGTACTGGTTTCCCGCGCTGTCTGTTGACTTAATTCCGCAATTTTTTCCATAGTGACTAATGGTAAAGATTTCATTTTTTCTTGAATTAATAACAAAAGTTCGGCTGTAACCTGCGCATCACTATCTGCTTGATGGGGATTCTCATGAGACAAACCTAAGCTTTCCGACAAATCACTTAAACGGAAACTTTTTTCTGTCGGTAAAAAAATCTGTGCCAATTCCACTGTATCAATGGCTGGAATAGTAAGTGGCGGCGTGCCACACCGTACCAGTTCACGAGCTAAAAAATTATAATCAAAGTGGACGTTATGCGCCACAAAAATAGTATCTTCCAGATAATGATAAATTGTATGTGCTACATCTTCAAAATAAGGCGCTTTTTGAACTTGCGTATTACTAATCCCCGTTAAACTTTGAATTTGTTTTGGTACTACTTGATTGGGATTCACATCTGTCGCAAAGTTCGCAATAATCTTTCCATCTTGAACGAGAACGCATCCAAACTGAATGATCCGATCACTTGTAGGATCTGTTCCAGTCGTTTCAAGGTCAACTACTGCATACACTTGTTTGTCTTTCAATGACTTCACGCCTTTCATTCATCTTTGAAAATTATACTACAATTTATAGGATTTTCACTAGTATTTCAAAAATTCTCTTGAAATCTTTTCCAGAAATAATAAGAAAGAGCCTGAAACAAAAATCCAAAGTGATTTTTGTTTCAGGCTTAAAAGCTGATAAACTGAACGGTTTTGTCTTACCTTCTCCTAAATAAACGATTAATAACAGTCAAGGATTTTCTGCATATACTGGTTTAATTGCCCATAGCCTTCCAATTCTCTGATTACTGGTAGCGGACAACGAACCTTTTTATTAAATAGTGTCCGCTTTTCAACATATTCTGTAACTTCGTCTAAAAATTTATCTAATCCTTTTTCTAATTTCATACAACTTAACTGATTGCAAATTCGCACGTCTCCTGCCTTTTTCTTTTGAACTTGTTTAAATGATTGTGAGAATGCTTTTGCTTCAAACATTTGTGCTTCTAACTGTCTTTTTTCAATCGTTATTTTCGGTACTGCTTGATTTCCATCAGTATCCTCTAACTGGCGACTCATAAAGCGACGATAAATTTCCTCTTCTAGTTCGTCCAATTGTCGTTGAAAGTCCGCAGGAATTGTCCGACTTGATGAATTTTCTTTCTCACTTTCCATAGAGACAGCTTCTTTTTCTGGCTTCTGCTCCTCTTCTTTTTCGGCAGACTTATCCACTGAATTTAGCGAGCTTTTTTCTGTTTCTTGTGGAAAAGTAAATAAAGGTTTTGCCGCGGTACTCTGCTGGTTTTCTTGTTTTTTTTCTGGCAGCGCTTCTTTAATTGGCGCTGGTTCAGATAACACTGGTTCTTTCGCTGGTTCTTCAAGCACTAGTTTGTTAACGGGAAGCACTGCTTCACTTGTTGCTACAGTTGTTTCACCTTCTTGATTTTCCCGATTATCAGGCGAGAGATTGACGTCTGGTTGTTCCAGATTAGTATCCTCTGATACTTTCAGCGATGCCTGTTCTGCGGCTATCACAGGAGAAGCTCTTTTCAAATGGATCGTTTTTATTTGTCTAGAAATGACGGGATTTCTCGTTTGATTAACGGCTTCATTTAAGGAGGCTAAATTTTCTTTTAAAAGTGTCAACATTTCACGTAAGACAGCAATTTCACCAGCTAATTCCGTTAATTGATTTTCTTGCGGCACTACTTGCACATTGGTTTCATTCATACGGACTATTTTTTTATTTTTAGTTGTCGGTATTTCATACATCCATTGTTTCAGTGCGGATCGTAAGTCACGAGTGGTCGGCTCAAAGCTTCCAAAATAAACAGTGTAGTACATTAACTCCGTTTCAACATAGACATAAATCTTTTTAACAATTAACTCTTCAAACTGTTCTGATTCATCCCAACTTTCACATAAAGCCTCAAAAAATTGTTCCCCTTCTGCTAAATTTTGGTACTCTTTCGCTAAATAAAGCTTGCGAATTAAGTAAAAATTATACGGTGTTTCAACATTATCCGCATAAATTTCTCGTCCTAAAAAATCTGGATTCGTTTCTTTACAAAGAAAGACCGTTTTCTCTTCTGGTTGTGTTTCAAGTGTTTTAGTCATGAGGTTCACTTCCTTTTTCTCCGTTAATAACCATTTTTTAATGATAGATACCTTTAGTATACAGGAGAAATTCTTCTGATTTTCTCATATTTTTAAGAGACAATAGAAATTTTAGAGAAAAATCGACAGAAAAAAAACGTGAGACAAACAGTCCTATTGACCATTTATCTCACGCAAAATACTTAAACTGACTATTTTATCCTTGAAACATGCAACCAATTATTCTGCTGAATCAATTGGCAAAATCGTGTCTTTTTTCTCGCGACGTGCAATTGCTGGTAAAATCATTCCTAATAGAATTAAGACGATTGGTGTCACAATGTTAGAAGCTAATTGGAACAACCAGCCTTGAGGGTCTGAGGCATACTCAAATTTAGGCACCATTCCTAGGATACAAGCAAAGGCTGTAAATAGGAAACACCAAAGACCAAACACAAAACCAATTTTAGGATTTTTAACAAATTTATATTCTGAATTAAATTGTTTGTATGCTTTGTTTAGAAGCATATAGGCAAAGAAGACCCACAAGTAACGCATTGGCATAACTACAGAATTTAAGTTAGTTAGCCATTTAACCACTTCGTTCATGTCCTTCAACCCAAACATCGGTAAAGCGATAATAATACTTACTAAAATACCTGTTAATAGGTAACCATTAATTAACGTACCTTTTTTCGTACGTTTACGTAACCAACTTGGAACAAATTCTGGATCTGCTTCAGCTAAAAGAATTTTCAGTGGAGCATCAATTGAAAAGGCTAACGCAGCCACTTGACCCACTGTATTCGTTAACGCATAAACAATCATTAAGAGATTACCGACACCATAATACGCGCCTAATTTTTGGAAGGCACTATAGGCACCATTTGCCATTAAATCTTTAGGAATATTGTCACTTGAGAATAACATTCCCATTGCAAATGAACCTAAAACAGCCGATAAACCAACCATTGCTGCTAGGAAAATCATTCCTTTAGGGAACTCTTTGGCTGGATTTTTAGTTGCATTTACGTAAGGAGAAATTTTTTCAGCGCCACCTACCGCAAAAACTAACATTGATACGGTTGTAAAATAACTAAAGTCAAATTTAGGAATGTAGGTGCTGACTTGTGACATGTTTGGCGTCGCAAATTCAACCGTTGAATTAATAAATGGTGCGCCTACCGCTAATAAAATAAATAAAATAGACATCACAAACATGGCGGTTCCAGCTAAACCACCAATAACTTTTAAGGTGGTTAACCCTTTTGTTGATAATAACAAGAAAACCAAGAAAATTATTAATGAAATAAATGATACCGTTACGATTGGCATCGTATTGACTAAGTTTCCATTCCCTTGAACTGCCCAACCTAAGGCAATTAAAATTGCTTGTGGTTTTTGTGCCAAGTAAGGAATGTGCACTACCCAATAAGTCCATGCTGCATAATAGGCTAGACGTTTAGTACTGGTATTTTGCACCCACGAACTAACTCCACCATTACTGTCTTTAAATGTTGAACCTAACTGTCCTACGATTAACGCATAGGGAATAAAATATAAAACTAAAATCAAAAGCCATGAAGTGACCACTGAAATCCCTTGTTGTGCATAATTATTCACAACATTTCCAAGACCCCAGACCATGTTAAAGGCAATTAACCCGACGGTGAACCATCGTAATTGCTTTTTGTCCATATAACCAATTCCTTTCTTATTAAAAAAAATAAAGCTCTTCATTTATCATAAGCATTTTACTTTTTATGCACAAGCTCAACATAATTAAATAAAGATGGCTTTTTAATAAGTAATTAAAACGCTTCTAGCAATGATTTTCTAATTTATTTGATGACTAAAAAAGGCCGGTGAATAAGTTGCTTCACCAGCCTTTTTCTAAGAGATTTTTCTTTTATAACATATCAAATAATGATAATTGGTTTTCATCTGGCAAGTCTTTTAAGACACCATTTTCATTCATGTATTCAATCAATGTTTTAGAAACTTTACCTCGTGTTGCCAAATCTTCTTTCGACAAGAACGGTTGCTCTTCTCGCGCAGCGACAATGGCTTTCGCTACGTTGAGGCCTAAACTTGGCACTGCTCGGAAAGGTGCAATCAAGGTATCCCCTTCAATCACAAAATTTTCAGCATCTGATTTGTACAAATCAATCATGCCAAATTTATAGCCCCGTTCCAACATTTCATTACATAATTCTAAAACCGTTAATAAGTTTTTCTCTTTAGTGGAGGCGTCCATCCCTTTGTCCGTAATTTCTTTCATTCGTGCTTTCACAGCTTCTTTCCCTTGTGACATTGCCACTAAGTCGAAGTCATCCGCCCGAACGGAGAAAAATGCACAGTAATATAAGATTGGGAAATAAACTTTAAAGTAAGCGACCCGCAACGCCATTAATACGTATGCTGCCGCATGGGCTTTCGGGAACATATATTTAATTTTAGAACAAGAATCAATATACCAGTCAGGGACGTTGTTTTCTTTCATCGCATTTAAATACGTATCCCGTAGTTCATCAGAAATCTTATTCCATTGTCCTTTACGTACCGTTTCCATAATCTTAAAGGCCATCCCACTGTCCAAACCAGCATGAATTAAATAAACCATGATATCATCCCGACAACCAATTACTTCAGCAAGATTGGCTTCGCCACGGCGAATCAACTCTTCTGCATTCCCTAGCCACACATCGGTTCCGTGAGACAGTCCAGAAATTTGAAGTAATTCTGCAAAAGTTGATGGATGGGTCTGTTCTAACATACCTCGAACGAAACGTGTCCCAAATTCAGGAATTCCTAAAGTTCCTGTTTTAGAATAAATTTGCTCTGCATCCACACCTAGAACATCAGGTCCTTCAAAAATACGCATCACTTCTGGATCGTCTGTTGGGATGGTTTTTGGCTCAATCCCAGATAAATCTTGTAACATCCGAATCACGGTCGGATCATCATGTCCTAGAATATCAAGTTTTAAAATATTATCGTGAATGGAATGGAAATCAAAGTGCGTCGTTTTCCATTCTGCCTCTTGATCATCTGCAGGGTATTGGATTGGCGTAAAGTCATAAACATCCATGTAATCAGGAATTACAATAATACCGCCGGGATGCTGCCCAGTCGTCCGTTTAACCCCTGTTGAACCTTTGGCTAAGCGATCAATTTCAGCACCACGCAAATGTAAATTATGATCTCTTTCATATCCTTTAACAAAGCCATACGCTGTTTTGTCGGCTACTGTACCAATGGTTCCTGCCCGGTAGACATATTCTTCACCAAAAAGAACTTTCGTGTAGTTATGGGCTTCGGCTTGATAATCGCCAGAAAAGTTCAAATCGATATCGGGAACTTTGTCGCCATGGAACCCTAAGAACGTTTCAAAAGGAATATCGTGACCATCTTTAAACAATCGAGCCCCACATTTTGGACAGGCTTTTTCAGGCATATCAAACCCTGAACCATAGGAACCATCTTCATAGAACTCAGAATATTGACACTCAGGACAATAATAATGTGGCGCTAAAGGATTTACTTCAGTAATCCCTGTCATTGTCGCAACAAAACTCGAACCGACAGAGCCCCGTGAACCGACTAAATAGCCGTCTTCATTACTTTTATGCACCAGTTTTTGAGAAATTAAATAAATAACCGAGAAACCATTCCCGTTAATCGAATTCAGTTCCTTTTCTAACCGTTTTTCGACAATTTCTGGTAAAGGATCGCCATACAATTCGCGCGCACGATTGTAGCTTAAATCAGTGATTTCTTGTTCAGACCCAGGAATTTTTGGCGTATACAAATCGTCTTTTACTGGAATAACTTCTTCACATAAATCAGCGACTTTGTTGGGATTTTCTACTACAATTCGCTTAGCGACATCTTGTCCTAAAAATTGAAATTCCGTTAACATTTCATCGGTGGTTCGGAAATGAACCTTTGGTAAACTATGGCGATTTAACGGATTAGCGCCACCCATAGACCCGACTAAAATTTTCCGATAGATGGCATCTTCTTCATTTAAATAATGAACATTTCCAGTGGCGACAACCAGCTTGCCAAGTTCGTCACCGATTTTCACTAGATTACTAATAATTTCTTCTAAATCTGCTTCATTTTTCACCAATTCTTGTTCAATTAATGGCGCGTAAACTGGTTTGGGCATAACTTCAATATAATCGTAGAATTTGGCACGATTTTTTGCTTCTTCGACACCTTTTTGCATCATTGCTTCAAAAATTTCGCCGTTTGAACATGCGGAACCGATTAAAAGTCCTTCTCTTAACTTCGATAATTGCGAACGAGGAATCCGTGGTACTCGGAAAAAATAATCTACATTGGACATCGAAATCAATTTAAAAAGATTTTTTAATCCTGCTTGAGTTGTTGCTAAAATCGTTGCATGGAAAGGTCGAGCTCGTTTGTATGAATCTCCTTCGCCAATATGACGATTCAAATCATCATGGAAATGCATATCATGATTCTCTTTCGCTTCTTTTAAGAAAATCCAGCACAAATGACCTGTTGATTCCGAGTCATAGATGGCGCGGTGATGTTGTTCTAAGTTGACGCCAAATTTTTTCGATAAGGTATTTAGACGATGGCTTTTGAAATGTGGATACAAGAATCTGGATAATTCTAATGTATCGATGACGGGATTAGCCGCTTCAGGTATTCCATGTTTGCCATAACTTGTATTTAAGAACCCCATATCAAAAGAAGCGTTGTGGGCCACTAAAATAGTTCCTTCTGAAAACTCTTTAAACATGCGTAAAACTTCTTCTTCGGACTTTGAGCCGCGCACCATTTCATCTGTAATCCCAGTTAAATTGATCGTCGTTTGAGATAATGGATGGCCAGGATCAATAAACTGCTCAAAAGTCTCAATGACATTTCCTTTGTGCATTTTGACTGCGGCCAATTCAATAATGGTATCATAAACAGCGGAAAGCCCCGTTGTTTCCACGTCAAAGACCACATAGGTAGCATCTGTTAATTCAATATGTTCTTCGTTGTAAGCAATAGGTACACCATCATCAACAATATTGGCTTCCACGCCGTATAAAATTTTAACGCCTGCTTTTTTACCTGCAGCATGGGCATCAGGAAACGCTTGGGCGCCGCCATGATCCGTAATTGCGATGGCCTTGTGCCCCCATTTCCCCGCTTGCGCCACCAAGTCACCGACTTTATTGGTCGCATCCATTGTACTCATGTTACTATGCATGTGTAATTCTACACGTTTTTCACCTTCTGGCGCGTAGTCTTTTCTTGGCGCATGGGCGACTTCCATCAAATCTTGAGCATTCATGACTAAATCACGCATGAAGGTATCTTCTTGTACACTACCACGAACACGAATCCAACTTTGCGGTTGAATCGCATCAAAAACTTGTTCATCTTTTTCCCCATTCGAAAATTTCTTCACCACGAAAGAGGAAGTATAATCAGTAATTTTCAAAATTAAAATTTTTCGTTTAGAACGCAATTCACGCACTTCTTTATCAAAAATAAAGCCTTCAATCGTTATCCGACGTTCTTCTTCCAGTATGTTTCCCATTGGCATAATGGGTTCATCATTGGGAATATTCCGACCTAAACGAATTGGACCATCAAACGCAGGCGCTTGTTGTTGTTTTTCTTTTTTCATTTGTTCATGTTTAACAAGCGATTCAGCAGCTTGTTGTTGAAAGGCTGCGGCTTGTTCTAATTTTTGCTCTTCAAACTTTTTCAGCACTTCTGCAGCTTGCTGTTGATCCATTTTTGGTTCAATATGAAATTTAGGAAACCCGTAAGAGAAATAAAGTTCCTCAATAATTGGTAAATATTGTTGCTTCAAATAAGGAATAACTGCTTCATTATCAACAGGTAAGATAATTTTCCGATCTTCAAATTGTGGTGTCTGTGTTTTTAAGACTTTCTGAACTAACGGCGTATTGCATTGACTATTTAACAAGGCCAACTGCCAATAATCCGTTAATTGTTCCTCTGTAAATGTTGTCTGATTTGTGGTTATTTGAACGGAAACCTGCGCAATTTGTTGAAAAGCTAGTTCCAATTGTTGCATAAATGTTTGATATAGCATCACTGGCATCAATTCATCAAAACTTAAATGAAATTCCCATAAGCGACTTTGTTGGTGAACAATGACCTTGTCAATCCGGCCATTTTGAATTAAGGGATGTTCTTTCGCTGTGTCATCTAACTGAATTTGCGTCATCAGTTTATCAAATAAATCGCGTGCTTTTTCTGTCACAAAATGAACCTCCTTCTATCATTGAAAAAAGGCCCTCAGACAAATCTGTCAAGTGCCTTTTTTCGGTTTCTCTGCATTCGCTTCTCTATTAAGTATACTCGTTTTTTGTAAAAAAACAATCTTGTTTCTTTTCTAAAAAGAGCTAAGAAGAGCTTGAAGCAAAAATCACTTTAGATTTTTGCTTCAAGCTTAAACGCTGATAAGTGGCGGAAACAGTTTATCCTAATCATTCTGTCCGCCCTTTTCATTATTATTCCACTTCTGATGTTGTGTTCATCAAAATAGAAAGTGTACTTTCTAATTCTTCTTTGCGTACTTCCAACATTTCACCAGTACGTTTGATTTTGACTTCTACCACACCATCGACTGCTTTTTTACCGACTGTGATACGGATTGGACAACCAATTAAATCAGCATCAGCAAATTTTACGCCTGCGCGCTCATTGCGGTCATCAACTAATACTTCGTAGCCCGCTTCGGTCATCATTGCTTCAACTTCTTGTGATAGTTTTGTTTGGTACTCATCTTTCACATTCATTTGGACCACGTGTAAATCAAATGGCGCAATTCCTGTTGGCCAATTAATACCGCGCTCGTCTGCATTTTGTTCAACGATTGCTGAAAGTAAACGACTAACGCCGATGCCATAGCAACCCATGATCACTGATTTTTCACGACCGTTTTCATCTAAAACTGTTGCGCCCATAGCATCACTGTAACGCGTTCCTAATTTAAAGATATGACCAATTTCGATTCCTTTAGTAAAGGCTAAGACACCATTGCCATCAGGAGAAGGATCGCCTTCTTGAACAAAACGTAAATCTTCGTAACTAATTGGTTGGAAATCACGATCTGGATTTACATTTGTCAAATGATAGCCATCTTCGTTAGCCCCAACAATGGCGTTGGCTAAATCTTGAACAGCTAAATCTGCATAAATTTTAACATCTTCGGAAACATTGACTGGACCAATTGAACCAAAGCCAGCTCCTAAGACACGGCGAGCATCTTCTTCTGTTGCTTCATCTAGGAAATCAGCGCCTAAGAAGTTTTTCAATTTGACATCATTGACATCATGATCGCCACGAACCAAGACCATTACTGGCTCTTCATCGGCAATAAATAGTACTGATTTAATAATTCGTTGTGGCTCAACTTCAAAGAAGTTTGCCACTTCGGCAATTGTACCCACTTCTGGTGTTGCAATTTTTTCTAAATCTAATTGTGTTTCATGTGATTTTTTCGGCGTATAAAGACTTGTTGCCATTTCTAAATTGGCAGCATAATCACTTTCTGTTGAATAACAAATAGTATCTTCCCCAATTTCAGAAATCGCCATAAATTCTTTAGAATCTTTACCACCCATGGCACCACCGTCCCCAATAATGGCACGGAATTCTAGTCCACAGCGTTCAAAAATGCGTGAGTAAGCTTTTTCGTAATCACGGTATGATTGATCTAAACTAGCTTCATCGGCATGGAAAGAATAGCCATCTTTCATGATAAATTCACGGCCTCTTAATAAGCCAGAACGAGGGCGTTTTTCATCACGATATTTTGTTTGAATTTGGTATAAATTCAAAGGTAATCGTTTGTAAGAATTGATTTCATCACGAATTAATTCTGTGAAGGTTTCTTCATGCGTTGGGCCTAAGATATAGTCACGGTCATTGCGATCTTTTAAGCGATACAAGTTAGGTCCATAAGTTTCATAACGGCCTGATTCTTTCCAAAGTTCTGCTGGTAATAACGCAGGCATTAACATTTCAACTGCATCAATTTTCTCAAATTCTTCTCGCATAATCGTTTTTAATTTTTCTAAAACACGATTGGCTAAAGGTAAATAAGAATAGATCCCTGCAGCGACTTGACGAATATAGCCTGCGCGCAACAGAATTTGATGACTTAAGACTTCTGCATCATTTGGTACTTCTCTTAACGTTGGAATTAACATTTTTGACTGTTTCATTAAAACTCTCCTCTATTTTAAAATCAACTATTTTTGATTTCTTTACACACTTTTTTACTTAAGCTTTCTCCTTAAAAGAAAAAGCGTTGAATATCGTTCCAAGTAACTAACACCATTAACACCATGACAAACCCAAAGCCAATTAACGTAATGATGCCTTCTTTTTCAGGACTAATTGGTTTTCCACGTACACCTTCAATAATGTTTAAGACAATTTTCCCGCCATCTAAAGCTGGGATCGGCAACAAATTAATAATCCCTAAGTTCATTGACAACATGGCCATTAAGAATACAACTGTACTTACTCCAGCATTGGATGCTTCTTCCGATAACTTAAACATCATGACTGGCCCACCTAGTTTGTTTAAACTAAAGCCTGTGAATAGTGAGCCGAGTGCTTTAAAAATCTGTGTCGTACTATTTAAAGTATCCTGAATACCGCCCATCAATTTTGACGGTAAATCGGTTTTCATATAAGGATAAACGCCGACTTTACCAATCGTTTGTTTTTCCACTTTTTGTTTTTCTGGTGTCACTGTTAGTTGCTCTTCTTTGCCGTTACGCTCAACTACGAACGTTAACGGCTTTTCGGGGTTCTTCTGCACAATGGTTGTAAAATCTTCGTATTTTTTGATTTTTTGATTATTAATCGATAAGACTTTATCATTTTCTTTCAACCCAGCTTCTGCGGCTGGGCCATTAGGAATCACTTGTCCAATTTGATTCGTGTTTAAATCAGTAACGCCTCCTTGTAGAAAGACCGCTAACGTAAACAGAATAAACCCTAAGATAAAGTTATTCATGGGTCCCGCAAAGTTCGTCAAAATGCGTTGCGATAATTTCGCTGATTGAAATTGAACGTCAAGTGGCGCAATCCGCACCTCGGTTCCATCACTTTCAATAATCGTTGCATCATGGTCAACTTTATAAACGGTTTCTTCTTCCTCGTTTCCATTGACATAGCCCTTGATGAATAATTCTTTTTCAAGATCAAAATCAACGACTTCCATCGGAATACTATGAGGTAATTGTACTTTTTTACTTGTATTAATTTTAACCACATTACCCACGGCATTTAACTCAACAGATAGAGGCATACCTGGTGTGATTTCTGTCATGTCTTCGCCCATCCCAGCCATTCGCACATAGCCACCAATTGGCAATAAGCGAATCGTATAAGTGGTGCCATCTTTTCCACGATGCGCAAAAATCTTTGGTCCCATTCCGATTGCAAACTCACGAACTAAAATACCCGCTCGTTTTGCAAAATAAAAGTGGCCAAATTCATGTACGAGGACAAGAATACCGAAGACAATAATGAATGTGATAATTGTTTTCATAGATGTCCTTCTTCCTTCATTCACTGACGTTCAGTGCTTTTTATTATTACATGGGAAAGTCTCGTAAAACTTGCTCTGTTCCCTTCCCGATAAACCAGTGCAACTGTTTACTGAGAACAGTCGCCACTGTTAGTGAACAAATCTTTCCTTATGTAAGACAAGTTTTATTTTAGCATATTCACTCATAAATAACCATTGGACTTGACCACTTCGCCTAGATATTTTGTGTTTTTTTAGAAAACTCTATAAATGAGAGGAATTGATTACTACGACCAGTATTTTTTTAAAGACCTTCAACAATAGTAGCTAACTTTAGACCATAAACTTTTCCGACAGTTTGTCGTATTTTATCAACACGCTGATTGACATGTGCTACCATGAAAGTATTAATAGTAATTTTAGGGGGAATGAATCAATGTATGGAGAATTACATGGTAAAGTGGCCGTTGTCACTGGTGCAGCTACGGGTTTAGGATTATTTATTACTCTGCGTTATATCTTAGAGGGCATGAATGTTGTTGCTGACTATGTCGGTGAGCTGCCTAAAGAATTTGAAGATGTCCAAGCCAAGCACGCAGACCGCGTAAAATTCGTGAAGGCTGATGTCTCTAATGAAGAGGATATTAAAGCGTTAGCTGAAACCGCTTTAAAAGAGTTTGGTCATGTTGACATTTGGGTAAATAACGCCGGTGTGGAGGCTTCTTTTCCGACAATTGATATGCCATTAAAAGAATGGCAACGTGTCATTAATGTCAATTTAAACGGTGTCTTTTTGGGTTCTAGAGAGGCACTCCGAATATTTAGAGATCAAAAAATCAAAGGGTCAATCATTAATATGTCCTCCGTTCACCAAAGAATTCCTTGGCCAACGTTCGCTCACTATGCGGCAAGTAAAGGCGCAACCGAAATGTTCACGAAAACAATCGCTTTGGAATATGCGGAATATGGTATTCGTGCCAACTGTATTGCACCTGGAGCGATTAACACACCTATTAATGCTGAAAAATTTTCCGATCCCGAACAGTTAAAACAAACAACGAGCATGGTTCCTATGGGCATTATTGGTAAACCAAATCAAGTAGCTGCTGCGGCCGCTTGGTTAGCTTCTGATGAATCCTCATACGTAACCGGAACAACACTCTTTGTAGATGGCGGGATGTCTCTATACCCTTCGTTCCAACACGGAGCTGGTTAAAAAGTAGTCTGCAACAAAAATTCTCTATGAATTTTTGTTGCAGACTTTGTACTATCACACACAAAATCTATTCAGGAGGCTTACCATGAAACTAGTCAAAAATGTTCTTTTAATTTTAATTGGTTTAGTTATTATCGGGATTGGCGCATCCACTTTAAGAGTGGCAGGTTTAGGAGTTGATCCTTTCACTGCTATGAATATCGGACTTTCTTCGATGTTTGGTATGCAATTAGGCATTTTTCAAATTATTGTCAATGCGTTTATTTTATTCTATGTCTATTTAAAAAACAAAAAAGCCATTGGTCTAGGAACTATTTTAAATATGCTTTTAGTAGGAATTTTGATTCAACAGATTTCTACTTGGCTTCAACCTTACGCCAATAGTTTAGGAGGCTCAACAATTGGCAAACTACTTTCTTTATTCGTCGGAGTCCTGATTTTTACATTTGGCTGCGCCTTATACATGGCTACAGATCAAGGCGAGTCCCCCTATGATGCGATTGCGCCAACCATCTGTCAACAAATCAACAAACCTTATGCTTCTGTTCGAAAAGCACAAGATTTGTTGGTCCTATTAATTGGCTTTATTGCTGGTGGTCCAATTGGGATTGGTACAATTATTTGTGCATTTGGTGCTGGCCCACTCATTAGTTTCTGGAACAAGTTACTTCAACCTTTAGTAAAATAATTTTTTAACTAAAATATAAGAAAAAGCGATGACTCCATAGAGATTTTCTTCTCGAGTCATCGCTTTTTTATTTGTACTTTCTTTGAAGAAGCATGATTAGTGTGTTTCTTGTTTGGCTTTCCGTTGTTATTTTGGTTGATTATTTTGTTGGTAGAGTGAAAAACTAGCCGACAGAGCCTTCCATCTCATAACTAATCAACCGATTCAACTCAACCGCATATTCCATCGGTAATTCTTTCGTAAATGGTTCAACAAAGCCCATAACAATCATTTCTGTCGCTTCGGCTTCAGATAAGCCGCGACTCATTAGATAATATAATTGTTCTTCAGAAATTTTTGAAACTTTGGCTTCGTGTTCTAAGGAGACTTGGCTGTTATGGATTTCGTTAAACGGAATCGTATCTGATTTTGATTTTTCGTCCATGATAATCGTATCGCATTCGATGTGGGAAATCGATCCTGCGCTGTCTTTGCCAAAAGTAACTTGGCCACGGTAGTTAACTTCGCCGCCGTCTTTAGCAATTGATTTTGAAACAATTGAGCTAGAGGTATTCGGCGCATTGTGAATCATTTTGGCCCCAGTATCTTGGATTTGGTTAGCGCCAGCAAAGGCAATCGATAACATCGTGCCACGGGCACCTTTGCCATCTAAGTAAACGCTTGGGTATTTCATGGTTGTTTTAGCTCCTAGGTTCCCATCAATCCATTCGACAGTGGCACCTTCGTAAGCTTTAGCACGTTTGGTTACTAAGTTGTAGACGTTATCTGACCAGTTTTGAATAGTGGTATAACGACAATAGGCATCTTTTCTAGTGAAAATTTCTACGATGGCCGCATGCAAGCTGTTACTTGAATACGTGGGTGCCGTACAGCCTTCAACATAGTGAACGCTGGCCCCTTCATCGACAATAATCAAGGTCCGTTCAAATTGGCCGGTATTTTCAGCGTTGATTCGGAAATATGTTTGTAATGGTACATCAACTCGAACGCCTTTTGGTACATAAATAAAGGTTCCACCTGACCAAACAGCTGAGTTTAAAGCGGCCAGTTTATTATCTGTTGGCGGCACAAGTTTTGAAAAATACTCTTTGAATAGGTCAGGATATTCTTTTAAAGCAGAGTCAGTATCTGTAAAAATGATGCCTAATTTTTCAAATTCTTCTTTCATGTTGTGGTAAACAACTTCTGATTCATATTGAGCAGAAGCCCCAGCTAGATAAGCACGCTCAGCTTCGGGAATCCCAATTTTTTCAAAGGTTTCTTTGATTTTATCAGGTACATCATCCCAATCGCGTGCGGGTTTGTCACTCGGTTTTTGGTAATATTTAATTTTACTAAAGTCAATATCTGACAGGTCTGGACCCCATTCTTGCATGGGCATTTTATTGAATTGTTCTAACGATTTTAAACGGAAGTCAAGCATCCATTCTGGTTCGCCTTTCACGCGAGAAATTTCGCGAACGACGTCTTCTGTTAGGCCGTCTCCGGTACTAAAGACTGGTTCCACATCGTCGTGAAAGCCAAATTTATATTCTTCTAATTCAGGTACTGTACTCAATTCGTCGTCACCCTTTCTTTATTTTTCACAATGTAAATGACCGGCTTCGCCTTGGCCGTTATTAGCAACAGCCTGCTCTAAGGCTTTCCAAGCCAAGGTTGCACATTTGATCCGAGCTGGAAATTTAGCTACGCCGCTTAACATTGCTGCATCGCCTAATTTTTCATCTTCGGCCACTTCATTTCCTTGAACAAGTTGAGAGAAATCCTCTGCTAAGGCCGTTGCTTCGGCGATTGTTTTTCCTAAGACCGCATCAGTCATCATACTAGCACTTGCTGTACTGATTGAACAGCCACTTCCTTGAAAGGCGATATCTTTAATCACACCGTTTTCAATGGCCACATCCAGTTCAATCACATCTCCACAAGTAGGATTATTCAGTTCAATTGTTTGGCTAGACGCATCTAGCGTTCCGTGGTGATGTGGGTGGCTAGAATGGTCCAAAATGACTTGGCGATATAAGTTATCTAATTTAGAAAGTGCCATGCTGGAAAAACTCCTTTGTCGCTTTAATCGCTTCAACTAAGCGATCTGCGTCTTCTTTGGTATTGTATAAATAAAAACTTACCCGTGCGGTTGCTGGCACGCTCAAATAGTTTAATAGCGGTTGCGCGCAATGGTGACCCGCTCTGACAGCGACCCCTTCCATATCTAACGCTGTAGCCACATCATGTGGATGTAAACCTTCAATATTAAAAGCAATCACACCTGTGTGGTCTTTTGGATCCTGTGGACCATAAATCGTCAAGCCCTCGATAGCTTGCAACTTCGGCAAAACATAGTGAACAAGGGCTGCTTCATGTTGATGAATGGCCTCTAAACCAATTTCAGTTAAATAATCAATAGCGGCACCTAAGGCAATTGCCCCAGCAATATTAGGTGTGCCAGCTTCAAATTTCCATGGAAGCTCTTTCCAAGTACTTTCTTGAAGATGAACAAAGTCAATCATTTCGCCACCAAATTCCACAGGTTCCATTTGTTCCAATAAATGACGTTTGCCATAAAGGACACCAATTCCAGTTGGTCCACACATTTTGTGACCACTAAATGCATAAAAATCAGCATCGATGGCTTGAACGTCCACAGGCATATGAGGAACTGCTTGCGCGCCGTCTACCACCATCACAGCGCCATTTTGATGAGCTAATTGTGTTAATTCTTCGATTGGATTAATGACCCCTAACACATTTGAAACATGAGCAATCGAAACAATTTTCGTTTTTTCTGTAATTTGTTGACGTGCACTTGCCATGTCTAAAAAGCCGTCTTCAGTGACGTCTATATACTTCAAAATGGCTCCTGTACGTTTGGCTAATTGTTGCCAGGGAATAATGTTTGAATGATGTTCCATGTAAGATATGACGATTTCATCCCCGGCTGTAACTGCCAAGTCACCATAACTTTTGGCAATCCAATTCAAACTGGTTGTTGTTCCTCGTGTAAATAAAACTTCCGCTGTTTCTTTGGCATGGATAAATTGGCGAACCTTTTCGCGGGAGGCTTCATAGTCCTTTGTTGCTCGTTCGGCTAACGTGTGCACCCCACGATGAACATTGGCATTATCGGTTTCATAATAATGTCGTAAAACATCTAACACCGCCGTTGGTTTTTGGGTTGTCGCAGCATTGTCTAAATAAACTAGCGGTTCATCATTAACTTCTTGAAATAAAATAGGAAACGATTGACGAATGGTTGCTGCATCCATCATGCGTTTAACTTCCCTTCGATTACTTCTACAAATTCATTTTGTACTTCTTTAACTGGAATTGCTGTAATGACAGAACCTAGGAAGCCACGAATCACCAAACGTTCCGCTTCTTCTTTACGCAAGCCGCGGCTCATTAAATAATACATTTCTTCTGGATCTACTCGACCAACGCTGGCTGCGTGTCCGGCAGTCACTTCATTTTCATCAATTAAAAGAATTGGATTGGCATCACCACGAGCTTTATCAGACAGCATTAAAACACGACTTTCTTGCTGTGCGTCGGCTCCTTTTGCTCCTTTTAAAATGTGGCCAATTCCGTTAAACGTTAAAGTACCACGTTCACGAATAACTCCATGTTGTAAAATATGACCAATTGAATGTGGCGCTTTGTTTGTCACTCGTGTGTCGATGCCTTGTGTTTGTTTACCTGCACTAATTGCAACAACTTTAACTTCTGAATGAGCGCCTTCGCCAACTAAATCAGAATCAAAATCAGCAACAACATCGCCATCATTCATGACGCCTAGAGCCCAATCAACAGAGGCATCCCGCATAATATAGCCACGACGATTCATATAAGTCGTTACAGTTTGCCCTAATTGATCCACGGCTGAGTATTTAACTTTTGCGCCATCTTTCGCAATCACTTCCACAACGATATTTCCAGAAGCTTTCTCTGCGTGATGACCAGTTGATTGAAAACGTTCTAAATAACTGAATTCACTATGATTATCTGCAACGATTAAAACATGTTTAAAGAAAGGTTGGTTGCTATCTGAATCCTGAATAAACAAAGATTCAATGGGCTCTTCAATCACTACGTTTTTAGGAACGTATAAGAAAACGCCACTATTCATGAAAGCTGCATGAGCTGCTGTCAGCTTATCCTCTTCTGGTAATACGGCTTTAGTCATATAGTATTCTTTAACTAATTCTGGGTGCTCTTGTAAAGCAGTAAAAATGTCTGTAAAAATTACCCCTTGTTCCGCTAATGAGGCTGGCAATTGCTCAAAAGCATGAAAAGATCCTTGTTGAACAATTAAAGGATTGTCTTTCATTTGATCAAAACTTGCGACATTTCCTTCAGAAGGCACATAACTTTCCATGTGAACATTTAATAAAGGCCAACGATGAAATTTCACACGATCAATATGTGGTAACTCACTTTCGTCAGCGTTTCTTAAAGCCGTTGTTCGCAATTCAGTCATCCAAGCTGGTTCTTCATGTTCTAGTGAAAAAGCGGTGACTTCGTCAAGATAATCCATTAGATTTACTTTTTTCATTTATCTTGTCCTCCTTACGCTTCTTCTTTGTAATCAATACCTAATTCTTGGCTGATACCAGCATAGCCTTCTGTTTCTAAACGTTTTGCCAAATCAGCCCCACCGGTTTTCACAACGCGGCCTTCCATCATGATATGAACAACATCTGGCGTGATATAGTTCAATAAGCGTTGGTAATGGGTAATAATTAACGCACCAAAGTTCTCACCGCGCATTTCATTAACCCCTTTAGAAACTACTTTTAACGCATCAATATCTAAGCCTGAATCAATTTCATCTAAAATGGCAAACGTTGGCTCTAACATCAATAATTGTAAAATTTCATTTCGTTTTTTCTCGCCGCCAGAAAAACCTTCGTTTAAGTAACGCTCAGCCATTTCTTCAGGCATATTTAATAATTCCATTTTGCTATCTAATTTTTTTAAGAACTGCATGACTGACATTTTGTTGTCTTCGTCACGTTTTGCATTGATTGCTGCACGCATGAATTCAGCGTTGGTAATCCCTGGAATTTCACTTGGGTATTGCATTGCTAAGAATAAGCCTAAGCGAGCGCGTTCGTCTACTTCTAAATCTAAAACGTTGACGCCGTCAAATAGAATTTCTCCTTCTGTGACTTCATAGTTAGGATTTCCCATAATTGCTGCTGATAAAGTAGATTTACCAGTTCCATTAGGTCCCATAATTGCATGGATTTCTCCAGTATTAATTGTTAAATCGACTCCTTTTAGAATCTTTTTATCTTCAATTGATACGTGTAAATTTTTGATTTCTAACACAGACATGTACAATTCCCTCCAACTTGTTTTAATCGTTTTTCCGTTCTCACTCATTTTAGCCTAATTGAGAATGAATCGCAAATTACAATTGCTAAAAATAACAACTCTTATCATCAAATTTTAGGATTCAATTTGTGAAGGAAAATTTTAAAAGGCTGATATTTCAAAGTTTCTCTATATTTTTAAGTGATCCTCCCTACACAAAGAAAAAAATTCTGGTAGAATAAAAAAATTTATTCAAGAAAGCGTTTTCTTGGATAATTACTTTAGAATGACTTTCGCAAAGAGAGCGTTGAGATACGCCTTCATCATCTATACAAAAAAATCCAGAGCATTTGCTTCTCTGGATTCAATAATTTTTATTAGTGATTGGTTTTATACTTCTAAAAGTTCTTGTTCTTTTTCAGCAGTAATCGCATCGATATTTTTGATGCTATCATCTGTTAATTTTTGAACATCTTTTTCAAATGAACGTAATTCATCTTCAGTGATGTCGCCATTTTTTTGAGCTTTTTTCAACTCATCCATTGCATCACGACGAACGTTACGGACAGCAACTTTTGAGTTTTCCGCTTCTTTTTTCACGTCTTTGGCTAATTCTTTCCGACGTTCTTCCGTTAATTGTGGAATCACTAAACGGATGACATTTCCATCATTGGTTGGGCTAATGCCAATATCACTCATTTGAATAGCTTTTTCAATGTCAGCGATAGAATTTTTGTCAAACGGTGTAATCATTAATACACGTGCTTCTGGGATATTGATACTTGCTAATTGGTTAACTGGTGTTGGTGCACCATAATATTCTACTTGAATACGGTCTAATAGACTTGCGTTCGCACGACCAGCACGAATTTGACCTAATTCACGGCGTAAGCTTTCTTCCGCTTTTGTCATTTTTTCTTTGGCTGTTGCTAAAACTTCTTTAGACATTCTTTATTTCCCCCTTACAGTTGTTCCGATATTTTCACCAAGGATGGCACGACGGATATTTCCTGCTTCATTTAGGTTAAAGACAACTAAAGGAATATCGTTATCCATACTTAATGAGCTTGCTGTTGAATCCATTACTTGCAGCCCTTTAGAAATAACATCTAAATGTGTTAGTTCTTCAAATTTTGTCGCTGTTTCATCCACACGTGGATCTGCAGAATAAACACCATCAACATTGTTCTTCGCCATTAAGATGACGTCCGCATCTACTTCTGCAGCTCGTAACGCAGCCGTTGTATCTGTCGAGAAGTAAGGATTTCCTGTTCCTCCGGCAAAAATAACAACGCGGCCTTTTTCTAAATGACGTTCTGCACGACGACGAATGTATGGTTCTGCAATTTGACGCATTTCAATTGATGTTTGAACACGTGTAGGCACACCAAGATTTTCTAATGTATCTTGCAATGCTAAGGCATTCATCACAGTAGCTAACATGCCCATATAATCAGCTTGTGCACGTTCCATGCCCATTTGAGCACCAATTTGTCCACGCCAAATGTTTCCGCCGCCAACCACGATGGCCATTTCGATACCTAATTCATGGACCTCTTTAATTTCTTGGACGATTTCTTTAATGACTGGTGGTTTAATGCCAAAACCGTCTTCTCCGGCTAGCGCTTCTCCACTTAACTTTAATACGACACGTTGATACTTAGGTTTAACCATCATAATTCCCTCCAAGATTCTCTAAAAATCATTCAATTCCTCATTTAGATGACTTTTCACCAAAATGATTTTTTAGACCAAGCAGTGCGATCCACTGGTTTTGCCTAAAAAAAGGGAGCGCATATCAAAGTTATGCGTTCCCAAATGGCTGAAAGACTGCCTTGAATCAAGCAGTAATCAATTTATGCAGCTTCCTTTGGGGATCGCTGTCTGTTTAGATACTTATGATTCACGGCTTTTCAACCGAGCGTTTGATGCTCTTAGTTTTTCATTTGGCTCATTACTTCATCCGCAAAGTTATCTTCACGTTTTTCGATACCTTCGCCAACTTCAAAACGTACGAATGATTTCACTTCGCCGCCTTTAGAAGCAACAAATTTTTCGACAGTCATATCTGGATCTTTAACAAATGGTTGGTCAACCAAAGCGATTTCTGCTTTGAATTTTTGTAGACGACCAACAACCATTTTTTCAACGATATTTGCTGGTTTACCTTCGTTTAATGCTTGTTCAGTTAACACAGCTTTTTCGTGTTCTAATTCTTCTTGAGGAATTTGAGATTCGTTGACATAGCGAGGGTTGATTGCCGCGATGTGCATAGCAACATCTTTCGCTACTTCTTCGTCAGTTGTGCCATCGATAACTGTTAATACAGCAATACGGCCACCCATGTGTAAGTAAGCGCCAAATGCAGCATTGTCAGCTTTTTCGACAACTTCAAAACGACGGAAGCTGATTTTTTCACCGATAACAGTTGTTGCTTCGATTAAATCAGATTCGATTGTGCCTTTTTCAGTTTTAATAGCCATTGCTTCTTCCATCGTAGCTGGTTTGTTTTCAGCAACTTTAGTCGCAATGTCTTTAACTAAATCTTGGAACATTTCGTTTTTAGAAACGAAGTCAGTTTCTGAGTTTACTTCAACGATTGCTGCAACGTTACCCACAGTTGCTACGTTTGCTAAACCTTCAGCCGCAATGCGGTCATTTTTCTTCGCTGCTTTAGCCATACCATTTTCACGTAAAAAGTCTACGGCTTTTTCCATGTCGCCTTCTACTTTTACTAATGCTTTTTTAGCGTCCATCATTCCAACGCCAGTCATATCGCGTAATTCTTTTACCATTTTAGCTGTAACGTCTGCCATTATTTGTGTCCTCCTCGGATATTATCAATTCTTTTTAAAAAAGCTATCTCAAAGGAGAATCAGGCTTTTTGTCGCCTAGCCTTTGAGACAGCTCCGTAATCATTATTATTCAGCTGATTCGTTGTTTCCTTCAACAACATCAACGATTTCTTCGATTGAAGTTGCTTCTGGTGTTTCTTCAACGAATAACTCTTCAGTTGCTTGGTCTTCCCCTTGGTTACCTTCGATGAAAGCGTCAGCCATTTTAGCAGTGATTAATTTCACAGCGCGGATTGCATCATCATTTGAAGGGATTACAACATCGATCTCATCAGGATCACAGTTTGTATCAACCATTGCAACGATTGGAATGTTTAATTTGTGTGCTTCTTGAACAGCAATGCGTTCTTTACGTGGGTCAACGATGTACATTACATCTGGAATTCTTGGCATATCAGCGATACCACCTAAGAATTTTTCTAAACGTTCACGTTCTTTGTTTAAGCCAGCAACTTCTTTCTTAGGTAAAACTTCGAAAGTGCCGTCTTCTTCCATTGCATTGATTTTTTTCAAGCGAGCAATACGTTTTTGGATTGTATCCCAGTTAGTTAACGTACCACCTAACCAACGATGGTTTACATAGTATTGACCAGCGCGGATTGCTTCATCTTTGATTGCTTCTTGTGCTTGTTTTTTAGTTCCTACGAATAAAGCAACGCCGCCTTCTTCTGCAACGTTTTTCATGTAATCGTAAGCTGCATCTACTAATTTCACTGTTTTTTGTAAGTCAATGATGTAGATACCGTTTCTTTCTGTGAAGATATATTTCTTCATTTTTGGGTTCCAGCGACGAGTTTGGTGACCAAAGTGTACGCCGGCTTCTAGTAATTGTTTCATAGAAATTACTGCCATGTTGTGTTTCCTCCAGTTTGGTTTTTATTTTCCTCTTCTTTTCGTCAACTCCTTGAAGAACTACCGTAGTAGCACCACTTCGCAGATGGAAAAGAATGTGGATTTCGTGTGTGAAAATCACACCTTTAACAGTATAAGATATTTTCAGAAAAATAGCAAGCCTTAAAACTAGAAATGTCGCTCCTACTGCGCTTGCCAAACAAGATGACATTCTTCGTTTCCCGTTTCATCGATGGTTCGCTTTTGTTGGACAAAGCCTTGTTTTTGATAAAAGGCATAAGCTGCTTGATTTTTCCTGTAAACAGCCAAAGATAAGAGGTCCTGTTCTTCTTTTGCTACTTGAAGTAATTTCTGACCGATGCCCTTCCCTTGAAACGCTTTTTTTATAAAAATTCCTGCGATATAGTTATCCATTAAGCCTAAAAACCCAATTATCTGACCCTCTTCTTCCGCTAAGATCAGTGTTGCTTTTGGCAACGCAGCGCGGACAAATGCCTTATTTTCTTGCCAATAAGTTGGTGCGACAAATGGATGAGCTTCTAGATTCGTTTGCAGCCAAATAGTCATAATGGTTTCTAATTCTTTTTCTGTTAACTGGGTTGTCTTTTTGATAGTCAGCATTTTTTGACACTCGTTTCTGTTATTGATTATTTTCAAAATAAAACATTAACACACCCGCTGCGATAGCGACATTCAATGATTCTGCTTGACCTTTCATTGGAATATAAAGATTTTTCGTGGTTTCTGCTAACAATTCTGGCGAAACCCCGCTACCTTCATTGCCTAAAATCAACGCATAATTTTCCACTGCCTCTTGTTCATAATAAGCAATCGCAGCTTCATTTAGTTCTGTACCGAAAACTGGTAGACCTTGCTTCTTGAATGCCTGAACCACTTCAGTCAACTCTCGTTGGAGAACTGGTAAATGATAGTGGCTTCCCTGCATTGAGCGCAACACTTTTGTATTGTAAATATCTGCTGTGCCCTTACCTAAAATCACGCCTGCTAAACCCGCTGCATCAGCTGTGCGAATCATCGTACCAACATTACCAGGGTCTTGGATATTATCTAAAAGTAACCAACCACCTTTAAAAGAAAGCGACTGCTCTTGTTGCGTTTCCAAGGTGACAATTGCCAAAATTCCTTGTGAAGTTGGCAGCTCCGACAAGCTATTTAAAACCTCATCACTAACAAAAATTAATTTTTCTGTTTCTTGTTCAGCTAACCAAGTTCCCCATTCTTGTTGACCTCTTTGGTTAAACAAAATCCACTGGACATCGGCATTGGCCTTCACAGCTTCTTCAACTAAATGAAATCCTTCTATTATATATTGGTTCAGTTCTTCTCGGTACTTCTTTTTGTGTAATTTTTTCCATTCTTTTAATTGGTTATTTTTCGTTGATGTAATTTCTTTCATAAGTCACCTCGCCTTTGTATTATAGCATGCTTCTAGCTTGCTTGGATACTTGCTAGAACCAAGAAAAATCGCTATCATAAAGAAAAAAGCAAAGGAAGTGTCTCTCATGGAAAAACTAAGAATGAATGTACAAGGACGTGTCCAAGGTGTTGGCTTCCGCTACATGACAAAAATGGTGGCAGATCAATTAGGTGTCACTGGTTCGGTGAAGAACGAAGACGACGGGTCCGTTTCAATCACAGCAATTGCACCTGAAGACATAATGGAAACATTTATCAAAAAAATCAAAGATTCCCCCAGTCCAGCGGGACGTGTAACGTATGTTGATATTCAAGAAGACCCTTTGTTAGAAGAAACGGAACAATTTAAAGTGATTCAATAAACTTACTTTCTAACGATTGATTTCTTTGGGAAGAAGCCTTGAACAGCAAGTAGTTCCTGCTTTTTATTGATTTTTGTAAGAGCTTCTTTTCGATTTTGATTGAAAAAGAGCGCTGTTTCAAGTATAGTTAACCATGTAAAAATTTTTTAGAAAAGGACCGAATTACATGCGTAAATTAAACCGATGGCTTTACGGCTCTGGCTTACTATTTTTAGTAATGTTTTTATCAGGCTGTGTGAAAACAGGAGCAGATGGACAACCAACTGGTGAAGGTTTTGTCTATAACTTCCTTGTTTTACCGATGAGTAATGCAATTACTTATCTTGTCGATAACTTTAATTGGAACTATGGTTGGGCGATTATTTTTATCACCATTATTGTACGGATCATTATTTTACCGTTAGGCTTACATCAATCGAAAAAAAGCTTTATCCAAACGGAAAAAATGCAAGCAATCAAACCCCAAGTGGATGTTGCACAAGCAAAAATGAAACAAGCAAGTACGCGTGAAGAACAAATGGCCGCACAAGCAGAACTACAAAAGATTTATAAAGAAAACAATGTGAGTATGGTTGGCGGAATTGGTTGTTTGCCTTTATTAATTCAAATGCCTATTTTCTCTTCTCTGTTCTTTGCTGCTCGTTATACAAAAGGTATTGCCACGGCAAGCTTCTTAGGAATGAATTTAGGGCAACCAAATATGATTTTAGTGGCATTAGCTGGTTTAGCCTATTTAGCTCAAGGTTATATTTCAATGATTGGTATTCCTGAAGAACAAAAGAAAACAATGAAATCAATGCTGATTGTTTCACCATTAATGATTGTTTTCATGTCCTTTAGCTCACCTGCAGGCGTAGCGCTTTACTGGGTAGTTGGTGGTATTTTCACATGTATTCAATCTGCCATCACAAATATCCTCTTACGTCCAAGAATTAAAAAACAAGTACAAGAAGAATTGAAAAATAACCCACCAAAACAAGTGGTTACTCCTATCAAGGATGTGACACCAAAAGAAACAAACAAAGTAACGCAAAAAACGAACCAACCAAAAGCAAACGGCAATAAAGGTCGTAATGCTGGAAAACAAAAACGTAAATAAAAAAAGGATCGCCTCTAAACGGCGATCCTTTTTTTACTTCAATTCTTTCCCAGTCATCTCTTCAATAGTTCGAATAGACTTTGGACCAAAGCCATGCAACGAAAGTAACGCTTTTCGGCCTCGTGCGTAGAGTTCATCCACACTGTCGATTTTTTCATTCGTTAGCGCACGAACAGCTGGCTTTGATAATTGTGTTAAAATTTGTTCAAATGTTGTTTCTAGCATACTGTCTATTCCTCCTTAGCGGTCGAAAAACAGCGCTTTTTATTTCACAATTAATAAATCTAAGCTAGCAATTGATAACGCCATTTTAGCAATTTGCATTAATTGTTTTAATCGGTTTTGTTTGACTTTTTCATCCTCAACCATAACCATCGTTTCATTGAAGTACGCATCAATTAACGGACGTAGATTTACTAGTGCTTCATAGTTTTCTGCAATCGTGCGTGTCGCAAAAGCTTCAGATAAATCGTTAACTGCTTGATACAGTTCTTTTTCTGCCTTATTTTCAAACAGACTTGGATCAATCCCTTCTTCAGTATCACCTAAAAGTTCTTGACCTTTTTTCGCTAAATTAATAACACGCGTTAAGGCTTCCATTGATGGTTTAAAATCTTGATCTTCAAAACGGCTTTTTAAAATATTCGCTGAAGCAAATAATTTCGATAAATCGGCTTGCTCAGCAGACACCACTGCATCGATAATGTCATGGCGAACATTTTTCGTCATTAATAATTGACGTAAGCGAGCTTTCACAAATTCAACGACTTCTGCTTGTCCTTCGTTTAGTAAAACGCCATATTTCTCAACATCTTGATTCACTGCTTCATCAACTTCTGTTTGTAATTGAACTAATGGGAAGGTCCAGCCTTTATCTTCAATAATTCGGATAACGCCATAGGTTTGACGACGAAGTGCATAAGGATCGTTAGAACCTGTTGGAATCATACCAACTGAGAAGAATGAAAAGACGCTGTCAAGCTTATCGGCTAAGGCTAAAACAGCCCCGATTGCTGTTTCTGGCAATTCACCTTCACTGGAAGTTGGTAAATAATGTTCTCGAATCGCCGTTGCTACGGCTGGTTTTTCGCCTTGTAATAAGGCATATTTTTCTCCCATAATTCCTTGTAATTCTGGGAATTCACCAACCATATTTGTTACTAAGTCAAATTTATAAATTTCAGAGGCACGTTTTAAATCTTCCAATTCATCCTCAGATAAGCCAACTTTTCGACCAATGATTTGTGCAATTAAAGCAACCCGTTGCATTTTTTCATAAATTGAGCCAATCTTTTCATGGAAAGTCACATTTTTTAGTTTTTCAACACATGCTTCAATCGTTAATTTTTTATCTTCATTGTAAAAGAATTCTGCATCTTCTAAACGAGCAATTAACACTTTTTCATTTCCTTTAATCACGTTTTCAAGGTGAACATTATCCCCATTACGAACAGCGATAAAATGCGGCATTAATAAGCCTTGGTCGTTACGAACTTCAAAGTAACGTTGGTGTTCTTTCATAGAAGTCACTAATACTTCATCTGGAACAGATAAATATTTTTCATCAAAACTACCTACAAATGCAGTTGGATATTCCACTAAATTCGTAACTTCTTCCAATAATTCTTCATCTAAAGCTAACTGCCAATTTTTTTCTGCAGCGAGAGCGTTCGCTTGATCAACAATCATTTGTTTCCGTTCATTCGGTTGAACCACTACAAATTGTTCTTTTAATTTTACTTCATATTCATTAGCATGTTGGAACGTCACATCGTCTCCCAAGAAACGGTGGCCACGAGAAGTTTGCCCTGTTGTCACGTCTAACACTTTGAAAGGAATTACTTCATCATCAAGTAGTGCCACAATCCAATGAATTGGACGAATATATTCGAAATCATAGTTTGCCCAGTGCATTGTTACCGGGAAAGTTAGACTTGTAATCACGTCATTTAATTTTGTTAATACTTCTTTGGCACTTTGGCCTTTGGTAAACTTCGTCACATAGACATATTCGACACCATTTAATTCTTTGAAAACAATGTCCTCAGTTGTAACTCCTTGGCCGCGTACAAAACCTTGTGCAGCTTTTGACCAATTTCCTTCAGCATCTAAAGCAATTTTTTTCGCTGGACCTTTTACTTCTTCTTCAACATCCGCTTGTTTTTCAGGAATCGCAGTTACTTTCACGGCTAAGCGACGAGGTGTGGCAAAGGATTGCACTGTTTCATAGTCTAAATGATGTTCATCTAAAAATTTGATTACTTTTTCTTCAAGTTGGATACGGCTTGGTGTGACAACATGTGCGGGCATTTCTTCTAAGCCAATTTCTAATAATAAATCTTTTGCCATGTTATTCTGCCTCCTTGGATACACTTTGATCTTTATTTAATAATGGGAACCCTAATTTTTCACGTTCAGCCACAAAAATTTTCGCTACGGAACGAGCCATATTCCGAATGCGGGCTAAATATCCTGCACGTTCCGTTACAGAGACAGCGCCGCGAGCATCCAATAAATTGAATGTATGGCTACATTTTAAAATATAATCATAGGCTGGGTGAACTAAGCTTTCTTCAATACAGCGTTTAGCTTCTTTTTCAAATTTGTCAAAGTTTTCTAAAAGCATTTCTTGGTTACTAATTTCAAAGGAATATTTTGAATGTTCATATTCAGGTTGCACAAAAATTTCACCATATTTAACGCCTTGTGTCCATTCTAAATCATAGACACTTTCGACTTCTTGGATATATGATGCCAAGCGTTCTAACCCGTAAGTAATTTCAGAAGTGACAGGATGACATTGTAAGCCGCCGACTTGTTGGAAATACGTAAATTGGGTAATTTCCATGCCATCTAACCAAACTTCCCAACCTAAACCAGCACAACCCATTGAGGGATTTTCCCAGTTATCTTCTACAAAACGAATGTCATGTTCTAATGGATCAATTCCTAATAATTTCAAACTTTCTAGATAAAGTTCTTGGATATTTTCAGGAGAAGGCTTCATTACAACTTGGAATTGATGATGTTGGTATAGACGGTTTGGATTTTCACCATAGCGTCCATCAGCTGGACGACGAGAAGGTTCTACGTAGGCAGCATTCCATGGTTCAGGTCCAATGGCACGTAAAAACGTGTAAGGACTCATGGTGCCGGCTCCCTTTTCTGTATCATAGGCTTGCATTAACATACAGCCATTAGATGACCAAAATTTTTGCAAGGTTAAAATCATTTCTTGTACGGTTAACTTGTTTTTCATTGTTTTCCTCCTTGGAATATTTTTTATAGACATAGGGATTGGCTTTGCTTCGGGAATGTAAATTTAAAAAGGGCTACAGAGAAACAATTTTGTAGAATGGGATAATTTTTATGCTGTTATAACGTTCCACATCTACTCCATGTTTTTGGCTAAGCAGTTTGTTTTAACACAGAGGTTACAACGTTCCTTTCAGTCACCTTGTACTGTTCATCATCTACTCTGTCGCTTTTGCGCCAATTGAGCTTTTTTGAATAAACGTTACTATTTTTTCTTTTGGTGTTAACTGTTTGCTTTTTTTTATTCGGTTACAACGTTCCCTTTGGTCACCTTGTACTGTGAATCATCTACTCCATGTTTTTGGCTAAGCAGTTTGTTTTAACACAGAGGAGACAACGTTCCCTTTGGTCACCTTGTGCTGTTCCACATCTGCTCTGACACTTTGTGTCAGTCGCAGTGAGGAACATGCAAAAAGTCCCCATGCCTATTAATAGACATAGGGACGAATAATTATCGCGGTTCCACCCTACTTCCGATGTGTTCATCGGCAGCTTCGTTTGTCGTACTCCAAAGTGCCTTTCAAAAGTTCCGTGCTTCTGGCTCCCACTCTCCCAGATTCGCTTAACAGAGGGTTCTTTTTACTTCTCTTTTTCTTCGTACGTATTTAACTTCTCTATCATAATACGGTGTCTGAGGGAAGTTGTCAAATTTTTTTTAGAAAAACGTCTGCTTGTTTACGTTTATTTTTCTTCCTTCTTTCGTGGTGGAATTTTTAACGTATTTTCCCACGTTTTCATTTGATCAATAAATTTTTTGCTTTTTAAGTGCAAACCAACATATTCATCGTATAACATATCAATCGTTTCTCGAATACTCTTCTTAGTTTCTTCTTTTACTTGAATGTTTTGGACTTTTTCATAGGAGACTTGCGAAAATAAGCGAATAAAATGAATTGCTCTAGGATCTGCATGGTAGCGCTGTTCATCTAAATGCCAATGTTTTTCACAAAGCACACCGCTATACTTTGAAGAGTAGTCAAATTTCCCTTGTGTTTCGCCACAAGCCACACAATGATGCCATTCTGGTCGTACACCAAACCGTTCTAACAATTGAATTTCAAAAATATTTGTAATGATTTCCGGATCTTTTTGCTCATTTAAAGCGGATAATGCCATGTGGGTAAATTGAAATAAGTTCGGATCATAGTGCTGATCTTCAATTGCTGCATCGACTAAGTTTAAAATATATGTTCCATATGCGTTAATAAATATGTCTTGTTGAATGTTTCGAAAAGGTTGAACTTCTTTGCTGCTATTGAGAAAAGATAAGCCTTCTTCTCTAAAATTTCCGATGTAGACGGCTTCTGTAAATGGCAGAATCGCTGGCAAAAGAGGATTATTTTTTCGATGCGCGCCTTTCACAAAAAACATCAATTTTCCATAGGATTCTGTAAAAATTTTGACGAGTTTATCCTTCTCTTTAAAATCCTTCGTAAATAAAATAATGCCTTTGGTCTCCCCTAATGCCATTCAATTCACTTCCATTTCTTATGTAAATTAGTGTAGTGTTTGGAAAGTTCGTTTATACACTCACTTCCCAAACACTACTTTCTTAATATTCTTCTTTGCGATAACCAAAATCTTGTAAATAGATTTTTTTGTCACGCCAGTCTTTTTGGACTTTTACCCACAGCTCCAAATACACTTTGTCATCTAATAAATATTCAATATCTTGACGCGCCTTGGTACCAATTTGTTTCAGCATTTTTCCGCCTTTGCCAATAATGATACCTTTTTGACTGTCCCGTTCCACAATAATGGTTGCTTGGACATGGACTTTATCGTTTTCATCCCGTTTCATTGAGTCCACAACGACAGCGACAGAATGAGGAATCTCATCTCTTGTTAAAAGTAACACTTTTTCACGAATTAATTCAGAAACGATAAAATATTCTGGATGATCCGTAATTTGGTCATCAGGGAAATACTGTGGTCCTTCTGGCATTTGCTCAACGAGAACATCCATTAAATGCTCAAAATTATTTCCTTCAGTGGCAGAAATGGGAATAATTTCTTTAAAGTCCATTTGTTTCGAATAGTCTTCAATAATACTCAATAAATCATCTGGATGGACTTTGTCAATTTTATTAATAATCAAGTAGACTGGACTATTATTATTTTTCAATCGTTCAATAATAAAGTCGTCACCTTTCCCGCGTTTTTGATCAGCACTTACCATAAATAAAGTAGCATCTACTTCACGCATCGCATTGTAGGCACTTTCCACCATGAAATCGCCTAAGCGGTGTTTAGGTTTGTGAATCCCTGGAGTATCGATAAAAACAATTTGTGCTTCAGGAATTGTATAAATTCCTTGAATCTTATTACGAGTTGTTTGTGCTTTGTCACTCATAATTGCAATTTTTTGGCCGACAATTCGATTTAACAATGTTGATTTTCCAACATTTGGTCTGCCGACAATGGCTACGAAACCAGATTTATGTTCAGTTGTCATTGTATTTCTCCTCTTATTTCCACATTTGAATGATTTGTAAAATTTTTGGTACAAATAGAATTAGTCCTACTAGCACTGCGAAACCGGCTGTTAATAAAACAGCTCCTGCGGCCATGTCTTTAACTTTTTTTCCGATTGGATGAAAGTGAAAATCCGTAAACATATCTACGACATTTTCAAAAATTGTGTTGATAATTTCTGCCAACCAGACAAGAAAAACAGCCAATAACAACCACAGCCATTCAGCAAGTGTTAAGGAAAACAAGAAACCAAACACAATGGCCGTGACACCAAACGCCACATGTTTGCGCATATTACGTTCTTCTCGAAAAACTGTTTTGATTCCTTGCCAGGCAAATTCTAATGAATTAATAAAATGTTTATTCTTTCCTGTTTGCTCATCTTTTAAGGCCATACGCATCTAAAATCTCTTTCTGTAAACCAAACATTTCTTTTTCATCTTCAGGTTCCATATGATCGTACCCATTCAAATGTAAAAAGCCATGTACTGCCAAAAAGCCCATTTCTCGCTCCAATGTGTGCCCATATTCAACTGCTTGTTCTGCTGCTCGCTCTGTTGAAATAATTAAATCACCTAGATTACGTGGTAACTCTGCCAACTCTTCATCATCAAAAATAATTGGCAATTCGTTTTCCCCTTCATCCTCTAAAGCAAAACTGATGACATCTGTAGGCATATCTTTGCCCCGATAGTCACGATTAATCACTTGGATACCTGCGTTATCTGTAAAAGTCACCGACATCTCCGTATCTTCGGCAATTTCTAGAAAACCCGCTGCAAATTGCAGCAAGTTTTCGATTTCTTTGATTTCTTCTGTTGGTACTTTCTCGGTTTCATCAATGAAAGTAATATCCATTAGTCATCTCTCTTTTCTTGTTCATCTTTCATTTCTTCTGCTTCAGCTTTCATTTTTGGATACTTAATCCGTGAATGGAAGGTACTGCACAATCCATTAATTAATGATTTTTCAATGATGCGAATCTCTTTCATCGTTAACCCGCATTCATCTAATTGGCCATCTGAAATTCTATCTTGAATCACATTATGCACAAAGGCTTGAATTTTTTCGTTGGTGGGATGATCCATCGCCCGCACAGCAGCCTCACAGGTATCAGCAATACTCACAATCCCTGCTTCTCGTGTTTGTGGACGTGGCCCAGGATAACGGAAGTCTGATTCTTTAATTTCAGGATTGCGTTCTTTTGCTTTCACATAGAAAAATTTCATCAATGTTGTGCCATGATGTTGGCGACAAATGTCAATCACCATTTGCGGCATATTGTACTCTTCTAAAATTTTGGCGCCATCAATTACGTGGCCAAAAATAATTTGTTTACTATCTTCTGGTAATAAAAAGTTATGTGGATTTTCTGCACCAGCAGGTAAGTTTTCCACAAAGAAATTGGCGTGTTTAATTTTACCAATGTCATGGTAATAACAAGCAACTCGTGTTAATAGCGACCGCCCGCCAATCTCAGCAACAGCGTTAGCGCTCAAACTAGCCACCATCATGCTATGATGATAGGTACCTGGCGCTTCTTCTAACAGTTGTTTTAACAACGGATGGTTCGGATTACTTAATTCATTCAAGACAATCATACTATCATCGGTCACTAATAATTCGATATATGGATGCAAGCCCATTGTTGCTAAAAATGAAAGTACCGTTCCTGCACTTGCACAAATTAAAGCTGTCCACGTTTTACCATCTGTTAAACTCATCCCTTGATAAATCATTAAGACAACCGCCATGAAAACAGGAAAGACCACTACCCACATTAAAGCTGGGAAAACTTGCTCACTCATCCGTTTCCGTTTAACAACTGTTGCTAGAAATCCTGAGAATAAGTACATAATCAGAATAACCGTCAACGAGTTTGTGCCAATAGAATTATAAAAGATAAATAACGCAAAAACGACTTGGAAAATGGCAGCGATTATCCCTGAACGACGATTCACAAAATGATTTAGAATTAGCGGTGCAAAGGCTGCTGGATAGAACAAGGGAATATACATCAACTGCTCTGTTTGGAAAATCTGGAAGAATTTCATTAAAATAACACTGATTAGCATAGCACCCGTGTAAAAGATAATAAACGAGCGTTGTCGCGAAGGCTCAGTCACTTGTTTTGTAAAGAAAATCAACACTTCAACTTGAAGTAAAATAGCTAATGCTAATGCCACCATCGGAAAAATAGAGGTATTTTGACTAGTCATTCCTAGTAGCTCAAGTTTTTCGACCGCTTTTGCATCAATTTGAGTACCTTCACGAACAATAATTTCGCCTTGATAAATCATTGCGGGTTGAACAGCATTCATCGCTTTTTGGCGTAGCTCTTCTGTTCGTTTTTCATTGGCAATATCGTTTACCACAATCCCTTGGTTAACAATGTAACGAATGACTTGTTGCATGGTACTCGTAATGTCTAAGTATTGAATTTTACCGTTAGCTTCTTGGCGAATTTTATCCAAATCAGATTCTCGAACGTGATTTTGCATCGCATCATCCACCAACATCAAACTTTCTGAACGAACCTTATCTAATTGCTCAGAGGTTAATGTAAAGATTGTTTGATAAAAAACATTAGGAAAACTTTGATAAAACGTAACTTCATCTTGCGGTAAAGATTCAAACAATGATTTTAAGCTAGCTACTCGTTCTTCCACGGTCGGCGCAGGAATCGTTTCTTCCTTTTTGGCCTTCGCTTGCTTGTTGCTGTACTCTTTGTCTACTTTTTCATTCGCAGAATCAATCAATTTAAATAATTTATCAATACGATTATGTTGGACAGATGCCGTATCTTCTTGATAAATATATTCGGGTGTGACAGCTTCTGCTGCCAATTTTTTTCTTTGTTCTGTTTCGTAGGTATTCTCGATATTTTTATTTGCACGAATGGTTTTCTCGGCCAGTTGACCTTCTTTAATTTCTACTCTTTTCTGATGGACACTGCCAAACATAATCATAAATAAAAGAAGAGAAAAAACGGCTAATAAAATAGGTAAATAGGCTTTACCTAAACGATCCCCTAACTTTGTAAGTACTTTTTTCAAAAGGTACTTTCACTCCTTCCCTAACTGCTTAGGAATGCTTTTGTTGTTCTTTTTCATAGGCTTGAATAATTTGTGCTACAACAGGATGACGCACAACGTCACTGGCTTCAAAATTTACAAAGGCAATTTTTTCAATGTCTTTTAACGTACGCTCGGCGTTAACTAAACCACTTGTTACACCACGTGGCAAGTCAATCTGACTAGTATCTCCATTAACAATCATTTTTGAACTAAACCCTAAACGAGTTAAAAACATTTTCATTTGGGCAACCGTGGTATTTTGTGCTTCATCTAGAATGACAAAAGCATCATCCAATGTACGACCACGCATATAAGCAAGCGGGGCAATTTCAATAACGCCGCGTTCCATTAAACGATTTGTATGATCCATGCCAAAAATTTGATACAAGGCATCGTAAACTGGACGTAAATAAGGATCGACTTTTTCTTTTAAGTCACCTGGTAAAAAGCCCAAGCTTTCGCCAGCTTCCACCGCTGGACGAGTTAAAATAATTTTTTGTACTTCGCCTTTTTTTAAGGCTGCTACTGCCATCACCACGGCTAAAAAGGTTTTTCCTGTCCCCGCAGGTCCCACCCCGAAAATGACGTCATGAGTTTTAACTGCATCGATATATTTTTTTTGACCAACATTCTTAATTCGGATGGCCCGACCATGATGGTCCTTCATAATTTCTTCTTCATACATGGCAATAAACGCCTCTAAATTTCCAGCTTTGGCCATTTTTAAAGCAGAAACGACATCTGGCGTATGCACTTTGATGCCTCGTTGAATTAATGTTTGTAGCGCTCTTAACACGGAAGCGACTAACTCTACCTCTGATGATTCGCCAATTAACTGAATAACTTCGCCACGACTATTAATCGTTACGTGGGTATTCTCTTCTAAAAATTTGATATGTTTATCATGTGTTCCTAAAAGCATGTGTGCATCATCAGAATCAGTAAGTATTAATTCCAAAGATTTTGACTGATTATCTGTCAAAAAACGTCCATCTCCTTTATTATATAGTCCTTTACAATGATACCACATTCTTATCTGTTTAAAAAGAAGTCGTACCTGATTTGACTTTGAAAGTCAAAAAAGAGAAAACCGTAAAAAGCTACCGGTTTTCTCTTTGCATAAAAAAACTAGGACAGTATCCTGTCCTAGTTTCGATAACGCTCTTAGTTTTCTTGTAATAATTCTTTCACAATTGCGTTAACTTGGTTGCCATCGGCTTTGCCTTTGACTTTCGGCATCATAGCGCCCATCACTTTACCAAAATCTTTTGGTGAAGTGGCGCCAGTTTGCGTCATTACCTCTTGAACTAGTTGACGAATTTCTTCCTCCGTTAGTTGTTGAGGCATATATTTTTCAACAATTGCTATTTCAACTTTTACTTTTTCAACAAGATCGTCGCGTCCCGCCTTTTCAAACTCTGATAAAGAATCTTTTCTCTGTTTCATCTCACGAGACAATACAGTGAGTTCTTCTTCTCCGTTCAATTCACGGCCCGCTTTAATCTGATCATTTTGAATGGCAGTCTTTAACATACGAAGTACGGCTAAAGTTTCTTTGTCTTTAGCTTTCATCGCTGTTTTAATGTCGTCATTCAATGTGGTTAGCAATGACATACCACCAACTCCAATTCATTCAAAACTAGAATTTTTTACGTTTTCTAGCTGCTTCAGATTTTTTCTTACGCTTTACACTTGGTTTTTCGTAGAATTCACGTTTACGTGATTCTTGTAAAGTACCCGCTTTTGAAACGGAACGTTTGAAGCGACGAAGAGCATCATCAAGAGATTCGTTTTTACGAACGACTGTTTTTGACATGTTATTCCCTCCCTCCGAGCTTAAAAAGTAACCGTTTTTCTTATTTGTGGGAAAAACCCACAAATTAAAATACTGTCCTTGTTATATTATAGCTAAAGCATAAATAACCGTCAACCACTCTACTGATAAAATACGAAATTTTTGTTTGATTTTTCGTCTTATTCGCTATTTTTCGCAACAATCGGCACAACGACCAAGGATTTCAAAGCGATGTCCTTCAATTGAACAACCTTTTAACTGTTCTTCAAAAAAATTCATCGGACACATGTGAATTTCTTCCGTTTTGCCACAAACCGTACAAATAAAGTGATGATGATGTTCCACCTCTTGGCAACAACGGAAGCGAAACTTTTGCTCGCCATTTAATTCTGTTTTTTCCAGTAATTCTAAGCGCTCAAAGTCATGCAAGTTACGATAAACCGTATCATAACTGACTCCTTTAAAGGTTTCATTCATAAATTCATACACTTCACGTGCAGAAACATACCGATTTCGCTTAATCAAATAGCTCATCAGTAATTCTCGTTTTTTAGTATATTTTAATCCACTGGCTTTCATGGTTTCTAAGGCTTGTTCAATATTGGTTTTTACTGGTGCCATCACCATTTCCTCCCTCACCAACCTAAATCAGAATCATTACGAAATAGATTCTGGACTTATGGTATAATAAAATTATTAAAAATGCAAGAAAGGACTTACCCTCTATGACTATTTCTGAAGAAAAAAAATGTGTGACGATTTTTGTCATCTCAGATTCTGCTGGCGAGACCGCTTCAAAATTGGCGGCTGCTTCAATGGCCCAGTACCCCACTGTTGATTTTACTTTGATTAGACGAACATTCGTTAAAGACGAAGATAAACTGGTGCAAGCGTTAGAAGATGCCAAAAAAGCAGAGGCCATGGTACTGCATACTATCATTAATGATCATCTCGTGGCGATTGCTAATCAATTTTTCAATGAGCATCAATTGTTCCATTTTGACATTTTGACACCACCTGTTGCGGAAATCGAACGATTAACAGGTGTCGCACCTATGCGGGAACCAGGTGCCTTACATCATCTGAATGAAAATTATTTTAAACGAATTGAAGCAATGGAATTTGCTGTCAAATATGACGATGGCAAGGACCCACGAGGCTTTTTAGAAGCGGATGTGTTACTTCTTGGTGTTTCCCGAACTTCTAAAACACCGCTAAGTCTCTTTTTAGCCAACAAGAACTTAAAAGTTGCTAATTTGCCACTAATTCCTGAAGCACATTTACCGAAACAATTATTCGAAATGGACCCTAAAAAAATTGTTGGCTTAACCAACGATCCCAATGTTTTAAACGGGATTCGTAAAGAACGAATGCGCGCATATGGATTGCCTGAAAATACTTCTTATTCAGATATTGAAAAAATTCGGCGAGAACTGGCTTTTGCTAATGATCTTTATCAAAAATTAGGTTGTATCGTTATTGATGTCGCTTCTCTTTCAATTGAAGAAACTGCCTCAATGATTCTTAATGCTTTGAACTTAGAAGATCATAGTTATTATTCCACGGAAACATCCGAGGATTAAAAAAAACGAGAAAAAATCACTAGTGATTTTTTCTCGTTTTTTTAAAAGACTTGAACGCCTTCTTGATCAATATTGAAAATTTGGATGCTCGCTTTGGTAGATAATTTCTCCAAACTTTGAACAATTTCGTTGGTTCGTTCTTCTGGCGACAAGATTAGCACAGTTGGACCAGCACCGCTTAAGAAAGAGCCATAAGCACCTTTTTGCTGAGTTAAACGACGAATTTCTTTTAAGTGAGGAACCAATGAACGACGATACGTTTCATGCCATTTATCTTGTTCCATCATTTTGCCTGCTAAAGGTAAATCTCCGTTTAAAATTGCGGCAATCATAACATTGGCAATTGAGCTGGCCGCGACCGCTTCTTTATAAGTCAATTTTTCGGGCAAAACAGCGCGACTTTTTTCGGTAAATAATGGTTCCTCTGGAATAAATGCAATGACATCACACATTGGAAAGTGATGTTTGACATGGTAGACTTGGTTTTCTACATGGCTAGCCACCACGAAATCTCCTAAAATAGCTGGGGCCACATTATCAGGATGTCCTTCCATCTCTGTGGCCAAACGAACTTTTTCTTTAGGGGACAAATTTAAATGTGCTAGTCGGTTAGCTAATTCAATGCCTGCTACAATCACACTTGAGCTACTGCCTAGTCCTCTTGCAAGGGGAATGTCAGAAACCATCCGAATAACTTTTGGTGTTAATTCTGGTGCAATTTTCAATGCCGTTTGAATTAATAAATTCTCTTCATTAGTAGGAATCTCTTCTCCCATAGTATGTTGAATTTCCCAAAATTCACTTTCACCTAAAACGTTGATTGTTAAATAAGCGGATAATGCAATGCCACATGAATCAAAGCCAGGTCCTAAGTTGGCACTAGTGGCAGGTACTCTTATTTTCATAGTGTTGCGACTCCTTTTCGTAAGTGCAGACGCATTTCTTCCACGTCACTCATTTTTGAAATAGCTACTTCTGTCTCCATTGCTGTATCAGGATCTTTCAGTCCGTTACCAGTAAAGACTGCCACGACGGTTTCACCTGCTTTGATTTTACCGCTTTTAACATGTTGAATAACTCCAGCTAATGAAGCAGCCGAACCAGGTTCAATGAAAACCCCATCTTGAGCAGCAATTTTTCGGTAAGCCGTTAAAATTTCTTGATCTGTCACGGCATCAATGAAACCACCGGATTCATCCCGTGCCTGTTCTGCTAGTTGCCAACTAGCAGGATTTCCAATCCGGATCGCTGTTGCCACGGTTTCAGGTTGCTCAATCACTTGGCCTTTCACGATCGCTGCGGCACCTTCTGCTTCAAAACCATGCATTCTTGGTAAAGTTGTTCCTTGTTTTTCATGCCATTCTTTAAAGCCTTTCCAGTAAGCGGAAATATTGCCGGCATTTCCAACTGGAATCGCTAAGACATCGGGCGCTTGACCTAATTGTTCACAAACTTCAAAAGCTGCTGTCTTTTGCCCTTCTAAGCGATAAGGATTCACTGAATTAACTAGCGCAACTGCCTCAGTTTTCGCAATCTCTCGCACCGCTTTTAATGCTTCATCAAAGTTACCTGGAATCGAAATAATGTCTGCCCCATACATAATAGCTTGCGCCAATTTTCCCAGTGCGATTTTCCCTTCTGGAATCACTACATACGCTTTAATACCTGCTCTTGTGGCATACGCAGCAGCGGCGGCACTAGTATTTCCTGTAGAAGCACAAACAATCGCTTTGGCACCTTCTTCTACCGCTTTTGCTACAGCCATCACCATCCCGCGATCTTTGAATGAGCCAGTGGGATTTAAGCCTTCGTATTTTCCATATAATTGAATACCTAATTCTTTGGATAAATTAGGTAAAGGAATCAGTGGCGTATTTCCTTCGGCTAAAGAAATCATTGGTGTTTTTTCTGTTACGGGCAAATACGCTTGATACTGTTTTAACAAACCTTCATACATGTTTACTCATCTCCTATAACCTTCATTACATTCAATAACTGAAAGGCTTCCGTATTTTGAATAGCTGTCACAACTTGTTGCATTTGTGCTTTTGATATCTGGTGTGTAATGGCAACAATTCTTGCTCGCTGTCCATCTGATTTCTGTTGAACTAATTGATCAAAGCTGACTTCTGCTTTAGTCATTAATTGCGTCAACTGCAAAAATTGTCCTGGTGTATCTGGAACATCTAATGAAAAATAGTACTGCCCAAATACATTTTCGGAACTCGTCAATTGGGTTTTATGTTGATACGAATTGAACATATGGCCAGTCGTTGCCAAGCGAATGTTTTTAGCAATCGTAATTAAATCACTGACCACACTGGTTGCTGTCGGTTTAGCGCCAGCTCCTGGACCGTAATACATTGATTCCCCCACGCCTGCACTTTTTATAAATACTGCATTGTACTCATTCCGAACAGATGCAATAGGGTGCTTTTGATTGACTAGCATAGGCGCCACTTCCACCGAGATACTATTCTCATTTTGTTCAGCAGAGCCAATCAATTTGATTTCATACCCCAGTTGTTTAGCCATAGCGACATCATCTAAAGACAATCCGCGAATTCCACGAATATCAACTTGTGGTAATGAAACATTCATCCCAAAAGCAAATTGACTTAAAATAACCATTTTATAGGCTGCATCGATTCCATCGACATCATTTGTCGGATCCGCTTCAGCAAATCCCAACGCTTGCGCTTCTGCTAAAGCTTCTTCATAACTTTTATCAGCAGAAACCATTTGCGTAAGCATATAATTCGTCGTACCGTTCACAATTCCTAAAACTTTTTGAATATTGTCTGCCGCTAAGCTATTAGCAATTGTTCTTAAAATAGGAATCCCGCCAGCAACACTTGCTTCATAATATAAATCACAATGATGTTTTTGGGCTAACGCTACTAATTCACTCCCATGTTGCGCCAGCAAATCTTTATTAGCAGTCACAATATGTTTACCATTTTCTAAAGCTTTCATGATATACGTTTTGGCTGGTTCAATGGTTCCCATTAATTCCACAACGATTTGAATCTCTTTATCTTCTAAAATATCATCAATTGAAGTTGTTAAAGAAAGACCGTATTCTTCCGCTTGCGCTTGTTTCGTTTCAAGATTTCGGACAAATGCTTTTTCAATGACTACATTCATTCCTGTCACTTGTGAAATTTTCTCTTGATGTTCTTTCAAGAGAGTTAAAACGCCAGTGCCTACAGTCCCTAATCCTAGTAACCCGATCTTTAAGGTATCCTTCATTTTTACCTCCATCAACAGCGCTATTCTAGTTACGCTATTTTTTCCTACTTTTTATCGGTGTTCAATATGCTCAAAGGTCTGATTTAAAATATCTATTACATGATGATCATCTAATGTATAAAAAATCGTTTTTCCTTCGCGACGTGCCTTGACAACCCGGCTATCTCTTAATAATTTTAGTTGATGAGAAACGGCGGACTGTTCCATTCCCAATTGTTCACTAATCGCCGTTACATTATGCTCGCCTTCTTTTAAAAGTAGCAAAATTCTTAAACGTGTTGGATCACTTAATACTTTATATAATTGACTTACTTGTTTGATTTCTTCCATTTGTTTCATTATAGTCGCCTCACTTTGCACTCATTATAACACAGAGTTTTTTAAAATAAGAACTGCGATTGTTCTTTCCTACGAAAAATATGGCACAAAGAAAGTTGGAAAAATGACAAACTTGTCGATTTTCCAACTTTCTTCATCTATTCGTGGTTGGCTTGCTGAACTGCATCCATCACGGCATAACGGAAGCCATTTTTTTCTAGAGCTACGACACCGCGAATCGTACTTCCTCCTGGAGAAGTCACTTCATCTTTCAATGCTCCTGGGTGTTTTTTCGTGTCTAAGGCTAAGGTCGCCGTTCCTTTTATCATTTGAGCGACAATTTCATAAGATAAGTCTCTTGGTAACCCTTCTAAGACTGCTGCATCTCCCAATGCTTCCATAAAGATATCAACAAAAGCTGGACTGCAACCAGCCACAGTACCAAAAGTTTCCAGTTGCGCTTCACGAATTTCTTTGACTAACCCTAAAGTAGCAAGAAGTTCCATTACCAGTTCCTTCGTTTGGCCTTCAATTGTTGGTGCCAAGGCTACGCCAATCACGCCTTGATTCACGCTAACTGGTGTATTAGGAATGGCATGAACAACTTTGGCTTCTTTATTGCCAAGGGCCATTTGTGCTTCTTCTATGGTATGACCTGTTGCAACAGAAATCAATAGACTTTCGTTGGAAAAATGAGGGGCTAATTCCTGAAGGACAGGTAACACGACCTTTGCTCCTGTCGCAATAAAAATAACCTTACATTCTTGGAAAAGTGCATAATCTGTGACAAGTTGAAAGCCCCACTCTTTTTGAAGTGCTTCTGCTGTTCCACTTGAGCCGCCTTTCACATATAAATGTTCCTTCTTGACTGCCTCAGCTTTCAGTAACCCTTTAATCATGGCACCGCCCATACTGCCAGCACCGATAAAGCCAATTTTCATAGCATTCCCTCCTTAGTTAAATAAAGTGTTTGCGCCAAAAGTCAATTGACTTTTGACACAAACACTAACATTCGTACTTTTTTCCGTACAGCCTGTTTCGTTTATTTTATTTTGTTAATTCATTAACGACTGCTTCAAACGCAGCAATTTTTTCAGAAGCTTCTGAACTACTTGTTGCTTTAGTTGCTAGATAGAATTTAATTTTTGGTTCTGTTCCTGATGGTCGGATAGCAATCCAACTGCCATCTTCTAAATGATATTTCAACACATCAGAAGGAGGCGTTTGTAATTGTTCTGTTTGACCATCTGCAAAAGTGCGTGTTAATTCTTTAAAATCTTCCGTTTGAGCAACTTGAATCCCGGCAAACTCAGTTGGCGCTTGTTCACGACATTTTGCCATTAAAGCTTTGATTTTACCGCTGCCTTCAATTCCGCTCATTGTTACGGAAATAGTTTTTTCTTCAAAGTAACCAAATTCTTCAAAGATATCTTGTAAGCCATCGTATAATGTTTTTCCTTGTTTTTTATAGAAAGCCGCTACTTCTGCTAATAAAACTAACGCTTGAATTGCATCTTTATCACGAACAAAAGGTTTCACTAAGTAACCATAACTTTCTTCAAAACCAAACATAAACGTTTGACTGTGGTCTTCTTCGTATTGTTGAATTTTTTCAGCAATAAATTTGAAACCTGTTAAAACATTAAACATCTTCGTATTATATTTCTCAGCAATCGCTGTAGCAAGTTCACTAGAAACGATTGATTTTAGAACCGCAGCATTTTGAGGCAACGTGCCTGCTTGTTGATGGGCTTCTAAAATATAATGAATCATAATTGAACCTAATTGATTTCCTGTTAATACTTGGTAGTCTCCGTTTGGCATCCGCACAGCAGCACCTAAACGATCAGCATCTGGATCTGTTGCAATCAATAAATCAGCGCCTTCTTTTTCCCCTAAACGAATCGCGTATTCAAAAGCTGAATGTTCTTCAGGGTTTGGTGACTTAACTGTAGTAAAGTCAGGATCAGCAACGGCTTGCTCAGGTACTAAAACAAATTTTTCAAAACCGGCTTGTTTTAATGCCTTTTCTCCTAACATTTTCCCAGTTCCATGTAAGGGAGTGTAAACTAATTTTAATTCTTTACCCATTTCGTTAATTAATTCTTGATTAATCGTAACTGTTTTAATTTCTTTCAAATACGCGTTATCGACTTCTTCACCAACAATGTTAATTAAACCGCTGTGGGCAACTTCTTCATCTGATAAGACATCAATTTTCAAAGGATTTTCGATACTACGAACATATTTAGTTAATGCATCTGCATCAGCTGGCGGCATTTGACCACCGTCTTCACCATAGACTTTGTAGCCATTATAGGCAGCTGGATTGTGAGAAGCCGTAATCATGATTCCCGCAAAAGCTTTAAAGTAACGGACCGCAAAAGATAATTCTGGTGTTGGTCGTAAGCTTTCAAACACAAAAGAAGGAATATCATGTTTAGCTAATGTTTTAGCTGCTTCCATTGCAAATTCTGGAGACATATGACGTGAATCATAGGCAATGGCTACACCGCGACGTTTTGTTTCAGGATCTTGCGTATCCATAAAACGTGCAAGCCCTTCTGTCGCTTGACGAACTGTAAAGATATTCATCCGATTAATACCGGCGCCTAAAATCCCGCGCATCCCGGCAGTCCCAAATTCTAATGGTGCGTAAAATGCATCTTCACATTTTTCAGGGTCTGTATTTAAGTCCTTTAATTCATTTTTTAAATTTTCTGGAATATTTTCTTCATTTAACCATTGTTGGTAAACTTGTTCCCAAGACATGGAAAACACCTCATTTGTTTTTTTGTTTTTACTTTTTAAGTATAGCATTGGATATTCGTTTAGAAAAGGGAAGTTGTAGCGTTTTCTCTCAGCAAATGATTTTTATAAGAAAAATCTTACTTAGTGTTCTATTTTTGTTTGTCTATTTTCAGAAAGCTGTCGTGTAATCCGTACCATTCGCTCACAAAAAAGAGGCATTTCTTCTGGTGAAATTCGGGAACAGTTCAAGCGAATACTTCCACGTTTTTCACTAAAAGCTACACTTGGTGCTACCAAAACACCTTCTCGTAAAAACACTTGCCAATCTTCTGGCTTAAGTGCCCCTTGACGCCAATGTGCCCATAAATAAAAGCCGCCTTTTACTGGCGAAACTTCCCATTCTGGCAACGATTTAAATACTTGATATACAGCTGTTGCTCGTTGTTCCACTTGTTTATTTAATAACGTAATTTTTTCAGAAAAAGAAGGATCTTCAATCGCCATTTTAGCGAGCATCTGCGGAAAAATACTCAACGAAACATCCATCATTTTTCTGGCTTCTGCAATTTGTTTCGTCACGGAGGCGGGCGCACTTAACCAACCAATTTTCGTGGTCGAACCTAAAATTTTTGACAACGAACCGATATACAAGACATTATCTGGATCTAATTTTTTTAAAGGAGGAATTTCTGTTTTCGGGATAAAACTTAGCTGCCCAAAAACATCATCTTCTAAAATAGGAACTTGATACGTTTGACAAACTTTCACGAGCTGTTCTCTTTTTCTTAAAGGCATCACTGTCCCAGTCGGATTTTGAAAGGAAGGATTAACCATAACCATTTTGATGCGATGTTGTCGGATTGTTTGTTCTAGCGCTTCAAGATCAATCCCTTCCTCTGTCATGGGCACACCAAATAAGCGCACACCAGCAGCTTGGAAAATTGGTAAGGCATAGAAGAAAGATGGATCTTCTACGGCAACACTATCTCCTTGTCTCAATAAAACTTGCAAAACTAAAAAAAGTGCTTGTTGCGCACCTGAAGTAAGCAATAAACTTTCACTTGGTAAATGAAGCTGATATTCCGTTGCTGTAATGGCTTGGATTTCTTTTCTTAACGGCAAATAACCTAATTCATCTTGTGCTTCCTCTTTTAAAAATTGTTTCCAATTTAATGCTGGAAAATCGAAACTGGGAATTAAGTCTAACGGCAACTCGCCTGTATACATATCTAAGTCAGTCGGCAAATTTTGTTTAGCTCGTAACTCAATCTCTGCCACCAAGGGATGAACTTGTTTGAACACATTTTGTTCTAAATAACGATGCCAATCCGTTCGTGGCGTCATCATTACCCCCCATTTTCCTTCGTTGACAATCGTTCCACTCCCTCTTTTTCGCACAATCCAGCCTAAGTCCACCAGTTCGTCTAACGCATGAACAACGGTTGAACGATTGACAGACAAGTACTCTGCCAGTTTACGTTCCGAAGGGATTTTTTCGCCTGGTAATAATTCGCCTGTTTGAATCTTTTGAACAATCATTTCCATAATACTGCGATAAATGGGAACATTTTGTTCTTTTTTAAGTTGCCACATAGCAATCACCTCAACAATTGGATGAGTTAAAAGTAATCCAGTTTAATGCTTTTGTCAATCGAAAATACAAGAAAAGTGAGACAGCCGTTTTGACGAATGTCCCACTTTTCTGTTTTACTATTAACAGGTTTGTCTCAATGTTTGTGTAAAAATGCTTGGATGGTGTTATAAAAGATTCCTGCGAACATAAAGATTAACCAACTAAACCGCCAATCCCCTAAAACAAAACTAATAAATAGATAGAGTGCAACAACTAAGGGCCAATAAACGGATGCAATAATTGCACCGACAGGATTTCCCACAGGTCCTTCCTCTGTTTTTGTTTGTTGAGGGGCAAAATCAGGATGACCAACATGTTCTGAATAAAAATAAGTTTCATTCAACAATTTATTAAAACTTCCTTTAATTACTCCACCAAATATAAACAAGAAGACACCAACCGATACTAAAAAGAAGAGCCAACTAATCCCCATCGTTCCATTATAATATTGTCCGCCCATCATTTGATGCATGGAACGGCGCATCATCAGATGAAGGCCACTACTAAAGACAACAACTGGGATTAAACCCAAAATACAAAAAACGACGCCCGCTGCCATACAAAAAATAAATGATCGTTGAAAACTTTGTTCTCTTTGTGCAACTTCTTTTTTTAACTTAATCGGAATCAATCGTTGCCCCAGCTGTTTGTCCATTGCAACAAACCGATTACCAGCAACAATAAATAATGGAACGCCGATTGCCACACCTATGAAAAGACAAACTAAACCGAGACCGTTAGAAAGAACACCACGCATACCAACCAGCAAGCCAACACCCACCATGATTGCAACAACACCAAGACCAATTTGAATAGCACCTTTACGTTGGACAGCTAAATAGTCAAGTCCTTCCTCCACTGAAATTTCTGGCAAACCGTTCATTGAATCGTTTGTTTCATCCACTTGTTTATTTTCTAAATTCAATTCTTCCATTAATTCATCAATAGTACCAAATTCAGAAATAATTGTACCAATTGCTTCATTTTCCGATTTTCCTTGGCTGAGCAAATCTTCATAACGATCCTCAGCATTTGCTAATAGGTCCGCCTTTAATTGTTTTGTTTCAGATGTTTCAACAACGCCTGAAAATAAGCTATCAATAAATTCTTCTATAATTTTCATTTTCCCATCTCCTTTACAAATGCTTCGACGACGTCTTTTGTTACTTCCCATTCTAGTAACTTTTCCTCTAAATAACGCTCTCCTGCATGGGTTATTTGATAATAGGTCCGCTTTTTGCCATGCGTTACTTCTCCTGGAAATGATTCAATGTAGCCATTTTTCTCTAAACGTGTAAAAGCAGAATAAAGTGTCGTTTCTTTAATCGAATATTGTTCTTTAGAAATTTCACGAATGCGTTTAGAAATCGCATAACCATATGAAGCGCCGGATTGTAAGATTGAGAGAATAAAGGTATCGTTGTATCCTCGAATTGCATCACTACCAATCACATAAATTCCTCCCTCAAGTACTTCAACTATCGTACTACGTCTGTCGTTGTAATTATCTTAACACGATTACTACGATAGGTAAAGTAAAAAAAAGCACGTAATGCAGAAATCATTTTAATTTCTGCACTACGTGCTGTCTTCTTTTCAGTCTATAGTTGAATGTTAAATGGTATCACCATTAAAAATAGAATTTTTTACAATCACATAATCAACTTTACGAATCGCTTCTAAATCACGACCTCCCGCGTATGAAATGGAAGATTGTAAATCTTGTTGCATTTCGACTAAAGTATCTGCCAACTTCCCTTTATGGCGTAACCAGATTTTTTTGCCTTCAACGTTTTTCTTTTCGCCTTTTTGGAATTCAGAGGCGCTACCAAAGTATTCTTTGTAAACAACACCATCTTCCACTTTGGTTTCACCTGGTGATTCTTCATGTCCAGCAAATAATGAACCAATCATGACCATAGTTGCCCCAAAACGCACAGATTTTGCAATGTCTCCATGGGTCCGAATTCCACCATCTGCAATAATTGGTTTCCGAGCAGCTTTGGCACACCAACGTAAAGCCGCTAACTGCCAGCCACCTGTCCCAAAGCCAGTCTTAATTTTAGTAATACATACTTTTCCTGGTCCAATCCCCACTTTGGTGGCATCGGCTCCAGCGTTTTCTAATTCGCGAACGGCTTCTGGCGTTCCAACATTGCCCGCAATAACGAACGTTTCTGGTAAAGATTTTTTCAAGTGTTGAATCATATTAATCACCGCATTTGAATGACCATGGGCGATATCAATTGTCACGTAGTCAGGAACTAAACCTTCTCGGGCTAACGTTTCAACAAAAGCGTATTCCCCTTCTTTCACACCCACACTAATTGACGTGATTAAGCCCTTTTGTTGCATTTTTTTAATAAATGGCACTCGCGCCTCTTCATCAAACCGATGCATGATATAAAAATAACCATTTTCAGCAAGGGTTTCCGCAATCGTTTCATCAATAATTGTTTGCATGTTCGCTGGAACGACAGGCATTTTAAACGAATGTTTTCCTAAAGTTACTGTAGTATCACATTCAGAACGACTATTCACGATACATTTATTGGGAATTAATTGGACATCTTCATAATCAAAAACTTTCATACTTACTGCCTCCTAGTTATTTACAAAAATAACGTAAAAACCGAACATTCGGTCATTTAACGTTCGTGTTTACAAACACCATTGTTAATTTACACTATTTACCGCCACTTGTCAAAGGCGTTTTAACGAAAATTAATCTTTTTACCCTTCTTGAACGTTTGGTAAAATGGCCTGCAATAAAATAGCAACAATTGAGGCAGTTGCCACGGGTGAACTAAATAAATATTGTAAAAATTGTGGTAGAGTTTCCAAAAACTCTTTTGGTAACAATGTCAACGCTAACGTCATAATAATCGGAACGGCAATTACATACATCTCTTTTTCATGAATTGTTACATCACTCATGACTTTCATTCCGCTTACAGAAATGATGCCGCAAACAACCACAAAAACACCGCCGATAACTGGTGCCGGAATGGCCGAAATCAAGGTGGAAAGTTTTCCAGATAAGCCAAATAAGACAAACCACGCACCTGCAGCCACAAAAACCTTGCGACTAGCAACTCCAGTGATTGAAATAATCCCAGCATTTGTAGAGTAACTAGTTACTGGCGTGCCGCCAATAAATGAAGAAACTAAGCAACCTAAGCCTTCACCAATTACGCCGCGATTAATTTTTTCTTCGGTCAAAGGTTCAGCGACAACATGACTCACAGCAAACCAAGTGCCTGTTGTTTCCGCCATTAAAACCAGATAAATAACTAACATCGTGGCAATAGCTGACCAATCAAATTGGAAAGAAAAGTTAACTAATGGTAACTGAGGCAAACTAAACCAAGCCGCTTCACTAACGGCTGATAAATCAAGTACCCCTAATAATTGTGCCGCGATGCTCCCAAATAATAATGCCAAAATGACAGAAGAAACGCGGAAAATCCGCCCTTTTTTCAAAGCAGAACCTAAGAGCGCAAAGAAGATCAACGTACCCGCTGCTATAAATGCTAATAAAATATTTTGTCCTAATTCCCCTTTTGCGTGGTAAATATTATCCGATAAAGCGACTGGCATTAACGAAAGCCCCACCACAAAAATAATTGTTCCTCCCACAATTGGTGGAACAAATTTAGTGATTAAACGATTAAAAATACCAGTAAATCCTAATATAATAACAACAATTGCCCCCACTAAACTAGCACCTAAAACTGCGCCCCAGCCATTTCCTTGTTGGTTGTTGGCAAAATAAATTCCTGCAATTGCCCCGATTGGAATAAATGAAGGGCCTTGCGCAACTGGTAATCTCATACAAAAATGAGATTGAATAATCGTGGCAAGTCCTGCTGCTATGAATGTTGCTTGGATTAAAGAAGACGTTTGTGCTGTGCTAATCCCAATAATTGAAGCAATGATCACAGGCACGACGTACACGTCCATTGCTAAGACATGCTGAATCCCTAACATAGTGGCCTGCCCAAAAGATACTGAATCTTCTGGCCCCACTGTTAAATGAAGATTATTTTGTTTCTTTTCACTCATTTTTTATACTCCTTTAGTTGCTGACATTAAATTTTTATCATGTACTTTTTCACCTTGTACCCAGACTTCTCGAATATTTTCTGGTCGTGCTAAATATAAGATTTTTTGGAAAATATCAAGCAATGATTCCCCTGGATTTTTAGGGATTCGTGCTTGTGACAAGCTTGTATTAATAATTTGAACATCCCAAGCATACCCTTTTTCTAATTTTCCAATTGGCAAACTTAGCGCTTGACCACCACCAACAGTAGCTAAATAAAACGCTTCATTTACTGTAATCCGTGCTGTTTTAACACCTCGTACTTCTGGTTTTTTTGTAGCATCGACGCCATCTTCTAACATTCTAGAAGAAATAACCGCTTGCTTTAAATTGTCAAAAAGACTTGGTGAAAAACCACCTGAAAGATCACTGCCTAAACCAACTTCTACTTGATGTTGATGTACTAATTTTGCAATCGGTGTTACTGCATTACCAAAATAAGCATTAGAGATTGGGCAGTGCGCCACAGCCGTCCCTGTTTCATGGAATAAATTCATATCTGCTTCTTCTAAAAAGCCTGCATGTGCCATCACTGCTTTTTCTGTCAATAAACCAAAATCATTCAATGCTTGAGCATCATTTTTTCCAAAACGTTCTTGAACAAATTGATGTTCCCAATCACTCTCACTACAATGACTTTGAACATGGACTTGATATTTCGCTGCTAATTCTCCTAATCCTTTAAGTGCTTCTTCTGTACAACTAGGAATGAAACGCGGAGTTACAACGGGATATACGCCTTGTTTTGTTTGCTGCGCTAATGTTTGAATTTCTTGAATAAACCGTTCCGTTTCTTCTAATGCTTGTTCCGTTGTTTGATCACGATAGTACTCTGGATTCTCATTAAGATCATCCATTACAACTTTACCAATTAAGCCACGCTGCCCTTTTTCCGCACAAATCTCTGCCAAACAACGGCTAGCTTCATAATGAATGGTTGCAAAATAAAGGGCTGTTGTTGTCCCATTTGCTAACAATTGGGTTACCAATTCATCATAGACTTGTTGGGCAAATGTTAAATCTGCAAATTTGGACTCCAAAGGAAACGTGTACGTATTCAGCCATTCATACAATGGAATATCCAAGGCGGTCCCAGATTGTGCCCACTGAGGTGCATGGACATGTAAATCAACAAAGCCAGGTAAAAGATAAGAATCTTGGGGCAATTCTTGAAAGCGTTGTGCCTCTTTTTGTTCTGCTAGCACAGTTTCATACGCTTCAGCATCTGGTTCAATTATTTCCTGAATTACTCCGGCCTCATCTATACAAAAAAGTGTCTCTTCATAAACTTTAATCTCTTGCAAATTTTTACTAGAAAAACCTGTTCCTTTTATTACAAAATGAAACATTTAATACTCCTCCTTACTATCACATGAAGATTATACATAAACTTTCGCTTAACAACTATAAAAATGTGATTTTTTTTAAAAAAATACGTGTTAAAACAAGCAAAAACCGAACATTCTAAGAATGATTTATTTTTTCTTTGGATAAACAAGAAAACTTTCTATTCTTAAGATTCTTCGGTATACTTGAAGAGAATCGTTAGAACTTTAGGAGGTCCTGAGATGATACAGATCGAACAAATTAGAACAGGTGTTATTCAAGAAAACTGTTATCTTGTTTATAATGAAGAAGCATTATTAATTATTGATCCAGGTGCAGAAGGAGCAAAACTAATTCAAGAAATTACCCGTTTAGGGAAGAAACCAGCCGCTATTTTATTAACACATACTCACTATGATCATATTGGTGCGGTAGAAGAATTGCGCCATCATTATCAAATCCCTGTTTATGTTAGTCCATTAGAACAAGCGTGGCTTTCCAATCCTATTTTGAATCTTTCAGGATTAGGCAGACATGATGATATAGCAAATATTATTGTTCAACCCGCCGAACATGAATTTAAACTAACCGATTATGAAATTGGCGGCATGAAATTTTCCGTAGTCCCAACACCTGGTCATTCAATTGGTAGCGTCAGCTTTGTCTTTGATGATTTTGTTGTTGTTGGGGATGCATTGTTTAAAGGTAGTATTGGTCGTACCGATTTACACACTGGTGATATGCAACAATTATTACACAGCATTACGACCTATCTATTCACTTTACCAGAAGAATTTCCTGTTTATCCAGGCCATGGTGATGCCACAACCATTCAACATGAAAAAGCCACAAACCCATTTTTTAATTAGAGATTTATTCACTATTTAAAGAAACTTAGGAGGAGTAGCAATGACTGAAGCAACGACACTTTATATTATTCGTCACGGAAAAACGATGTTTAATACGATTGGCCGTACCCAAGGCTGGTCAGATACCCCCTTAACCAAACAAGGAGAAGAAGGCATTTATCATTTAGGCTTAGGTCTTAGGGACATAGACTTTAAGGAAGCCTATAGTAGTGATAGTGGTCGTGCCATGCAAACCGCTCAGATTATTTTACAAGAACATCAAAACCACCAAAAGATTCCTTACCTAACCGATAAACGGATTCGTGAGTGGTGTTTTGGTTCTTTAGATGGTGGCTATGATGGTGAACTTTGGGGTGTGGTGCCACGCATTTTAGCTTTTAAAAGTTATGAGGACATGATGACCACAAAGATTACCTATCGTGAGCTAGCAAATGCTATTATTGAAGCCGATACGGCTGACTGGGCGGAGCCTTATGAAGTTATCCGTGATCGTGTTTGGTCTGGTTTCGAAGATATCGCTCATCATCGAGAAAAAAATGGTGGCGGCAAAGTCATGGTGGTTTCCCATGGACTAACAATTTCCTTTTTACTTTCCTTAATTGATGCAAGTTTGCCTATGCAGATGGCGCTGGAGAATGGTAGCGTGACGACCTTAACTTACGAAAAAGGAACATTTACCATTCAAGGAATTAATGATATTTCTTATATTGAAAAGGGAAAAAAGATCGCTGAAAAGCGCCGTTGATAGTAAAAAAAGAGAAGGTTATCTGTCATTTTGACAGATAACCTTCTCTTTTTATTTATTCTTTTAAACGTTCTACATTTTTTCTTGAGATTTGAATTTTTTCTAAGGTTTCCTTATAGTTTTTTGCTGCATAAGCAAAAAATAAAACATCAACTACATACAATTGTGCCACCAAGGAAACAGTAGCCGCACTTCTCAATGGCACGTCTTCCCCACTAGAGGTTTGAAGGACGATATCACTTTTTTCACCAATCACTGATTTTTCATCTTGTGTGATACTAATAATAGGAATCCCTTGCTGCTTCGCTAAATCAGCTAAAGTACTTGCTTCTTTATTCGTTCCAGAATTAGAAATAACAATAAAAACACTAGGCTTTTCTGTTGAGCCTAACATGGAAGCAAATAAATGATGATCCAATGTTGTAAATACCGTTCGGCCTAATCGCGTAAACTTTTGATAAATATCTTGAGCAACCAACGAAGAGGCGCCCAACCCATAGACAAAAATTACTTCTGTTTTTTCCAACAAATCAACGGCTTCATTCACTGCGACATCCTCTAATGTCTGACCGCTTCGCTCAACCACATGAACAAAGCGCGCCTGTAACTTTTGTTTAATATCAGCTGTTGATTCCCCTTTAGTAACTTCAGTGTACATTTGCTGCTTCATTTGGCCAAGATTTGCAGATAATAAAAGTTTCAACTCTGTAAAGCCATTCACATCCATAGAATGACAAAAACGAATAATTGCCGCTGGACTTGATCCTGCTTGTTTCGCTAGCTCTTGCGCATTCATTGAAATAACTGTTTCTGTATTTTTTAAAATATATTCTGCAATTTTTCGTTCTGATTTTGGTAATTGTTGTAGACGATCTTGGATAGATAAGACAATATTTTGTTGCATAAACACCCCTCCTGATACACCATTTCCTACGCAATTAAATTTTAACAAAGAAAAAGGGAGAAGCCAAGTTCTCCTTTTTTCTATTTATTATTTAGTTGTTTGCATATCTTTAGGAATCCCAAAGAATAACGTTGCTACAAAACCACCTGCGTAAGCAGCCAATAAACCTAATACATATGCAAGCCATTGGTTGTTGGCAATTAATGGAATTAAAGCCACCCCACTTGGTCCAATAGCAATCGCACCAACATTACCGAAGGCCCCAATCACCGCACCACCAATACCACCGCCGATACAAGCAGTAATGAATGGACGTCCTAATGGTAAAGTAACTCCGTAGATTAATGGTTCACCAATACCTAAAATCCCAACTGGCAAGGCACCTTTAATCATTTCAACTAATTTTTTATCTGATTTACAACGAATCCATAATGCTAAAGCTGCACCGACTTGTCCCGCACCAGCCATGGCCAGAATTGGTAATAACAAAGTCATCCCTGTTTGATTAATCATTTCAATGTGGATTGGCGTCAAAATTTGATGTAAACCAAACATTACCATTGGCAAGAAGGTTAAACCAAGAGTAAAGCCAGCAACCATGCCACCTTTTTCTAAGACAACATTGATAATACCAACTAAGCCATTAGAAATAGCTCCGGCTACAGGCATGATTAAGAAAATAGTTGCTAAGCCAATCACTAAAAGTGAAATGGTTGGCGTTACGATAATATCAATTGATTCTGGGACAATTTTATGCAATTGTTTTTCTAACAATGATAATAACCATACGGCAAAAATAACACCGATAATTCCGCCTTGTCCTGCAGATAATGTTCCCCCAGTGAAAATATTACTGATTGGAGCATCCGGATTCATTCCTGTTAACATTGTGACTGCCCCAATAACACCACCCAACGCTGGCGTTGCACCAAAAACGCTGGCACTGTTAATCCCAGTGTAAAGAGCTAAATAAGCAAAAATCCCATTTTTAATGATATTTAAGACATCAATATATTGTTGCCATGAAGCTGAAATATCACCAGCAACAACTAAGTTAGACATAACAGCTGCAATCCCGCCAATAATACCAGCCCCAACAAAGGCAGGAATCATCGGAACAAAGATACTAGAAATAGCTTTTAACACTTTTTTAAATGGTGAAGTGTTATTTTGTTTCGCTTTTTGTTGTGCTTTCATTTGAGCGGCTTTTTCTTCTACTAAATCTTTTCCAGATTTGCCTGCTGCAGCATCAGTTGCGGTGTCATGATTAAATGGTTCTCCCAATTTGACACCTGCTTGATCTACCATTTCTTGTGCAACCTTGTTAACAGTCCCTGGACCAACAACTACTTGCAACGTATCGTCTTCTACGACGCCCATAACGCCATCAATTTTTTTCAATCCTTCAATATCCACTTTGTCATAATCGCGGATATCCATACGAACACGAGTCATACAATGAATGACTTTGTCCACGTTTTCTTGACCACCAACTTCTTTATAAATCCCATCAGCAATGCGTTTAATTCTTTCTTCTGCCATGTTAAAACACCCTCCTAATTCCTTAATTTAATGTATTCTTGATAAATTGATTCCCGTCAATTAATTTTTGTGTTGCTTCTTCTTTAGTACTATCAGTTAAAATCATTACAATTGCTAACTTCACATTTTCTTCTGCTTCTACAAATTTTAGTTCGGCAACTTCATAACTACAACCCGTTGCTTCCATAATAATCCGTTTGGAACGCTCCACTAATTTTTCATTGGTTGGTTTTACATCAACCATTAAGTTATTGTAGACTTTCCCAATACCAATCATGGAAATAGTTGATAACATATTTAAAATTAATTTTTGAGCTGTCCCAGATTTCAAGCGAGTCGAACCTGTTAAAAATTCAGGTCCTGCATCTACTTCAATCGGCATTTGCGCATATTTACTAATTTCGGCATTTTTATTACATGCCACAGTTGCGGTAGCTGCTCCCACCGTTGCAGCATATTCTAAACCGCCAATTACATAAGGCGTCCGACCACTGGCTGCAATCCCGACAACAATGTCATTTGCTGATAATTTTAGATCAACTAAATCTTGACGACCTAGTTCTTTTGAATCTTCAGCACCTTCTACTGCGACAGTCATTGCTTTTTGACCACCAGCGATGAGGCCTTGAACCATCTCTGGCTCGACGCCAAAAGTTGGTACACATTCGGCTGCATCTAAGACACCTAACCGACCACTCGTACCAGCGCCCATGTAGATCAAGCGGCCGCCTTGATTGAAGCTTTTGATGATGGCTTCTACCACTGGTTCAATGGCTGCTAATTCTTGACCCACTGCCATTGCAACTTTTTGGTCTTCTTGATTCATTTTTTGTAAAGCTTCTTTGACACTCATCTCATCTAAGCCCATTGTATTTTCATTTCTACGTTCAGTTGTTAAGTTTTCTAAATTCATTTTCTATCGTTCCTTCCGTGACTAGCGTAAATTGATTGCCTGCCTTGATTAACGGCAATATCGTTTGATCTTTTTCAATAATTCGTGTAATCGTATTGACTTTTTCATCTTTCGGCAAGTCCACAAGTGTGACTTGAATTTCTCCCATATAGCGACCATATTTTTCATTATCAATCGTTACGGTTCCCACTGGACGTGCTTCAGTCTGCTCTGACTCAATCGTTGCAATTTCATCTTTTCTGAACATTTCACTCGTTCTTGATAATTCACTTCGCAAAACATCTCTTGCAGCATCTAAACGATTGGTATGAGTCCCAAGTATTCGCTTCAAATAGCGGCTCTCGCTAGGTGCTACTTCTAACAGAAATTGATTGGTTTGGTGATAATAACCAAATTGAGCCATGGTTCGCTCACTAATTGTGGGATCACCAATATAAACAGCATCGACATAAGGATCAGCCATCAAACCAACGGCAGCGGCGAAAGGATTTTGCCCACGATGTTTTTCTAATGTTGGTAAACCAGCAAAAATTGGGCCTCTTGTTTGCCCATCTCCTGGCACAAAAGTAAAAACTTGTAAGCCTAATTCTTTAAGCCAGCGGTTCTTTTCATTAAAAAATGTTGTTCCAATGCCTGTTTCAGGTCTTGGATAATAATTATGCCAAGCTTCTAAGCGAGAAAAGTCCGCTTGGTGAGCCTTTAACTCAGCCACTTCTTCCAGTGTAATGGTACTAGCATTCAATCCTATATCAATCTTATGTGAAGCATGAGCCATTTGTTCTATCGTAATGCCGTAGTCCATCCGAAGGCCAGTTACGCCCAACTCGATTAAAGGCTCTAATTCATCGAAAGAAAAACCCGCTCTTTTTAACGCTTCACCTGAAATATCTACCATAATTTTCATTTTTTCTGCCTTAGCAATTGCCCCTAAATCAGTCAAGCGTTGGCGATAAAGAGAAGTATCATCTTCTGGAATGTGTAAAGAAGTGAAAATACCATCAAATCCAAGCGCTTTCATCTTTTTGATATAAATAATTGTATCGTTTGTAATCTCTTCACCAAGAAAAACTGAAATACCATACATCTTTTTAGCTCCTCTCTAATACGCTTTCATTATAACTTGTTTGAAATAAAATTTCAACTATTTTTCTAAATATTTTTTAATTCCAAAATAAAATTTTATTTCTGTTCAAAAAAAAACGAGCGTGGAACAAAAATCACCTTGGATTTTTGCTCCACGCTCAAAAACTGATAAACGGCGGGAACAGAACCAACTCCTTCGGAAATAAGCCGAAATTCTCCAAAAATCAAAGATCAATTTTCGGAAATTTCTTCTTATTTCTCGGAGCTAAACGGTTCTGTCCCGACCTCGTCTAATGCATTAATTGGCTGTGGCAGAGCCAACTGGTGTACCAGCTGTAACCACGCCAGTTTTCTCTAACGAAAATTGTGCTACTTTATCCATGTTGGTAATAATGACAACCATTTCAGTTCCTTTACCAGCTGCTTTAATTGCTTCTAAATCAGCAATTGCGACCACCGTATCTGCAGTCACTTGGTCGCCTGCTTTCACTTTAATAGTGAACGGTGCCCCGTTTAACTCCACCGTATCGATACCCATGTGTAATAAAATTTCAAGACCGTTTGTCATTTTTAAACCAATGGCATGTTTTGTTTGGAAAACGCTTAAAACTTCTCCTTCAATAGGTGCATAAATTTCACCATTTTCTGGAACTACTGCATAGCCATCTCCCATCATTTTTTGTGAAAAAACAGGATCATTCACTTCACTAATTGGGATAACGGTTCCATTGGCAACGGCATACATTGTATTATTTTCGACAACTTCATTCTTTTTCTTCAAAAATCCAAACATTTCTCTTCCCCCATTTTTTAAAGTATCACTAGTATAGAAAAAAGTTTCATGAATTACAAGTGGCACCTTTGTATAATTCTAAAATTTATTTTAAAATAAGAATTTGCATTGGCATTTACTTTGTCAGCGGGTATACTTATACTTGATGTATTTTGCATTTATTTCAGAAAGGAATGGTGACATGCTTTTTGCTAACCTATGGAAAGCAATTATTCTTGGTATTATCGAAGGAATTACCGAGTGGCTTCCAATTAGTAGTACCGGACATTTAATTTTAGTGGATGAGTTTATTAAACTCGATCTAAGTAAAGATTTTATGGAAATGTTCAACGTCGTTATCCAATTGGGAGCAATTATGGCGGTTGTTATTTTATACTTCCACAAATTGAATCCTTTCTCACCGAAGAAAAATGGCGAAGAGAAAAAAGATACTTGGATTCTTTGGTCTAAAGTCTTAGTCGCTTGTTTACCAGCGGCAGTTATTGGTCTAAAATTTGATGATTATTTAGATGCACATTTTTATAACTTTTTAACAGTATCGATTATGTTAATTGTTTATGGGATTGCTTTTATTATCATTGAAAAACGAAATAAAAATGTTGCACCGAAGTGTACTAATCTAAAAGACTTCACTTATAAAGCCGCTTTAATCGTTGGTGCTTTCCAAGTACTGGCATTAATTCCAGGAACTTCACGTTCAGGAGCGACCATTTTAGGGGCAATCTTAATTGGGGCCTCACGTTTTGTTGCAACAGAGTTTTCATTTTTCTTAGGAATTCCAGTAATGTTTGGAGCAAGTTTTTTAAAAATCTTTAAATTCTTGGCCAAAGGAAATACGTTTGGATCAGAAGAAATCATTATTTTATTAACTGGCTCTATTGTTGCCTTCGTTGTTTCCATCATTGCGATTAAATTCTTATTGAATTACTTGAAGAAAAACGATTTTACAGTTTTCGGTTGGTATCGTGTAATTTTAGGTGCGATTTTAATTGGCTACTGGTTATTCTCATAAAAATAAAACCGTTGCTTTCAACAGTGAAAGCAACGGTTTTATTTTTTTAAATCGCCAAACGTTATTCGCTCAATCCCCTGTTCTTCAAACCACTGACGAACACGAGGATCACAAATCGTTGCTAATTCTTTACAGCGTAAAGTGGTATAAGAAGAATTGTCTAACACAAATTGATCCAAATATCCAACATCAAAATGCATCTCAGCAATTGCCGATTCCGGCATCCGTAATAAACCAAAGTCATCTTCTAAAAAATTCTCCACTGATACGCCTTCGTGAATATAAGATAACGCCCCAGACTCTAACAAATGTGTCACCTGGAAATAACCTTGTTGCGGTGGATATTCTTTTTCCCCACTATATTTCAGGGTTGTATGAAGTCCGTACTCTTCTGCTAATTCTAAAAATACTTGATCAACCACTTCATCACCAATCGAATGGCAATCAAAATGTTCAGGATAATGTCCAGTTAGTTCCTTAAAGCGCGTCAATTGCGCAATCGTTTCAAGTCGTACTTCTTCATATACGAAGGTTACTTGTTTTTGTTGACGATAATAAGAAGAGCGATGAAAATTGCCTTGTTCATCTACCAGTGAAGGAATCATACATGGGTCCGCACAAGGTTTCCCTAATAAAAAATTCGTATGCTGACCTACAAATAATCCTGGATAATTTTTTGCTAACGCAACGGCGTGTTCTGCTGTTGGTAAATTGGGCATCAAAAGTGTCGACGTCGTTAAACCATCGACATAACTTTTGATAATGCCATGATTAATCGCTTCTGACATCCCAAAATCATCAGCATCAACAATTACTTTAACCAACAGCTCCCCCTCTTTTCTTTACGTATTTTTGATGACAATTCCGACAATAATATTAACAGCTGATTCACAATCATTAATCGTGCGCTCAAGCTGATCATAAACATCTTTCCACTTGATAACTTTCAATAAATCTTTTTCGTTAGTCATCAAATCTTTCATGGCGCTACTGTATAATTTATCGCCTTGAGATTCAATCGTATTCACTTCATCAATCAATGAAACTAACGTTTTAGAATTCTTAAATTTTGCAAATTCCTTCGTTGCTGATTTAACGCCTTCTGTCGCTTTAACAATATAAGCAGTTAATTCTAGCGCGGGCGCAATCATTTCTTCGACAACTAAATGATCAAGTAAATAAGACAAACTATTAATGCTATCAATAATGTTATCTAAGTGATCCGTAATATCGACAATATCTTCTCGATCAATCGGCGTAATAAAGGAAATATAGAGTTCATTTAAAATTTTGCGAACAATTTCATCATTCTCTTTTTCCAATTGATGAATCGCTTCTGATTTTTTTACTAAGTTTTCTAATGAATAATTGTCTACAATTTCTTGCAAAACCTTTGCCGCTTCATAAGCATTTGTTGCTAACTGGTTTAATTCTCCAAAATAATCAAATTGTTTTTTACGTGCCATGTTTTTCTCTCCTTAAAAAATTGCAATAAATAATTTTGACATCACATAAGCGATCAGCCCACATCCTGGGAAAGTTAAAATCCATGCTATCAGCATTTCTTTCACGATACGCCAGTCAACACTTGAGATTCGCTTAGAAGCACCTACTCCCATAATCGCTGTTGTTTTTGTATGAGTAGTTGAAACTGGAATCCCAAAAGCCGATGCTAAAAATAAACAAATAGCCGTGCTTAAATCTGCAGTGAAGCCTTGATAGCGTTCGAGTTTTACCATATCCATCCCGACTGATTTAATGATTCTCATGCCGCCCACAGAAGTTCCGATGCCCATTGTAATGGAACACAGAACCATAACCCATAACGGAATCACAAAACCGCCACCTGTTTTTTCGACTAAATTATTATAAAAAAGCACTAACATGAACACGCCCATAAATTTTTGCCCATCTTGCGCACCATGTAAAAAAGCATTAGCTCCCGCACCAAAGGCTTGTCCAACTGTAAAAAATTTGTTGGCTTTTCTTCTAGGCACAGCCGAGAAAGCTTTCACAACAAGTTTGGCAATTAAATAACCGCCACCAAAGCCCATAACGGTAGAAACAACTAGACCAACAAGCACTTTGATCCATTCCGAGCCATTGACTGCACCCAAACCACCTAATGCCATTGCCGAACCAGTCAAGCCGGCAATTAACGCATGGCTTTCACTTGTGGGAATACCAAAATACCACGCAGCAACTGCCCAAACCACAATTGAAAAAAGCGAAGCAGCCAAAGCCACCTGTGAAGCGTTTCCATTTGCGTCAAAACTAACAATGTTACTAATCGTTTCAGCTACTTGGGCATTAAAAAAGGTCATGACTAATGCACCTAAAAAGTTCATCACAACAGCCATCCAAATTGCGACATTCGGTTTTAACACCCGAGTCGAGACAGCGGTTGCAATTGCGTTCGGCGCATCCGTCCAACCGTTAACAAAAATTACACCCATTACCAAAGTAATCGTTACCAATAATGCAATACTCACAAAGACACCACCATTTTTCATTTATCTATTTTATCATAGCATGTTTTAAAAAAAATGTATGCTTTTTTCTTAAGGCTCTGGCAAATTTTCTTATTTTTTTCTTGAAATTGTCTGTTAAGGAAAAAAACTTGTCGTCTTTTATTGCAATGGAACAATGGATTAGGTATAATGATTACTGTTGAATTACATTGGCTGACCAGTGTAAAACCTAAATCATCGGAGGTGAAACAAATGCCAAATATCGAATCTGCAATCAAACGCGTACGTACAAGTGCTAACGCGAATGCGAAAAATTCATCTCAAACAAACGCAATGCGTACAGCAATCAAGAAATTTGAAGAAGCTGTAGCTGCTGGAGCTGATAACGTCGATGCTTTATACAACGAAGCTGTTAAAGCTGTTGATATGGCTGCAACTAAAGGTTTAATCCATAAAAACAAAGCTAACCGCGATAAAATTCGTTTAAGCAAATTAGCTAAATAATGTGAGATAGAAGTTAGCATTCATGTTAGCTTCTTTTTTCATCAAAAAATGTCCAAGTCTGTTTTCACAAAGACTCGGACATTTTTTTATAAAGGTGAATCAATCCACGGTAAATCCGTTGTGAGATGTTGACTAAATAATTTAGTCTCTTCTCGCAAAGCTAAACGTTGTTGTCGTCTCGTTTCATAATTGGAACAAATCAACTTTTCTTCTGCAGTTTCTGGGACGACTGCCGCTAATTGGAAGTCACTTTCGGGATTCATATGAGACGGAATGGCTACAAAAGTTGTAAAACAAGTCGCCGCTAAATAACGCTTTCCAGTTGTTAAATCTTCTCCTACAACTTTAACAAATACTTCCATCGATTTATGATGCACGCCAGAAACAAACGTTTCAACACACACTGAGTGATTTTCTTTTAAAGGTTTTAAAAAATTCAAGTTATCTAAAGATGCTGTGACTGCCCCTCTCCGACAATGCCGTGAAACGGAAATGGATGCGGCGTCATCAATTAAAGACATTAATTTCCCACCAAATAGTGCACCAAAGGGATTTAAATCAAAGGGAAATACACGATGTGTTTGAATCACTCGTGATTCTCGACAAAATTTTTCTTTCGTCATTAACGATTCCTCTACTTTCATTTATAAACTTTTCCACGCTTTACTTTAGCTTACTTTACCATTTGATGCAATCCTTACTTTTTAGGAAACATTTAAAAAATAACAAATTTGCAAGTCCCATTTATTCATTTTTAGGAAAGTTGCTGTATAATAATAACGGTTAAAGAACTTTTAAGGAGATGGATACACATGAAAATTGCAATTGCTGGTGCCGGCGCTATGGGCAGCCGTTTAGGAATTATGTTGCATCAAGGCGGAAATGATGTAACTTTAATCGATCAATGGCCCGCGCACATTGAAGCTATTCGTAAAAATGGTTTAATCGCTGATTTTAACGGAGAAGAAGTTGTCGCGAACCTACCAATCTTCTCACCAGAAGAAATTGACCATCAAAATGAACAAGTAGATTTAATTATCGCTTTAACCAAAGCACAACAATTAGATGCAATGTTTAAAGCGATTCAACCAATGATTACCGAAAAAACATATGTACTATGTTTATTAAATGGCTTAGGTCATGAAGATGTACTAGAAAAATATGTACCAAAAGAAAACATCTTGGTTGGCATTACCATGTGGACAGCTGGTTTAGAAGGACCGGGACGTGTTAAACTTTTAGGTGATGGCGAAATTGAATTAGAAAATATTGATCCTTCTGGTAAAGAATTTGCTTTAGAAGTCGTTGATGTCTTCCAACAAGCTGGTTTAAATCCAAGCTATAGTAGCAATGTTCGCTACTCTATTTGGCGGAAAGCCTGTGTCAATGGCACGCTAAACGGTTTGTGTACAATCCTTGATTGTAATATTGCCGAATTTGGTGCACTACCTGTTAGTGAATCCCTTGTTAAAACATTAATCAGTGAATTTGCAGCAGTCGCAGAAAAAGAAGCCATTCATTTAGATCAAGCAGAAGTCTATACACATATTGCTCAAACTTATGATCCAAACGGTATTGGCTTGCACTATCCGTCTATGTATCAAGATTTAATTAAAAATCATCGTCTCACAGAAATTGATTACATTAATGGTGCTGTTTGGCGCAAAGGACAAAAATACAACGTAGCAACACCTTTCTGTGCCATGTTGACACAGCTTGTTCACGGAAAAGAAGAACTATTAGGAGCTAAATAATAAGAAAGTGCCAGAGACAATCGTTGTATGACGATTGCCTCTGGCATTTTCTTATTTTGCTTGTGCAGTCAATTTTAAAATAAATAATTGGAATAGTAATTCTTTATCCATTTGGCCCGTTTTCATGCGGTAATCATTTTCAACTAATTCATCATAAAGTCTTTCTAATCGAGACAATTCAAATCGTCGGACTTGTTGTAACGCTAACTTGACTCGATAAGGATGAACCTTTAATGTATCAGCGATATTCGCTTGCTGATAGCCCATCTTAGCCAAAATTTTTGTTTGTAGAAAAAGGCGAATCTGATTCAATAAGATTGCATTTAACTTAATGGTTTCTTCTCCTTGTAAAAGTAAATCTTCATACAATTGAACAGCTTTTTCACTGTTTCCAGAAAGTACTTCGTTGGTTAAGTCAAAAACATTATGTTCCAAAGACTTAGGGACTAATTCTTGAACCGCACCTCGTGTAATTGTCTTCGTCTCAAGGGCATATAAATACAGCTTCTGTAATTCTCCCATAATTTTTGATAAGTTCAAGTCTGTCAATTGAAGTAATAAATCAAAAGCATCGGAGCGAATAGTGTACCCTTCGCTCTCAATCGTTTGAGAAATGTACTGACGAATAGCCTTTTCATCCATTGGATTGACGTCAACCACTGTGGCATTTTTTTTCAATGCTTTGGTAACTTTTTTGCGTTCATCTAATTTTTCATAAGAGGCCATAAAAACAAGAACAGTTGTTGGTGATGGACTTTCCAAATAATTCAATAAAAGATTGACATCATGTTCCACACCGTTTGTTTTTCTTTCGGCAGTTAAAAAGTAAGGATTTTCCACAAAGACAAGGCGATAATCACCAAAAAACGGAATTGTTTCCGCTTCAGCAATCGCTGCACTTAAAGGTGTTTCCTCCATATCAAATGAGAAAAAGTTAAATTGATCATCCTCTTCCGTCAACAATTCTTTCATCAATGTTGTTTTAAATAATTCAGTTAAATAAAGTTCTGTTCCTATTAATAAATACACTGGAGCGATTTTTTGCTCTCGCACTTCTTTCAAAGCTTTTTGTAACTCCATTGGCTCGCTCCTTTTCTCGTTTCTCTTGTTTATCCTATCATGTTACTTCTGGAAATACTAGTCTTGTTCTTTAACAAATTTGGCTTTAGAAAGCCCTTGCCAAGGTAACCATTGATAATAAATCATTCCTTGAAGATCGGTCCGATAATAATTTATTTTTTGCTCCTCCAGCGTCGCTAATGTCTCCTGATGAGGATGTTTAAAACGATTATTCAGTCCAGCTGAAATCAATGCTTCTCGCGGATTAAGCTGTTTGATAAATCTTTTAGTAGACGACGTTTTACTACCATGATGACCGACTTTCAAGATGTCGATTTTCAACTGGGGATAGCGAGCCAACACTTGTTCTTCTCCTTCGGCTTCCAAGTCACCAGTAAATAAAAAATGCCGTCCGCCTAATTGTGTGGAAAACACTATCGAGTCATTATTGCCCCCAATACTGCTCTTATTTGGCGATAAAATTTGAAAAGAAATGGGCCCATTAATTCGCTTGGGCGCTAAAATTGGCCGACAGTCTGTTCCGCTTTTTTGGAGTTGTTTCAAGACTTGGCGAAACGAAAAATTGGCTTCAGCTGCTCCTTTAGGGAAATAAAGAACAGAAATTGGAACCTTCTGCGCAATGGCTAATAAATCGCCAAAATGGTCTTCATGTGCGTGTGTGATGATCACTTCATCTAAACGTTTGACCCCTTGACTTTTGAGAAAAGGAATCACTGAATATTCCGCTCCTGATCGACTATTTTTCCGTTGCCGCCAAGCTTCTTTGTCAAAAGACAACCGACCACCTGTATCGATTAGTGTATTTTTTCTGTGAAAAGGCGCTTGGATAAACAAACTATCCCCTTGGCCTACATCGATCATTGCAACAATGCCAATTGGCGAAAGGTATTTACTATTTATCAAAACAATTAGTAGTCCGATTGAGAAAAAAATTTTTTTAGACTTGTCTGCTAAATAAATCATTGAAAGTCCGATTAGTAATAGCAAACTAATTTGTATCCAAGAATTTAAATAGCCGATGGTCAGCTTCGGATTTAAGTGAACTAGCACCCACTCAAATAAGCCATTCATTGTTAAAAATAGTGGTTCGAGCAAGGCTGCTAAATAACGTGCTGGCATAATAATCACTAGAAAAAAGCTCAACGTCAAAAGCGGTAACAAGAACCGTTCAAAAATTGGTAACAAGAGAAATGTTAAGAAACTTCCTAACAAGGGCCATTCATAAAATGATTGGACTAAAATAGGTAAGGAAGCCACAGCCAATAGGAAAGAGCCTAAACAATTTTTAATGAAAGGCGAAGAATAACCAACCAATGTTTGCTCTAAAAACAGCAGAACAAAGGAAAGTAAATAACTAAATTGACCGCCGACTGAAAAAAAGAGGGTTGGCTGAACAATCAAGTGCACTAAGAGAGTTAAACTCCAACAATCGAGGGCCGGAACCTGCCAATTAAACCGTCGATTGAACGTATTGAGGTTTGTTTGTAAAAGCGCCCGCATGACACTAACTGAGAATCCTGTTAAACCAGCATATATCAGTGAAAAACCGCATTGCCACAAAAAATAACTTTCTTGCGTTCGGCGAGCAATTCTTAGCATTAGTAAGCGAAATAAACGAAGGAAAAAAGAAACATGCATCCCTGACAAACTAAAAAGATGCAAAATGCCTAATGCTGAAAATTTATCGCTTATTTCAGCAAATTCTTCATTACGAAAACCTAAGAGCAACGCATTCATATACATTGCACTAGTCTCAGCAAAATTTTTCTGAATATGTACCATCGCCCACTTCCGCCAGCCGCTAATGATTTCTTTAAACCGCCAAGAAAAAAAGGAACGCGGTTGTCCTATCTCCTCAATGAATAAAATAGCTTCGATTCCTTGATTCTTTAAAAATAGTTGATAATTGAAGCCATTTTTGTTGGTTTGACCTTGGGGCGAGTCTAAAATACCTACAGCGGTTGCCTGAATGGTTGTGGTTAGTTGTTGCCATTGCTGTTTTTCTTTCACACTTTTTAATTGATAAAATGCCATCACTTTCTGCCTTTTGCCTTTTACGATCCAATTGGCAGGAAATTTTACTTGATCACCATCGACTTGTATTTCATCTGGTAATATCGTTAGCTGTCCTGACAAGCGGACTTCTTTAGGCAACAAAGAGACTGGCTTTAACCACTGGAAAATCAATATGCCCCCTACTATTAAAAAACTGCACAAAAAACCTCCCAATATAACAGGAAAACTTTTTGTACAGACAATACGGATAACAGTGATAGAAAAAAGAAGAGCTCCTAATAGACTAGGTGCGAAAAAACACCACAGCCCACAACTAGTCAGCAGAGCTATGAAGAACCAATTATTCCTCAGCTGAGGAAGGATTGTCCTCAAGTGTGGCAAATTCTTCTCCCCATTGTAATTCGGCAAAATATTTTGGTACTAAAGTCACTTTTTCAACCGTGGCTCCTACTTGTTCAATTAAATTTAGGGCGTACGCATCATTACGGTAATCCTTTAAATAATAAATCTTTTTAATCCCTGCTTGTAAAATCATCTTTGTACATTGCAGGCAAGGGAAATGTGTCACATAAATTTCTGCCCCTTCTGTAGGGACGCCAAACTTCGCACATTGTAAAATTGCATTCATTTCTGCGTGGATTGTTCGAACGCAATGATTATCAACAACATAACATCCTTCATCAATACAATGCGTTCCGCCACTGACTGAACCATTGTAACCTCCTGCAATAATTCGTTTGTCGCGAACAATGGTTGCTCCGACAGTTAACCGTGTGCAAGTACTTCTTAATGATAATAAGACGCTTTGTCCCATAAAATATTGGTCCCATGGAATTCGTTCCATAATAAACCTCCTTTATTTTTAATGACTCCTGTGTTCGATTTGCCAAATCATTTAATCTTATTACAAATAGTATGTTATCCGCATCCCATAGTCAAGAATTCTCAGGAATTTTCTGTTAAAAGTTAGCCAGTCACTGTCAACATGTCTTTTAAACGTTCTACTGTTTTCTCTCCAATACCTGAAACATTTTTCAGTTCCTCGACGGTTTTAAACGGTCCTTGTTCGTCACGAAAGCGAATAATCTCTTGTGCTTTTTTCGCACCGATTCCTGAAATCGTTTGTAGCTCTGCTTCTGTTGCCGTATTAAGGTTGATTTTTTCCTCCTGATTTTGCTGAGCAGGTGCTGATTCCTGCAGCGTTTCTAATGACTGTGCCACTGCTTCTCCTTTTTTGGGCACGTAAATAATCATTTGATCTTTTACTTTTTGAGCGTAATTGACCTGGGTAGTATCAGCTTCCTCGCTCACGCCTCCAGCTAAAGCTAAAGCATCCCAAATCCGCTGCTGATTTTTTAGTTGATAGATTCCTGGTACTTTCACTGCGCCTTTAATATCAACATAGATCATTGTTTCTGCCCTTTCTTTTGTGGCATCTGTGGCGACCTCTGCCGTAGTGGTCAGACTTGTCTCCTCCCACATTGTGGTGTCTACTCGTGGCTCCTTATTAACCATCAAATAAATGCCCACTAATAGAGTTATCAAAATAACTATAGACGCGCCACTACCTAGCAATAGCCACTTTTTGGGTAACTGTTTCAACCAATCCATCGTTTGTCCTCCCTTCAAAATATAATTACGCATTTTTTAACAAAAAAATGCGCCTGGACCAAAAATCACTAGTAATTTTTGGCCCAGGCACACTTTTATTTTAATTTTTCTAGATAGTTCAAGGCATCTTGAACCGTTTTTACTGGGACAATTTTCATTTTTGTCCCAATTTTTTTCGCAGCTTCTTGTGCTTCTTGATAATTCGATTTGATTTTTGGCTCAACTTTTTTCATTTCTGAAGTTATTTCATCATCGGGTGCAAAGAAAATTTCTGCGCCGTTCTCACTGGCAGTTACAACTTTTTTGTCAATGCCTCCGATTCTACCAACGATTCCTTGACTGTTCATCGTACCTGTTCCAGCAATTTCATGACCTTTACGTAAATCTTTATGACTTAATTGTTCATAGGTCTGCAAAGTAAACATTAACCCAGCCGATGGCCCACCAATATCACCCGCTTCAATAGATACTGGGATAGAAGAATCAATTTCTGTATGATCGGTCAAACCAATACCAATCCCCGCTTTTTTATCTGTTGGCAATTCAATTAATTTGCCGGTCGCTTCTTTTGCTTTGCCATCTTGAGTAAATTGAACAGTGACTTTTTGATTCACTTTTTGTGCTTTAATGTAGTTCATTAATTCTTCACTGCTTTTAAAAGATTTACCATCCACGCCTGTCACGGTATCGCCAACTTCAATTTTTCCTTTAAAACTTGAGTTGTCTTCCATTGCTAACACATAGACGCCTTTAAATTTCATCTCATATGGAACCTTCGCTAATTTTAAGGCTTGCTCAATTGCGGCGTTTTTTGAGGAATCCATATAGTATTGTTGAATTCGATTATATTCGCTATTACTACTATCCCCCATTAATTCTTTTTTAGACATGACTTCTTGAAAATCCGAAAAGTTTGCTTTTATGGCAGAAAAAATAGTGGCCGAACGAATGCCCACCGTTGTTAAATAAAAAGCACCTGACTGCGTATCTTTTTTTCCATCAACAGTTACAAACTCCTTTAAATTTTCTGTCGTTCCTGGTCCTTCAATATAATAAGGAATTGGGACGATAAACAAACCAATTAGCAGCAATGCCAATACCATTGGAATGAGTGATTTAAACGAAAATTTCTCTGTTTTTTTATTCATTATTTTAGCTCCAGTCATTCTTCTTTTGTTTTAACGCGTGATAAATATTGGGAGGAAGATAGTCAGACACATCGCCCCCAAAACGTAAAACTTCTTTTAGTAAACTGGAACTTACATGTGCATATGGTTCTTCTGCTAATAGAAAAACCGTTTCAATTTCTGGCGCCAGATGTTGATTCATTTTAGCAATGTCTTTCTCGTACTCGTAGTCTTTGACGTTTCTAATGCCACGAATCAAAAAATTAGCCCCTAATGATTTTGCACTTTCCACAGTTAACTGGGTTTCTTGCATGATAACACGCACATTTGGCATTTCTTTAGTTGCTTCTTCAATTAAATATTTTTTCTCTTCTGGCGTAAATAATGTTTGCTTACTTGTATTTATAAAAACGCCAATAATGACTTCGTCAAATAACTTCGCACTGCGTTCAATCAAATTTAAATGACCATTTGTCATCGGATCAAAACTTCCGGGAAATAGAGCAATTTTACGCATCCTACGCCTCCTGACGATAAATCGTTACTTGAGTGATTCCGTAAACGGTTTCTCTTGTTTTTTCTAGTGTGCCAATCGTTTCCGGTAATTTGACAGTTTTATCTGTTTCACAAACGATAACGGCTTCGTTTGTTAATAACTGCCGTTCTAACATCTTTTCTAATTGTGAAACAATTTCTTGTTTGGCATAGGGCGGATCCAATAAGACCAAATCAAATTGTAGCTTCTCTTCATAAAACTGTTCTAAGGCACGATTAGCATCCATTTTTCTAACTTCAAATTTTTCTGGTTCTTTTGTAATCGCAATATTTTCTTTAATTACTTTTAGTGCAGCAAAATTCTTTTCAATACAAATACTTTTGTCCATTCCACGAGAAACGGCTTCAATCGCTAACCCGCCACTTCCTGAATATAAATCCAGTGCCATTCCACCATCGAAATATGGACCAATCATATTAAAAATAGATTCTTTTACTTTATCTGTTGTGGGCCTAGTATTGTCGCCATCTAACGCTTTCAGGCGCCGGCCACCATATTCTCCAGAAATAACACGCATTGTTTCGACTCCTTTATCAATCATTCTTTTATAATTCATTATAACAAAAAGAGTGAAAAATGTTTGAAATTTCTCATAACATTTCTCACTCTTTTGCATTAGACATTCTCCGCTAAGCGAATCTCTGTAGATAATTCCTCTACTACATAGCCATCGTCTTCTTGTTCTTGATAAGCCGCTTTGGTACCAATTTTTTCAGCAAAATTCATTTCGACATCTGGTCGATACGATTTATCGACACTACGAACAAAATGTAACTGATTAATTTTTTCCATGTTACTTTCAATATTTTCTTCATTCATGTAAATCACCACATATTTCATTTTTCGTGAAACATAGTGAATCAGTCCATATCGGCGTAACTGTTTTAACGGTTTTAATGTGTATACCCAAACAATTAGGCAACGACGCTCTTGAAGCGTAAATTCTTTTTCTTCTTTAGCTTGCATGGCAGCTTCCTCCACATCCTGAATGTTTCTTTCCTCGTTCAAAGAAAGGATTTCCAGCATCTACTTTAATATCTTCAGAAATTAGTTGCGCAATCTTTAAACCAATTGTATCTAGCAACGTTTGAACGTTTGTCTCAGCAAAACGATAATTTGCAACGATTTCATTTAAATCAAGCGCCCGCTTCGCTTTACGTAGGGCTCGTTGCTTCTCCCGAAAATCGGGTGCATGAATTCCATAAGCTTCTACTCGTTCAAAAGCTGACTTAGCTTCTAAAAATGCTTTTTGTAACTGAGCAACTTCCGCCGAAGCATACATAGCTTTTTTTGTTTCTTTATAGTTTTGAACAGCATCACTTTCTAAAAGTGCTGAAATTAAGCATTCTGTTTGATCTTCAATTGCAAATAAATGTTCTGTTACAATCATAACTTTTCACTACTCTCCGTGATTTGCCTATTTTCTGGTCGTTTCTCTAATAAGACTAACACACCTTCATTGGAAAAGGCAACGCCCAATTCTGTCGTTTCTGACTCAGCAAAATAGCTATCATATTGCGGGTCCGAAAACCATGACAAGATAGTAAAGGTACTATCATAAACAGGTTCTTGGAAAATACCTGCTGGTTCTCTCAACGAAAGTTTGCTCGTTTTAACTAATAAAGAAAATTCGTCCTTAGTCAAATGAAAGGGATGAATGGCTGTATGTTCCTCTCTCGTTTGTAACAATTCTGCTTGTCGATTTGCCGACAAAATTGTTGATGTATGGTTAGCCAGCGTTTGATACAATGTTTGGGCATCTTTTTGACTTTGTGTGGAAACTGAAAAAGCAGCTTGATTTTCTTGCTGTTTAACCAGATTCATGACATAAATCGCTTGGTTACTTTGAACAGGATCGAAGGTCATTGACTGCGTTATATCAACTGGCAAAGGAGAACCTTCATTTAATTGATACGGCATTTCCGTGAGCAACGTTTCTTTATTGACATAATTAACTGCCATTAAACCACCTGTCCGCTGATTAAAAAATAACACTGCAAAACTGCCATTATCAAAAGCAACCAGTGGTCGATAGTTCATATCTTCTTCCATCAGCTCGACATCGTAAGCTTCATGATGAAAATTAAATGCAAAATTCGAATAAATCGTCATTAAATCAGACAAGTCTGCAAGCTTCATATCTATTTTAAACGGTTCTATCATTTTGTCATTGTTAAAGGCCTTAATTGCGATGACTTTATTTTCTCGAACGTTGACTTCTAAGTAATCATTCATCGTCAAACCGAACGTCCATAATTCATACGTACGACCTGTTTTAATTTTTTCTTTAGGATTGCCAAACTGGCGGATAAAGGTTTCCACATCTTTCCCTATGTATGCTGCGTAGCCAGAAGCTGGCAATTCTTCATGAGGAACAGCGGTGTGAGCGCTGGATAAGCGCCCACTTTGAGCTGTTTCGGTTGGTTTTTCAGCAGGGAAAAAAACTGGCTCTAAATATCCGATGAGTAGAACTGTTAAAAAAACAGCAGTAAAGGCCCAAAATCGCTTCATTTTTTCCCCTCTCATCTTATTTTTCTTTCACTTCTAATAACAAATCACCTGAGCTGATTGCTTCGCCTTCTTCAACATAAATGTGATCTACCGTGCCCGCAAAACGTGCTTCGATAGTCGTTTCCATTTTCATGGCTTCAGTAATCAGCAACGGCTGACCTTTTTCTACTTTATCGCCACGTTTGACCAATACTTGTAGAACAGAACCAGACATCGTTGCGCCGATTTGTTCTTTATTAGTTGGTTCCGCCTTTTGTTTTACTTGAACAGCAGACTTAATGGAGGCATCTTTAACTAAAACCTCACGACGTTGCCCATTCAAATTGAAGAACAAGACACGGTTTCCGTCAATATCAGGTTCACCAATTTCATCTAAACGAATAATTAATGTTTTTCCTCGTTCAATTTGAACTTCCAATGTCTCTCCTTGACGAATACCATTAAAGAATGTTGGCGTATCTAATAAGGTTATATCTCCAAAGGTTTCGTATTTTTGACGATACTCTAAAAATACTTGTGGATACATTAAATAACTTAAAACTTCTTCCAATTTAGGTTGATACCCAATTTTTTCGGCTAATTCTTCTTGTACTTTTGCAAAATCAACAGGTGCTGCTAAGTCACCTGGCCGCTCTGTGAAGGCTGGTCGACCTTTTAGAATAATTCGTTGGAGCTCTTTCGGGAACCCACCAACTGGTTGACCTAAATCACCTTGGAAAAAAGTCACAACGGATTCAGGAAAACTTAGTTCTTCACCACGCGCATAAACATCTTGTTCTGTCAGATGATTTTGAACCATGAAGAGTGCCATGTCTCCCACGACTTTTGAAGATGGCGTCACTTTTACAATATCGCCAAACATCAAATTCACTGTGTGATACATTTTTTTGATTTCATCCCAACGGTGCCCTAAGCCTACCGCTTTTGCTTGCTGCTGCAGATTAGAGTATTGACCACCAGGCATTTCATGCATATAGACTTCTGTTTGCGGGGCATTTAAGCCATTTTCAAATGGTTGATAATACATGCGCACATCTTCCCAATAATGATTGATTTTCTGTGCATTATCAATGTTAATAGTTGGCGTCCGTTCACCATTGACTAAAGCATAATATAGACTGTTCATACTTGGCTGGCTAGTTGCGCCACTCATCGCACTCATTGCGACGTCAACAATATCAACGCCCGCTTTAGTAGCTGCTGAATATGTGATGATCCCATTGCCACTAGTGTCGTGAGTGTGGAGATGAATTGGTAAATCCGTGGCTGCCTTTAATTCACTAATTAAACGATAAGCAGCTTGTGGTTTCAATAAGCCAGCCATATCTTTAATCGCAATGATTTGTGCCCCTAAATTTTCCAATTCTTTAGCCATATCAAGGTAATATTGAACATTATATTTTGCTCGGGCTGGATCATTGATGTCCCCAGTATAACAAATTGCTGCTTCCGCAATTTTTCCGGTATCCCGAACGACTTGAATACTTTTTTCCATTTGAGGAATCCAGTTTAAGCTATCAAAAATTCGGAAAACATCGACTCCTTGGCGAGCGGATTCTTTAATAAATTCTTCAATAACATTATCAGGATAATTTTGATAGCCTACCGCATTAGATCCTCTGAACAGCATTTGTAAAAGTGTGTTTGGCATCAACTGACGAATTTTTCTTAAACGTTGCCATGGGTCTTCGGTTAAGAAGCGATAGGCAACATCGAACGTAGCGCCACCCCACATTTCACTAGAAAACAGCTCAGGCAGGGCTGCATCAGTTAGACCAGCAATTGCTTTAAAATCTTGTGTTCTCACACGAGTAGCTAATAAACTTTGGTGCGCATCACGGAACGTGGTATCTGTCATTAACACACTTTCTTGATTCTTAACCCAATCGATGACGGCGGTTGCTCCTTGAGCGTCTAGAATATTTTTAGCTGTGATCACTTTTTCTGGAACTTCAATATCTGTCGGCACGCGCGGGGCTTCAAAATATTTTTTCTCCGTTCGTTCAATGCCAGGGAACCCATTGACCGTTACTTCTCCAATGTATTTCATCGTTTTATTGCCACGATCGCGCATACGAGGAAATTCAAATAATTCAGGTGTATTATCAATAAAGGTTGTTTTGGCTTCGCCAGATTGAAACGCTGGATAGCTCACAACATTTTGTAAAAACGGAATATTTGTTTTCACGCCACGAATCCGAAATTCTTTTAAGCAGCGTTGCATTTTACTGATTGCCTGTTCAAAAGAGAAACCATGCGTACAGACTTTAACCAATAAAGAATCAAAGTAGGGCGTCACAGCGTAGCCAGAATAAGCATTCCCTACATCTAAACGCACACCAAAACCACCTGGTGAACGATACGTATCGATTTTCCCTGTGTCTGGCATAAACTGGTTCAGGGGATCTTCAGTCGTAATCCGACATTGAATAGCCGCGCCTTTTAATGTCAATTCGTTTTGTTTTGGCAAATGCATATCTTTATGCAAATCAAGCCCTTGCGCAATTTGTAATTGAGAGATCACAATATCAATATCTGTAATCATTTCTGTGATAGTATGTTCTACCTGAACACGAGGATTCACTTCAATAAAATAAAACTGATCCCCTTCTACTAAAAACTCAACCGTTCCCGCATTCACGTAGCCGACATGCGCCATTAACTGTACAGCAGCCGAACAAATGGCTGCTCGTTGTTCTTCATTCATTGATACACATGGTGCGACTTCTACCACTTTTTGGTGGCGCCGTTGAACGGAACAATCACGTTCAAATAAATGCAAGACGTTCCCATGATGATCGCCTAAAATTTGTACTTCGATATGTTTAGGATTAGAAATATACTTTTCAACATAAACCTCGTCAGAACCAAAGGCTGCTTTCGCTTCACTTTTTGCTCTTTCGTAACCTTCTCGTGCTTCCTTGGCATCGTGGGCAACGCGCATCCCGCGACCGCCGCCACCTAAAGCAGCTTTAATCATGATAGGAAAGCCATGCGTTTCACCAAAAGCTACGACCTCTTCCACCGTTGCTACTGGCCCATCTGAACCTGGAATCGAAGCAATCCCCGCAGCTACAGCTGCTTCTTTTGCTTTAATTTTATCGCCAAAAATATCTAAATGATGTGTTTTAGGTCCAACAAAAATGATTCCTTCTTCTTCACAACGTTCGGCGAAGCGTAAGTTTTCAGATAAAAAGCCATAACCAGGATGAATGGCATCTGCTCCCGATTTTTTGGCAATTTGGATAATATTTTCAATGTCTAAATAGGCTTCAATTGGTTTTTTCCCCTTACCAACTAAATACGCTTCATCTGCTTTGAAACGATGAACAGAATACTCATCTTCTGCAGCATAAATCGCTACTGTACGGATATCTAATTCTGTACAAGCTCTAAAAATTCGAATCGCAATTTCGCCACGATTGGCAACTAATACCTTTTTCATAACGTCACTCCTACCATCAATTTCCTTCAAATTTATTGGTTCTGTTCTAAAGATAAATAGTACTCATTTTCTAATTTCTGACGTGTTTCATCTGCACTGATATTCAGGACAAAGGCCACAGCAATCGAAATAATCAGCAAACTATTCCCACCTTGACTCAAGAACGGGAAAGTAATTCCTGTTAATGGAATAATCCCAGTAATCCCACCAACATTAATAAAGACTTGAATTAATAACATTGTACCAATTCCAATACACATTAGTGAATTAAAAGGTTTCTTCGAGCGTACACCGACTAAAATAATTCGCGCAATCATAAACATCAACAATCCTAAAATCGCTAGACCGCCGATAATGCCTAACTCTTCTAAAGTAATCGCAAAGATAAAGTCCGTATGTGCTTCTGGTAAAAAGCCTTTTTTCTGAACACTATTCCCTAGACCTTTGCCAAACCAGCCGCCATTACTGATTGCATAATAAGAATTAGCTAACTGATGGCCTAAGTTCCGTTCATCTAAAAATGGATTTTTAAAAACAGCAAAACGATTATAAATATATTGATAACGCGCTGGGAAAATTTTTCCTTTAGACATAATTAATAACTGAATAGCCGTGATACTACCTAAAATGCCCAAGCCACCGACCAAGTAGGTATACATATAATTAATCCCACTTGCTAAAACCATCACGATGGTAATTAATGTTAGAATGGCCGCATTCCCGAAGTCAGGCTGGATTGCAACTAGAGCAATTAATACAAAAACGAGCATCAACGGGCGCCCGGCAGCTTGTTTAAATTGATCCATGCCTCCATTAATTGTCTTTTGTCGCCGTGCTAAAATATAAGACAGATACCAGACAACCATAATTTTTAAATACTCAGCTGGTTGCATCGAAAATCCACCAATCTCAATCCAACCACGTGCGCCGTTAATTTCTTTCCCGATACCAGGAATCCGAACGGCTAAAACCATAACCGTAATTACTGCAATGGCAAACATGATAAAACTTCGATTCTGGAAAACGGATGTTTTCATCTTATAAATAAAAAACATTGCAACTAACCCTACTACCCAAAAGGCAACCTGGTTAATAACGAATGACGTAGGTGAAAAACCTTTCATTACTTGTAATGCGGATGTGGAACTATATACCATAATCAATCCCACGATACTTAAAATTAAATATGGAATAAAAATACTATAGTCTAGCAAATGCCGTTTCTTTACTTTGTTTGGCAAAGCTTAACCCTCCTTGCCAATCTCGTTTTTTTCTTGTGTTTCTTCATAAACATCTGTATATAATTGATTCAATTCGCGTTCTAAATCACTTAGTAAGCGATGTCCTTCATCATTAGTTAAAATCCCCAAACGGGTCGCATAGGTCACTTGTCTTGAAAAACCATACATTTGTGTATCCACCACTTCTTCAAATGCTTTACATTGAGAAATGCACAAACTGTTTTTTTGATTACGAATAAGCATTTTAATGCGTTCTGCATCGTCTTCTAATAATTGAATGGCAAATTTCTTTGAAATTCCTTCGTCCATTTGTACAGAACCTCCCTATCTTAATTAAATAATTATAACATAATTCTCAGTTAGATACATGATGATTTCAGAAAATTTCCTTTAAGAAATTTTCTAAAACCAAGCGATATATTAAGTAAGAAATCTCTTTATATAACAAGCTTATTTTATCAATACAACAACAAATACATTAAAAGACTTTTTTCTTATTTTCTGCTTTTAATTTTAAATAAAATAACAAACTATATCATTTTTTTGTCTCTTGATATTCTTTAATTACTTCTAAAAAGGCGGTGCCATATTTATCTAATTTATTTTGGCCGACCCCTTTTATTTGCAATAATTGAATCGTTGTTTGCGGTAATTTTTCACACATTTCTTTAAGTGTACTATCGGAAAAGACTACATATGGCGGCACGCCTGCCTCTTGAGCCATGTCCATACGTAATTCGCGCAATCGCTCAAACAAGGCATCATCCACTGCTACTTTTCGAACTTTTTGGTCTTCTTTTCGGAAGACTTTCCGTTCCCCTAAAAGCACCTGAACACCTTCTGTCGAGACAGATAACAACGGAAATTGCCCATCAGAAGGAATTAAATAACGTTCTGCTGTCAAATAATCAATCAGCTGTGTGACTTCTTTTTGCGTGCGACCTTTCATTAGTCCGTATGTTGGCAAACGATCAAAATGCCATTGATCAATTTTTTGATCTTTTGAACCAGTCAAGACTTTACCAACTAAGCCCTTACCGAAACGTTCTCCCATACGTTTTACACAAGACAAGACTTTTTGGGCATCGACCGTAATATCGACTAATTCTCGATTATCCAGACAATTCGAGCAGCGACCGCAGTCCGTCCCTTCTTCACCAAAATAGCGTAAAATATATTTTTGTAAACACATTTGTGCATTCGCATATTGTGACATTTCCCGTAATTTCAAGTACTCTTTCTGCTTATAATCAATGGTCATTTCAGATTGTTCAATAAAGTATTGTTGAATTTGCAAGTCTTGTGGAGCAAACATTAACACAGCATCACTAGGTAGACCGTCACGACCAGCTCGGCCCGCTTCTTGGTAATAAGATTCAATATTTCCTGGTACTTGTGCGTGAATGACAAAACGAACATTACTCTTATTAATCCCCATACCAAAGGCATTTGTTGCTACCATCACTTGCACTTGATCATACAAGAACGCTTCTTGATTTTCACTACGTAACTGTTCACTCATGCCCCCATGATACATCCCAGCTGCAATTTTTTTACTTTCTAATAAATGATAAATTCGTTCAACTTCCTTCCGCGTGCTTGCATAAATAATACCTGATTGTCCAGTATTCATCTTTAAATATTCCAAAAGAAAAACGTCTCTATTTTGATCTTTCACGACTTGAAAAGATAAATTTTCTCGAGCGAATCCTGTTTTGATTTCATTTTCTGATGGAATTCTTAATTGCTTGACAATATCCTCCGCTACTTGTGGCGTTGCTGTTGCTGTTAGTGCAATCACAGTTGGTTGCTGTTGAAATTGATCGATAATCTCTGCTAAACGCAAATAGCTTGGACGAAAATCATGCCCCCATTGTGAAATACAGTGTGCCTCATCTACTGCCAATAAATCAATCGGTACATGTGTCAGCATCTGTTGAAAATCATAAGATTCTAATCGCTCTGGCGCAACATACAATAGCTTGACTTCTTTGTTAACCGCTAATTGAATACGATGATTCATTTCTTGATAGGAAATGGTACTATTGATATATGTAGCTGGAATCCCCATTAAATTCAGGGCATCTACTTGATCTTTCATTAAAGAAATTAATGGTGAAATCACCAATGTTAAATTATCCAGAAGTAAGGCTGGCAACTGATAACAAATCGATTTGCCTCCACCTGTTGGCATAATGCCTAAGACATTTTCTTGTCGCAATACATGACGAATAATCGTTTCTTGTCCTGGCCGAAAATCATCATAGCCAAATGTATCTTTTAATAATTCTTGTAATGCACTCATTTATTGCGCTCCAATCTTTGTTCTACACGTCATTTTAACACGCTAATCTAACAGGAACAAGGTGTGTTAAAACAAGACACAATCGTGAAACACCAATTAACGTGAAACATCAAAAAGAATGAAAAATTGTGAAAGCTTGCTATCAAAAGCTTTCACAAATAACGACATTTGCTTGTTGTGGATAACGAGTAGTTATCCACACATAAAAAAATAACCTTATCTTAAAATACGCATTAATTCGTTTTTGCCATCAAAAAAACCAACTATTTTCGTAGTAAAACGAGCATAGTTGGTTTAAATGTTTATTTGTCGAAAAATTATTCAGCTTTTTTCTTTTTCTTGCTTGCTTTTTCGCGTTCGTTTTTGTTAAGAATTTGTTTTCTTAAACGGATGCTTTCTGGTGTTACTTCACAGTATTCATCTTCATTCAAGAATTCTAATGATTCTTCTAACGTTAATTTTTTCGGTTTTTTAATGACTGATGTTTGGTCTTTCGTTGCCGAACGAACGTTAGTCATTTGTTTAGCTTTTGTGATGTTCACAGTTAAATCGTTGTCGCGGTTGTTTTCCCCAACAATCATTCCTTCGTAAACTTCTGTCGTTGGTTCAACGAAAACTGTACCACGTTCTTCAATACTCATAATTGAGTAAGTCGTTGCTTTACCAGTATCGATTGAAACTAATGCACCTTGATGACGGCCACCAATCGTTCCTTGAATCATTGGTAAGTATTGATCGAAGGTGTGGTTCATAATACCATAACCACGAGTCATTGATAAGAATTCTGTTGAATAACCAATTAAGCCACGAGCTGGTGCTAAGAAGATTAAACGCATTTGTCCGTTACCGGCATTAATCATATCTTGCATTTCGCCTTTACGTAAACTTAGTGATTCAATCACGCTACCCATGTATTCTTCAGGTGTGTCAATTTGAACACGTTCAAATGGTTCACATTTAACCCCATCAATTTCACGTTCAATAACTTCTGGACGAGAAACTTGTAATTCATAGCCTTCACGACGCATATTTTCAATTAAAATTGATAAATGCAATTCGCCACGGCCTGATACAGTCCAAGAATCTGGGCCAATTGGATCAACACGTAAAGATACGTCTGTTTGTAATTCAGCCATTAAACGTTCTTCGATTTTACGAGCGGTGATGTATTTTCCTTCACGTCCCGCAAATGGAGAATTGTTAACTAAGAAAGTCATTTGTAAGGTTGGCTCATCAATGTGTAGAATTGGTAATGCTTCTTGATTGTGAACATCTACAACTGTTTCCCCAACGAAAATGTCTTCCATTCCGGAAACGGCAATTAAATCGCCCGCTTTTGCTTCATCAATTTCCACACGTTGTAGGCCAAAGAAACCTAAAATTTTCGTTACACGGAAATTTTTCACGCTGCCATCTAATTTCATCAACGCAACTTGGTCGCCGACTTTCATTGTGCCACGGAACACACGGCCAATCCCAATACGTCCAACGTAATCGTTGTAGTCTAGTAATGAGACTTGGAATTGAAGTGGTTCGTCTGAATTGTCAACTGGAGCTGGCACATGTTCAATAATTTTATCAAAAATTGGGGCCATTGTTGGCTCTTGATCTGCTGGATCATCTGATTCACTTGAAGTTCCGTTTAAAGCAGAAGCATAAACAACTGGGAAATCTAATTGATCGTCGTCTGCGCCTAATTCGATGAATAACTCTAAAACTTCATCTACTACGTGTTCAGGACGAGCAGAAGGTTTGTCAATTTTGTTAACAACCACGATTGGTGTTACTTTTTGTTCTAATGCTTTTTTCAATACGAAACGTGTTTGAGGCATTGTTCCTTCATACGCATCGACAACTAAAACAACACCATCTACCATTTTCATGATACGTTCTACTTCACCACCGAAGTCCGCGTGTCCTGGTGTATCTAGAATGTTGATACGTGTACCGTTATAATCTACGGCTGTATTTTTTGCTAAGATAGTAATTCCACGTTCACTTTCAAGTGCATTGGAATCCATTGCACGTTCTTGTAATTGTGTGTGTCCATCTAAAGTGTCAGATTGTTTTAAAAGTTCATCTACTAAGGTTGTTTTACCATGGTCAACGTGGGCGATAATTGCCACGTTACGAATATCATCTCTGTATTTCAATTTAATTGCTCCTTATCTATATACGCTTATGTTACTTAAGTCCATAAAAGCCGACTGCTTATTATAGCAAACTTTTTTCATTAAAAAAAGGCTTTCGCCTGCAAAAATAATGAAAGTTTTAGAAATTATTCGGCTTTTTCTGAAAACAAGGACATTTTTTTACAAATCTTTCTCTTTTAAAAGAGGAAGAGCCTTACCTTTCAGCAACGCTCTTCTTTGATTATTCCGATTCATTTAAATACCGGGTAAATACTTCATCATAGGTTTCAGGAGTTGCTGCAATAAAGTATTCACGACCCGCAAAAGTTAATGGTTTTCCTGTAATACCAGAGTATTTAAACCCAAATTCTTCCAAAAGTACTAAGCCTGCTGCATAATCCCAAGGACTTAGATTAGATAAATAGCCATGATGGTTGCCTTTTAACATGGCAATAATTTCCAAACCTGCACAACCGCTAATACGCACGCCCATGCTTGCTTGTCCGATTTCCGTTGCGTGATGAATATTTTTTCCATGCATGTAAGCATTCATGCCCCATAATCCATCTGCCAAGGCTTTCATAGTAGGCGCTTTTAATAATTGATTATTCCGATAAACGCCAAGCCCTTTGCCGCCCCAATAAAGTTCTTCTCGCATCACATCATAGATAAAACCTAATTTACCAATGCCGTCTTCATAAACAGCTAACATAATACAAAAATTTTCTCTTTCCATCACGAAATTCATTGTGCCATCAATCGGATCGATGATCCACACGCGACCAGCAAAACTTTTTAAAGTATTGTAGCCTTTTTCTTCCCCTAAAATTTGATCTTCGGGAAAATTTGTTTGAATTTTATTCATTAAAAATTCTTGGGTTTGTTCATCCATATTTGTCACTAAATCAGTGCGGCCATTTTTCTGTTGAACGGTTAACTCTGATTCCAAGTTCATTCGAATCACATCGGCTGCTTCAAAAAGCCAACTTTGAATTGTTTGAACAAATTTTTGCGTTTCAGTCATCTAATCATCCCCCAGCTTTAATTTACCGCTTCCCTGTTTTTTAGCTTGTTGAAGCGTACGATATAACGAATATCCTGAAGCATTTTCAAATTCACGACCTAAGCGTTTTTCTTCGCCGATACTTTTAACGACCGTTTTAAATTGTTGATAAGTTGTTAAAAATTTGTCAACAGGCAAGCCTGTTTCGTTGGCTTGCTCAACTGCTGTCCACATATTAGTGACAATCACCATTTCCTCTGTCGTCCAATCTAAATCTAATGGATATTGATAGTCTTTCATGTCTTCACCTCATCTTCTCTAGTTTAGCATATTTTCATAAAAAAACATCTTATTTACGTCGATTTTTTAATGCGTTAAAGAGAGGATATTCTGCTGTTCCTTTGCGATACAAACTTTGTTGTGAAGCATAAATACCGCTATTTCCTGAACACATAAAACTGATTAAGCAGACCATGAAAAAATAGACCGCCGCTTCACTACCAAATAGTTCAATGCCCATAATGAAGCAAGCAATCGGCGTATTCGTGGCGCCAGAAAAAACACCAATAAATCCTAAACCTGCTAAAAAAGGAATTGACAGATGTAACAAAGGGGCCAAAGAACTACCTAACGTAGCCCCAATTTCAAACAATGGCGTCACTTCTCCTCCTTGGAATCCGGCACCCAAGGATAACACCGTAAAGAATAATTTCCCAACAAAATCAAAAGGCTGCGCATTGCCTGCAAATGCATCTTCTAGTAAAGGTAAACTCAAGCCTAAATAACGTTGGTTGTTTAAGACGAGCACAAACAGAACGACAATGGACGCCCCAAGAAACGCACGAAGGTAGACATTAGCAAACCAATTTGCGTAGGTCTTTTTTAAAAAGACAATGGAACGACTAAAAACCCAACCTGCCAAACCAAAACAAATCGATGCCAAAAATAATTTTACAAATAGTTCAACCGACCAAGTCGGAATTTTGCCCATCGGATAATGCGTATGTGTTACACCAAAACTTTCAGTTACAAAATTAGCAAATAAGCTTGCAAAAAAACTTGGGAAAAGTGCCTCTGCACGAACTTTTCCAATCGCCAAAACTTCTAATCCGAAAACCGTTCCCGCTAATGGTGTGCCAAAAACAGAACTAAAACCTGCACTAATTCCGCTAATAATAATTACTTGTCGTTCCAAAGCGGACAGTTTAAAGACTTTTCCTACAGCATTTGCGATTGCGCCCCCCATTTGCACCGCCGTCCCTTCACGACCAACAGAACCACCAAATAAGTGCGTAGTAATCGTGCCAAACAATGTTAAAGGAATTAAGCGCAAGGGAATATCTTCTTCCCCGCCATTGCCTTGTTCAATCACTAAGTTATTTCCTCGGCTAGCATTTTTCCCAAAACGCGTATAGAAATACGTAAAAACGACACCGCTAATGGGGAGGATAAAGAGTAACCAAGGATTTGCTAAACGAACATCTGTTACATAAGTGAGACTCTTTAAGAAAAAGGCGGATAACGCCCCCATAAATAAACCAATAATTGCGGTAATGAGCAACCATTTTGTCATATAACCGCCAATTGATAGTAGTTGCTTTGTTTCTTTTTTCACTTTACATGCTCCTTTACAATTTTCTTATCGCCAATCCTAGCGTACAGAAAAAGCCTACCAAAGGGTACACTTCTCCCGTTTGGTAGGCGTCATTAATTTATTCGTCCAATAAATAGTTCGTGGTGAACACCATCACCATGTTGCTATTAAACTATTAAAAATAATACCACGCAACTCTGGAAAGTGCAATAAAAAATCAATTGCGTTCCGTTTTTATCCACGTGCTATTACCTTTGATAAACCGATAATAAGCCATCACCACACTAACGAATAAAATTAAGTACATGTAGGAAATAGTAAAAGGCAAAATAATCAGCCCCAATTTTGCAGGTACTTTTAGTTGAAAATTTTTCAACTCGCGATAATAGTTGATTGTAAAAAAAATGCCGAAAACTAACGAAATACTGACGGCCAAAACAAAACTAATGACAAGCGATAACGAAAAGCCTAACCTATACAAGTGTTGCAGTTGGAGCCCAGTTAAGACAAAAACGAGCATCCCCGCTACGAGATTAATAAAGGGTTGCGCTAAAAAATAATAGATTCCACACTTCTGCCTTAGCGTTAATGACTTTGATTTAATCACCCTGGGTAAATACGCTAGACAATCTAAATTTCCTTGAACCCAACGACTTCGTTGACGAATAAAACGTTTCACATCTCTCAGTGCTTCTTGAGCCATAAAGGCCTCGTCAATATAAGCAATCGATAACTCTTTCAGCATTAATTTAATAGTTAACTCATAGTCATCCAACAAAGCATTTCCCCAAGGCTGATAGCCTAAGTGTTCGGTAATCATTGATAACCGAAAAAACTGACCATTGCCACCAAGTCCGATGGTTTTTGTTGCTCGACGCGCCTTTTGAATAAAATTATTAATCGTAAAAAACTCAACATCTTGTGCAATAAACATAAAATTTGTGACATCTTTCATTTTGATTCTTGTTTGCGCAGCACAGACTGTTTTATCTGTGAAAACAGCAGTTAGCTCATTGACAATATTTTCACTAAAAAAACCATCTGCATCTACCACACCCACTAAAACTTGATCCCAAGAATAGTGTCCTTTTTCTGCATCTGTTAATACAATTTGGAAAGCGTGGTTCAAAGCGGCGCCTTTGCCTTGTTGTGCATTGGGAAATTGACGAGACAGAACTTGGATTGGACCAGCAATACTGTCCATCATTGCTTTGGTTTGGTCCGTTGATCCATCATCAATCGCAATTATTTTTTTCTTAATTGGTAAAGCAACCAGGTTTTTTAATGTTTCTCCGATGACTTTCTCCTCGTTTACACACGGTACAAGAAAGTAGCAGAAAAATTCTTCTGCTACTTCGACTTCTCTTCTTGTTTTTTTTCTTGTTCGAAAACTGAGAAATAAACTTGTAAATAAATAGGTTAAGAAGATGAACATAATTACTTTGTATAACTGATACAAATAAATCATGTAATTTGACCTCTTTTAAAAAAATAACGGTATAGAATGTAGGCAGTGACAATCGAAACTAGAATAACGCCAATTAAATCAACCACAAAAAAGGCGCCTGTTGAAATTACCCCAAGTTTCGGTAAAGCTGATTGGCTCATTAAATACCCCTTTCTCTCTATTTGTTTTTTACCAACACACCACCACGATGACCATCACACACCCCCTATAATAATACTTTGGAGGATTATAGTACACAGGTGGATTATAGTACGTAACTGGCGGAATATATCCTGGCCAATATGTTGGTGGTGGCGGATTATAAACCGGTATTTTTCGGTTTTCTCGAACAATTGCAATTGTTTGACCCGCATGATTTTGCGTCAGACTGACGCGTGTTGGCGTAGTATTTCGTGAATAACCAGCCGGCGCTTGAACTTCTCTAATTTCATATACCCGGTTGACAGATAGCCCACTAATAGTGACTGTACCATCCCAACCTGTTGTTACTCTTTGTGTATAGCCATTAGTTGTATCTTTCCATTCAAAAACAGCGCCCGCTAAACGTGCTTTTGTTTCAACATCTTGTTTAATAATTCTGATAGCACCATAGTTTGCTTTATTGTTTAACACTAACGTATACGTTTTTGTGCCTTGACCTCGTAAATCAATCCGATGGACCCTACTATCCAACGCATACCCAGTTGGCGCTTGTATCTCGGTGATTTCATAAATACGATCCGAAGATAATCCTGGAATCAGTACTTCACCATTTCCATTTGCTGTAAATGTTGCCGTATAGTTATTGGTAGTATCGCGAAATCTGAATTTCGCTCCTGCTAAACGTTTTCTTGTATCCGTATCTTGCTTAATAATTTTGATGGCGCCTTTTTGTGCTTGATTATTTAAGACTAATGTATAGGTTTTACCACCTTGTCCACGTAAATCTACTTTATGAACACGTCTATCTATGATATAACCATTCGGCGCTTTGATTTCTGTGATCTCATAGATACGATCACCGGCTAATCCAGTAATCAGTACTTCACCGTTCCTATTCGCTGTAAACGTTGCAGTATAATTATTGGTTGTATCTCGGAATTTAAATTGTGCGCCTGCTAAACGTTGTTTCGTATATCCATCTTGCTTAACAATTTTGATGGCGCCTTTTTGAGCTCGATTATTTTTGGTGAACGTGTAGGTTTTGCCAGCATAATTCGCAGGTAAAAGAATTTTATGCACCGTTCTGTCAAGTATATAACCATTTGGTGCTTTTATTTCTGTAATTTCATAAATCCGGTTGACGGAAAAATTATACAAAGTTGCTTCACCATTAGCATTAGCAGTTACTACGCCTGTATTCCCATTCACTGTGTCACGCCATCTAAATTGTGCGCCTGCTAAACGTTGTTTTGAGTAACCATCTTGTTTTACTAATTTAAGGTGTGCACGATGAGCATTATTATTTTTAACAAAAGTATAGGTTTTGCCAGCATAATTCGCAGGTAAAAGAACTTTATGCACGGTTCTGTCAAGTATATAACCATTTGGTGCTTTAATTTCTGTAATTTCATAAACCCGGTTAACGGAAAAATTGTACAGAATCGCTTCACCGTTGGAATTAGTGGTTACAACACCTGTATTGCCGTTCACTGTATCGCGCCACCTAAATTGCGCACCTGCAAGTCGTTTTCTTGAATCTTTATCTTGTTTAACTAATTTTAAATTACCACGTTTAGCAAGGTCATACATGTTTACAGATAATGTTTTATTCGCATAGGCAGTTGTCAATTCAACTTTCTTAATTGTTGAATCTAAATGATAACCGCTTGGAGCTATCACTTCTTTTAATTCATACGTACGATTGACAGACAAGCCCGATACTTTTGCAATTCCATTTTTATCTGTGACTATGCGACTAGTATAGCCATTGGTTGTATCTTTCCATTCAAAGACAGCACCAGCCAAACGTTTGCCTGTTTGCCTATCTGTCTTAATAATTTGAATAGAGCCGAATTGCGCTACATTACCAATGGTTACAGTCACTACTTTATTGGCTTGTGCACTTGTTAGAGTGACTTTATGCACGGTTTTGTCTAGTACATAACCTGTGGGTGCTTTCGTTTCTGTGATTTCATACGTACGATTGACGGATAAGTTGGGAATTGTGATGGTTCCATCGGTTCCAACTGTCACTGTTCCTGTCTTTCCTGTCACTGTATCCTTCCACTGAAATTCTGCGCCTGTTAAACGTTTTTTACTGTCTTTGTCTTGTTTAACAATTTTGATGGAGCCTTTTTGCGCTACATTATCAATGGTTACTGTCACTACTTTATTGGCTTGTACAGTTGTTAAAGTGACTTTATGCACGGTTTTGTCTAGTACATACCCCACTGGTGCTTTCGTTTCTGTGATTTCATACGTACGATTGACGGATAAGTTGGGAATTGTGACCGTTCCATCGGTTCCAACTGTCACTGTTCCTGTTTTTCCTGTCACTGTATCTTTCCACTGAAATTCTGCGCCTGTTAAACGTTTTTTACTGTCTTTGTCTTGTTTAACAATTTTGATGGAGCCTTTTTGCGCTACATTGTCAATGGTTACTGTCACTATTTTATTGGCTTGTGCAGTTGTTAAAGTGACTTTATGCACGGTTTTGTCTAGTACATAACCTACGGGTGCTTTTGTTTCTGTGATTTCATACGTACGATTGACGGATAAGTTGGGAATTGTGATGGTTCCATCGGTTCCAACTGTCACTGTTCCTGTTTTTCCTGTCACCGTATCTTTCCACTGAAATTCTGCGCCTGTTAAACGTTTTTTACTGTCTTTATCTTGTTTGAAAATTTTGATGGAGCCTTTTTGTACTTGCTGCTTATTCTTCACCCGATATGTTAAAGTGTAGTCGGCTTTTCCAGCAAATGAAATAGGATGTTTAGTTTCGTCTAATTCATAGCCATTAGGCGCCTTCGTTTCAACTAAATAATATTCTCCATCAGGTGATAAATTTGAAAATAACAGCTCGCCATTTTCATTCGTGACACCTTTTTCTATTAGATTATTTTTTTGGTCATACAAGGAAAATTCAGCACCTGCTAAATGTTTCGCCTCATTATTTTCATCTACTTTTTCTACTTTTAACTGGTTTTCTAAACGCGTATTTTCTTTTTTCAAGCGAATCGTCTGTGTTTGTTCTAACTTAATTTCAAATGGAACTGGTGTTGCATCTAACTTGTAACCAGTTGGTGCTTTTGTTTCAATGAATGCATACTGACCAGCTTCCAAACCAGCTAAACGAATTTGACCTGCTTGATTGGTGGTTAAGGTTTCTTGAACAACTTGTTGTGTTTTTGTGTTCACGACTTTGAAAACAGCACCTTCTAAAACTTTAGCAGTTACTGCATCAATTTTTTCTAAAACGACACCCCCTCGACCTGTTCCATCACTACTCTCGTCTGCTGTGATGTAGGCAATATCATCATCTTCCCAAGCATCGAATCCCTCACTAGAAATACGCATATACGTGTAATTTGATAGCACGGCATCACTTGGAATATTTTCATTTGGAATCGTTTCTAAATAAATATAATAGGCATTTTTATTGGAAAGATAACTGCCCGTGGTCGTTGGTATTCCTTCAAATTTTTCTGCTTCATAATTAAATCCAGATTCAGAGGCATTTTTTTGGAAAAATTGACTGGCATCATAGCTATATTCGTCATGTTCCAAATTCCGAATCATTTCACCATTTGTTTCTAAAATAGGCTGCTTGGTGAGATATGCAGCAATACTGTCAATAGCTAATGTTTGGTTTGGACCTACATTATCTAAAAATTTAAAGGTTGTTTTTTCTGAACCTGAAAGACCTGCTTGATTATAGTTAAAATAAATGACCCAAGCAATTCTTCCCTCTGAGGTAAATCCTAACGGGACTTTTCGAACCAGTTCAGTTGGCGGAACTTTCTCCACGTATTGCCCGATATTAATTTTGACAATTTTTTGTGAATCCCCAAAAGTAAAAACGACTTGATCTTCAAAATCTTCTGATAAATTTTGATTATATCGTAGCTTCAGTTGCAAATCTGCTGAGTAATCTGTAAGCGTTTGTAAGGCTTTAATCGTCCAAGTACCATCATCGTTTGGAATCACTTGAAGTGCGTCTCCAATTTCAAAAGGTGTCATTGAATAGGAATATTTTTCGCTAGCCATCCTTAATGTCATCGTCTCTCCGCTTGCTAATTCAGAGATTCCTAATGACAAAGAAACTGTCGCCCAATCTTTTGTAGCAACAATTTCCGTTTTTTCCCCCGGATATTCAACAGCTATAGACCGGATTTGTGTGCCACTTTCATTATCCATTGCATAAGAAATAATACTTGTATTAGATCCTATAATAGTAAAGATAATTAAACAAATCGAAAATAACTTATTAATACTTTTTTTCATTCATCACAATCCTTTCAACACTAATATGTGTCTTTTTAGACACTAGCTCACTAAAAAAAATAGTCATAATTTCTTCATTATTCAAATCCAACAATTGTGAAATCAATTTAATATCCGATGCTTTGAAAACAACTTCTCCTTTTAATTTTTTGTAAATCGTTGAAGCGGATATTGGTTGCCCGTATGCAGTCATTTCATTTGCCAACCACTCAACATTTTTTCCTTTCATTTTCAATTTTGAGTGAATTAAATTTGATTCCATTTTACTCTCCCCCTTTTCAGTGTCTAATAAGACACTGAAAATTATATCATTTTGTGAAAAAAACGTCAATATCATTAAAAAATGCTGATTTTTCTATTATATTCGTTACTTTCATTTTGAAAAAAACATGTTTCTTTTGCGACACTTTTTGTGCTAGAATGTTTTTACGGAGGTGGTTTTTTTGAAAGAAAATTTTTTGAAGCAAAAAAGGATGGAGAAAAATCTTACATTAGAACAAGTTGGAAATTTTGTTGGTGTTGGAAAAAGTACCGTCAGGAAATGGGAAACTGGAATGATTGAAAATATGGGGAGGGATAAAATTGTCGCCTTATCTAAAATTTTAGATGTATCACCTCTTGAAATCTTAGGTATTCCTGAAACGGAAGAAACGCCATTTGTTGTCCCAACCAATATTATGAACATTTACAAACAGTTAACAACTGAAAATCAAGAAGCAGTCTTTCGATACGCTCAAAAGAAATTAACAGAACAAAATTACTTTTAATATTTATTTTAAATAGATGAATGCTAGACTTTTTAGTCAACGTCAAACAAAAAAAGCTTATCCGTAAGGATAAGCTTTTTTTAGATTGACTGTTGACCAAAATACTGACGCCATTTGGTTTTCATGGCTGTCGTCATCGGCAACGCCGCTTCTTTGACAGCACAATATTTGTCAACAAAGGTTACAATGTAACTTTCTTTGTATTTTGGTGGTGCAATAGTTGCGCCCCACATATGTTTAATAATAATGTCTCGTTCTAAATCAGACAACTCTGTAATTTTTTCAGCATTTTTGGCTGCAATTCGTGGATGAACATAGGCATGAGAGCCTTCGTCAAACTTTGTTGTGCGCCAATCATAGTAAAACAAATCATGTAATAAACCAGCACGAGCTGTTGCACGAGCATTGCCGTTCCAACGCTTTGCTAATTTATAGCTATGATAGGAAACACTAATTGAATGTTCTAAACGAGTTGAATGCATATGTTGTGTGTATTCTGCTAATTTTTGGACTTCTTCGGTTGCTAATAAATCTTCTACATAAGAAAGATATTCTTCGTCTTCACGCCATTTTTCTGTCATATAATTGGGTGCCACCTTTTCTAATCCTTTTATAACTTGACTCGAGTATAGCACCCCAGCTATTTAATTACTATGAATTTCTCAATCTGTAACTTAACTTTAATATTTGCTTAATAAGTTTAGCGTTCAACGCAGTAAAATTTTCACAAAAACTTCTACATTTCTTCTGGTGCATGTAACCCTAGTAAACGTAAATCTTCTTTTAGAACAGTAGCTACTGCATAAACTAACGCTAAGCGTGCCTCTTTTTGAGCATCTTCATCCAAAATCCGAACATGGGCATAATATTTATTGAACGCTTGTGCTAAATGAATGCTATGTTTCGCAATAACAGATGGTTCATATTTTTCAGCAGCTTGCATCACAGTTTCAGGGAATTTTTGTAACAACTTCACGACTTCCCAGCTATCCTTGTCATTTAGTGCATAACGTTGTGTAGCGTCTGGTGTAAAGTTTGCTTTACGTAAAATACTCATCGCACGAGCATGTGTATATTGAACATATGGCCCAGTTTCGCCTTCAAAACGAACAACTTCATCTAATACAAAATCGAAATTATTTAGACGATCATTTTTAAGGTCATGGAAAATAACTGCACCTACACCTACTTGTTTCGCCACTTCTTCACGATTTGCTAAGTCTGGATTTTTCTCGTTAATTTGATTTCCTGCTAAAGTAACAGCTTCATTCAATACTTCTTCTAATAAAACAATTTTCCCTTTACGTGTGGATAATTTTTTACCGCCTTGAGTAATTAAACCAAACGGAATGTGTTCCATATCATCTGACCATTCAAATCCTAGTTCTTTCAAGACTGCTTTTAATTGTTTGAAGTGATTGCTTTGTTCGTTGCCGACTACATAAAGCGATTTGGCAAAATCATACGTCCGTTTACGGTAAAGCGCAGCAGCTAAATCCCGTGTGATATATAACGTCGCACCATCTGATTTACGAATAAGTGCTGGATTTAAATTATATTCTGTCAAATCAACAATTTCTGCACCTTGATTTTCTGTTAATAAATGTTTTTCTTCTAATAAAGTAACAATTTCATCCATTTTATCATTATAAAAGGCTTCGCCATTGTATGAATCAAATTCAACTTCTAACATGGAATAGATTTTATCAAATTCTTTTAGAGACTCGCTACGGAACCATTTCCATAATTCATTGGCTTCTTGGTCTCCTTCTTCTAATTTTTTAAACCATGCACGTGCTTCGTCTTCTAATTCTGGTTTTTCTTCTGCTTCTTCATGAAATTGCACATATAAGCGCAATAATTCATTAATTGGTTGTTGGCGGACTGCTTCTTCAGAACCCCATTTTTTATAAGCTACAATTAACTTACCAAACTGTGTACCCCAGTCACCTAAGTGGTTAATCCGAATTGGCTGATACCCAATTTTTTCTAAAATAAAGGCAATTGAATTCCCGATTACCGTAGAACGTAAGTGCCCCATAGAAATTGGTTTAGCAATGTTTGGTGAAGACATATCAATAGGAACATTGCCATTATTGCCAAAGGTACTGTTTCCGTAGTTATTTTTTTCTTTGACTACTGCGCCAATGACAGCTTGACTGACTGCTTCTTTATTCATGAAAAAGTTTAAATAAGGTCCTACCACTTCAATTTTTTCAAAATTTGTGCCATCAATTTTTTCTGCTAATTCTGCTGCAATTTGTTGTGGTGCTTTACGATAAATTTTAGCTAATGAAAAGGCTGGAAAAGCAACATCTCCATGATCAACAGATTTAGGATTTTCCAATAATTGTTCGATTTGATCCATCGTTAATTCTTCATTTAAAACATCATGTAACGCTTTTGCTACGATTTCTTTGTTGTTCATAAGAACCCTCCTGATTAATTTGTAAGTATAAAAAAACAAAAACGTCTCTGACAAAACAAAATGATTTGTTTTGTCAGAGACGAGAATTTACCCGCGGTACCACTCTAATTGTCTATACTACTTGGATAGACCTGCTTCATCGATAACGGTGATTGCCGTCTGCTTTCAGCAGAATTCTAAAAGTGCGCTTCCTCATTCCGATCACTCTTGGCTCCCACCTTCCCAAGATCGCTAAGCTGATGTTGAAATAAGTACTCTCTTTATCATCGAATGTCATTGTTAAACTGGCTTCATTATAGCAAATTTTTGTCTAGCTGGCTAGCCTTCTTCACTAATTGTCATAAAACTAACGCCAGGTTCTGCATTTAAGTTATACGAAGCAAAGTGATTCTTTTCAGCTTCGATAAAGGCGGCAGCGCCAATCATCGCCGCGTTATCCCCACAAAGTTTTAATGGCGGAATAAGTAATTTTACTGCTGGTAATTGTTCACTGATTGCATGTCTCATTGCTTCTCGTAATCCTTGATTCGCAGCAACGCCCCCAGCGATTAGCAATTGCTTAACAGGATATTCTTGACAAGCACGAATGGTTTTAGCCACTAATACTTCCACCACACTCGCCTGAAAACTTGCGGCTAAATCCTTTGTAGACAGTACTTCACCACGTTGCTCTGCATTATGAACCGTGTTAATAAACGCACTTTTCAAACCACTAAAGCTAAAGTCATAGTTATCCTCTTTTAGCATCGCCCGTGGAAATTGGTAGGTATCTGTGCCTTCATGGGCCAAAGCATCAATCTCTTTGCCACTAGGATAAGGCAACCCTAACACCCGTCCGACTTTATCATACGCTTCACCAGCTGCATCATCACGTGTTTCACCAACAATTTCGAAAGAGCCATCTTCTTTCATGTAGACCAATTCCGTATGTCCTCCACTAACGAGTAAGGCCATCAATGGAAATTCGAGCGGTGCCACAAAACGGGCAGCATAAATGTGCCCAGCCATATGATTGACTGGAATAAGTGGTAATTGGTGCGCCCAAGCAAATGCTTTTGCTGCAGAAAGTCCTATTAATAAAGCACCGACTAACCCAGGCCCATAGGTCACAGCAACGCCACTGAGTTCTTCTGGTGTGACTTTTGCTTCTGTTAATGCTTCTTCAATACAGATCGTCACTTGTTCAACATGATGACGACTCGCAACTTCCGGAACGACTCCGCCAAAACGTTGATGGCTCTTAATTTGCGAAGCTACGATATTGGAAAGAATTTTGTCGCCATCTTCAATGACAGCCACACTTGTTTCATCACAGCTACTTTCCACAGCTAATAATAATTTACGTTCTTTTGTAAAAATTGTCATTGGGCTTCCTTCCTTAATTTCGCACACATTACAAAGGCATTTTCTTGAGGTTCTTTATAATAATTTTTTCGAACAGCTACTTTCCGAAAACCTGTTTTCTCATAAAGTTTTTGAGCTAGTGTATTCGATTCTCTGACCTCTAAGAAAATTTGTGTAATGTTACGACTTTTAATATATTCTTTAAAAGCTTTCATTAACTGACAACCAATTCCTTGGTGTTGTTTCTGACCATTCACAACAACGTGACTAATTTCTGCTTCATCTAAAATAAAATGATAGGCAATATAGCCTAACCACTGGCCATTTTCAACTAAAAAAAGATATTCGCTATTTTCCTGAGCAAAATCTTCCGCGAATTGTGTTTCTGTCCAAGGGGAGCCAGTTGTATAAGAAGAATTACTAAAACGCCATAATTCTTCACCAATATTTGCTACAGATATTTCTTTTTTTGTTACTAACATTTTTTCTTCACTCTTCTTTTAAATCAATTATCATTTCTAGTGCGTCTTCATTATTTTCGTCATAATAGCCTTTTTTCACCGTCTGTGAGACAAAGCCAATTTTTCGATATAAACGTTGGGCTTTAACATTACTCATTCGTACTTCTAGCGATAAGGTTTCACACCGATTTTTCTTGGCAAAAATTCGCGTTTCTTCTATTAAAGAACGACCTAAACCTAAGCCTTGGTATGCTGTATGGACAGCGACATTCGTAATGTGTGCATCCGTTCCTTGAATCCGACAACCAATAAAGCCAACTGTTTTTCCGTTAATTGCCGCTAACAAATAGAGATGCGGCGCTTTTGAGCCAAGTTCTGCCATGAAAGCAGACATCGTCCAAGGAAGTTCCCCAGCGTAAACTTCACGTTCAATTGCTAGTAAATCCTTAATATCTTGGTAGGTGATTTCACGCAATTGAAATTCTTGCTGGTTCATTGCAATGGTTTTAGTTATATACCGTTGCCGTCTTTTTGTAAAGTATTTTGTCACAAAATTAAAGTTTTTCCACATAGCTTTCTCCATTAGGCGTGTGTGTCTTCAACCAATTTTCTTCCGCTTCTACTTTTTTCAAATACGCAGGTAAGAACCCATGAACATTTTCAACAGGTTCAGCCACACTACCTAACGCAGCCAAAACTGCGGCATTAGGAATTTGCCATTGCTGGACATCACAAATTTCTCCATGAGGAATGATTTGAGCTATTTCTTCAGTGAATTTTTCAACATCTTCACCAACAAAAAAAAGATTTGGTTCATTTTTTAGTTGTTCTAATAACTCCCGGAGGGAAATATGTTGGTCCGGTAACTCATTTTGCCACACGCCATTGACAAACCGGTAAGCACCAGCATAGACGTTTTTACGACGCGCATCAAAAAGAGGCACAACTAAACCCGTTTGTCCAACACAATTGGCAGCTAACGTTTGTAGACTGGAAATGCCTACTAGCTCTTTCTTTAAAGTATAGGCCAATGTTTTGGCAGTCGTCACGCCTAAACGTAAGCCAGTGTATGATCCAGGTCCTTCTGCTACGACAAAACGATCAATTGCCGTTGGCGCCAAGTTCAATTGGCTCATCAAATAGTCAATTGCCGGCATTAATGTTAAGCTATGATTTCTTTTAACCGTTGCTGTATAACTTCCCAGAATTTTTTGATTTTCACACACAGCAATACTCAATGTTTGGTTAGATGTATCTATTGCTAAAATTCGCACACGAATCCCTTTCCTTCTACAATTTAGTCGCTTCATTGTAGCACACTTTCCTTTTTCTAAAAAGGGAAAACGAGGTTTCTTTTTACAGAAACCTCGTTTCGTTCATTTTCTCTTTTTATTTAATGGTTGCTTCTAAGTAATCAATTAATGGTTTACTGATATCTGTTGCAGAACCATTTTCTCCTGAATTTTCAACCATAATCATTGTTAAGAATTTATTGTTACTACGATCTAACGTTAGAAGGAAACTGTTTTCTTTGCCATCTGTATCTTGTTTATCTTTTATTTCAGCTGTTCCTGTTTTAGCAGCCAATGAGAAGTTCGGATTGTACATATTATAAACATAACCTGAAGGATCTTCCACACTACCTAAAAGATCTGTGGCAATTGTATTCGCTGCGTTGGCGCTGATTACATTGTCTTTTTTCTTCGTTTCTTTGTCTAAAACTAGTTTTGGATAGACTAATGTTCCATTATTTTGGAAAACACTATACATGGTAGCTTGCTGGATTGGCGAAATTAACAATTGACCTTGACCGTAGCCCGTATCTGCTAAAAGAATTTCAGAATTAAATTTATCTTCATTTGAAATTTGAGCAGGCGTCATGGCAATTGGTAAATCTAGTTCCTCACCGAAAATGAATTTATTAAGACCCGCTCTAAATTTGTCTTCTCCCATCCGTAATGTTTGTTGGGCAAAATAAATATTATCTGAATTAACTAAAGCGGTACGCAGATTGACTGGACTTGCTTCTTTTACACGTGTCGCAAAATAGCCGCCCCAAGATTTATCTTTTTGCCATTTCAAACCATTAATTTCTAGCTCTTCATCTGGCTTCAATGTCCCTGCATCTAAACCAATGGCACCGGTAATTGTTTTAAAGGTAGAGCCTGGTGCATAGCCTGTCGCAAAACGTGCTGTGAATGGTAAATCTTTGTTGTTATTGTAAGCATCATATTCTTTTTGAGAAATGCCATTGGCCATTTTATTAGGATCATACGAAGGTGAACTAACCGTTGCTAATAAATCGCCTTTTTGAGGATCGGTAATGACCGCACTACCAGGGCGTTTGTCAAATATAGCGAAGGCTTGTTGTTGTACGCCACTGTCAATCGTTAATTTAATCGTTTGACCATCTTTTTTCTCTTTGGTTTGTAAAGCTTTTTTGACATTCTCTTTGTCATCTAAAATAACTAGTGAGCCACCATCTTGCCCTCTTAATTCTTTATCAAACGCTCGTTCTAAGCCAGTTTTACCAATTACGCCCGTACTACTTAACTCTGGATTTTTTTTAATATCATCTGCAGTAATGGTGCCCGTATACCCGATTAATTGCGCAGCTGCTTCCCCCAACGGATAATAACGTGACTCTGTGTCTTTTGTCGCAGCCCCTGTTGGTAATTCTGTCACTGGTTCAGAAGCGACTGTGATTGGTACAAAGGAGTCTGCTTGGACCCACCCTTGGCTTAACTTTCGATTGATTTCATCAACAGAAACGCCGAACTTATCACTAAAAGCTTTGATATTGGCTGTTTTTTCTGCGCCAGAACCGAGTTTGCCAGGCACTACGCCCACTTCATCAAACACTTTGTTAATTGCTAGCCCACTACCATTACGATCGACAATTTCTCCACGTTTGGCATTATCTACTTGAATCGAAACTTTATCATTTCCTGACATATCTGGAAAAATTAAAGACGGATTCCAAGCGATTTGGTAGGTATCGCCTTTCTTGGCAATACTTGATTGATAAGACAAATCTTTCATTTCGCCTAAAGGAGTGCTCATCGATAATTTATAGGTAAATGTGTATTGATTATCTTTCGCCTTTTTGACTTGAACATCACTAGCTTTGACTCCTTCTGCTTGAATCCCTGAATAAATTGCTTGGTATTTTTCAACAACAGATTTAGTATCATAGCCATTTTTCTTTAAGCTAGCTTCTTGAACAACGGACGGTAACTTATCAAATTCCTGTTTTGACAATACGTTTAAAAATGTAGTAGCTGTTTTCTTCGCTTCGGCTAATTCTTGTTTGGCTTGCCATTGACTATAAGCATAATACCCGCCACCGGCAGCAGCGATTAGAACCAAGGCAGAAACACCAAGAATAAGTGGTTTTTTTGAAGATTTTTTATTACGATTGCTTCGTTCCATTCAATAATCCCCTAACTATATAATATGTCTTTTCTTCTATTATACGTAACTTTTTTTAAAATGCTTGTGTTTCACCTATACTTTTTTTAATTTCTTAATAAAGTTTGATCAATTTTTTCCATTTCATCAGGCTTTCGTTGGATTTCTCTGCATTCATTGTGTGGTATACTAGCTGTAACAATTAGTTTTTTATTAGGAGGAATGAACATGGGACTTATTAAAGCAGCAACAAGTTCAGTTGGCGGTGGCTTGGCCGATCAATGGCTAGAGGTTATTGAACCTGATAATATGGGGGACACAACCGTCATGACAAAAGGTGTTTTTGTACGTAAAGATGATAAACGTGGTTCTAATCGTAAAGGAACGGACGATGTTTTAACAGATGGTTCTGTTGTACATGTCTATCCCAACATGATGATGCTTCTTGTCGATGGTGGCAAAATCATCGATTACACTGCTGAAGAAGGCTATTATACAGTCAAAAATGATTCTGCGCCTTCAATGTTTAACGGTTCTTTAAAAGATGCGATTGCAGAGACCTTCAGTCGTTTCAAATTTGGTGGCGTAACTCCACAAAAACAACAAGTTTTTTATATTAATTTGCAAGAAATTAAAGGCATTAAATTTGGAACACCTGCGCCATTAAACTATTTTGATAATTTTTATAATGCCGAACTTTTCTTACGTGCACACGGAAATTACTCAATTAAAATTACAGATCCTTTGCTATTTTATACTAATGCGATTCCTAAAAACCAAACGCAAGTAGATATTAATGATATTAATGAACAATATTTGGCAGAGTTCATTACAGCATTGCAAGCAGCAATCAATCAAATGTCTGCTGATGGACAACGTATTTCTTATGTTCCCTCAAAAAGTGTTGAATTAAGTAAATATATGCAAACTGCGCTTGACGAGGATTGGCGCACCAATCGCGGCATGGAAATTGTTTCTGTAGCAGTTGCGAGCATTTCTTATACAGATGATTCAACAAAATTAATCAACATGCGAAATGAAGGAGCTATGCTCAGCGATCCAGGTGTTCGCGAAGGTTATGTTCAAGGTTCCTTGGCTCGTGGTATGGAGGCTGCTGGTAAAAATGAAGGTGGCGCTATGAGCGGCTTTATGGGCGTTGGTATGGGCATGAATGCAAATGGTAACTACTTTGCGCAAGCGTCTCAAACAAACCAACAACAAATGCAAGAAAAACAAAACCAGCAAAACGCACAAGGGGCTACAGACACTTGGACTTGCCCACAATGTAGGACTGAAAACACTGGGAAGTTTTGTTCAAACTGTGGTACACCAAAACCAACAAACGAGAAGCCAAAATTAGAAATGAAATGTAGTGAATGTAGCGAAATTGTTGACTTAAGTAATGGTATTCCTAAGTTCTGTCCACATTGTGGTAAACCATTCCTAGGGGTTCCTTTATAAGCAAGTAGTGAACAATTAAAGAAAAGGGTCAGGCACAAGTCTACCCTTTTTCTTTGAATCAGATTCCTGTTATTTACTCACTCTATTAGAAAGGACGGTTGCAATGGAAACAACATTTACCCATAAATGCCCCAACTGTGGCGGCCCGCTCTTATTTAATCCCAAAGATCAAAAATTTCATTGTGAATATTGTTTAAATATTTACACGGAAGAAGAAGTGACTCGTTATGAGCAACAGCAACATGAGGCGCATTTAGAGAATCCCTCAACAACGACTGCCGAGGAAAATTTGACTTTCACGGCGGAAGAAGAATCCTCCGCTACGCAACAAACAGAGACCACTGAGAATGAAGCAGCTGCAGATGCAGGCACAATGGAAATTTTTAATTGTCCAAGCTGTGGCGCTCAAATTGTCACCGATGCAACAACGGCAGCCACATACTGTTATTATTGCCATAATCCAGTTGTCTTGGCTGGTCGATTAAGTGGCGAATTTTTACCAGAAAACGTCTTACCCTTTACAATTGAAAAAGACGAAGCGATTGAAAAATTTCTCGCTTGGACCAAGAAAAAATGGTTCATTCCTCGAGATTTTTTCAGCAAAAATCAAATCGATAAATTAACTGGGGTTTACTTCCCCTATTGGGTCGTTGATGCAGAAGTCGACGGACAACTGCAAGCTACTGGCACAAGTATTCGCATTTGGCGCGTAGGTGATATCGAATACACCGAAACAAAACGTTTCAATGTGGGACGTTCAGGAAAATTATCGTTTAAAGAATTAGTTAAAAATGCCTTGTCAAAAAACGTCCAACAAAAAATGGTGGAAGGCGTTCAACCATTTTTAATTGATCAAGCGGTGCCTTTCAAAAGCCAATACCTAGCAGGTTTCCAAGCAGAAAAACGCGATATTGAATATGAAGCAATCAAAAAACACGTCCAACAAGAATTACAAGATTATTCGGAATCATTGTTACGGGACTCTGCTTCTGGTTATACTACGTTGACAAATGTTCGCACGGATATTTCTCTAAACCAAGAAAATAATCACTATATGCTTTTGCCAATTTGGTTAGTCACCTATCGCAGTCAGGAACAATCAAAAAAAGTTTATTATTATGCCATGAATGGACAAACAGGTAAAGTAAGCGGTGTGCTTCCAATTAGTTACACTCGTTTAGGACTAGCAACGTTAGGCATTTTCGCTGGCCTCTTAGCACTCTTTTTATTAGGAGGTTATTTCCTATGAAAAAACGACTTTTACCTATTTTTTTCCTAATACTTCTTACCTTTGGCCTTGCCCTACCCGTTTCGGCGGCTGAAAATTCAATTGATGATGGCGCACAATTACTGACACCTGATCAAATCAACCAACTAAAGCAAGAGATACAACCTTTAGAAGAAAAAACAAAAGCCTCTGTCTTTATTGTGACCACAAATAATAATACTTATGGTGATGAACAAGACTATGCAGATCATTATCTTTTAAATAAAGTTGGCAAGGACCAAAATGCGATTCTTTTTCTCATTGATATGGACTTACGGAAAATCTACATCTCTACTTCTGGAAACATGATTGATTATATGACAGATGCACGAATTGATGATACCTTAGATAAAATATGGGATAATATGAGTCAAGGAAATTATTTCGCGGCTGCTCAAACCTTTGTTCAGGAAACTCAAGCATTTGTTGATAAAGGGGTTCCTGGGGGTCACTATCGTGTGGACAGCGAAACAGGTAAAATCACCCGTTATAAAGCCATTACCCCGCTGGAAATGGTAATTGCTTTTGCTGCTGCGCTGATACTCAGTTTGGTCTTCTTAGGCATTAATATTTCTAAATATCAATTAAAATTTTCAAGTTATCAATATCCCTTTAGGGAAAAAACAACTTTAAACTTAACCTCCCGCACAGATCAGTTAACCAACTCTTTCATCACTACGCGTCGTATTCCTAAAAACAATGGCGGCAATGGCGGAATGGGCGGTGGTGGTAGCACCACCCACTCAACTGGCGGCGGCACATTCGGTGGCGGCGGTCGAAGTTTTTAGATTTTTCGCAGAAATACCAACTCCTATAAAGAGTGATAAAAACCAACCGATTGAACCAAAGCTATTTGATTCACAAAAAAACTCACCTAGCGCTATTGAAGACGTAATGGCTGAGTTAAGAAATTTAAAACTGTTAGTTGATGAAGGAATTCTAACAGAAGAAGAATTTCAACAAAAGAAACGGCAATTGCTTAAATTAGATTAATAAAAAAATCCTGAAAAGACTCGTCATCTTTTCAGGATTTTTTTATTCTTGGTATTTTCCCATAATTCTTGATAAGGTATTTCATGGATATCACGGAAATAGGCTACTTCAAACTTTTCAAAATCAGTTGACTGGCAGTTGCCGGTTAAAACACCAATTCCTGCTTTACCATGACAAGTTCCCATGAAAACATCCACGAGCGAATCACCTACCATAATTACTTCTGTCGCCTTCAATTGACATGACTGACAAAAGGCTTGGAGCATGTCCGCATCTGGTTTCGGTAAGTAACGATCTCCTGTCGCAATAAAATCAAACATTTCTGTTAAACCAAGATATTCCATAATCAACATAGTCGCTGGCAAAGTATCTGAAGTTGCTAATCCAATTTTATAGTTCTTCCGTTTCAGCTCAAGAAATAACTGTTTTAAATCACCAATTGGTTCAATCTTTTTCAGATTTTTTCGTAAATAATCATAAAAAAATTGCTCTAGCCATCGACTGCTGATTCCCTGTTCGACTAATTCCTCAAATTGCGCCAATTCCTGATAAAGTTCCTGATAAAGGACTTCATCAAGTAAATGTTTTTGCAAAAAACGTTGCTCCTGAATAGCTAATATCTTTTTTATTTCTGCTGAATGATGAGGGGCTAACATACTTAGTGTTTCAAAACAAGCTTGCAAACCTGCTTGCCAAAGAGTGTCAAAACGAATACACGTACCATCTTTATCAAATAAAATTCCTCGATTTTCCATGAAAGAACACCTCAAAACGTTTGCTTCCTATTTGTTTCTTCAAGTATACTAATCATTTATTTGATTTTGATATTCTTTTTGTATCATTTGTGTAAAAAAATATAAAAAAACAACGAATTTAGAAAAATTCGTTGCTTTTTTATTAATCAATCACTTTTTTCACTTTGAATTCTTTTGTTTCAGCAGACGGTTCTGTTTGATCAGCTAATTCAAATAAAATATGGGTACCATTTTCTTCATCTTCAACGATAATCAGTTTTCCTGGAATCTTTCGAGTATCTTTCGCAATTTGGGCTTCTTTAATTAATTCTTTTTGATCTCTTTTTGAAGCAAGGGCATTTCCTAAATTAAAAAAGACAGTTTCTTCCATAATTAACCACTCACTTTCTCTACTTTTCTTAAGTCAATTATAGCATATCCCTAGAAAAAGTGGCAGCTTGTGTCCTTTTACTTTCATTTAAGCATCAATAATCAAAGAATAAGCATAAGGACTTTCATAAATTCCTGAAGTATAATAATTGAGCCTCTTTTTAAATAGCGGGCCGTCAATTACCAACGTATGGTACTCCCCGTTTTCTCCGCAAATATCTAATTGATGCTCTTTAAGGTACGTGATAAATGTTTCATCTAACGGTTCTCCTAAAAATTTTATTGGAATACCTGCCTCTTTGCTGACCGTTTTGATAATTGCTGTGTACCCTTTTGCCAAGAATTCTTTCACAAGTGCTTCGCGATTCTCCTGCCAAAGAGGTAATTGTGGTTCAAGTCCAGCACTTAACGCAACTTGGCGATCCCAAGCACCATTTTGTTCAATATCTATATCGCCAAAACAAACCGTTTCTGCACCTAATTTTTTGGTTTCCTGCAGTGCCTCAACCACTTTTTCTGTGTAATTTGTTTCATTGTTATGTGATATAACAAGTGGTAAATCTAACGCTTCGGCTGCTGCTTCTAAGACGGAGATTGGTATGCCGTGAAACCAAGAACGATTAATTTCATCACTTAATGTTGTCACTAACGCAACTGGCTGATTTCCTGCTTGTACCAATCGATCCATCGCCAATAAACAATCTTTACCAGAGCTATAACTTAAACAAAATTTTTTCATAAACGTTCCCTCTTTTCTCTATGACTATACCTCAAAACAATACATCCGTATACATATTTATTATTTAAGTATAACTAATACTGAATAGTTATTTAAATCAAAACATGGTATAAAATAGAGGTAAAGCAAGCTTTATTCACTTCTTTATATCTCTTTTCAACGGATGATCAGCTGGCGAAAACCAGCTGATCTTTTTTTCAAAAAACACAGCTATCTTTTGCAGTTTTCTTTTCCTCATGTTATAAAGAGATAGTAGGAAGCATTTATTCACTTCTTTACAAATCTATCTTAATCTTAGACAGTCGGCGGAAAACGGCTGTCTATTTATCTGGAAAAATTATGAACTCGTCAGCTAGTGGTCAGTTGACGAGTTTTATGTTATAATATTTAGAACACGAAAAATATTTTTAAACGAACCATTCAATTGTTTTGATGATTTTATTCAAAACTGGCGTGTCTAGAGAGATACAAGGATGTATTAGAGGTAGGGAATACATCGCTTAAATGAAAAATACTTGAATACTAGAAATAGTCTGATCCAACTTTAAAATAATAATATTGATTCGTTAGATAGCCGTCTCTTTAAAGAGACGGCTATTGTCAATTAAAGAGTAAAACCACCGTATTCTTGTCAGTATACGGTGGTTTTACTTCTTCATATATTACATATAATCAACAAATTTGCTTCTGAACTTAACATGTAAATGAGCCCCTACGATAAATATTACTAATGTTGTTAGCCAAAAAACAATAAGCTGGGGCTTATCTTCAAAAAACCATCTTTTATAGAAAAATGTATCTCGAAATCCATTAATAATATATGCGTAAGGATTCAACATAAGAATTTTTGATAACCAAGACGGTAAATTCTTTGTACTCAAATCCCAAAAGACCCCTGACATATACATTAATACTTGGATAATAGAATTCAAGAAAATTTGATAATCCCTAATTAATGCAGCAATCGTTGAATTAATCAGACTAAAACTATATAAAAAGATAATCATCGATACAATATAGTAAGGTAGCTGAATCCAATAAATAGAAATCTTTTCGCCTGTCGAAATTGACACAATTGCTGCTAACGTAGTGAATGCAAAATAACTTGGTAACTCAGAAAATATTTTAACCATTGGCAAAATACTTATTGGAAACTTCATTCTAGAGACCATGCCAACTTGCATATAAACAGAACTAGAAGCTTGTTTCGTTACTGTACTTAAAAAAATCCATGTACTTAATCCTACCATCAACCAAGCGATATAGGATACTCCTCCTTTTACGGTTCGAGCACCACCAAGGGCAATCCCAAAAGCAAAATAATAGACACCTAACTGAATTAAAGGACTTAAAATTTGCCATAAATTTCCTAAGATGTGGCTTTGATATAATGCTTTATTACTGTATTTAGCAATTCGTTGTGCAACGCCTAAGTATGAAAACTGTTCAGCTAAAATTAATTTTACCTCGCGCATTATTCAGTCACCTCTTTCAATTTCAACACTTGTCCAGGATAAATAGGTACCTCAATGATTTCTGGATTCAAAGTTTGAAGTTGTTCTATAGTGAGTCCGTGATTTTCAGCAATCAAACTGACTGAATCTCCAACTTCCACAGTATACGTTGACACAGCTTGTTCGCTATTATTATTTTCTGGTACGTTCGTTGGGCTAGGCTGAACTTCCTCCTGCTGCCTAGATTCTTTTGTTGAAGCTGGTTTAGTTTTAGTCGTTTTCACAGCGTTTGTATCCTTCCCTGCTACTTTCTCAGGAACAAATATACGTTGAATTGTTTCCGCTGGATGAATGAAAGCTGTTGTTAATGAAATACCTTTTACAAAGGTAAGACTTACATAAAAAATCATACAAAGTAGCAAAATTAACAAGCTCTTCGTACCAAGAGTCATTTTATCTCCAATTTTATTTTTAGTAGTAAATTTAATGACTTCTTTAGTCGTCCGGCGACTGCCTACTTGTTGATTGGCTTTTTCAAGAATTGTTTCTTGAAGTTGTTCCAAAGAAAAATTTCTCTGTTTGGCCTTGCCATCTCTCTGATACGATTCTTTTTGCGGTTCAGTGAAATGATTATAACGGTGCAAGAAAGCACGATATTCCTTTAAAATATGCTTAGTTTCACCAAATGCACGTAGGTCACCATAATGCATCCAAGCTACACGATCACAAATTTGCTCTACTTGTTGAATAGAATGAGAGACAAAAAAGATAGTTTTGCCTTGCTCTTTAAATGCAAGCATTTTTTTTAAGCCTTTATTATAGAAGGTTTGATCTCCTACAGATAACGCTTCATCGATCACTAAAATATCTGGATTTTGATGAACCGCAATTGAAAAACCAAGCTTAGCACGCATACCGCTAGAATAAGTTTTAACAGGCTGGTCGATAAAAACGCCTAATTCTGAGAATTCAATAATATCATCGATTTTGGCATCAATTTCTTTATTCTTTTCCCCCAACATTAAACATTTCATTCGAATGTTTTCTCGTCCTGTTAAATTATTATTTAGTCCTGCACCAATCGAAATAATTGAAACTTCACCATTTATTTCAAGTTCTCCTGACGTTTGAGGAGTGATGCCTGAAATAATATTTGATAAAGTGGATTTGCCTGAACCATTTAAACCAATAATACCAATTGTTTCTCCAGAATATACGTCGAGGCTAACACCTTTTAACGCCCAAAATGTGGGAACTTTGTTTTGAAAAATACTAAAAAGTGTCTTCAATTTGTCAATACGTGTTTGCGCTAAACTGTATTCTTTGGTAAGTAATTTTGTTCTAACTTTCAGTTCTTTTTCCATTTGTTCCTCCGAGTCTAACCGTTCACTAGTTGGCCATTTCACCAAATTCTTTAGCGACTGCCTTCAAAGCTGCTCCGAAAACTTGGTCCATATCATAGTATTGGTAATTGGCTAACCGTCCACCAAAAATAACTTTTTCTTGAGCGTTTGCTTTTTCTTTGTATTTTCTAAACAAAAGTGAATTTTTCTCATCATTAACAGGATAATAGGCTTCTTTTGAACGATCCCAATCTTGTGGGTATTCTTTCGTCAAAATCGTTTTGTTTTCATCGGCCTGTTGATCAAAATGTCGCCATTCCATTATCCGTGTATAGGGGGTTTCCGCATCTGTGTAATTAATTACGGCATTGCCTTGTGCATTGTTTGAATCTACTGTTTCATTTTCAAAACGTACTGAACGATATTCTAATTCGCCATAAGAATAATCAAAGAATGCATCAATCATCCCTGTATAAACAATTTTTGGAAACTCTGATAAGTAAGTTTCTTTCTCTGCCAAAAAGTCTTTATTCAATTGAATATCAATTAATTCACTCTCTAACAATTTATCAAACATAGCTGTGTAACCGTCGACAGGTACGCCTTGATAGCGATGGTTAAAGTAATTATTATCAAAAGTAAAACGAGTTGGCAAACGGCGAATAATAAAACTTGGTAATTCCGTAGCCTTACGTCCCCACTGTTTTTCTGTATAGCCTTTAATTAATTTTTCATAGATATCCGTTCCTATCAAACGAATCGCTTGTTCTTCTAAATTTTTTGGAGCTCCTTTAATTCCAGCTGCCTCCCGCTGCTCTGAAATTTTTGCTTGTGCTTCAGCTGGTGTTTTTACCCCCCACATTTGGTAGAACGTGTTCATATTGAATGGTAGGTTGTAGAGCTCCCCTTTGTAATTAGCAACTACTTGATTGATGTAGCCATTGAATTCCGTCAATTGATTGACATAAGACCATACTTCTTTATTGTCAGTATGAAAAATATGGGCACCATAGTCATGGACATTAATCCCATTTTCTTTATGTGTATACATATTGCCACCAATATGAGCACGTTTCTCAATAACTAATACTTTTTTTCCTCGTTTAGCTGCTTCACAAGCAAACGTTGCCCCAAAAGGTCCCGAACCAACAATTAAATAGTCATAATTTTTCGTATTGTATTTCATTTACTAACTTCTCCTAACAAAGTTACTTTCAATTTATTTCAAACACCAAATGCATTATTTATTTCTTCACTAGAGTAGCCAATACTTTTTTCCCAACGCCTTCTTTTGTGTAAGAATATAAGTTGATTTTTTCGTTATCTTTTTCTATTTTATAAACTACAAGTGATTTCAAATTTTTTCCCTTTAAAATCACAATATTATCATTTGTAGTCGAAACATCATAAATACGTTTGCCATCCAATGTCCACACATTATCTTTAACAACTAATGTTTTCCAATCCCAATTAGCTGTTACTTGATACTCTCCATTTGTAATCAAAGGTTGTTCTGAATTAGTACTTTTGGAAATAGTTGTCTCTTGGTTTTCTGAATATTTTTTACTGATGTAATATCCTGACCAAAAACCACAACCGATACCAATTGCTAAAGACACAATTATTGTGATTATTTTCTTCATGTCACACACTCCCCTGTTTATTTAAAAGTTAAACTTGCTTCCCACATATTTGCACCTAAAATTCTCACTTCTGGTTTTAATAAAAATCCAGAAAATTCATAAACTTTTGCAATAATTAAATAAATTAATGCTTCATAGTCTTGAGCAGAGGCTTGTTCAACATTGATAAAGAAACCTGGATGTTTTTCAGATACTTTTACTCCGCCAATTCTAGTACCAACTAAGCCAGCTTGTTGAATTAATCGAGGCGCCCGTCCCCAAGTAAAAGTTGACCCATGATTTGGATGTGTTAGTGGGTGCATCCTTTCTCTAATTTCGACAGTTCCTACCATGTCATTTACCATGTTTTCTAAATTACCTTCTGAAATCTGTAATTTAGTTTCTAGAATAATCCACTCAGGATGATCCATAAATGAACTATAGCGATGACTAAATTGAACATCTTCTTTATTTAAAACTTTAATTTCTCCATTTTCATCTACGATCGTAGCTTCAAGAAACATACTATTGATATCCTTAACTGTCCCAGCATTCATATAAACTGCGCCACCAATGGTTCCTGGAATATTATCTGCCCATTCTAAACCGCATTTCAAGTGTTCTAGTAGATAATAAGATGTTTCAATTAAGCTTGCACCTGCCGAAACTGTTAAAACATTCCCCGTAATTTTACGATAATTCAAGGCAGTCATATTTAAAGTAATCCCACGGATACCACCATCACGGACTAAAATATTTGAACCTTTACCGATAACAGTTAAAGGAATCTGATTATTTTTAGCATATTTTACAATTAAAGCAACTTCTTCTATCGTTTTTGGAAAAATTAAAAGGTCTGCTGGACCACCAACAAAATTCGAAGCATATTCTTTTAATTCACGACCTACAAATAACTCTAAATCTGGTAATTCTTCTAAAAGATCTTGTTTCCACGAACGAATTCTCTCATTTTGCACAATTTTCATAATTAATTGTTTTCTTGTTAAAAGATTCTCGGGAATTGCTAATGCTTTTTTTTCTGTGCCTTGTTTCGGTTTAGGCTTAGGTTTTTGTATCGGATGCAAATACATAACATGTTCGATTTTTTCATCTTTCACATATTTACCGACGATTCTAAAAGGACTGAACGTTTCCTTTCCCTTAAACTTTTCACGATTAAATCTTGTAGTGACTTCACGATGATTATTCATAAAAATTAATTCTTTATCTGTTAGCTTCCAAAAGCTTTCATTAGGGTTGGAATTTTTTATCGTACCATTTGGCGATAAAACAATTGCTGCGGAAATCGGAACAGTTGTTTTAGCTCGATAAAAATCCAAAGGTTTATTGATAATATATCGTCTAAATTCATCATATACTTCGTCTTCATCTGGGCTAAATTTACTTGTCAACGCATCGGTTAACCACTTATCTGAAATCTCTTTTTCTCTAGCAATCTTTCCAGCGGTCTTTTGATAGTCAAGTGCTAAACTAATATTTTTATTTTCTTCAATTTCTTGTTTTGTGTTTTGCTCATAGACACGTCTAGTTTCGCCAAGCTCAAACAGTTTCATCAAGCTATTAAAGCGGTCAATTCCACGTTGTTCATTATAAAAAATTGAAAACGGTTTTTGGAAAATAGTCGCAAAAACAGTGCCATGAAACGAATCAGTAATAATATATTTTGCTTCTCGATAAACAGATAAGAAATTTTCTGGCGTATCTTCAGAAACATATTCTACTGTATTAGGAAACGTTTTTTTCGCTAGTTCACGTCCTTTTAAAGGATTAGGCAAGACCACTAATTTCAGTCCCAATTTTTCTGCGATCGCTAGTGCTACACGAACTTTTTCCTTGTTAATATCCAAGAAAAAGACAGCCATATAATCTCCTGATTCTTGTCGTTTAAACGTAGCTTGATCAGCTAAAGAATCATATTCACTTCTTTCAACAAGATAGGTTGGATCCAAAGCCTGAATAACTTCTTCTTGAAAAATATCTTTCATAATTTGTACAGAAAAATCTTCTCTCATAGAAACATGATTAAACTGTGTAATATCTTTTTTGCGGTTTGCAACCCATTTGGGATCATATTTACTTGTATCTGCTTTTCCTAATGAAACAGAATAAGCAATTGTTTTATTACGAGGATAAACAAAATCTAAGAAATCATCGTCGTCTACCCAACCATTCCACGGATTCCACATTTGATCAGAGCCTAAAATAAAGGTATCTAGATTTTCTAAATCGTTCAATGTCGGTAACGTTTCTTTTGTTAATTGCTCAGTATAGGGCATATTATTTTTCTTAAAAAAATTATACGCTAAAGGCATCCATGCTCGAAAGTTACTTCTGTTTTTATAACCTAGTGGTCCATCAATCATTACCGTCTCGTACCCTTTATTCTGTACATATTTGTTTAGAGCATAGTATGTTAAGATTGATCCATAATTTTGGTTATACCACCAGCCCATAATTGCTGCTTTTTTCATTTTTCCGCTCCTACTTTCTCTGTTACTTAATCAAATAAATAATTATTTATTAACGCTAATTGTAAATGAATACTTTCCATTATCGTAAGGCCGTGTATACCAATTGTATTTTCAGAATCAATCATTAATTCTAATTTTTTCAAGGTAAAACCATTAGATAAGGGGTAAATTTTCTCATACATTTTTTTATTTGCTTCAGAAGCAATCACCGTAATGTTTTCTAATTCATAGTTTGACTGTTCCATCTTATCTTTTATTCGGTTTGAAAAATCCATTTCTACGAAATCAAACATTAACTGGCGATCTATTCTACCATCCGCGCTGTTTACCCAAGGCTCTCGATCAATTACAGGATCTACACTAACTGTTTTGTAATTACCTGTAATACCTAATAATAACGCTCCCGTTCCGCCTCTAGAGTTTCCATAGAAGATTATATCTTGATGCTTCAGTCCAAATTCTGTTTTCTTTGCTTCAATTAAATCCAAAATTTCTTGCTCAAATAATGTGTAATAGGATCCTGACACAAAGCCAACATCAGCTATTCTAAGAATGATGGTATTTTTTCGAACAGATTGAGACAGGGTATTCCATTGTCTCAATCCAAAATATCTTTCTTTGGCACCAGAGTGTCCCACTCCATCCGCAGGAACAAAAAGTACTACCATCTTCTTACTTAGTAATTCATTAAATTCTGGGATTTGGATACTATAATGAATATTTCCAAATTTTTCCAGACCAATAGACAGAGTATCTAGAGCAACAAAATTAAGTTGATCATTTAAAATTCCATCAACTGTATAACCTTGTAATGCTTTTGCCTTTATCAATTCTTTCTCTTCAGGATGATTATCTAAAAAATTCCATAAATCGTTCATTTTTAATCTCCTTTAAAATCTTTCTATTTCAACAACCCTTTTGCTTTTTTAAGACTTTTTGATACAGCTTTTTTAATTGTTGTAGGTTCATTTCCTTCAATTTTATTGATAGGTGTTAATTCGTTACCAATACTTGTCATTGTATCTTGGATATAGCCTTGGTTTTGTCGAACGACACTAAAATGTGTTTCCCCTTCTCGAGAAGTCAAAATTCGAACATTGTAATCAAATGCTGCATATTTTTGAGTATAGCCCGCCCAAATTGTAAAAACATTGTCTACGAAAGTATAATACATATTTTCTTGTAGTAAGGTATAGCCTTTTTCCCACTCGGCTTGTAAAACAATCGATTTTAAAGTAGTACCTTCTTTTTTAATTAATAAAGATACTAATAAACTATCATGAATTATTTTTGTATTGTCACCCATATAAACGAAATCAATCACTCCGCTGGCATTGCTTGTATCGTTATCTGCAATAATAATTGAAAACATTTCAATTGCCGTCCCATTCCCCTGGGTCTTCTCTTGTCCAAAAATTACTTTACCTCCACGCTCTTGAATATGAACATTCGGAATAATGAAGGTTTTTTTCATCCCAAAATCTTTATAAATATTTTGATATATTTCTAGATTGTATTGTAAAATATTTTGGATTCGTGTGATACGCTCTACTTGTTCTGGATCATTAGAATATTTTTCTTTTTTCACTAAGTCTAGCCCTAGCTGTTGGATGTATTTCTCTTTTAATTCTTGATAGAAACGTTCTTTAAATGCTTGATCAACACGATTCATGTCAAAAATAAACCAGTTTAATGTATTAATAATTTTTAACCGATATGCTTCAATTCGATTTGGAGCATGTTGTTTTAAGTACTCCAACATTTTGTCATGTAAATTGAACTCATCACGATAATTCATTCCATACGTAGACATCAAGCCATCTTGTCTAACAATTCGAGTCAGCAAATATTTGTTTAGTGCAACAATTTTTTCGGTACCTAATAATGCTGTATAAGTGAAATAAGCATCCTCGCCAACAAATTGTTCTAAGTTTACCAAGTTATTTTCTTTGATGTATTCTAATAAAAATAATTTGTCATATAAATAAGGAGTTACTTCATCCAATGAAATTTCTTCACCAGACATACGTCCACCATTAGTTAGTAATGGATTGTGAACAACGTGCACTTCTCCATTTGGTAACTTTTCTTTCATGCCAAATAACAGAATATCTGTTGCACTATCATATGCACGATAATAAGCGTCTTGTAATAAATTCGCTTCAAAATGATCATCTGCATCCAGAAATTGCAAATACCGTCCTCGTGCCATCGAAATGCCCACATTTCTTGCGTGTCCAGGATTACTTTTGCCAATAGAAATCCCCGTAATTCTCGGATCTTTTACTGCAAATTCGTTAATAATATCCATGGTATTATCTGTAGAGCCATTCTCTACTAAAATGATTTCAATCTCACGTAAAGACTGCTCACAAACAGTTTCTAATGTTTGTCTTAAATATTTTGAAGCATTGTGAATCGGCATGACAACACTAACTTTATACAGATTTTTCAAGTAGTCCTCATAATAAGCTGCTGGATCATTTGCAATTTGATAAAATTGTTTGATGTATTCAAAATCGATATCATTCAGCTGGTCTATTTCTATAGCTTGTTTAAAATCTACAGCTACCTTTTGAATCACTTCATAAACCGACTCGTCACGTAAATGTGTTAGTTTTTCAATCGCCCAAAAGTATTTTTCGAACATTTGTTTATAAAAATAACCTTTGTAGCGTTCAAATTTATTTTGTTCAATTAAGTTTGAACGAATTAGTTTAAATTGTTGAAACAAGAAAGGAACCTTTGTTGCCACATTATTTACTGTCGAATTTGGGTTGTCTTGTCTATAAAAATACAAACAATCTTTAATAAAAATAACATTCTGAGATGCTGAATTGATTTTCCAAAATAGACCAGTGTCCCCATAACTTTTAATTTCCTCATCCCAAGTTACGTTTTCTTTCTCAATCATACTTTTTTTATAAATGGCATTCCATGGATAAACTTGTACAATTAAATCCGTCGTTTTTAAGTCAATCAATTGATTGTATTTATCGGGATATTGCCATAATATATCTCGCTCAACCTCTTCTTCAGAAGAAAATTCAACCCAATTACAACGGACAACATCTGCATGATGACTTTTAGCCGTATTGTATAAACGCTCATAGGCATGCAATGCTACATAATCGTCACTTTCAAATTCAGCAATATACTCACCTTTTGCTTCTGAAACACCCAAGTTAAAGGCTTTTCCAATTCCCCCATTTTTAACATTGAAAACGCGAAAACGTGGATCATCTTGTGCAATTTCTTCAATAATTTTTTGACTATTATCAGTAGAGCCATCATTAATAATTAAGAATTCAATTTCTTTCAATGTTTGGTTTTTCAAACTCATTAATGCCTCTTCTAAATAGGTTTCTACGTTATAGACGGGTACAATGACTGACACTTTCACATTTTCCATAAAACAAATTTCCCTCACTTATCATTTATAGTTGTATACTCAAAATATCCTGATTTAAACGGACAAAATTTAAGCAAAAAACTTACTAAAATCTTTAACCCCAATTTCTAAATAATTATCAAAAACTATCGTAAATCTACTTTCTTTATTTGAAAATTTTTCTGGCAACTCTACCTGATAACTAGTTTCACTAATTTTTTTAAACGCCAGCCTCTGTCTTGTTTCAAAAGGATTTTTCAGCTCTTTTATTTCAAATCCTGTAATTTTTTGGTGTGTATACACATTTAAAGAAAGCATATTGCCTTCACGTTGCGTTGCTTCTGCATAAGCATTCATGCGAACTGCTGGGAATCGTTTCAATAATCTTGGATAATAATAACTTCTCTCTGTTTTTGAAACATAACCAAAGCGATTGACTAACACCCAACGAATGGACTGACATTGAATAAACCAATACAAACCATCAATATCGTTAGTTTGTAAAAATGTCCAAATGATTTGGCGCACATCACTTCTAAAATACGGGCTAGGATCAAAATTTAATTCACCTAAATACTGATCCATCTGTACTTTAAAGTCTTGTAATCGCTTTTTACTGAATGGATACCCAGTATCCCTCCGAATACAAAAGTCATAAATTAGCCATTCTAAACGGCGTGCTAACATCCGTTCTTTAGACAAATCATCTGGAAACTGTTGATTGATATAACTTAACGCACGCAACCAAGAAAGCATAAATGTCCGATTAATTGATTTGCTTAAACTTTCATTATCTGCATCTCGATTTAAATAAGTCGTTAACCTTTCCCCTTGTGTAATGGTTTTTGAAAATCGCATGGCTTCATAAAAGAACAGCACATCATCAGCCACCCGTTGATTAACAAAGTGTAAATTATTATTGTGTATCAGTGAAGTTCTTAACATGATAGCTTGCGGTCCTAACCAACCATAAAATTCAGCTGGCAATTCTTGGATAGACCGATTTTTAAATGACCCATCCACATAATATGGCTTACTTTTTAACATTAAGTGGCCATCCGTACTCTGTATTAGACCAGAAACAGCAAAATCATCGTGAGAGTCATCTAGTAGATCTGATAAATATTTCAATGCATTTAAATCATACCAATCATCTGCATCTAAGAAGACACTATACTCACCACGTGCATTTACAATCCCTACGTTTCTTGGGCCGTGAGCGCCTCCAGTGTTTTCAAGTAGCTGATAAATTTCAATATTCGGATATCTTTCAAGATATGGCTCTATTACTTTTAACGAATGATCTGTGGAACAATCATCAATAAACATCACTTGCAATTGCTCGATCCCAATGGTTTGTTGAACAAGAGAATCCATCATCTTTTTAAGATATGGTGCATTATTATAATTAGCAATAATGATTGAGACTTTAGGATTTTTTGATATTTTTTCTGAAGAAAACAGCTTAAATTGACTTAACTCCTTTTTCCACGTTTCAGTATCTAACATATATTGATACTCTTCATATTCTTTTTGGACTTCTTTTTGTTTTTCCAACCTACACCCTCCGGCTTTTTATCTCTTTAAAATTTCTGAAATCAGCTGTCTAGTGGCATCCTGATTTTCAAGGCAAAATTCACGAAAAAACTGCACATATAAACGTTGTTCCTGTTCCGTTTTAGAAAACAATACGTTTTTTACAGACGTTACTAGGCTATCCGTATCTGTCACAATTTTCCCAGGCAAAATTGCTGTTGGGTCAAAATAGAATCCCCTTGTACTATTTTGATACTTTTCCTTATCATACATAAAAAATAGCATCGGTTTTTTTGTTAATGCAAAATCAAACATAACCGATGAATAATCTGTAATTAATAAGTCAGCGATTAAATAAAGTTGATTGATATCTGGATAAGAAGAAACATCGATTACACGTGAACCAAATGCACTTATATCAAAACTTTCTGCAATTAAATAATGTAATCGTGTAAGTATTACAATAGAAGAATCAATTTCTAAAAGTTGTTCAACTGGCAAATGATTGGTAAAACGATAGGCTCCTTTTCGGATAGACTCATCATCGCGCCACGTGGGGGCATAAAGAATAATTTTTTGATTGGCTGAAAGGCCTAACTGATTGCGAACAGAAAAAGCTATTTTGTCCTTATTTTCACAAACTAACAAATCATTTCTCGGATATCCTACTTCTAATATTTTCCCTTCATAATGAAAGGCCTGTCGAAACACTCTAGTACTGTATGCATTAGGTGAGATGAGATAATCCCAACGCTTTGCTTCTTGAATAACTTCTAGTTTATAGCTCTCTGTTTCATGCTCTGGCATTTTGACTGTTTCAATATCTAAGCCCAGTTTCTTTAGAGGGGTCCCATGCCACGTCTGTATATAGATTGTTGTTTGATTCTTATACATCCAAGCTGGCATCCGCGTGTTAAAAACCCAATACTGAGCTCTTGGCATCAACCATAGCCATCTCCAACTTAATCGTTTGACGAAAGGAACATTCTCTTCCACAAAAGGCATCTCATATCCTTTTTTGACTGCCCAAATACATTGATATTCAGGACAGTTATCTCTTATGTACTCAAAAATTGCACGTGGATTATCACTATACTGTCTTCCATGAAAACTTTCAAAAATAAATAACTTCTTTTTAGGTAGTTTACCTAAAAAGAAAAAACAAGCTTTTACGGCTTGGTGCATACTATTCTCTAAAAATTTTTTCATTGAATTAATCCTTTACATTAGATTATCAAAAATATAATCCTAATCTATAATTTTGTATGAAGAACGCGTTCACAAATCTCTAAATTCTCTTCTCTTTACTTGCTTAAATTTATGAATAACTCTCACCACGATTGAACAAGCATGTAAAATACATTATTTTGCTTTTCTTCTTTTAAGTATAAATTTATCTATGCTAAACGTCAATGGCTTTATTGAAATAAACATTCCAGTGTTATTCGATTGTTATAATTTAATTTTTAACAATCGACTTTCCCTCTGAATGTTCAGATATTTAACATCCGATCACCTATTTAATTTTTAGAAACTTTAGCCGCCTTTATACAATTACTCTTATAAATTAAATAACTCACAAGGTACCTAAACTAACCCAATAAACAGCAAAAATCCAGAAGAGAGACTCTTCTGGATTTTTGCTTATTTAACGATACTTTTTTAAATTTTGTTAATCAATTTAAAATAATCCACATAAGTGCATAATTGGGAAAACAAATAATAAACTATCAAAACGATCTAAAATACCGCCATGTCCTGGCAAGATGTTACCAGAGTCTTTCACGCCATAATGACGTTTGATAGAAGATTCAACCAAATCACCGAATTGCCCTACTATAGAAAATAGAACCGTCAATACGAGCATCACCGGCATTGGATAAGGAAATAGCCCTTTATTAGCTGTGAAAACTAAAAACAACGCTGCTACAACCACGGCTGATAAAATACCACCAAGTGCACCTTCTATTGTCTTGTTGGGTGAAACATCTGGCATCAATTTATGACGACCAAATCGGCGTCCAAATAGATATGCACCAATATCCGTTGCCCAGACAATGAATAAAGCAAATAACAAGACTTCAAAACCTGCGGAACGGGCACTAATAAAGTTCTGGAACCCCATCCCTACATATAAACTGACAATAACTGGAAAGCCAGCTTCTTCAATCGTATATGTATTTTTAGAAATCACCGAAGCACCTAACAACAACATTACAGTGACATAAAATAAAATGAAATTTGTTTGCATTTCCGGCAAAAAGTTTAACCACTTAATTGTTGGGATAACTAAAAAAACGGCCCCTAATGCTGATAAAATACCTTCAAAACTTAATAACGTTAATCCTTTCATACGGAATAACTCGTACACGCCGACTACTGCCAAAGCAACAGCGGCAATCTCAATTGCAAAACCACCATACCAGATAATTGGAATAAAGATGATTAATGCGACGATAGCTGTGATGACACGTTGTCTCACTGCGGATCGCTCCCTTCTGTTTCTGTAGTTTCTTTTAGACCTCCAAAACGACGATTACGATTTTGGAAAGAAGCAATCGCGGTTTCTAAAGTGTCCCCTGAAAAATCAGGCCATAATGCTTTTGTAAAAAACAACTCGCTATAAGCAATTTGCCATAGCAAGAAATTACTAATTCTCTCTTCCCCACTTGTTCGAATCAACAATTCTGGATCACGAAGTTCCGTGGGTAAAAAGCCAGTCATTAAGTGATCTGCGATCGTTTCTTCTGTAATCTCATCTGCCGTATATGCTTTTTCTGAAACCTCTGCAGCAATCTGTTTCATGGCAGTTAGTAGCTCCGCACGCGCCCCATAATTCAAAGCAAAGTTCAAAACCATGCCCGTATTGTCCTTGGTTTGCTCAATGGCCCGCTTAACAGCATCTTGCGTATGGCTTGGTAGAAACTCTTGGTAGCCCATTACATTGACTTTAACATTTTCCTTAATTAATTCAGGCACGAATGTATCAAAAAAATCAACAGGCAATTGCATTAAGAAATTGACTTCATCTGTTGGTCTCTTCCAATTTTCCGTTGAAAATGCATAAAGTGTTAAAACTTTAACGCCTAAATGACTAGCATGCTTCGTTATTTTTTTAACCGTATCCATGCCTTCTTTATGTCCGGCAATTCTCGGCAGTCTTCGATTCTGTGCCCACCGGCCATTTCCGTCCATAATAATGGCAATGTGCTGCGGAATTTGGCCTTCTTTATCAAAGGCGTACTGGCTTGGTTCTTCTACATATTTATTTTTTTGCGGAAAAAAACGTAACATCTTTTTCCCTCCATTCCAAAAAATCTATCTTAATTATTATAACAATAACTAATGCAAATGCCTATGCATAGTCCCTGAATTTTCCTGATAATTAAGAAATTCCTTGTAACTTTATCATTTATAGTCCTTTTTTAAAAGAAAAAAACTTAGACTTGGCAAGTAAATCAACATGATGTATCTGCCTAGCTCTAAAATTTTAAATAAACAACGGGACAGGAGCAGCTTCTTCGGAAATAAGCTGAACGTCCTTGAGAGACAAAAAGCATCTTTCAGAACTTTCTTCTTATTTCTTGAAGCTTAACACGCCTGTCCCGACCTCAAGTTTTTATTCTATTGTCTTTTTCTTTTTATTCATTGACTGGAACAATGGCACCGTTCCATTTTTTCGTAATCCAATCTTGGACTTCTTTGCTACGTAACACTTTGACTAATTTTTTTACATTTTCGTTGTTTTCGTCTTCTTTACGAACCGCAATAATATTGGCATAAGGTGAACTTTCTTTTTCTAAGGCAATCGCATCTTTTTTCGGATTTAATCCTTGATCCACGGCAAAGTTTGAGTTAATTAAAACCGCAGCCCCTTCTTCATTGTCATAAAGAGTGGTCATGATTGCTGGATCACTTTCATGATTGAATTTCAACTTTTTAGTATTTTTATCAATATCATCGAAAGTAGCAGTTGTCCGGTCTACCCCTTCTTTCAGCGTGATTAAACCAGCATCTTCTAAAATCGTTAAAACACGTGGCCAATCTGAAACGGAAGAGCTAACGTAAATCGTTGAATCATCAGGAATTTCTTGTAACGATTTGTATTTTTTCGAGTAAAGCCCAACTGGTTCTAAATGAATCGCACCTGCATTCACAAAGTCATAATCATTTTCTTTAACCGCTTCATTAAAGAACGGCACATGTTGGAAATAGTTGGCATCGATATCACCACTTTCCAACGCCTTGTTAGGTAGCACGTAATCTGTATAAGTCGTCACTTCTAATTTTACGCCTTCTTTTTCTAATAAAGGTTTTACATGTTCTAAAATCTCTGCATGCGGAACTGGTGAAGCCCCAACTTTCAAGACCGAGTCATCACTCTTTTTATTGCCGCAAGCCCCTAAAATTAAGACAGCTACTGCTACAGTAATTACTGACCATAATGTACGTTTTTTCATCTTATTCCCTCCATTTATCGTTTATCTATTTTTTTAGCGACTGTATCCCCAAGCCATTGAATCGCAAAGACAATAATTAAGATACAAATCGTTGCTACTAAGGTAACTGTATTTTGACCACGTTGGAAGCCATCTTGATACGCCAAACTTCCTAAACCGCCCGCTCCAATAGCAGCCGCCATTGCAGTGTAGCCCACTAAAGAAATGGTTGTAACGGTTAAGCCAGAAACAAGTGCTGGCAGACTTTCTGGTAATAGCACTTTCCAAATTATTTGGAAACGATTGGCCCCCATTGCTTTGGCTGCTTCAATCACGCCTTTATCGACTTCACGAAAAGCAATTTCGACCATGCGAGCATAAAAAGGTGCTGCGGAAATAATCAATGCTGGTAAGGAGCCTTTGACACCAGACATACTCCCTAAAATAATTTTTGTAAAAGGAATTAACAGAACGATTAAGATAATAAACGGAATCGAACGGAAAATATTTACAAAAATGGCCACTAGCCAATACAGTAATCGGCTCAAAATCCCTTTTCTGCCTGACGTTTCAAAAAGTAGTAGTCCTAAAATCAGCCCTAAAATGGCGACCACTATGATTGAAATCCCTGTCATATAAAGTGTTTCAATCGTTTTTTCTTGTAGTTTACTTATATCAATTTGGGAAAAATCAAAGAAACTTGCTAAGCCACGATTATTCATTTCCAATCACCTCTGTTTCTACACGAAGTTTACGTAATCCTTCAATGGCTGCTAGAATATTTTGCTCTTCGCCTAATAATTGAATATAAAGAGAACCCACTGCACCCTGCTTTGTTTGCTGAATGTTCCCTTGAATAATACTAACTTCTACTTGATATTCTTGGACAATATGCGAGATAATTGGCAATTTCGCTTGTTCACCGTGGAAAAGCAGGCGAACAATTTTTCCATTCGGATATTGTTCCAACATTTCTTCAACAACCAGTTCCGTTTCTTCAATGTTTTTATCCGCTTCTTGTTGGATAAAGCGTTTCGCAATTTCTGTTTGAGGCTTTTTGAAAATATCGATCACTTTACCTTCTTCAACAATTTCACCATATTCCATCACAGCTACGCGATTACAAATTTTACGAATCACGTGCATTTCGTGGGTAATTAATACAACCGTTAAATTTAATTCTTGGTTGATTTTTAGTAGTAATTCTAGCACTTCATCAGTTGTCTGCGGATCCAAAGCACTCGTTGCTTCATCACAAAGCAAAATGTCAGGATTGTTAGCTAAGGCACGGGCAATCCCCACTCGTTGCTTTTGCCCACCAGAGAGTTGACTTGGGTAGGCGGTTTCCCGTCCTTCTAAACCAACCAACTTGATTAACTCTTCTGCGCGGCTTTTCCGATTTTGTTTTGGAACGCCAGCAATTTCCAATGGGAGCATGATATTTTCTAGGACCGTCCGTGACCATAATAAATTAAAATGTTGAAAGATCATCCCAATTTTTTTACGGAAGTTTCTTAGTTCTTTATTTGGCAACAATGCAATATCTTGTCCTTGAATTTCTACTTCACCTTCTGTAGGTGTTTCAAGTCCATTCAATAGGCGAACCAACGTACTTTTTCCTGCACCTGAATAGCCAATAATGCCATAAATATCACCTGATTCAACTGTTAAATCAATATCTTTTAAAGCCGTGACTTTACCCGCTTTACCGGAAAACTCTTTTTTTACATGACGTAATTCAATTAATGCCATTTTGTTCTCCTCTTCTTTCTGTTCTACTTTCTTATTTTGAAGGTTTCGCACTTTTTATGAAACGAATTTGCTTAATAAAAACAAAAAAACTTCCATCCTTTTGCTATTACAGCAAAAAGGACGAAAGTTTGTCATTTCGTGATACCACCTTAATTCGCTATTATTTCTCAATAATAACCTCATACGGTACTTGATTCTTCGCATACCGTTGGCTGTAACGGGCGCCCCGTAGTAAGTTCACTGCTTCGCTCACTTACTCTGCTCAAAGACCATCTTCCATCTTAAATCTGTTACCCATTCTCAGCAAACAGGGCTCTCTTCAAACGTCCTTAACATGTACTCTTCTTTTCAAAGCTTTCTTTTGATTAGATTGAGAAAATTATAGCAATAATCATTGGCCTTGTCAACGTAAGACTAAAGATTTTCAAATTCTGTTGGTTCAACATCTGCTAAAACAGCAATCCAGGCATTTTCTTCATCTAATGCACTTGGCTCTTGATCAGCCGCTTCATTAATCGCAACTACCTTACCAGATAATGGACTACTGAATTCACTGACTGCTTTTTCTGCTTCTAATTCAATTAAAGAGTCACCTTTAGCTAATGTTTGTCCGACTTTGGGAAATGTCGCAAAAGTAATCTTCCCTAAATCCTCTTGGGCTTCGGCGGTTAAACCAATTTTATAACCTGCTTCTGTTGGTAAGATCCATAATTGATCGATTTGTTTCATTTCACTCATTTTCCAAGCACTCCTTCGTAATCTGCTTCTTTAAAACCATTCGTTAGAAATGTATTGTCTTTTAAGAGAATTGGACGCTTAATCAACATGCCATCCGCAGCTAAACGCTGACTTGCTTCTTCAATAGAAAAACTGTCAACAAGATCTTTTAAGCCTTGTTCTCTATATAAAACCCCGCTTGTGTTAAAAAAACGACGAACAGGCAAGCCGGTCTCTTTCATCCATTTTGCTAATTGTTCACTACTAGGCGGTGTTGCTTTAATATCAATTGCTTGGTATTTAACGCCTTGTTGGTCTAACCACGCTTTCGCTTTTTTACAAGTTGAGCATTTAGGATATTCATAAAGTGTGTACATTTCTATCCCTTCTTTCTTCTTTCTTTAACGACCACTTCTGGTACGAACCGTTTCTTGTTGGTAACGCATGGACATAATTAAGCCCACCCCAATCATGTTACCTAAAATGGAAGAACCACCTTGACTAATAAACGGTAATGGAATCCCAGTTAATGGTAGTAAACCAATATTCGCTCCAATGTTTTCAAAAACATGGAACAAAATCATCATGATAATTCCTGTGGCAATGTAGGCATAGAATTCATTATTTGTATCAAAACAAACGCGAATCATGCGGTAGATTAAAATAAAATACAACAAAATAATGAAACAGCCACCAATAAAGCCAAAGTTTTCACCAACAACTGTAAAAATCATATCTGACTCACGAACAGGGACATACACATCACTCACGTTAAAGCCTTTTCCGAAAAGGCCCCCAGAACCAATTGCTGTTAATGCTAGCGCTGGTTGGAATGAGCGATCTGGATCTGTATGGAAAGGATTTAGCCATAAATCAATCCGATCAAATTTATAGGCTTCGACCCCTAACTTAGACAATAAATCTCTACCTGTTTCTGTTGTAATCAAGTAAATAGTTCCTGCCCCCACTAGAGCAGCTAAAATAAAAACTGGCACAATAATTTTCCAAGTAATGCCAGACATTAAGAAAACTCCCCCAAAAATGGCTAAGAAAACTAACATCGTCCCGAAGTCTTTTTGTAAAAGTACTAAAACAATTACCGGAATCGCCACTAATAGCATTTTAGCGATTAGCCAAAAGTCGCTTTTGAGTGTTCGGTCCACATATTTAACATTATGCATGGTCACTATATAGGCCAACATCAAAATAAACGCAATCTTCATCAATTCCGATGGTTGGAATGTGGTGCCACCAAAGCGAATCCAGTTTTTAGAACCTGTTTGCTCTGCTAGCACGGGGTCATAGAATTTCAGTAGTAATCCCATTAATACTAATCCAAGTGCATAAAAAACGGGCGTTAACCGCCAGAGTAATTTTGAGCTAAAATGCATAATAATGACAATACTTAATCCTCCGACTAAATACCACAGTCCTTGTTTCATTAACAAGCTACCAATTTTAGGTTTGCTTGGATCATTGTAAAGCGCTACGTAAAGCGATAGCATACCAATTAGTGATAAAAGAAAAACTGGTAATATCACGCCGTAATCAATTCGACTATCTAAATTTGTTTTCTCTTTTCTATTCATTCGTCATCCCTTTTCCTTTGTTCATACGTTTTTTATTATATCTTTCTCACAGAAGAAAAGAAAGGAATTCTACTATATTTGAGAAAAACTTTAGAGAATTGGTCCTTCACTAGCAATTTTTTCTTTTTCTTCAATCCTATTTGGCTTTTATTTAAAATTTTTTACATCAGTGATAATGAGAAAGTTTACTATAAACATTCAGTAACAAAAAACAGTCGCAACTAAAACACGTTGCGACTGTTTTTATTCGCTTTTTCTTTGTTTCGTTTGTTGTAGCTCTTTATTAATTCGGACAATTTCGTTGCCAAAATTTTGCCAGTCACTGGCTCGCGGGGGCGCTAGCCAAATTAAACATTTTACTGAAAATAACGTTTTTGGTAAATAATCCGAAACTACTAAATCAGTATCTGGTCGAATCGCTGAATGAAAGTGAATGCTGAAAGATTCGAATATTTTGATTTGTTCTTTGATAAACTGAGTATATTTTTCTCCTTGCGTAAAATTCACATAAAGATTGATCGTGCTTTTTTCATTCCTTTGGTCATAAAGACGGGATAACACTAATAGCAAATCAAAAAATAAAGAAAGCTTACTAAACTCAAACGCCGAGCAATCCAACGCAAATAAAAACTGACGACAGCTATTAAAAACAATTGGGTAGCGTTCCTGAAAAAATTCTAAATCCATAATTCGTAAGGTGATATCGATGAACGGCGTAATAAAACGATGTTGATAAATAATCGGAACAATTTCTTGATAAAATTCTTCGTCCGAAATTGTAAACGGCATATAAGAAAAGAATAATGTTTTCGTAGCCGTAATTGCCTCATTGTGAGAACTCAGCAAATGTTCCGAAATAAGTTCACTTTGATAGACCGATAAATTGCCGATAATCCCTTGAATTTCTGCGTTTTTCTCTGCATGAGTCGCCTTCATCACTTCGTTGATCCAACATTGAATTTCTTGATAAATCGAACTTTCTTCGTCAAAAACGAATGGATTTTCTTCTTGGGATAAAAAATAATTAGCTTTTCTTTGCGTTCGTTCTAACGCCACCAATACATAATGTTTAAATAAATGAAAATTAGTGATATTTTCATAAGAGCCTTTCAATTGAGCCAATAATTGGTTCACTGCGCGAAGATCTGTTTGATTATATAATTCTTCAGAATCTTTGTAAATTCGGTAATAAAGCATAGTAAAATATTGTCTAATCGCCATTTCATTGCCGCTAAGTTGTAAATTTTTGGATAACTTAATACCGTATTGACCTAATTCTTTCCGGATATGGTCAACAATTTTGTATACAACCGTTCGACTCATCCCGTGCTTTTCACCGTATTTTTTGATTGAGGTAAACTGATGAAAGAAAATCGTTTTTAATAGATTAAATTCTAACGAGTCTTTTAAATAATATTCTTCAATAATACTTGAAGAAATACGAAGGCTTTGAGATAACAAAATTTCATTATTTTTTTCACTGATTTCCATCTCATTAATCAGACCAAAGCGTTGCAAATCTGCATTGATTTCTGTTATGTTCCGTTCTAGCAAATAAGGAGAAATAGCTAATTGCTTACATAAACGATCTTTTCGTTCAGAAAATGAATATTGTTGCTCTAACTTTCTAATAATCGCTAATTTTAAATTTTCCCGATCATCTAATAACAAGAATTCCATTTAAACTCTCCTTGTTCCATACAAAAGTGAGCCTGACAGGAAGCTTAAAGTGGTGCCAAATTGAGAGGACCCACTTGCCGCTCCTCCAGTAATTTCCACTGGGGCTATCGTATCTATTTTTTTCAACAACTCATCATTTAACAGCACCTTTTTATTTACTCGTTCCTGTTCAATTTTATTTTTCTTTTTCTCCTGTTTTGTTTGTTGCTCCTTGTCCTGTCTCGAGGCAATAATTGGTCTTTCTGGGCCAATCATTGCTTGACTATAAGGAAGCTCTGCAAGCATATTCCCCTCTGCAGCAAAATTAGTAGGGTTGACATACACCTTCGCAATAGAAAGGTATGACTCGTAACGGAAGGTTACAAAATAAAGGCCTACTTTTTGAGTATTTACATTATTTTCTATAATTACATTTTCTAAATTTAAAGGGCGACCCTCTTTATCTTTTAGAAAAACGACATTGTCTAAGGGTGACCATGCTTGATTAACTCCTAAAAACGTGTCTTTTAATTTAAGTTCCGTTTGATTTTCTTTGACCGTAATGGTTGCTGTTTCAATTTTGCCATCCACTTCATAAGTCACGGTGTATTTGCCTGGTGTTGTCGCTTCGTTTGCATAGCTATTCACTGAAGCAATCAACATTCCTGAAGAAAGAAATAAGGCTGTGCCGATACTACCATAATAAATAGTTCGCTGGTTCATCTCGTTTATTATTCCTCCAAACTATTTCATAAAAATAACTATCTTAACAGAAAAACCTGCTAATAGGTGTTCTTAAAATAAAAGTCACTTGTAAAACTTCCTATTTTCCAAGGAAACAGCTACCCTCATTCATGCACTTATTCATCTTTTAAGCGTGGAACAAAAGTTACTTTAAACTTTTGCCCCACGCTCATTTAATTATTTTCGTTTCTTCTTGATGACTATACCACTAATAATCACAATAAGTAACACAACAAGTCCTAGCACACGATATAGACCATTAGTTTGTTCTCCCGTTTTTGGATAACGTCCTTGCTTGTCAGGTTTCACAATATGTGTAACATACTGACTACGTTTTATCGTGGTTTGATTCGTTGAGGAACTAGTCTGGTTGTTCTCATTTTTATCTGGTAGTGGTGTAGGATTACGATCAATCACATGAACAGTTGCTACTGTCGTCAATTGACGAGGTGTTTCGTTTGAAAACATTGCGAAAAGTCGTGACTGCACAGCTGGTTTGGTTTCATTAACTGGCTCAGTGGTATAGGAAATCTGGTACTCTCCTGTTTTCTTTGTATCAACTTCCCCTTTTACTTGAACCTTATCAAAGGATATAGCATGACCGTCACGATCTGTCGCTGAAACGAAATTATCTTCTGGTTTCCACGAATCACCAACATAAATCGTTGTATCTTTGACCTCTAACTTAGATTGGTCGGGTTTGACGGTCACATGGGCTGTTTCTTCTTTACCTTCGTAACTGTATACGATTGGATAAACGCCTGCTTTGCTAGTATCAACTTGACCTGAAACAGTGATTTTTTCGAATGGGACATCTTGACCTGTTTTATCTGTTGCTGAAACAAAGTTCTCTTCTGGTTCCCATGAATCGCCGACATAAATCGTTGAATCTTTGACTTGTAAACGACTATCATCACGGACATGAACGATTGCTTTCGCTTCTTTTGTGCCATTTTTATAGACAATTTCATAATCGCCTATTTTATCAACATTCACTGTTCCCTGAACGTCAATTTTTTCAAACGGAACGTCTTGACCTGTTTTGTCAGTCGCGGAAACGAAGTTATCTTCTGCTTCCCATTTATCACCCACATAAATTGTTGTATCTTTGACCTCTAACTTAGACTGGTCGGCTTTGACGGTCACATGGGCTGTTTCTTCTTTACCTTCGTAACTGTAAATGATTGGGTAAATGCCCGCTTTGGTGTTATCAACTTGACCTGAAACAGTGATTTTTTCAAATGGGACATCTTGACCTGTTTTATCTGTCGCTGAAACAAAGTTCTCTTCTGGTTTCCATGAATCACCGACATAAATCGTTGAATCTTTGACCTGTAAACGACTGTCATCACGAACATGAACGATTGCTTTCGCTTCTTTTGTGCCATTTTTATAGACAATTTTATAATCGCCTATTTTATCAACATTCACTGTTCCCTGAACATCAATTTTTTCAAACGGAACGTCTTGACCTGTTTTGTCTGTTGCTGAAACGAAATTATCTTCAGGTTTCCATTTATCGCCGACATAAATCGTTGAATCTTTGACCTCTAACTTAGATTGGTCGGGTTTGACGGTCACATGGGCTGTTTCTTCTTTACCTTCGTAACTGTATACGATTGGATAAACGCCTGCTTTGCTAGTATCAACTTGACCTGAAACAGTAATTTTTTCGAAGGGAACGTCTTGACCAGTTTTATCTGTTGCTGAAACAAAGTTCTCTTCTGGTTTCCATGAATCGCCGACATAAATCGTTGTATCTTTGACTTGTAAGCGACTGTGATCAATTGTTTTAGTTAATGGAATTTTTAGTTGGTTGTCTCCTTTGACCAGCTTAATGGCTTTGCCTGTCAAATACTCTTCATCCACGGAATATTCCTGCGGTACATTCGTTACTCGCAAAGTATAATCACCTGTCATGATGGCATCAAAGGAGTATTGACCTTTTTCATCTGTTGTAAATTCGGTTGCTGTATGCGTGACATTATCAATTAGTTCAAAAGAAACCTTCGCAATTGCTTGGTTTTCATCCTCTATGTTATGCGTATAGAATGTGGCAGTTGCTAAATAAACAATACCTTCCGCATCGCCTTCTGAGAATTTCAATGTGATTGGTGCAGTGGTGACTTTTTTCTTGTTAGCAGACATCTGGTCCAATGTTTCAGAGTCGATTGTTGTTTCTGTATAGATTTGTCCAGCGTTTGCAGAGACCGTATTGTATTCAATCGTAATGTTTTCTGTCAATGTATAGTCTTTAAAAATGACTTTCGCACCGTTTGTAGTCTTCTCTAATGAATAAGCATCTTCTGGCACGCCTTTCACGGTAATAGAATTCAAATCGATTTGAGCATTGGTTGTGCCTTTTGGTGTTAATTCAATCGTTGGATTTTTCACACGATGTGTTTTATTATCAATATTTTTTGTTGTTACTGTTGTTTTTGTTACATTTTTTAATGTTGGATTCGCCGCTTGTGTTGCACTCAAAATGTCTAACGCTTCATTTTGAACAGAAACCGAAGCAGACCCTTCATTATTATTCGATTGTGGTTCTTTAGCTGTCCCTGTTATAGAAAGAGTTGGCACGTCGATCCAGCCATTGGCGTTTTTATACTCAATAATGTAACGTTTGTTGGTTTTTCCAAAATCAAACGTGTAACTATTGGTATTTTCGTCAAAAGTAATCGTTGGATATCCAGGGCTGTTTGGCGTCATTGGTTTATCAAAGTATTGACCGCGGTCCCAGTATTGTGGATAAATTGAATCTACCTGATCGTTTGAAACATCATAAATGTCAAAAAGAACATCGGCGCCAGCTGGAATTTTTGTACGGACGCTTAGTGAGTCAAAAGAATCATTTCGTGCATTGACAAGGAATTGATTTTTACTACTTTGAAGTGTTCGTTCTGAACCAATGTGTCGATTGGTATTTACTTCTGTTTCGATAGGGGAAATGCCATCAGCACTCATTGTCACAGGAATTTTATCAAAAGGAATACTTTTATCTTTTGGTAAACTATCTGGCACGTAATTAAAGCCAATTGGAATTTCAAGCTCATTTGTAATTGGCGTAGTGAACTTAATGATCGAACCATCTGAGGTTGGTGTGACTGTATAATCTTTCCCTAAAACATAATATGAAAAATAAATATCTTTTGTGGCTCTAACAGATAGATATTGCGGATGTTTTATTTTAATCTCTAAATTTTCAATGGGGTTGGCCTTACTACCTGCTACAGCAATTTCGGTATCACTCATATAAGCACCGTTTCGATCATAATTTCCCCATGTCGCTTCCGCATTCGTAGGATTTAACATAGCGATTGGCTCCACGTATTGATCGGATAGTAACTGAATGGCTTTATCGGGACCAATTACAGGTGTACTTAATGATAGATTAATGTCCTTCTTGTCAAAATCCATTGTTAAATCAGAAATATTTATTCTTAAATAGCTATCTTTTGTGGCCGTTAAGGTAAGCTTGCCACCTTCAGTTTTAATATCAAAATAGTCTTCCAATTTTACATTTTCATATAAAGGACCATACGCCGTAAATTTAGGATTCTTAATTTCTTGACCGTTTGTACTCTCTAATACGATTTGTTGACCCACTTTTGTTTCTGTTAACGTGCCATAAATTGTTACATAATATTTCCCTTTGCTTTGAAAACTGATATAGGACATACTACGCATTTCACGATCAGCAATTACTTTACTTGTTTGACTCGTCTTAGCAGTAAAATCGGTTGTTTTATTCGTTCCTGTCGTACTTTTTAACGAAAGAGAACCTAACTTGGTTGTTGGATATTGCTGATAAAATGAATAACTGTAGTCCGAAACACTCTCTAAATAAATTGTCCGATTAATCGATAAAGAATAGGCTTTTTGTTGATTCATGTTTGGAACAGTTACAGCAATCCGCCCGAGTGAATTATCGCTTAATGTATAATCTTTGCCAGGTGTTAACAGGGTTTGCGTTTCTGGTAAAATTTGACCATTAATGTCGACATCGTAACTGAAAACTTGAGGTTCCAAGTTATCTTGTTTTCCAAAGACAGCGCCTGGTGTCTCTGTTGTCAATAATTCTAATGTTTGATTGCCAGTTAACGTCCGGTCTAAATTATAAAAAATTTCGCCATCTAACCCCGTCGTTCTGGTTCGTTCGTTATATTGAATTGGTTCCACTTGTTCATATAAATCAAACGAGTAGGTTTTTTTATTTTTTCCTGGAGTTTCAATTTTGATTAATGGTTCCGCCTCTGTTGTTAGATAACTTTTTAATTCTACTTTAAAGGAAGTATCTGAAACTCGTTGATTAAACGTAATACTTAATGTTTTGGTTGCCGCATCGACTGCCCAAGTTGCGCCAATGCCCGTCACATCTCCGCTAACAGTTGAATAACCTAAATGTTCTGGTAATTGAACTGTATAAACTGATCCAGGTGCATAACCTGTGTTTCCAACAGCAAATTGGAACGTAGCGGTTACCGGTGTTGTATTTAATTCGCGGTGAACCTCTGTTTGGCTGTATTCTGTTCCACCAATCGGCGCAAGACTCATACTGTCAAGTAGTTCATCTGTAATTGGCGCTTGAACATCTGGTAGGGCTTTTTCATTAAGTGAGGTGTCCTTGTCCTCCGTTGTTTGTTGTTCAGATGGTGTAGCAGCATCACTGGAAGCTGTTGTGCTCGCCTCTGTGGTTTGCGATTCAGTTGTTGCAGTTGGTTGATTCATTTCTGAAGTAGTCGTTGTTGCTAAAGGTAAAGATGGTGTTGAGTTCGATAACTCTGCCTCTTTTTTTGCTGTATCAGTGGTCTCTGTTTGTGCTTCTGTCGTTGTTACAGCATAGGCATTTACGGCAAACCCGAAATTTTGTGCGAGAAGTATACTCAACATCACAAAAGAAAAAGTTTTTTTCTTCATACTAATCCCCTTTCAATAAAATTCATATAACCTAATAATAGCTTGTTAAAAATGAAACAATTGATTAATTTTTTTTGAATCTTCAAAAAAAAAAAACATCTTTTCATAAAAAAATACTTGGAAAATCAGCCACAATCACTGTTTTTCCAAGTATTTTTTTATTAATATTTGTAAATTATCGTTTCTTTTGACGAAAAACGACCACGAAATAAACTGCAATAAACAATAACACTAAGAGCGAGTTACTATTTTTAATAAAAGTTAAAAATTGACTTGTTTGCATTGAAATGCCTTTGCCGCCAGTCAATTCTAATAAAAATTGTGTCGTGCCACCTTTGCCTACTACAGTGACTAACATAAGCGCCATCAAAATAAATTGATGGAATAAACTCCCTTTTGTTTGTGTTGTATATTTGATAAGGATGCGGCTATCTTTTGGCAAATCTGTCTCTTGATAATATCGCCTAGCTAAAAAGCTATTCAATGTGCTTTTGAAAAAACTCAAGAGAAACAGGCCTAAAATAGTCCACGAGGTAAAAAGTAATATTCCCAAACTTCCCGCCAGACCAATCATTGGTATGTTGTTTGACCATTGTTTCGTTTTACTAGCTGCAATCATTGCAAAAATCATCCCTAAAACATAAGGTAAATAGAGATAGATGCCCATATGAGCTCTGCCATAAACCCCTGCAACATAAATGGAACCAAATAAAAATAAATAGTTCCCGACAATCCCGTTAATCAAGGTCGCAAGATTCATTTCTAATGATACTTTATACGCACCGCGTTTGCCATAATGACTAACGAAAAGGACAGCCACCACAAAGAAACAGCAGGCGCCAACAATCGCATAATCAAATTCCACCGCATTCGTTAATAAGCGACCACTTCTTAATAAAAGTAATAACACAAAAAAGATAACAAACAGAATTAATTCTTTTCGTGAAACTTCTGCTGATTCTTCTTCTAGCTCGTTTAATGAAACAGGATAGCTCTTGATTGCTACTAAAGCAACCAGAAAATAGAGCGCGTACACCAATAACGCCAGTCCAATCTCAGTCGCTTTAAAAAATAAAGCGCCAAATAAAACAGCGGTCAATAAGACTGTCGTTAAAAGATTGCTGTGACTGATTTTTTGACCTTCTTCTTTCAAGAAAAAGCGAATTGATTGATTACTTGGTGGCAACAACGCCCCACTAAGTCCTAACAACATTCCTGAAATACTATAAAGCGGGAAAGAAAAAGCGCCGGCGATCCCAATTAAGGATCCTGCCAAGCCTAACAATAGAGAAATCTTTAGTAGACCTAGACTAGTCAAAGACAAATTAATTCCTCGAACTAGAAAAATGCCTGTCATACGCAATGTATAAAATAAGACAAATGGTAAAATTGTTAGAAGGTTGTGTCCATCACTCAATTGAATGTAAAGTAAATAAGGCACAACAATAATCGTATTACTTAGTAAACTTAATGCTGTATTACCAAGACTTTCAATTTTTTTATTCATTTTGACCTCTTCTTTTATCTTTCATTTTCTATTATTTTTAGGGTAGCATTGTTTACTTTTTTTGTCCATAAAATAACAGATGCAGCAATTTTCTAATGTTTATTTTCCACTGTTACGTATAATAGTTAATGACGACTGCTTGGACTTTCTCTGTTCCGTCATTTATATACGTGTGTACTTGATTAGCATCAAAATACATAGCGGCGTCTTTTGGAAGAAGGTATCTCTGACCGCCCACTTCAAGAGCTAATGCTCCTTGAATAACCATGACATATTCTGTCGAACGTTTTGAATGCCCAACAGCTTGATACTTTTTCCCTGGATCTAATTCAAACTGAAAGAGTTCAAAGTTTCTTTCCTGGTTGTCCGAGTAGTAATTAAAGACTCGATAGGAGTGATCTTCAGAATGTTGTGTTACCGTCTCAGTTTTTTTAACCACGGGATTTTCTTTAACATAGTCATCTTCTAATAAATACGTATATGGAACATTGAGTCCATTACTTATTTTCCAAATTGTATTTATGGTAGGATTGGTGGTTCCTTTTTCAATCTGCGAAAGCATCCCTTTACTCACTCCGGTTATCCCAGCTAGTTCATCTAACGTAAGTTTTTTTTCTTGTCTAATTTTTTTTAAATTATTGCCAATAATTGTATTAATCTCCAAAATAGTTGCTCCTTCTGTTTCTTTTTATCATCCAAAAGTTTAATATATTGAACAAAAGTATTCTTTATTGTATTATACAATATATATCTTAGTTGTTCAAAAGGAGTGGTTAATAATGAAAACGCTCATTCGCTCGTTGTGTCTCATTATCGAAGGTCTAGATTTTCATACACACGTGTTTAAATTTTATACAGAAAGAAGGAAAAAAAGAGAATGAACCACCAATTAGATGCACGCACTGGCATTCGTGAAGCCTTGCCAACGGTTTTTGGCTATATTGGTATTGGCATTGCTTTTGGTATCGTAGGACAAGCAGCAGGTTTTTCCCCTCTTATTGTTAGTGCGATGTCGTTTTTTATTTTTGCAGGATCTGCTCAGTTTGTAACAGTTAGTATGTTGACTGGCGGCAGCCCTATCTTATCTATTGTGTTAGCGACTTTCTTAGTAAATGCGCGTATGATTCTTATGGGAATGACCATTGCGCCTTACTTTAAAGCCGAATCTCTCGGTAAAAATCTCTGGTTGGGAACCTTACTGACGGATGAAAGTTTTGCACTAGGAATGAATAAACTAAACCACACCAAAGGACGTTTAAGTTTTGAGTGGTTTAATGCTGCCAATTTGATTTCCTATGCGACTTGGGTTTTTTCGACGATCATCGGTGCCTATCTAGGGCGCTTTATTGCAAACCCTCAAGCATTAGGTCTTGAGTTTGCGGTCGTGGCTATGTTCATTGGTTTACTCTATCTGCAGATAATTAGTGATCGTTCCATGAAAATCGCTTTACAACTCATCATGGTCCTGATTACTTTTGGTTTGATGTCTATTGGTCTAATTTTTATTCCCAGTAATTTAATTGTCTTAGTTGTCACGTTAATCGGGTGTGGAATAGGAGTGATGATAAAACATGCCTTCTTCTGAGTATCTCTTTTTAACAATTTTAGGCTGTACCGTTGCAACCTGGCTTTCAAGAGTACTGCCATTTTTACTTTTAAAAAAAATCAGTCTGCCACAGAAATTATTAGAATATCTAAGTTTTGTTCCCATTGTGATTATGTCCGCCTTATGGTTTAGTAGCTTATTTGAACAAAGAATAGGACATTTACCAAGCCTCAATCTTCCTTATTTATTCGCTTCATTTCCTACCATTTTAGCCGCAATACTTACTAAAAACTTATTACTTATTGTACTGGTAGGCATTGCTTCATTTGCACTAATCCAAAATTTTATCTAAAAAACAGACAGGCACTACCATCTGGTAGTGCCTGTCTGTTTTTTTAGATGCCAGCTGCAGGGATCGAACCTGTGACCTACGCGTTACGAGTGCGTTGCTCTACCAACTGAGCTAAGCTGGCCTGAAACAAATCTATTATAGGACTTTCTACTTTATTTGTAAAGTCTGTTTGTTATTTATTTATGCAAAATCTCTTTAAAATAAGCCAAATAGCGACTTTACAAACTTTTTTCTGAAAATGTGGTATAATAGAGATATCAAGAAAGGATGGTTTTTTGTATGTCAAATTTTAATGGTATGGTTACTCCTGTTGTTCCATCGGATGCTGGTAAGGATTTCGCCGTTGACACCCATGTTACTTTTCTTGTTCACGGACAGCCACAAACAGGCGTTGTTACGAAACAATTAAAAAATGCCGCTGTCGTCGAAATTGACGAAACGCAAAAAAACAATCACTTAATGGTGCACAGCAATGGTGTGATTGTTATTAATTACAAACAATTGAAAAAGATTTAATTCTTCAAGCGTGGGAAATTTCCCCCGCTCTTTTTTATGTACAGAATTGGAATACTTTCCAATTCGTCGGAAACTATAATGCTGTAATAAACGCAAAAAAACCAAAAATAATTCCGGGCACATTAGCAAAAATAATGGACTTATCTCGTGTTTCTCCATCGTCTCCATATAACCCATGAATCGTCCAAAAAATACAATTAATCATTGCCACTAATGGTTGCGTCGGATTGCCTTTTTCCCCATGTAAATTTCCATAAATTTGCGGAATATACGAAACATACATCAAAACTGACATCACACTAGCAATCACAGCGATAGCGTGTAAGGCTTTTTTATTCTTTTTCATAGCTCCTCCTTTGTTTTTTTATTTTTTATTATACACCTAGAAAAGTTCTTTAAGCAAAAGAAAACCGTTAGTAACCATAATCGGTTACCTAACGGTTTTTTGTTATTATTTTGTTCCGAATAAACGGTCACCAGCATCCCCTAAACCAGGAACGATATAGCCGTCTTCGTTTAAGCGCTCATCTAAAGCTGCTGTATAAATATCTACATCTGGGTGCGCTTCTTGTAAAGCTTTCACACCTTCTGGAACGGCCACTAGACATACAAATTTAATGTTGCTAGCACCACGTTCTTTTAATGAATCGATGGCCATAATTGCGGAACCACCTGTTGCTAGCATTGGGTCAACAACAAATAATTGACGACTTGCAATGTCTTCAGGTAATTTCACGAAGTATTCATGTGGTTGCAATGTTTCTTCATCACGATAAAGTCCAACGTGTCCAACTTTCGCTGCTGGAATTAATTCTAAAATCCCATCAACCATGCCAATGCCGGCACGTAAAATAGGAATGATTGCTACTTTTTTCCCTGAAAGTGTTTTTTGTGTTGATTTACCCATCGGTGTTTCGATGACAACATCCTCTAAAGGCATATCCCGTGATACTTCATAAGCCATTAACATAGCAATTTCGTTGACAACTTCGCGGAAAACCTTTGTCCCACAGTTCTTTTCGCGAATCATTGTTAGTTTGTGTTGAATTAGCGGATGATCAATTACTTGAAATTTTCCCATATCTATTCTCCTTCATTATTTTATTCTTTCTTATTGTAAAACAAAAGAGCCTAGGACACAAGTTGAATTCCTTAAATCCTAAGCTCCGACTCTTATTTGTACAGAGAATCGCGCTTCAGCTATCCCTGATGTTAGTTATATAATGGATATTTTTTAGTTAGCGCTGCTACAGCTGCTTTGACTTCATCATGAACTGCTGTATTTTCTGGATCTTTTAAGACTTGAACGATTAATTTAGCAACTTCTACCGCATCTTCTTCTTTAAAACCACGTGAAGTAATTGCAGGCGTTCCAATACGGATACCACTTGTTTTAAATGGACTTAATTGTTCAAACGGAATTGAATTTTTATTGACAGTAATATTTACACTATCTAAAATAGCTTCTGCTTCTTTTCCATTTAAACCAAAACCTGTCACTTCAATCAGTAATAAGTGGTTGTCTGTTGCCCCACTAATTAAACGAGCTTCTGGCGCTTGATTGAAAACTTTCGTCATCGCTTGCGCATTTGCAATCACTTGCTGACTATATTCAGCAAAACTTGGATCCAAAGCTTCTTTAAAAGCTGCGGCTTTTCCAGCAATCACATGTTCCAATGGGCCACCTTGAATGCCTGGGAAAATACTACTATTTACTTTTTTCGCCAATTCTTCGCTATTTGTCAAAATTAAACCGCCACGAGGACCACGCAATGTTTTATGGGTCGTACTTGTTACGATATCAGCATACGGAACTGGATTTGGGTGCAACCCTGAAGCTACCAAGCCTGCAATATGCGCCATATCAACCATTAACTTGGCATCTACTTCATCAGCGATTTCACGGAAACGTTTGAAATCAATCGTTCGTGAATACGCACTTGCGCCAGCAACAATTAATTTTGGACGATGTTCTCTTGCTAAAATTCGCACGACATCGTAATCGATTACTTCTGTTGAAGGATCCACTCCATAACTGACAAAATTATAGGTTTTTCCACTAAAGTTAACGGGCGAACCATGTGTTAAGTGACCACCAGCTGATAAATCCATCCCCAAAATGGTATCACCTGGTTCAACCAATGAAAGGTATGCCGCTGTATTGGCTTGAGAACCTGAATGGGCTTGTACATTCGCGAATTTTGCACCAAATAATTCTTTGGCACGATCGATAGCTAAATTTTCTACGATATCGATAAATTCACAACCACCATAGTACCGTTTGCCAGGGTAACCTTCTGCGTATTTATTCGTTAAAATACTTCCTTGGGCAGCCATTACTGCTTTTGACACGACATTCTCAGATGCGATTAGTTCCAAGTTATTTTCTTGGCGCTCTTCTTCTCTTGCAATTGCATTCCATAAATCTGGGTCATACGTTTTGTAATCCATTCAAACAACACTCCATTTTGTTTTCTTTTGTCTGATTGTATCATACTTCTGTGTCAGCTTCGTTACAAATACCTCTTATTTTTCAAAAAATTTTTGATTGGCTGATTTTTTCAAGCGATTCATGTAAGCAGTGCCTAAACCAGTTTCTGCAAATCCTTGCGCAAAAATCGTGGTAGCTCCTTGCTCATCTAACGCTCTTAACCCTGCAAATAGTTCTTTTGTGGCATTTTCAACCGTTTCTGCACCATAAGAATAAACAAACGCATTTTCTGTATCTAGTTGTGCTGCCTGTTCATCACTTAAAAATAAGCCGATTTTTTCCTGTTGTTCTTTTGCTTGCTGAATCGCCACTTGCCATTCTGCTGTTTGACCGCTTATAATCCAAACTTCCGCATCAGGAGAATAGTGTTTGTATTTCATCCCTGGCGCTTTGGGTGCTGCAGTTTCACTAATCAAATGTGTATCGATTTTCACTTGGGGAATAATGCTTTCCAACTGCTCTTTGGTAATTGCTCCTGGTCGTAAAATAACTGGCACACCATCTTCCGCCGTTAAATCTAAGACCGTTGACTCCACCCCAATCTGCGTTGGGCCATCATCTAATATGGCAGCAATTTTCCCCTGCAAATCATGATAAACATGCTCTGCAGATGTTGGACTAGGCTTGCCAGAAGTGTTCGCACTTGGTCCGACCAACGGAACATTGGCTTGTTCAATCAAAGCTAAGGTCGCTTGGTTATCTGGCATACGAAAAGCGACTGTCTCTAAACCACCTGTTACTGTTTTAGAAAATGTATCCCTAGGCACATTAAAAATTAAAGTTAATGGTCCCGGCCAAAAGGCAGACACCAATTTTGTAGCGACTTCTGGTAAGGTCGCTACGTATTTTTTGACCATCTCAACGTTGTTCACATGAACAATCAATGGATTATCACTGGGTCGGCCTTTTACTTGGTAAACTTTTTTTACTGCCGCTTCATTTAAGGCATCGGCACCTAAGCCATAAACAGTTTCTGTTGGAAAAGCCACTAGCTCGCCTGCTTGAATGGCTGCTGCTGCTTGGGCTATTTCTTGTTTGGTTAATTTTTTTGTTTCCATTGCAAATCGCTCCTTCTAGAAAAGTGGCGACGAAGAACCTTAGTTACTCGGCTATCGCGAGGCGATCGTTGCCAGATAAATCTTTTTCAATTTTAATTGTTTTTTGTGGATAGGCGGCGCTCAATAATTTTTGGAGGGCCGCGCCTTGTTGAAACCCTATTTCAAAATAAATTTTACCGTCTGCTTTAAGCATCGTTTGACTTTCATGAATTAATTGTTGGTATAAAGCCAAACCGTTATTTTCAGCGAATAAAGCGGTTTTAGGTTCATACGTTCGGACACTTGCATCCATTAAATACCATTCTTGTTCACTAATATAGGGCGGATTAGAAATAAGCAGATCAATTTTTTCAGAAGCAACTGGCTGTAAGCCATTCCCATGATAAAATTCGATGCCAGCACCTAATGCTTGCGCGTTTTGTTTAGCGACAGTCAACGCTTTCTCTGAAAGATCAATGGCAATAACTCGCCAGTTGGGCCGTGCCAGTTTCAAGCTAATCGCAATGGCACCTGTCCCTGTTCCGACATCCACGACCGTCAAAGGAGTATCTGGATTGGCTTTTAAGCAACGCTCGACTAATTCTTCTGTTTCTGGCCTAGGAATCAAAGTATGTTCATTAACAATAAAGGAATGTCCATAAAATTCAGCTTGTCCTAGTAAATATTGTGCTGGGTAATCTGTCAATAATTGGGCTAAATCCGTTTTTAATTGTTCCTCTTCTTCTTGGGGCATTTCTTCTTGCATATGCAGGAGCCACTGCGTTTTATCCCAACCTTTACGTTCTAAAAAAACATAGTGAATAGCGTAGCCTTCTTTGCCTTGCGCCTCTAAAAAAGAAGAAGCCCAGTTAAGGACTTCAAAGTAACGTTTAGCCATTTTGCATCTCTTCTAATTTCGATGTTTGATCATATAAGACTAATGCATCAATGATTTCATCTAATTTGCCAGCAAGAATCTGGTCTAGTTTTTGGATGGTTAAACCGATACGATGATCCGTTACTCGATTTTGCGGGAAGTTATACGTTCTGATTCGTTCTGAACGATCTCCGGTCCCCACCGCCGATTTACGGTTAGCATCATATTCACTTTGTGCTTCTTGTTGAATTTGGTCATACACACGAGCACGCAAAACTTTCATTGCTTTTTCACGGTTTTTTAGCTGTGAACGTTCATCTTGCATTGCGACTACGATTCCTGTTGGTAAATGGGTTAATCGAACAGCCGAAGCGGTTTTATTGACGTGCTGTCCACCAGCGCCACTTGCATGATAAATATCGACACGGATATCTTTATCAGCTAATTCGATTTCGACTTCTTCCGCTTCCGGCATAACTACAACGGTTGCTGTCGATGTATGAATCCGTCCTTGTGATTCTGTTGAAGGAACTCGTTGCACGCGGTGAGCGCCACTTTCATATTTTAATTTTGAAAAGACGTTATCTCCTGAAATCATCATAATTACTTCTTTATATCCACCGATTCCAGTGACGTTCGCTTCTAAAACTTCCGCTTTCCACCCTTGTGCTTCTGCATATTTTTGGTACATATTAAATAAGTCGCCAGCAAAAAGTGCGGCTTCATCGCCACCGGCTGCACCACGGATTTCCATGATGATATTTTTATCATCATTTGGGTCTTTTGGTAATAATAAAATTTTAATGCGGTCTTCTAACACTTCTTTTTCTTTTTTCAAATCAGAAAGTTCTTCTTTCGCCATTTCGGCCATTTCCGCATCTAAGTTTTCACTTAAAAGTTCTTCGGCATCGCTAATCCCTTCAACAACTTGTTTATATCGGCGATAAACCTCAACCGTCTCACGTGTATTAGCTTCTTCCTTCGATAATTCCATGAAACGTTTTGTATCACTAATGACTGCTGGGTCACTTAATAATTCGCCCAATTCCTCATAGCGATCTTCAATAGATTGTAATTGATCGTACATAGTGTCTCTCCTTACTGTTCTTCATTCACTGTTTTTGGATGAAAATAATGTTTGCGACAAACAGGATAGTAGGCTTCATTCCCACCAATTTGGACTTGATCCCCTTCATAAACGGGTTTGCCATCAATATAGTGCAAGTTCATAGTTGCTTTTTTATGACAGAACCAGCAAATCGTTTTTAATTCTTCTAATTTGTCTGCATATAAAAGTAAATACTTTGAGCCTTCAAATAATTCATTTCTAAAATCATTCTTTAGCCCAAATGCCATTACTGGAATATCTAATTCGTCAACAATTCGTGCAAATTCAATAACATGATGCTTGTTTAAAAATTGACATTCATCGACTAATACGCAAAAAGGTTTGTAAGACAAATCATTAATCAAGTCAAAGACATTGGTTTCTTCAAAAATTGGAATAGCATCTCTGCGTAATCCGATGCGACTGGATACTTTCCCGACACCATCACGTGTATCTAGTCCACTGGTCATCAAAACAACTGGTTTGTCTTGTTCTTCGTAATTGTGTGCTACTTTTAAGATTTCAATGGTTTTACCACTATTCATTGCGCCATACTTGAAAAATAATTGAGCCATGTTCACTACACCTTTCCGTTAGTTCCTTACGTATTTTACTATATTTTCAGCAAAAAAGCAGTATTTTTAGCTAAAATGGTCGTGCATTTTTCTGAAAAAAACAGAATCTACGCCAAAGTCATTTTAGTAGGGCTATTTATACTCCAACTAATGATCCTGCTAGTATGCAATAAAAAAGCCCGAAATTGTAGTTATTTGACTACAATTTCAGACTTTTTAATGCTAGTTATTTTTGAGCAGAGGCAAATTCTGCTGATTGCGTACCTGCTTGACGACCATAAATGATAATATCGGCGATGGCATTGCCTCCGATACGGTTTTGACCATGTAAGCCACCTGTTAATTCACCAGCAGCATATAGACCTTTAATTGGTGTGCCATCTTCACGTAAAACTTCTGTTTTCGTGTTGATTTTCACGCCACCCATTGTGTGGTGAATCCCTGGTGCAATTTTAATTGCGTAGTAAGGCGCTGTGCTTAAGTCAGCTTCCATTCCAGTTGTCCGGCCAAATTGTTTGTCATCTTTGGCATTAACATCTTGGTTCCAAGTATCAATCGTTGCTTTCAATGTATCGGCAGGCATGCCAATTTTTTCAGCTAATTCTTCAATCGTTTCACCTTTTTCCACGAAGCCTTTTTGATCATAGAAATCAATGGCTTTTGCACGGTCGCGTACGCCTTGGTCAAAGACTAAATAAGCTGATTTTTCTGGTAAGGCATTGATTGCTGCGGAAACTTTGTCGCGTGTATCTAACTCATTAACAAAACGTTCTCCTTTTTGAGAAGCCAAGATTGCGCCTTCTCCACGAACTGCTTCACCAATTAAGAAAGCATCGCTTTGTTGAACAGTTGGGTGAATTTGAATTTCTTTCATATCCACTAACGCACCGCCAACTTTTTGAATCATTTGGATACCGTCACCTGTTGTTCCTTCTTGGTTCGTTGTAACATAGTTTTTCAATTCTGGTTTGTATTGAGTAATTAATTTTTCGTTGGCACCGAAACCACCTGTTGTGACAACGACTGCTTTTGCTTTAACTGTTTTTTCTTTATCATCTTTCATTTTCACTTTTACGCCATCGATTTGACCGTTTTCTTCAACTAAGTCTGTGACGTCAGCATCAACAAACAATGGAATTTTTTCTTCGCGAACGTTACGTACTAAACCGTCAACTAGATAGCCCCCAATTGCTGATCCGTCAGCAGGACGGTGTGTGCGTTTTTCGCTCATTCCACCTGTAATCGTTAAATTGCTCAATGTAATTCCTTTTGTATCTAACCAATCAATTGCTTCAGCTGAATGATCAACAAAATAACGTAGTAATTCTTGATCGTTGGTTCCTTTACCGCCTTTTAGTGTTTCTTCAAAGAATTTATCGTTGCTATCTTTAATGCCTTCTTTTTCTTGGAATTTTGTTTGTGAAGCATTCATTCCTGAAGACGATTTAATTGTATTCCCACCTGCAACAGGCATTTTTTCTAAAATAACTGGATTCATGCCAGCTTCTTTGGCTTGTAATGCAGCGGTCATCCCCGCACCACCTGAACCAACAATAACAACATCATAACTGTCTTTTAATTCACTTGGATCTGTATAACCATTAGCAGAGGCACCAGATGTTGCTTCTGTTTTTTCAGAAGACGCTTTTGTTTTACCAGCGGCTTTTTCTTGATCGCTTGTACAACCTGTTGCTGCACCTAATAATAACCCTAGGGAAAGAACTCCCATTAACACTTTTTTCATTGTTTTCCCACCTTATAAACTATTGATTTCTACCAACACAATTTCTTATTTTTCATTTGAATAAAAATAACAGTTTGTTACATAAAGTGAACACATTCACATATCAACCGAAATAAAAAAGCTACCACTACTTTTTAAAGTTGTATCGTTAGACAAACTGACCAATTAGCAATAAGTTGTTTGGGGAACAACCTATTTTTTCTATTCTTTCATAAAATATCATGTTCTCGCTTGTTTGTGGATGTTTTCCAATTATTTCTAACGAATTTCTTATTTTTATTTGTCATTTCAAGGATTTTCTGGCAGAATTATTCGTTTGAGGCGAAAAGTTTTGGTATACTTAGTTTAATTAGAATTGGGAGGTTATCTAGTGAACCATACACGTTTGCTGTGGCTGGCACAGCGAAAAAGCGATCGATTTATTCGCAAAAATTTTTCATCTATTCAAATCATCGTCGCTTATTACATATTAATGACGGTTATTTCTTATTTATTGTTTTGCCTCCCTATTTTCAGAGAACCTGACTCGCATGTTCCTTTTATTGATTTATTTTTCTTAGCAATCAGTACAGTCAGTGTTACTGGACTCACCACAGTCGATATTAATTCGGTTTTTAATGATCGTGGGATCGTCTTATTGGAGGTTCTTTTCCAAGTTGGTGGCTTAGGGATTATGATGATTTCAACGGTCTTTTTTATTTTATCAAAACGGCGAATCACATTAAAGCAACGTCAGTTAATTATGACTGACATGAATCAGCCGCGACTGAGCGGAATTGTTCGACTGATCCGCACCACTTTTTTGATTTTAATTTGGTTCCAAGTAATCTTCGGCTCGCTCTTTTCGCTTTATTTTTATATAAGTGGTTATTATACGAACTGGCGAGATGCGATATTTTATGGATTTTATCAAGCTATTTCTGCAGTGACTAATTCAGGCTTTGATATTTCAGGTGATTCAATTATCCCTTTTGCTCATGATTATCTCTTTTTACTGGCAATTATGTTCTTAATTTTTATCGGCGGAATTGGATTTCCCGTTTTACTGGAAATTCATGAGTGGTTACATTTTAAGAAAAAGAACTTTCGCAAGAAGAAACGAGGCTTGCCTTTCCGCTTCTCATTGTTTAGTAAAATTGCTTTGCTAGCGTTTATTGTTCTGTTTATTGGTGGGACTATTTTGATTTACTTATTAGAAAAAGATCACCTATTTTTGACAATGAATGAAAGTGGCCGTTGGGTAAGTTCGATGTTTTATTCGATGACTACACGAAACGCTGGCCTCCAAATTAATGATTTAGGGGACTTCCAAATTACAACGTTGATTATTTTTTCTGTGTTAATGTTTATTGGTTGTAGTCCTAGCTCTGTTGGTGGTGGTGTTCGAACAACGACTGTTGCGATTATTGGCTTGTATTTGTTAGCCTTTTTAAAAAGTGAAGATGATATTAGCGTCTTTAGCCGTAAAATAGATGACGATGATGTCAAAAAATCGATTGTCGTCTTCATGTTATCTTTGATTATGTGCTTTTTCGCTGTCGTCTTTTTGTCAGCCACTGAAAATCTGCCCTTGATTTCAATCATTGTGGAAGTCGCTTCTGCCTTTGGGACAACCGGTCTTTCTTTGGGCATTACAGACGATTTAACAACAGTAGGTAAATTAATGATTGCCTTATTAATGTTTATTGGACGTATTGGTATGCTTTATACCTTAATGATTTTTGTACCAAAAGAAACACGTGACTTAGGCTACGAATACCCTTCAGAAAAAATTATTATTGGATAAAAAAACAAAGCCTCTCAAGTAAGAGGCTTTGTTTTTTTATTTTTTCATGTGTGTGACTAGTTTGTTATAACTTTCAGAGCGTTCAATTGCATCTTCTTTAGTTTTATCAAGTAAATGTTCGACTACTTCTTGATTCTGTTTAATTGTATGCAACGCAGAGTAACGTGTTTGTTTTTCAAGGAAATCACGCATTTTGTCAAAATCTGTTTTCTTGTAGTCAATGACCATCGGATCTTTGCCTTTCTTAACTAACTCTGGATTATAGCGATAAAGTGGCCAATAGCCAGATTCAACGGCTTCTTTGGCTTGATCTAACGTCCGAACCATTCCACCTTTGACCCCGTGATTAATACATGGAGTATAACCGATGATAATTGATGGGCCTGGGTACCGCTCCGCTTCGTCAATTGCTTTAATCGTTTGCATTGAGTTTGCGCCTAAAGCTACTTGTGCAACGTAGACATTCCCATAAGTGATTGCCATCATCCCTAAATCTTTTTTAGAGGTATGTTTCCCACCCGCTGAGAATTTGGCAATGGCTGAAGCTGGTGTAGCTTTAGATGTTTGTCCGCCTGTATTGGCATACACTTCGTTATCCATAACAAAAATATTAACATCTTCCCCACTAGCAAGAACATGATCAATGCCGCTAAACCCGATATCATAGGCCCAACCATCGCCGCCGACAATCCATTGACTCGTTTTCACTAATAAATCTTTTTGTTCGTAAATTTTTGTTAAAAGTGGATCTTCATCGGCTTCTTCACTTAATGCCGCCGCTAGTTTGGTTGCTCGCTGTTGTGTTCCTTCCCCTTCAGCCATGTGTTCCAACCAATCATTTAACAAGGCTTGAAGTGAATCTGATCCGACGTTTTTAGCAAGACTTTCTTCAACCAGACTAGCTAAATGTTGACGTTTCGTTCGATTGGCAATATACATACCATAACCATATTCCGCATTATCTTCAAACAGCGAATTACTCCAAGCTGGTCCTTGGCCACATTCGTTCGTTGTATAAGGTGTCACTGGTGACGAACCACCCCAAATTGATGAACAGCCTGTTGCGTTAGCAATCATCATTCGATCACCAAATAGTTGCGTCAACAACTTAATATAAGGTGTTTCGCCACAGCCTTCACAAGCACCTGAAAATTCCATCAATGGCTGGTTAAATTGGGAACCTTTAACAGAAAGTTTTTTGACTGGGTTGGCTTTTTGTTTAAGAGTCATCGCAAAGGCCCAATTCATCGCTTGCTCTTTCTGAGTTTCATAAGGTTTCATTAAAATCGCCTTGTCTTTCACGGGACATGCCTGAACACAAAGACCACAACCTGTACAGTCTTCTAAAGAAACTTGGATACGATACATCAACCCATCTGTGCCACGCATTTCGCGCATGGCAAAACCTGCAGGTGCTTCTTTCAGTTCTTCTTCATCCGCTAAAAACGGTCGAATAGCCGCATGTGGACAAACAAAGGCACATTCATTACACATCGTACACTTATCCATTTGCCACTCAGGCACTTCTAACGCAATGCCACGTTTTTCATAAGCCGCAGTGCCCATAGGAATGGCACCGCCCTTCATTCCGTTTTCAATCAAATCTGAAACGGTCAGCTGATCCCCTTCTTGACGATTGATCGGTTCTAAAATATTTGTCACAAAAGCTGGAGCTTCCGACTCTTGATTTTCTGGTTCTAAAACAATGGTTGCCCAATCTTCTGGAACTACGATTTCTTGCAGCGATTCAAAGGTAGCATCAATCGCTTGGTAATTTTTTTCAACAATTTCCATTGATTTTTTTCCATAAGTCTTTTTCACTTCTTCTTTAAATAACGGTAAATATTGCTCTTTCGTTAAAATATCTGTTACTTCAAAAAAGGCAGTAGACATCACTGTATTGATCCGACGGCCTAAGCCTACTTTGCGAGCTAACTCAACCGCATTGATAATATAAAATTTGATTTGGTGCTCCCCAATATATTTTTTTAACTTAGCCGGTAATAAACGATGAACCTTTTCTTGATCCCAAATAGTATTCAGTAAAAACGTTCCGCCATCTTTTAAACCTTTTAACAGGTCGTATTTATGCAAATAGGAAGCATTATGACAAGCGATGAAATCTGCTTGTTCAATTAAATACGTGGAAGTAATTGGCTCTTTACCAAAACGCAGATGCGAAACGGTTAAACCGCCTGATTTTTTAGAATCATAACTAAAGTAAGCTTGTGCATAAAGGTCGGTATGATCTCCGATAATTTTAATCGCTTGCTTGTTTGCTCCCACAGTTCCGTCAGAACCAAAGCCCCAAAATTTTGCTTGGAAGGTAGTATCTGGCGTTAAATCTAAAGTAGGTTCTTCTGGCAATGATTGATAGGTTACATCATCAACGATCCCTACCGTAAAGCGTTGTTTTAATTCTTTAAATGGCAATAACAAATGGTCATAGATCGCTTTAATTTGATTAGGCGCTACGTCTTTAGAACCTAACCCATAACGTCCACCAATCACAATTGGACGATTTTCATGTTGATAGAGAGCGCTTTGAACATCTAGCAATAACGGTTCCCCTTCGGCTCCTGATTCTTTTGTTCGATCTAAAACCGCAACCTTTTCTACTGTAGCTGGTAATTTTTCAAGAAGGTTTTCGGTAGGAAATGGACGATATAAATGAATATTGATAAAACCAACTTTGCGTCCTTGTTGATTGAGATAGTCGACTGTTTGTTTGATTACTGGCGAAGCCGACCCCATTGAAATAATGACTTCTGTTGCATCTTCAACCCCGTAATAATCGGTTAAATCATACGTTGTTCCACGAAGATTGTTAATTTTTTTCATGTATTTTTGAACAATTTTTGGCATTTCTTCGTAATTTTTATTGACTGTTTCTCTTTGTTGAAAATGAATGTCAGGATTTTGAGCGGTCCCTGAAACAGTGGGATGATTAGGATTCATGCCTCCCATTCTAAAACGAGTTACAGCTTCCTGATTCACCATTTCTTTCAGGTCATCATAATCAATCACTTCGATTTTTTGTAGTTCATGGCTCGTTCTAAAACCATCAAAAAAGTTTACAAAAGGTAAACTACCTTCTAAGCTAGCTAAATGAGCAACTGCCGACAAATCCATCACTTCTTGAACACTCGATTCTGCTAACATACAAAAACCTGTTTGGCGGGTAGCCATCACATCGCCATGGTCACCAAAAATACTCAACGCACTTGTCGTTACTGCCCGAGCCGCCACGTGGAACACAGAAGGCAGCAATTCTCCTGCGATTTTATACATATTGGGAATCATCAACAGTAAACCTTGTGAAGCAGTATAAGTAGTGGTTAACGCACCTGTTTTTAACGAACCATGAACTACTCCCGCTGCCCCAGCTTCTGATTGCATTTCAATAACTTGAACTTTTTGACCATAAATATTTTTTAAACCACTTTCCGCCCATTCATCTACCAACTCAGCCATTGTTGAACTTGGTGTGATAGGATAAATAGCGGCAACTTCTGTAAACGCATATGAAATATAAGCCGCTGCGGTGTTTCCATCCATTGTTTTTTTCATTTTTTCACCTTTTATCTTTCCTAAACATTGCTTGTGACTGTTGTTTTTTGTGTTTTGACATATTGATCAATTGCATTAGCTGCGATTTTCCCAGCGCCCATCGCTAAAATAACGGTGGCAGCACCTGTGACTATATCGCCCCCAGCAAAAACGCCAGGTATTGAGGTTGCTCCTGTTTTAGGATCAGCTTGAATGTAACCCCATTGGTTTAGTTCTATTTCTGGATATGTTGATAACAAGACTCGATTTGCCCCTTGGCCAATTGCCTCGATTACTGCATCAGCAGGAATGGTAAACGTGCTGTTTGGAATTGGTTCTGGCCGTCGTCTTCCAGACGCATCTGGTTCACCTAAAACCATTTTGACACATTCAACACCGGCTAGATTTCCTTGTTGGTCATCTAAATAAGCAATTGGATTCGTTAACCAATAATAGTTAATTCCTTCTTCAAGGGAATGGTGGTATTCTTCAATTCTTGCTGGTAATTCTTCTAACGAACGACGATACACAATGTTCACATTTTCAGCGCCTAATCGTTTGGCTGAACGAGCGGCATCCATTGCAACATTCCCGCCGCCAATCACAACAACATTTTTAGCACGTTTAATCGGTGTATCATATTCTGGAAACTCATAGCTATGCATTAAATTGATTCGTGTTAAAAATTCACTAGAAGAATAAACCCCATTTAAACTAGTTCCTGGGATTCCCATAAAATTTGGTGCCCCTGCACCAACCGATAGATAACAGGCATCAAACTCTGACATTATTTCTTCCATCGTAATCGTTTTACCTACTACCACATTGGTTTCTATTGTTACACCTAAGGCTTCAATACTCGCAATTTCTTGTTTAACAATTTTTTTCGGTAATCGAAATTCAGGTATGCCATAGGTTAATACGCCGCCAGCTTCATGAAGCGCTTCAAAAATAATTACTTCGTAGCCTAGCTTTGCCAAATCCCCCGCAACTGTTAACCCAGAAGGACCAGAACCGACCACTGCGATTTTCCCTTTTGTTGGTTCCGCTGTTTTCTTAGGAAACTTGTGATTTTCTAATGCCCAATCGGCAACTAAACGTTCTAATTTGCCAATTGCCACTGGTTCAAAGTTTTTGGCTTTCCCTAATTTACAAACTTGTTCACATTGTTTCTCTTGCGGACAAACGCGTCCACAAATAGCAGGTAAATTCGTATATTTACTTAAAATATTGGCTGCTTGTTCCATGTTTCTTTCACGAATAGCTAAAATAAATCCAGGAATATCAATCATCACGGGGCATTTAGCAATACAAGGTGCATTTTTACATTGTAAACAGCGAATCGCTTCTTCTTGCCCTTCTGCTAATGTATAGCCTAAGCAAACCTCTTCAAAATTATTCTTTCTGATAGTAGGTGCTTGTTCCGCAATCGGTGTTTTTATACGACTTTTTCTAGCCATTTTTCTCCACCTGCTCTTTCAAACGATCTGTAAAGCAAACTGCTTCTTCTTCCTGATATTGCTTCATTCGATTAATGAATTCATCCCAATTTACTTCATTGCCTTTAAACTCAGGTCCATCAACACAGGCAAATTTCATGGTGCCATCAACAGTGACCCGACAACCGCCACACATGCCTGTTCCGTCAATCATAATAGGATTCAAGGAAACATAAATTGGTAATTGATGTTTTTCAGCTGTCAAGGTACAAAATTTCATCATGATGCTGGGCCCAATCGCCCAACTGCACGCTACAGATTCACGTGCAATAACTTCTTCCATCGCTTCTGTTACTAAGCCCTTTTTACCTAATGAACCATCATCCGTTGTAATGATTAGCTCATCTGAATAACGACGGCATTCTTCTTGTAACAGAACTAACTCAGCTGTTCGTGCTCCCAAAATCGTAATCACTCGGTTGCCGGCTTCTTTTAAAGCCTTGATAATTGGATAAATAGCCGCGATACCAACCCCGCCACCGACAACCATCACCGTTCCATATTGCTTCACTTCTGTGGGCATACCTAAAGGTCCAGTGATATCCAACAAAGAGTCTGAAGTTTTAAGTTGGGAAAGTGCAGCTGTTGTCTTACCGATTACTTGGAAAATAATTCGAATACTGCCTGCTTGTGGATTTGTCTCCGCAATCGTTAAGGGGATCCGTTCTCCCTTTTCGTCAATTCTTAAAATAACAAACTGTCCAGCCTGAGCATGTGTCGCTATTCTTGGCGCTTCCAGCCAAAAATCAAATGTATTACTAGATAATTGAGTCGATTGAAGAATATTAAACATTGAAATACCTACCTTCATCGTTCCTTTTCATTCTGACTCCTACTTTCTTAAACCCTTAGGCAACGCTATCAGATAAAGTTGTGGCGACACTTTTAACAAATGTTTTTAGCATTTCGATGTCTTCTTCTTCTGCATTGTTTTCAATTTCAACTGTTTCAGCTACTTTTTTAGCACCAGCTTTTTCAAAAGCTCCTACAAAATCATGCGCTGATTTACAGAAAAATTCACCATATTCTCGATCACCGGAGCCAACAACACCAAATGGCTTACCTGCTAAATTCTTCTCAGTTAATTCATCAAAGAAATCTTCAAATTCAAAAGGCAGTTCCCCATCACCATAAGTATACGTTGCGATAATACAAGCATCTGCATCATCAAAGAAGTCTACATCAACTTCTGAACATTCTTCACGTTCTACTTCAACTCCAGCTTCTTGAAACTGTTCTTCCAAAATCTCGGAAATTTCTTCTGTGTTTCCAGTCATACTTGCATAAACAATTTTTACTAGTGCCATCTTCATTCATTTCCTTTCTTTTTCCTAAATATTTCAATGCATTCAAATGCAATTGTAACCCCTTACATTAATCCTTAAAAAAATAACTTTTACAAATGATTTTATTCACAAACTAATCTAACTAAGTATGTACTCTTCCCCTTTCGAGATAGAGTATTTTTTACTACGTCTTTACTATACCACATTCCAAACCTTTTTAACAATATTTTTAAGGTAAAAAAAATATTATTTAGGTTCTTTTTTATAAAACGTTTTTCCTTCTTCCAATCATAAAAATTGCTTCTAAAACCGCTCCCCCTAATGCACGAGCTTTGTCGGAGATCGTCAAGCAATCGACTTTCTCAACTGGTCGAGGATCTACATCTGCACACTTCAAACCTTGATAACATGTTACCTTTTCTGAAATCAATCCTCTCAAAGTCCCTGTCAGAGGCGAATAAACTGGAACCTGATCGATTAAAAATAATGCTTCCCCTTTCAACACGAGATCCCCTATGTTTTTAAGGTGGGTAACTTGTCCTGAAGCAGGGGCATGGACAACTCGTTCCGCACTTTTTCCGCCAATTTCACCTGGAATACCTGTATTAGGTAAAGCTGTTCCTTCAAAGTATAAACGTCCCAACCTATGGCCACGCATTGTCTCAATCACAACATCGACATCTTGCGGTGCTGAAAAGCCTGGTCCTAAAGCAATCGTAATCGGTGCCATTCCTCGATGCGTACCTAAATTTTTCTTAGCCAAAATCGCATCGATAACAATCAGTGGTTTCAATTGTTGAATAGCACTTGCTGTTTGATCGACAAAAACAGGCAGCTTATTTTGCTGCCAACATTTCGCGCAATCCTTTAATGAAGTAATTCGAACAGCAACCAAATCTTCCACTCTTTGTTCTTTCTGAAAAATAGCATCACAAACTGAAACAGTCCGCCGAATGGCCAGAGGACATTCTGTTTCTAATACTAGTATTTTAAAGCCAACGTGCCATAATTTTTGGATAACACCTGTCGCTAGATCGCCCCCTCCGCGAACAATCACTAATTTTTCTTGGATGTTTTGACTGATTTCTCCCATAAAATAAGTCCTTTCTCTAATTCCATATTGCAAGCAATAATCTTGTCTAATTTTTCAAAACAGCTTTTGGGTAATTGAAGACAGACATTCATCGCTTGAACGAACTCTCTTCGCGTATGGGTTTGATTTAAACATAAAATTCGTTGGCCTTGGCTCTCTTTAAACAATCCTTTTGGATGATCAATCAGTTGAGCTAACAATGTTTCTGTGATTGGTTCTTGTAGTTGCGCATCGGTTAATTCCAAAAAAAGCGGCAACCGATGAATGGTTGTTTCATCTATCTTTTGACCAATCACAGAAATCGGAAGCACACCAATTGTGGTGGTTGTTTCTTTTAATATCACGGGTTCATAAGAGGACCAGCCTTTCAAAGGTCGTTGTTTGGACCCATCCGCTTCTAAAAAAACTTTCGTGAAGTGCTGAAACAATGTTTGAAACGAGGTCATTGCAGGCATCGTTAGTTTTGTTTGGTTGTTGATAGCGGTTCCTGCTAAAGTGATTCCGCAAATATTCGGCGTTATTTTTTCAAAATGGTTTGTATAAAAATAATCATACAATTGACGTTGGGGAAACCCAATTTTTGTGGTTGTACTAACCAGAACAGCTTCTTTTCGATATGTTTTTGCTAGCGCCCACATTAAGCTTGTTTTCCCACCACTACCAACAATTGACACAATCTCCTTTCCTTGTAAATCAAAACACTTTTTTAAGGACTCCACAGTTGGTACCTCCTTTCCCCAAGGTCATTTTTCACAGAAAAAATAGAGGCTACGCGTACTTTTGCTTCTTCTAAAAAACATACACTGTGAGTTATTTCCGCTTCATTAATGAGTAAACCGATCCCACAGCCATCCGTCAATGATGGTGGCAAAGTAAAGACGCGAACAGCCACCTTTCTTGCCAACAGTACTTGTTCTGCCAGAACAGCATAATGTGTATTCGGAAAGGTTAGCAAATACTCCATCTTTTCACCTTCTTTTTTTGTTAAAGCGTAATTACTTTAGCCGCTTGATTCATTGTTTCAACAATTTCGTACATATTAGTAATAGAGCCGATAGCTAAGGTGTCTGTTAAATGATAAAAATCTAAACAGGCCCCACACGTTTGAATCGTGGTTCCCTTCTCCGCTAATTGTTGCAAATCAGCTAAGGTATTCGCTGCTTGATTCGTTAAAAACGCCCCTCGATTAAAGAATAATAGCTGTGTAGGAACAGTTTCTGCTTCTGATAATGATTGAAGATAACTTTTCATTAATAGTCGTCCTAGCTGCTCGTCTCCAGTACCTAATTGATCGGAGCCAATCGTAATTACTAAATCTGTTGCTGACTGACTTGTTTGTTGAGTCGCTTCTTCTGGTACCGTAATTTTGACAGAGAAAACCGTGGCTTCTATCTGCTTCGCAGTCAAAGTGGCCTGTTTTTTAGTAGCTAATTTTTTTAAATTTTCAACAGCTACTTCGTTATCGACTAATACCTCGATAGTGCCTCCAGCTAAACCTAACTCCGCCAAAGCTTTTTTCGTTTCAATCACAGGTATTGGGCAAGGTTTCCCCAATGCATCTACTAATTTCATATTTGGCCCTTCTCTCTATAAAAGTACTACTGCTTGTTGTTCTTTTGGCAGAACCTCGCCAATAATTTTGGCAACAGGGTCCTCTTTTTGAATAGCTGCTAAACAGGCTGCCGCTTCGTCAGCAGCGACACTAATTAACAGTCCGCCAGAAGTTTGTGGATCAAACAAAAGTTCTTGCATTTCCATAGAAATTTTTGAATAATCGATTGTCGTTCCGATTGTTTGGCGGTTTCTTTGCCCAGCTGCAGTGACTAAACATTCTGCGGCGTAGGCCAACGCTCCTGTAATGGTTGGTAATGCTTCTGTATCAATCAGTAATGTTACCTGATTATCAGCCATTTCTTTTGCATGAATTAATAGACCAAACCCAGTCACGTCAGTACAAGCATGTACTGCGTAGGATCGAGCATTCGCAGCGGCATATTTATTTAAACGTTCCATCGAATCTTGTGCGATTTTTTGTTCCGTCTGCTTCGCCAATTGCCCCCGAACAGCCGCTTGAATAATTCCTACACCTAATGCTTTAGTTAAAATCAAGACATCCCCCACCTGTGGCGTATTATTATGCCACAAATTTTCTGGATGAACTTCTCCGGTTACCGCTAGACCATACTTGGGTTCATGATCATAAATCGAATGGCCTCCCGCCAGTAAAGCACCCGCTTCCTTTAATTTTAAGCTGCCACCCAAGAGCATTTGTTCCAACCATTCTTTTGACATCTTTTGTGGAAAACAAACAAGATTTAGCGCATAAAGGACTGTTCCTCCCATGGCATAGACATCACTTAAAGCATTAGCGACCGCAATTTTTCCAAATGATAACGGATCATTGACCATTGGTGAAAAAAAATCTACCGTTGAAATCAAAGCTTTTTCAGACGTTATTTGGTAAACAGCGGCGTCGTCGGCATGTTCAAATCCGACGAGTAGCCGCTCATTTGCCGGTGTTTCGGGTAAGTGTTGCAACAATTGGTTCAGTACACGGGATTCAATTTTTGCCCCACAGCCACCTGATGTACATTGTGATAAAAAATCCATGCTGTCCGCTCCTTCTCAAATTAGTAGTTCTTGTAAAGCGTGAATTGTCCAAGTAATTTCTTCAGGCGTTGTCTGCCAACCAAAGCTAAAACGTAAGGTGCCAGTTGCTAAAGTCCCTGCTGTTTCATGGGCTAATGGTGCACAATGCAAACCTGCGCGCGTCATAATGCCATATTGTTCTGCTAGTTGCTGTGCCACCACTGTTTCTTCCTGATTCCACAGTGTGATAGAAACAACAGGGACAGTTTGTGCCACGTCCTTGGTTCCTAAAATTGTGACAGGTAACCCTGATAAACCATTTAAAAAATTCTGCATTAAGGTTCGTTCGTGCTTTTGAATCGCTGCTAAACCAATTTTATTCAACTCTTTAACAGAACTATTTAAGCTTAGAATACCTAAACTGTTTAACGTACCAGCTTCAAATTTATCTGGTAAAAAAGAGGGTTGATCAAAGGAATTAGAATGGCTACCAGTGCCGCCCGTTATCAGTGGCTTAACCGCTTCAGCCCCTCGATCACTAAAAGCTAACCCACCAATACCTGCTAATCCATATAAGCTTTTATGTCCAGTAAAGGCTAACACATCAATGGCCATCTGGGTCATTTTTATTGGTAAAAATCCCGCCGTTTGAGCCGCATCCAAAACAGTTAGTAAGCCTTTCTGTTGAGCCCATTGAAAACATTCTTCAATGGGTAAAATGGTGCCTAAGACATTGGATGCGTGTGTCATCACCAAGGCTTTTGTATTCGTTCGCCAAGCTCGCTGAATATCTTCTACATCTAACAGGCCAGTTTTTTGACAAGCAACATACGTCACTGAAATGCCTCGTTCTTTCTCAAGCAAGTGAAGAGGTCTAGCTACTGCATGATGTTCTAACATAGTCGTAATCACATGGTCGCCAGGTTGTAAAATCCCCGCTAATGCAAGATTTAAGGAAGTTGTTGCGTTATTCGTAAACGTAATCTGAGCCGCACTGGGTGCCTGAAAAAAGTCTGCTAACAATTGACGTGTCTCTAAAAGAGGAAGCCCCTCTCTAAGCAAAGGGGCATTTCTTCCGTAATTCATGAACTGATTTTCTGCTAAATAGGCAGTCAAAGCCTCAATGGTTGCTGGAAATTTTTTATAGGAAGTCGCTGCATAATTTAAATAAACCAAGTCCTTCATACGTTTTTCCTCTCTAACTATTGGTTTCTTGAATTAATTTTTGGTACTCTTCTGGCGTGTCGATATCTTTTAAACGGCCAGGAGTCGCTATTCTCAACATCTGAACTGCTTCTGGAAAGCGTTCATAAATCATGCGTCCGCCTGTTTCACCAGTCAATGTTAATAGTTCTTGTCGAAATTGATTACCGAATAATACTGGACTACTAGGACAACCATCTTTTTGTAATGGCACTATAATTTTATTTCTCTGACATTTATCTAACACGGGTTGTAGCATTTTAGGTGTTAACAATGGTTGATCACTAGGTAAGTATAAATAGCCAGCTCCCCGAGCTTGTTCAGTTCCTAAACGAATACTGCTACTTTGCCCTTCTTGCCATTGATGATTGAGAATCAACTGAATGTTCTTAGGTAAAGGAAACGCTGGCTGATTCTCAGGCGAAACAACTAAAATCCGTTCTAATACGTCTAATTGATTCACTAAGGTTAACGTGTGCTCTAAAAATGTTTTTCCTTGATATTTTAAGAACAATTTATTTTGGCCCATCCGTTGTGAATTGCCCGATGCTAGAATAATGACACTAACGAGTGACATGAGTTGTCTCCTTTTATCTTTTTTTCTTTTGATAAGGGGTATTTTCTAAAGGCAGACTTGGTCGGAGCTGACCATCCAAGGCAAAATATGCGCCTGCTAAAGCTGGTGCGGTAGGGATCGTTGCTAACTCACCTACGCCTTTAATTCCATAAGCTAAACCTTCGTGAAGATTGTCAGCATGAACCAAAATTGTTTCAATTGGTGGTACTTGAGTGGCGTTCACTAATCCTAGCGTTGCATATTTTGCTTTAACATAGCCTTCTTCTAAGGCAAATTTTTCAGTTAAAGCATACCCCATGCCCATCGCAATCCCACCTTCAATTTGACCTTCAGCAGCTCGTGGATTCACCACTTGCCCCATATCATACGCAGCCACAAATTTAGCTACTTTTCCTTTGTCATCTAGAATAGCTACTTCAGCAGCATAACCATAACCAGCATGACTAACTGGACTTTTTTTATCATTAATTAATGGATCCGTTTTCGCTGAATATTCCCCATAAAATTCTTCGCCTTCCAAATCGCTTAAAGCACGTCCCATATCAAGCTCATACCGTAATTGCATTGCCGCTCTTCTAGTTGCTTCTCCTGTGAAGAGTGACTGCCTCGAAGCCGTTGTCGTTCCTGAATTCGGTGTTCTTCTCGTATCAGGTGCTTCCGCAACAATCATTTCTGGTGGTAAATTTAATGTTTCACAGGCAATTTGCGTCGTAACGGTTGCCATCCCTTGACCGATACAAGCAGCACTTGTGCGGACATGTATTTTTCCTTCTTCAACAGAAATAATACAACGCCCTGTATCAGGTAGCCCCACACCCACGCCACTATTTTTAAAGAAACTAGAAATTCCAGCAACTTCCGCTTGTTCATAGACGTCTTTAACCGCTAACAAGGCTTCTTTTAACGCCGCATTTTTCGAGACCAATTGTCCATTCGGTAAAGTATCTCCTGGGGCGACGGCATTTTTAAAGCGTATTTCCCATGGTGATAGTCCGACTTTTTCTGCTAACAAGTTTAAATTACTTTCAATTGCAAAAGCCGTTTGGCAAACACCAAATCCGCGAAATGCACCTGCTGGCGGATTATTAGTATATACAGCAAACCCTTCCACATCAATCGTTTGATACTTGTAGGGACCTGCCGCATGTGTACAAGCCCGTTGCAATACCGGTCCTCCTAAAGAAGCATAGGCCCCAGTATCCGCATAAATCACTGCTTTCATTGCAGTTAAATTGCCTTCTTCATCACAGCCGGTCGTAAAGTCCATTTCCATGCCATGGCGTTTGGGATGAACCATCAAACTTTCTTCACGGCTTAGCAGTACTTTTACTGGTTTCTTCAATAACCAAGCGGCTAAGGATGCATGATGCTGAACACTCATGTCTTCTTTTCCACCAAAACCACCACCAACAAGTTTTGATTGAACATGAATTTTTTCCTTGTCTAGTCCTAACATCCTAGCCACTTCCCGTTGTTCATCATAGATACTTTGACCCGCACTAAAGAGTAAAATGCCCTCACCTTCAGGCTGTGCAATCGCACACTCGGGTTCCATAAAGGCATGTTCGTTAATTGGTACGGAATAATGTTCTGACACTACAAACGCAGAATTTGCTAACACTTCCTCTGCATTGCCACGTACCAAGTGTTCATGAGACAAGATATTGCCCTTTTCATGAATAGCTGGTGCACCTTCTGCTAAAGCAGCTTCACAAGAAGTAAGCGGTATCATTTCTTCGTAATCAACTTCCACTAAATTTTTTATCTCTGGTAAGGTTTCTTTTCTTTTTGAAACAACGAGTGCCACTGCATCCCCAACATACCGTGTTATTTCTCCTTCTGGAATCATTACATCCCAATCGGAAATAAATTCTAAATGACCAATTTTATTATTTCCTGGAATGTCTTTAGCTGTGAACACAGCCACACAGTCAGGATGCGCCAATGCTTGGGTACTATCGATTGATAGAACTTTTGCGCGAGGATAGGCACTCCGCAAAGCAGATGCATGAAGCATTCCTTCTATGTCAATGTCATCTACATAAATCCCTGTTCCTAAGGTTTTCTCCACTGCATCGACCCGTTGGAAGTCTTCCCCTAATTTACCATTTGAATGTTCTTCTGGAATGCTCGTTTCTTCACAAAACATTTTAGCAGCTAACTGAATGGCTTCTATTATTTTCACATATCCTGTACAACGACAAATGTTTCCTCGTATAGCTTTCTGAATGTCTTCTTTTGTGGGTTCGGGTTTCTTGTTCAATAATCCTTGTGCCGAAATAACCATCCCAGGGATGCAATACCCGCACTGAACTGCACCCGTTTTTGCAAACGCATAGGCATAGACATCTTTTTGCCGTTGGCTTAAACCTTCGATTGTCGTGACTTCTTTACCAGCTAATTTTTCTAGAGTAAACAAACATGCTTTGGAAGCCCTTCCATTTACTAACACCGTACATGCACCGCAAGAGCCTTGGTTACAGCCATCTTTTGTTCCAGTTAGGCCCAGATCCTCCCGCAAAAAGTCCATTAATTTTTTGTTTGTTTCACAGGTTTCACTTTGACCATTTACAATAATTGAATACATTTCTTGCACCTCGATTTCTGATATAGTTTAGTGTTCAATCACCTAGATTATACCACAAATCTTCGTTCTAAAAATTATTTTTTAGCAAAAAAAGTTTTTTATTTAATTTAAAGGTCCTCATTATTGATAGCGCTGTTGAATTAATTCTCCCGCGATGCTAATCGCTAACTCTTCTGGTGTTTCGGCTGCAATATCTAAGCCAATTGGCATGAAAATTCTTTCAATTTCAGTCATTGTATAACCGACCTCTCTTAACCGTCGAACTTGTGAAGCAATTTTGTGTTTGCTCCCCATCACACCAATATATTTGGCTGGTGTTTCCAATAACTGTTTGGCAACGATGAAATCAAAATTGTGTCCTCTGGTAATTACTATACCATAATCGTCCGCCGTTATTTCAATAAACGCAGCTAAATTTTCTAAAGGAATCACCCGTAGTTCCTCAGCTTGTGGAAAAGCTTGTGCCGTCAAAAATTCTGGACGATCGTCCACTACAACGCAATAAAACGATAAATAGTTTAAAATAGGTACCAATGCGCGTGCGACATGACCACTTCCAAAAATGTACACTTTCCCTACTTGGAGGATCGCTTCTGTTAAAAAAATTATGTCCTCTTTTTGCTCACAATGGATACCTTTAGGTAGCAAACTTAATTCCCCCTCCCAAGAAGTGGAACCAATCAATTCGCCTGTTTCACTATAAAAGGATACTTTTCCTAAATTGTTTTGATCTAGTTCAGTCATTAACCAACCTTGTTGATTATTTTGAAAATGCGTTTCTATGGACTCACACAACTCTTTTAAAAATGGCGTTTCCCATGAAAGATAATGGAAAAAAATCGTGACATTTCCGCCACAGACCATGCCTAAATCAGCAATATTATTCGGGGCTAAAATAAATTGACGTTGTGCATTTTCTTTCTCAATAAGTAGCTTTTTTGCCACTTGTTCAGCCTGAAATTCAACCGCCCCACCACCAACAGTTCCGGCTATTCTACCTTCGGCGGAAACCAGCATTCTAGCCCCTTGACTTCGTGGTGTAGATCCTGAACTTGTACCAATCGTTAATAACATCGTGTCTTGCTTTTCCAATATTGCCTGTTTCAAACGCTGAAATACTTCTCTCATTTCAGTTCCTCCGATACTACATCCTGTTCTTTAAATATTTCTTCAAAGCATGCCTCTACCTGTTGATACACTTTTTTCTCAAATAAAAGATATTGATCAATCAACTCTTTTCCTTGATCCGTAACAATTGACCCGCCACCATTACAACCGCCAACGCTTTTGATAATTAATGGAAAAGATAGCTCTTCTTCAGCTACCCGCACAATCCGCCATGCCTTATTATAAGACATTTTCATCTCTTTTGCCGCTAAGTTTAGTGAACCAGTTTGCTGAATTTTTTGTAAAACTTCGACAACGCCAGGACCAAAAAAGTTCCGATCTGTTTTTAATTTTAAGTTTAGGGAATACGTAAACATCTTCTCCTCCTTTATTCGTTCATTTTTTTATAGATAACGTAAGGGAAAAAGGATACGAAAGCTTACTCACTTTCGTATCAAAAAAAGCAATCTTCACTCAAGTGCTACGCGCTTTTTTGGTTTTAAAATGACATTTAAAAGGACTGCTACCAAAGTGGTTAAGATAACTTCCGAATTACCGAAAATCGTTGTTACCCAAGTTGGAAAACCAGCTAAGCTTCCAGTAGACAATGTGACACCAATTCCAAATGCTAGAGCTGTTCCGACAACCCCAGTATTTCGAGGAGTCATTTCCTGCGAAGCAATCATCCGAATACCTGTCATAGAAATAGAAGCAAAAACTGAAATCGTTGCACCACCAATTACCGCGTAAGGAATCGTAGTTAATAACGCAGCTACTTTCGGAACAAAACCAGCAATTAATAATATAACTGAAGCGAAAACCAGAACATACTTATTAATCACTTTTGTTACCGTAACCAGACCAACATTTTGTCCAAAAGTTGCTACTGGGATTGATCCAAATAAACTGCCAATAAAGTTAGTGAAACCACTCCCCATAATTCCGCCAGATAATTCTTCATCCGTTGCATCCCGATCCATTGCCCCAACCGTTGTTGCTGTAAATTGGCCGATGGCTTGAACAGCATCAACAATAAACATCACCACAAGCGTAAAGATTGGTACCAATTGAAAATCCAGTCCAAAATGAAACGGGGTAATTACCTGAACGATTTTAGCATTTTGAACTGGCTCAAAACTAACCATCCCTAAAGCTAAAGAAATCAAATAACCAATAACCATTCCGTTTAAAATTGCTGATAACTTCAAAAATCCTTTTGCAAAATAATTGAAGTAAAAGACAATCGCAAAGGTTAATAATGCAACTAACCAATTCCGGGCTGAACCAAAATCAGCACTACCAGCTCCTCCTGCCATATACTTAATCGCAACTGGAAACAGGGATAGTCCAATACTTAAAATAACCGTTCCTGTTACTAAAGGCGGAAACAACACACGGATTTTTTTAATGAACAAACCAACAATAATAACAAGAATACTGCCAACTAATTGGGAACCAAAAATTGCTGCAATCCCAAAATCAGCTCCGATGGCCATCAAAATCGGTACATACGCAAAACTTGCCCCCATCATAACTGGTAACCGTGAACCCACTTTTCCAAAAATAGGGAAAAGTTGAATTAACGTTGCAACTGCTGAAAAAATCAATGATGTTTGAATCAAAATAGTCGTATCACTAGGACTTAATTGGCAAACTTTGGCAATCATGATTCCCGGTGTGACAATCCCTACTACTGCTGCGACAACGTGTTGCAATCCCATCGGAATTGCTTCAGAAATTGATAGTTTCGCATCATATTCAAATAATGCTTGCTCTTTTTTTTCATTCATAGGATCGTTTCCTTCTTCTTTTTATTCTAAAAGGATTGTTCCCCTTAATCAATAAAGAATGCAATCCTTTTTCCCTCAGAAACATCTTAAAAATTATCCTTTGACAGCAACTGCTTCAATTTCAAATAAACCATCTTTTGGCAACTTGGCTACTTCTACACAAGAACGTGCAGGCAAAACTTCTGAAAAGTAATTCCCATAGATTTCGTTAATTTTGCTAAAATCAGACATATGTTGTAAAAACACCGTTGTTTTCACAACATTATCATAGGTCATCTCGACCTCTTTTAAAATCGAACCTAAATTGATAAAAGCTTGTTTTGCTTGTTCTTCCACTGTAGTCTTCATTTCGCCCGATTGCGGATCTAATCCTAGTTGTCCAGAAATGTACAACGTATTTCCCGCTAAGACAGAATGTGAATAAGGCCCTACAGCAGCTGGTGCCTGTGCAGAATTAATCATTTTGTTTGTCATCGTTTTCCTCCATTCTATGATTCTTTATTTTCAATTAAAGTCCCTGTTTTTCCAGATAATCCTTCTTTGGCTTTTTCTAATAACGTAATCAATGTTTTTCGACCTGGCTTAGATTCAGCAAACTTAATCGCTGCTTCAACTTTTGGTAACATTGAACCTGGAGCAAACTGACCTTCTTGCGCATATTGTTTCATTTTTTCTGTTGAAACATTCCCTAAGGCTTCTTGATTTTCTTTACCAAAATTAATACAAACTTTTTCAACTGCTGTTAAAATCACGAGCAGATCAGCATCTACTTGTTCAGCCAGTCGTTCACTACAAAAATCTTTGTCGATGACTGCATTTACACCTTTTAGTCGGTTCCCTTCTTGAATGACTGGGATGCCACCACCGCCGCCAGCAATGACTGTTTGGCCAGCATCAACCAATGTTTGAATCGTGAGAAGTTCGACAATATTTTTTGGTTTAGGAGAAGCGACGACTTGGCGATAACCACGGCCAGCATCTTCCATCACTTGTATATTTTTTTCTTTGACTAATTGTTCTGCTTCTTCTTTTGTCATGAAGCGGCCAATTGGTTTCGTTGGTTTTTTGAACGCCGGATCATTTTCATCCACGACCACTTGAGTGACTATGGTGGTGACGGCTTTACTTATATTTCGCTGACGCAACTCTTCTTGTAGCGCATTCTCTAAATCATAGCCAATGTAACTTTGACTCATGGCTACGCACATGGATAACGGAACAACTGGATATTGTGGATTATTAAAGGAAAATTCTTCCATAGCTAATTGAATCATCCCCACTTGAGGACCATTGCCATGAGATAAAATAACTTCATATCCTGCTTCAATCAAATCTGCAATCGCTTTGGAGGTCTGTTTTACGGCAGTCATCTGCTCCGTCAAATTATTTCCTAAAGCATTGCCACCTAAAGCTACTACGACGCGTTTGCCCATTGCTTCACCTCATTTTCTGTTTTATAAAAAGGACGATGCTTTTTCTTTTTCACAACGAGTTTTCGTATTAACTGTCTGTTGTCGTTGCATGAAGTCAACGCACATGACTAAGCGTTCTTGACTCGAGACAATCACACATTCATGAATAGACTTGGGAAGGTCTTATTTGTTCATGTTGAAGAGGCAACTTCTAATGATTCATTGTGTAAAGAAAAAGCATCTGTCTTCATGCCAAATTCATTATTTTACTTCTCTTGGTGTCGCTTTATCCGCTAAGTCTGTTAAGGTTTTTTGCGGATTTTTTACTTTACTTAAGAAAATCATAGCCGCAATAACATACGGTTTGTAGCTAGCTTCTTTGTAAAGTTCGACCCGATAACGATCGAAAACAGAAGCTTCCACTTCACCTTCTTCACAACTTACACCAGTAATATCAGCTGGTAGACAATGCATATACAAAGCTTTGCCGTCTTTCGTTGTTTTCATCAATTCTTCTGTACATTCCCAATCTTTGTGCTTTTTATTTTGAGAAAGTAATTCTTGTTCTAATTGATCAATTCCTGCTTGGTCACCATTGCCATATAATTCAGTTCGCTTTTCCATTGCCGCAAAAGGTGCCCAGCTTTTCGGATAAACAACATCCGCATCTTTGAATGCTTCTGCCATACTATTCGTTTTAGTAAAGTTTCCACCAAATTCTGCCGCATTTTTCTTCGCAACTTCTTCTACTTCTGGCATAATTTCATAACCTTCTGGATGTGCTAAGACGACATCCATTCCTAAACGGGTCATTAGACCAACAATTCCTTGAGGAACAGATAATGGTTTTCCATAAGATGGTGAATACGCCCAAGTCATGGCAACTTTTTTCCCTTTCAGGTTTTCAATGCCACCAAATTCATGAATTAAATGCAACGCATCCGCCATTGCTTGCGTCGGATGGTCAATATCACATTGTAAATTCACTAACGTTGGGCGCTGTTCCAATACCCCATCTTTATATCCTTCTTGGACAGATTCTGATACTTCGTGCATGTAAGCATTGCCTTTACCAATGTACATGTCATCACGAATACCAATGATATCAGCCATAAAAGAAATCATGTTTGCTGTCTCACGAACAGTTTCTCCGTGAGAAATTTGACTTTTTCCTTCGTCTAAATCTTGAACTTCTAAGCCCAAAAGATTACACGCTGAAGCGAAACTAAAACGTGTTCTTGTAGAGTTGTCTCGGAATAAAGAAATCCCCAAGCCACTATCAAAGATTTTAGTTGAAATATTATTTTCTCTTAAATAGCGTAATGTATCGGCAACTGTGAAAACAGCTTCTAATTCATCTCTTGTTTTTTCCCAAGTTAGGAAAAAGTCATTTTCGTACATTTTTTCAAATTCTAATTTATCTAATTTCTCAATATATTCTTTAAACGTTTCCATTCCATCTGCTCCTTTTTTCTTGTCTAATAATCCTTTACTTAACCACAATAGACCGTTGGTAATGCCGCATAAACGGCTGCACAACGAACCAAATCATCTTTCCAAGTTTTTTCATTTGGTGCATGTGCTTGTGCTTCGGCCCCTGGCCCGAAACCAATACAAGGAATGCCATTACGTCCCATAATTGAAACGCCATTTGTTGAGAAGGTCCACTTATCTAACAATGGGCGTTCTTCACGCATTTCCACTGTTTCTACAGAGCCTTTCCGTGTTTCTCCATAGAGATTTTTATGCGTTTCCATCAAGGCTTTTGTTACATCATGATTTTCTGGAATGACCCACGTTGGGAAATAACATTCAATTTCATAAGTTAAATCCGTATAAGAAGGACGATCATAGTTGTACATTGAAACCGTCACATCATCTCCATATTTTTTAACAGCTGGTAAATTGCGAATTTCTTCTAAACAACTTTCCCAAGTTTCTCCAGCAGTCATTCGACGGTCTAGTGAAACGGTACAGCCATCCGCAACAGCACACCGACTTGGTGAAGAATGGAAAATTTGCGAAACAGTCACCGTACCACGACCTAAGAAACGGGCTTCTTGCCACTCTGGATTGTACTTAGGATCTAACATACGAACTAAACCACGAATCGCTGTGCTTTCTGTATCTCCATTGTTGTTTAAGGCACGAACATCTTGTAAGATATCCGCCATTTTGTAAATGGCATTATCTCCACGTTCTGGTGCTGAGCCATGACACGAAACGCCTTTGACATCAACTTTAATTTCCATTCGGCCTCGTTGACCACGATAAATCCCCCCATCTGTTGGCTCTGTTGAAACAACAAATTCTGGACGGATACCGTCTTCTTTGATAATGTACTGCCAGCATAAACCGTCACAGTCTTCTTCTTGGACAGTAACTGTTACTAAAGCAGTATATTTTTCTGATAATAGACCTAAATCTTTCATGATTTTAGCGCCATAAATAGCCGAAACAATCCCGCCTTCTTGGTCAGATGTACCGCGACCACCGATCTCAGTTTCTGTTTCATAACCATCGTAAGGATCAAATTTCCAGTTACTCATTTCACCAATTCCGACAGTATCCATGTGCCCATCAAAAGCAATTAATTTTTCACCAGACCCCATATAACCAAGTAAATTCCCTTGAGGATCAATGTCAATTTTATCGAAACCTAATTTTTCCATTTCGGCTTTTGCTCGCGCAATTTTGTTGCCTTCTTCTGCACTTTCTCCTGGAATTTTGACAAGGTCTCTTAAAAATTTGACCATATCTTCTCTGTAACCTTCTGCTGCTGCATTTACTGCATTAAAATCCATTCCTTTTACCTCCATAAAATTTTTTTATAATTGTCTGGATCAGTGTCCCCTTCGGTAGAAAACATTAAAACGTTTGACGTCTCATCCAGTTGCAATGCCTCACGTAATTCTTGATAGTCGGGATCTTGCATCACTGTAGCTACTAAGCCCATTGCTACTGCCCCAGATTCGCCTGATACAACTTGCGGATCCCCTTTTAATGGCGCGCCCAACATACGCATTCCTTTTTCAGAAACCCAATCTGGTGCTGAAACAAAGAAGGATGTATGATTTTTTAGAATATTAAAAGAAATCGTATTAGGTTCTCCACATGCTAAGCCAGCCATAATTGTCTGTAAATCACCATCGACAAAGCGAATTTCTCCGTCTTTTTTAATTGCTGATTGATATAAACAGTCAGCCGCCTGTGCCTCAACTACGACCATAATCGGTGGGTTTTCTGGAAAAGCATTAGCAAAATAACCAATCACTGCACCAGCTAAACTGCCGACACCAGCTTGAACAAAAACATGACTAGGTCGTTCAGAGCCAAATTTTCTTAATTGTTGAGAGGCTTCTAACGCCATCGTTCCGTATCCTTGCATAATCCAAGTCGGAATTTTTTCATATCCGTCCCAAGCGGTGTCTTGAACCATGACACCGTTTTCAGTTTCTTCGGCCATTTTATTAGCCATTCGTACACATTCATCGTAATTAACTTCTTCAATTGTGACGGTTGCGCCTTCTTTTTCAATATTTTCTTTTCTCGTCTGTGTTGAACCCTTCGGCATGAGTACAACTGATTTTTGGCCTAATTTATTCGCAGCCCAAGCGACTCCTCGTCCATGGTTACCATCAGTTGCTGTAAAAAACGTAGCTTGTCCAAAAGCTGATCGTAATTGATCAGAAGTTAATTCATCATATGTTAGTTCCGAAACATCTTTCTTTAATTTTTCGGCAATATAGTTAGCCATGGCAAAAGAACCACCTAAGACTTTAAAAGCATTTAAACCAAAGCGATAAGATTCATCTTTAACAAAGAAATCATTTAACCCCAGATAAGCGGCCATATGATTCAATTCTGCTAATGGTGTTTCTGAATACTGTGGAAAACTTTTGTGAAAAGCCAAAGCTTTCTCAATTTTTTCTTTAGACATCAGAGGTAAGTACTTATCCTCCGTCTTCGGCATTTCATTTGCTGTCCATTTAATTTTTTCCAAAAATACTTCTCCTCCTTCTATTTTTAAGTTGCTTTACGAAAAACAAATTTTCCTTGATTTGCCAAGATGACTTGCCCAGCTTCAGCAACTTTTTGACCTCTTAAATAAACCATTCGAGCCTGTCCTTGTGTTTCAAATCCTTCATACGGCGTATAGTCGACATTTTGTAACTGCGTTCTCGCAGCAATCACGCCGGTTGTTCTAGGATCCCAAACAACTAAATCGGCATCACTGCCTTCTTGCACCACACCTTTTTGTGGATACATCGAGAATTGTTTAGCAATATTTTCAGAAAGCAAAGCAACCATTTTTTCCAAGGTGATTCGGCCCTTCGCCACACCTTCCGTGTAAATTAATTCTGGTCTCGTTTCAACACCTGGCATCCCATTGGGAATTTTACTAAAATCATCTTTGCCAACTGTTTTTTGTCCGTGAAAATTAAAGCTGCAGTGATCTGTCGATATTGTATTGATTGCCCCCTCTTTAATCCCTTGCCACAAAGCCTGTTGATCCTCTCGTTTGCGTAGTGGCGGTGAGCAGACATATTTTGCTGCTTCAAAATTAGGCGCATCGTACAAGTGATCATCTAGTAAAAGATATTGAGGGCAAGTTTCTACATAAACTGATTGTCCTCTTTGACGAGCCCGTTCCACCGCTTCTAATGATCGTTTTGTGCTTAAATGCACAATGTTAACCGACAAATCAGCCATTTCCGCTATCATCAAATATCTTGCTACCGCTTCTGCTTCAACAGCCGCCGGTCTTGATAACGGATGATAGTGCGGGGTTAGCTTTCCTTGAGAAACATATGATTGGATTAATTCATCTACTAAATCACCATTTTCACAATGAACGCCTAACATTCCATTAACTTTTTTTATTTCCTTCATCGCTTCAAAAATTTCCGCATCTGTGGTCCGCAAATTATCATAAGCCATATACATTTTGAAGGAAGTAATACCTGCAGCAATCATTTCCTGAATTTCAGCAGCTATCGTTGGTTTCCATTCAATCATGGACATATGGTAAGTATAATCACATGAACTCTTGCCTTCAGCCAATTGATTCCAAGTAGCTAAACAGTCTTTCAATGAGCCGCCTTTATTAGGTGTAGCCATATCAATAACCGTAGTCGTACCTTTGGCCACCGCCGCTTGGCTTCCAGTGGTAAAGTTATCCGCCGTACTTAACGAACCTTTGCCATTATTTAATTCCAGATGCGTATGCGCATCAATAAAGCCTGGTAATACATAACACCCCGTAACATCCTCAATCTGAGAATTTTCTACTGGTAAATTTGCCCCCATCTCTACAATTTGCTCGCCGTCAATTCGAATATCCAATTGACGACGATTATATGCAGATACGACGGTTCCACCTTTGAGCAGAATAGACATTTATTTATCCCCCAGTCGTAAATTTCCTTTTATGCTTGCATACAATAAGCATATTCTTCAATCATAGTTACCATTAATGCGATTAAATCTTCTGGTACATCTAATCCTTGATCCGTTAATTGAATTGTTGACACCGTTCCCCATAAACGCAGTAAACAAATTTTATCCACAGGATTTTGAACATAGAAACCTGAATTAGTACTGTCATAAAAATCAGCTTCACTGTTAAATAAGGTAAATTTGTCTTTGTAAGGGGCACTTGCATAAGGGCAAAATGTTTCACAGTTGCCACATTCGTTACACATCCGATCAACATGAACAATTTGTGGTTTTCCTTCGACGTACACAACAATATTTGCTCGGTTTGGACAGACATCCATACAAGATTCACAAATTGTGGAGCATTCTAAGCAACGACTAGCTTGACTACAAGACATTTCGTCTGTCACAAGGATACCCCGTTTGTTTCTAACAAATGCGACATCACTATTTAAATTATCTTTTTCATAGTGATGATTGTGGACAAGACAAATATTATTGGCCGCTTTGGTTGCATCAGCGATTGCTTCAACAATTGTGGCTGGTCCTAAATTAGCGTCACCAATGACATAGACGCCTGGTATATTTGTTTCCAATGTTTCTTGATTTGAAACGACTTTCCCATAGTTGTCTGTGTGAATGCCTAATGCTTGGTAAAATTCTGTATCTACTTTTTCACCAACAGCGGCAATCACTGTATCAGCAGGAATATCAATTATTTCTCCTGTACCAATTGGACGACGGCGTCCAGAAGCATCTCGTTCACCTAGGACCATTTTTTCACAAGTTAATTGTTGATTTTCATGTTTAATTGGCGAAAGTAATTCTAAAAAGTCAACGCCATCTTCTAAGGCTAAATAAAGTTCTTCTTCATCTGCTGGCATATTGCGTTTATTCCGACGATAAACCACTGAGACTTTTTTAACACCAGGTAATGTTGTGGCTGCACGAGCACAGTCCATAGCTGTATTTCCGCCACCAACGACGACAATCTGTTCTCCGTAAGGATTAATCGTTGGATTTTCTCGGTTTGCTTTTAAAAATTCTAACGAGTTCAATGCCCGACCAGATTCTAAACGAAGGACCCCATGTTTCCATGCACCAATGGCATAAATAACATTCGTATAGCCTTGGTTTTTCAATTCCGCCAATGATGGCGCCTCTTGTCCTGTAAGGAATTCAGCTCCCATAAATTCCGCTAACTGAACGTCTTTTTGAACAGATTCCATAGAAATTCGAAATTCTGGTACAATCTGGCTACAAACGCCCCCAATTGTCTTGGATTTTTCAAACACAGTAACAGGCATGCCTTCACGTGCTAATAAATACCCAGCAGAGATCCCTGCAGGACCTCCACCCACAACAGCTGTTTTAGGTGCATTTTCTTTTGGCTGTGGCTTTTCTAGTGTCGTCAATAATTCATCATAAGCATGTTCAGCTGCTTCTAACTTCACTTCCCGAATATGAATAGATTCTTCATAAAATTGACGTGTACATTTAGTCATACAAGGATGTGCACAAATGGTTCCAGTAATAAAAGGCAATGGATTTTTATCGACAATTACTTGCAAGGCCTTTAAATAATTACCTTCACTGACATAACGAAGGTAAGCAGGAATATCCTGATTGATTGGACAACCACCGTCACTTCGACAAGGAGCAATATAACAATCTGTTAACGGAACTGTTTTTCTTAGTTTGGTACTTTCTGGTAATTTAATTGATTTTTGGTAACGTGCTTGTGTTTTAGCTTTCTCAACAACTTGGGCTAATTTATCCAAGTTGACATGAACCATCTGAGGATATTCTGCTGTGCCCAATACATTAGCAACTTGATTCATTCGTTGATAGCCACCAGGTTTCAACAGCGTCGTTGCCATAGTGATTGGCCAAATACCAGCATCAAATATTTCTTTACTATTGAAAATATCTGCACCGCCAGAATAAGAAATTTGTAGTTTCCCATCAAATGCTTCTGATAATTTTTGTGCCAATGAAATACTAAGAGGAAATAGCGAACGTCCTGACATGTACATTTCATCACCAGGTAATTCATTTGCTGCAATCGTTACCGGGAAAGTGTTCGTAATTTTAACTCCGAAGCTTAGATTTTTACTATTGGCTAATAATTGCAGACGTTGTAACATCGGTACTGCTTCTTCAAATTGTAAATCTTCTTTAAAATGGTGATCGTCAAAAACCATATAATCAAACCCTAGCTCATCCATCGTTTGACGCGCATATTCATAACCTAACATGGTTGGATTACATTTAATAAAGGAATGGAGCCCTTTTTCACTTAATAAATAGGCCGCAATTCGTTCAATTTCATCTGATGGACAGCCGTGTAAAGTCGACAGCGTAATAGAATGACAGACTTTAGGACTAATTGCTTCGATATATAAGTCATCTACTTTTTTAAAATAAGATAGATATTTTTTGGCAGCTGCTTGGCATTCCGCCCAAATCGGCGTTCCTTCTGCGTTCTGCATTTCGTTAATATAACGATCAATTTTTGGCGATTGAATCCCTGCCAAATCATAGCCAACACTCATGTTAAAAATGAAACCATTCGGGTCACCTAGCTCGAACTCTTTACTCAGTAACTTCAAAACGAACCATGCTTTGACGTATTCATCATAAGCTTGGGGAACACGCAGTTCTGTGGACCACTCAACGTTGTAACATTCATCCGCTGCTGCGATACATGGTTTACTCACTGGTAAATCTTCTCCATCCAGTATCTGGACTGTCTTAACTTCAAAAAAACGAGAACCTGTTAAATAGGCCGCAATAATATTTTGTGCTAATTGTGTATGAGGACCTGCTGCCGGACCACAAGGGGTTTCCATTTTTTCTCCAAATAACGGAATCGTTTTTGTAGGATCCGCATGATAAAATTTACGAATGCCAAAAATTGTGCCATCTTGTTGATACTCACTAAAAATCCAATTTAATAAAGCCTCAATTGAGATGGGATGCATAATATCACTCATTAACGTCACTCCTTTTATTTATAATGAAAGCTATTGATTTACTCGTTTCCAGAAAGATTGTGCTTGCGTTTGCGCATCATGCCAAACTTTCTCTTCATCAATTCCTTGAACTTCACGATTACGCATCCGAATTTCTCCATTAATCACCGTGTCAGTGACCATCCCACCATTCATGCCGAATAAAATGTGCATGTTATAATTCTCTTTTGTCATTGGCGTCGGGCCATGATAATCAACAATAATGACGTCTGCTGCTCCATTAGGTTCTAAAACGCCTAGCTTTGTTTTAAAATAGCGATTAGCCATTTGCGGATTATTATCAAACAGCATTGCGGGAATTTCTGCCCAAGCAGCATTTGGATCAGCTAAATGATGCTTGTGGATAACATTTCCTACCTTATAAGATTCCGTCACATCATTCGTATAACCATCTGTGCCAAGACCCATCAAAATACCATACTCATTAAACATGCGCATTGCAGGTGGGCAACCGACCGCATTCCCCATATTCGACTCTGGATTCGTGACCACCATTGTGTCTGTATCTCTTAGTAATTCCATCTCATGAGGTCCAATATGGATGCAATGGCCTGCCATTGTCTGTTTTCCTAAAATTCCTAAATCAAATAATCGGTTCACAATCGGCTTCCCATATTTTTTCAAAGAATCATGAACATCGGCTAAATCCTCTGCAATATGAATATGATAACCAATCCCATCTGGCGTATTGGCTGCACATAATTCTAAAGAAGCATCTGATAAAGTAAAGGCTGCATGCATACCCATCATCGCTTTTTGCATATCATCATTTCTTAAGGAACTGGCTTTAATAAAGGCGGCATTTTCTTGAACTGCTTCCCGCATTTTCTGCTCACCATCGCGATCAGAAACTTCATAACAAAGGCAGGTCCGAATCCCTAACTCGTCCGCTGCATTAGATAATTGGGTTAAACTCCCTGTAATTTCTCCGTAACTAGCATGATGATCAAAGACAGTTGTAACACCGTTGCGAATACTATCTAAATAAGCAACCTTACCACTTTGATAAGTGTCTTCTAATGTCAAGGCACGATCAATTCGCCACCATTGATCTACCAAAATATCCATGAAATTTTTAGGATGATAATTCGTTAAACTTAACCCACGTGCAAAGGTACTATAAATATGATTGTGCATGTTAATAAAGCCTGGCATAATCACTCCACCTTTAGCATCAATAAATGTCGCTTCTGGATAAGCTTGTTTTAAATCTTCTGTCGTTCCGACTTGTTTCACAACTTGACCATCAATCGCCACACACCCATTTTCAAAAAAATGATTCTGCGCATCCCGAGTGATTAAACGCCCATTTCCAATTAATAACATGTATTCTCCTCCTATTTTCCAACCTATTCCCCACATGTAGCAAACGCTTACAAATCAATCGCTCAATCATTCACGAATATAGCTTGTCTAGCTTTTCTAATCTATATTTCCTACGAAAAGCATTTGAAGCGCTTGCATTTTTTTACTAACGAACTCATTAACTTGATTAAAGTATATCACCTTACCTTAAAAAAAACAATGCTACCTAAAAAATATTTTTTAGAATTTTGACAGCCGTTATCTTGTATTATTATTTTTATCATGCTATCATTATTTTTCAGAACAGGTAGTACGCGACATTAAAGGATTTAGCCCTGCCTATTCCATTTAAAAATATTATGTTAAATTTGACACAATCTTATAAAAACTGTTTGTGCCAGGCACATTAGAAAGGAGCTTATTTATGTTATCCGACGAAAAACTTACTTTTTTAACACAAATTGCTAAAGGTTTAGCTGGTCAATTTGGGGAAAACTGCGAAGTCGTTATCCACCAAATCAATGAAGACAATATTAACAATTCTATTGTTTCCATTGAAAATGGTCATGTCTCTTCTCGTCATCTGGGCGATGGACCTTCTCAAGTAGTCTTAGAAGCCTTAAAAAAAGACCCTAGTGAGTTGAATGATCATATTAACTATCTGACCCGCACCCATGATGGTCGTATTTTAAAATCTAGTACAATGTATTTTAAAGATGAGAATGGTCAACTCGATGGTATTTTTGCTATTAACTACGACATCACTACATTGATTGCTGCAGAGTCAAACTTAAAATCTTTGATTTCCACTGCAGAACCTGAAGAAGATAAAGACCCTGATTACATTCCTCAGGATGTTAATGAGTTGTTAGACGATTTAATTCATGAATCAGTCAAATTAGTTGGCAAGCCGGTCCCATTAATGACGAAGGACGATAAAATCAAGTGTATTCAATTTTTAAACAATAAAGGCGCCTTCTTAGTCACTAAATCTGGAGACAAAGTTTCTAACTTCTTCAATATTTCTAAATATACGCTATACAGTTATATTGATGCGAAATAAAAATGGAAATCGATGGACGATTTGTTGTTAAGACAAGTCGTCTATTCTCTTTTTTCCTTCACTATTCTACTTTTTCTAAAAGACTTTTTAAATAATAGTAAGAAAAAGTAAAAGGAATTAATTTTTTATTTTAGTTATGGTATGATAGATTGAGTTTAATTTAAAATAACGAAAAATTAAAGATATAGAAATTGGGGGACAACAAATGGGGATTCGAAGTCATTTAGCAATTGCTGCAGGAAAAACTTCGCAATGGGTTTTACAAACATTTTTTAAAGGCGGCAGTAGCTACCCAGGGAAATTAGCCCTAAAAATCGATCCTAAAATTTTAGATACATTGGCAAAAGACTATGAAATTGTCGTAGTCACTGGAACGAACGGCAAAACATTGACAACTGCTTTAACTGTTAACATTTTACGCCAAGAATTTGATGAGGTATTAACAAATCCAACTGGTGCTAACATGGAGCAAGGAATTGTCTCTACTTTTTTAAATGCCAAGGCGAAAAAAGGACAAAAGAAATTTGCGGTGTTAGAAATTGATGAAGCAAGTTTAAGCCGCGTCACTAAATATATTCAACCAAAATTATTTGTTTTTACGAATATTTTCCGCGACCAAATGGATCGCTATGGTGAAATTTATACGACGTATCGCTTAATTATGGAAGGCGCCGCCGCTGCTCCTGAAGCAACTATTTTGTGCAACGGTGATTCGCCAATTTTTAATTCAAAAGAAACTGTAAATCCTCGCAAATACTATGGATTTAATCATTTACCACCGAAAGAGCAATTGGCTCATTACAATACAGATGGGGTTTTATGTCCAAAATGTAATCATATTCTTCATTATAAAATGATTACGTATGCTAATTTAGGTGATTACTATTGCCCAAATTGTGGCTTCAAACGCCCTGAATTGGATGTGCAGTTAACGGAAATGGTCCGGATGGATAATACATCTGCTGATTTTGTGATTGATGGCGAAGAATACGGCATTGCTGTTGGTGGGATGTATAATGTTTATAATGCGCTAGCGGCCACAGCGGTAGCAGAATATTATCAGGTGGCACCAGATAAAATCCGAGCAGGCTTAGCTTATGATGAAAAAGTTTTTGGGCGTCAAGAAACCATTAAAGTTGGCGATAAAGAATGTACGTTAGTTTTAGTAAAAAATCCCGTTGGTTTAAATCAGGTCATTGATATGATGGGCTTAGCCCCTTACTCTTTCTCGCTGGTTTCATTATTAAATGCCAATTATGCAGATGGAATTGATGTCAGTTGGATTTGGGATGGTAATCATGAAGCCTTTGCTGATATGGACATTCCAAAAGTAATTGCTGGCGGTGATCGCCATGAAGATATGGCCTTGCGTTTAAAAGTTGCGGGTATTCCTGAAGAAAAATTACTAGAAATTGCTGATTTAGAGCAAGTAATTTCAGAAATTAAAACGTTGCCGACAGATCATGTCTATATTTTGGCAACCTATACTGCTGTTTTGCAATTAAGAAAATCATTAACAGCCCAAGGGTATATTCAAGGGGGAATGAATGGTGTCTAAAGAATTAGTCGTTTGTCATTTATATGGCAACTTATTAAATACTTACGGAGATAACGGAAATTTATTGATGCTTAAATATTTAACCGAAAAAATGGGCGTTACCTTCCGATCAGAAATTATCAGTATCTACGAACCGTTTGATCCCGAAAAATATGATTTAGTCTTTGTTGGTGGCGGTCAAGACTTCGAGCAACTGATCATCTCAGAAGACATTCAGAATAAAAAAGAAGCTTTGACTTCTTATATTGAAAATGACGGCGTCTTGTTAGCTATCTGTGGTGGTTATCAACTTCTAGGACATTACTATGTCGGCGCACAAGGCGAAAAAATTAAAGGAATCGGTGCATTAGATCATTACACTTTGAGCCAAGACAACAATCGTTTCATTGGTGATATCGAAATTTATAATGAAGAATTCGATGAAACGTATTATGGTTTTGAGAATCATAACGGCATGACTTTTTTAGGCGAAGGGGAACGACCTTTAGGAACAGTCAAACAAGGCAAAGGCAATAACGGTCAAGATAATGGCGAAGGCGTTGTCTATAAAAATGTGTTTGGCTCCTACTTCCACGGTCCAATCTTAGCACGCAACAAAAATCTAGGGATTCGGTTAATTCGGACCGCTTTAGAGAAAAAATATGGTGAACCGATCGCTATTCCTGAAACGCTTTATAAATAAAAGAAGAATCTAGTTCCTACATATAGGACTAGATTCTTTTTCATTTCTCCGACAACTATTTACATCTTTACAAAATATAGTAAGATAAAGAGGTGCATTTAAAATCGAGAATTTCTCGGACTGGTTCGGAAACTTCCCAGAATAAAAAACTAAGTATCTCTCAATACTAACTCAAGTCATAGCTTTTTTAACAAGAGTTATCATTTGCAGTTAACGAAAAAGGAGGATTGGAAAAAATGCAAAAAGTAATTATTGATTGTGATCCCGGAATTGATGACACGCTTGCTCTCTTGTACGCACTTGCTTCACCAGAGCTAGATGTCCAAGCGATTACAGTTGTTTGTGGAAATGTCCCTGTGGAGATTGGCGTGGAAAATGTTTTTAAATGTTTGGAAAAAGTTAATCGCTTAGATATTCCTGTCTACCAAGGGGCTGCTAGCCCTTTAAAACGGCCATTTGTTAGTGCACAAGATACACATGGCATGGATGGTTTGGGTGAAACATATTTCCCCAGAACTAGCAAAATCCAAGCACAAGCGCTTTCCGCTGCTGACTATTTAGCACAAACCTTTCAACAAGCTACCGATTGCTCAATCATTGCCCTTGGTCCTTTAACAAATATTGCTTTGGCTTTAAAAAAAGAACCTCTTCTGGGGCGAAATCTTCAACGTTTTGTCTCAATGGGTGGTACCTTTAAAAGCCACGGCAATTGCTCTCCTGTTGCAGAATTTAATTATTGGTGTGATCCTGATGCAGCAGCTTGGGTTTTTGAGGAATTAGGTGCAAAAATCGAGATGGTCGGCTTAGATGTCACACGAGAAATTGTTTTTACACCAACAATTCTCAATTATTGTCAACGACTCAACCCCAAAATGGGGAATTACCTCGCTGAGATTACTCAATTTTATTTTGATTTTCATTGGAAATATGAACGTATTTTAGGGTGTGTTATCAACGATCCCTTAGCGGTTGCTTATTTTATTGATCCTACGCTCTGCCAAGGCTTTTCCAGTTACGGACAAATTGTTCCTGACGGCATTGCTATGGGGCAATCAATGATCGATCAGTATCATTTCCAGCAGCAACCAGCTAATTGTCATGTCTTGACTACGGTTGATAGTCAACAGTTTTTCGTGAAGTTTCTATCCATTCTTTTAAATGTACAAATAGATGAGATCGAAAGAGATTTCAAAAATTTAAGGATGGGACAACCATGAAAAAAATAACACCACGAATCATTACAATTATCGCTTTTAGTGTTGCTTTAAATTACCTTGGCAGTACCATTGCGTTACTCCTTCGTTTACCAATTTATCTTGATAGTGCGGGAACTATTTTTACAGGTGCGTTATTAGGCCCACTCTTTGGCGCACTGACAGGTATTTTAACAAGTCTACTAACTGGATTGACAACGGATATCTTTTCTCTGTATTATTCACCTGTCCAACTCTGCACAGGAATTTTAGCAGGTTTGCTCCTTCATCAGCAGTTAAAAGTAACCAAATTACCATTTAAAACGTTGTGGTTAACGATACCAGGAACAGTGATTTCTTCCTTAATCACAGTTTGTTTATTTGGTGGAATTACTTCTGCTGGCTCCAGCATAATTGTCCAATTTTTATATGGTTTAGGCTTAAATCAGTTAGCAAGCGTCCTGTTGGTTCAATTGATAACAGATTACGGGGATCGTCTGCTATCAGTCATCATCGTCACAGCTGTTATCGCTGCCTTACCTAAACGTTCCTTTATAACAAAATAAACTGTTTTAATGCCAAAAAATGAGGAAATCATCTGTTGATGATCTCCTCATTTTTTTAGCGACTGCCAGGTTCTGAAGCTATAATCGTTAAATCACCTTCAAAACGCCAGCTCGGAATATCTGTTGGAAAGATAAAGCTATCGCCTTTTTTCAAATCAAAAGTAGCCACATCTGCTTTTGTAGCATCTTCTGTAATCAATCGACCCACACCTTCAATAACTGTTGCTAATGTATAAGGTGCTTGTTTTTTAACTTTTAGAATCCCACTGACACGCCACTCATAAACATTAAAGAAATCTGTTTTTACATAAGTAACAATGCTTGATTGTCCTTGATTTTCTTGTTGAATAGAGAGGTCAGGATCCTTTGCCGGAACGGTTGTCACATCAATGGATTGTTGAATATGCAATTCCCGGGTCTTTCCTTGATCATCTGTTCGATCATAATCATAAACCCGATACGTAGTATCACTGCTTTGTTGCGTTTCTAAAATTAAAATACCCGAGCCGATGGCATGAATAGTGCCACTTGGTACATAATAAAAATCGCCTTTTTTCACTGGTACTTTTCTTAAAAGATCGTCCCAACGACCTTCTTCAATCATTTCAGCTAGTTCTTCTTTTGTTTTCGCGTGATGTCCATAAATGATTTCAGCGCCAGGTTCTGCATCAATAATGTACCAACATTCAGTTTTGCCTAGCTCGCCTTCATGTTTTTGGCCATATGCATCATCGGGATGAACTTGCACGGATAAATCATCTTCAGCATCTAAAATTTTCGTTAATAATGGAAAGACAGCGCCACCTGCATGGCCGAATAACTCTTGATGGTCTGCCCACAATTCATCTAATTTTTTTCCTTTAAATTCGCCATTTAAAACAGTACTAACGCCATGTGGATGTGCACTGATTGCCCAATCTTCACCAATTTTATCGCTCGGTAAATCGAAACCAAATAGCGTGTGTAGACGATTGCCGCCCCAAATTTTTTCTTGAAAAACAGGTTGTAAAAATAATGGTTCTTGCATTGACTGTGACCTCCCAAATTGAATTCGCTCTCATTATATCACTAAAAACTAGTCATTTCATCTGAAACTGATGATTTCTCTTTTAAATAGGTTGCCAACAACTGATCTCTTTCTTCGATATAAGTGTTCCGGTGGTCCTCTGGATGGACTCGATTAGATAAAAAGATAAACGCTGATTGTTGTTGCACATCAATTAGCAAAAAAGTGCCTGTATAGCCTGTATGGAATAATAATGGCCGTTGCGTAGCTACATCATATTTAAAATCCCAGCCTAGAGAACGTGGTTTATCTGCAGCTGGCACTTGGTTAACTAGTAACAAATCAATCGTCTCTTTTTTTAAGAATTGGAGATTGTGATAACTGCCTCGATTTAAATACATTCGAACAAATTTTGTTAAATCATAGACATTGCTAAACAAGCCAGCATTCCCTGCATGTTCCCGTAAAACAAATGCCTTAGGATCATGGGTTGCACCTCGAATCAACCCTCGTTGTTCATGTAATTCTGTTGGCACACAGTTTAAAGGATTCTTTGGTAGAAACGTACTTTCGTTCATCCCTAAAGGAAGCAATACTCGCTCAGATAAAATTTCTATCATTGATTGTTGGAACATTTCTTCTAACATAAAGCCTAATAAAATAGTCCCTGCATCTGTATAGACGACTTTTTTACCTATTGCTTTGCCTGCGTGAAATGAATGATTGTAGGCGTCTTTTAATTCTTGAGCATTCAGCTGATCACGATTAGGAATATAGCCTTGTAAATCTGCCGTATGTGTCAACAAATGCCGGATTGTAATATTAGGATCTTGAAAAGAGGGATAATAGGTTTGTAATGATTGATCTAGAATAATTTTTCCTTCTTCCACTAATTGTAAAATAACGGTGGTGGTGCCGACTACTTTGGTTAAAGAAGCCACATCAAACAGCATGGCCGAGGTTAATTGTTCTTTGGTGGGTTTTACTTGTGCGAGTCCCCAACAATTGCTCTCCTCTTTTTCACCTTCAATGAAACAAAAACTAGCCCCCGAAAAAACACCTTTTTTCATCATTTTTTGAATTTTCCACTTTGTTTTTTCGTACATTTTTTCACCTTCTATTTTTAATATTAAAGGAAAAGTCTAGAATAAGTCCCGAACAAAAGTAGCGTTAAACTTTTATTCCGACTTTATTCCAGACTTGCTAAAACAAGCTTATTTTGTCTGTCTGAGCGTTTATTTTAAGACAAACCACCATTCCAAGCCAATTGGATCAAACACAGTGACAATCGCTTTTTTCTGGTCAATAAAGAACTCTTGATTTTTTGCCGTTAATTGTTGCTCCATTGCTAAAATATGGTCTTGATCAGAGAGCTTAATGGTAAAGAAATCTAAACCTAAGTGTGGATCAGGTAATTGATCCACTTCACTTGTTTCAGGTTTTTGGAATCCAATAGTTGCTTTGCCATCTTCTAAAACAAATTGATCTTTTTCATTGCGTTTTAAACCCAGAACTTCCTCATAGTATGCTTTTATTTCTTTTTGATTGTTTGTTTTTAATTGCACATGCGCTAAATATGACCCAGCGGCTAACCCTTGATGTGGCTCTAAGTCCTCACTGATAAGATCTTTAAGCACAATTGGTTGCTTTTCAGAAGTCGAATTTGCTGTTGCTTCATCGTGAAAAATCTCAAATTGATTGCCTTCAAGATCAGTAATGAACATGCTTTGTCGTGTGCCAATTTGGAAACTTTCATCAATTGGGTAGTCTTGCTCAAGCACTCGTTGAGCAATTTGTAAAAATTCTTTTTCCGTAGGAACTTTAATTGAAAAATAAGCCATTTGCTTTTCTTCATTATGAAAATCTTCGGCTTTTCTAGTTTCTTCTAAAATTAATAATTGCGTTCCTGCTTCACGTGTACCCCAGATAGACAGGTTATTTTCTTCTGACTTTAAAACAAAACCCATTACTTTTTTATAAAAGTCGACCATTTCGCCAACTTTTTTCGCACGAATGGCAATTGTTTTTAATGTCGCAGCTTTTTCTAATTGAAATTCAGTCATTTTTTTTGTTACCTCCATTTTCTTCTCTCCCATTTTATACATCTCTTGCTATTTCATCAAGTAATATCCTGTTTTTCTCAAAAGAAAATAGAAATTTTTCAATTTCGCTAACTTTTTGTCAAAAAAATAAGGCTTCAGGAACCAGTCTTTACGACTATGGTTCCTGAAGCCTTATCATGAATTACTATTTTTTTGCTTCGCCTTTTAGGCTACTTCTTCTGAAAACTGACTGTTATATAAATCAGCATAAAAACCATTTTTTGCCATTAATTCATCGTGGGTTCCTGTTTCCACAATTGAACCTTCTGCCATAACGATAATCGTATCAGCATCACGGATAGTCGACAAGCGATGAGCAACTACAAAGCTGGTCCGATTTTCCAATAAACGATTCATTGCTGCTTGAATCAGTATTTCTGTTCGAGTGTCCACACTTGAGGTGGCTTCATCCAAAATTAAAACGTCTGGATTTGCTAAGAATGCTCGTGCAATTGTAATTAATTGTCGTTGACCTTGAGAAATATTGCTGGCTTCTTCATTTAGAATCGTTTGATAGCCTTCTGGTAATTTTCTGACAAAATCATCCACATGGGCTGCTTTCGCCGCACGGATCACTTCTTCTTCGCTCGCTTGCTCATTACCATAATGAATATTGTCATAGATACTTCCAGTGAACAACCAAGTATCTTGAAGAACCATTGAAAAGTGTGCTCGCAACTCTTCGCGAGATAAATCGCGCGTATCTACGCCATCATATTTGATGCTGCCGCTACTAATATCATAGAAGCGTTCCAATAAGTTAATTAGGGTTGTTTTCCCAGCACCTGTTGGGCCCACGATTGCGACCATTTCCCCAGGTTTAACATTTAAATTGAAATCTTTCATTAATAATTTCTCTGGTGAATAGCCAAAAGCAACATGTTCAAAAGAAACACGATAAGGACTATCTGTTTCCACTGGTACGCCAGAAGGTTCATCCACCATTTCTTCTTCATCTAATACTTCAAAGACACGTTCTGCCGAAGCCACCGTAGCTTGGATTGTATTCATTAAATTAGCGATTTGAGTAATCGGTTGTGAAAATTGATTGGTATATTGAAGAAATGCTTGGACATCCCCTAAATCCATCATACCATTCGCTACTTTTACGCCACCAAGGACTGCAACAAACACATAGCCTAGATTTTTGATAAAGTTCATTAAAGGCATAATGATCGCTGAAATAAATTGTGCTTTGCGACCAGCATGGTATAATTTTTCATTTTCTTTTTCAAATACTTCTTGATCACTTTCTTCGTGGTTGAAACTTTTTACTACTACGTGACCACCGTAGGTTTCTTCGACTTGGTTATTCAATAATCCTAAGCTTTTTTGTTGAGCCGCAAAATGTTTTTGCGAGCGAGGCGCCACAACCATCACAACAATTAAACTTAATGGCACTGTTGCTAAGGCAATTAGTGTTAACTGCCAGCTAATGGTCAGCATCATCCAAAGTACACCCACAAATGTCACGATACTGGTAATTAATTGGGTTAAGTTTTGTTGTAAAGTACTCGCAATATTATCCATGTCGTTAATTGCCCGTGACATGATGTCCCCATTACTATGAGTATCATAATAGGAAATTGGAACTTTGTTCATTTTCGCTTCTAATTCTTGACGTAATTCATAAACTGTTCGCTGTGAAACACGTGTCATAATTACTTGCTGCAAGAAATTAAAGACAGCAGAAATAAGATACATGGCAATAACAATTAATAAAATTTGACCGATTTTGTCAAAATCAATTGGAAAAGATGTTATTTTTAAGCCTTGTTTCATTTCAGCAGCGCCTTTCATGACGCCTTTAAAAATTTCAGTTGTTGCCTGTCCTAATACTTTTGGTGTTTGAATTTGGAAAACGACGGCTGCGATTGCTAATACTAAGACAGCAATAATTGACAGCATTCGTTTAGACATGTACCGAAATAAACGTTTCACTGTTTTCCAGAAATTTTTTGGTTTTGGCCCTTTTGCGCCAATGTTGCGTCCTGGTCCACCGCCCATTGGTCCGCCTTTTGGTCGACTACTCATGCAAGGTCCTCCTCTCTCAATTGAGAATGTACAATTTCTTGATACGTTTGGTTGTTCGCTAATAACTCTTCATGCGTTCCTTTACCAACTAATTTCCCTTCGTCTAATACTAAAATTGTCGATGCTTCCATAACCGTACTTACACGTTGGGCCACTAAAACAACAATTGCATCCGTCATCTGCTCTTTTAAGGCTTTTCTTAAATTAGCATCTGTTTTGAAGTCCAATGCAGAAAAGGAATCATCAAAAACATAGACATCTGCTGGTTTTACTAAAGCACGAGCAATAGCCAACCGCTGGCGTTGTCCGCCAGAAAAATTACCGCCGCCTTGTTCGACATGACTATCCAAACCTTCTGCCAATTCTGAAACAAACGCCTTCGCCTGCGCAATTTCTAAAGCTTGCCAAATTTCTTCATCGGTCGCATTTGGGGCGCCGTATTGCATATTTTCACGAATCGTTCCTGTAAATAAAACAGCCTTTTGCGGTACAAAGCCAATCATTTCTCGTAAATTATGCTGTGACGTTTCTTTAATGTTTTTACCATTTAGTAAAATCTTGCCAGATTCAACATCATAAAAACGTGGTAAAAGATTAACCAGCGTTGTTTTCCCAGAACCTGTCCCACCAATAATTGCGACCGTCTCCCCAGATTTTGCTGAAAAATCTATATCTTCCAGTGCTAAGTTTTCAGCATGCTGGTAACGATAATTAACATGTTCAAACGCCAATGTTGCTTTGTCGCCTTTTAGAGAGAGTAGTTCTGGATTGGGTACATCTTTGATTTCTGAATCAGTATTTAGCACCTCATTAATCCGATCAGCAGAAGCTTGCGCCCGCGGTACCATGACAAAAATCATGGATAGCATCATGAAACTCATCAGAATTTGCATGGCATAAGTCATAAAGGCGATTAAGTTCCCTACTTCTAGTTGCATTTCCGCAATATAATGACCGCCAAACCAGGTGATTGCAATATTGGTACCACTCATAATGAGTGTCATTAAAGGAATCATCAAAGCGACAATCGTATTCACTTTAATCGCCGTTTGTGTATAATCCTTATTGGCTTCATCAAAACGTTGTTCTTCATAGTTTGCTTTGCCAAAGGCCCGAATCACACGAACTCCTGTCAGTCCTTCACGAAAAACTAAATTTAAACGGTCGGTTTTCTTTTGCATGCTCTTAAATAACGGAACCGCTAAAAACATGATACCTCCCACTAAAACAGCCATAATTGGTAAAACATATAGAAAAATTTTCGTTAATTGTGGGTCCTTGTTATACGCCATAAAACTTGCACCAATTAACGTTAAAGGTGCGTTAATCATTAAACGTAAAAACATTTGCATAACCATTTGAATCTGATTGACATCATTGGTTGTTCGTGTAATTAGCGAAGCTGTCCCAAATTTGTCAAATTCATTATTAGAAAAATTTTCAACTTTTCGATAAATATCAGTCCGTAATTTTTTACCTAAACTTTGTGATTCTTTGGTGGCAAAAAAGGTATTTCCAATAGAAGCGACAATGCTAATCAAAGAAAAGCCTAACATGACAACTCCTGTACTCCAAATATAGTTAATATCTCCTTTAGCGACACCGTCATTAATGATATTAGATGTTAATGTGGGCAGATATAAATCTGCGATAATTTGTACGATCATAAATACAACCGCTGCAAAGACCGACCATAACGACATCCGTTTGACTAGTTTAATCAACTAACTTCTCCTCCTTTTTGCTACTTATAAGCGCCATTTTTCAACCAATTTAATTTCATTTTTAATTGTTTGACTGCTTCAGTTGAATCATAGGCAGTATTTTCTCTTTGTTGACGATACCCATCAACAATTGTTGAGAAAACGGCATGCATCGCCGTCTGCATGAACCATGTGAATTCTTTTGGCGTTTCAATGGTTAATTTCGAACGATCGATTATTTGATAAAGATGTTCTGCATAGGCAGCATGCCCTTTTCTTCCTCTATGCTTATGACAGTGCTGTTTCCTATTTTTTTCCTCTTCTCCAGTCGCTAAATTATCCGTCACCCGACGTGAAGCACGATAGTCCATGTTGACAAATAAATTCCGATAGAAAGAAGCATTCTCTCCAGTTAGCACTTCGACAATCATTTTGGAGAAATAGACATCCATGGCTTCGATTAAATCACCATTTTCTGCAATAATTTGTTTCTCTAAATCTCGTTCACTATTTTTTCTTAATGTCGCAAAGTAATAAAAATACAAATCTTCTTTGTTCTCAAAATATTGATAAAAGCTACCGCGAGGAATTTCCGCTAATTTAACAATATTTGCAATTGACGCTTCTTGTAAAGAATGGCGTGAAAATTCAATTTGCGCAGCATCTAATAAGCGTTGTTGCTTTTCTTCTGGCAAATGAAAAAACGTATTCGTAGGCATATTTGTGTTCCTCCCTTTTATGACACATTGTCATATGACACCATGTCATTATAGCACTCTCTATTCAGAATGCAAGTTTTTTACAAAAAAAATCAAGCACCTAGCAAGACAAAATTGATGTTAGATTCTGTCTCACCAGTTGCTTGATTAATAATAGTGTTTGATGCATTCTTGTAACAAGCCAGCGACCTCTTTTATAGGTCCATTGGCATCTATTCGTTGATAATTAGGATATTGTTCCAATTGGTTTTTGATAAGAATTTCTTGATCATAAAGGTTTAAACGTTCTTCAATAATTTTAGGATCAGATTCTCGTTGTTTTAAACGTTGATAAATATTTTCTTTTGAAACGTCAAAAAAAACTGGAATGACGGACTCGCCGAAACGCTCAAAGACCGCTTGAAAGCCTGGAAAAGTTAACGCATTATAGGCTGGATGCTCTTTCGTTGTTTCAACGATGGCAGCTACACCGACACCGTAATAGTTTCCATGGTAAAAATCATACTCCACTAACTGATTGGTTTCAATCAAGGTTTGAAAACTTGCTTTTGTTTCAAAATAGTAATCCACACCATCCACTTCATCCAATCGTTTTTTCCTCGTAGTATGCGAGATAACTTTATAGTTTTTCGGAAAAACCTTACTTGTAATTGCGGTCTTGCCAGAACCACTAGGACCCATAATAACAAAAAATGGATGTTGTAATTGCTTAATCATTAGAAACGCTCCTCTCAGTTGTTTCTATTATAACGTATTGTGCACTATTTTGAAAAATTGACAAAAAGAGCTTGGGCCAAAAATCACTTTGGATTTTTGGCCCAAGCTTAAAAATTAATAAACGGCGGGAACAGAAGCAACAACCTACTACGCTTATCTTGTTTTGTTTAATTACAATAACTAGTCTAAGTTTTGTCCATTAGTTTCAATAACTTGTTTGTACCAATTAAACGATTTTTTTTCATAACGGTTTTTAGTACCATTTCCTTCATCGTTTAAATCAACGTAAATAAACCCATACCGTTTACTCATTTCACCTGTGGAAGCACTGACTAAATCGATACAGCCCCACGGCGTATAGCCCATTAAATCGACGCCGTCTGCAACTGCTTCTGCCATTGCTTCAATATGACGACGTAAATAATCAATCCGATAGTCGTCTTCCACATAGAAATTTTCGTCTACTTTATCAATTGCACCTAAGCCGTTTTCCACAATAAATAAAGGTTTTTGATAACGATTATATAATTCATTTAGGGCAATTCGTAAGCCTTCGGGATCAATTTGCCAACCCCATTCACTTGCTTCTAAGAAGGGATTTTTAACGCCGCCTAAAAGATTCCCATTTGCTGTATCGTTGGTAGTACCAGTAACATCGACAGCAGTCGACATATAATAACTAAAGCCAATGTAATCCACTGGGTATTCTTTTAATAATTCTAAATCTCCTTCTTCAATAACTAAGTCTTTCACAGCATATTTTTGATACATGCGTTCTGCGTATGCTGGATATTCACCACGAACTTGAACATCTGTACAATAATAATTAAACTCTTGGTTTTCAATCATTGTAGCAACTTGATTGACTGGATTCGAATCAATGCCATACGTTGTTGCATAAATAATCATACATCCAATTTGTAATTCTGGATTTAATTCATGGCCAATTTTTACAGCTTTACTACTTGCAACAAATTGATTATGCCATGCTTGGAAAATGTTTTGATAATCATTGGCTCCATTGCTTTTCACCAATCCTTGACTAAGTGCTGGGAAATGGAAAGCTGAATTAATTTCATTGAATGTCATCCAATAGTTAACTTTTTGGTGGTAACGTGTTAAAACAGTTTCCGCAAAACGTTCATAAAAGTCAACTAATTGACGATTTTTCCACCCGCCGTATTCTTTCGCTAAATGCAGTGGCATTTCATAATGAGAAATCGTAATTACTGGTTCAATGTTATAGCTTAAACATTCATCGATAACCGCATCATAAAATTTCAAGCCGGCTTCATTCGGTTGTGTTTCATCTCCTTGTGGAAAAATACGCGACCACGCAATTGAAAACCGATAACATTTGAAGCCCATTTTAGCAAACAACGCAATGTCCTCTTTAAAACGATCATAGTGATCAATTCCTGTATGATTAGGGTAGCGATATTTCGTTTCGTCAATCGTCCAATCAAACGCTTCATCTCCTAAAATAGCGAAACGTTGTTTTCCTCCAGGCATCGCATCTGCCACAGATAACCCTTTACCATCGGCTAAGTAAGCCCCTTCTAATTGATTGGCTGCGGTCGCACCGCCCCATAAAAATCCTTTTGGAAATTTTGTCGTTGTTGTCATACTTGTTCCTCCTCCAATTGTCTTTTATTTAATAATGGCTAAAAAGTCTTCACCATGTAACACGTCTGTTTGGTTCATATCCAAAACATCTAAATAATCATTCGTATTCGTTACCACAATCGGTGTAACTACTGGATAACCAGCTTCTTTAATGGCAGCAATATCAAAAGTAACCAGCAAATCTCCTTTTTTAACAGAATCACCTTGTTTCACTGATAATTCAAAGCCTTTACCATCTAATTCGACCGTATCCATGCCAATATGCATTAATAATTCAACGCCCTCTGTTGTCGTCAAGCCAACAGCATGTCCTGTCGGAAATAATGTGGTGATTTCACCATCTGCGGGTGCATACAGTTTGCCTTCAGTCGGCTCAATTGCAACACCTTTTCCTAAAGCACCTGAAGCAAAAACAGGGTCTTGTACTTTTTCTAGCGGTAAAATTTCACCTTGAAGTGGACTTGCTAAAATAATTTTATCTTCTTGATTCGTTTTTACAGGTGCCACCATCTTATCAGTTTCTGTTTTTTCAGTTGCTGTTTCTGGATTAGGTTGATCTTCAAAACGTAAGACAAACGTTAAGACAAACGCAATGATAAAGGCAATTCCGGCACCAATTGCACCAGTAATCATCGGTGCAGTATCTTTTGTCTCTGCAGGAATAAAGCCAGGCAAGCTCAACATACTAACCAAGCCAAACGTAAAGTTTTTCACGTGATTCATAGCCACAAATGCACCACCGATACCGCCACCAATACAAGCTGCAATAAATGGTTTTTTCAATGGTAAAGTCACGCCATATACAGTTGGTTCAGTAATTCCAAAAATAGTCGTAATACTTGAAGACAAAGCCAAACCTTTTAGTTTCACATTTTTTGTTAGGAAAAAGACAGCTAAAGCAGCCCCGCCTTGTGCAATAACGGCTGGTAATAACATCGGTACCATCGTATCGCCACCTTGTGTTAAGTTTAACATCATAATTGGTACAAAGCCCCAATGCATACCAAACATTACCAAGACTTGCCACAACGAACCCATTAATAACCCTGCGATAATTGGACTAAAAGCGTAAATTGCGTTGTATCCTTGTCCCAACCAATCGCCGATGACCGTCCCGATAGGACCAATAGCTAAGAAGGTAACAGGTGCCATAATAAGGAAAACAGCTAACGGAACGCAGATAATTTGTAGAAAACTCGGAATTACTTTTTTGAAGAAACGTTCTACATAACTTTGTGCAAAAACAGCCAAAATAATTGGTAAAACCGAAGAAGTATAGCCACTTGGCCCAATAATCACTGGAAGACCAGCAAAGCTAATTGTTTTGCCTGCTAAAGCAGTAATGCTGGGATGAACCAAGGCCATCGCCAAAGCAACCGCTAAAAAGGGATTAGTATTGAATTTTTTAGCAGCCGTAAACGCTAACATAATTGGTAAGAAAGTAAATAAACCATCTGCAATCGAAAAGAGAACAAGATATACGCCTGAAGTGTCAGCTAACCAGCCCATAGTTACAGCCAATGTTAAGAAGCCTTTTAGAACCCCAGCGCCGGCCATTGCACCTAAAAACGGTGTAAAAATAGAAGAAATAATATCAATTAAACGGTTAAAGATATTTCCGCCACTTTCTTTTTCTCTATTATCAGAATCATTACCTAGTCCACTGTTAGCCATCAAATCCTTATAGACATCACTAACGTGACTGCCAATAACCACTTGATATTGTCCTGCACTTTGAACTACCTGAATAACATCTGGGTCAGCATTCAATGCAGCTGTATCTGCTTTATTTTCATCTTTTAATTTAAAACGTAAGCGTGTAGCACAGTGAACAACACTATTAACGTTGCCTTCGCCCCCAACAGCTTTTAACACACGTGCTGCAATTTCTTGATTTTTACTCATCTCTAGATCCTCATTTCCATTAATTTTTAATATCAAAAAAACCTACATTGAAAAAGAGCCAGATCCTTCTCTTCACAGCTGCGCAGTCTGCGAAAATCGTTATCGGTTTTTTCAATCTAGGTTTTGCCTGCATTATCAGTAACAATCCGCGATTATTGGTTGTTATGCTTTTTTATCATTGACCACTCTTTGGATATGAATGGTTAAATAAATCATTTCCGCTTGATCAATTGGTCGATCATAGCTTTTTAATAAATACTCATTAATACGTTGGACCGCTTGAAACGCCTTAGGATACTTTCCTTGGACCAAAGCAAAAAGAAATTCGTCCTCCTCATCATGCGCTTCTTGTTTTAAATAACGTTGCGCAAAATATTGAAGATGTGTAACAATTCGTTGATAGTTCAATGAATCTTCATCAAACACCTGTCCAAAGTAGCGACTAATAATCGTTAAAATATCACGAACCATCTTGGTTGCTTCCATGGTAACTTCCATATTGCCATTTCCTTGTTCAGCATTCACAATATGAAAAGCAATGAAGCCCGCTTCATTTTCTGAAAATTGAACCCCTAGCTTTTCAGCAATAATCGCTAATGCTTGCTTTGCGATTTCAAATTCTTTAGGATAAAATTTGCGTGTTTCGAATACAAGAGGATTCGGAATATCAATTCCTTCTTTGGCTCGAAGTAACGCATAGTGAATATGATCCGTTAAAGTTAAATAAATATTTGATGAAAGCTCAATCGCTAGCGTTGTTTCTGCTAAATCAACGATTTGTTTGACGACTTCTACTTCTTTGGTGGGGACGTCTTCAAACAGCTGCTGGAATTGCCCTGCCATAGCGGAGTCCTTTAACACGAATTCCTTTTCAACATAATCTGGATTGATCGTGTCTCCAATCTTCTTTTGAAAGGCTAAGCCGCGTCCCATATAAACAATTTCTTCGCCTTGCTCATTTCTTGAAAGCACGACATTATTATTTAAAACTTTTTCAATCCTCATGATGAATGCAACCTCACTTTTTTATAAAAAAAGCCCAGAATCCCTCCACTGATTGTGTTAATGGAAGACTCTGGTTTTGCCTGCAAAGCAGTAACAATCCTTATTTACAAAGTAATAATAGCATGCTTTTTTTTAATATGCAAGCCTTTCCAAAAAAATATTTTTATTTATTTTTTACTCTGTTGATCCATTTTAAAAAAAAGTTTACTAAAAGTAAAAAAAAGACTTGCTTTCTCTTACTTTTTATTAGTAAAATAGAGATGTTGAATTTTTAAACTATTTATTTTAAGGAGATTACACAATGTCAAAATTATTAGTTGTTAAAGCACATCCATTAACAAAAGAAGAATCACGCTCAGTTCGTGCGTTAGAAACATTTTTAGCTTCATACCGTGAAACAAATCCATCAGACGAAATCGAAATTTTAGATGTTTATGCACCAGAAACAAACATGCCGGAAATCGATGAAGAATTATTATCTGCTTGGGGTGCACTTCGCGCTGGCGCAGCATTTGAAACATTAAGCGAAAACCAACAACAAAAAGTGGCTCGTTTTAATGAATTAACTGATCAATTTTTATCTGCCGACAAAGTAGTAATTGCTAATCCAATGTGGAACTTAAACGTACCGACACGCTTAAAAGCTTGGGTAGATACAATCAACGTTGCTGGAAAAACATTCCAATATACTGCAGAAGGACCAAAACCTCTAACAAGTGGTAAAAAAGCCTTACACATCCAATCAAATGGCGGCTTCTACGAAGGAAAAGATTTTGCTTCTCAATACATTAAAGCGATTCTAAACTTTATTGGTGTTGAGCAAGTCGACGGATTATTCATCGAAGGAATCGATCATTTCCCTGATCGCGCGGAAGAACTTTTAAATACTGCCATGACCAAAGCAACTGAATACGGTAAAACATTCTAAATTTTCCGAGTGATTTACATCAAAAAGAGACAAGCAGTTCATTCACTGCTTGTCTCTTTTGTTACGTAGATTCTTGTTGATCTGGCTTATCTTCATCATACAAACCGGAAACGATTTGGTACCACTCAAAAATGTGTGTAATTATCACCTTAGCTGCGGCATAAACAGGAATTCCTAAAATCACCCCGACAATCCCAAATAGTTTACCAGACGTTAATAAAACAACCAAAATGGTGACTGGATGAATGGATAACTGACTGCCTAGGACAAGTGGTGAAATAAACCGACCTTCGACCGTTTGCTCAATGGCAAAAACAATCAAGACTTTAATTAACAAAGCTGGCCCACTGACAATTCCTAAAAAGACTGCTGGAATCATGGCTAAAAATGAACCTAAATAAGGGATTAAATTTAAAAAGCCTGCTGCAATACCTAAAGTGACTGCATAATCTAAGCCAATGACAGAAAAACCAATCATAAACATAATTGCCACTGCGAAAGCGACAGTTAACTGTCCTCTAATATAAGAAGAGACTTGATCATTGACTTCTGCAAGAACTTTTAAGGTTGGTTTACGCATCTTCACTGGTAAAAACTTCATTAAATATGGCGCTAAGTTTTTGCCATCTTTCAGTAAATAAAATAGAATAAACGGCATCGTAATGATGGCGACAAAGATCGTAGCCACCGCCCCAAAGAAATTACCAATTCCTTGTACTGTGAACGTTGAGACGTTTTTAATGATGGTACCTAACGAGCTGACAACTTTATCGCCTGCCGCTTCAAGTTGTTCTCTAAATTGCGCGAAAAGTGGATCACTTAATATTTCCTGCGATTTTTGATCAATTGTATCAATATATTGAGGAAAATGATTCACAAAGCTGACAGATTGCTCACGAATTTTAGGAACGATTACAATACCACCCCAAATGAGTAGTGCCACAATTAAAATAAATAGGCCGATAATACTCCAGACACGTGAGATTTGTTTTTTCTCTAAATAATCGACAATTGGATTTAATAAATAATATAAAATCCCCGCCATAATTACTGGTAAGCCGACAACGCCGAAAAACTGCCAGACGGGCTTAAATAAATAAGAAACTTTCGTAAAAGTTAGAATAATTAACAGCACCAATAAGACAATCAGTAAGGCTGTTACTACTTGATTATTTAAAAACCAACGCCAAAACCAAGACAGGCGTTTATCAGTCGTTTGTTTTTTATCCATTGATTCACGCTCCATTTACTAAATAATCAATTGTTGTTCCAATAGTTATCTTTGGTAACTGATGGGGCGTTAAATAAACACCATTCCGGATAACATCATCCTCATCGGTTGGTGCATCAGCAAAGATTAAAGTGCTGTGAGCGATACTTTGCAAGTTACTATTGGCAAAAGAACCCACTTTTGTGATTGTATAGTTTGTATCGCCAATTTTCAGATGATCTCCTTCTGCCAAGGTAACTTGGTCTTTTTCTGGGAATGATTGAATAACTGCATGTTGCTTCAAGGTATCGGTAGCAGTTTCTCCAAAAAGAATAATCATTTTTTCTGAATCATCGATTGCATGTTTGCCTATTTCTGTTACGGTTGCTTGCATCTTCCATCCCACTCCTTCATTATCTTACTTCTATTATTATAGCATAGAATAAAATAGATATTCAGGAAAAAGAAAAGGCGGTGAACAATCGTCAATTGACTTTTGTTCACCGCCTTAAAATAAGTTTTTATTTAAAGAAGTTCATAATATGAGTCCAAATTTTTTCATCAAAGACATCCATTGGATTCCCATTTCCAATCAAACCATAACCAATCATTGTTCCCACAACAAATAAGATAATGACTAACGAAATGACCACTAGAATTTTCAATAATGTTACTAAAATATAACGAAATGAACTCATACGTTTGACTCCTTTAGATTACTGTCGTTGCTTGTTTTTCTTCAATTTTTTCATCATTGACACGTTCAACGTTCGCGCCTAATTTTTGAAGTTTTTTATGGAACTCATAATAGCCACGATCTAAATATTTCAAATTAGAGACACGTGTAATGCCATTTGCACGTAACCCTACTAAAATCAATGCGGCAGCTGCCCGTAAATCAGTGGCTTCCACTGCTGCTCCTTGTAACTCGTTGCCACCATTAATAACGGCAATGTTGCCGTCAATTTTTAAGTCAGCGTTCATTCGACGCATTTCCTCTAAGTGTTGGTAACGATTTTCAAAGACTGTTTCTGTCACGATGCTTGTTCCTTCAGCAAACATTTGGATCGCTGTCATTTGTGCTTGCATGTCTGTTGGGAAACCAGGATGCGGCATTGTCTTAACATCTGTTGGTTTTAGATGTTTTGGTCCAATTACACGGATGCCATTTTCTTCTTCTTCAATGATTGCACCCATTTCAGTTAATTTAGAAATTAGCGGACGATTATGTTCAGAAATTGCTTCTTCAATTAAAACATTGCCCTCAGTCATTGCTGCAGCTACCATGAACGTACCTGCTTCAATTCGATCTTGAACGATTGAATGCTCTACGGCATGTAATTTATCGACGCCTTCGATACGCATCGTTTCTGTTCCAGCACCGATAACATTGGCACCCATTTTGTTTAAAATGTTTGCTAAGTCAACGATTTCAGGTTCACGAGCAACGTTTTCAATGATGGTTGTTCCTTTCGCACGAACAGCAGCCATCATAATGTTTTGCGTAGCGCCGACACTTGGGAAGTCTAAGTAAATAGTGTTACCGATTAGTTCATCCGCAATTGCTTCAATGTAACCATTTTTTTGGATGATTTTTGCACCTAATGCTTGGAAGCCTTTTAAGTGTAAATCAATTGGTCGTTTCCCAATGGCACAGCCACCTGGCATTGCCACTTTGGCATGGCCATTACGAGCCAATAAAGGTCCCATTACAACGATAGAAGCACGCATTTTACTAACGTACTCATAGTTTGCTTCGATCCCTAAAGGTTGTGTTGCGTCTATTGTTACTTCATTCGCGTCTTCATCAAAATCAATGGCTACATTCAAATGCTTAATTACTTGATTCATTGTAAATACATCAGATAAAATTGGTACATTTTTTAAAGTAGTAACGCCTTCTTCAGCTAAAAGAGTAGCTGCTAAAATTGGTAAAACAGCGTTTTTGGCGCCTTCAATTTTTACAGTTCCTTCTAATTTTGTATTACCACCATGAACAATAATTTGTTCCATTTTGTTCCCCCCAAAAAAATGAGAATAGGTATTCCTATTCAAAATCTTTACTATTATACCATTATTCAACTAAAAATTGTACCTTTTTTTATTTTTCAATTTTTAAGGAAAATACACAATGAAAAGATTTCGACAAAGCGCAATCAATTCTAAAGCAAACGAGCTAACTGTGTATCCGATAGCGATGGCGAAAAATACCATCAACATTCTGATTTGCGGTGTAAATTGGGTTTTGAAAAATTGCTCAATACGCAATGATTGCAACGCCCAAAAACTTATGTAAATGAACATAAGATGACTAACGATTCGAACAATAGCATCTACTCCATAGTATTGCATAAGGAGCCTCCTTTTTTCTAACGTAGGAACATTTTATCACAAAATAATAAAAACCGATAATTAATCCACTTGAAATGCCAAAATTTGACACTATTTATTAAAAAATACGAAGAAATAGAGTTTAAGGCAACTGACTCAATAGCAAGCGCCTTAAACTCTACAAAAGTGACTGAATCCTTCAGCCTTTTTTACCCATGTTTCGATACGTTGATCCGGTTGATTGCTCGATGCAAAGCAACAGTCGCACGACGTAGTTGATCGCGGTCGTCTTTTGCTTTGGCTTCTTCAATTAAACGTTCTGCTCGTTGTTTTGCTCGTTCAGCACGAGGCACATCGATATCTCGTTCACGTTCGGCACTATCGGCAATAATAGAAACGACATTATCACGGACTTCCATGATACCACCATTTACAGCTACCCAGTCAACATGTGTATCTGAATCGGTCCGTTTGATGCGGACTTCATCAATCGCTAGCGGAACGATGATTGGCGCATGTTTTGGTAAAATACCAATTTCACCATCTGTTGTTTTCGCCACAACGATTTTTGCATGGTGGTCATAAACTAGACCATTAGGCGTTACTACATTCACAGTAAGACTATCCATTGTGTTTGCCGCCTTTCTAGTAGTTTAATTGTTTCGCTTTTTCGATGGCATCTTCAATTTTACCGACACTCCGGAAGGCTTCTTCTGGCAGATTGTCATGTTTACCTTCAAGAATTTCTTTAAAGCCACGAACTGTTTCCGCAACTGGTACATAAGAACCAGGTTGACCTGTAAATTGTTCAGCAACGTTAAAGTTTTGAGATAAGAAGAATTGAACACGGCGTGCGCGACCAACAAGTACTTTTTCGTCATCTGATAATTCGTCCATCCCTAAAATAGCGATGATATCTTGTAATTCACGGTAACGTTGTAAAATATGTTGCACTTCGGTAGCCACTTCGTAGTGTTCTTCTCCAACAATTTCAGGAGCCAAGGCACTAGAAGATGAAGCTAACGGATCTACCGCTGGATAAATCCCTTGTTCGGTTAATTTACGTTCCAAGTTAGTTGTTGCATCCAAATGGGCAAACGCTGTTGCTGGCGCTGGATCGGTATAGTCATCGGCTGGAACATAGATTGCTTGAATAGAGGTAATTGATCCTTTTTTCGTTGAAGTAATCCGTTCTTGTAATTGTCCCATTTCAGTCGCTAAGGTTGGTTGATAACCAACGGCTGACGGCATCCGACCTAAAAGGGCAGAAACTTCTGAACCGGCTTGGGTGAAACGGAAAATGTTATCAATAAATAATAGCACGTCTTGTCCTTCCACATCACGGAAATATTCAGCAATCGTTAACCCAGTTAAGGCCACACGCATCCGTGCACCTGGTGGTTCGTTCATTTGACCAAAAACCATGGCTGTTTTTTCAATAACGCCTGAATCTTTCATTTCATAGTACAGGTCGTTCCCTTCACGTGTCCGTTCACCAACACCAGTAAAGACGGAAATCCCTCCATGTTCTTGGGCAATATTATGAATTAATTCTTGAATTAAGACGGTTTTACCAACACCGGCACCACCGAAAAGTCCGACTTTACCACCTTTTAGATAAGGTGCTAATAAGTCAATAACTTTAATCCCTGTTTCTAAAATTTCATTACTGGTACTTAATTCATCAAATGCTGGCGCTTTTTTATGAATCCCACTACGTTCAGCATCTGCAGGGAATGGTGCTTCTAAGTCAATTGTGTCTCCTAAAACGTTAAACACACGACCCAATGTATCTTTACCAACAGGAACTGAAATTGATTTTCCTGTATCGATAACTTCCATTCCACGTTGTAAACCATCTGTCGATTCCATAGCGATAGAACGAATCACTCCATCACCTAGTTCTAAAGCGACTTCAAGTACTACTTTTTGTTTTGCTTCGCCATTTTTATAAACGACTAAAGCGTTGTTAATATCGGGTAAGGATTGATCTAATGAAAATTCCACGTCAACAACGGGACCGATTACTTGAACAATCTTTCCTGAACTCATAATTTCTTTCCTCCAGTCTTCATAAAGTCACACGCTTTGAACGTTTTTATAAACGTTCAAACGTAAGACTAGATTATTCTAGTGCAGCTGCACCAGCAACAATTTCTGTAATTTCTTGGGTAATCGCCCCTTGACGAGCACGGTTATAAGAAATTGTTAAATCGCTAATAATATTTTGCGCATTGTCAGTGGCTGTTTTCATGGCGGTCATCCCAGCAGCATGTTCTGCTGTTTTCGCATCAATGATCGCCCCATAAATTAAGCTTTCTGCATATTGTGGTAATAATTGATCCAAGATTGCTTCAGGTGAAGGCTCTAAAAGATATTCTTGTTCGTAAGAGGTCGCCTCTGATGGATCTAAATCAGTAATTGGCAACATTTTTTCCACACGAAACTGACTCGTTAGTGAGTTAACGTGGTGATTATAACAAACATACAATTCATCAAACACTTCGTTTTGGTACATAGTCGTTGCCGTTGTCACAATCTTACGGACTTCTTCAAACGTTGGTTGATCCGTTAAGCCTCTTAGCTCATAGGAAACATCGATTCCGCGTGCTTTAAAGAAATCCGCCCCTGTACCACCAATAGCGATTAAGGCATATTCTTTATTAGAATCATGGTCTTCTTGAATCATACTCATGGTTTGTTTTAAGATTGAGCTATTGTAGCCACCAACTAACCCTTTGTCAGAAGTGATAACGATATAGCCTGTTTTTTTGACAGGTCGTTGTGCTAACATCACATGATAGTTCCCTTCACTAAGAGAAGATTGTTCTGTTTCACGTAATTCACTTAACTGAGCAGCTACTAAATGCGTAACGACACTACGAATTTTTGAAGAATATTCTTGAAAGCTTTTAGAGGCGCCTTCTGACTTGGTCAATTTGGCTGCAGAAACCATTTGCATCGCTTTGGTAATTTGGCTTGTCTTTTTTGTTGATGCAATGCGTTGTTTGATTTCGTTTAATGAAGCACCCAATGTCGCTCACCTCTCTTATGCGTTATCGATTTTTTCTAAAGCTTCTTTGGCTGAATCTCCGCTATTGTTTGCCGCTGCAAACATTTCAGAAAACTCTGTAATCGCTGCATCTAATGCATCAGTATCTGGTAAGTCTTTCGTTGTACGAATGGTTTCCAATAAGTCTGCATGTTTGCCATCAAAATAATCGAATAAATCTTGTTCAAAGTGTAAAATTTTATCCACGCTCACGCTATCTAAAAAGCCGTGTGTTAACGCATATAAAATTAAGACTTGTTTTTCTACAGGCAGTGGCGCATGTAGTTTTTGTTTTAAAATTTCTACCGTACGACGACCACGGTTTAATTTAGCTTGGGTTGCCGCATCTAAATCAGAGCCAAATTGTGTAAAGGCTTCTAACTCACGGTAACTAGCTAAGTCTAAACGAAGCGTTCCGGCAACTTTTTTCATTGCTTTGATTTGCGCTGATCCTCCGACCCGAGAAACAGATAACCCAGCATCAACGGCTGGACGAGTGCCTGCATAGAACAAGTCGCTTTCTAAGAAAATTTGTCCATCAGTGATTGAAATAACGTTTGTTGGAATATAAGCAGAAATATCGCCTGCTTGTGTTTCAACGAATGGTAAGGCTGTCATTGAACCGCCACCTAATTCATCACTTAATTTAGCTGCACGTTCTAATAAACGTGAGTGTAAATAGAAGACATCCCCTGGATAAGCTTCACGACCTGGTGGACGGCGTAATAGTAGAGAAAGTTCACGATAAGCCACGGCTTGTTTTGATAAGTCATCAAAAATAATTAAGACATGTTTGCCGTTATACATGAATTCTTCACCCATTGCAGTTCCTGCATATGGTGCAATGTAAAGTAATGGTGCTGGTTGTGAAGCCCCTGCAGTCACAACGATTGTATAATCTAAGGCACCAAATTTACGAAGTGTTTCTACTTGGTTACGAACAGTAGATTCTTTTTGACCAATCGCTACATAAATACAAATTACATCTTGTCCTTTTTGGTTAATAATTGTATCAATTGCAATCGATGTTTTCCCTGTTTTACGGTCTCCAATAACTAATTCCCGTTGTCCACGACCAATTGGTACGAGGGCATCAATGGCTTTTAAACCAGTTTGCATTGGTTCAGCAACAGATTGACGTTGCATAACACCGGGAGCTGTTGCTTCCACAGGACGTGTTTTGTCTGTTTTAATTTCGCCTAAACCATCTAATGGTTGACCTAATGGATTAACAACACGGCCAATCAAAGCTTCCCCAACGGGTACTTCCATGATTTTGCCTGTGCGTTGTACTTTATCTCCTTCACGAATGGTTTCAAAATCGCCAAGGATAATAATCCCTACATCATTTGTTTCTAAGTTTTGTGCCATTCCGTATGAACCGTTTGAAAACTCAACAAGTTCTCCACTCATGGCATTTTCTAAACCGTGGGCGCGGGCAATTCCGTCACCGACGTAAGTGACTGTTCCAACTTCTTCAACAGCAAGCTGTTGTTGATAGTTTTCGATTTGTTCTTTAATCAAGGCACTGATTTCTTCTGCTTTGATAGCCATTCAATTCACCTCTTTGTAGTCCTAAAGATTATTTTAATAACTTCTGCTGCATATGTTCTAATTGTTTGCGGATGCTGCCATCGATTACTTGATGGTTTGCTTCAATAACCACTCCGCCGACAATTGACGGGTCAATTAAATTGACTAAATGCGCTTGTTCATACCCTAATAATTGGGCAGCTTTTTCTTCCATTGCTTGATGTTGTTCTTTTGATAAAGGAATGGCTGTTGTCACTGAACCCAAAATTAGTCCTTGGTGCTCATCATAACGTCGTTCATATTCATCAATCATCAAGAGCAGATCGTACATGCGACGATATTCGTAAACCACTCGCAAAAAGTTTTGCATCATTTCACTAAAACCTGTTACTAGTTTTTCCATGATGCTATCTTTTTCATAAGGTTCTAAGCGATCATCACTTAAAATATCGCCAATACCAGGTACTTGGTGATAGACTTCGCGAAGCGTCAATAATTCTTGATAAATTGCTTCAGCTTGGTTCTTTTCAACTGCCAACTCAAACAAAGCCTTGCCGTAGCGTTTACCAACTGTATATTTATCTAGTTTCATTTGCTTTACCTAAACTTTCAATATAAGAATCAATCAATGCTTCATGTGCATCTGGTGTTAATTCTTTATTTAAAATTTTGGCTGCAATTTGAAGAGAAAGATCTGCCACTTCATTTTTTACTGAAGACAATGCTTCTTCACGTTCTTGAGAAATATCTGTCCGAGCTTTTTCGCGTAGGCGAGTAACTTCCGCAGTTGTTTCTTTTAATGTTTTTTGGCGAGTCTGTTCTCCACTTTCTTTCGCGTTTTTAATAATTTCAGCTGCTTCTGATCTGGAAGAAAGTAATTGTTGTTGACGTTCTTTTTCCATTTTCGCTGCTGCTACGCGAGATTGTTCTGCAGAGTCTAAATCGTTGGCAATTTTTTCTTCACGTTGTGTCAAAATATCTACGATTGCTCCCCATGCATATTTCTTTAATAAGAGCATCAAGATTAAAAATGCACCACTGACAACAATCATCGTGCCTAGTGTGGTACTAGGAGCCGTTTCACCGACTACCAATGTAGTAAGTAGCATGAAGTCTCAACTTCCTTTCCTGCAAAAATCGATTTAGCTTCTTCAACTGCTTTATCACCAGCTATTGAAAAGGCTAAAGATAGAAGAAAGCAGTGACGGTCCCGATAATAATCAGCGTCCTGCCTCCATTTTATTGCTTATCTGAATAAAAGTAATAAAGAAACAACGACACCTAAAATTGGCACAGCTTCGATTAAAGCGACCCCGATAAACATTGTTGTTCTTAATTGACCAGACATTTCTGGTTGACGAGTCATTGACTCGATTGTTTTTGAAATAACTTGTCCGTTACCGATAGCGGCTCCGATAGCTGAACCGAAAATTGCAATTGCTGCTGCGATAAAATTTAATCCTTCCATTGTGTAAAATCCTCCTAAAAGATAATTTTTGTCCTTCGTATTTCTTGATTATTCTTCTGTTTCAATTTTGTGTGACATATAAACCATTGAAAGTGTCACAAAGATAAACGCTTGGATACATCCAATAAAGATTGAGAATGCTACCCAAATCATTTCTAGCGGAATTGCTAGTGGGATAACCCATAATCCAACGCTTGCTACGGTTCCAGCAATCAAGCCCAATAGAACTTCGCCGGCAAAAATGTTTCCGTACAAACGCAAGCCTAATGTTAATAGATTCGTGAATTCTTCCATTAATTTTACCGGTAGTAAGAAACCAACGGGTCTTAAATAACTATTAACTAGATAGCCTTTAAAACCAAAGCGTTTCATACCAAAGAAGTGTGTTAAGACAATCATCATCATCGCTAACGTTAAGGTTACGATTGGATCGGCGGTTGGACTTTTCCAAACGCTGAGATCGTCGCCCACAACGATTTTTGTAACGAGACCCAAGATGTTTGAAACAAGCACAAACATGAACAGGGTAAACGCCATTAAATGAAAATTGCTCACTTCTTTACGAGGTAAATTGTCTGTAATGATTCCACGAATAAAATCCACTAACCATTCGATGACCGTTTGTTTGCCTTTAGGTCGTAGCTTCATATTTCTCGTACAAGCATAGACAAAGGCGAAAACAATGATACACGTCAACAGCACCATCAAAACAATGGTTCCATCAAACCAAATTGGTCCGATATTGAAGAGTAATTTCTTCTCTTCCAAATCAATTCACCTCTTTTCCAACAATCTTTCAGAAGTTTCATCCTACTCCTGAGTGATAATCCCTGGCAAAGCTATCGTACCACCACTTGTTGATAATTTACAAATAGTTTACTTTTAAAATTTCATGTGTTGAAAATTGGTTGGAAAACCTTTTCCATAAACCAATCTAATGCAGGGTGGTACTGCTTTCCGAAGCGATTAAAAAATGAATCATTTACATTCATTTACTCAACACTTACCAGATTTTACACCTAATCCGAAGAAAGGCAAGCAAATATGCGAAAAAGAATAAATTTACATTTTTAACGTCGGTTATTTTTTAATGTTCGGCTGATTTGTCGGTCAACTTCCTTACGTTTCAAGTCTTCACGCTTGTCGTACTGCTTTTTCCCTTTAGCTAAACCAATCAAAACTTTGGCATAGCCGTCTTTAATATAGACCTTCAAAGGTACTAATGTGATACCTGTATTTTTGGTTTCGCCGATTAACTTATTAATTTGTTTTTTGTGTAATAATAATTTTCTGGTACGTAATGGGTCATGATTAAAAATATTGCCCTGTTCATATGGACTAATATGAACATTATACAAAAAGGCTTCTCCGTTTCGAATTCGTGCAAAACCATCTTTTAAATTGATACGACCATTTCGAATAGATTTGATTTCTGTTCCTTGTAAAACAAGCCCAGCTTCAACCGTATCGATAATTGAATAATCATGTCTAGCTTTGCGGTTTTGTGCGATTAATTTTCCTTCCCCTTTTGGCATAAGCGACCTCCTCTACTTCTTCTTTTTCCCTTTTTTATTTTTTTGTTTCATTGCTTCTTTATAAAAAGGTTGTTTTTTGCCTTTGCCTTTTTTCTTATTTTTCTTTTTCTTACCATCAAATGATTCATCTTTTTTATTTCTTCGTTGATTATTTGAACGAGTTGAAGAATTGGCTTTACCTTTTTTACGTCCTTTTGGTCCTTCGACTGGTGCGACTTCCTCAGCTGAAATCAATTCAAAATCAACTTCTCTTGTTTCTGGATCAGCTTTTTCAACACGGATTTGAACTTTCTGACCAATTTTCAAAGTCATTCCCGTCCGTTCACCAACTAACGCCATATGATTTTCAATAAAATGGAAATAATCTTGTTTTAAGTTGTTCACGTGAATTAAGCCTTCTATTGTATTAGGCAGTTCCACAAAGATACCAAATTTTGTGACTGAGCTGATGATCCCGTCATACGTTTCTCCCACTTTATCTACCATAAATTCGGCTTTCTTCATGGCGTCCACTTCACGCTCTGCATCAACTGCGCGACGTTCCATACTTGAACTATGATTGGCAATTTCTGGTAATGCTTCGTTCCATTTTTCTTGATTTTTTTCAGATTGATCTTGGCTATAGCTGCGAATCAAACGATGCACAATTAAATCTGGATAACGACGTATTGGTGAAGTAAAATGCGTATAATATTCAGCAGCCAACCCATAGTGTCCGTAGTTGTCTTCTGAGTATTTCGCTTGTTGCATACTTCTTAGCAACATTGTATTGATAACCACTTCTTCCGGCTTATTTTCAACTTGCTCTAAAACTTTTTGTAAATCTTTCGGTGAAATGTTTTCTTTTGTTCCTTTAACAAGAATGCCAAGTACTGCAGCAAAATCAAAGAAACGTTGCATTTTTTCTTCTTTTGGTTGTTCATGAATCCGATAAATAAATGGCAGTTTTAAGTCATGATAATGACGTGCCACAGTTTCATTCGCTGCCAACATAAAGGATTCAATTAATCGTTCACCCACGCCACGCGTGCGTAAAAGAATATCTTGGGGATGACCATTTTCATCAACTAGGACTTTGGCTTCACGATCTTCAAAAGAAATCGCACCACGGCGCATACGCATCTCTTCTAATATATGGTGCAGCTCGCCCATCTCTTTAAACATGGGAACTAGCTCTTTGTAGCGTTCTAACGTTTCAGGTTTTTGCTCTTCTAAAATTTCATTGACTGCTGTATAGGTCATTCGCTCCGTTGTTTGGATTACACTTTGGAAAATTTCATGCGAAATAACTTCTCCTTCTGGTGTAATTTCCATCTCACAACTCATGGTTAAACGTGGAACATGTGGGTTTAGCGAACAAATCCCATTTGATAATCGCTGCGGAATCATTGGCACAACTCGGTCAGTCAAATAGACACTTGTGCCACGTTCATACGCTTCCATATCCAATTGGCTTCCTTCAGTTACATAATAAGAAACATCTGCAATATGCACCCCTAAAAAGAAATTGCCATTTGCTAACTTTTGTACCGTTACTGCATCATCTAAATCTTTCGCATCTTCTCCATCAATCGTCACAATCAACTGATCACGTAAATCCCGACGACCGACTAAATCGCTTTCTGCAATAGTTTCTGGTACTTGGTCCGCTTCAGCCAAAACTTCATCAGGAAATGCTGTGGGAATTCCATGAGCCACCACGATTGATAAAATATCCATTCCTGGATCATTTTTATGACCAATCACTTGTTTGACTAGTCCTTCCATACTTGTCGGATATTCTTGATCTGGATAATAGGTAATTTCAGCAATGACAATACTACCATCTACTGGCTTAATCCCTTCAGGTGCAATTGATACAGTATACTGATTCAATTTCTTATCTTTGGGAATCATGTAGCCATACAGTCCCATTTCTGCCATTTCTTCTTCACTATATGCCACAAATTCTCCGACAACTTGGCTCACTGCTCGCTCTTTAATTTCTTTGACTTTACCTTCTGCGCCGCGATCTGAAAAAGGATCCGCATGTTGGATCACGTCGATTAAAACCGTGTCCCCATCCATTGCAAAGTTCGTTGCCTCTTTAGGAATGTAAACATCTGGTTCTTCAGGATCGATGGTCACGAAACCAAAGCCTCGTTCATTTGCACGAAACGTTCCTTCTATTAATAAGTCTTTCATTGGTAACAGGACTTTGCCTTTTTTGTTGAAACTAACTGACTTTTCTCGTTCCATTTGTGCAATGGTTTGCACTAAAATTTTAAAATCTGAACTTTTTTCTAAATTCAAGCCTTGTGCAATTTCTTCCATTGAAAAGCTTTTCTTTTTTTGGCTTTCCATGAAATGTAAAATTTGCTCTTTAATTGTTTGTTTTGTCATTATTTCTCCTCATTCCAAGGTAGTGTTGCTAAAAATTGCACCACATCTTGCTCTAATTGTTTATGTTCTCCACTCACCGTAATGACATGTCCGCTGTTTGGGTACCATTGTAAGGTCACACGTGCTTGTGTTAGCGCTTGGGCCGTTTGATAGACGCCCATTGGCTCAATCATTTCATCTTTGCCAGCTTGCGCTAAGAAAAGAGGTGCATGGATTTTGTTTAGTTTGTCAGCCGTCTGACTAGCAATCGTTTCAATCGCTCCTAATTGTTGTTTGACTCGTTGCTCAATCGATTGCAACCGGCTTTGTTGTTCCTCTGCAGGAACTTCTGCGATTTTCATCACATTTTCTGCGTATAATACGAAATTTTCTGGGACTTTATTTTCGACAGGGTAGATAGGTGAACAGAAAAATCCACCACCAATTAATCCTGTTAATTGTTCCGTTAATGCATGCATACTGAAAATCCCGCCCATTGATAAACCAAAAATGGCAATTTCTTGGTAGCCTCTTTCTCTCAAAAAAGCGACTGCTTCTTGTGTATCTTGCCACCATTGTTCCGTTGTTTGATCTAAAATATCTTCAGGAACTAGCGTGCCATGTCCTGAAAAATTAGGCGAATAGACAGTATAATTTTCTTTTTCTAAACGTCTGCTTAACATCCGTACATCATTACTGCTGCCAGAATAAGCGTGTAATAAAAGGACCGCCCGTTTTCCTTTTTCTGAAAATAACGGCTTCGGTAAATTGATTTTTTTTGCCACTTCGCTCACCTCAGCTTCATTCTATCATATTCTCAAAAGAAAACCTTCCGAAATGATAAGTTTCAAAGACTTTTTCAGAAAGAAAAAGAACAGAAAAATAAGTGTCCGCACTCATCTCTCTGTTCTAAACTTGTCATTTTAAAAGATTACGTACTTATTTTGAAGATAAGAACGCCAAAACAAATAATAAAATCATCCAAATTGCGCCAAGAACTGCTGTTGAGCGTTGCATAACAGCTTCAAAACCGCGCGCTTTTTGCTTCCCAAATAATTTATCTGCACCGCCAGTGAAGGCACTTGCTGCACTGTTTTGTTTGCTTGGTTGCATCATAACAGTAATGACGATTAAAACAGATAAAATGATGACCAACGTTAAGATTAGATTATACATGCGTTAATTCTCCTTTTTATACAAATATGCGAAATTCATCTACTTTAATGTAGCATATTTTATCTGTAAACACCAGTGAAATTTAATGTCTTTCCCTATTTGTCTCTAATAGCAACAGCCGCAAGTAGGAATCAGATTTCTACTTGCGGCTGTTGCTAGTTTCTTCTTTATTTTCTCAATACGTCTCCGTATTCAGGTTTAGTATCAAATTCTTTTTTGGCAAATGGACATAGCGGAATAATTTTTTTATGCTCTTTTCTCGCTTTTTCAACACCGGCTAAAACAAGTTTTTCAGCTAATTTTTGTCCACGATAAGTTGGATCAACAAACGTATGATCAATAATCATCATGCTTTCGCCAGCATCTGACCAAGTCATTTCACCAATTTCTTGGTTTTCATCGTTATATAGAGCAAAACGATTGTTTTCTTCTTTAATTTGCATATTCGTTCCCTGCTTTCCGAATATATTTTAGAGCACCACTTGGACATGAATCTACCACAATCATGTCATTTTCAACACTTCCGTTATCTGGAATAATCCATGGTTTCCGACCAACTTCAAAGACTTCTGGATTTCCGCGAACACAATTACCAATATGTTCACAAATATCTTTATTATAAAAGATATCAATTCCTTTCCCAGTATATTTACGGTAGCCTTCTTTTAATAGTTGTTCTTCCGTGACTGGTTGCCCATCTATTTGGTTTCCTTTCATTGCACAATCTCTCCCCTGTAACTTATTAATATTAAAAACGTACCTTTATTTTACCACTAAGCTGGACATTCAGGCAATTAATTGTTCCACCTTACTTGCCAATTCGACGAGCACGCAAAGCAGATAAGATTGACACAGTGTCCACGACTTCTTGTAGCATAGCCCCGATTAGCGCCGGAATGATCCCGGTACTAGCAATTAGCATTAGTAAAACGCAGATAAAAATTCCGATTAATACAGATTGTTTGGCAATTTTCATGGTATCTTGGGCAATTTCGACCGCTTGGCTGACTTTACTTAAGTCATCTTTTAAAATAACAACATCAGCAGTTTCACTAGCCGCAGTAGCTCCATGAGCGCCCATAGCAATACCTACGTCTGCAGCAGCAAGCGAAGGTGCATCATTTACACCATCTCCTACCATGATGACTGGATGATTTTCTTTAGGCAATTCTTTTAGAATAGTTAATTTATCTTGTGGTAAACATTCCCCATGTACTTCGGTAATTCCTACTTCTGCAGCAATCGTTTCTGCGACGGATTCTTGATCCCCCGTCAGCATTAAAATTCGTTGAAGATGTAATTGGTGTAATTTTTCCATAGTCTCTTTTGCTTCTGGGCGTACAGTGTCTGTAAAAGTAATTCGGCCTAAATATGTGCCATTACGTGAAATATGAATAGTCGTTTTATCAATTTTTTCAGTTGCTTGAGACTCTTGTGTCACAAAATTCTTTTTACCTACCCGTATCTCAGCACCATCCACAAATGCCTTCACGCCAGCACCAGAAACTTCCGCTAGATCTGTAATATTTTTTAATGGGACATCTTGCTTTCTGGCATAAGCAACAATTGATCTAGCTAAAATATGACTTGATTCTTGTTCCACGCTTGCTGCCAATCCCACTAATTCAGCAGCAGTTATTCCAGCATTGATTGGTTGGACTTGATCAACAGAAAGTTGTCCTTGCGTAATCGTGCCTGTTTTATCAAACGCAATCGTTTTTGCAGAAGCTAATTTTTCGACCATCGTTCCCGATTTAATAACGACCCCATGACGACTTGAACGACCCATCCCTGCCACTAAAGCAATTGGGGCAGATAGAATTAAAGGACACGGCGAAGCAACCACTAAGACTTCCGCAAAGCGTGTCGGACTTTTCGAAACAAACCAAGCAACACCTGCAATTAAGTAGGCAACTAGTGTAAAAGGTACCGCATAGCGGTCTGCTAAACGTACAAAATGAGCTGGACGTGCCGCAGATTCTTTCACTAAGTTCACAATTGTTTGATATTGACTGTCGGCTACAGTTTTTTCAGCAACCATTTTCAAAGAGCCATCACCATTCACGGAACCCGACATTAATTCATCACCAGGATTTTTTTCAATTGGTTTTGATTCTCCTGTTAATGAAGATTCATCGACTGTTGATGTCCCGGTTTTTACCAAGCCATCAACTGGAACTAGTTCCCCTGGTTTTACTACTAATTCATCGCCAACATTGATTTCCTCAACAGAAACATCTTCTAAATTTTCGCCATTCAAGCGATGAGCTTTTTGTGGCGAGTTATCCAATAATGACTTCAGCTCTTGGTTAGCTTTTCCAGCGGCATAGTCTTCTAATGAATCACCACCAGTCAACATAATTAAAATCATCAAACTGGCCCAGTATTCTCCCACAGCTAAGGTTGCAACGATAGCGGTAATCGCTAAAATATCGACACCATATTTTCCTTCACGTAAGGTTTGAATCATTTCCCAGAACATCATTAACGCCATTACAGAACCTGTTATTAAAATAATGCCATACGCCCAATTCGGCTGATGTAAAATAAATTCAAATAATAATGCCAAAACTCCTGTTATAATTGTAATCCCCAATTTTGTTACATGCTTCATCTCTTTTTCTCTCCCATCATTCACTTTACATTATTGAGCGTACCTTTTCTGTTTTGAAAAAGAAAGTGAAAACGCCTAAATGAAAACGACTTTCATTATCATAGGATAGTTGCTGTAGCAACGTTTACTTTCTGAAAAGTAGTTATGTAAAAAAACACAGACCATCGTTCATTCGCCGATGGTCTGTGTTTTTATTTCCAAAAATCATCAAAAATTGTAATGGGTAAATGCCGTTTGTGTTGTCCTTTTTTATACCAGTTTTCAATTGTTTGTTGATCTGTTTCCGAGACTTTTTTGCCTTCCAAATAGTCATCAATGGCATCATACGTGACACCTAAGGCAACTTCATCTGCAACTAACGGTTTGTCATCTTCTAGATCAGCTGTTGGTATTTTTAGATACAAAGCTTCTGGTGCCCCAAGTTCTTTCAGCAAAGCTTTTCCTTGGCGCTTATTTAAACGAAATAACGGTAAAATATCCGCTCCGCCATCGCCATATTTGGTGAAGAAAGCTGTCACATTTTCGGCTGCGTGGTCTGTGCCAATTACTGCGCCAGCATTTTCGCCAGCTACTGCATATTGTGTAATCATACGTTGACGTGCTTTCATGTTCCCTTTATTAAAATCGCTAATTTGAACGCCAGCGTTTTCTAGCGAACCAACCATTGCATCCACTGCTGGTTTAATATCCACTCGTAAAGAAACATCTGGCTGGATAAAGGCTAGCGCGGCTTGTGCATCAGCTTCATCTGCTTGCTCACCGTATGGAAGGCGAATCGCAATAAATTGATACGACATATCTCCTGTTTCTTCGCGCATTTCAGTCATCGCTAATTGTGCTAAGCGCCCAGCTAATGTTGAATCTTGTCCGCCACTAATTCCCAAGACAAAGGTTTTTAAAAAAGGATGTTTAGTTAAATAAGCTTTCAGAAAATCAATACTTTTACGAACTTCTTCTTTTGGATCAATTGTCGGTAAAACACCTAACTCTTGAATGATTTTTTCTTGAAGTGTTGTCATTTCTAGGCCTCCTTATTCACCGTTTCCGTTAAATATTTAACGTCTTTACGCACTTTTTCCAATAAATTCATTTTGTGGTTCCAACAATCTGTTGAAAGGTCCACTGGATATTTCTGCGGATTCAAGTCCCGCTTGTATTCTTCCCAAAGTGAATCTAAATTTTCTTTTGCATATTGTTTAATTTCATCTAAAGTTGGTAATTCATACACACGTTTTCCTTCAACGAAAATATCTTGGAGTACTGGCCGTGCTTCAAAATCACGGACATACTTATTAATAAAGGTATGAACGGGATGGAACATATAAATTTCTTCTTCTTGGCGAGGATCTTCGTTCCAAAGTGTCACATAGTCCCCTTCTGACTTTTTATCAGATTTACGTGTAATGCGCCAGACTTGTTTTTTCCCTGGTGTTGTCACTTTTTCAGCATTGCTAGATAGTTTAATGGTATCTTTCATTTGACCATCTTCACCTTCAATTGAAACTAATTTAAACACCGCTCCTAAAGCCGGTTGATCATAGGCCGTAATCAGCTTGGTACCCACGCCCCATACATCAATTTTTGATTTTTGCATTTTTAGATTCAAAATCGTATTTTCATCTAAATCGTTCGATGCATAAATTTTTGCTTCAGTAAAGCCTGCTTCGTCCAGTTGTTCACGAACTCGTTTAGAAATATAAGCCATATCGCCACTATCAATCCGCACGCCTAGGAAATTAATTTTATCACCCATTTCTCGAGCTACTCGAATTGCGCTTGGCACTCCCGCTTTCAAAGTATCATACGTATCAACAAGGAAAACGCAATCCCGATGTGTTTTGGCATACGCCATGAATGCTTCATAATCATTTCCATACGACTGAACCAATGAATGGGCATGAGTCCCACTAACCGGAATACCAAAAATTTTACCAGCACGAACATTACTTGTCGCGTCCGCCCCACCAATATAGGCGGCTCTTGTGCCCCAAATGGCAGCATCTAATTCTTGTGCCCGGCGTGTTCCAAATTCCAATAAAGGATCATCGCCTATCACGGATTTAATTCGAGCCGCTTTTGTCGCAATTAATGTTTGGAAATTCACCATATTTAGCAAGGCAGTTTCTACCAATTGACATTGTGCCAAAGGACCTTCAATTTGAATTAACGGTTCGTTATTAAAAACCAAATCCCCTTCTAAAGCAGAGCGTACAGTACATTTAAATTCAAAATTTGCTAAATACGTCAAGAAATCTTCTGGATATTCTTCAACTTCTCGGAGATATGCAATATCAGATTCTGTAAACGTTAAATTTTCGAGATAATTGACTAAACGTTCTAAACCTGCAAAAATTGCGTAGCCATGATTAAAGGGCATCTCTCTAAAGTAACATTCAAAAACAGCATGTAAATCTGCTCTCCCTAATTCCCAGTATGTTTGCATCATATTGATTTGATACATATCTGTATGCAATGTCAAACTATCATCTGCATATGTATAGTCCATCGTTTTCTACCTCTATTCTTTGTATTAAAAACTTGTTTATATTATAACAAAAAAATTTTTTTTAGCCTAAAATCTGCTTAGACCTCTTTTTCTTTAAAAATGAAAAATTTACTGAAGAAATAATTTAAAATCACTACTACAACTTGTGTAATCATTTTCGCCCAAAACGATGAAAAATGAATGCCATCAATTAGGAGAATCATTAAACCCATATCAGCCACAAAAGATAAAATTCGGTACCAATAAAATAAGCCCATTTCTTTAAAAAAACCAGCTATGCTTTCATGCTTACTTGCGAATACCCAATATTTATTCGTGAAAAAGGCAAATAGAACAGATAAAAACCAACTAATTGTGTTACTTATCTTGTAATCCAGCCCTAACACATTTTGACAAACAAAAAACACAACTAAGTTGACGACAGTCGTTGCACCACCAAAAAATAAATAAGCCAGTACTTCTCGGTATTTACGAAATAATTCTTTCAATTTTCACGCATCCTTTCAACTAATCATTTTATCAAACTTCGACAAGAAAACCTATCTATTTTGTGTAAAGACACAATTCTCTTGCTAATTTTACTATTTATTAAGTATTTATGAAAAACATAGTAAGAGTAGAGGGTAAGTTCATTCATGGATGAACTTACCCTCTACTCTTACTCTAATAATATATTGACTCCATCGACCGATAAGTTAAATCAGCATTAGTCCTTTAGCTTAGGAAGTGCTATCGTTTGTCCTTCGGTTAATACAGAATACGTTAAGTCATTTGCCTGCTTGAGGGCGGTTAAGGAATAGCCCGTTTTTTTTGCAATTTTTGCGAGTGTCTCTCCTCTTTTTACTTCATAATACTCAGTAGACTCTGTTTTTGAGTCATTCGCTTTACCATTTGATTGCTCTGCTGTTTTCAAAGCATTAGTCACCGATTTACTGATTATTAGTGATTGAAGTAACGCTTGTTCTTTCGGTTCTAGAGAAGTCGCCGCTGTATGCTGAGGAATCGTGATCTTTTGGCCAATATAAAACATTTCTTGAGTCTTTGAATTTTGCTTTAAAATGGCTGTTGCTGACACACCAAACGTCTGGCTAATGGTGGCGAGAGAATCTCCTTTGCTTACTTCGTAGACGACTGCTTCTTTTTTTAGCTGTTCTTTGACTGCTTCCTTATCAAACGAAGGTTTCTTTTCTTCTGCCAAATTAGTCACTACTGGTTTCTTCTTTTCTTGATCGTATTCAGTTAATTGATAGGTTTCAATCAACGCGTTTAATTTTTTATCGTAATATGTATCCGTTGCATAACGACCTGTTAAAAATTTTGTTGCCTGCTGATAATTCGTCGTGTTTGCTTTCAAAACGCCGTGATAAAACGTTGGATTACCCGCCAGCCCATTGATGATTAATTTACTATAGTCTGTTAATGACTCTTTATAGGAAGGATACTGACGAAAATCGGCATGAATGGTGGTCATCTTCCCTTTACCATCATCTTCTTGTGTGGGAAAGCTGACACTTTGACCTTGATAAGCGCCTTTAATGCCAAACAAATTATAATTAGGCGGCGCTGCTAACGCACTATTGCCCGAGCCACTTTCTAAAATAGCTTGAGCTATCATGACAGAAGCGTATAGATCATGTTGCTGACCAATAACTCGTGCTTCTTCACCGATTTTTCTAATAAACTCAGAAGTAGAAGCATTCTCTTGGACAACAAAATTTGCCTCGGCTTGTTGTTGAATTCCTGCTTGCTTTTCCTTTTCTTGACTATTGTCTACCTCTGAATGTACCAACGGCTCTTTGGTCTTTTCAGTTAATGTAGAATTTTGTGGTTCCTGATTATGAGGTAACTTCTCAGTGAGCGCTTTACGCTCTTCAGATACTGGTTGCTCATTTTGTAACGATTCGGTTGGTTTAGTACTAGCAATTGTCTTTTCTTGTGGCGGTAAACTATTTTCAGATTCTGAAGGTTCCACATTATTTTCTGGATGGTCACTGCTGTCATTTTGTGTTGAGCTTTCTTGTTGTTCAAACGAACTTATTATTGTTTCGTTCAGCGTTGAAGAAGTAAGGGTTCCTTGATCTTGATTGGCTTGGTCCGCTCTTTTTTCTTCCAGCGATAGCTGTCGACTTTCGTCCCTCGTTTCGGTCTCTTCTTGAGCGATTAATGGTTCCGAATTGTAGTAACTGGCGCCCGCATAAATCCCTAAAATTCCAATACATACCAACTTCAAATATCTTGCCTTTCTTTTTTTCATCGCATTTCTCCTTCATTTACCTCTTTATTTCTGCTAATAATTGCTCTATCTGTTGGTACGTTCCTGTTGATTCATTCTTGATTGTCAGCATTTGTTCACAATAAGCTTGGTACTCTCTTGCCACTTGCTTCATGCGTGTTAAAGTTGCTAAACGTTGTTCCATCTCTTCATGAACTGTTGCAACTTGTTGGTTAGCTTGGGCAATTGTTTCTTTTGCTTGACGTTTGGCTTCTAATAACACTTCGCCAATTTCTTTTTGAGAAAGCGTAACGGCTGTGTCTAAATTCTCTTCACTGGTCTGTCTCTGTTGCATCTTTTCTTCAGACAATTGTTTCTGTAAAGAAGTGATAGTTGCTTCTTTATCACTTAACGTTTCTTTAACATCTTTAAGTTGAACATCTTTTTCGACTACTTGTTTTTGTAATGCTTCCACTTCATTGGTTTGCATTAATAATTGCTCCGTTAGCTTTTTAATGGATTGCTGATATAGTTGATTTTCTTCTTCTAGTTTTTCAACAAAAGAAAATGACTCTTCTGACAGTTCAGTCGGCACTTGTTGCTGGACCTGCTTAACTTTTGCAGCTTGCTCTTTTGCATAAACAACCTCGTCATCAAAGCTTGCTTCCTCTGTTACCTTTGGTTGTGCTTTCATCGATTGTTCATTTTCAAAATCCGGCATCTTCTCATACTCCTCATCTTCATTGTTTTTAGTCAAAAATTGCCACATTTGTTTCTCCTCCTTCGTACCTTTTACACCGTTAACATATAGCCTTTTGAGCGAATTGTTTTGATATATTGTGGTTTGTTCACATCTTGTTCAATTTTTTTACGCAAATGGAAAATCACATTAGCGACACGATATTTTCGTTCATTCGCAGTATCTTTCCAGACATTTTTGTAGAGTTCTTCATATGTAATTGTTTGTCCTGCGTGTTTGTATAAATACTCTATTGTGAAAAATTCCAATTTTGTTAAAAGAATTTCTTCTCCACTTCCCAAGCAAACACTCAAATTTGGCGCAATTAAATACAATCTCTCAGAAAGATTCTTAGTAACTGTTTGTTCCTCGTTTGCAATAGCTAATTTAGGATAAAAACGTCTTTTTACACGTTGCAATAAATTACTCATGCTTAACATGCATTCTTGACGATCATAAGAATGATCAAAAACGCCATCTGCACCTAATTGTAAATAAATAATTCGATTGACTTTACTAATTACTTCTGTCCGAGAAAATAACCAAATTGGTAAATCTGACTGCTTGCGAATCGTCATTAATAACTCACAACAAGTATTTACTTGCTGGTGGTCAGTAACTTCAATCACTAATCCATCAATATGGTGCAAATGAAGAAGTATATTTGTTCCTTGGATGATCTGACATTCTACTTGATTACTAACAAACCAATTTTGACAGTATTCTTTTGTTTCAATTGTCAAAGGAACGACACCAATTGTATATTTTTCCATTTTCCCACCTCAATCTTCCTAATATTCCCCTTCAAAATATAATAATTTTTATTTATATTCTATTAATAAATAAAAATTACCAACTACTAGTTTTCAAAAAATGATTGTTATTACTAAATTTTATCGAATAAAAACAAGGCTGTCTAGCTAAAACGAAGCCTTTAAATTATCATCTTTTTTGTTAATTGAGTAAATATTTGAGAAAACACTACAAGCAAAGATATTATTTAGATTATTTATTCTTTATGTAAAAAAAAGCTTACGATTTTTCAATCGTAAGCTTTTAGAATACTTTTTTATTTTTACATCATACCGCCCATGCCCATTGATGGATCCATCATAGGAGCTGGTGCAGCTGGTTCTGGTTTGTCTGCAACAACTGCTTCAGTTGTTAATAATAAAGCTGACACAGAAGCTGCATTTTGTAAGGCAGAACGAGTTACTTTTGTTGGGTCAACAATACCGGCTTCAACCATGTTTACCCATTCACCGTTAGCTGCATTGAATCCGATACCTAAGTCAACATTTTTTAGTTTGTCAACAATCACTGATCCTTCATAACCAGCATTTTCAGCGATTTGACGGATTGGTTCTTCTAATGCACGAACGACAATCTTGATCCCTGTTGCCACATCGCCTTCAGCTTCTAGCGCAGCGACTTTACCAATTACATTGACCAGTGCGGTACCACCACCAGAAACCATGCCTTCTTCTACAGCGGCACGTGTTGCGTTTAATGCATCTTCAATTCGTAATTTTAATTCTTTTAATTCTGTTTCAGTTGCAGCACCGACTTTAACGACAGCAACCCCGCCAGCTAATTTAGCTAAACGTTCTTGTAATTTTTCACGATCAAAATCAGACGTTGTTTCGCCGATTTGGTTTTTAATTAAATGAACGCGGGCATCAATGGCTTCTTTTGAACCAGCACCTTCAACAATTGTTGTGTTATCTTTGTCGACAACTACTTTGCTAGCATTTCCTAAGTTTTCAATGGTTGTGTCTTTTAACTCTAACCCTAAGTCGTCAGTGATTACTGTACCACCTGTTAAAATAGCAATATCTTCAAGCATCGCTTTGCGGCGGTCACCAAATCCTGGCGCTTTTACTGCGACAACATTAAATGTACCACGGATTTTGTTCAATACTAATGTTGGTAGAGCTTCCCCATCAACATCATCCGCAATGATCAATAGTGGACGGCTTTGTTGTAGAATTTGTTCTAATAAAGGTAAGATATCTTGAATATTTGAGATTTTTTTGTCGGTAATTAAGATATATGGATTTTCTAAAACAGCTTCCATTTTATCGTTGTCAGTAACCATGTATTGAGATAAATAACCGCGGTCGAATTGCATTCCTTCAACCACATCTAATTCTGTTTCAATCCCTTTTGATTCTTCAATGGTAATTACGCCGTCGTTACCAACTTTTTCCATTGCATCGGCAATTAATTGGCCGACTTTTTCAGAACCTGATGAAACAGCAGCGACTTGTGCAATCGCTTCTTTTGAATCAACTACAGATGAAATATTGTGTAATTCTTCTACTGCTGTTTTTGTTGCTAATTCAATCCCACGACGAATACCTAATGGGTTAGCTCCAGCAGTTACGTTTTTTAAGCCTTCACGAACAATGGCTTGTGTCAAAACAGTCGCTGTTGTTGTTCCGTCACCAGCAATATCATTCGTTTTAGAAGCAACTTCTGAAACTAATTTTGCGCCCATGTTTTCAAAATGATCTTCTAATTCAATTTCCTTAGCAATTGTTACTCCATCGTTAGTAATCAATGGTGAACCAAATGATTTTTCTAAAACAACGTTACGACCTTTAGGGCCTAATGTCACTTTCACTGTATCTGCTAATACATCTACTCCGCGTAGCATTGCTGCACGTGCATCTTCTGCAAATTTAATCTCTTTTGCCATGATTTCTTCACCTCATAATTTTTTTCTTCTATTATATTATTCTGTAAAAGTTGTTTATTATTCAACAGTGGCAATAATGTCTTTGGCTGATACAATTAAGTATTCTACGCCTTCGTATTTCACTTCTGTTCCTGAATATTTTTCAAACATTACTGTGTCACCAATTTTTACTTCCATCGGAACTTTTGTGCCATTTTCAAGCACACGACCTTCACCTACTGCGATAACTTCACCTGTTTGTGGTTTTTCTTTTGCAACGGATGCAAGAACAATTCCTCCAACAGTTTTTTCTTCTTCTTTCGCGACTCTAATTACGACGCGATCGCCTAATGGTTTTAACACAATAAATCCCTCCAAATAAAAAGTTTTCGCTTATTTTAGCACTCGATACATAAGAGTGCTAACTCACACTATTTATAATACTCATTTCACTCTAAAAATGCAAGTCTTTTCTCTCTTTTTCTTGTCAATTATAAGATACGCATTTTTTATTGAGTATTCTTTTTTCATGGAATGTTTTTCCAATCCTTTAATTCATGGTAAAATAAATTGACTACGATTGGAGGCGAATAAAATGAAACAACGTTTACTTACAGCACTAATAGCAACCTTCGTTTATTTTGTGATAGCGAATTTAGGAAATCTTGTTTTCAGTGTCACAGAAGGAATTGTTTCGACACTTTGGGAATCTCTTTTCTTTTTCTTATTCGTTTTTCTTTTATTAGGATATCGCAATAATCGTAAAAAATAATTATAGAAAGGATTAACCATGACCTTAAGAAAATCAAGTTTATTTATTTTAGTCACATACATTATCGCTTTTTTCGGGCCGTTACTTTTTTCGGGTATTTCCCCCAATGCAGCGATTAATGTGACAACTGCTCTCTACATTATTGGCGCCCTTGTAATGATTGGCATCTTTTTAAAAACAACAGAACCTTCTCCTTTAGAGGAAACAGCAACCTTGAAATCACCTATTTTTATTTTTTTACTAGGTGTTAGTGGGATTTTCATTGCCATGCTGATTCAAGGGGTTACTTTTGCCATTGAAGTAGCCATCACAGGAGAACAAGCTACTTCTCAAAATACACAAGCTATTGTAGCGGTGATTTTGGCAAATCCTTTATTTATTTTGGCAACTACTATCGGTGGTCCGATTATGGAAGAATTCGTCTTTCGTTATGCATTTATCCATTTAATCCAGCCTTTTACAAATTTCTGGATTGCGGCTACTGTTAGTTCGGCGATTTTTTCACTCGCACATGCCGATGGTCACTTTTTTGTTTATTTCTTTATGGGATTTTTCTTTGCTCTTTTGTACAAGCAAACTGGAAAAATTTGGACCTCAATTATTGCCCATTGTGGCATGAATACGATTGTGATTATTGTTCAACTACTTTTGCATAATGGTACAATTCAATAAGAAAAGGGCCTAGTCATTTAAACGACTAGGCCCTTTTCTTTTGCTTATTCTTCTTCGTCAATCAATTCGTTGTCATGATGTAAGAAATAAATTAATGTTTGTAATTCGTTGGTTAAGTCAACATTTTGAATTAATACTTCAGGTGGCGCTACTAAACGCGCAGCCGTAAAGTTTAGAATTCCTTTAACCCCTGCTTCGGCAAGTTTGTTCACAACTTCTTGCGCTTTGCGAGCTGGAATAGTTAAAATAGCTACTTCGATTTGTTGAACACGGATTTGTTCCATCATATCTTCCATTGGATAAACCGGAATACCGTCAACAATGCGTCCCACAATATCTTCATTCACATCAAATGCGCAACTTACACGAATACTGTTGCTTTGATGGAATTTGTACTTTAATAAAGCACTTCCTAAATTACCAACCCCGATTAATGCGACATTGGTTAACTCATCTTCATTCAATGTTTTTGCAAAAAAGTTCATTAAGTTTTCAACATCATAGCCGTACCCACGTTTACCTAATTCACCAAAATATGAAAAGTCACGACGAATAGTCGCACTGTCTACTTGTACCGCTTCACTTAATTCAGTTGATGAGACTTTATTTTTTCCTGTATCATGTAACATTCTTAAGTAGCGATAATATAAAGGAAGGCGTCGCGCCGTTGCTTTTGGAATAACTTGATCTTTCACAATTGGACCTCCAATACTTTCACTTAAATCTTATCCATTAACATAATAGCAGTTTTTCACAATAAAAAGCAATTCTATGGCTCAAAAATAGCATTTTTCTTCAAAAGTTTGTGATAAAAGGTATAAACCTTCACAAAGCATTTTTTGATACGTGCTATTTTAGCAGATTTTATGCTACACTAAGGGCAATGAATTTAGAAATGAGGACTACTGATGATTTTATTACAAGCAAATCAAGTTGCCCGGCATTTTGGCTCGGAAACATTGTTTGAAAACATACATTTAGAAATTGCAACAAAAAGTCGGATTGCCTTAGTTGGTCGTAATGGTGCTGGAAAATCGACTTTTTTAAAAATCATTGCAGGCATTGATGCTCCCGATAGCGGAACCATTGCCAAAAATAAAACTGCTACGTTAGGTTATTTAGCTCAAAATACCGGCTTAGAATCAGATAAAACCGTTTGGGAAGAAATGACAAAAGCCTTTGCTGACATCCTAGAAATGGAACAGCGTATGCGAGAATTAGAAACTAAAATTAGTGAAATGGATCCAACCACTTCCGTTTATGAAGGAATTTTAAAAGAGTACGATCAATTGCAACATACGTTTTCTGAAAAAAATGGCTACGGCTATGAAAATGAAATTCGTTCAGTCCTTCACGGCTTTGGCTTTGATGAATCCTTTTACACGAAAGATATTCAAACCTTATCTGGTGGTCAAAAAACCCGGCTTGCATTAGCGAGAATGCTTTTACAAAAACCAGACATTTTAATTCTGGACGAGCCTACAAACCACTTAGATATCGAGACGCTTTCTTGGCTGGAATCTTATTTGCCAAGTTATCCCGGCGCCCTATTAATTGTTTCCCACGATCGTTATTTTTTAGATAAGGTAGTTAATGAAGTTTATGAACTGAGTCGCAAAAAAATGACTCACTACAAAGGAAACTATTCCAAATACTTAGAGTTAAAAGCAGAACAATTAGCCAGTGAATGGAAAGCGTATGAAAAGCAACAAGAAGAAATCAATAAGTTAGAAGATTTCGTTGCCAAAAATCTGGTTCGTGCATCTACAACGAAACGTGCACAAAGTCGCCGAAAAGTATTAGAAAAAATGGACCGTTTAGACCGACCTCAAGGAGATGAAAAATCGGCGCATTTTCTTTTCGATAGTGAAAAAGTCTCGGGAAATGTTGTTTTACAAGTCGAAGATGCCGCCATTGGTTACGACCAAGAACATATTTTATCCGAACCTATTCACTTGGATATTCGTCGCAAAGAAGCCATTGCCTTAGTCGGACCGAACGGAATTGGTAAATCCACTCTCTTGAAATCAATTATTGATCGCATTCCTTTCATTAAAGGAAGTAAAACTTTTGGCACCAATGTTTCTGTAGGTTACTATGACCAAGAGCAAGCCAATTTACATGGCAATAAAACGGTCTTAGCGGAATTATGGGATGAACACCCAACCACACCTGAAAAAGAGATTCGAAGTATTTTAGGCGGCTTTCTCTTCAGTGGAGACGATGTTGAAAAAACGATTCCTTTATTAAGCGGTGGCGAAAAAGCCCGTGTGGCATTAGCAAAATTAGCGATGGATCGTGACAATTTCTTGATTCTCGATGAGCCAACCAACCACTTGGATATCGATAATAAAGAAGTTTTAGAAAATGCGCTGATTGATTATGAAGGAACCATCCTCTTCGTTTCTCATGACCGTTACTTTATCAATCGAATTGCAACAAAAGTTGTTGAGCTTTCTGAAAAGGGCAGCAAACTTTATTTAGGCGACTATGATTATTATTTAGAAAAGAAACAAGAGGAAGAAGAAATCGCTGCCCTCTTAGCTAATGAAGAAGCGGCGAAAAAACCCGAACCAGTTACAGCCAAAAATACCTTTTATCAAAACAAGGAGCAACAAAAATTACTCCGTACTTTGCAAAGAAAAATAACACAAGTCGAAGAAAATCTTGCTCAGTTAGATACGACAATTGCACAATTAGAAGCACAAATGAGTCAACCAGACATTCTAGAAAATCATGTTGAATTGCTGGCTTTAAACCAACAATTAGATGACGCTCGTCAGCAACAAGATGAACTACTTGAGCAATGGGAAAATTTCAGTTTAGAATTAGAAGAAATGGAAAATAACAATTAACGGAGGGATTCACTATGGCTTCCAAAAAAATCAGTTTAACGAAGCCCAAATATCAACAAATCGCCGTTGATGTTGCGGAAAAAATTGCAGAAGGCAAATTACATGTTGGAGATAAAATCCATGCCCGTTCCACCCTAGCTAACCAATACCAAGTGTCGCCAGAAACAGCTCGCAAAGCCATTATCGTTTTAGTCGATTTAGAAATCGTTAAAGCCAAACACGGCAGCGGCTTCTATGTGGCATCAAAAGAAAAAGCACAGGACTTTGTGACACAATATCAAGACGTTCAAACGATTGCTGAAATTAAAGAAGAATTGCTAGATAGCGTAGCGAAACAAAAAGAAGAACTTACTCATTTTTCTAGCATTCTAGATACTCTTGTTGAACAAACAAAGCGTTTTGATTCTTTCAATCCAATGAATCCTTATTCATTAGTTTTAACAGAAGAAGCTGCTTATCTTGAGGCGACGATTAGCGAAATGAATTTTTGGCAAAACACTTCGGCAACGATTATCGCTATCAAACACAAAGAAGAGCTGCTGGTCTCACCTGGTCCATATGCAAAGATTTCGTTGAACGACACACTTTATTTTGTTGGACATGACGAATCAACCTTACAACGAGTGCAGAATTTCTTTTATCCTTAAACAAAAAAGTGACTACTTACCTTGCGGTAAATAGTCACTTTTTTTATTTATTATTTCTATTTTTCATAAAAAACCACTATAAAACCTAGTTAAAACACTGTTTTTCTTCATTTTCAGAAAGATTTTCATCTAATTTGACAAAGTGACAACTTTATAGTAGTCTGATGTAGTCACTTTTTTTAATGAGGAGGAACAATGATTTGCCAAAAGTAAAAGTAAATCACCTTACCAAGATCTTTGGTAAGAAAACCAAACCGGCACTTGAAATGATTCGTGCCAACAAAAGCAAAACAGAAATTTTAGAAAAAACGGGTGCCACAGTCGGTGTTTATGATGTAAATTTCGAAGTTGAAGAAGGCGAAATTTTCGTTATTATGGGGTTATCAGGAAGTGGGAAATCAACATTAATTCGTTTATTAAATCGTTTGATTGAACCAACTTCAGGAAATATTTATATTGATGGACAAGATATTTCTTCTTTAGATAAAGAAGGATTACGTGAAGTACGTCGAAATAAAATGAGCATGGTTTTCCAAAACTTTGGTCTTTTCCCCCATCGAACTATCTTAGAAAATACGGAATATGGTTTAGAAATTCGTGGTGTTCCTAAAGAAGAACGCCAAGCAAAAGCTGAAAAAGCCTTAGAAAATTCTAGCTTAATTGCTTTTAAAGACCAATTACCAAGTCAATTATCTGGTGGGATGCAACAACGTGTCGGCCTTGCTCGTGCCTTGGCTAACGATCCAGAAATTTTATTAATGGACGAAGCGTTCTCTGCTCTTGATCCGTTAATTCGTCGTGAAATGCAAGACGAACTATTAGATTTACAAGAAAATGTCAAAAAAACCATTATCTTTATCACACATGATTTGAATGAAGCTTTACGAATCGGCGACCGGATTGCTTTGATGAAAGATGGTCAAATTATGCAAATTGGGACTGGAGAAGAAATTTTAACCAACCCAGCCAACGAATATGTGCGAACCTTCGTGGAAGATGTGGATCGTTCAAAAGTCTTAACTGCCCAAAATATTATGGTACCTGCTTTAACTACTAACATTGAAATTGATGGCCCAACTGTTGCTTTAAAACGGATGCGTCAAGAAGAAGTGAGTATGTTACTTGCCGTGGATAAAAAACGCCAACTAAAAGGCGTGGTACGCGCAGAAAAAGCTTTAGAAGCGCGTAAAAACGGGACTTCTCTTGTAGAATGTGTGGATCCAGAAATTCAAACAATCGACAAAGATATGTTAGTGAATGATATTTTCCCACTGATTTATGATGCACAAACGCCTCTTGCTGTGACTGATAACGGCAAACTATTAGGCGTGGTCATCCGTGGTAGCGTACTTGAAGCACTTGCAGAAACAGAGGTGAACGAACATGAATAAGTATCAATTACCTGTCGCGTCTTGGGTTGAAAGTTTTACTGATTGGTTAACTTCAACATTTGCTGGATTATTCAGCTTTTTACAAACAATTGGTCAAAGTGTAATGGACAACATTACTGCCTTACTAACAGCCGTACCACCACTTGTGCTGATTGTGCTATTAACGATTGCTGCTTTCTTTATTTCTAATAAAAAAATTGGCTTAAGTTTATTCACATTTATCGGCTTAATGTTTATCTATAACCAAAACTTATGGAACGATTTAATGAGTACCGTTACGTTAGTTTTACTTTCTAGTGTTATTTCCATTATCATTGGTGTGCCACTAGGGATTTTAATGGCGAAAAGTGAAAAAGCCAAGAGTATTATTACACCGATTTTGGACTTCATGCAAACAATGCCTGGTTTCGTTTACTTGATTCCAGCCGTTGCATTCTTCGGAATTGGTATGGTTCCTGGGGTCTTCGCCTCTGTTATCTTCGCTTTACCACCAACCGTTCGCTTTACGAACTTAGGAATTCGACAAGTGCCAAATGAACTTGTTGAAGCAGCTGATTCTTACGGTAGTACTGGATGGCAAAAATTATTCAAATTAGAATTACCTTTAGCCAAAAACACGATTATGGCTGGTGTTAACCAAACAACCATGCTAGCTCTATCAATGGTAGTTATTGCTTCAATGATTGGTGCGCCTGGATTAGGACGTGGCGTCCTTTCCGCTTTACAACGTGCACAAGTCGGGAACGGTTTCGTAAATGGTGTGGCTTTAGTTATTTTAGCGATTATCATTGACCGTTTTACTCAACATTTAAATAATAAAAAAGCAGCCCCTAAAGCAGCTGGTGCCACCTCTAAAAAGAAAAAATATGGGATTATTGCAGCAGTTGTTGTAATTGTCGCTGGCTTAGTTGGTGCTTCAATTTTTACAACAACAAATGATAAGCAAATTTCCCTTTCTTATGTGGAATGGGATACCGAAGTAGCCTCCACACATGTGGTTGCCGAAGTCTTAAAAGATATGGGGTATGATGTTAAAACGACCCCTTTAGATAACGCAATTATGTGGGAATCTGTAGCTAAAGGTGAAACAGATGCCATGGTTGGTGCGTGGCTGCCAGGAACTCACGCAGAGCAATATAAACAATATAAAGATAAATTAGACGACCTTGGTGAAAACCTTAAAGGTGCAAAGCTAGGAATTGTCGTCCCTTCTTATATGGATGTTGATTCTATCGAAGATTTATCTGATCAAGCTGGGAAAAAGATTACTGGAATTGAACCTGGTGCTGGTGTTGTTGCAGCAGCAGAGAAAACTAAAGAAGCTTATCCTAATTTGAAAGATTGGTCTGTTGAAACTTCTTCATCAGGTGCCATGACTGTCGCCTTAGGACAAGCAATTAAAAACAACGAAGACATCGTTATTACTGGCTGGTCTCCTCACTGGATGTTTGCAAAATATGATTTAAAATATTTAGCTGATCCAAAAGGCACTATGGGCGGCGAAGAAGCGATTCACACAATGGCTCGCCAAGGCCTAAAAGAAGATCAACCAGAAGCTTACAAAGTGTTAGATAATTTCCATTGGACAACTAAGGATATGGAATCTGTCATGTTAGAAATTAACGAAGGCAAAGACCCACAAGAAGCTGCACGTGATTGGGTTGATTCACATAAAGACCAAGTAGCAGAATGGAAAAAATAATTCTTAACAAATGACTTCCCCATCTATTAAAAGAGGACGTTGAACAAATTGTTCAACGCCCTCTTTTTTCGCCAAAAAAACCACTCAGTTGGGTAGACTGAGTGGAAAGGAGTTATTTTTACTTGAGGAGTAAAAATGAAAAGTGTTTATGTTGGGTGTTTTGTTGGTATGCTTATATATTAACGAGAACCTGTGAATAATTTGTGACGAAAACCTTGGAAATTTGCTACGAATTACTTAAAAAAGTTTAAATGTGTCTCACCCTAGTTAATCAATACAGCGATTATTTCTTTTTAGCATTTTGGATGGCTTTAAATAATGTTGAAAATTGTCCTTTGAAAGACATCACATCATCAAAGATATCAACACCATCGTTTAACATTTTGACGGTAACCCAGCCAAGCGCTTCCGTAATTGCTACTGCAACTGAAGCATTGACCATGCCACCAGTCACAGTTCCGACAACAGGAATCACTTTTAGAATATTTCCGACTGCGCTCTTACCTAAACTAACCACTACTAATTCTTTGGTTAAACTTTTCCCTAAGCTTTCAGACCAAGACTGACCAAAAATTTTATGCAGCCGTGACATCATAGTTAATTGAACAGGTACCAGTAAAAAAGCATCCGAAAATGGAATTGGTGAAAACCCAATAATTGCTGCTGACAATGCAGCAAAATGAATCGTTTGATGACTTTTCTTTTTCACGTCAGGTGAAACACCAGCCAAAAATTCATCAAATACTTTGTCGAGTTGTGTTTGACTGTTCGTCACTAATTGTTCTGCTTTACCTTTAGAAGTTGCGAAAGCATTCATTATGGCCGTAGACGTTTTTTGTGGAAATTTTTTCAAGACATCTTGAAAAAAAGAACGAAATTCTGGGTCTTCGATTTCTTCATTCAATTGCTTAGTTTCTTGTTCTGCTAATTCTTGTTTTTCAATCTCTTCAAAAAGTTCTTGTTTCTTTTTGTTTTTATGTTTTTTTCTTCTCATCTCATTAACTCCTTTATCTATCAATATGTAGAAACAAAGTATAGCATAGCCCCTGATTGATTCTCTTTTAGATGATTTGAAAAGCCAGAACTTATCTGTTTTTTAAACAAATAGAAATGTTCTAGCTTTTCTCAAAAAATCAGCTATTTTGTTTGTTCTTCACCGCAATAAACCGTCAAGTGTTTAGGCAAAATCTTCAGCGTAATTGGTAAAGCAGCTCCTTCATCACCATCCACATTAGTGGTTAATTCTTCTTGGTTTTCTAAGGAGATTGTTCCTTCTTTAAAGGTTAGGTAAACTAAATTATCAGTGGACTGGTCGACGCCTTTTAACAAATCTGGGACTGCTTTTACTGCATCCCACAATGATTGATCTTTTAAATAAACTAAATGAAGTTTGCCATCATCCACTTGGGCCTCTGGTAATAATGTTTCAAACCCACCGATTGAATTCGTTAAGCCAACTAAAACGGTACTACTTTCAATGGTTTGTTCTTTTTGATCCAAGCTTAAATGAAAAGGATACGTTTGAGCATTCGCTAAATGTTTGGCACCTGAAATAAAATAAGCGAGTTTTCCTAACTTCGTTTTTTGTTCAACGTCCACGTCGTTAATTGACTCTGGAATCGTCCCAATTGCAACGACATTCATAAAGTAGTCGTCATTGATTTTCCCCACATCTAAAGCACTGGTTTTTTCTAAATCTAATTGTTGAATCGCTTCTTCAGGGTCCATCGGTAAATTCAAGGCTCGCGCTAAATCGTTCACTGTTCCTAAAGGAAAAAAGCCAAATTTTGGGCGGTAAGCTTGTTCTGCCAACCCGCTAATTCCTTCATTAACGGTTCCATCTCCCCCCATTACGAAAACACTGTCGAAGTGACTTTCCGCAGCTTCACAGGCAAATTGTTCTGCATCGCCGCCTTTTTCTGTTTGTTTCACTACAACTTCATCAAATAACTGCTTTAATTTTTCTTCTGCTAACGTTTCAAATTCTTTGGCTTTTTCACCACCAGAACTGGGGTTAACAATTAAAACTGCTTTTTTCACTGGCACCACTCCTCATTGATATCTAAATCGTTTGATTCCTTACAATTATTATAAAAGATATTTTTGATTCTGGCGAAAAATATGCTGACACTTGCTTAACAAACAAGCATCCCTGCTCCTCACTACTTTTCAAAACGTTCTTTAAAGCAATAGGCAAAATAATAGAACAATTTCCAAAAATCTTGCCAAACTTTTGGATCCATCCCCGTCAATTCATGAATTCGTTTCAAACGGTAATTCAATGTATTTCGATGGATATGTAATACTTGTGAGGTTTCATTGATGTTTAAGTTATGATTGGCGAAAAAAATAACGGTTTCATAGTATTCATCATAAATCGTCTGGATGGTTTCAAAAAAATCCAATTCAATATGAAAAGGAAAATTAAAAATTCCTTGAATGAAAAAATCTTCTGCTTGGTAAAACTTAGCCTTTTCTAATTGAAGAAACGATAGAAGTAAATACGTGTTTTGTGCCTCTTGGACCATTTGTTGAATCGTGGCTTTTTCCGAACTTATCACAAGGTATTCTGTTACTGGCTTTGTTATCTGAGGTGGTTCAGAAGTAATCACCAGATAACAATTTTCCCATTCAAATATTTCATAGCCAGGATAATAACTGGATAATAAGCGCTTGTCCTTGGTCAGTACACAATGATTCTGGTCATCTAATTGAAGGTTATATAGTTCCAACGCTTCAAGTTTTAAGGCTTCTGAGTAAGCAGAATCAACATGCATTAAGTGCTGGATAAACTGATTTTTTTGTTTCTTCTTTTTTTCGCGTTCTTGTTGTGTATTTAATTCTTCTGTCAGTAAAAGAACAATCGAGCGCACAAGCTTGGTAAATTTGCGCACCTCGTCTGGTTCTCCTGAAATGCCTACGACACCTAAAATGTGATTATTCAAAATAATCGGTTCATTGGTGCCTTTTTTCTCTAAAGAAGTATCTTTATAAATTTCAATATTTTTTCGTTCATTGATGGCTCTTTCTGCACCACGATGGCGCTCCCCAATTCGAGCAGAATCTCCACTCGCAATAATTTTTCCTCGTTCATCCATAATATTGATGTTATAAGGAATATCTGCCATCAACTTTTCAACAATTTTATTTGCTTGGATTTTGTCTAATTTTAACATTGCTATCGCCAACTTTCTAAAAAGCGAGTAGCGTTTGGGACATAAGCCGCAATGACTTATGTCCCAAACGCTTAATTCTTCAGATCAACGACTGAACATTTTTATTTCAGCTTTCATTACTGATGATACCATGGTTAGTTCTTAGTCACAAGGCACCAGCTGTAATGTACGAGCAATATTTTCAACGGTTCTTTCTAAGTTAACTGGTCCATTTTTCAATGCTGCTTCCAATGGTTCGGCTTTGGCCAAAATTCCAAAAATAGCCGTCATCCCTTCTTCATAGAGGACATCCACATCTTTGCCGATATAGCCAGCACAAGCGAAAACCGGTTTTTGATACTTCTTGGCCAAACGTGAGACGCCATAAGGGGCTTTGCCAAATTTTGTTTGAAAATCCATACCGCCTTCACCAGTAAAGACATAATCAGCGGCTTTTATTTTTTCTTCTAATTGATTCACTTCTACGACAATATCAATTCCTGGGCGTAACTGAGCTTTTGTGAATGCTAGTAACCCTGCACCCAAACCGCCAGCGGCTCCTGCGCCTGGCATCATCTCAACATCAATGCCGATCTCTTTTTTGATGATCGCTGCATAATGGGCTAAGTTTTTATCTAATTGAGCCACCATTTCTTCTGTCGCACCTTTTTGCGGGCCAAAGACATGAGACGCCCCTGTTGGCCCTGTTAGTGGGTTATTCACATCACTTGCTACTAGAACTTCGGTAGCAAAAATACGTTGATCAAACTGTGTTAAATCGATCTGCGCCAGTTTATCTAATGCACCACCGCCACGTGTCAATTCTTGCCCTTCCTTGTCTAACAAACGCGCACCAAGTGCCTGAATCATACCGGCACCCCCATCATTTGTCACGCTACCACCAATGCCGATAATGATTTTTTTTGCCCCATGATTGAGCGCATGTTGAATCATCTCTCCTGTACCATAAGTAGAAGTGATCAAGGGATTACGTTCTGCTGCTTTAACCAATTCAATTCCGTTGGCTTTCGCCATTTCAATGACCACCGTTTCTTGGTCACCTAATAAGCCGTAATAGGTTTCAACGATTTGATCAGGAAGCGGTCCTGCCACACGCACTGGTACTCTTGTGCCTCCTGTTGCATCCACTAAGGAATCCACCGTTCCTTCCCCGCCGTCTGCCATCGGGACGTGTTGAATGTCTGCATCTTTAAATACAGCTAAAATCCCTTTTTCCATTGCCAGACAGGCTTCTTTTGCACTCATACTTTCTTTAAATGAGTCTGGAGCCAAAACAAATTTTTTCGTCATCTTTTCGCGCCTACTTTCCAACTAGTTTAAAATAAAGCCATATAAAATGGTTGCAACAATCGTCATTACCCCACCGACACACATTTCATAAGGAATCACTCGAATTCTTTCTTTAATCGTCATATTCATACTTTGTGCCGTAATATGGAAATAATTGCCTTGAGGAACACTATCAATCACAGTTGCACCAGTATGCACCATGACTGCTGCTGAAAGTGAAGATGTGCCCATATCTAAAATCGCTGGTCCAAAAGAACCTGTCGCTAAAATAACCGCTGTGGATGTTGAACCAACTGCTAAGCCCATTAAAATACCAGAAATCGGTGCCAAGAAGGTTCCAGAAATTCCCATAACAGAAATTAAGTGGACAATTTGTGTTGATAAATCAGAAACAGAAATTAATCCAGCAATTGCACCTGCACCAATTAAAATTAAAACGGTATCGGTTACTCTCTTCAAGCCAGAAGATGCATAAAAGGCCAGTTGTTTTGTTTGCCCAATCGCAATTGTCCCAACAACTGAGGCGAACGGCAAAATATACAGAGCATCAATATTCAAACTTTTGATGAAAGAAATATTTAAAACGGCGCCAATCGGATTAAGTAATAATAAGACAATCGCTAACACTGGCGCGATCAACGCCTTTTTCAAAGGTAATAATTCTTTTGTTTGTTCCTCTACAAGATCCGTTTCTTTGACCATTGATCCTTTGCTTCTCATGATATTTGCAAGAACGACAGCTGTAATTAAGCCAAATACGGCTGGAATAAAGCCAGCAATCATAACGTCACTTAGAGGTAAATCAAAGCCGTTCGCCGCTGCAATAGTATTTGGATTAGGCGAAATAATATTGCCCGCTTTGCCGCCACCTGATAAGGCAATCAATAATGATAACTTACTGATACCCGTACTTTTCCCAACAGATAGAGCAATCGGGGCAACAATCAACACTGCAACAGGAATGAATACGCCCACTGCTGTAATTACCATTGTGGATAATGCCAAAGATAAAATAGCTTTTTTCTCGCCAAGCTTTTGTACAATGGCGTTGGCAATTGATTCTGCCGCACCAGATTCCATCATCACACCCGCCAACATGCCGGCTGCTAAGACACGGATTGCGGTTCCCATAATACTTTGTGTTCCGTTTAATAGAACAGCGACTGTATCTGACAGGGAAGCGCCTCCAATAAGACAACCAACAATTGCACCAAAAAACAAGGAATACACAGGATTAAATTTTTTCAAAATTAATACTATCGCTACAACTAATCCTAAAATTGCAGCAACCCAAGATATTGTAATATCTGGCATTCAAAATCAGCTCCTTAAATTGTTTACGCTTTCATTCTATCAAAGTCCTTTCTTTTTAAAATTGTAAATTTAACAGGATTTATTGTTCAAATGCACAAAAAAACCGTTCTTAAAGAACAGTTTTTTGAAATCTTTTTCTATCTTTCTCAATAATGACCACCAATCCAACGAACAAAAGAACACTCACAATTAACAATACTGCCGTTTTATTATATCCATGAAATAGCGCTTCGCCTCCACATGCGTAAAGTATTGAGGAAGGAATTACACCAATGAATATAGCGGCTATTAAATTTTTTAATGGCAACTGCATAGTATCTGCAGCAAAATTAATCACAGAAGAAGGAATAATTGGAATCATGTAGCCCACCATAATCCCAATTTTTGGATGCTTCATCCGTCGAATGGACTGGACCCAATGATTGGTCTCCGTTTTTTTATCTAAAAATTTTATATGATGCATCAAAAAGATTGCAACCAAATTTCCCATACTATTCCCTAAAACGTTAATGAGTGTGCCGCTGAAGGGACCAAAACTCAATCCTGCAATCACACCAATTACTGAGGTCGGAATCCCTGGTACTGCACACATGATCGCGGTCAAAAAAACCAACAATAGCGCTGCTGAAAAACCATGTGAACGAATTCGCTCTAATAATTGTGTCTTACTGGCTTTAGGATTCAAAAATAATTGAATATCTGTTTGATATTCTAGATACAAACGGTAACCTACCAGCAGGATTAAAATAAGCCCGCTACTGATTAGTAGTATTCGGATTGTTTTCCTTTTCATTTTCTTTGCTCCTTTTATGCTTTATACAAAGTGTAGCACAGGTTTCTTCGTGCCTCAATTAGAAGCTTGTATGAATAAAAGCCGCCCCTAAAAGTTAGACTAAAAATCTAGCTTTTAGGGGCGATTCGAAAGTTACGAAGGTATTTTTTTATTTCCGATACATCTTAAACTCCAAGAACAGATCGTTATAAATTCCTAAGTATTCTTGACCTAAGTCTTGGTAAACTTCTAAATGTTTGATGGTTTCATCATCTGGATAAAATTGTTTATCTTCGGCAACTTCTTTTGGTAATAGTTTTTTAGCTTCTTTATTTGGTGTGGAATAACCAATATATTCTGCATTTTGTGCTGCATTTTCTGGTCGTAACATAAAGTTCATAAATGCATAGGCGCCGTCTTTATTTTTGGCTGTCTTAGGCATCACAATGTTATCAAACCAGAGATTAGAGCCTTCACTGGGAATCACATAATGTAGATGTTCATTGTTTTCTAGCATTTCAGCAGCTTCACCAGAGAAAGTTACAGCAACTGCACTTTCTTCATTAGCCATGTACATTTTGATTTCATCGGCAACAATTGCTTTGACATTGTTCGTTAATCGGTTTAACTTATCGGTAGCCTGACGTAATTGTTGGTCGTTTTTACTGTTTAACGAATAGCCTAAACTGTTCAAAGATAATCCTAACACTTCGCGAGCGCCATCAATCAGCATGACATTATTTTTTAATTCCGGGCGCCATAAATCATCCCAATGTTGGATCTGACGGCCGTCAATAAATTTATCATTATAAATAATCCCCAACGTGCCCCAGAAGTATGGAACGGAAAACTTATTTTGGGGATCGAAGGATTGATCTAAAAAGCGTGCATCAATGTTTTCTAAGCCTTTTAATTTGCTGTGATCAAGTGGTAAAAGCATCTTTGCTTTCATCATTTTTTGAATCATATATTCAGAAGGAATGGCAATATCATAGGCTGTGCCACCTTGCTGAATTTTTGTATACATAGCTTCATTAGAATCAAAGGTTTCGTAATTGACTTTATAGCCTGTTTCTTTTTCAAATTTCTTAATCAAGGCTGGATCTATATAGTCCCCCCAATTGTAAATGGTCAAGGTATCTGCTCCTGCCATGCCACTTGCTTTCTCCAATTGGCGCACGCCAAAAAACAAGATGACAATAATAGCGATAATTCCAATAAAAAGTGACTGTAATTTTTTCATTTTAACTTGGCCACCTCACTTTGTTCCCGACGCATTTTCTTTAAACGTTTTGGCGTATTGTCTTTACTGATAAAGTAATAACCGACAACTAGAATCATTGAGAATAGGAACACTAACGCACTTAAGGCATTGATTTCTAAACTAATTCCCTGACGTGCTCGTGAATAAATTTCAACAGATAATGTTGAAAAACCATTGCCTGTCACAAAGAATGTTACGGCAAAATCGTCCAACGAATAAGTAAAGGCCATAAAGTAGCCAGCAATAATTCCTGGCGCTAAAAAAGGCAAAATAATATTTTTAATCACTTGAACATTATTGGCCCCTAAATCCCGTGCCGCATCTACCATAGAATCGTTCATCTCTTGTAGTTTTGGTAAAACCATTAAAACAACAATTGGAATACTAAAGGCAATATGCGACAATAATACACTTGTAAAACCTAAACTGATAAACCCTACTGCCGTGAAGAAAATTAAGAAACTGGCTCCAATAATAACATCTGGTGAAACGAGTAAAATGTTATTAAAGCTAAGCAACGTGTTCCGGTTTTTACGACGTTTTGTATAATAAATCCCCATCGCACCAAATGTTCCAATGATGGTTGCTATTAAAGCCGATAAGAAAGCTAGCAAAAACGTATTCAGAACAATGGTTAACAAACGTGTGTCTTCAAAAACGTTCCGATAATTATCTAACGTAAAACCAGTAAACTGATTCATCGTTTGCGTGTCGTTAAACGAATAAAAAATCAAATAAAAGATTGGTGCGTACAGTAGCGCAAAGACAACGAATAAATACACATAAGACCATTTAAACTTTTTCTTTTGCATTATTTGCCACGCCCTTTCTTCTTCTCACCCGTCAGCAACATCACAATAAACATGGCAACAATTAAAATCACACCAATTGTTGAACCCATGCCCCAGTTTTGCGTTACTAAGAAGTGTTCCTCAATCGCCGTTCCCAACGTAATCACCCGATTGCCGCCAATTAAACGCGTTAACATAAAGAGCGAGAGCGAAGGAATAAAGACAGCTTGAACGCCACTTTTCACACCGTTTAGGGAGAGAGGAAAAATGACACGGCGGAATGTTTCCGCACTGCTAGCTCCTAAGTCCCGACTAGCACTAATCAATGAAGGATTCATCTCTTCTAAGGCATTAAAAATCGGCATAATCATAAATGGAATTTCTATATACGTTGCGACAAATAAAAAACTAAAATCTGTAAACAGAATCTGGTGCGTGCCCAAACCCATAAAACTCATAAACTGATTGATACTCCCATGAATACTGAAAATCCCAATAAAGGCATAAGCTTTTAATAATAAATTCACCCACGTTGGTAAAATAACAAGCATTAACCACAACTGTTTGTGCTTGAGCTTTGTCAAAAAATAAGCCGTAGGATAACTTACCAATAACGTAAAAATGGTAATCAGAAAAGCATACCACACTGAATTAATGGTCATACTTAAATACGTTCCTGATGTAAAATACGTTTGGTAATTCGCCAAAGTAAACTGGCCATTCATATCGAAAAATGATTGATAAATAATCATTAGCACTGGCGCAATGACGAATAAAAGTAACCACATTACATAGGGAATCGAATAAATTCGACGCATTGTTTTCATTTTATTTTCCCCTTTCGTTTACTCGTCGTAACTTTCTAAACGGGCATCAAAGTCTTCTTCTGATTCATTGAAGCGCATCACGTGAATATCTTCTGGCTCAAAAGAGAGCCCTACTTGAGCGCCTTCTTTGGCTTTTCGAGTGGAATGCACCATCCATTCGTTTCCTTGTTCATCAAAACAAATAATTTCATAATGAACGCCGCGGAATAACTGTGTATCCACCGTTACGGTTAGCTTGCCTTTTTCAAGCGTGGTAATCGTTAAGTCTTCTGGACGTAAAACGACTTCTACAGGTTCATTTTTCCGCATGCCACCATCGACACATTCAAACTTTTTGCCCACAAATGAAACTAAATTATCTTCCAGCATCACACCGTCCACAATATTACTTTCCCCCACAAAGTCAGCAACAAAGTGATTAATCGGTTCATCATAAATATCGACTGGTGTGCCACTTTGTACGATATGACCTTTATTCATGACAAAAATTTCATCACTCATCGCTAATGCTTCTTCTTGATCATGGGTCACAAAAATAAAAGTAATTCCTAAACGTTGTTGTAAATCACGTAGTTCATATTGCATCGCTGTGCGTAATTTCAAATCTAAAGCGGATAACGGCTCATCTAAAAGCAATACTTTTGGCTCATTGACAATCGCTCGTGCAATTGCGACCCGCTGACGTTGGCCCCCAGACATTTCACTAATTTCACGTGTTTCGTAGCCGGGTAATTGAACCAAACGTAATGCCTCTTTCACTTTTTTTTCAATTTCTGCTTTGGATAGTTTTTTGATTTTTAAACCAAACGCAACATTATCAAAAACATTCATGTGAGGAAACAAAGCATAATCCTGAAACACGGTATTGACTTGGCGTTTATTGGCAGGTACATCATTTATTCTTTTACCATCAAAATAAACATCGCCAGAAGTCACGTCATTGAATCCCGCAATAATACGCAAAATCGTTGTTTTGCCACATCCTGAAGGTCCTAATAACGTATAAAATTTTCCTTCTTCAATTTCAAAGCTGACATTTTTTAATACTGGTTCATCGTCAAATTGTTTGACAACATTTTCAAATGAAATCACATGGTTTCTCACTGGATAAACTCCTCCATTTCGTCCTTTATAAATACGATTCTGTCGCCACAATTAACGCACGACTTTTTCCTCGACCATTGTTGCTAATTTGGTGAGGTTCTGTTGCTTGGTAATACATGGTTTGACCTTTTTTAGCAATATACGTGGCTTCCCCTAATGTCAAACGAATGGAGCCATCAATCACATAAATAAATGTTTCTGATAGAGAAGGTTCAAACGTTTTGTATTCGCCATTTTTATCAAAAGTAATAATGACAGGTTCCATTTCTTTTTCATTTGAGGCTGGAATTAACCATTTTAGTTCATAGCCATGTTCTTCATCATAATAGAGGGTACTTTCTTCTTCATTGTAGACAATTTTCTGTTCAAGCGGTTGCTGACTAAAAAACTGCTCTGGCGTCACGCCTAGTACTTCTAAAATTGAGAAAAATGTTTCCATTGATGGTGAGCTTAAATCCCGCTCCAATTGGGAAATATAGCCTTTGGATAAATCCGTTCTTTCGCCTAATTCTTCTTGTGTTAAATTTTTCTGAATGCGTAAATTTCTCAACTTCTCACCAATTTCCATGGCACACCTCGTTTCTATTTTCAGCTAATCTTTTCAACAAAAGTTTTGTAATACTAAACTTACAGTTTAGTTTTACCTTTTTTAGTATACGAACTTTTTGAAAAATTTCAACTATTTTTCTTTATTTTTCTAGTCTAATTGTCACACAATCTTTCTTTTCTGTATAACTTACTGTTTATAAGAAGAAAAATGATACGAAAAAATCAGAATATGATAAAATAAGACGAGTTGCTTTTTTACATAATTGGAAGGAGAGTTTTTATATGAATTCATTTCAAGCATTTACGTTAAGAGAACAAGATACATCTGTTATTGGTCAACTAGAAACCATTACTTTAGACGATTTATCAGAAGGCACTGTAGTAATCAAAGCAGCCTACTCCTCAGTTAACTTTAAAGACTCTTTAGCTTCAAAAAAAGACGGCGGTGTGATTCGCAATTATCCAATGATTCCAGGAATTGATGTCAGTGGCACTGTTGTCACATCGGAAGATCCTCGTTTCAAAGAAGGCGATAAAGTGATCGTAACAGGCTATCAATTAGGGGTTAGTCATACTGGTGGTTATTCTGAATATGTGCGTGTTCCTGGCGATTGGGTAGTTCCACTTCCTGAAAAAATGAGTCTCAAAGAAGCAATGATTTTCGGAACTGCTGGCTTTACGGCCGGATTATCTGTCACAGCTTTAGAAGACGATGGCTTACGCGACGACAAAGAAGCCCCCATTATTGTAACTGGTGCGACAGGCGGTGTTGCGACATTGTCTATTGCGATGTTGCATCAATTAGGCTACACTTCAATCACTGCATTAACTAGAAAGCCAGATTCTTTTGAGCTTTTAAAAGAGTTAGGTGTTAGTGAATGCTTATTAGTAGAAGATTTCTTAGCAACTCCTGTTAAAGCATTAATGAAACAGCGTTTTGCTTTTGCAATTGATACCACTGGTGGGGAAATTACTTCTGCTGTTTTACCACAACTTCGTTATGATGGCCGTTCAGCCATTTGTGGCCGCGCTGCTGGAATTACATTAGAGACAACCGTTTTACCCTTTATTTTACGGGGCGTTCATTTATTGGGCATTGATTCGGTTAATGTTGGTATGGACAAACGAAAAATAGTTTGGCAACGTCTTGCCACTGATTTAGACATCACTGAAAAAGCTGTGTATCAAGAGATTACTTTAGAAGAACTTCCCCCTGTTTTTGAAGCATTACAAGCAGGCCAACATATTGGACGGACCATTGTCCGAATTTCTTAAGGAGGCGTTTTGATTATGGATGTTTTAGTTACTGCTGGTGGAACGTCAGAACCGATTGATAATGTTCGTTCGATTACCAATCATTCTTCTGGCGGACTAGGAAAAGCAATTGCTGAAAGTTTTTTAGCTGCTGGACACACCGTAACCTACGTAACAACCAAACATGCATTACGTCCAACCCAACAATTGGACTTATCAATTAAAGAAATAGAAACAACGGTTGAATTAGCTACTACGTTAGAACAACTCTTTGCTGAAAAGCAATTTGATGCGATTGTTCACGCAATGGCAGTCAGTGATTTTACGACGGAAACCGCGCAAACGGAAGAACAATTTATTGATTCTTTTGCTCAACAATTAAGCGAACAAACATTGCCAAAGACCAAAGAAGCCTTGGTAACTATCGTTCAAAACACATTGAATCAGATTGCTGATATTCCTCAAACAGCAACAAAAATTTCATCTGATACGGACCGATTATTAATTTTTCTAAAGAAAAATCCTAAAGTCATCCAAATGATTCGTGACAAGCAACCCCAAACTGTTTTAGTGGGCTTTAAATTACTTGTCGACGTTTCACAAGAAGAACTTGTCCAGGTTGCACAAGCCGCTTTGGTTAAAAATCGGTGTGACTTTGTCTTAGCCAATGACTTGATGAACGTTCATGAAACAGAACACGAAGGATTATTAATTAACGAAACGGGCATTGTCCAAGAAGCTTGTTCAAAACAAGGGATTGGTTCAATGATCGTTAAAAATGTTGAAAAGAAATGGAGAGAACAACAATGAAAACTATTTTATTAGGCGTCTCTGGCAGCATTTCTGCATATAAAGCAGCAGATATTACAAGTCAACTAGCTAAGCTTGGCTACAATGTGGAAATTTTAATGACTAAAAGCAGCACAGCGTTCATCACTCCGCTGACGTTACAATCACTTTCTAAGAATCCAGTGCATACGGATGTCATGATGGAAATTGATCCCAGTAAAATTAATCACATTGAGTTAGCTAAAAAAGCGGATTTATTTTTAGTAGCACCTGCTTCGGCCAATACAATTGGGAAATTAGCCCATGGGATTGCCGACGACTTATTATCAACAGTTGCTTTGGCACTTTATCCTGAAACACCAAAAATTATTGCGCCCGCGATGAATACGTATATGTACCAAAACCCCATTGTCCAACGAAATATTGGCATTTTAAAAGAAGTCGGCTATCAAGAAATAATCCCACGTGAAGCTCTATTAGCTTGTGGCGATTATGGTCGTGGCGCACTTGCCACTGTTGAAGATATCCTTCAAACAGTGATGAAAATTTTAGCATCTGATAACAAGGAGTAATTTATGAATAACACGAAAAAATTTACGTTAACAGCAATGTTCTTAGCTATCTTACTTTTACTGGCTTTAACCCCGCTAGGATTTATCACATTAGGTCCTTTAAATTCGACCACGATGCATATTCCTGTAATTATTGGTTCCATTGTTTTAGGGCCAAAAATCGGTAGTATGTTGGGCGGCACGTTTGGGATCATTAGCTTAATTAAAAATACGACAGCACCAACACCTTTGTCGTTTGTTTTTTCTCCATTTATTCCTGTGATTGGTACCGATCACGGTAGTTGGAAGGCTCTTTTAATTGTGCTCATTCCGCGGATTTTAATTGGGGTCGTTCCTTATTTCGCTTACAAATGGCTAAATAAATTAACGAAGGAAAAAGCGCAACCTGTCTCCTTATTTGCGGCTGGTGTTTTAGGCTCAGCAACAAATACCATTTTAGTCATGAACATGATTTATTTTCTTTTTAATTCAGCTTATGCTGAAATTATTGGTAAAGCTGGAACTGCTGTTTACCTAGCTATTATTGCGACGATTTTCAGTTCTGGTGTGCCAGAAGCTCTTGTTGCTGGTGTAGCTGCTTCAGCAATTGCTAGCGTTTTGCTTCGCTTAATGAAACGGAATGCAACGCAAAAACTATAGAAAAAAACACAGGGACTAAAAATCAAGTTTGATTTTTAGTCCCTGTGTTTTTTATTTATTTTTTTTGTTTTCGTAATTTATAGGCATATTCACTGGCTTTAAATAATAATTTATTAACCGGTAAATCGAATTCCCCAATAAATTCATTAATCGTTGGGTTGAAGTTCGCTTTAAACTTAATTAAGCCATCATTTAAACTACCTTCTAAGCCGCCCATATTACAGCTTTCGCAGCCACGGTTAAAACATTCTTGAATGGCATCTCGCCAAGTCACATATGTTGGCATGTAGCGTTTATAACGATCATCTAAGCCAGCATAAAGGATTTCACTTGTTGGACCAAATGTCACAGCCAAGGCGCCAGCAACCGTTACAATTTCACCAGCTTCTGCGATATTTTCTTCTAATTCTTTTAGTTCCCGAGTCAAGGAAGCATCTAATTCTTCTAAATTATGGCGCTTTTTCACTTGATTTTCTTTCAAATTACTCAAGTCTTTTTGATTTTTGTCATAGCGTTGTCGCGTGCTATCTAAGCGTTCCTTTAAATTGACTTGCGCCAGCATAATAAAGGAGTCTTCTGGGTAAATGTTCAACAGCTTCTTAAAGTAATCACTATTCCGCAAAGAAATATGTTGGCGTTCCATGGTTGATTGAATGACTTTTTCAAATTCATCAACAAAGTCAACATGCCCTTGCTGCACAACGACCCCTTTTTTTTCAGCTGTTTTAATCATTTTCTTGGTACTTTTTGACAATTGTTCCTCACTAAAATCTTCACGATAAATATTCGCTTGGAAGCGGGGCTGGATGGTGGCCCCCATATCCATTGTCAGTCCTTGATATTTGGCTCCTGCTTCTTTCAAGGTCTCAATAATAGCTGTCGCTTCAGCATGCGGTTGATGTTCTTCTCCCAAATGAAAATCTTGATAGTGAACCGCTGGATCCATTTTTATAAATAAAGCTCGTTTTTTCTTGCCAAATTTTTTCAATTCAGCCATAAAGTAGCTGACCAAACGTTCATTTGTATAGTCCATTACTGGACCTCTTGGTGTATATAACATCGTAAAACCGGCTGGTAATGGTTTGATTAAAACTAAACTTGATGCGACTAATGTATCCTTTTCATAAACCCCAACAATTTCAGAACCCCAGTTATCCTTGACTTTTGCCCATGAAGATGACTGTAGTAAATTACATAATGGGTGGTTTTTAACAAATGTATCGTGTACTTCTGCCGGAATACCGATTTTAAATGTGTACATGTTCAAACTCCTCTGCTGTGACTTTCCAATAGTCCGTTTATCTTACACTATCATAGTGTATTCCAACAGACTAGTAAAGTTTTACATGAAAATTTTTAGAAAAAATGTAGATCTTATTCTTTATGTAAAAAAGACGAGGTAGAAACAGTTCATTCTATCACTTAGTTCACTAATAGCAACGACACTTTTCTTCACTGCCATTCAAAGGATGAATCATTTCTATCCACATCTTTTCAATTAAATACGTGTTTCAAATTTTAATGACTTGTTGATAAAATACATGATTGGTGCTGAAATCGTCATAATAATCGCTTCACTTAATGCTAACCAACCATAAGTTGTCCAAAATGCTTGACCGCCACTTGGTACTAGCATAAAGGCAATAAAAAACATACTTACAGTGAAAAATAGACTATTTAGACACATTCTAACAGGAATACTTGGTACCTTTTTTTGTAAAAAAGCTGTTAAGCTCAACGCAAATAATGTTTGCGCACCACCAAACAGAGCATCCATTACACCGAAACCAAAAAATAAGTTAAAAAAGATAACGCCGCCTAAAACACCCCACATCAATTTGCGATTGAAAACGACTAGGTGATTCAAACTTTCTGAAATTCTAAATTGAATCATACCAGAAGAAACTGGCCGAACCAATAAAGAGAGGACAATATATAAGCCCATAATGATACCATTGGCTAAGACTGTTCTTAGCTTTCGATTGGCTTGAAACGAATTTTGCATACTTTTTCCTTCTTTCTCCGAGTTTTTTTACAAGGGATGGTTGATGAACCTTGGTTACAATTGCAACAGTTCACATTCTAATATGGAAAGTCAAAATAGTCAATGAAAGCCCTGTTTTACTTTGCACTTATTTGCAGTTTTCACCTCTCATGCATTGTTTCGTGCCTTTTTCTAGTCATTTTTTACTTTTTTAAGCAATCTTTATTCGCAGAAGTTCCTCCCTCTGGTATAATGGACAATAGCGATTCAAAGGAGGAGCTCAATGAACATTCACTACTATCTTATTATCAACGAGCAGGCAAGTAGCGGCAATGGCCGAAAAGTCGCTAGAAAAGTGATTCAACAACTCAAGCAACAAGAACTTAAATATACGGCTCTTTACACTGATTACGCTGGACATGAAAAAGAATTGACGAAGGAACTTGCAGAAACAACTTTACTTCCTTGGTCTGAAGACTTAGACGTTTCAACTTTTCCAATCCTAGTCGTGCTAGGCGGCGATGGCACACTACATAATGTCATTAATTCATTACTTCCATATGATTCAGCTATTCCTTTAAGCTATATTCCATGCGGCTCTGGAAATGATTTTGCACGAGGGGTGGGATTATCAAGAAATATTGATAAAGCATTGCATCAAATCCTGCGCACCAGACGACCAAAAGAAATTCAAACGATTCATTATGTAGAAGCCAACCAAGAAGAAATCGGCTTAGCCACCAATAATGTTGGCTTAGGATTAGATGCGGCAATCGTGGAAAAAACCAACGAATCGTCATCAAAAAAAGCCTTAAATAAATTTAAGCTTGGCTCGCTTTCCTATATTTCTTCAATCATTCATGTCTTTTTTAAACAAAAAGGCTTTCCAATTTTAGTTGAAATGAATGGTAAACAATACACATTTAATCGTGCTTTCCTATGTACGGTCACAAATCATCCTTATTTTGGCGGGGGCGTATCAATTATGCCGACGGCCAATCCTCGCAAAGCAGTCGTGGACTTAGTTGTCGTGGAACGAATCAATATTTTTAAAATTTTGTGGCTTATTTTCCTATTGCTTCGCCAAAAACAAGGGAAATCTAAGCACTTTCATCATTTTCAATCAAGCAAAATTCGAATTGTTTCGACGATTCCACAAACCATTCACGCAGATGGCGAGATTTTAGGCAAACGAAGTATTGATATGGTTTATACCACACAAAAACGTTTGTTTTGGTTTTAACTGAGTCCCTTAAGGTTGAAAAAGAGTGCCATAAGTCAAAACGACTTATGGCACTCTTTCCTTTTCTCACATAAATTGATAAGGCGTCGTATCCTTCATTCCAATCATTGGATCAACAGCATTTGTTTGAATAATTTCGACTGTTAGTCGTGGTTCTTTTGGTAATGGTTCTTCGACAACTTTTGTCGCTTTCTTTGCTGTTTCTGGGGTTGACTCTTCCCCTTCATCAGCAAATAGTGAAACTTCTTGTACCGTTGTGTCAACTAATTGCTCGTCTGTTTCTTTTATCTGATCGGCTTTCGTTGATTGCTGTTCATTTTCATAAGAGACAGCTTTTGTTTCCTTTTCAGTAAATGGATGGTCTGCCGTTAAACCTTCTTCATAGGCTTCTAACTGAGTTCTAGTCGTTAAGGTCATTTGTTCTGCGTTCACGATTCGTTCTTTTAGCATCGTCATGCGACTAGCCGATTCGTTTTTGACACATGTTTCAAAAGCAGAAACCTCACCTAGTAGAATTAATAATTCTTTACTACGTGTCACTGCTGTATACAGCAAATTTCGTTGCAGCATTCGGCTATACTGATGAACCATTGGCAGTAACACCATGCGGAATTCACTACCTTGCGCTTTATGAATCGAACAACAATACGATAGCGTAATTTTATTCCATTCATTTCTTTTATACGTTACTTCATTATTATCAAACTGTAAAACCAACTCGTCCACTTTGTCCTCTGAGTCTTTGGCTAAAGTAATTCCGACGATTTCTCCCATATCTCCATTGAACACATTTAATTCTGGCGTATTGACTAGTTGCAAAACTTTGTCCCCGATCCGATAGACGGTGTCATTCCATTTGACTTCTTTTTTCTTACCATCATTTGGATTGAAGATTTCTTGCATCATCTTATTCAAGGCATCAATGCCAGCTGCGCCACGATACATTGGCGCTAAAACTTGGATATCTTGTGGCGTAAACCCTTTTGCTTTTGCCTTTGTGACGATTTGTCGAATGTATTCTTCGATATGACCAATATCACTTGCAAAGAACGAGCGATCCTTTTGATTTTTTTGAAAATCAGTAGGCAACTTTCCTTCTTTAATTTCATGGGCAAGAGGAATAATACTTGAACCGTCTCCTTGACGATAAATTTCGTTTAATTCACATTTGGGAATTTCGTTAATTTGCAATAAGTCATGTAAGACTTGACCTGGACCGACAGACGGTAGCTGATCCTTATCACCAACAAAAATCACTTGCATGTTTGTCGGAATAGCTTTTAATAACGTATTGGCTAACCAAGTATCCACCATGGACATTTCATCTACAATTAGCAAACCACCTTCTAATTCTTTGGCGGTTAAACTCGGATTTTTTTCACGACCTGTCAAGCCTAACAAACGATGGATGGTACTTGCAGGTAAACCTGTCGTTTCGTTCATACGTTTCGCTGCTCGCCCAGTTGGCGCCGCTAGCAAGATTGGAAACATCTCCTGCGTATAGTCTTTGAGATCTAATGAAAGACCATTTAGTTCCGCAAACAACGAGACAATCCCATTAATAACAGTTGTTTTCCCTGTTCCGGGCCCTCCAGTTAAAATAAATAACGGTGATTTAATCGCTTCTTCAATCGCTGCTTGTTGCGAGTCGCCATACTGAATATTTAAACGTTTCTCAATCATTCGGATATTTTTTTGGACTTCTTCTTCCTCATAATGAATTTCTTTTTTACGAGAAAGTAAACGCTGAATCGAAGTACCAATGCCCCATTCAGAAAAATAGAGACTGTTCTCAAAAAGTTTAGTCTCTTCTTGTTGGATTTTTCCATGTTCGACTAACGTAATGATTTCATTGGCTACTTGATCAGGTGAGATTTCCACTGGGCGACTTGCTTCCAAGGTCCGAATCGCTTCTTCTAACAAAACATCTGCTTGAACATACGTATTGCCTGAGCGAATGGAGTGCTCAAACACTTCATGTAAAATCGCCGCTCGAATTCGAACAGCAGAATCCGCCTGAATGCCGATTTGTTCAGCAATATTGTCCGCTCGTTTAAATCCGACTCCCTCAATATCTTCAACTAACTGATAAGGATTTTCTTGAATCACAGAAAGGGTTTCTTCTTGATAGGTTTGATAAATTGAAAAAGCTAACTGACTACCGAAGCCGTATCGATTTAGTCCCACAATCACTTGCTCCATCCCGTGATTCAAGCGAATTGTTTCGACGATTACTTGACGTTTTTTTTCATTTAAAACAGTAACTTCTTCCAAAACACTCGGGTCATCAATAATTCGGTCAATCGCACTTTCCCCTAATACTTCAACAATTTTTTCAGCTGTTCGTTTACCAATGCCAGGAAATTTGTCACTTGATAAATAGTTAACCACCCCACTAGCCGAAGTCGGTCTTTCTTGCTGATAACTATCCACCTGAAACTGTCTGCCATAACGAGGATGGTCCACAAAATGACCAAAGAAACGATAGGGTTCCTCTTCTTGAACTTGGCCAAAACTTCCAGTTACTACAATTTCTTTTTCTAAATAATCTGTATTTGTATCGGTCACATTTACAAGAACGACTTTATAAAAATTACTGGGATTTTCAAAAAAGATTGCTTGTACAGTCCCAACAATAAAGGCTTTTTCTTCGTCCTCACCAAAAAGTGTTACCACTACAAGCCCTCCTTTCTGTTGTGCGCTTATTGTGCTTTTTCTTTAGCTAAAAAAGACGTATCATTCCATAACGTTAAGTCGTACGGCATGTTCCTTGATGCCTCTTTGGTTTCAAGGATTGAAAGGCTATTGTTTAACAGCCCGCCCATTGTCCGTAATTCTGATAATGGTTTACCAGCCATCGCTTGGATTGCCGCCGTCAGCGCTGCTCCGTGTCCGACAAATAGAACTGGACCTTCGTGCTGTTTCGCCGCTTCAGCAACTGTTTCTGAAATCCGTTGAATCGCTTGCTCGATTGGTTCACCATCAAAAATTGTTGGATCATACAAATCTAAACGATGCCGTAAATGATCTAATTCTTCTCCATAAAAATTACGCATTTCTTCAATATATTGTCCTTCTAGACGACCTAAACCTAATTCTTTTAAGGTATCTGTATAAACAATTTCAACTGGATGAGTCAATTCTTGTTGAATTCCCCGCGCAGTATTTTTGGCACGTAATAGCGGACTAGAATAAATTTTTTCAAACGGAATATCTTGTAAATATTGGCCTAATTGTTTAATTTCGTCATAACTAGTTGGTAATAACGGCGAATCTCCTGTCATTCCTTGAAATCGTTTCTGTTGATTCCATTCAGTTTTTCCATGTCGTGTAAAATATAATTTCATGTAACTTCTCCAAACTTCTTTATCTCTTCATATGTCTTTCTAGTTTATCACTTCCCTGCGAAAATATCCATGGAAGTTTCTAGTAATCCAAGCAAAATAAGCCTAGAACAAAAATCTAAATTGTTTTTTGTTCTAGGCTTGAAAATTGGGCAACAGTAAAAATAAAACCACTTTCTTCTGACATTTTTGAAAAAAGCGCTACTGTCTTAACTTTTTTTAATCCAATTTATCATTTTCATAATGATGCGTCAGTTCTAAGTTCGGAAAATTTTGCTGACGTAAGGCTTCATAAACAATTAGTGCGGCAGTGTTAGAAAGATTCAGTGAGCGCACATGTTCATCATTCATAGGAATTCGGATACACTTTTCTTCGTTTTCTCGCATAAACGTTTCTGGTAAGCCCGTTGTTTCTTTTCCAAAAAGGAAATAATGGTCCTCGCCATCATTATAATTGACCTCGCTGTATGTTTGGTGAGCAAATTTGGTTACTAAATGCAAGTGTTTGCCTGCCACATGGGCTAAAAAGGCAGCCAAATCTTTATGATACGTAATATTTACATCATTCCAATAATCTAATCCGGCACGTTTTAAGTGTTTATCATCTGTTGAAAATCCTAAAGGTTCAATTAAATGCAACGGTGTATTCGTCGCTGCACATGTCCGTGCAATATTTCCAGTATTTGCTGGAATTTGTGGTTCAAATAAAACAATATGGTTCGTCAACTATCTTCAGCTCCTCAAATATCAATCGTGTTCATTTTAGCATAAATTCAAAATAAATAGCGCCCACAATACTTATTTTCAAAAAAAAACCGCATGACGCGATGATGTCAGGCGGCAGCTATTCTAACCAATAAAAAAAACGTACCGTCTCGGTGTCTAGCACGGCGAGTCGTTACGTTAGTGAAGGTCTCTTCACTAACTTTTATCAGAACAGGACCCTGATAAAAACCAATGAAAAAACAACTTGTAAGTAATATAACACCAATGTCACTTTATTGCAAGACTTTTTTAGGATTTTCTTCACAAAAAAGTCTATCTTTTACGACCTACTAACAAGCGGACGTCAATCGTGATTTTTTCCAATGGTCGCTGTTGTAGCTCGGCTTTAACTTCTTGAGAAACTTGCCACTCTAATGGCGACATTTCTAATAAATCCAACCGTCTTTCCTCGGGAATGTCAAAGCAATAAGTTATTCGTTCATCTACTTCCACAGCTAATTCCTCGGCAAAACGTTGGACTACTTTTTGATTGGAATAACTTTGTTTCTTTTCGTCATTGGGATAAAAAGCCGCTCGTAATTCCTTTAAGTAATTCTCTTCAGGAATAATTTTAATCACAGTCCCGTCAGCTTTTAGTACTCGCTGAAATTCTTGATAATGTGAAGGGGAAAAAATATTTAAAATCGTATCAAGCCCTTCATTCGCAAATGGCAAATTCGTTAAATCCGCCACACACCAAAACGCATCAATTGGCTGATTACTTGCTAAATAGATTCCTTCCTTTGATAAATCAAACCCGATTTTCAGTCCAGATAAGCCTGCTTGACTTAACTCAGCTAGAAAACTCCCTTCACCACAACCAACATCGACTACTGTTTTATTTTGAGGAAGATAGTGCATAATTTTGTTTAAAACAGGCGCGTACATGCCACTTTGAATCATTTTTCCCCGAGAAGTAAACATTTTTTTATTATATTCTGTCTGAACGCCATGATTTAGAAAGTATAGCGTGCCTTTCTTGGATAAATCAAATTGATGCCTCTGTTGACAAATCAGACCAACCCCTTCTACATGCATTGGTTCATGACAAGTTGGACAGCGAAATACGGCTGCTTCTTTTTTCAATAATTGTTGTGCTCGTTCAATTTTCTTTAACATTTAAAACTCCTTACGTTCATTAAATGAACATTTTCTATTATAAAAAGTTGCACTCTTTTTTTCAGGGCTATGGTAGTAAGCAGAATTATGGTACAATGCCTGTGAAGAAAAAGCAAGGAGCGATAATAAATGATTAAAGAATTCTGTGCCGAAAATTTCACTAAGATTCCCCAAGCCATTCAAAAAGGTGCGAATCGCATCGAATTATGCGATAACTTAGCCGTAGGTGGAACGACGCCAAGTACTGGTGTTATTGAAGAAGTCTTAGCATACGCTGGCGAACATTCTGTACCAGTGATGACAATCATTCGTCCTCGTGGCGGCAATTTTGTCTATAATGATATTGAATTAAAAATTATGCATACCGATTTAATCGAAGCAAAGAAATTAGGAACCGACGGCATTGTTATTGGCTGTTTAACTGAGGACGGTTGGTTAGATGAAGAAGCTTTGGACTTATTCATTGAAACAGCTGAAGGCTTGCAAATCACTTTCCATATGGCTTTTGATGCCTTGTCGAAAGAAAATCAATTTAAGGCGATCGACTGGTTAGCTGAGCGTGGTGTGACGCGTATTTTAACTCATGGCGGGCCAGCTGGTACCCCTATCGAAGACAACTTTGATCATTTAAAAGAATTAATTGTCTACGCAGATCAACGGATTCTTATTTTACCAGGTGGCGGTATTTCCACAGAAAACGTTCAAACTGTGATGGACACTTTAAAAGTCACAGAAGTCCATGGCACAAAAATTGTTTAATTTCTTGTATCTAAAAAAGTGAGGTAGCCGTCGTATTAACGGCTATCTCACTTTTTTGATTTCAAACAAACCAACGAATCCTTTTACCTCAGTCTTATGATAAATAAGTGCAATTTTTTAAACAAAATAACGCATAAACATGCTGGCAATATTGAAATAAATTAATACACTGGTTAAATCACTTAAGGTAGTAATAAACGGGCCACTGGCAACTGCTGGATCAAACCCTAATTTATCCATTAACATTGGGATTAAACTCCCTGCTAAATTCGCCACAGTAATTGCACAGAGCATTGCCATCCCAATCACAAATCCAAGCGGAAGATTATGTTGCCACACGCCAACCACAATCATAATGGTTAAACCTGTCACAGCACCCGTCACTAGTCCCGTGAGCACTTCACTTAAGATTAAGCGACCAAAATTACTATCCTTTTCATCTTTCATAGCCAAACGGCGTACCGCGACCGCCAATGATTGTGTCCCGGCATTGCCGGCTGTTCCGGTAATTAAAGAAATAAAAACGGCTAAAATACTCGCTTCGCTAACTAACGACTCATAATTACTGATTAACGAGGCCGTAGACATTCCTAAAAACAATAGCGTAATTAACCAAGGTAATCGTTTAGAAGCGGCTTTTAAAGGGTTCTCACTAACTTCTTCAACGTCGACCCCGGCTAAACCAGAGTAGTCGCTAGCGGCCTCATCATCGATAACATCAATAATATCATCAACTGTTACAATCCCCAACAAATGATCATCATAATCTGTAACTGGCACAGCTAAGAAGTCATAGTCACGAATTGTTTGCGCGACATCTTCTTGGTCATCGCCAACATGAACTGAAATAACCCGTTCATTCAAAATATCAGCAATCAAGGTATCATCATCATTAACAATTAAATCCCGCAACGAAATAACGCCGACTAAATGATTTTCTTGGTCGACTACGTAAACGTAATAGATTGTTTCCGCCATGTCCGCTTGATTCTTTAAGACGTACATCGCAGAACGCACTGTTTGATTCGCCACAATCGAAACAAATTCGGTGGTCATAATCGCCCCAGCAGTTTCATCTTCGTAATGAAGTAACTCTTTAATTTCGCCTGCTTCTTCACTACTTAACAAACTAAGATATTTCGCCTTTTGACTCTTATCTAACATATTTAGTAAATCCACCGCATTATCGGTATACATCTCAGCTAACATATCGGCTGCATAACTTGGACGCATTTCAGCTAAATAATCTTTCATATTCTCATTATCTTCTTCGATAACATCAAACATATCCGCTAGTTCTTTCGGAGATAGGTAATTGTATAAATGTTGTCGGTCTTTTTCATCTAACGATTGGTAAAATTGTCCTTGTTCATAAATGTGTAACGCTAAAAATAGCTCACGAAATTCGTTCATTTGTTGATTTTTTAGCGTTTCTAAAAGAAGGGCAAATTGCTCTTCCATTTCTTGGCCTTCATTCATCTTACACTTTCCCCTCCTGCCTCTTTATTATTATAACGTATCATCTACACTTTTCATATCCTCCGCTAGTGGGGAAATCAGATGAACCGTTTCTTTGGTAAAAGGATGAGTAAAAATTAGTTCCATGCAATGCAACGCTTGCCGCTCAATTCCTTGATCCATCTTTCCATGATACATCTCATCCCCTAACAATGAACAGCCAATTGCTTCAAAATGTACCCGAATTTGATGTGTTCGTCCTGTATGGAGCTGAATGCGCACAGCTGCTGCTTGGGCTCCTCTTTTTGCGAGCCAATATTCTGTACTAGCAAATTGACCTGTTTCGATAACTTGGCGTTTTAATAAAGAGGACAAGTCGCGCCCAATTGGCTTTTCAATCAATTGATGCTCGCTTAACTGCTCAATCGCTCCACCAACAAGGGCATAATAAATTTTTGTCACCTTTTTTTCTCGTAATTCTTGGTCAATTAAAGCATGAGCAAAGCCGTGTTTCGCAAATAACATCAGCCCAGAAGTATCTCGATCTAAACGAGTCACGACATGAATAACTTGATTCACGTAATTTTGACGCTTGTAATAGCCCTTAACACGATTCGCCATCGTTCCTGAAGGATGATACTGAGCAGGTATCGAGGCAATGCCAGCAGGCTTATTAACTACTAAAAAATGATCATCTTCAAACACAATTTCAATCGGTTCATCATCTGTTAATAATGTCTCATGTTCCGCTTCATCTGGAATCGTCATTTTAACGACATCGCCAGTTTGTAAAGGATAGATGGCATTTTGAACGGTCCCATTCACTTGAATTTTACCACCCTGAAATTTCACCTTTGCTAATAACCCTTTTGAAACACCTTGTTCCTTTAAAAAATATTTCACTTGTTGTGTTGTTTCTTTGTCATATGTCCATTGAAATTCCATCGTTTAATTAATCCTCACCAATAAAGGCATCTTTCACTCGATGCCAGAAATGCATGTGCCGATAAGAGGCAAAATGAATCCGTTCGTCTGCAATTCGATAGCAGACAGAAGCGATATTTTCTTGATAAATATCTAATTGGTCCACCGTGACAAAATAATCATCACTTTCCTGTAATTTAATCTCCAGCCACTCCGTATGTGCGATTACAATCGGTGACCCCAATGTTCGAAAGACACGATTGTTTAAGGAGGCGATTTCGGTTAACTGAAACGCATTAATGCTAGGATGCAAAACAGCCCCACCAATACTTTTATTATACGCAGTAGAGCCGGTTGGGGTCGAAATCGACAACCCATCACCACGAAATCGTTCAAACAGTTCGTCTTTAATAAACACATCGCCCACCATCGTCCGGTTTCCTCGTTTAATTGTCGATTCATTTAATGCTAAAAAATGTTTATCTGGTTTCCCATCTCTAAACCGAATCCGCACATCTAATAATGGATAACTCGTACTTTTTTCACGATGAATACACAAACTCTCAACTAGTTCTTTTAATTCATAATCACGCCAATCTGTATAGAAACCCAAGTGTCCGGTATGTACACCTAAGAAACTTACTTCGTTTAACAGATGATTAAATCGATGAAAAGCGGAAAGAAGCGTACCATCTCCGCCGACTGAAATCACAAGTTCAGGTTGACGATTGTCTATTTGAATTTGGTTTTGCTCTAATAGTGTTGTCAGTTGTTTTGTGACTTGTTTCGATTTTTCTTCCGAGTTATGAACAATCGCCACTTTCATAAGCAGACTCCTTTACTGATTTTCTGGTGTTTCGTTTTTAATTTGCTTATAGTATTCGTTTTCTAGCAATCCACGGCCATGAGAGAAGTAATGTTGTGCTTCTTGAATTTCTTCACGAATAGATGACATTTCTTCATCTAATAAATAGGCTGCCTCTGCCGCTCGCTGAAGGCGTTCTTTCATTTCTTCAGGAAAGACACCTTGATATTTATAATTCAAAGAATGTTCAATCGTTGCCCAAAAATTCATGGAGAGTGTCCGAATTTGGATTTCGGCCAAAATAATCTTTTCCCCGGTGACTAATTGCACAGGATATTCCACCACCACATGGTACGAACGATAGCCACTTTCTTTTTTATTTTCAATGTAGTCCCGTTCTTCCACAATTTTTAAGTCTTTACGATTTCTTAAAAGTGCGACTACCTGGTAAATGTCTTCCACAAATTGGCACATAATCCGCAAACCAGCAATGTCTTGCATTTCTTCTTCAATCCGATTTAAAGGAATATGCCGAATAGCCGTCTTTGTCAAAATACTATCTACTGGTTTCACACGTCCTGTAACGAATTCAATTGGTATGTGTTTATCTTGCTCCCGAAATTGTTTACGAATACCTCGTAGTTTTACTTTTAATTCGCTGACCGCCTGTTCATATGGCGCTAAAAACAGCTCCCACTCTCGTTCCATGGTAGATCCCTCAATTTCCTTGAATTTCATTCACTGATTATTTTACCACAGTCCTCCCTAAAATAGGGTGTTATTCGCTATTTGATTTCCAAACGCCTTTCATTAGAAAAATTTTTCACAGAGAAGACCACTTTTCTTGACGGAAACCTATATAATATGTGAAAATTGGAGTGATTTAAGAAAGAGAGAGAACCCCATGAGTGAGCACTTAGAAATTGAATTTAAAACATTAGTTAGTCCGCAAGATTTCAAACGATTAATCGACCATTTTTCTATTCAAAAAACGGACTTTTTTACGCAAACAAATCATTATTTTGATACGGACGATTTTCAATTAAAAGCACAACGAATGGGCTTAAGAATTCGCGTATTAGCAGATCGTGGTGAGTTAACCTTAAAAGTTCCTGCGCCAGAAGGATTATTAGAAATCAATGACCCTTTATCGCTTGAGACGGCGAACCACTTTATCAAGAGGAATCACCTCCCTACTGAGGGGGCTGTGGCGAAGAAATTACAAGAATTAGGTATTGAAATCGCCTCGATCCATTTAATTGGTTCATTAAAAACAGCACGTGCAGAAAAACAAATTCCTCAAGGACTACTTGCGTTAGACGAAAGTTGGTATAACCAACAGCACGATTTTGAATTAGAGTTAGAAGTTACTGAAGCTGAAAGCGGCAAGCAAGCGTTTCAAACATTAATGGCTGATTTGAACATTCCCATTACGCTTGCACCTAACAAGATTCAACGCATGATGCGGACCACTGCCCCTTAGTATTCGAAGCACTGACGTTCTGGCACCTGTATTTGAAAAAGCATGGCATTGGAGGAAGTATGAATGGTTGAAATTTATTTGTTCGTCAATCCTTTAGGCGGCGTCTGTTTAGAAATTGAAAAAGAAATTATACAATTGTCTGTTAACGACAAGAAGAAAATACAATTGCGCTTTATTCCTTTATTAAACATGAAAACGATCAATGAATTTTTGAGTCGTCAACATATTCCGATTAATGACATTAAACGACGGAATCGAATTTTTGAAGATTTATACTCAGCCGCTCTTGACTATAAAGCAGCACAGTTACAAGGCCGAAAAAAAGGCCGACAATTGTTGATTGGCTTACAAAAAGCAGTAGCTGAAGACGGTCTAGCTTACTCTCCTGAGTTATCAGAAGAACTACTTCTAGCGGCCGGCGGGGATATTGATATGTATCGTAAAGACCGACAATCCGATTTTGTCAAAGAATCTTTCCAAACCGACCAAAAAGTTGCTCGAGAAATGGGGATTAAACAACATCCTACCGCAGTCGTTTACAACTATACTTGCGAGAACGATTTCGGCATTTTAGTCGAAAATTTTGAAAACATGGATGAAATTAAACAACTTTGTCGTGTCCATCCACATAACGAACCGTTGCTGGACCAAGGTGACGCAACCTTTGAATTTAAACGTCGCTCCAATTATCATTTTCCAAATGGACATTTACATTTATTATAAAAAAGATGCTGCGAGAAAAGCGGTTAACTGATTATCTTAAGAGTTAAAAAGTGGGATATAAGTCATTTCGACTTATATCCCACTTTTTTTTGTCTATAATTTTTCAACCAAAGCTTCTAATTCCGTTAAACGTTCTTCAAAAACTTTCATTGCATCTTCGATATACGCGGCTTGTGTCATATCCACGCCCGCTTTTTTCATCACTTCAATTGGGAAGTCACTACTTCCTGCTTTCAAGTAGTTAAGGTACTTCTCTAAAGCTCCTTCTTCTCCAGCTAAAATATGTTTAGACAATGCCGAAGCGGCTGAGAAGCCAGTTGCATATTGATAAACATAGTAATTGTAATAAAAATGTGGAATTCTAGCCCATTCGTAACTGATTTCTTCGTCTCTAACTACTTCTGGTCCATAATATTTAGCATTGAGCTCGCCATAATACTCACTCAAATATTCACTTGTTAATGGCGTGCCTTTAGCATCTTCCGTGTGAATAAAATGTTCAAATTCCGCAAATTGGGTTTGACGGAAAATGGTTCCCTTAAAGCCGTCTAAATAATGATTTAAGACATACGCACGTACTTTAGGATCTGTTTCTGTTTGTAATAAATATTCTGTTAAAATATTTTCATTTGTGGTTGAAGCAATCTCAGCTAAGAAAATTGAATAGTCGCCATAAACATACGGCTGATTATTTCTTGTATAGTAACTATGAACACTATGGCCCATCTCATGGACTAATGTAAATAGTTGATCCAAACTATCATGCCAATTCATTAAAATGTATGGGGCTGTATCATAAGCTCCTGAAGAATATGCGCCGCTTCGTTTTCCTTGATTTTCAATCACATCAATCCAACGACTTGAAAAAGCTTCTTTAACAATAGATAAATAGTCTTCACCTAGTGGTTTTAAAGCCTCAATTGCTTTTTCTCTTGCTTCTTCATAGCTGTAACGAATTGGTGCTTCACCTAGCAAAGGCGCATACAAGTCGTACATGTGTAATTCTTCTACGTTTAATAATTTTTTTCTTAATTTTACATAACGATGTAGCAAAGGTAAATGTTTATTTACTACAGCTACTAATGTTTCGTGAACACTTTCAGGGATATGATTACTTGCTAAAGAGGCTGCCCGAGCAGAATCATAATTTCTAATTTTTGCTTTATAATTATGTGTTTTAACATGTGCACCTAAAGTTGAGGCTAATGTATTTCTAAATTGTTTGTACACTTTGTACAACCCTTTAAATGCTGCTTCACGAACAGATGGATCGACACTTTCCATTAATTGACCATAAACGCCATGAGAAAGTTGAATCGTTTCGCCTTCAGCATTTTGCACAGTTGGAAATTCTAAGTCTGCATTATTTAAAATTGAAAATGTATTACTTGAGGCACCAAAAATTTCACTAGCCCCCGCCAGTAAAGCTTCTTGTTCCATCGATAAAACATGGGGACGTTCATCTAAAATATTTTGAATATAGTGACGATAAACAGCTAATTTCGGCTGCTCTTCAAAATATCCCCAGATTTGTTCATCACTTAATGTTAAAACCTCTGGGTCAAACCAAGAAACAGCTTCACTAACTTGTGCATATAAAGAACTAGCTCTGGCATATAAAGCTTGGTAAGCTGTATTTGTAGTGTCTTGATCATTTTTTAAATGAGAATAGACATATAATGTTTCCACTTTTCTATAGACATCTAAAACGTATTCTAACGCAGCTAGAAAAGCTTCTGCACCATTCCCTAAGGTTCCTTTAAATGATTCTGCTTGATTTAGCTCTTCTGTCAACTGATTATACGCAACATCAAAAGCAGCATCATCTTTAAAAATTTTGGTTAAATCCCAAGTTAATGGAGTTGGAACTTCATCACGTGTTGGTAATTGTTTAATTTCGCTCATAGTTTACTCTCCTTTAAGAAACGTTTTACTCATTATACTATCATAATTTAACACGTGTGACTAAAAAAATGTTGTTTTTTCACTTTTTTTAGCCAATGAATGAGCTTTTCAGGATCTTCTCTTAGGAAAATACTAGTTATTAGGTACTTATTGTTTACTTTAATTAACACATAACATTCTTGTAACCAGCTCAATAAGCTATTCCCCACGATTTTAAAAAGCTTTTTTAAGCCAATATTCGGTAGCGGTTGCCAAACAAAGTTCCCTTCTTTAAAAAAAACAGCTTCCAAGATACGCCATAGTTCCTGTTTGGTCACTAAACGCCCTTCTTTGGTTTTTAGTGCTTCCCAAACAAGCATTTTTAAATGAATATCTTCTTCAGAAGAAGGTAATAGCTTCAATCCAGGATAGTAAAACCAAGGAGGTAACTGGAGAAGGTGACAACCTTTCGTATATAAAAAGCTCTGTGTCCTAAGCAACTGAGCATTTCTGTAACCAAGTTGTTGAGTCAATTTTTGATAATAATCATGCATCAATTGGCCAGTGTGCCGTCTATCTGGCAGTAAATTTAAATTAGCGGTCGGTAGTCGGAAGATTTCTAGTAATTTTTTTTCGTAAAAATCCCATGATTGTTTTCTTCTATAAAATTGTTGACATTGACTCTCTTCAATATGACAAAGTAATTCTATTCGTTCTTGCTTCTTATTGGCCGTCCATAAATAAAACCCCAAGGACTCCGAAAAGTAAAGAAATTGTTTCGTTAATTGCGTGAGCTTGTCTTTAGGCACTAATCGTTCACCTAAAATCCAAACAACTTGATAGCCATGAGCTTGATAAGTCTCCGTCCGTTCCACCAAACGTTTAATTGGCAATGGACTACATTGAATTTCAATGGCTATCTTGCCAATGAGTAAATCTGGGCGTTGCTTCAAGTTGGGTAAGTATGCCTCAACTTGAAAGGACAGCTTTTCGCGTAAACACTTTTCCGCAAAAAGCTGCTTCAAGCGGAGGTGTTCTTCTGTTTCAGCTTCTGCTTCGTACCAACAACTATTCTTTTTACGATGAGCAAAATGGGGTATTTTAATGGGGCCTGCCTTCAAAATGACCGATTGATGACACATTGGACACACAAAAGCTTGTTCGCTTCGTATCTGTGTTAATTCATCAATCGAGCAATCGATTAAAGAAAATAATTCTTGGTTGTCTGCCGTTAAAGCTGTTAACATGATTTTCACCTCTCATAAATAAACTACGCAAAGTTTCTTAATTTTCATCAAAAAAAAAAGCAAAAACTCGAAAGTTTTTGCTTTTTTGCTTAATCATTAAAGTAATAACGTGTTAATTCCAACGCACTGCGTTCCATAATACAAGTGCCATATTCGACTAAAGTATCCTGAGTGACAGTTGTTTTATGAGCAAATTCTAAAATCTGTGCAATTTCATTGTCAACATTTGTTTTTTCTAATTCATCGGTTAAGAACAAAACTTGTAAGTAATAACGATCGTTGTACGTGTATAAGTTAGTCAAAACAGATTGCATGAAGACTTCTTTGGATAATTGGATCATCGCTTCAAAATTATCTAATTCAAAGATTACATTTCTGTTTGTTTCATCTGTGGCTTCCATCTCATCAAGTTCATCGGCGGCTGCTTTGTCTGCTTCAATTTGTTTGCGAATTAATTCGCTAACATCTGCATTGACTTCGCTCAGACCTTCTAAGGAAGACAAGTCGTCCATAGCGACATTTTTACTAATAAACAGTTCTAAGCCATCATTTTTAGGCAAGACTTGGAAAGTGACTGCTTCACTACCTTGGAATTCATCTTCGACATCAACTTCTTCTAAAATACTATAAAAGAAATTTTCAACATCTTTGTGGTTTCCTAGTAAGTCAAGAAAAGTAATCCCTCTATCCGCCAGGTCTTCGTTGCCAATTAACACACGAATCGTATTTTCATTAATATGTTCCATTTCCATAGCGCTACACCTCTCTTTGCTTCAATCAGGAAACTTCTTACGTTCATTGTAGCGAAAACTACACAAAAGTAAAGTGGAAAGTCTATAAATCCTCGAAAACTAGCGAACGTTTTATAAACTTTGAACTTTTTTAACGATTGGTTTTTCGCTCCTTCTACCTCTTCATCTTAACGCAGTCTCTCCAAAAAAGATACTATTTTTCCTTGACCACGTTCTGCCAAATCAAATGAATACAAGTTCTAAATATGTATTAAAAAGCCAGAGATAAAAATCCCTGGCCCTAAATTCATATGAATCGTTCTTTATTACAATTAACAAATAAAGAACAAAATTTTATATTTTTTATAAACCTGCCATTAATTGTGCTTGGCGCAATTCCAGTTGTCGAACATCTCTTGGTAAGAATCGGCGAATTTCATCTTCGTTAAACCCGACTTGTAATCTTTTCTCATCAATCATAATTGGCCGACGCAACAATCCAGGGTTTTCTTGAACCAACTCTAATAGATCTTGAAGTGGAAGCTCGTCCAAATCCATATTTAATTTTTGGAAAACTTTAGAGCGAGTAGAGATAATCTCTTCTGTTCCATCTTCTGTCATGATTAAAATTGCTTTTAATTCCTCAATATTTAAAGGTTCAGAAAAAATATTTCTTTCTTTAAAAGGAATTTCGTGCTCTTGCAACCAGGCTCTAGCCTTACGACATGACGTGCAACTTGGGGAAGTATAAAGTGTCAACATTGTGCATCACTCCTTTTCGCGAATCATCGCGTTTCTGAAACAGGGAACTGTACTGTTCCTCTATTTAAAACCAGTATACCTAATTTCTAATAAAAATACTAGGGGTTTTTAAACATTTTTTATTAACTTTGTTTATTTTTCCTTCATTACATCCGTGTAAAATTAGGGTTAATTTTTATGAAATTTTATGGATATTCGTTATAATTCTGTAAAAAAGTAATACAGTTTTCTATTTTCATGGTTGCTGTTATAATTTACTTCTCTTGGTGATTTTTCAAGAAGTTCCCATGTATTTTTTTCTAATAAAATGTATAATAGAACTATTCACTATCTTAAGTCTAAAGTCAGGTGGTTATTTAATGAAAACAATTTTTTCTGGTATTCAGCCCAGTGGTACTCCGACAATCGGAAATTACATTGGTGCAATGAAACAATTTATCGAATTACAAAATGAATACAATTGTTATTTTTGTATTGTGGATGAACATGCCATTACCGTTCCCCAAGAACCGCAAAAGCTACGCCAGCAAATTCGTAGCTTAGCAGCTCTTTACCTAGCGGTTGGTTTAGACCCACAAAAAGCAACAATTTTCATACAGTCTGAAGTGAGTGCCCATGCAGAAGCTGGTTGGATCATTCAGTGCAATACTTCTATTGGTGAGTTAGAGCGAATGACACAATTTAAAGATAAATCTCAAAAAAATGGTCGTGCTGGCGTAAGCGCTGGTCTTTTAACATACCCTCCATTAATGGTTGGTGATATCGTGTTGTACAACGCTGACTTAGTGCCAGTCGGAGATGATCAAAAACAACACTTAGAATTAACACGTGATTTTGTGGAACGCTTCAACAAACGTTACGCCCAAAAAAATCAAGAAATTTTAACGATGCCTGAAGTAAAAATCGCTGAGCAAGGTAGTCGAATTATGAGCTTACAAGAACCAACGAAAAAGATGAGTAAGTCTGATACAAATGTGAAGGGCTTTATTTCAATGCTTGATGAGCCAGCAGTGATTCGCAAAAAAATCCGCTCTGCCGTAACTGATTCAACTGGTGTAATTGAATATAATAAAGAAGAAAAGCCTGGCATTACTAACTTACTAAATATTTATTCTGCTGCGACAGGTCAAACTGTTGAGGAACTTGTTCAAGCATACGAAGGCAAAGGCTATGGAGACTTCAAAGCAGATTTAGCAGAAGCAGTAGTTGCCTTATTAGAACCTATTCAAGTGCGCTACCAAGAGCTTCTAGCTTCAGAAGAATTAGATATGATTTTAGATGAGGGCGCAGAAAACGCTCGCCTGGTAGCCAACAAAACACTTCAACGAATGAAAAATGCTGTTGGTTTGGGAAGAAAAGTTCGGCGCTAACTAAACATAATAAAAACCCGCGAAGTTTTATTCGCGGGTTTTTTATGTTCTAAATTGAGCATCGTACAGCCGACGATAGTGACCTCTTTGCGCGTACAAAGTTTCATGTGTTCCATCTTCTAAAATTCCTTGGTCACTCACTACGATTATTCGATCAGCATGTTTAATCGTTGCCAGTCTGTGGGCAATAATTAATGTTGTTCGCCCGTCAGCTAACGAGTTTAATGACTCTTGAATCACTTGCTCTGTTTCTGTATCTAATGCAGAAGTCGCTTCATCTAGAATTAAAATCGGCGGGTTCTTCAAGAACATTCGCGCAATTGCCACTCGCTGCTTTTGACCGCCCGATAATTTCACGCCACGTTCGCCAATAATTGTGTCTAAGCCATCTGGCATTAGCTGAATTACATGTTCTAAATGTGCTAATTTCACCGCTTGTTGAATGTCTATTTCTGTAGCATTTAAATTCCCATAAGCAATATTTTCTCGTAATGTTCCAGGGAATAAAAACACATCTTGTTGAACAATTCCAATCTGCTTACGTAATGAAGCCAAGGTCATTTGCTGGATATTTCTACCGTCAATCGTAATTTCACCACTACTGACTTCATAAAAACGAGGCAACAGATTGCACAAGGTCGTTTTTCCTGAACCACTTTGTCCAACGAAAGCAACGGTTTCACCAGGTTGAATTTTTAAATTGATATGGTCTAAAACTTTTGTGCCATCTTCATAAGCAAATGAAACATCTTTATAGGCAATCGTTCCTTCTAAATGTGAAACAGCAACAGCTCCTGGCAAATCTTTGATGGACGGTTGTTTGTCCATTTCTTCCGTAAAACGTTTAAAACCAGCAAATCCTTTGGGATAGCTTTCAATCATATTGTTGACTTTTTCAATCGGCCGAATAAAAATATTGGCTAATAAAATAAATCCTACAAACTGACCTTCTGTAATTTCTCCTTTAATTGTATAATACGCACCAAAAATTAATGAAAATAAATTTATCAGACGAATTAATAAGTAATTATAGGCGGAACTGACACCCATCACCTTATAAAAATATAATTTCGATTTTCGATACATTTGATTTAAATAATTAAACTGTTTTCGTTCAAACGGTTCATTTGCAAAAGATTGCGTGACACGTATCCCACTTACTGACGCTTCAATCCCAGCATTAAATTCACCTAAATTATCGTAAATATCCGTATTCGCTTTTGTCATTTTTTTATTAAAATAGCCTAGCGCAATCGTGATAAATGGCAATAAAATAAACGTAGCGATGGCTAATTTCACGTGAATGGTTAACATTAATAAAAAAGAACCTGCTAACGTCATAATCGTAATAAAGACGTCTTCTGGACCATGATGCGCCACTTCCGAAATTTCAAAAAGATCAGTGGTCAAACGGCTCATTAATTTCCCTGTTTTTTGATTATCATAATACTCAAACGGTTGTGTTTGCAGATGTTGATATAATTCTTCACGCATATCTGTTTCAATATTCACGCCTAACATATGACCAAAATAAACCACAATAAATTGTAAAAACGTATTGATTATATAAAATGCAAATAAGCCCGCACTAGCTAATGCAATGAGGCGAAAATCTCCTTTTGGCATAATCTTATCAATTACTTGGTTGACTGCTACTGGAAAAGCCAACTCTAACAGCCCCGCAAAAACGGCACACCCAAAATCCAAAATAAATAATCGACGATAAGGTCGATAATACCCAAAAAAACGCTTTAACATAACTCCCTAACTCTCCCCCTTCATTCTCATTCATTATACGGAAAAAGACTGTCTCTTGCAAAATTCTAACTTATATCAGAACACGTGTTATTTAAGTAACTTTGACTCAAAATCATTTTCACAAACTTTTCATTATCAGAATATTTTTTCATTTATCGTTTCCATTTTTTCGGTAAAAATAACTATAATTGTCTTTTCCCGCAAGGCTTTGATTTCTGCGAAAAACCTTGAAATACAGTGAAAAATACTCTATTTATTTGTGAAAATATCAGCTACAATATAACATATGAAAAGTTTTGTAAAAAAGTTAAGAGGTGCACTTGTTAAATGAGAACCATTGTTTTTGATGTTGATGACACGCTGTACGATCAGCAACAACCCTTTCGAAATGCGATGACTAAAATTTTCCCAAACGTTGCGACAGAGGATATGCATGAATTGTATCTTCGTTTTAGACACCACAGCGATGAAACGTTTCCGAAAGTTTTAGCCAATGAATGGTCCCTAGATTTCATGCGGTTTTTCCGGATGAATGAAACATTAAAGGATCTAAACTATCCAGGAATTTCACAAGAAGAAGGAAAAATTTTCCAACAAGTTTATGAAGAAGAATTGGATAATATTACGATGCATCCAGAAGTTACTAAGCTTCTTGATACTTTACAAGAGAAAGAAATTCCGATGGGGATTATTACAAATGGTCCAACAGACCATCAATTTAAAAAAGTTAAACAATTGAATCTTGAAAAATGGGTTCCAAGCCAAAATATCATTATTTCTCAAAGTACGGGTTTTCAAAAACCTGAAAAGGAAATTTTTGATTTAGCCTGTAATCAATTTTGTATGGAACCTGAACATACTTTATATGTTGGTGATAGTTATGACAATGATATTGTAGGCGCACGTAATGGTGGCTGGCATTCTCTTTGGTTTAACCACCGCTCTCGTGAACTACCAAGTTGCCAACCTGCATCACACCTTGCAGAAGTCACTTGTTTCACCGAACTTTGTCCGACTGTGGAGAAATTATTTAATCTTTAAAAAAAAGCCGCTCTTCAAATTGAAGAACGGCTTTTTTTTATTTATTTTTTTGTTTTTTCAGACGTAAAATGATGAACAGGAAGATCATCAGTAAAAGGAGCAATAAACCGATTAAGAGATAAATAAGTTTAGATTCCGTTTTTTTGACGGTTACATCTTTCTCATTAAATGTTTTTGCTTCCTCTTTTGAGATTGTAAATTCTTTCGTAAATTGCCATTTTTTTCCTGAGCCTTCCACAGTCATTGCCAATACATACGTTCCAGCTTCCATTTCATTTTCTTCATAAGGAATAGGGAAATTAAAAATTGAATTGGGCGCCATTTGCATATCTTCTTGTTCTTTCTCTAAAATAACGTTATTTGTTTTCTTATTTTTAACATTTGCCGTTACTTTCATTGATTGAAGATAGGCTGCTTCATGATTTAACAGTGTTGCAGAAATAACACTGCGCGCATTTCTTTGCGTCGGTTCAACTTTCTCTAAAGACAATTCTGGTTGTACAACTGTTTCATTTTCTCGAAGTAAAACAGCTACTGTATAGGCATAGCGATTTTCAATTGCTAGGCCGTTTGTATTTGCTTTTTGCTTGTCTTTCGTTTCATCGACTTTTTCACTAAACGTGATCCCGCCCGCTAGTTTCCCTGAAAACTCTTCTTTAGGCATCTTCACTCGCAATTCAACTACTTTTTCACTTTTAGCAGGCAATTCAACACTCTCACCGCCGTCTTTCAGTTGAATGATTTCTGATAAATCTGCTGGTGCAGATTTATCTAATGCTGTCAACGACTCACCATATTCAATCACTCCGTTGCTGTTTGTTGTGGCCGACTTCACACTAACATCAATCACTAAATTTTCATCTGTACTATTGGCCGCTCGAACTTTCAAAATTTGTTCTTGGTCTGGTTTCATCATTAAATCAAAATATGTTTTTGTTTTATCTATTTGGTTTTCTGGAATTTCTGTTTCAACACTAAATCGTAATTCTGCTGCTGAGGTTTCAATGCCAAAAGCAAAGAAATAAAAACTTAGGATCATCAGAATAAAATATCTATTTTTCATTTCGCTCTACACTCCATTTCTATGTAAAGGAGAAAGGCTGAGTTCCCCTCTTCCTTTCTCCAAAAAGGTTCTTTTTATACTGGCGTATTAGCTAATGTCCAAGTAATTGTTGTTTTGTAGGCATCGTTTAATTTAACTGATTTACCTGGCACTTTTAATTGAACATCTTTCATTACTTGACGGCCGTCAACTTCAGCAATTGAACTAGCATTGCCGTATAAGTATGACCATTTCCCAGCACCTTGATCTGTTGCGGCTACCATCACGTTATGACTTTCACCCACTGTACCAAAAGTTACGCTCGCTAAACTTGTTGGTGCAGCGCTTTGTCCTGCTGTCACAGCTGAAGCATTTTGAAAGACAATTTCAGTTCCTTCAAGCGTCTGACCTTTTGTAGCAGAAGTAAATGCAGAATTTTGTTTTGCAGATAAAGTCCAGCCTTCTAAAGTTCCACGATTATCTGTAATTTGAGCAAATAATGGACCCGTTTTTTCAACATTATTTTTATCTTTTAAAACTTGTGCTGATGCAAAATAGATTTCATCTTTTGTGCTGATTATATTTTCACCAAAGTTTAAACTTGAAGCATAGTCCAAGGTTAAGGGGCCTGTAGAACCTTCATCAACTGGTTTGTCAGGATTTACTGGGTCGATAGGTGTCACAGGATCTTTGCCGTCTTTGTCTTCTGGATCCACTACAGGATTTTTGCTGTTAGGATCTTTTTCATCTGGTGCTTTAAATTTTACAATAGCATCTGTGTCGCGATTAGCCACTTCCTCTGCTTGAACTGGTAGTGTGCCTACCGCGATGGTTGCTAAAATTAAGCTGCTTGCGATGGTCATTTTTTTCATGTTAGTGCTCCTTCTCTTCTATTGTTATAGTTTCAATAATTATACGCTTGGTAAATCAGCGATTGTCCATGTTAAAACAGTTTTGTATTGAACAGCATCTTTTGGTGTTGCTCCTGGTACAGTTAATGTGATCGCTGTATTTTTATCTACGCTTTCACCGTCAACTTCCACTTTTTCAATCCCACCAAACGCACTAAGCCAAGTTCCAGAACCTTGACCTTCAGCGGCAGACATCACATTTGATGAATCGCCAGCTACTAAAGTTACTTCATGCGCAGTTGGTGTGACTGCTTTGGAATTAGACACTGCTTTGTTTTGACTTAATTTAATTTCTGAACCGTCTAAAACTTTATTTAATGTTTCTTTTGTCGCTGTTAATTGTGTTTCTTGTTTAACTGTTAAGGCCCAACCGGCATTCGTTCCGCGTTTGTCGGAAATTTGTATATAATTTGGTTTAGGATTAGTCAAATCAGGACCAGAACCGTCTGCCAAGAAAAAGTATTGTGGATTTGCATAATATTTTTCATCTTTATTTGAAATTTTATTTTTGCCAAAGTCTAAACTAGAAGCATAATCGATACTTAGTGGACCAGTTGTTCCTTCATTTGGCTTATTGCCTGTGTCTGGTGTCGTTGGGTCAAAGGGTTCAACAGGTTTTTCGGTATCTGGATTCACTGGATCGACTGGTTTGTTGATAGAGGTATCCGGCGTAAATTCTACGATGGCATTTGATTCATAGTTTTTTTCTTCTGCATTCACTTCTGGTGCAATAGCCACGCCTAAAGTGATAGCGGGGATTGTTGATAAGATAATTTTTTTCATTTTATTGTTCCTTCTTTCTTTTTTTTAAAATAAAACTAGCCATAAAGATGACTATTATTCCGAGATAATTAAACATTTGTTGCTGTTTAGTACCAGTTCGAGGTAAGAAGCCTGAGCCTTTTTGATCAACCGTTTTACTTGTTGAATGCTTCAATGATTCTCCACTCACTGCTGGTATTGCTTCCGACTGCTTGGGGAAACGCTGTGGTATCTTACCATCTGGTTTTTCTTTGTTGGCTGGTGGTTCATACTCGCCATAAAAAGAAACTTCTGCATTTGTCGGATAGGCATTTGTTTCAGCAAATACATCAACTGATGAAATCAATCCTAATAGCAATACACCGCTAACTATTTTTTTGATAAGACTCACCCCCTATTTTGCACTGCCATCAGGTACGTCCATCAAGTGCCAAGTTAGTTTTGCTTCGTATTCTTCTGCTTTGGCCGTCCCTCCAGGAACAGATAATAACAACTCTTGGTCATTTTCTTTCCATTGATCAGAAATATTTGTTTCTTGATGTCCATTGACTTGGTTGTGAACAAGAATCGATTGGCCTTCTGGAATGTCCTGTAAGCGATGGTTGGTTCTAAATTTTAAAATATTCGGCAACGTAGCACCTGATTCAGATTTGAAATCAGAAGTAACGGTTAGTGCAAGCGACCAATTATTCCCTGTTTGACGAGTATCCCGTATCACTAATGGTTGATCCATGGAAACAATTGGATATTGGGTCGTGCTACTAGCGATTTGCAGCTCATTCCCAAAGGAAATCGCTGTGGGTACCGTTTTGAACCTGACAGAGCCAACCACAGTGACTGTTAGCGCTAATTCATCAATCTTGTAGCCTTTATCATAGACTTCCACGACCAACTGCTGTTTTCCATAAGTTAGTTCTGGTAATAACAAGGCTTTTTCCTTAAATGTTTTAGAATTAGTGGTTGTTTCATCTGCTAATTTCTGGATTTCTTGGCCCTCTTTTTTGACAATAAATTGTAATCTATTCCCAGCATCGACATCTTGCCAATAAAAAGGCAGGGCTGTTTTTTGAAAGTCATCAATATCGATTGTTTTTTCCATCGACTTTTCTATACGCTCTTTTGACCAAGATAGTTTCGTTTCACTTAAGAAAACTTCTTTGACAGGTTGGACGACTGTTCCAGAAAAGTTCCCTAAGTATGCTTTATCTGTTGATTCCCAGATATAAGAAACGCCTTCATGAGCTTTGGGTAAATTCCATTCAAACAGTCCTTTTGTGGCATCGTAACTTCCATAAGGGCTAATCGTCAGCGGTGGAAATAGTTGACCATCACGAGATACCACCTTATTTTTTAATTGCAGTGGTTTCCCAGCAATATAATCGACAGAAGATAAGATAATCATTTGATTAGATACATCTAGCCCTGTAATGGCCGTTAAGCCTTTTAACGGACTGATATCTGAAATTTGATTTTCTCCCATATCTAAAACTGTTAGATTGAGTGTTTTCTCTAACGGTGCCAAGGAAGAAATTTGATTGTTTCTTGCATACAGTACACGCAGATTAGGAACAGTGCTTAAAGCTTCCAGACTAGCAATCGTTTGATTCATAATACTCAACTCTTCTAGACGTGGCTTATTCGCCAAGGGCGCAATTGTTTTTAATTGATTATTTTCCACATAAAGACGGAGTAGGTTATTTGCTTCCGTAAGCCCATCTAAAGTAGCAATCTGATTATTGGCAGCCCAAATGGTTTCTAAATTACGAAGAGAACGAAGCGGGTCGAAGGAAGTCACTCGATTATTCGGCGTGATTTTTGACGGATGATCTGTCGTATTTTGGATACTTAAATTTTTTAAAGCAGCCATTCCTTCAAGTCCATTTAATGTCGTTAATTGATTGTTCTCAACATACAAGCCTTCTAAACTAATCAATCCTGCTTGACCTAACGGACTAAGATCAGCTATTTTATTATTTCTCATATATAAAAAACGTAATAGCTTAAATTCACCTTTAGCAAAAGGACTCAAATCTGTTACATTGAGTGAATCTTGAAAAGATAATTCTTCTAAGTTTCTTAGGTATTGAACTCCTTCCACATTAGAAACAACGACATTTTCTAAAATAACTTTATTCAGTTTATCCAATTCTGCTTGGGTGACAGTATTAGAGGTCCGAGATTTGCTTAACTGTTTTCTGATATTTTCCGCAAAGGCTGGATCAGGAAATAGTGTACTGATAGGCGTCGCTTTATCTAAGACAGCACCTGCGTATAATTGGGGCATCATCAGTTGTGCTTCCGTTATCGCTAGTGCTTCATTTGGCGGCTCTTCACTTGTTTCAACAGTCGTTAACTCTTCTGATTGGGGAATCTCCGAACTACTGGTTGCTGAATTTTGCTCTTCTGCCGATGAAGTTTCTGGAATCTTTTCTTCTGAAACAGATGAAACATTTTCTTCACTGGAGGATGCGATTGTTTCGGTCGTTTCGGCGAAAGTTGTTACAGGAAGTAGCAAACTATTAGCCAAAAGTAAGGCACTAACTGCGGAGATGCACATTTTTTTCATAAACTTCACCTCCTGATATTTTCTTAATTATAGTGAATATCAACTGAAAATGGGTTCAATTACGACAAACTGTCCAAATTAATTTGTATAGACAAGACAAAGAGCGCCAAATAGGGTTTTCTACCCCTATTTGGCGCTCTTTGTCGCTAAACACAACCAGAATGTATTATGACAAATTCTCAATTATGCCTAGTTTTCTTTTATTTCTTTTAAACTATCCTCTATTTTTTCCAATTGCCCAGCAAAAAATTCTTGTTTGGCTTTTGGTAAAAACAATGTGATAGATAAGAGGATCTGTTCTTTAAAGATTGACCAATCTGCGAATATTTCTTCATTGGTTAAAATCATTTCTATTTTTTCTGCTATTTTTTTCCAGAGGATCATTCGCCAGTTATTTTCACCCACTTCATATTCTTTAAACATGCTTAATACATGAAGAATATGGGGAACATTTTGGCTGACAATCGCCGCAAATAAAAAATCAATAATTACTTGCTCGATAATTTCTAGTGAGCGAATATCAATAATTTCCCGCTCATTGACAGATTGTAGTACACGAAAAAGTAACGAAGTTGGAAACGGCTGCAAGCCAACGTTTTTTTGTAATGCTAAAAATTTCAAATTAAAAATAGTATACACATCGGCATTAATTAATCGTTCCAGAATCTGATTTTCTAATGCAATAATTTCCTCTTTTGTCACAACCGTTTGAGGGTTAAAAAGATATTCCAACGCCAACATCGAATACATTACTTCTTGCTTTCCTAAAGCAAAAGACGATTTATCATAATACGCTCGATAATCTGCAACGATTCGACTACTTTCTTGAAAATTTTTACTAAAGATTGCTTGATTAAACTGCTCCTTAGCTAAAACTGTTTTGGACATTGGCGTTAATTTTTCTGTCATTTCCATCGGCGAAATAGACAAGATTTCGACAATAATAGCTAAATCCGAAATACGTAATTCACTATTTCCTTGGACAAAGCGTTGATAACTTCGACTAGAAACACCATTTTCATCAAAGACACGCAGAGGAATATTTTTCCCTTTACGAATCCGTTCAATTTCTTCACCTAGCGGCCGATATTCCATATATTCTTTTTGTTTCAAACGAATTACTCCATTTCTCTTTAAATAAGATAGCAACTAAGTTGAACGGCTATTCTCCAATGCTTAAAATTGTGCGAATATCTTCTTCCGTCATTTTCGCTAATTGCTCTTCATTTCCTTGAATCACTTTTTGGAACAGCTCGCGTTTCTCTTGCTGTAAGGAATTCATTTTTTCTTCAACCGTTCCTTCTGCAATCATCCGCCACACTTCAACAACTTTTTTTTGTCCCATGCGGTGTGCCCGACCAGCCGCTTGTTCTTCGACTGCGGGATTCCACCATAAATCGTATAAAATAACTGTATCTGCACCAGTTAAATTTAGTCCGGTTCCCCCTGCTTTCAATGAAATTAAGAAGACATCTTTTTCTCCTTCATTGAAGGCATTCGCCATCGTTAACCGATCTTGAGGCTTCGTACTTCCTCGTAAATAGAACGTCTCTAAACCTAATTCATTCAATTCTTTTTCTAAGATAGAAAGCATGCTTGTGAACTGAGAAAATAATAGGACACGACGATTGTTTTCTTTGGCAGCCACTAAAAAGTCTTTGACTTGTTCCACTTTGCCAGAACCTCCCGTGTAATCCTCAATAAACAAACGCGGATCGCAACAGATTTGTCGTAAACGGGTCAAGCCTGCTAAAATACTCATGCGATTTTTCTTGAAGGTCGCCTGATCCATTTGACTGACATCTGCTTGCATTTGTTTTAGATAGGCCAAATAAACCGTTTTTTGTTCTTCTGTTAAGACACTGTACATATTATTTTCAATTTTTTCTGGTAAGTCTGCGAGCACCGTTTTCTTGTCTCGTCGTAAAATGAATGGTTGAATCATTTTGGCAATTTCTTCCGGCTTAATTTCTCGAAAGGCTTTTTTGCCTGGGAACAATCCCGGTAAGATCATTTGGAAAATTGACCACAGTTCATCTAAATTATTTTCAATTGGTGTGCCACTTAATGCAAAACGTTGTGGTACTTTTAAACTTTTTAAGGCTTGCGCTGTTTTAGTCCCACTATTTTTAACCATTTGGGCCTCATCTAGAATCAAATAGCCGACACGCATTTCCTGATAAAGCTGAACATCTTGTCGCATACTTGCATAAGATGTAATCAGAATATCTTCGGTGCTATTTTGTAAAAGCGCTGCTCGTTCTTGGCGATTGCCAGAAACCACTTGAACATTTAAGGTTGGCGCAAAACGTTTGACTTCGGCTAACCAGTTATAGGTTAAACTTGCAGGAGCGACAATCAAAGCTGTCCCTTTCAAGCGCTCTTCTTCTTTTTCCGAAAGTAAATAGGTAATGGTTTGCAGTGTCTTCCCTAAACCCATTTCATCAGCTAAAATACCGCCAAATTGATAATGGCTAAGCATTTTCAGCCATTTATACCCTGTTTCTTGGTAATGGCGTAACGTTGCTTGTAAGGTTTTGGGGACTTGCGCTTCAAAGTTTTCTGGATGCGTTAAATCCGTGACCATTTTTTTAAAGGAATCTGAAAAATGTGCCCGCTCGTTGTCTTCTAATAAACTTTCGATCATGAGGCCTTGGTTTTTGGGCACATGAATGACATTGTCTTCTTGATGCATATTTTTTCGCAGCTTCGTTAAAATTGCACTTGTATGGAAAAATTCCTCTGAATCAAAAGCAAGAATTTCACCACTTTTTAACGTATAAAAAGCATCATTACGTAGCAGACTAGTCAATACTGCATCGATTTCGGTTTCATCAATGCCAGTGACATCAAACCGAATATCCAACCAAGAATCCCCTTCCGCAACTTCAATCGTTGGTTGATGATGCTGGGCATCTAAATACAATTCCCGTAATTTCCGTCCCATCCGAACTTCTCCTAATTGACGGAAAGCTGGTACTTCGGCTTTAAAGAAATAATACAAGGACTCTCCAGCAGGTAAGACTTTTTCAAAGCCTGTGGTTGTTTGCTGATAGGCAAACTGTTGAAATTGTTGCTTAATTGCTGTTTCTTTTGCTTTATCTCGAACGATTTCTTGATTGACTTCAGGTAATTGAGCATATTTCGGGTTTGTCGAGAAAATGACTTCTCCATAGTGATAGTCAATTCGAGCATTAATCCGACCTTTAATTTTCTTAAAAATAAAGACTGCTTTTAAAGGATGATGGACGACTAGTTCTTCAACTGATTCTTCAACAGACACTCGACCAATTTTTTCCAATAATGGTAACACTTCACTAAATAAATCAGAAACTGTTTCTTTTTCATAAATAATTGACGGCTCTTCCAAGCGTTTCATTAATTGAAGTAACGTGGTGTAGATGGCTTCCTGCTCTTCTGCTAGTAAATAAACCGTTTGATCCGCAATCGCCCAGTGATAGTGGGCTAGAAACGTTGTAATAGGATTCTGAATAGTTAATTTGAAGCTTTGTTCCTCGGTTTTTTGCACTGTAAACGTAAGTGGCAAACTGGTTTCTTTGAACGTTAGATAGCGATACTTATGAGTTTGATTGGTCAATATAAACTGACCCGTTCGATTCATTTTTTCAACTAACGATTGACTGCGATCAATTGGTAATAATAGATAACGTTTGTCGATTTTCCCTTTAACTTGAATACCGTTTGCACCTAATAATTGGCTGGTATGATAAATTGCCGCAAGTTCTGTTAAAATTTCTTGAATCTCCATTGAAAAAGAATCATGTAGCAAAGTAAATTGGTGTTGTTTATTCACCATAAAAGTCATTTCCTTTTCATATGCTTGTAAAAAATCACCAATATTTTTCACAATATATGTTTTAGGTTTGGTGCCTTCTAAACCAATTTTTAAAGAAAGACCAATCGTTGATAATTCTGGATAGTAATTATTCGTTTCAATCACATCTAAATGAAATTCTAAACGTAAAGGCTGCAAGGGAACTTCGGCAGAAGCTTTGCTTAATTTGGCAAAGCCTTTGGTAAACATTTCAGCTGTTGATCGATTTGTTTTCTCAAAACTGACTGTTTGATTCGCTTGAATAATTCTTGACACGCCTCGTTGTTTCAGTGCCAGTTCAACTGCCACTGTATGCTTGCAATAGCCATGTTCCATCCAATATTGACATTCACAAACATCTTGTTCTTTGGCGGTACCATCCAATTCAACAAGATAAAGTTCTTCCCCTAAAACCTCAGACAACCAGATCCTTTTTTCTGGATTTTGAACGATAGATAAGACCCGGCCTTCTTGCATATATTCGCGTCCTTGTTCAACGATTCGCTCTGGAATACTCCATTTCATCGACTCACCTCCTCTTCTACTAAGCTAGCTGATAGTGAACGGTACTTTGACCATTCCCATTGCTTTTTATTTGTAATTGTTGTGGAATTCGTGCTTTTAATTCGCCAATATGACTAATAATCCCAATCATGCGGCCTTCATTTTCAATCGTTTCTAACGCCTCCATTGCCATTTCCAATGCTTCTTCATCTAAGGAACCAAAGCCTTCATCAATAAACAACGCATCAATTAAGACTCCGCCTGCTTGTTCTTGAATCACTTCTGCTAAAGAAAGTGCCAAAGCTAACGCTGCTATAAAACTTTCTCCGCCTGATAACGTGTGAGCGCTGCGTACCGTCCCTGAATTGTCATCATAAATATTGATTTCTAGCCCCGTTTGATTCCGATAACTGCCTGCTTCGTGATTCAATTCAAATTGATAACGACTATTGGTCAGGCGGTCTAAACGCTGATTAGCGACTGTCAGCACTCTTTCTAAATACGTTTGTAACATATACCGTTCAAAACTAATTTTTTTAGGATTATTGCCATTCACCGTATCTGCCAACTGCTGTAGTGCAGCAACTTCCTCAAACTTGTCTTCAATTGTTGTTCTTTGCGCATTAATTTCTTGAACCAACTGTTGGTTATTTTGCATTTTTTCATGCAGTTGATAGTATTTTTTTTCTTGTTCTTCAATTTGTTGTGTTATTTGTTCAATTTCTGTGATGATTAAAGATAATTCTGGGAACGTATCACTAGATAATTTTTTCTCAATTTCAGCGAGTTGGATAGTCAGTTGGGTTTGCTCTTGTTCAAATAAAGCAATTTGTTCTTGCTGACTTTCTAGTGTCGGTACCTCTTTCAACCACTCCGTCAATTGGTCCTCTGTCACTCCTTGTTCCGTTAAAACTGAGTTTAACTGACTCTCAAGTTGTGCGACTGTTTGTTGAAGTGTTTGTTGTTCTTTCTCCAAATGAGTCAACGTACTTTCAAGGATCATTTCTTCTTTCTTCAAGGTTTCTCCTTGTGTCGTCACGTTTTCTTTTTGACGTTCAAATGCAGAGAGTTCTTCTTGAAGCAAAGCTTGTTGTTTGGTCATTTCTTCGTATGTGACGGTTGCATCCAATAATTGGCTAGCAATCATTTGCTGCTGGATAGTGATTCTTTCCAGACTTTGTTGCATTGTTTCTACTTGTTGTCGGAGCACTTCAAAGCGTTGAGAATTTTCAGCTACTTGTTCTTCTAGTTCCGCCAGACGGTCCTTTTCGACTGAAATTTCCGTTAGTTTTTGTGCTATTTGTTGTTTTTCTTTAGCTAATTGCGACTCAACTTCCGCAATTTCTGCAGGTGTTACTTGTGAAAAAGTTAGTCCTGTTAACGGCAACTGCAAGTCAGCAAACTGCGCTGCTAATTGTTCTTGTTCCTCAGTATACGCAACTTCCTGTTCTTGTAATTGGCTTTCTTTCTGTTGCTTTTCCGCCCCTAATGCAGAGAGCGTTTCAGTAAATCGTTGTACCGTTTTTTCAACTTCCGTTAATTCCCGTTCCGCTTGATTAATCTCTTCTAAGGAAACTTCTTGATGAGTTTGTTGCTTTGGATGTTCTAAAGAGCCACAAACTGGGCAAGGTTCCCCCTCTTCAAGTAACAAGCTTAATCGTTGGATTTGTAAAGAGGCCCATTGACTTTTCTTTGTCTGCAACTTCGCTTCTTCGACGCTTTTTTGTTGCTGTTCAACAGCAAACCGTTGTGTCAACTCGTGCAATTCCCCTTGGTTTTGACTAATTTTTTGCCAAGCTTTTTGATTTTTTTGCCAACGTTCTACAAAATTTTGCCAATGATCTGCTACACTAGAACATTCAAAATTTGCTTTTTCAAGTGTTCCTTCTTGTTCAATAAATTGTTTGGCTGTCGCCACTTTATCCGCTAATGTTATTTTTTCCTGTTGGCAAGATTCATACTCTTTTTGAATGGCTTGATAATTGGCTTGTTCTGCTATTTGTCGTTGGGCTAACTGTTCATATTCTTGGTATTGTGGTAATTGACGTTGAATCGTTTGAAGACGTTCTTGTTTTTCAGCAATCAATGGTTGTTGTTCTTCCAACTCACTCATGATTGCTTGCCAATCTGTCAATGCTTGTTGCGTTTCCATGAGAGCTTGTTGTTTGGACTTTGTTTCTTGCTCTTTTTGTTGTTTTTCGCTTCGTTTTTCAAAGACTTTTTCAGCTAAAGATTGCTGTTTTTGACTCCATTTTAATTGCTGAATCTGTTCCTTTAGCCGCTCAATGACGGTTTCCTGTTCAGCTTGTTTTGCTTTCTTTTCCAGTAATTCTTCTTTTTGCTGTTGCAAGTTTTGCCGTTCTTCAATGGCATAACGAACTTGCTCTTTTGCTTGTTTGGCTTGTTTTAAGGTTGCAATTTGTTCTCTTTCAACTAATAGTTGTTGCTGAGCCTCTTGTTGTTGGCTTTCTAATAATTGAAGTTTTTCAAAAAGTGTCATTGTCGGTTCAGGTTCTTCTGACCAATGCAACTGTTCTGTTTTCAGTTCAATTTTTTGCTGGGTTTCTTGAATCTCTTGATTGGCAATTTTTAAGCGTTCTTTTAAATTTTCGCTGAACAACTGATACAATTCTGTTCCGAATAAATTACGCAAAACCTTTTCTTTTTCATCACTTTTAGCAATTAAAAAAGTCCGAAACTCTCCTTGTGGTAACAATACAATTTGAGCAAATTGATTGGCATTTAAATGCAATAATTCTTGAATGAGTTCGTCCACTTCGCGTCTTTTAGAATAGGCTCGCAGTTCTTTCCCTTGAGCATCTTTGACAATTAAAGAAATTTTGGCACTTTGTTTACGGACTCCTGTGCCACGTTTTTTAAAAAGTTCTTGTTCGGGAAGGCGGTTCAGTTCATAGAGATACTCGTTATGTTTAAAAAGCAAAGTAACTTCAGTGGCTTCTGAGGGGTCAGCAAATGTGGAACGCATTTCTTTGCCTAAACGTAATTTTCCAGAACTTTCACCAAACAAAGCATAGCTCATTCCATCAAAAATCGTTGTTTTCCCAGATCCTGTTTTTCCACTAATTAGAAAAAGTGAAGAATCTTCAAACTTCGTAAAATCAATGGTTTCATTAATATACGGTCCGAAGTTTTTCAATGTTAAAGATAATGGTTTCATCCTATTACTTCCCTCTTTCTAATTGATTAAGTGTACTCAGTTCTTCTTGGACCCATTGTGCTTGTTGTTCTGTCAAGGCCTCTCCTGTCACATCGTTAAAAAAGTCATGCAGATGTTCTTCTGGTGAACGTTGTTCTATTTGTACCACTTTTTTCTGATTTCCGCTGCTTGTTTCTCGACCATTCAAACGTTCCAACCCAATAATTTTGGGGTAAATTTTTCGCAATTGATTCATCATGTTGGGAATGATCGCTCGGTCGGTTAATTGGACATGTAAATAATTTTCCCGATTCACTTCTTGATAAAAAGCGGGATCCGTTAACTGCTGAAACGAGCCCGTCAATTGTTGAATGTCTCGCAATGGTTTCAAAGCACGGAATTGAAAATGAACTTCATCTTCTGTTTCAACAAGCCAAACACCCTTTTCTTGTGTCATTTCTGATAAAGAAAATTTTACAGGCGAGCCACTGTATCGAGCATTAGGTGCCTGCAACGCATTTTTTCCATGTAAGTGGCCCAACGCGACATAATCAAAAGGCTCTAACAAAGCCGTCGGTACAACATCCAAACCACCCACTGTTAATTTTGTTTCAGAATCAGTTTTTTCACTGCCAGCGACAAAAAAATGACTAACTAACACCTGTTTTTTATTGGGGAGAAAAGATTCTTGCATTTTCGCGACAACTTTTTCCATCGCCGCCTGAATCGTTCGAATCGTTTCATCTTCAAAATATAAGCGAGCCGCAATCGGTTCAAAATAAGGCAACAAATAAAATTGGGTATTGTCGATTTCAATTGGTTGAAAGGCTTGTTCTAAACGCGTATTCAAATGAAATTGCGTTTGGTTAAACCAAGGGCCTCCTGTTTCTAAACGAGTGCTGCTATCATGGTTTCCCGAAATAGCTAACACGGGGAAATGCTCTTTGAGATTCATTTGAATCATCATTTCATTAAAAATCTCGACTGCTTCAACTGCTGGAACAGAGCGATCATACAAATCTCCAGCGATCACAACAGCATCCACTTGCTCTTCTTTCGCAATTGCTAAGATTTGTTTAAAGGCTTCCTTTTGTTCTGCCAATAAATCAAAACCATGTAATTTTTTGCCAATATGCCAATCTGCTGTATGTAAAAATTTCATTTTTTCACCGCCTAAAAAAGTCCTTCTTATTATTATAACAAATTTCTGGTATTTTTTAAGAAAATCGGACAGAAGAATTAGATTTTTAACAAACTTTTTTCTTAACACAAGAAAAAAGACAGGGAGCATCATCTTTTGATGAGACTACCTGCCAGTAACATTCCTATTTTGTAGCGGTTTGTTTTATTCTTTTTCTGTTGATTCATATTTAAAAGTTGGATCAATTTCTTTATCTAACTGATCAAATGCTTCTTGCATCCGACGTTCCACTTCAGCTAAACCGTCTTTATCCATTTTTTTAATATCGCTAATATCGATTGGCTCCCCAAAACGAACCGTTACTTTTTTACGTTTAAACAACTCTTTTAAAGTTAACGGACCTTGATAAACAGATGGCACGATAGGTACTCGCCCCATTTTAGCAATCAAGGCTACCCCACCTTTTAATTCTGAGGAATGACGCGTGCCACTAGGGAACATAATCAAACTTAAATCAGAATTTTTTAAAATTTTGACAGGTGTTTTAATCGCGCTGGGACCGGGCTTCTCACGATCCACCGGAAACGCATTCGCATGTTTTAAAATGAAACGTAAAACAGGATTTTTAAACAACTCTTTTTTTGCCATAAAGCTAAACTTCTTAGGACTGCCAGCAACAGCTAAATACAGCGGTTCCCACCATGTTCGATGCGGCGCAACTAAGACATAGTTTTGGTCTTTTGGTAATTTTTCTTTATTTTCATAATGTGCATTTCCATTAATCACAAATAAAATGACGCGAACCACGCCACGCATAAATGTAAAAAACATAATTTTCTTCCTTTCTTCTCTCCGCTTTCTAGTATGCCGAAAGCTCTACCTTTTGACAAGCTTTTTTTACGTCTATCAATCAGAGAAATAACATGTCCCTACTAATCTAGGGAACAGATTTTGTCATACGGGTTTAAAAGTAGTATAATACATGAACAATCAGATGAAAAGTTGGAGGTTCTTAATCTATGTTATTATCCGGCGAACGGATTGATCAATTATATGCGGATGATATTCAAATTATTCAAAGCAAAGAAGTCTTTTCTTTTTCCATTGATGCAGTCTTATTGGCTAATTTTCCGCAACTACCAAAAAAAGGCAAGATTGTCGATTTGTGTGCTGGCAATGGCGCGGTCGGCCTCTTCGTTAGTCGAAAAACAGCTGCAAAGATCGACCAAATCGAATTACAACCTCGTTTGGCAGATATGGGGCAACGAAGTATTCTATTAAATAAATTGGAAAAACAAGTAACGATGTATGAACGTGATTTAAAACAAGCGACAGAGGTCATCAAAAAAGATTCTGTTGATTTAGTACTATGTAACCCCCCATACTTTAAAGAACGACCAACTAGCCAAAAAAATCCAAACCCGCATTTAGCGATTGCCCGTCATGAAATTCACACGTCTCTTCAAGAAGTGGTCACTGTGTCAGCGGATTTATTAAAAACAAATGGTCGCCTCGCAATGGTTCATCGACCTGATCGTTTCCTTGATATTTTACATGCCATGGAAAACGCCAATATTGCGCCGAAAAAAGCTCGGTTTGTTTATCCGAAGCCAGGCAAAGAAGCCAATGTTTTACTAATTGAAGGCATTAAACAAGGCAAAAAAGACGGTTTTCGTGTGTTACCACCTCTTTTTACATACAATGAAAAGAACGAATACGAAGCTGAAATGAAGGCTATGCTGTATGGAGAATAAGAAATCCCATTATTTTTATGTTTTACTTTGCCAAGATGGTTCCTTTTACGGTGGCTATACAACTGAGCCAGAACGTCGATTAACCGAACATAATAGCGGAACTGGTGCAAAATATACTCGATTAGCCAAACGCCGCCCAGTCAAAATGATTCATACAGAGAAATTTGAAACACGTAGCGAGGCCACCAAAGCCGAAGCCGCCTTTAAAAAATTAACGCGTAAACAAAAAGAGCAGTATTTAAAAACCTTTCATTAAATGACAATAAGCAAAAAGAAACAGCCATCATTTCATTGATGAAATGATGGCTGTTTCTTTCTCTTTTTAAACTAAGTTCTCGACAAAATGAATAACCATTTCGGCTGATTTTTTCCCAGCTTCATCGATGAATTCGTCAAAGCTTTGAGTTGCTTCGCCATCTGCTGTATCACTCATTGCCCGTACAACTAAGAATGGAATATTGAACTGTGAAGCGGCTTGGCCAATTGCTGCGCCTTCCATTTCGCAAGCTAAGGCTTCAGGAAACTCTTTCTTAATTTTGGCGATTTTCTCAGCGCTATCCACAAAAGTATCTCCAGTAACAATCAATCCTTTACGAATAGCTAAACCAGTTTTTTCAGCAGCTTTCGCAATTTCCATCCGCAAGTATTCACTTGTTTCAAAATACAAAGGCACACCACCAGGCAATTGTCCATAGGCATAACCAAAACCAGTGACATCAACATCAAAGTAAGCTAATTTGTCTGCAATGACTAAATCGCCGACTTTTAGTCCTTCACCGATACCACCAGCAGAACCTGTATTAATCACCATATTTACGCCATATTGATGAATCAATAAAGTCGTGGTCACAGCTGAGGCCACTTTACCAATTCCTGAACGAACCACAATCACCTCATGTCTTCCTAACGAACCAGAAACAAATAAAGCGCCTGCTCGTTCCCATGACATCGTGTCTGTCAATTTTTCTTTTAGAATTTTGACCTCTTGATCCATTGCTCCAATAATTCCAATTTTCATAGTGATTCCTCTTTTCTATAAATTCAAAACGATATACGCCACAACGGCTAATAAAATCGCTACAATAATAATTGCCTTGTTTAACCAAGTACTCCGTTCTCGACGCTTCGAGTATTCTCCTACTCGTGACTTGTTGATCGGTTTTTGTTTTTTCTTTTCTTTACGATAAAACGTCGAAATTTCTTTTTCTTTTCGCTTATACGCTTTTTCCGCCAGCTTCTGCTCTTCTTGCTGACGACGTTCCGCTTCTTTTTCTTCTGCTTCTCTGCGTTTGCGAAGCTCTGTCCGAGTGACTAACGGACCTTTGCTCATTGCGTGTCCTCCTTAAACTGTCTCTGCAGTAAATACAATTCCCAGTATTGTATAGCAAAAAGTGTTTTGGCATCACAAATCGTGCCTTTTGCCACCTCTGCTTTGGCTTCAGCTATTGTTAGCTCGTAAAGTTCCAAGATTTCATCTTCATCTTGAGGACGCGGATTTTCGACTTTCTGCAAATCCGTTGCCAAATAGAGAGCCAATTTTTCATTAGCAAATCCTGGTGACAGATACATTGAATTTATGTAGGTGAGCTGACCTGCACGATACCCAGTTTCTTCTTCCAATTCCCGCATAGCCGTCGTTTCCAGTTGATTTTCTTCTCCAGGATCAATTTTTCCCGCCGGAATTTCTAAAATCACTTGTTCCAAGGGTTTTCTAAATTGTTTAACTAAGACGATTTTTCCTTCTGCGGTTAACGGAATCATAGCTACTGCGCCTGAATGAAAAACCAATTCGCGTTTAGCTGTGCCGCCTGTCGGTAAAGCCACGTCATCCAAAAAAACATCAATAATCTTTCCTTTAAAAATTTCTCGACGTTGAAGTGTTTTTTCTTCGAAGTCCTCATAATTTAACATATCTTTCACCAACCTTTCTTGTTTATCATACCCTAAAATGATAAAAATCGCACCCCTTCTTCTCTAGTTAAACCCTTTTCAAAGAAAAAAATTTATTGCTTTAGAAAAAAATTACATTTTCGAAAAAAAATAGACATAAAAAATTCACAACTTCCTTGTATTATTTAAGCATACCAACAAACAACCCTAACAAAACACTTTTTCATTTTTAACTCCTTTCCCGTCCTACCCCCAATTAGGACGGGTCTTTTTTTGCGTTTTATACTTTTTTTCTTAGGATTTCACTAAATCATAAAATACATCTTCCGCTGTATGTCTTTTCTCTCACAGAGTATGCTAAAATAACTATTGTAACGAGAGCTGACTCTTTCGAGGATTAGATAGATAGGAGGAACTATATAAATGAACAAATTAAATACAAAATTACTGATTGGCTATATTCTTTTAGGAGCCTTAATCATTGCTGTCGCTAGAGAATATGGCTTCTTCGCTTTTGTGATTCTGGTAGGCTTTTTAGTATTCGTTCTCTATCGAAAAAAGAAAAATGCCGCCGACAAGAGCGATCAAATGCCTTACTTAACGAAAGATAAAGAAGCCCATTATCGTGAGTTGGGGTTATCTCCACAAGAAATTGATTTTTTCAGAAGTACAATGAGCACAGCCAAAAAACAAATCATACAATTACAAGAAAACATGAATCGTTCAACTAAATTACGGGCGATTGACTTACGTAATGATACAACGAAGGTTTCTAAAGCTCTGTTTAAAGAGTTAGTGAAAGAACCTAAAAAGTTACACTTAGCCAATCACTTTCTCTATACACATTTACCAAATATCGTTGACTTAACAAGTAAGCATTTAGAAATCGAACAACATGAAGTAAAAAACAAACAAACGTATGAAAAATTAGAAGAAAGCGCACAAATCATTGACCAATTGTCAAAATTAGTTAAAAATGATTATGAGGAAATCGTTTCCGATGACTTAGACGATTTAGATGTCGAAATGTCGATCGCTAAAAGCAGCTTGTCGCAAAAAGCTGCAACTGAGGAATCACCTCAAGTAAACGAAGACCAGCAATAATCATTAGGGAGGAAAAAAAATGACTGAGCAACAACCCAAAGAAACAACATCTGTAACCAATACATTGGACGATTTATTAAGTAATCCATTTTCATCAATGGATGAACTAACACCAACGCAACAAAATGAACTATCTGAGTTAAAAGAACAGCAAGCAGCTCCTCGTTTAATTGATAAATTACCACAAGAACGTCAAGCCCAAGCAAAAGAATTAGCTTCAAAAATTGATGTCCAAGATTCACAAGCAGTAATTACCTATGGTTCAAATGCCCAAATCAAACTCGGCGAATTTTCGCAAGCGATGTTAAACCACGTTCAAGCACAAGACATTGGTCCTGTTGGTGATTCACTGACCGATCTAATGTTTCGTTTAAATGAAGCCAATCCCAATGAATTACGTGCTGGCGAAGGCAACTTTATTCAAAAAATGTTAGGTAAAGTCAAACAATCCGTTTACGAAATTACCGCCAAATATCAAAAAATTGGTGCGCAAATTGACAAAATTGCTGTCAAATTAACCCATGAAAAAGATGGTCTTTTAAAAGATAATGCCATGTTAGATCAATTGTATCAAAAAAATAAAGATTATTTTGATGCCTTAAACATCTATATTGCCGCTGGGGAATTAAAAGCAGAAGAACTACGGACGCAAATTATTCCTGAAGCCATGAAAAAAGCGGAAGAATCTGGAGATCAAATGGATGTCCAAATTGTTAATGATTATAACCAATTCCTAGACCGTTTAGAAAAAAGAACCCATGATTTACGCTTGGCTCGTCAAATTACGATTCAACAAGCCCCACAAATTCGTTTAATTCAAAATACTAACCAAGCTTTGGCTGAGAAAATTCAATCATCGGTGAATACGGCGATTCCGTTATGGAAAAACCAAGTAGTCATCGCCTTGACCTTACTCCGTCAAAAAGATGCTGTGACTGCTCAACGTCAAGTCTCTGAAACCACCAATGACTTACTGAAGAAAAATTCAGAAATGCTAAAAATTTCTGCAATTGAAACAGCAAAAGAAAACGAACGTGGCCTAGTCGATATTGAAACATTACAAAAAACACAAAATGATTTAATTGAAACTATCCAAGAAACATTACGTATTCAACAAGAAGGAAAAGAAAAACGCCAAGCTGCCGAAATCGAACTTGGCCATATGGAAGAAGATTTGAAAAATAAATTATTAGAATTAACACAATAAATAACGTCTAGAACAAACTTCTTATAGTACAAGCCTGGGACAAAAATCACTTTGGATTTTTGTCCCAGGCTTGCTTTTCTTTTTACGCTTGAATATTGTATTTCAGCCACTTAATGATACAATAAAAGAAAACCATGTTTCTTTTTGAAAGGAGGAGCAATTGTGCCACAATTTGCTTCTAAAGCGGAAGAAAAAAATTATTATGAACGCCAAGCTAGCTTAGAAGAGTTCTTAACTTGGTATCATCAACAAGAATTACCTGAATATGAAAAACCCTCTTTAACCGTTGATATGGTTCTTCTTTGTTACAACAAGGAAGCCGATCAATTGAAAGTCTTACTGATTCAACGTAAAGGTCACCCCTTTAGAAACTCATGGGCGCTTCCTGGCGGTTTTGTTAATCGTAACGAATCTACTGAAGATAGTGTTTTAAGAGAAACAAAAGAGGAAACTGGTGTGGTGATTTCTCAAGAAAATATTGAACAATTACACAGCTTTAGTCGCCCAGATCGAGATCCTCGTGGCTGGGTCGTGACAGTCAGCTATTTAGCCTTTATTGGTGAAGAACCTTTAATTGCTGGCGACGATGCCAAAGAAGTCCACTGGTTCAATCTTGAACGACATGGTCAACATATCACGTTATCTCATGAAGATGTGGAAATTACTTTAGACTTGAAAACAGCGGCCTCTCTTGGTAAAGATACATTAGCCTTCGACCATAGTGAAATTATAATTAAGGCGTTTAATCGTGTTGTTGATAAAATGGAACATGAACCGCAAGTGCTTCAAGTCTTAGGAAAAGATTTCACCATTACGGAAGCCCGTAAAGTTTTTGCGAAGTTCCTCGGCGTTGATTATCGCAGCATTGACCATTCAAATTTTAAAAAAGCCATGACACAATATTTTGAAGAGTTAGGTGAACGTCCCGTTGGCATTGGCCGCCCTTCAAAAATTTACCAATTGAAAACAACAACAGGTTTCTAAGAGGAGGGAATATTTTTTGACTGTTTACTTAAGAAAAGCAGAACCTTCTGATTTGCCTGACATCCTTGCTATCATTGAAGATGGACGCCGCACCTTACAAAAAAGTGGCATTCCCCAATGGCAAAACGGCGATGGCCCGAATCAAGAAATTTTAGCAAAAGATATCGACCAGCAAACTTGCTATATTTTAATGGTTGAGGATGCCTTGGCAGGCGTTGGTGTTTTATGTTCGGAGATTGATCCTGCTTATGAAGCGATTTTTAATGGTTCTTGGCAACCTCATTCTCAAACTACGTATACGGCAATTCATCGTGTTGCTTTAAAAAGTTCCTTTCAAGGTCAAGGACTGGCTTTGGTGCTTTTGCGCTCACTGGTTACAGCCGCTCGTTTGCAAGGTGCTACTGATATTCGAATCGATACACATCCACAAAATCTCGCTATGCAGCACCTGATTAAAAAAGCTGGCTTTGTTTATCAAGGTGACGTGATTTTAGATGTTAACGATGGCGAACGTTATGCTTATCAGATGATATTGAAATAAAAAAGTTAGGGATAACTGCCAGATTGACAGCTATCCCTAACTTTTTACATCTTATGAACACTATGAGCGCTTTGAATGCCCTCACAGGCTTCTTTACAAGCTTGATTAATTAATAAATAAGAGGATTCTTTTTGGCGGATTCCTAATTGATATTTCAATTCATCTGTCACTTGGCAAGATTCACTTAATGCCTCTAACCAGAAAAATACTCCTTCTTTATACGTATCTAATCCTTCTAGCAAGATTTTCGTTGCTTCTTTATCATAATACGGCTCTAAATTTTTACGAAACATCATTTCTTCTGTAAAAAAACGATTCACATTATTTCGGCAAAACATATAAGTGTCACGGCCTCTCCGATGTGCAGCCTGATTACAACCGTATTCTTGAACTTCTTTAGAGATGGCTTTGAAAATTTCGTTGTATACTTCAATTCTTTGCATAATTGACAAAATGGTATCTGTATAACTAAACATAACTCCTTGCTCCCTTCCCCTTCTAAGTAACAAAAATTTGCTTGTTACTTTCATTATAAAGGGAATGTTGGGTTTATATCAAATGATACGCTGTTTCCTTGCTAAAATCCTTCGTTTTTTCCTTAGAAGAATAATAAGTAAGCGGATTATTTAATCTGTTATGTTCGGATTTTCTACACTTGGAAAATAAATTATTTTATAAAGCCATTTTCCGTTTTAACTGATGGCAACGGGCCGGTCTGTGTATTGCCAGGAACACCAATATACGTATTGCCGTTGATGGAAGTCATTTCGTTTTCCTCAGCTGCTTCATCTTGAACGGTATAATCACTTTGATATAAAAATTCACCGTTCGTATGGAAGACATAGCCGTCTTGATCTCGTTCATCTGGCTTTTCTAAATTTAAAGACACACGTAATTGATGACGGACATTTTCAATACTATCTGGATATAGTTCAACCATACTGCGCCCTTCATTACTAAAAGTGCGCCAGTCAAAAGAAAGCTGTTGTTTATCATAATTGGTCCAAGTCAAACCTTCTTTGACTAAATGAGTCAATTCATTGGAATCCACATCAGTTTGAATGTTTCCATTTAACGAATCAATAATGTCCATTATTTTCATGATTGATTGACCAGATTTCAACTTGTCTTCAACTGCTTGAATAATTTCTTGTTGTCGGAATCCACGCATAATATCGTTATCGCTATGTCTTTCACGGGCATAAGATAAAGCTTTCGTACCATCTAAATGCTGTTTCCCTGCATCAAAATGAATGGATCCTGGCCCGTCTTTGGTGACACCATCAAACGCCTGCTTGACATTGACATCTATGCCGCCAACTGCATCAATTAACTTAATAAAAGATAAAAAGTTAAACACAACGTAATGATTGATTGGAATATTCAATAATTTCTCAACTGTGTTAACAGAAGCTGTTGGTCCATCGTAGGTATAGGCGGCTTCAATTCGCTGCATCCCTTGGTAATTTTTCGCATCAATTTGCACAAAACTATCCCGTGGCAAACTTAAATAGGTTATTTTCTTCGTCTTGTTATTCACGGTAATCACCATCATAGCATCAGTCCTAGTTGTGCCTAATTTCCGTTCAATTGTATTGTCTAGCCCCATAATCAAAAACGATTGACTATCTTTATTTTGCGCTTCATTATAATCATTTTTTATGGGAACATAGCCTTTATCAATTGTTTTCTTTAAATAGCTACCCGCTACAGCAAAGTATGCTGAGCCGACTGTGACAAAAACCAAAATGATGACTAAACTAATTAAGCTGATTTTTCGCTTCCTACTCATTGGCTGTACTTCCTCTCTCTTAAAAAGTCTCCACCATCATTACTACTCCTCTAAGCAGACAAGAGACAAGTCTATCTTACCAGTCCCTTTCAAAACTAAACATAGCAGAATTTATATAGGGGTATAACCTAGAGGAAACAAAAAAGAGGGGCTTGTTTGTTAAAAAGCCTCTCTTTTTTGTTATTTTTTTTCGTGTTCTTTTTTGAACAATTCCACCATTTTTTGCTGTGGTTTTGGAAAAACATAGTCTGAAAATTGTTGTGCTGCCACCCATCGCTGCGACTCTAGTGTGGCTAATTCGCCTGTATTTCGGCCATAAAAGACTAAGATATGCCATTTTAAATGACTGAAAATATGAACGACTTCGCCTAAGGCACGTTTTTGCCAGACAACTGTTTCATAGTCCGTAAAAAAGTTGACAGGTTCTTCAGCGACCAAAGGCTCTGTTACAGGCTCTAACTCTAAAGTTAATTGTTTTTCCGTTTCTACTGGTTGCGCCAGTTTTTGCAATTGTTGAAATTGTTTTTTGCTAATTTCTTCAATCGGAAACAGCCACATATTAGCTAACAAACCGGTTTCAGGTCGTTGTTCTAATAAAAATTCTTGCTTTTTATTTTCAATAATAGTGCCGACATAATACACATCTTTCGGCTTAACTTTTTTTGATTTGACTGGATAAGCGGTCATTTTATCTGCCTGATAGGCCGCACAATATTGCTGAAGCGGACAACTTTCACACTTAGGGGAAGTTGGGGTGCAGACGGCTGAGCCTAGATCCATTAAAGCTTGATTAAAATCCCCTGGACGCTCACGATCGATGATTTTAAGCATCGCCGCTTCAAATACTTTACGACTACTCGCTTTTGCAATATCTGCATCAATTTCAAATAAACGGCTCACTACCCGCATGACGTTACCGTCAATTGCTGGTTCGGGGAGATTAAAGGCAATACTGCCAATCGCACCAGCCGTATAGGGGCCGATTCCTTTTAAACTCCGAATATCTTCGATTGTGTCAGGCATTTTCCCACCAAATTCTGAAACAATCTGTTGCGCTGCCACTTTTAAATTACGCGCTCGTGAATAGTAACCTAACCCTTCCCAAGCTTTCAACAACTTATCATCTGGCGCTTCCGCTAAATCTTGAATCGTCGGAAACCATTCCATAAATCGATAAAAATAATCAATGACTGTATCTACGCGAGTTTGTTGTAGCATAATTTCAGAAATCCAAATACGATATGCATCTGTATTCGCTCGCCAAGGTAAATTGCGTTTTTCTCGTTCATACCAAGCTAAAAAATCTTCCTGGAATGAACTAACTTTTGCGGGACTCCACGCCTCCCAAGGCTCTTTATTCGTCATGTTCTACTTCCTTTTCGCTAATAAATTGCTGAATCAAATCATAGTCAAACCCTTTTTGGAATAAGCTTTGTTTGACTTTTTGGACTTTTTTAGAAAAATCAAATCGCTGATTGGCACGCCATAAACGTTCGCCTTCCTTGTTTAACGCTTGTTGTTCTTGTTCTTCGTCCTTTTCAAAAGCTAAAGATTCCAAAGCTAGATCAATGATTTCATTTGTAAAGCCCTTTTGCATCAGATGCAGACGCGTTTTCTGAAGTGCATCTTTAAAACTTTTAGTTCGATAGCGTTTCATGGCTTTTTCTGCAGTTGCTGTGGCAACATTAAGTTGTTCATCTAACGTATAAAAGGTCAAACCATGCTGAATATCTTCTTCACTAATGCCTTTTTGCTTTAATTGTTGTGCCACATTTCGTGGTCCTTTATCACTGGTTCGCATAGCTGTCCGTACGTAACTTTCACTAAAAATTGCATCATCTAACAACCGTAGCTCTTCTAAACGTTGAACGATTTTTACTCGATCTTCAGGTTCAATTTCTTTCTCTTTTAAATAAGTAAAAATCTCTTTCTTTGAACGTAATTGATAGCTTAAATAATTCATAGCCATTTGTAACCCGACATCATAAGAACTGGCTTTTTTTATTTCTTCTATTAAAGTATCTGATAACTCTTGGCCTTTTAGCAGACGCTGCCGTACTAAAATATCTTCCGAGACACGCAGTTTTTCGCCTGAAGATAGCCAAAGTAGATAAAATTCACCTTTATCTTTACTAATTCGTGTGATTGTTGTCATCTTATTCTCCTGCCCCTCTAAATCAGAACATATATTCTACTATACCATAGAATCCTTGGAAGCCAAATAAATAAAAATGTGCTAAAATGGGAGGAAGTGAAAAATGTGAGATGACTAAAGGATGAAAGAATATGACCCAACAACTAGTAAAAAAAGGCCAACAAATTTCTTTAAAAATTAAACGATTAGGAATTAATGGCGAAGGTATCGGCTATTATAAAAAATTAATTATTTTCGTTCCTGGGGCGCTACCGAAAGAAGAAGTGACTGCCACGATCACAAATGTTACACCCAAATTTGCTGAAGGAACCCTTCAATCTGTCAAAAAAGCTGCTAAAGATCGCGTGGTCCCTCCTTGTCCTGTCTATGAAACATGTGGCGGCTGCCAACTACAACATTTAGCCTACAAAGCACAATTAGACTTTAAAAAAGATTTATTAAAGCAGGCGCTTAACAAATTTAAACCAGCCAATTATCAAAACTATGAACTACGAAAAACAATTGGGATGGAGAATCCTTGGAATTATCGAAATAAAGCCCAATTCCAATTACGCCAAATCGATGGCCAAGTAGAAGCTGGTCTCTATCAAGCTGATTCACATCAATTAGTACCGATTGATAACTGTTTGGTCCAACAGCCTGCGACAACCAAGGTGATGAATACATTAGTTGATTTATTGAATGACTTTCAATTACCAATTTATGATGAACGTAAAAATAGTGGTATCTTTCGAACATTAATGGTTCGAGTGGGCATCCAAACTGGCGAAGTCCAAGTAGTGTTCATTACACAATCGAAGAAATTTCCACAAAAAGAAAAAATGGTTCGCGCAATTAATGAACAATTACCAGAAGTTGTTTCTATTATGCAAAATGTCCAAAATAAAAAAACCTCTCTAGTAATGGGTGATGATACCCTTCACTTATGGGGCAAAGAAAGCATTGAAGAACACATTAACGACGTTGTCTTTGATTTATCGCCGCGAGCATTTTTCCAATTGAATCCAGAACAAACGGAAGTTTTATATAATGAAGGAATCAAGGCCTTAGATTTACAACCAAACGAAACTGTTGTTGATGCTTATTGTGGCGTCGGGACCATTGGCTTAAGTTTAGTGAAACAAGCGCATCAAGTTCGTGGTATGGATACCATTCCCGCCGCAATTGACGATGCTAGATTCAATGCAAAACGACTTGGTGTTACGAACACACATTATGCTGTTGGAACAGCTGAAGACTTATTACCTAAATGGTTCAAAGAAGGCTTTAAACCTGATGCCATTGTAGTTGATCCCCCACGGACTGGTTTGGATCGTAAATTATTAACGGCCCTTTTGAAACAACCACCTAAGAAAATGGTGTATATTTCTTGTAATGTATCCACGTTAGCACGTGATTTAGTTCAATTAGCCAAAGTATATCAAGTAGACTATTTACAATCTGTTGATATGTTTCCACAAACCGCTCGTTGTGAAGTTGTCGTAAAATTAACGAGAAAATAAAAAAAGGAGCGTGGGACAAAAATCACTTTGGATTTTTGCTCCACGCTCAAAAACTGATAAACGGTGGGAACAGAACCAACACTACGCGTTGCTCCGATCTCAACAACTTCTAAGAGCTAAAGCTCTAAGAGTTGAAGGTCCTTCGGAAATAAGCCGAAATTGTTGAGAATCACGAAGAACGTAGTGATTCGATGATGAACAATACCTACTTGGTCTCCAAAAATTAAAAAGCACCGGGTAGGTATCATGCAACATCAACTCGTTCCTCGTTGTGTTTTATGATAATTTTCGGAAATTTCTTCTTATTGCTGAGAAACACTATTTGCAAAGCAAATAGATGTTAAACAGTACCTACTTGGTTCTCGGAGCTAAACGGTTCTGTCCCGACCTCCTTTAACTAATTAAACAATTATTTACTTAATTAGCTATTTTTTCGTCCGAAGAAGAATGAAACCACAGCAACTAAAATTACTGCCCCAATAATTGATGGCACAATTGCCATACCTGCTACGTGAGGACCCCAGCTACCTAAGATTTTTTCTCCGATAAATGAACCAACTAAACCGGCAACGATATTCGCAATCCAACCCATTGATTGACCTTTGCTTGTAAGCGCGCCAGCGATAGCACCGATAACAGCACCAACGATTAAAACCCATAAAGTATGCATAAAATAATTCCTCCTAAATGCTTTATCTAGCGAATAATTCGCTATGTTACTATTATGAACTACTTTTATTAGATAACAAAATAGTTTGCTTATTTCCATGAAAAAAAAGCAATAATTTCTGATAATTTCATTAAAAAAACTCAGAACAGGAGACCGAAGTGCACTGTTCTGAGCTTTTATTTAAGAAATTGTTGGTCGTTTTACTCGTTCATGTGCGACATCCGCTGCTTGAATCTCTTTATTATTAAAAGGTGTTAAGCGGAATGCCAATTGGAATTCTTCAAACGTAGTCCGGTATTTTTCTAATTGCCACTGGCCACAAGAGTAGCTACCTAGGGCGTTTTGTTTGTAATCGATATTTAAAACAACATACTCACTTTCTTGTACTTCATTGGTATGCTTAGCAACATCTAGCGCTTGTTCTTCAAAATAAGAAACACTAAAATTATATGAATCAGCCGCTGTTGCTACTACCCCTTGGCCGCGATCATCCGTGAATGCGGACCATTTAGTCGCCATGTGGTTACCATTGGCTTGTGGAACAACATAATTAGTGAACATTTCCGCCACTGTAGCATCATAAACGCCAAGTAAACCAGCTTCTTGTGAATCTACATAGTTTTCTCTCGGCCCTTTACCGAAATATTTTACTTCTGATAGAGACTTGTCTAAATGGAGAGTCACACCCAAACGTGGTAACATATCTGGCGCATTTTCAATTTTACCAGCAGGACTACCTTTTAAATCGAAGAAAATTTCGCCATTTGGTGCAATTAAATACTGATAGGTACATTGATAATGCCAAGCACTGTTAGTCGTTCCGTTAATTGTTTTTACGATGACTTGGATAAAATCATCAACTTTTTTCCACTCAAAAGAACGGACAATTTCATGCTCTAAATGTAAGAAATATTTCTTCTTCATTTCATCAATAATTTCCATATCATTACTGATCGGTGCCCGCCAAAATGTAAATTTCGGCCCTTTATGCAATAATTTTTTACCATCTCGTGTCACATTCGTTAAGGCACCCTTCACTTTATCAAAATTAATTGAAAAGTTTGGTCCTTCAATGTATAAATGAGGGCCAATTTCCTTTGCCATTAGCGAGCCAACTGGTGTGATCTCAATCCCTGGTGTTGCAATTGGCAACTCAAACTGTGCGGTAGCTAATTCATGACCAGCAGATGCATAGGCGGTCGTTTCTTTCAATTGATATGAAAGAGTTAAATAATAGGCGGCTCCTGCCTTTTTAGGAAAATCTAAATGATAAGGTAAGTGCAGTCTTCCTTCTTCTCTAGCAGCAATTGCTGGCACTGCTACTGTCCCTGATTGAATCACTGTTTGATCTTCAGTAATTGTATAAACCAGCTTAAAGATAGCCAAGTTTTCAAAGTCAAACCGACTCAATAATGAGAATTCACCTGACAGAACGTCAATAGCGCTAGTTGTAATGGGTTCAATGACTTTTTTGTATTCATACAAGCTAGGAGATGGCGTACGGTCAGGCATCAACATCCCATCAATACAAAAATCTTTGTTACTTGGATCATCGCCGAAATCGCCGCCATAACGATAATAAACTTCACCGTTATCTGTTACAGATTCAATGCCATGGTCAAACCATTCCCAAATAAAGCCACCTTGTAATTTATCATGAGCATAAAATAGCTCTTGGTATTCTTTTAAATTCCCAGGGCCATTCCCCATCGCATGACAATATTCACATAAAATATGCGGTTTTTTTGAATTTTCAATAATCGTATTCATCAGTAATTCTCTAGTTGGGTGTTCCAACCAAGTATACATTGTAGAATAGACATCCGTGACCTCTGCCTCAAAATCACCTTCATAATGAACCAAACGTGTTGGATCCATTTCTTTGGCAAGACGGGCCATTTCAATAAAGTTATAACCAAACGCAGATTCATTTCCTAACGACCAAAAGAGAATTGATGGATGGTTTTTATCCCGTTGAATCATCCGTACCATCCGAGAAACATAAGCCGTTTCCCATTCTGGATCGTTGCTAATCCAATCATATTCTCCGGTTAATTCAAAGCCGTGACATTCCAAATCAGTTTCATCAATCACATACATTCCATATTCATCGCATAAATCATAGAAATAAGCAGATGCTGGATAATGACTGGTTCGAATGGCATTAATATTAAATTGTTTCATTAAACGAATATCTTTTTCAATTTCTTCACGACTAACCACTCGACCATTTTTCGGATTATAATCATGACGATTCATTCCTTTTAGTTTAATGGCCACACCATTGACTAAGAAAGTCTCACCAGATACATGAATATTTCTGAAACCAACTTTTTGCGGAATAACTTCGACGACTTCCCCTTCAGAAAAAACAGTGATAAATAGTTGATACAAGTATGGTTTTTCAGCTGACCAAGCAGTGACAGACGGTAAACTTGCTGAAAATTCAACCTTACCTTGATTTCCTGCGACAGTCTCTTTAAGAACCGTTTTTCCCTGCTGATCCATCAACTCCAATTGAACTTGTTGTCCTTTGTCTTGCCAAAATTTACCCGTAATTGCCAAGTGGCCATTTTGATACGAATCATCTAAATCGGAAATAATAAAGAAATCTTCCAGCCCATTTTCTGGTACACCGAGTAATTCAACATCACGAAAAATACCACTTAACCACCACATATCTTGATCCTCTAAATACGTACCATCTGACCATTGATAGACTCGCACCGTTAAATCATTTGTTTCACCAATTTTAGCGTAAGGCGTAATGTCAAATTCTGCTTCATTTCGTGCACCTTTACTGTAGCCAACTTCATGGCCGTTCACCCAAACATGATAAGCTGAATCTACGCCACAAAAACGTAAAATGATTTTTTTATCGTGAAATGTTTCATCTATAGCAAATGTCCGTTTATAAATACCTGTTGGATTTTCCGTTGGTACATACGGCGGATTAATGGGAAAATTGTACCATAAATCAGAGTAATGCATTTTGCCATATCCTTGGACTTGCCAATTTCCAGGAACAGTGATTTGATCCATTTGGCTTGTATCAAAGTCCGTCGCAAAAAAGTTTTCTGGGCTGTATTCTGGAGCTTCTAAAAAGAGAAAATGCCAGCATCCGTTTAAATTTTTGTATGCTTGTGTATATTTATTTTCATTTAGTAAGGCTGTTTCTTTCGAAGGAAAGCTCGAAAAATGTGCTCGTCCAGGCAACCGATTGATACTATCTACTTTATAATTTTCCCAAGTCTTCATAATCCATTTCTCCTTTACCAACTTCATTTTTTTCTTTTGTTTCATACCGTTTCCAACAAATCCAAGCAAAGCCCATAAAGACAATTAAACCAATGATGTTATACGCCAACATGCCCAGTGGACTAGCGGTTCCTTTCGGTAATGTGCCATTGATTTCTTCCATGATTAATTTTGGATCCGGCACAGTTGACATAAAGAATACAAAGATAAAAATGGCTAATAAGAAAATCCCCGCAATTAAGCCAAAGGTTCGATTACCAAACCGGAAACTTCTCGGCATTGTTTCTTTTTTCCAACGAAGCCCAATATAGGCGATTAACAAGAACAAGACAGGCACTAATGACGTAGAAGCTGTCATATTAATTAACGTTTCTAAAAAGCTATCCATATTTCCAATTCCTAGTGCTGGAATAGCAACTAAAATCGTCACAATAATTCCTTGAACTAACAAAGCATTGGTTGGATTTCCCTCTTCGTTCGTTTTCACTAGCCACTTACCGAAGACCCCATCAGGAATTTCTGAGAAAAATACTTTAACTGGTGCTGCTGTCCACAGAGCCAAAGAACCAAGACTTCCGACAAATAAGATAATTCCTACTAAGCGCACCATCATTGCTGCGGGAATATGGAAATACGTACCTAAAATTTTAAAGATATCAAAAATACCATTTGAAAAATTTCCTTTTAAGACGTCCGTTGGCACTACCAAACCTACAGCGACGGCACCAAGAATATACATGATACCGACCGCAATCGTTGCACCAATCATCGTGCGGACAAACGTTTTATTGCCGCCTTTAACATCCTTAATGTATACGCCGATACTTTCACCACCGCCAACAGCTTGTAAAATCCACGCCATCGTCATGAAAAAAGTCCAATTAAAAGTTGGCATAATTGACGTCGTGGTAAACTCTTGCGCTGGCTCATTGCCAAAACCAAACACGACGACAAAGGCTAAAACCACAAAAGCTACGCCCATAAATAAACGAGCACCACCCGCTAAGCTAGTCACTTTCGAAATCCACGAAACCCCTTTAATACAAACCCATGTCATTAACCAAAATAACAGAATAGAAATCACTGCAATTATTTTAGTACTATGGTTTCCTTGAAAAACGTTTTGACCTAAAAAAGCGTATGAACCATAAATCAATGTATTCGGTAGCAATGAACAGAAGAAAAACAAGTTGACAAAGAAATACGACCAAGCGCCTAAAAATGCCCATTTAGGTCCTAGCACAGATTCCAACCAACTGTGAACACCTGATTCATTTTCAGAATTAGCAGAAGCAAATTCTGCAATCATTAGAATAAATGGTAAAAAGTAAAAAATAGAGCCGAATAAATAGCCTGGAATAGTTGCTAGGCCAATCTGAATACTGTTGTTAACAATGCTGGGAAAGGCAAAAACCGCTGAAAAAGTCATGAGCATCAATGCGACAGAACCTAATCGTTCCCGTGAATGTGTTGCCATTTTACTACATCCTCTCTTTATCAAATTAATTAGTACTCACACATTGTAAAACGCTTACAGTTTTTTAAAAATAAAAAATGTTGCCTATTTCTTGTAAAGATGTTGACTTTTAGAAAGCCTTTACATACTCTTATAAAGAGGTGATAGCATGCAAAATGTTTTTACAAATAATGTCAGCATCCTGATTAATGATCAACCTATTAGCCAAGAATTTCATCTTTATGAAGCTGGCTATGAAAAATGCCGTCCGACAAAACCAACTGAGTTTGCCCCCATTAATTATTGGGTTTTGCATTATTGTAGCGATGGTGAAGGCTATTTTTCAACACCCTTTATGGAAAAACAACACATTACCGCTGGCGATTTGTTTATGATTCCAGCCAATTGTCGCAATATTTATTATCCTAATCGGCAAAATCCTTGGACCTATCATTGGGTCGGTTTTGTTGGAGATCTTTCGTCTCAGTATTTAGAAAAAATAGGCCTGACTACCGAAAATTGTATTTTAAAAGGAACTGTTGATAAGAAATTAGAAAGTTTATTTAAAAATATTTACCAAGAAGCGAAGAAACATAATCATTTTGGCAGTTTAAGTGAAAGCTTTCAATTGTTGAATTATCTAGAGCATCATTCCGTTACACAGCACGAAAATCAAAGCCAACAATTATTTAACCAAATTAAAATGGCTATTCACGAAAATTTTTCAAACAATCTTTCAATTAGTCAATTAGCTTCTGAGTATAACATTGATCGTAGCTATTTATTTAAGCTATTTCAGCGTTATGAACAAACAAATCCTAGTATTTATGTACAAAACTTAAAATTGCAAAAAGCCTGTTCTCTGTTAAGAAAAAGTTCCTTAACCATCACGGAAATCAGTTTTGAAGCAGGTTTTTCTTCACCTTCTTATTTTTCAAAATTTTTCTTCCAGAAAAAAGAGATGACACCTCGACAATATCGTCAACAGTTTTTGACTTAAAATAAATTGTCATTATTCTTAAATCTGTATTTTTATCCTTTTAAAAGATTGACGAAGTTTTCGCTATGCAGCATACTTGTCAATCTTTTATATAATGACTAATTTACTCGAAACTACCATTAAGCGAATACAGTACTTCTTTAACCAACACCTTTGAAATATTTTGAAACTAATGTAATAGTCTCTACGGATCGTATTTTTGATAGATTAATAGTTTAAAATTTATATTTTTTATCACCTAGTATATATTCTTAAGCTTTTCTTAATATTTAATTGTTACAAAAATATTTCAAAAATGTTACAATAGGTAACGAAAGGAATGATTAAAATGAAAAAAATGTTTTTAGGACTCTTTTGTTTTGTTTCGATTACCACACTATCAGTTTCTAATGTATGGGCAGAAGATTCGGCTAATGAAGCTTCTGTGGAAAAGTCAACAGTTACTTCTTTAACTCAAGAAACTTCAGCAACAACAATTAATGCTTCAACTGATTCAACAGCACTTACAGCTGAAAGCGAGGAACTTCCATCGCTTCGTCAAACACTTCTTAATTACGTAGGTATGTATGGTTTAACAGAAACCTTGATAAATCGTTTATCTGATGACGAACTGGACTACGCAAAAAAAGTTTCGTTTCATTTTGTAAACCAAGACATCAGTGGAACAGCGAGAATGATTACTAAATTATATGGTGAGAAACCTATCCCGGAGGACTCCTACTCTACAGATTACTCAACATTAACGATTGATGACTTAAAAAATTATTTACCTCAAATTCGACTTTCGTTAATTTATGTATATGATTTAAATAGTGATGTTGTAAATAATTTAAGCGATCAAACACTCGTCGATTTAATTAATCAAGTCAAGGTAGACTACGCTAACCAAAATTACCCATCTGATGTCCGTGGTGATTATGGTTTAGCATCAATGGCAGATAAAATAAAAGCAAACGATTATACGTCAATTAATCAAAGTGCTGAAAGTGTTTCTTCGGATACTACTAATACAGAATCTACATTACAAACAACTACGAGCAGTTCGAAGAAAGCTACTACATCAAGTTCAACCGAGCACAAAAAGGGGATATTTCCCAGTACTGGCGAAAAAAAATCAGTTTTATTTACTATCATTGGAATCATCTTACTATCTTTAGTTAGTATATTCATTATAAAAAATAAAAAGAAATAGACCTACTATTCAGTCACTATTTAAATAATTTGCTTTTTATCAAATAATATTGGTAACGAGAATTTATAGAAAATTATCAAATCCAGAGGTTAAGATCCTCTGGATTTTCTCTTTAGCTAGGAATGCTTATCTTTATTAAACGAAAAGATTATTTTGACAATCAATTCACTAACTTTACCACCATTTAAAAGCTTAATAAAAAAGAACCCTTGCCACACAAGGGTTCTCGAACATTCAAAAGTTGAATGAATTATTTTACTGTTACTGAAGCGCCAACTTCTTCTAAAGCAGCTTTTAAAGCTTCTGCTTCTTCTTTAGAAACAGCTTCTTTAACTGGTGCAGGAGCGCCATCAACTACAGCTTTAGCTTCTTTCAAGCCTAAGCCAGTTGCTTCACGAACTGCTTTGATAACTTTAACTTTTTGATCGCCAGCTGCTGTTAATTCAACAGTGAATTCAGTTTGTTCTTCTGCTGCTCCACCTGCTGCTGGTCCAGCTACTGCTACAGGAGCTGCTGCTGATACGTCAAATTTTTCTTCGATAGCTTTAACTAATTCGCTTAGTTCTAAGATAGTTGCTGTTTCTAACTCAGCAACGATGTTTTCAATGTTTAATGCCATTTTGAATTTCCTCCATTTAAATTAAAATTGTTTGTTTTTTATTTGTTTGAATTAGACTGCAATTAAGCAACTTCTTCGTTTTTCTCTGCCACTGCTTTGACAGCGTAAGCCACGTTGCGGACTGGCGCTTGTAATACAGATAATAGCATAGATAGTAAACCTTCGCGGTTTGGTAGTTTTGCCAAGGCAGTAATTTGTTCCACTGAAGAAACTTTTCCTTCGATGACGCCACCTTTGATTTCTAATGCTTTTGCATCTTTAGCAAATTCGTCGATGATTTTAGCTGGTGCTACTACATCGTCGTTGCTGAATGCGACAGCAGTTGGGCCTGTAAAGACTTCGTCTAAGCCGTCTAAACCAACTTTTTTAGCTGCACGAGAAAGGATTGAGTTTTTGATGACTTTCATTTCTACGCCTGCATCACGTAATTGTTTACGTAAGTTAGTGACTTCTTCAACTGTTAAACCACGGTAGTCCACGATTACAACTGATGCTGCTGATTCAAATTTCTCAGCGGCTGCTTGAACTAGGGTTTCTTTTTTAGCGATTGCTGCTTCACTCATTTATTTCACCTCCTGATTTTGATGGTGGAGTTGGACTTGGTTTACGTTATGTAAAGTAGAAGAATCAAATGAAACTTCGCTCACTTCGTTCGCCAAGTATTGTTTTACATCGGCTTTTTTTCAAAAAGTCGTGTAAAACAACAAAACTCCATGCCACCGTAGACATAGAGGGACCGAATTGTATATAACTCAACAATTGTCCTCGGTAGGAAATTAAGACTTGCGTCACCTACTGTCTTCGGTACAGTTAATTATTAACCTCACTCACTTTACCATAGGGTAAGTGAGTGAGTCAAGAATTTTTTAATTATTTTCTTTCAAATTAGAAAGAAGCTTGGTCAACGTGGATTCCAGGTCCAAATGTTGTTGTTACTGAAATGTTTTTGATGTATTGACCTTTAGCAGTTGATGGTTTAGCTTTCAATAATACGTCGTTAATTGTGTTGAAGTTTTCAACCAATTTTTCGTTATCAAATGAAACTTTACCGATTGGTACGTGGATGTTACCAGCTTTGTCAACGCGGTAAGTTACTTTACCAGCTTTAACTTCTTCAACAGCTTTTGTAACGTCCATTGTTACAGTACCAGTTTTAGGGTTTGGCATTAAACCTTTTGGTCCTAAGACACGGCCTAATTTACCAACTGTAGCCATCATGTCAGGAGTCGCAACAACTACGTCAAAGTCGAACCATCCACCTTGGATTTTTGCAACCATGTCGTCGTCGCCTACGAAATCTGCACCAGCAGCTTCAGCTTCTTTAGCTTTTTCGCCTTTAGCGAATACTAAAACAGTTTGTGTTTTACCAGTTCCGTTTGGAAGCACAACTGCTCCACGGATTTGTTGGTCTGCTTTTTTAGGGTCAACGTTCAATTTGTAAGCAACTTCAACTGTTGCGTCAAATTTCGCGATGTTTGTATCTTTTGCTAAAGCTACTGCTTCTTCAACTGAGTAAGCTTTTGTAGCATCAACTTTTTTCAATGCTTCTTGCATTTTTTTGCTCTTTTTAGCCATTTTGTTTCCTCCTTGATTGTGGTTATAACGGTTGTACCTCCCACGTCTTTCATATCTTTAAATATGAAACGAACTGAGAAGCTACTTCTTTGAGTAAGTGTGGAATAAAAATTATTCTACGATGATACCCATGCTTCGTGCAGTTCCTGCAACCATGCGCATTGCTGCTTCAACGTCAGCGGCGTTTAGGTCTGCCATTTTAAGTTCAGCGATTTCTTTCACTTGATCGCTTGAAACTGTTGCAACTTTAGTTTTGTTTGGTTCACCTGAACCTTTTTCGATTTTTGCAGCTTTTTTCAATAAGACTGCAGCAGGTGGTGTTTTAGTAATGAATGTAAATGAACGATCTTCATATACAGAGATTACTACTGGAATAATTAAGCCTGCTTGGTCAGCTGTACGAGCATTGAATTCTTTAGTGAATCCCATGATGTTGATACCTGCTTGACCTAACGCTGGACCTACTGGTGGAGCTGGTGTTGCTTTCCCCGCAGGAATTTGTAATTTAACGATTTTTTCTACTTTTTTAGCCACGAAAATACCTCCTTAAGTTCTCGTGCGTGGTTAATGGGGTTGAGATTTCCCCTCCCACTCAACGTACATTTAAAACATACCCTATTACTATACAGGATTCCCTTTACTTTTTCAAGATGTTTTTATGATTTCAAGACAATTTTTTTATCCGTTATTTTCTTCATGAAATGCGCATCATGCTCAATCACTAGCATTGCAGGCTTCACAGATAAGATTAGCGCTTCTAATTGTTGATGATTAAACACATCCAAGTAATTAAGGGGTTCATCCCAAATATAAAGCTCAGCTGATTGAGACAATGATTTGGCTACTTCGACTTTTTTTCGTTGGCCCATACTCATTTGTTCAATTCGATTAGTGAAAACGGCGCGCTCCATCCCAAGTTTTCGTAAGTTATTTAAAAATTGGGTGTAATCTAACTGATTTTTCTCTGCAAATTCAGATAAAGTTCCTTGATTGTCTTCATAATCTTGGCGCACATAAGAAATGGTTAATTGGTGAGCCAAAGTGGCTTCTCCTTCTGAATCTCCAGAAAAATCCCCCAACAAATACTGAATCAAGCTCGATTTTCCTGAGCCATTTTTTCCTGTTATTCCAACAATTTCTCCCGCGTTTATTGAAAAAGAAATTGGCGCAAATAGCCAATTTTTCTCGTAGCCCAGACGAAGCTCTTCCACCGTCAATAATGTTTTGTGATGCGTTGGCTGATAATCCATTGACAAAGAATCAATATACTCAATATCTTTTAATAGTTTTTCTTTTTCTGCTAATTGTGTTTCGGCGCGTTGTTGAATGTGTTTCGAGCGCTTCATTACGCGCGCTGCCCGGGCACCAATGGCTCCTGTATCAAAAATCGCCCCGCTCCCTTTTTCTTTAGCATTGCCGTACTTATCACCTTCACGGTTCATCGACCATTCCGCTTTTTTACGAGCGGTTTCTTTCAAGCGATTGACTTCTTTTTTGATTTTTTCATTTTCTGCTAGTTCAAAAGCATCTCTTAATTTTTTTTGCTCTTCATAAATAGAAAAATTCCCTTGATACAGCGTCAATTGACTTTTTTCAATCGCCAAAATATGATCAACCACTTCATCAACAAATGCCCGATCGTGGCTGACTAAAATAAACCCGTGTTTCTTTTTCTTCAAATATTCAGCCACTTGTTGTCTGCCAGCTAGATCTAAGTGATTTGTTGGCTCGTCAATTAAAGGAAAGGCATTTTCTTCAATAAAAAGAAGACCTAATAAAACTTTCGTCTTTTCGCCGCCTGATAAAGAAGAAAAGGGCCGCCATAAAACTTCAGGATCAACGTTTAAAAGCGTTAATTCTCGTTCTAATTCCCACTGTTCAAAAGAAGTCACCTCTTGTAAGACATAATAAGTGAGCTGTTGTTCTTCTGCAACTGTTTGTGGAAAATAGACGAAATCGACTTGATGAAGAATCTCTCCTTGGTAATCCAACTGCTTTTGTAACAATCTTAATAATGTTGTTTTCCCACGGCCATTGCGGCCAATCAATCCTAATTTCCAATTGGTATCCATCGTGATATTTGCCTGATCAAAAAGCAATACTTCTTGATTATCATAGGCAAAAGATAGTTGTTTTAGTTCAATTTTCGACATAAATATACCTCCATAAAGCAAAATTGATGCAGCTTTACGGAAATCAGCGGCATCAATCCAAGGTATACAAAAAGACCCGTGGCTGAATTCTTTAAGCTAATTTCCGAAAATCCGCACACTCCACCCGTTATAATCAGGCAAAGTTATACAGTTTCTCTAAAAAATTAACTTAAATTTTCAACGCACGAATCCCTCTTTTCGTCTTTTATTATCTAGAATTTAGCATCTCTTCACTGATTTGTCAACGAAGGCCCCTTGCTTTCATTCTGATAAAAATTTAAATTATTCGCTAAAACACAAGCGATTGCCTAGTTCCCCGCCATTTTTTGTGTTAGACTTCCAATGAAAACATATTCTAATGAAGAAGGTGCTGAAATGGAAGAGTTACGCTTTAATAGTGTTTTTGATATTATCGGACCTGTTATGATTGGTCCAAGCAGTTCTCATACAGCTGGAGCGGCAAGAATTGGAAAAGTGGTTCGGAGTATTTTTGGACAGCAACCTGATAGCGTTGACATTTATTTATATGAGTCTTTTGCTAAAACTTATCGTGGTCACGGAACAGATATCGCCTTAGTTGGCGGCCTTTTAGGTATGGAACCAGATGATGAGCAACTAGCCAATTCTTTGGAAATTGCTTATGAACAAGGAATGGAAGTTTGTTTTATTCCTAAAAGTGAAAAAGCAGACCACCCTAATTCCGTTAAAATTGTGGTTTCTTCTGGCGACCGAAAACTATCTGTGACAGGAATTTCAATTGGTGGTGGAAACATTCAAATTTCTGAATTAAATGGCTTCAAATTGTCTTTAAGTATGGGCACGCCAACATTTATCGTTGTTCATCAAGATGTTCCTGGCATGATTGCTAAGGTGACCAACATCCTTTCAGCTAGCGATATCAATATTAGTACAATGACCGTTACCCGAGAATCTAAAGGGGAAAAAGCGATTATGATTATTGAAGTTGATCAAGCCGAAGTCGGTGACATTGTCATGCAATTAGCTGAAATCCCTCATATATATAGCGTTAACTATTTTGACTAAATGAACGTAAAGGAGTAATACGATGTTTTATTCAATTGAAGATTTGGTAGCTCAAGCGAAAGAGTACCCTTCTGTGAGCGAATTAATGATTGCAACAGAAATGGCTCATGGCGGGTATTCTCGTGAACGAATTATTGAAACAATGGAAAAAAATCTAGCCGTTATGAAACAATCTGTCGCTGAAGGAATCGCTGGTGTTACCTCAGTAACAGGGCTAACTGGTGGCGATGCAACCCGCTTAAATGATTACATACATTCAGGCAACTTTTTAAGCGGTGAGACCATTTTACAAGCCGTGCGAAATGCGATTGCTGTTAATGAAGTTAATGCAAAAATGGGCTTGATTTGTGCTACACCAACCGCAGGCAGTGCCGGAGTAGTTTCTGGCGTCTTGTTGGCAGTTATTGATCGCTTAAAGTTAACCCATCAGCAACAATTGGATTTTCTATTTACCGCTGGGGCTTTTGGCTTAGTGATTGCCAACAATGCCTCAATCAGCGGTGCCGAAGGTGGTTGTCAAGCTGAAGTCGGTTCTGCTAGTGCAATGGCCAGTGCCGCTTTAGTTGCGGCTTCTGGCGGTACGCCTGATCAATCTGCTCAAGCTGTGGCTATTACGATAAAAAATATGATGGGCCTCATTTGTGATCCTGTTGCAGGACTTGTTGAAGTCCCTTGCGTGAAGCGAAATGCATTAGGTTCTTCTCAAGCCTTCATCTCAGCTGATATGGCTTTAGCGGGGATTCGAAGTGTCATTCCGCCAGATGAAGTCATCCACGCAATGTACCAAGTGGGACGCCAAATGCCACAAATTTTCAAGGAAACCGCTGAAGGCGGTCTTGCGGTGACACCAACTGCACAACGTTTAAGCAAAGAAATTCTAGAGAAACAAAAATAGAAATAACTATAGCAAGAAGCTTACAGAAAAAAATGTCCATTCGTTTTTTCCGTAAGCTTCTTACTTTAATAACTTGTTCCGCCTAAACCAACCACAGCGACAATTCCATTCATGACATCTTTCATCGTTTCACCTACAAATGAAACAGTTCTACCATCAATGCGTTTAATCATTGGTAACATTTCAATACGATCTGCTTGTGCTGTCGTCACACATTGCAATTTTACAGTTGCAGGTGTTTGCAAGGCATATCGGGGTAATTCAGACAACGCAAAGGAAGTTAACACCTGACTTGTAGTCGCTACGATAGCTTCCCGAACTTGTTGCATGGGTCTATTTTTGATTGCATAACGTCCCAGAGATTCTTTGGTGGAAACAAAGGGAACTTTGGACATCATTTTTTCTTGAAAAAGTTGTTCCTCTAAGCCTGATTCACCGATAATTAAACCAACAGGGACACCTAATTCGCTAGCGTAAGCTGCATTAATTGTCGTTTCATTCATCGCTAAGTCGTTTATTTTTAAATCATAAGCAACACTAGCGCTATACCCATGATCCATATTCCCTTTTTGTTTACCAATACCGGCATGATAACCTAAGAAAAAGACTACATCATAGCTACTATCCAAGCCACTCATCATATAATCCATGCGAGGAAAGCCGCTCACTAAGGAAATTCGTTCATCCATTTCTGCCAAGCGCGCATAAGCTAAATTCAATCCACGGCTATGCGAATCGGCAATAGTAATTTCTGTAATTTGTTCATTTTTGGCACTCTTTTGAATCCCTTCAATTAACCAAGCCACATGTTGGTGATATAATTCTCGGAATAAAACGGTGTCTTCTTTTTCCATATCAAATGTCGCAATACCTGCTAATCCTTCAATATCGCATGATACATAAATCTTCATTTGTTCCACTCCTTTGACAATGGCTGAACCAGTGCTTGAATTTTGTCAGCATCTAAATTTTTGATTAATTGAATGACTAATTCTTTCGCCGCTTGGTAATCTTGAAAATCTACATAGCAATGGGGTGTGTGAGCGTAACGGACAGGAATTCCTACAACAATCGTCGGGGCTCCTTGAACTTGTGTAATCGCCATGCCATTGGTTCCACCACCACTTCGAACAGAAACTTGAACAGGAATTTTGTGTATTTTAGCAATCTCTAGTGCATACTCTTGAAATTCCGGATTCGTAATCATAGAAACATCAAAATAACGTAACATCGGTCCTTTTCCCATTGCTGATTGAATCATCTCTGGCGTTTCTGCCGTATCATCAGCCGGGCAGCCTTCGAAAACAATAGCTAAATCAGGATTGACTTGTTTTGCGGCAATAAGTGCTCCTCTTTCGCCAACTTCTTCTTGTGCAGTTACTGTCGCAACTAACTTGAATGGAAGTGTCTCTTCTTTCAACTCCTCCATGACATCCACTAAGCAAGCACAGCCAATGCGACAATCAAAAGCTTTTCCTAAAAAAAGATCTGTCTGTTCGTTGTAACAGCACGTCACATCTGGAATGACCGGTGCACCAAGATCGATTTTGTACGTTTCAATTACTTCTTCTTTTGAGGTAGCGCCAATATCGATTGTCAAATCAGCAATGGTTAATGGCCGCTGACGTTCCTCTGGTGTCATAAAATGAGGGGGCCGACTAGTAACTACGCCTGGCAGATAGGTGCCTTCCCGGTTACGAATCCGAACTTTTTGTGCAGAAATCGTATTAGGGACCCAGCCACCTAACGGAAGAAAACGCAACAAGCCGTTTTCTTTAATTGCTTGAATCATAAAACCCACTTCGTCACTATGAGCATCAAAAAGCACAACTGGACCTTCACTTAGATTATTTTTCTTCTCAAGATATAAATTTTTAATAGCATCTAGCCGTTGAATAGTAAAATCCGCAGTTGCGTGTTGAAGGATTCTAACGACTTCTGTTTCAAAGCCTGAAACACCATTAGCATTTGAAAGTTCCTGAATTAATTGAACAGCTTGACTTTTTTTCATTTTTTCCCAACCTTTACTTGTCACTGATAGAGACTGATTTGTAATAGCCTGAACCTAATGGACCATAGACTAAATTTTGGACAGAATCGTCCACTAAGCGTGCTTCTGTTAATTGATAAAGAGGAACTAGGGGTGCTTCTTCCGCAACCAATTGATCCGCTTTTTGTAATGTTTTCCAACGTTCTTCATATTTGTTTGCATAAGTTACGTTTGCTTCTTGAAGCAACTGATCAAAGGTCTTATTAGACCATTTACCAAAATTATTGGAATTTTTTGATTGCAGTAAGTTTAAGAAATCGATTGGATCAGCATATACTGGCGTCCAGCCACCAACCACAATGTCGAAATCTCCGCTGCGACTTTTTTCTAAACGATTATTAAAAGGAACTGGCGAAACATTGACTGTTAAATTTTCTAAATTATCTGCTAAAGCTCCTTGAACATACTCACTGATTTTTTTAGCATTTTCTGTATCCGAACTTAAAATGGTTAGCTCCGCTTTTTCAATTCCTAATTCTTTTTTAGCCGTTTGCCATAACTCTTTCGCTTTTTCTGGTTCACTAGGATTTAAATCTCCTAATTCCTCTGCAAAATCTTTTTGCGTTTCTTGATTAGTGAAACCTGTTGGCACGAAGCCAAGTGCTTTTTTTGAGCCATCATTTAAAACATTTTTAGCTAAACGCTCAGAATTCAATGATAATGCTATTGCTCGACGTGCATTCTTATTTGCCAAAAGATCTTTTTGCGTATTTAATTGGATATAATACGTTCCAGGAATTTCACGAATTTTCAAAGCTGCATTGCCTTGTTCTTGTGCAACAATTTCTCCAGAAATTTTTACAACATCTAATTCTTTCCCTTCGAAAAGATTTTTCCCAGTATTGACTTCTTTAACTACTTGGACATCCACCTTATCTAGCGAAACATTCGCTTGATCCCAATAATTTTTATTCTTCACATAGGACCAAGTATTATTCGTGCCATCCCAACCTTCTAATGTGAAGGCGCCATTGTAAAGTGTTGACTCAGCTGATGTACCATAGTTTTTGCCCGTTTTTTCGACAAATGCTTCATTTAAAGGATAAAAAGCTGATACCGCCAATAATTGTTGAAAATAACTCATAGGATAGCTTAGCTCTACTTCCAAGGTATGGTCATCAATGGCTGTTACTCCTAACTCTTCTTTAGATTTGCCACCGTCAACAATAGCACGATAATTTTTTAGCCCTTCAAAGTAATACGCTTGCGGGGAAGCTGTTTTTGGGTCCACTGTGCGCTTCCAAGAGTATACAAAATCATTGGCTGTGATTGGCTCGCCGTTACTCCATTTTGCATCTTTTCGAATCGTAAAAGTATAGCTTAAACCATCATTGGAGGGCTGTACTTTTTCAGTTGCCAATGCTGGTTTCGCTTCTCCTTTTTCGTCAAAGGAGAAAAGTCCCTCCCCTACTTGGCTCATTACATCTGCTGCTGTATTATCCATTGCCAACGACACGTCTGCCGTTGATAATTCCGAATCAATCCCGACCCGTAATACCTGTTGTTCTTGCTTTTTGGTTTCTTTCCCAACACTTCCACAGCCCGAGAGAAGTAAAACCATGATTGCTGTCAAAGACAGCCTTTGCTTTGTTGCCCTTTTCATAAAAACACCTCATTTTTTTTATTTTTTGATACCTTTTTCCCACAAAATTATTTATAATCTGATAAAGGAGGTTTGCTCATGAACTTAGATTACTTAAAAGAAACGTATCATTTAACAAAAACAGAAAGTCAGATTTTGTATTATTTGGATCAACAAAGTACGAACGCGGCCGATTTGAGTATTCGAGAAGTTGCCAAACACTGCTTTTCTTCGCCTAGTTCCATCATTCGTTTAGCCAAAAAATTAAATTTATCAGGTTATAATGAACTTATTTACAAATTAAAAGAAGCCCATTTTTCTCAGCCAATCCCTTTTGAAACAGCGCCTTCATTTGAAACAACCAACGAGTTTTGTCAACTGCTTGCCAAACACAAAAGTCATTTATTTGTTATTTTAGGTCATGACTTTTCACGACATTTGGCGGCTTACATTAGTGAAGTTTTCAATTTTCATGGCATCCCCAGTATCACAACAGCCTATACTCATTCGATAAATAGTCAAAATAATCAGAATTTTCTTTTTATCATTCTTTCACATTCTGGTGAAGAAAAATACCTAAAAGAAACAGCTCTGCTTGCGAAAGAGAAAAAACATCCTATCATTTCTTTTGTTGGCGCCAAAAATTCAACTCTTGGTCGACTGGCAGATCTCGTTTTTTCAACTGACTCTTACAGCCCGTTTTCAACAAGTGTCGCTCAGCCACAAATGTTTTTTGGCCAAACATTAATCACCTTTGAAGCCTTGATTTGTGCTTATTTAAATCATGAGGATTCCATTCCAATATCTCCTAAAAATAAATAATTTTATTTATTATAGCTGAAAAAAGCTATTTCGCTAGCCAAAGTATAGAAAAAGGCACATGTTCCATTTTTTATGGAACATGTGCCTTTTTGCTATTTTTTACTCGGCCATAGAAATTCGATTAGCAATTGATCTACTTCAGGATTTTCATGTAATTGACTATGTTGTGCATTTTCTCCTTTAATAATCTGGCTAGTGACTTGAGTTCCTCGCTGTCTTAGCAAGGCGTTGACTGCTAAGGCACTAGATAACGGCACCGTTCCATCACTTAAATCTGTTGGACTTAATTGACCACCAATTAATAAAATGGGCAGTTTTTCTGGAACAACATTGATCATCTCTTGATAATCCAAATAGCGGCTACTTTTTTCTGTGGGGCCGTTTTCTAGTTCCGTTTCGATGGTTTGCTGTTGACTCGTATCAATAAAATCATTGAAAGGTGCTCCAATGCTGACGAATTTTTCAATTTTAGGTAACGATGCGTCTTGCCCATAGGTTCCTAAATAACGTAAACCACTAACACCACCCATAGAGTGCCCGACAATATTGGCTTTGTTCACTTGATAATTTTTTTGTAAATAGAGTAATGTGTTTTTTATCCATTCTGTTTGATTCCATTCATTGTTTTTATTATCTTCAAATAGAACTTGAACACTGGGATTCGTCGCTTTGCCACTTAAAGCTCCTCGCTCTTTAACCACGGTCCCATCAGGTTTAACGAGTAGCACTAATTCTTGAGTTGTGGCACCTTGTTTCTCCAAGCGATGCAGTAACGAGCCAAACGAATTTTTAGTTCCTGCGTAACCATGAAAAAAAAGCGTTGGTGTTGTTGTGCGGTTTAACTCAACAGTTGCTTCTTTTGTGGCGGCTTGGTTGTCATCCTTCGTAGTTGCCCCAATTTGGCAAGCACTTAATAATAGAACAAGACCCATTAGCAAAGAAAAATAACGATATTTTTGGGCATGTTTCATTTTTTTCATTCCTTTCTGCGATGAACTAAAAAAGGGCTTGGAAAAGAAGTCAGTTGACTGCTTTTCCAGACCCTACAATCTGTATCAATCAGCTGAACAATAGTTTGTCAGCTTGTTTATTAACCAATGTTATCGACTTGTTCAAAGTCTAATTCTGTACTTGTTTCACGACCAAACATATCGATGTTTACTTTTAATTTTTGTTTTTCTTCATCGATTTCTGTCACAACACCTTCAAGACCAGAAAAGGCACCTTCGATAATTTTCACTGTATCGCCTAGCGCTACTTCTAAGTCTGATTGACGGGTGCTCATGCCAATTGAACGTAAAATGTGGTTAATTTCTTCTTGTAATAAAGGAGCGGGTTTACTACCAGCACCATGTGAGCCTACAAAACCAGTTACGCCTGGCGTGTTACGAACAATATACCAAGAATCATCGGTCATAATCATTTCCACTAACACATAACCAGGGAAAGTTTTATGAACGATTTCTTTTTCTTTACCATTTTTGACTTCTTTTTCTGTTTCTTCTGGTACAACGACACGAAAAATATAATCGCCCATCCCCATGCTTTGTGCACGTGATTCAATGTTTGCTTTTACTTTATTTTCATAGCCTGAATAGGTGTGCAATACGTACCAATTTCTTTCAAAAGTTTCCATTACTGATTCGGCTCCTTTAAATGTTTTAGTTTATTTTTTTCGAGCAAATAAAAAAAGCTCAGTTTCCCGAAGCTTTTTCTCGAATACTATTATAGCACCCCTCGTCGGGAAATACTAGAATTAATTATTTTAAAATCCAGCCAAATGCCGTTTGGATAACAGTATCCATGATAAAGAACAATGCTGCAAATAAAATAGATGTTTCAATTACAACTAATGTATCTTTACGCAATTGTTTTTTTGTTGGCCAAGTTACTTGCTTCATCTCATCAGCAACGCTGCGGAAAAATTTCATGTTGATACCCTCCTCTAAATCTATTTCGTTTCTTTATGTAACGTGTATTGATTACAATATTTACAGAATTTATTGATTTCTAAGCGTTCGCCACGTTTACCTTCACTAACGGATTTAGAATAGTTGCGAGAGCCACAAACGGAACAAGCAAGAGCTGCTTTCTTTGTTGCCATGTTCTTCGACCTCCTCTATTCACAAATTTACTTCTTAACAGTACCATTATTCGAAAAAGTTGTCAAAGTTTAATTTACTTTTTAAAGAAGCGCTGTGCCGATTCTTACGTAATTTTTTACCATTATCGCGAATACGTGCTTGATTTCTTTTATAAAATATCTGATTTTTCTTTATTTTCTATTTATTTTAACAAAATTGCTTTTATTCTGAGGTCTCAGCTATTGTTTTCTGCTAAGTTATGATATGATAAATTTATTAAAAATGAACCCTTAGGAGGCCTGTTTATGTTATTAAAATCTGTAGTTATTAAAAAAGATAATTTAACAACCGTCAATGAATCTTGTACTCTAGAAGAAGCTCTTTCTATTTTAGAAGACTCAGGTTACCGTTGTGTCCCAATTTTAGACGAATCTGGAAAAATTTTCCGAGGAAATATCTATAAAATGCATATTTACCGCCACAAAGCAAACGGTGGCGATATGAGTTTACCTGTTACCTATTTGTTAAAAAATGCCACAAAATTTATTTATGTCAACACTTCATTTTTCAAGGTATTTTTTACTATTAAAGAACTACCTTACATTGCTGTTCTAGATGAAAATAATTATTTTTATGGTATTTTAACACACAGCACCTTATTAAATATTTTAGCGCAATCTTGGAATGTAAAACAAGGGAGCTACGTTTTAACAATTGCTTCAGTTGGTCAACAAGGCGACTTAGCAGCCATTTCAAAAATCATTGCCAAATATAGCAGCATCGCCAGCTGTATTACATTGGATGTCGATAGTGAAGAATTTGTTCGTCGCACACTTATTACTTTACCAGCCGGCACAACTGCCGAAACGTGTACAGCCATTGTAGAACATTTAGAGCGGAAAAACTTTAAAGTTGTAGAATTGGAAAATTTAGAAGACGAGTAAAATTTACGACCTTTATCTTAGGATTTAAAGCTAGGGAGGCAAGTCAAAATGACTTACCTCCCTAGCTTATTTTTTAGACTTCTTCACCAATAATTCGAACTTCCGTTTGTAATTCAACATCAAATTTTTCTTTAATCACTTCTTGGATATGTGCAATTAATTCCACATAATCTGTTGCGGTTGCATGATCGATGTTAACAATAAATCCAGCATGCTTTTCGGAAATTTGAGCACCGCCCCATTTTAAGCCTTGTAAGCCAGCGTCTTGGATTAATTTCCCTGTAAAATGACCAACAGGGCGTTTAAAGACACTGCCACAAGAGGGATACTCTAGCGGTTGCTTCAGTTCACGAAGTTCCGTTAATTCATCCATTTGGGCTTTAATTTCTGCATGGTTTCCTTTTTCTAAAGCAAACGTTGCTTGCAAGACAATGCAATGTAATTCTTGAATTTCACTATGACGATAACGGAAATTCAGGTCTTCTTTCGTCATTGTTTGGATAGTTCCATCTGCCAACAGCACTTCTGCAGACTGGAAAACATCTTTAATTTCCCCGCCATATGCTCCAGCATTCATATAAACAGCACCGCCGACACTTCCTGGAATGCCACAAGCAAATTCAAAACCAGTTAAATCAGCTGCTAAGGCTTCGTAGGTTGTATCAATCAGCTTGGCACCAGCATCCACAATCATGGTGGTACCGGCTACTTTGATTTCTTTCATTTCTGTTAGCATAATCACGACATCGCGAATACCGCCATCACGAACAATCAAGTTGCTAGCATTGCCTAATACTAACCATGAAAGTCCTTGTTCTCGGCAATACGCCACAATCTCTTCGACTTCTTTTTTTGTTTTGGGTAAGGCCAACACATCAGCTGGGCCGCCTGTTTTGGTAAAGGTTACGTTTTTTAATGGTTCATCTACTAATAAAGTAATTTCGTTTAATGTTTCTAACATAGCTTTAGTGTTCACGAAAGTTAGTCCTTTCTTTTCAAAATATCTGTCTTATTCTAGCATGATAGAAAGAAAGTTGCTAGTCCTCTTTAAAGAACATGCCGTTGTTGTTGGCGTAGCATTTCTTCACATAACGCATGACTTTCATAGACTTTTTCTTGCTTTAACTCTTGCTCTTGCGGTTTTTGAATGGCCTGAATGAAAGCAGTAACCATTTGGTAAAAACCTCTTTTTTCCAATGTTGGCGTCCAATCTCCCATCTCTTTTACTTGGTATTCTTCTTCTGTTTGGATGGTCAAATGCGTTAAATTTTCCAAGCGATAAGTACCTGTGGGGCTGGTGACTTCAAAAGTTTCTGTATTGGCCCCAGAGTGTAAATCCATGGAACAAACAATCGTTGTCTGTTCGGTTTCTAATTGTAAAATTGCTCGTTTTAAATGACCGTTTTCTTCAACTAATTTTGACTGCACCACGTGGAGCGGTCCTTCCGCTAAATAAACTGCGGTATCAACGACATGTAAAAATAAATCATACATCATAAAACTTGTTTCTCTCGTTGTATTGATGCGGTTCTTTTTAATAAAAATTGTTTGTTTTTCAGGAATATTTTTCAATACTTCCGTATAAGGGGCAAAACGACGATTGAAACCAACCATCAGGCGCAGATTTTTTGCTACTGCCAACGCTTGTAATTCTTTGACTTCAGCAAGCTCTTCACTTAAAGGTTTGTCCACAAAGACGTGAATACCAGCCTGTAATAATTGGCGAACGACTGCACCATGCACTTTTGTGGCTACATGGACAAAGCAAGCATCAATCTTTGCTTCAATCAATTCTTCTATGGTCCCAACGGTTTCTGTAAAGCCATACTGATCAGCGATTTTTTGTCGTGTTTCTGGGTTTCTAGTTGCTAACACAAACTCTGCCAAATGGCGGGATTCACTATAAGTTGGCAAATACGCTTTTTGTGCAATATTTCCTAAACCAATGACTCCAATTTTCATTCGTTTGTCCTCATTTCTGCTTTTTTTACTATTTTATCATAGACTACTTCTTTCCAAAAATCAGTCATTTTCTCTTTTTCTTTTCAAGTATTTAAAACTTCTTTAAAAAGTATTAGAATAGAAGAAAGCACCAAGCGACCTTTTCTTTGGTTCTGGTTTGCACTGAAACGAGCAAAAGCGTTTCTTATTTGAAAGGAGTTTCAACAATGAAATGTATTTCTTGGAATGTCAACGGCTTACGAGCGGTTGTTAAAAAGAATTTTATGGATGTTTTTAATGAATTAGATGCAGATTTTTTCTGTTTACAAGAAACAAAATTACAAGCTGGGCAAATTGATTTAGAACTTCCTGGCTATCATCAGTATTGGAATTATGCCGAAAAAAAAGGCTATTCTGGCACAGCAATTTTCGCTAAAGAAGAAGCGTTAAGTGTTCGCTATGGCTTAGGTATCGAGGCTCACGATCAAGAAGGCCGCGTGATCACTTTAGAATATCCAGAATTTTTCATGGTCACTTGCTACACACCAAACTCACAAGCTGAACTAAAGCGTTTAGCTTATCGAATGACATGGGAAGATGCTTTTCGTGCCTATTTAAACGAATTAAATCAAGAAAAACCCGTAATTCTTTGCGGTGATTTAAACGTAGCTCATCAAAAGATTGATTTAAAAAATTGGAAAACCAATCAAAAAAATGCGGGATTCACGCCTGAAGAACGGCAAAAATTTACTGAGTTATTAGACAGTGGCTTCACTGATACATTCCGTTATTTTTATCCAGAAGCTGAAGGCATCTACTCATGGTGGAGTTATCGCTTTAACGCACGAAAAAATAACGCAGGTTGGCGGATTGACTATTTCGTTGTGTCAGAATCCTTGAATGAACGTTTAGTCAGTGCTAAAATCCATACAGATATTCTTGGTAGTGATCATTGTCCAGTGGAAGTTGTACTTGATTTTTAAGTGTTACTCAACGCGTTGAAAGGAGTTTTTTTAATGAACTTTTACGCTTTTGACTTTGAAACAGCTAGTTATGATAAACATAGTGCCTGTTCCATTGCAATTGTTAAAGTAGAAAATAGTCGGATTGTGGATGAATTTTACACGTTAATCAAACCAGAAACACCTTTTTTCTGGCGAAATACGCAAATTCACGGCATTCATGAATCAGATGTTGTCAATGCGCCCAAATTCCCTGAAGTATGGCAACAAATTCAGCATTGTTTTCAACCAAATCGGTTAGTGGTCGCTCACAATGCAAGTTTCGATTGTAGTGTTTTGGCTGGCTGTTTAGATTACTATGGCTTAGAACAACCTAATTACCTTTCTTTATGTACAGTCAAAACGAGTCGCAAACTGTTTCCTGAATTTCCTAATCATAAATTAAATACCGTTTGTGAAAACCTCAATATCACTTTAAATAATCATCATGATGCTTTAGAAGATAGCCGAGCTTGTGCCGAAATTCTTTTACAGCAAGAACAACGATTTGGGGTTGAACCTTTAAAAAAATTAGTATTGGTGAAATAATCCAGTTCTTGTTTCCAGCGAAGGCGTTATCTCTTTCAGTGGCTAGTTGGCAGGAGATAACGTCTTTTCTTTTACATAACTTTTCCGCTAAAACAAAAATTTTTCAGAAAGGACGCGATGATGTATTCGATTCTTTACTTATTCACAGACTCTCTCAAAAATGCGTGGCGCTCAAAAAACCAATTTAGTACGTTGATTCTTATCTTTATTATTAGTTTTCTGACTTTTTCTGCTCTATTATTGACTTTGTTGTTTTCTCGATGGCTTTCACAAATGATTCTTCTTGATAATTATGCAGTGATTCCTCCCTTGAAAATTTTCAGAGGTTTGGCTGGAATCAGCGCTGGAACACTCTTTTTCTTCCTGATTAGTTATATTTGCCGAACTTTCTTCCTAACTTTTTTAGAGCAAAAAAACGACTTACTGATCTTAGTTCTTTTAGGTACGACAAAATTACAAATTTTAATTAGCTATGCCTTACAACCCCTCTATTATTTGATTTTTGTTTTGCCTTTAGCTGCTTTTCTAGCTAATAAGCTCATTCAACAGTTTATCCATGATTTTTTCAGCGAGGTACCTGGTTTAATGCATATCGATAGCTACATGCAAGATGTCTTTTTACCACTAACAGGAAGCCTGTTGTTCATTTGCTGTTGTGTCTTTTTAATTCTTTTTAGGAAACTCAATCGCTTAATCAAAAAAGGTACTTGACTAACTATGCGAAAAAAGTGAGAAATACATCATCTCGACGTATTTCTCACTTTTTTGAATGACTTAGGTCTTTAGGCTAATTACTTTTTCCGCCTCTTTTAAGCCAAAGCTTCAATAATTTCTGTCATTGTTTTTGAACCAAAAATCATTTGTTCGCCATCAATCAGCATTGCTGGAACGCTCATAATTTTCTTTTCTTTTTTCAACTCTGGAAATAGACTAATGTCCACCATTTCTGCTTCAACATGAGGATTAATTGATGCAATCCGTTGGCAAGCGGCCACGACATCGGGACAGAAATGACATGTTAGTGAAACAAAGATTTCTATTTTTCTTTTTGGCAATGCAAGTATGTTCTTTTGCAGACTTGCTTCTAACGGCTGTCCCTCGCTGCCGACATTATAAACTGCCAAAACCAACGAGTTTACTTCATGGCCACTAGGAATACCACTAAATTTAATTCCTGTATAGTTTCCTGCCGCATCTAAGAGCACAACGCTAGGCATTTTTTCAATCCCATACAGCAATTCTTTGGCTGGCTCAGTATCTTTCAAAATCGTTTCTAAAGTGATCTTCTGATCCAGACTTACAAATTCTGTTAAGAATGACTGAAGTTCCAATGATTTTTCATCACTTGCATCCAAAAACTGAAGCAATGTCACTTTTTTTGTTAGTTTAGCGAAAATACCGCTTAATTGTTGGCGCATACTTTCTGGGAACCACTGATGCTTACCAGTAACTTTCGCTGGCTGTTTTTCTTTTGGTTGCTGACTGCTTGTTTCAGGGGCAGATTGATTAGCTAATCGTTCAGTCATTCGCTTCGTTACAATCGATTGGCCCGCCTGTGTTTTTTGTTCTGTCACGTAACGTTGCGCATGAGTGGCGGCAATTGCACCGTCTGCAACCGCCGTCACAATTTGACGTAATTCTTTTATTCGTAAATCTCCTGCTGCATAAACTCCGGGAATATTGGTTTCCATATTTTCAGTTGTTGGCACATACCCACGGTCTAAGGCAATTTTTCCTTCAAAAATTTCTGTACTTGGTTTATTTCCAGCAAAAACAAACAGACCAAATGTACTGTCTTTTGGCGCTTCATAAACCGTTTCTTCTCCCGTCTGGTTATTGACAAACACAGCTTTTCGGACAAAATCATCTCCCGTAATTTCTTTCACTTCTGTGTTATAAACAATCTTAATTTTCGGGTGATTTTTAGCCGCCTCCGCAGTTAATTTTGCACATGTAAAATCAGGTTCTCGGATAATCATCGTTACTGATTTACCGTAACGTGTCAAATAAACGGCCTCTTCCGCTGCTGCATAACCGCCACCAATCACAAAAATATCTAAGCCTTGGAAAAACTCCCCATCACAAGTAGAACAATAGGCCACGCCGCGTCCTGTAAATTCACTTTCACCAGGGAAACCAATTTTACGAGCAGAGGCCCCTGTCGCAATCAATACTGCATATGCTTGGTAGGTTTGACTCGCCGATTGAACAGTTTTTATCGTTTGACTAAAATCAACATCAATAATCTCGTCGTTTGTAAAAGCTACACCGAAGTCTTGTGCTTGAATGCGCATTTCTTCCATTAGTTCTGGACCTGTTGTGTGACGAATCGCTGGATAGTTCACAATTTCAGAAGTCGTCGTTACTTGTCCACCAATTTTGTCTTTTTCAATAATTAAGGTATCCATCATTGCGCGACCTGCATAGATACCTGCAGATAAAGCAGCTGAGCCGCCACCAATAATAATCAAATCGTAGATTTCTTCTGTCACTTGCTTCTCCTCTTTCTTCTGTGTTTCAGAAAAAGAGCTGAACAAAACATTTTCTCTGTTTTATCCAACTCTTTGACCTCTATTTACAAAGCGAATTTAAATTTTACCAACTAAATCTAAGCTTGGCGCAATTGTTTCTTCTCCTGGTTGCCAATTGGCTGGACAAACTTTATCACCATGTTCTGCTACAAATTGAGAAGCTTCTAATTTACGAACAAGTTCTTCAGCATTACGACCAATACCCATGTCGTTGATTTCATAAGATTTGATCTCACCTTCTGGACTCACAATAAATGAAGCACGGTAAGCCATTCCAGAAGCTTCATCTAAAACGCCAAAGAAACGAGCAAGTTGACCGTTGGGATCGGCTAACATTGGATATTTAATTTTTCCAATCGTTTCTGTAGCGTCAGCCCATGCTTTATGCACATAATGACTATCTTCTGAAACAGAGTAAACCTCACAATTTAATTCCTGTAAATGCGCATAATGCTCTTGCATATCCCCTAATTCCGTAGGACACACGAAAGAAAAATCAGCTGGATAAAAGAAGAAAATACTCCATTTTCCTAAAATATCTTCTGTTGATACTCGTGTAAATTCCCCATCGTGATAGGCATCACATTCAAAGTCAAAAAGTTTTTGATTAATTAAATTCATTGTCGTTCCTCCTCTGTTTTTTTACTCTTTAAGGATAACAGTTTATAATTATTCCGTCAATAGAATAATTATAAACAAACAAGGTTCTATTAACGTATAATACTGTCCTATTGAGAATTTTATGATTATCATTCTCAATTAGAAATAGCAAGATAACTTTTTAAATAACATAAAAAAGAAAGCGAACCATTAAAAGAACTTGCTTTTTAATGATTCGCTTTCTTTTTGTGAAGACATTCTTTAACTATCTAAAATAATCGTTTCTTTCTCTTTGGTAATTAAAATAACTCCATCACCAAGAGGAACTAAAGTAGAAGTTAAATCAGGGTGCGCCATGACTACATCTAAAAATTGGTTTAATTTACGATGAATCGCTCGATTTTTTTTCGGTACTTCCTCAGCAGGGTCTAAAATTGTCCCAGCTTGAAATACATCATCCACCATCAAAACGCCGCCAACTGGTAGCAACCGTAAACATTCAGGTAAAAATTCAATGTATTTTGATTTGGCACTATCCATAAAAATAAAGTCATAAGGTCCTTCCAACGTTGGTAGAATCTCAGCTGCTTGACCTTCTAAAAGAGTGACCTTTTCTTCTAAGTCTAGGCGTTGGTAGGTTTTCTTCGCTTTTTTTATCATTACGTCAAAACGATCAATCGTGGTCACGTGACCATCTTCACCAACAAATTGGGCCATCAAGCTTGAAGAAAAACCAATTGCTGCCCCGATTTCTAAAATATTTTTGGGCTTTAGTTGTCCTAGCAAAAATTGTAGAAAAACTACTGTTTCGTGCGGAATAATCGGCACCCCTGCTTCATTGGCTTCCGCCTCCACTGCACCTAATTCTCCGGGAAGTTTCTTTTGTTTTGTACGCATATACTCAACCAATTCTGGTTTAACGACTGGTCGATGCATCATTTCGTTTCTCATCACTTTCGCTCCTTTTCGTCCCTTTATTATACGAAGTCCTTGTTCCTCTGTAAAGGATTGAAATAGGATTCTTATTATTTGTTTGAAAATAACATGCACATTCTTAACTTCCTAGCTAAGTGCGGATTACTTCTTGTAAGCACATTTTTTCTTTGTTTCTGCTATTTTTTATTAAGTTTTAATTAGAAAACGTCAAAAAGTAGCCCTCAAGAACATACCTATTGATTTTTTCTCGTTATTTCTTATAAAAATACTTCTACATATGTTAATATTTTCCCTTAAATCACTATTAATTCTTGCTAATTCAAGCCCCAAAACAAGCCTATAACCTTGCTAAAATAAGAAACGTCAAATTTTACTACTTTGTCTGTAAAAATTTGATATCACAAAAGAAAGGAAATCTTGTATACTCTTTACAGATAGTGATTTATAGTGAAGCACATAACCAAATTCCCGGACTTGACTTGGTTCAAGTACATATGCAGGCGAGCTATTTGATAGTTCCCTGATAAAAATCGTTTCGACGATTTTGCACATAGCACTACCTTTCTAAAAGCTAAACATTATTTTTTAGCTAGAAAAAAGACAACCGTTTGAAACGGCTGTCTTTTTTTTTAATAAATTAACCCATGCAAATCTTCTTTTTCGATATTGCCAAAGTATTTTTTAACGTCAATTTGATCAATGGCTTCTTCTAAAGAAGCTTTATCATATTTCACGCCGGTTAAAATATCTTCAACATCTTTAATTTCACCAAGCCCAAAGAAGTCCCCAAAGATTTTAATTTCTTGAATGGCACCATCCGCCACATTCATTTTCATTTCAATTGAACCAATTGGAAAACGATGGCGACGTTCTAAGTTAAATGCAGGTGATTTACCATAATTCCAATCCCAATTGCGATAGTATTGCTCTGAAATTTTGTTAATAGCCGCCCAGTCTTGATCAGTTAATTCATACGTTTTAACTTGGTCGATCGAATCTACGCCGAAAATTTTCAAAAGAATTTCTTGGCGGAATTCTTCCGTTGTCATCTCTTGTTTATCTTCAGATAAAAATGGTTTAATGTTTGTTACCCGTGAACGAACAGACTTGATACCTTTAGATTCGATTTTATCTTTCCGTACTTTCAATGTATTTACAACTTCATCAATATCACTATCAAACATTAAGGTTCCATGTGCAAACATGCGGCCGTTGGTAGCGTACATCGCATTTCCTGAAAACTTCATATCATTAATCACTAGGTCATTGCGCCCTTTTAATTCGGCACCTTCAACGCCTAAGTCGTGCAATGCTTGGATAATTGGTTGGGTAACTTTTGCGAAATCACGGAAAGAGTTGCCGTCATCTGGCATAATAAAACTAAAATTCAAATTACCATGATCATGATAAACGGCGCCGCCGCCACTTAAGCGACGAACAACATGAATGCCGTGCTCATCTACATATTCTTTGTTAATTTCTTCAATTGTATTTTGGTTACGGCCAATAATGATTGACGGCTCGTTAATGTAAAATAAAAGAATGGGCTCATCTAAAGGCATTTCTGTTAACAAATATGTTTCAATTGCTAAGTTCACTCGTGGGTCATTATTTTCATTCGGTACAAAAATCACAATCGGTTCTCTCCCTTGGTATAGTTACTTTTTTAAATCTCAACTGTTAAATCTGGTTGGGCTAATGTCACTGGAATTTCCGTTCCAGCATAGTTTTGCGCTTCTTCCCGTAGTTGTTCCAATGACCCATGCTGTGGTAAATGGGTCAACATCAATTGTTTGACTTGTGCTGCTTTGGCAATTTCACCTGCTTCTCTTGACGTAAAATGTGCATGATGTCGTTCATTACCTTCAAATAAGTACGTATCCGCTAAGAATAAATCGGCGTCTTTTGCAAAGTCTTCAAAACTTGCTAAGTAACCAGAGTCTCCTGTAAAGACAAAGACTTTGCCAGTCGCTTTTTCAACAATCCGCATCGCGTAACAAGTGACAGGATGAATCGTTTCCATGAAAGTAATTAAAAATGGTCCTACTGCCAACTCTTCTGCTTCAAAATACTCTTTCCCTTCGGAAACGTTAGGAAGCGTTAGTTCTTTGAAATGCATTTGATCTTGTGTATGGCCATATATTGGCAAAATAGGCGTCGGTTCCAGCGTTGGATAAAGCTGACGATAATATTGTAAAACGCCTAAATCTGCGATATGGTCATGATGGTAATGCGACAGAATGACAGCATCTAATTTCAATGGATCTAGATAGTTTTCTAAACGCACTAATGTCGTACTGCCTGCATCAATAAGCAAATGAAAGCCTTCAGATTCTAACAAATAGGAACTCGTTCCTTCTCCTTTGTATGGATAAGCACCTAAACAGCCTAAGACAGTCAATTTCATGTGTGGACAACCTCCTTCAATACGATACTTCCATGTTACCATAAAATAACGGAAAAACGAGGTTAAAACGCTTAAATTTTCACAAAAAGACCAAAGAAAAAACCTGAACCCTTTGTCGAGATAACGAAGGATTCAAGCTTCTTTTTTATTCTTCGGCTAAACCTTTTTCTTCTAAGGCAGTTTGATAAAAACTAGCTAACGCTACATAGTTATAAGGAATCACCCATAATAGACCGATACCAATAGCTAAAAAGCCCACAATATACCAACCAATAAAAGAAAATTGTAAACATAAATATTGCCAAAAACGATTTTTCATTAAATATAACGCCTGTTTCAACGCCATCATAATTGGCAGTTCTGGATTATCAAAACGTAGCCACACAGCAAATTGAAAAACGCCACTCACAAATAAACCAATTAAAAAGATTAAGATAGAGGCGACGCCAAACGCTAGGAAAAAGGAAAAATCATTTAAGAAAAAGGCTTGGATTTCCTCTGGTGTAACTGTATTAAACATCAATTTGAAATACAAGGTTGTCCCTGCCCCAAATAAAATTGGTAACAAAAATAACAAACCAATTACACGTTCAAGTACTTTTTGAAGTAGGTTGACCACAAATAGCGGACCATAATATTTTCCTTGAAAAACACTCATTAAAATATTGACCCGCACCTTTTCACCACGCAACACCTTCAAGGCTGCGTAATATAGCGCATAACTTAACGCGAATAAAACAAAAATTTGCAGTAATACTGCGGCAAAACTACTTTGAAAAACTTGATTTTCACCAGAAAATAAATTTTGCACAATCGATGTTAAGAAGCTCTGTAAAACCACTCCTAAGAAAGTTAACCAAGCCATGATCCCCCATTGCCCATCAAGGGCTCTGCGAGCATTGGCACGATGTTGCGAATTTGTTACTAAACTTTTCATTCATTCCATCCTTTCTGAAACTAATAACTAGTCAATTTAGCGACTGTTTCTTTATCTAGACGTTTCACCACTTCTGTGACTAATTTGACTGTGTTGAAATAATCATCTTCATGAATAACTGAGGTATGTGAATGCAGATATCTAACAGGCACCGTGATGGCTAATGATGGAATCCCATTGCGCGTTAAATGCATGCGGCCAGCATCCGTACCTCCCCCTGTAATCACTGTATATTGGAAGGGAATGTTATTTTCTTCCGCCACTTGAATAACAAAATCACGTAATTTTTTATGCGGAATCATTGATGCATCATAAATCAAAATTTGTGGCCCTTCACCTAAAACAGAGTCGGCTTCTTTAGGTGTCATTCCTGGTGTGTCACCAGCTGTTCCTGTGTCTAAAGCAAACGCTATGTCTGGATTCACAAGATGCGTACTTGTTTGCGCACCGCGTAGCCCGACTTCTTCTTGCACATCACTGCCTGCAAATAAAATATTGGGGTGCCCTTCTGTCGCTAAATTTTCTAAAACTTTTAATGAAACGGCCGTACCAATTCGGTTATCCCACGCTTTTGCCAATAAAAATTTTGTATCATTCATGCGACGATAGTCAATATATGGTGTCACCATATCTCCTGGATGAATCCCCCATTCTGCAACTTGTTGATCGCTACTTGCACCAATATCAATAAACATATCTGCAATCTCATAGGGTTTGTTACGAACTTCCGCTGTTAACACATGCGGTGGTTTAGACCCAATGACACCATGGTAAACCTTACCAGTCGTGGTTTTAATCTGAACTTGTTGGGCCAACATCACTTGTCCCCACCAACCACCAACGGTTTGAAATTTTAAAAAGCCTTTTTCTGTGATTTGGGTAACCATGAAACCGACTTCATCCATATGCCCAGAAATGTAGACTTTTGGTCCTTCTTTATCACCAACATTTTTTGCAATAATACTGCCAAGGCCATCATATAAAAATTTATCCACATACGGTGCTGCATACTTTTTAAATAACGAACGTACTTCGTCTTCATTCCCAGCAATCCCTTTAGCACTTGTTAAATCAATTAACATTTTTTCTTCTTTTGCATCCATAAAAATAACTCCCCTCAAAAACCAATTTTATCCATTATACCACGAACTAAAAAAATACTTACAAAAAATAAATTGAGCAACGTTCTCCACTAAAAATAAACGAAAAAACAGCCTGCACGCTCGTTATTCAACGGCAGGTACAGGCTATTTTCATTGTTACGAAGCGCTTCTAGTCCGCTTCAGATAATTGGTACTTGATCCATCTTGCCTTCTTAAAATTGAGGTAAGACCAATGGATTTTGTTGTTGCCAATCTGTCTGATAAAAACGATCATCAATTTGATACGCTAACTTTTTAGGCGCAGGTTGTTTCATAAATTCATCTACTTGACGATCAACAGCGAGCCAACCACGCCAACCTAAATGAATCGTGTCCGCCATAAAGTAACGTTCATTACTACATGTTGAGAAGTCAGCAATGTTAGTAAACCCTTGCTCTTGAAGTTGATATTTCAGCTTGCGTGCTACTTGTTGCAACATATCTTGTGACAAGCCCGTATAGTCCGACCAACGTTTGTTAACAGGTGGGATTACAAATAAAACATCGACATTTTTTTCTGCTAACTGTTCTAACGCAGCTTGGAAATCACCATATTCTGGAGAAAAACGATAATCCCATTTCTTTTGTGAATGAGCTAATTTCGGTAAAACTGGTTTAATCCGTTGGCGATAAAAACCGTTACTAATTTCAAATTTATTATTATTAATGGCTTTTGCCGCAATTTTTCCAGCTAGCTGATCTAATTCATTAAAATTATAAGTAGCAGGTAATTGTTTCATATCTTTTTCAACAATTGGTTCTCTGCTAACCATGCCAATTTGGCTAAACAATTCATCTTCACGATTCAAGAAACGGAGATTCATTATAAAATAATCTCGTTGAGAGCGTTGGGGAAGTTGCCCTGCCTGCAGATTTGCCAAAGTTTCCATTAAGACTTTGTCTTTTTGAACAACTGGAAATTTGGTCAAACGTTGTGCTAGATATTGGTCACCGCTGGTTAATTCGGTTAAATTAGCTAACCATTGATAGGTTTGTAATTGTGAATAGTGTGCACCAAAACTATCATTAGGTACACCCTTTTTGACAAACCATTGCGGAGATAAAATAAAGACCGCTTTCTTATTGGCAATCGCATCGCCCATCGAATGAATGACCATTGCTTGAGTTAATGACTGTGTGCCCGCTTCTCCTAGTAAAAACGGTCGGTAGTTCCGTTGATACTTTTCAGAGAGCACACTAGGGTGGAAAGCACTAAATCGACTTAATTCAGAAGAGCCAAAAAAAGGAACATATTTACCAGAAGCCACTGCTTTGTTTTTAATCACATTGCCTTTTAAAACGTTCGGTGCCATTGACGTTGATGCTTCCTTCAACGTTTTTTCGGAAGTTAAATTGATTCTGAACGGTGCAAAAAAGAACACTGCAACCAAGACCGCTGAACAAAGCACTGGACCTAAGATTCTGATTAGTCGTTTATTTCTAGACATTATTGTAAAGCTTCCACTTGTTGAATGATTTGTTTTGGTGTTCCCCATACTTCACGGTCAAAGTCTGATACAGGAACTTGGATTCCTAATTGTCCTTCAATTTCTACTAATAATTGAACCGTCGCTAAAGAGTCCAATAATCCTTCTTCAAATAATTTAATGTCTTGATTGTTCACAACTTCGTCTGTTCCTGTAATATCTTCTAAAATGTTTAATACTGTTTCTTGAATGTTCATTGTAAATTGCCCCTTTATATTTTTATTTATTTAAACCATAGTTTGTCTAAAAATCCTGAGAAAATCAGGAAGCTGACACAAACCGCTTGGAAAGTTAAAAAGACTGCAAATGCATGTGTAAATTTGTTTGATGGTATCTTGTCTTTATGTTTTTTCTTAAAACGTAGCCAAGCATCTGTTACACAAATTAGTGTTGCATGGTAGAGCCCATAAGCGATGTAGAACCACGTTAATCCATGCCAAATGCCCATGATTAAGAACAACGCAAAGTAACCAATATTAGAAGTCACAATCCGACTTTTAAAGACTTTCTTTTTCATTAAGAAAAACATTAAGCGCATGTAAATGTAATCACGGAACCAAAAAGATAAGGTCATGTGCCAACGATTCCAGAATTCTTTAATATTCCAACTTAGGAACGGTTTGTTAAAGTTCATTGGTGTATCATAGCCCATTAAATAACTTGTGCCAACGGCCAGTAAACTATAGCCTGCGAAATCAAAGAATAGATACAAACTGTAATTATACATATAGCCGACTGTCCACCAGGATAAACCACCTTGTGCCAAGGCCATTTTTTCCACATGTGGTAAAAAGACACCACCAAGATAATGACTGATAATAAACTTATATAAAAATCCTAGAAATAAATAAAAAATTCCTTTTTCTAAAAAGTCTAAATATTTCTCCGCACTCGGCGGGTTTTTCAAATCTTTTTCAAAGCGCCGATAACGATCGATAGGTCCTGAAGAAATAGTCGGGAAAAACAAGAGAAACTGAATGTAACGGAACGGATGATATTCTTTCATTACACCATCCCGTAAATCCATGACCACTTGGACCGCTTTAAAGGTTAAATAAGAAATCCCTAAAAAGCCAAGTAAGGTTGTTTTGCCTGTCATGAAGGGAGAAACTTTCACCCAAACAAGCGGTAATATAGCTAAAAAGACAGCCAGATAAAAGACCCAACCTGCATTTTTATTTTTTCGATAAGCCGCATAGCCCCACGTTAGTAACGTCTGATAAATAACATATACAATCAGAGCGACTCCTTGTTGCCAAAATTCGCCACCAAAACTGATATATAGAAAGACCAGTGTCACGAGCGTTTGATACCAAGGCCAACGTGTCCCTTTAATGGCTAAAGTTAAAATCATCGGCAACAAGGCCGCAATTAGCAGAACAAAGTAATACGGTGCATTATAGGGAATCATATGAGGAAAATTCATCATGTGGCATTCACCTCATTCATCAACCCTTTCCGATCAATTTTGCCATTACTTGTCAAAGGTAATTGTTCAACATATACAAATTTTTGCGGAATCATATAGTCCATTGTCAACGTGGCTAATTCTTGTTTAATTGCCTTAGTTAATTGAAAATCACTTGAAAATTCATGTGCTTGCGGAACGACATAGGCAATTAATTGTTGGACTTTATTTCCTTGATATTTCGGCACAACGACTGCTTGTTTCACGTAGGAAACATTCGTTAAGTGATGATCCACTTCTTCTAACTCAATGCGGTAGCCATGCAATTTAATTTGAAAATCTAAGCGTCCCTCATACTGCAATAGGTTATCGACTAACTTTCCAGCATCGCCTGTGCGATAAGCTGGCACGCCATCTAATTGGAAAAAAGCTTCAGCTGTTTTCGCAGGATTATTTAGATAGCCTTTGGAAACACTTGGTCCAGCAATGACGATTTCACCAATTTCACCTGCAGGTAATTTTGACATGCCTTCCATAATATAAATTTGCGTATCCTCTTTCACATACCCGATTGGTAAACGTTGAACACTTTTTAAAACTTCTTGAGTGATTTCAATGGCACTAATCGCTACAGTCGCTTCTGTCGGCCCATAGGTATTATAAATATGCGCAGTTGGGAAACGAGCGGCTAATTTCTCAGCCGTTGGTTTTGGTAATTCTTCTCCACAGAATAAAAACGTGCGCAGTGCTGGTAGATGTTCACCATCGAAGCTTGGTTCCATTAGACACAATTCAATAAAGGACGGTGTTGAAACCCAGACGTCGATTGTTAATTGTGGCAAACGCGTAAATAATTGTTTAAAATCGTTAATGATTTCATTGGGTAACGGAGTTAATGAGCCGCCTAACGCCAATGCGGGATAAATAGACATCACCGATAAATCAAACGAATAAGGTGCCTGTGCTAAAAATCGGGCCCCTTCTTCTAAACCAAAATCTTGCAACAACCAATTCGTAAAGCTAACTAAATTATCATGGCTGATTTGCACACCCTTTGGTACGCCAGTTGTCCCTGAAGTGAAAATGATATAGTAATTACTTGCTCCTGTGACAGGCGTCAACGCAGGCGCATATCGGGGTGCATGCATCATCATTTCTGTTAATTCTTCCGCCGTAATTACTGGCACTTCGGTGGCTAATTCAGGCCATTCATGCACAGCAATCACTGCGGTTGGTTTGGCTACGTTTAGAATTAGTTCAATGCGTTCTTTTGGTGTATGTGCATCAATGGGGATATAGCTAAAACCAGCTTTCGATGCGCCTAAAAAACTCACAATCATTTCAAAATCTAATTCTCCGTATACGACAATCGCTGACTTGTCCGTTTTCAGCTCAGCTAAATAAGCGGCTAGATTGTCTGACTTTTCTTTTAACTCTCCATACGTAGAGACTTTTTCTTCGGTTAAATAAACAGGACGTTGGGGTTCTTTACGTGCCCATTCATCAATCGTTTGAATCATATTAATTACTTTTTCCATGTATAGCCGCCTCCTTAAAACTCGTTATAAATGAAGGTTCCTCCATTGATATTCTTGTAATGATAAAGATAAATTAATGCAATGACAATGAAAGAATAAAATAACGTTTTACCGATGAATTTAAGACTTTCGTTATTGAGAATTTTCTGAAAAGTTGTTTTCATTATCATTCACCTCCTAAGGTTAATCGCTATCCATTATTTTATGCTATATTTCAGCAAAGTCCATTGAAATTTCTTACAATTTAATAAAAAAACTAACAATTTCGTCACTTCTTAAATTTTCATGATTTTCATAAACGGAACTCTCATAATTTTTTCGCATAAAGAAACTGTAAAAACCGCTTCACAACGGCTTTTACAGTTTTTTAAAAATGGATGTGTCGAATCATCCGCGCATAAATGGCAGATGTTAAAATATAAAAAATTAGATAAACAATTATTAAGATTCCACAAGAAAGATATACTAACAAATATCCTGGACTCTTAATAAATTGGCTTAGCAAATAAATGGCAAAGGTAGTATGCAAAATCCCAATGACCATCGGCGGAAAGAAAATCAAACTATTCTGTCGATAAATTTGCTTAGTTATCGCTTTACTAGAAACACCCATCCGTTTTAAAGTCACGTAATCTTGACGCTCACTTACAGCTGAAAACAGTTGTCGTAACATCAAAATACTGCCCGTAATAAACAACGCTAAAATTGCCACAAACATGGAGACATATAAAGTCAAGCCGTTAATTTTTCGTTCATAGCGTAAAGAGGCGTAGCGATCATTCATATTTAGCCGCCAAGTTTCTGTGACATCATCTTGCGTATTCTTTACCTCTTCGTTAGGCATTTGTTTGGCAAAACCACTCAACTGCTGGTTATTTTTTTCATACTTATACAAAATTGGCGCTTGCCATTCTGTGGCAATCTGTTTATTTACGGCTTCATAAAGTTTTTCACGGCTTTTCGTGTCAACATTTACGGCGTTAATCTGATACTGAATGGAATTTTTTGTCACTTTCTGATAAAGGGCATCGGAAACGACAATCGTTGGTAAGGAATATTGCAATAAAAAATTACCTAGATAGTTAGGCAGCACTTGTTGCAGTTGTGCCTTCTCTCCTTCAACAAATTGCAGTTTCGATTCATAACGAGACATACCACTTAAAATATTGGTAAAGCTATCCATATAGATAACACTTTGGTCATTTTTTAAATGTAAATCGTTTAAATAAGGATTAATTTTTTGATAGTTGCGGTAATTTGAGAAGGATAAAACATTAACTGCTTCAATCGTTTCTTGTTCCTCTTGCGCTTGACCAATTCGCAAACTTCGTTCAATTCCAGTAATTTTATAAGAAAGTGTCACTTCATTTTTTATTTTGGTGTCCTTCGCTTCATCGAGAACTTTCTTCAATTTAGGATAGCTTTCCTGTGAAACTAAAAAGTCCACGGGGCCATCACTGTTGACCGTGTGCATACTAATCGTATACACAAAAACCATCACGCCGATCCCACTCAAGGCTGTCGCAATTAACAAGGTCAAACCAGTGAGTGTTTTGCTACTTTTAAATAAGTAGCGTTTGGCATTGCCTAAAGTAATCATGCGTAAATCTTGGTAATACCATTTTTTTCTATGATTAAATAAGCGAATGATAAAATACATGGTATAACGGAAAAATAAATAAGTTCCCACCACACAGAGACCCAAAATGATAAAAGGCGTCAATGTAATAATCATCGGAATCGAGATATCCAATGAATCATTTAATTGTTTATACACAATACCTGTCGCTAAATTCCGAAAATCAAACGCAATAAAATAACCAGCCAGTAAACAAATAGGTCCTAAAATACCTAGAAACTGCCGCCGTTTCGTTAAACGACTATAATTAATTTGACCAATTTTTTCTTGGTGCATAAGCTGCGACAATGGATAACGATAAATCATCCAAATACTTCTTAAGCAGACAATCAGAATCATAAATGCAAAAGCTACACCGGTTTCAATAACGGAACGCCAAGAAATATAGAAGAAACTGGGGACTTCTAAAAACATAACTTTGGCTAAAATCATTGAAAACAACTTGGTGAAAATCACTCCTAAAATAATTCCATTAATTAGTGAAACAAAGCCTAAAACTAAATTTTCTACTAAAAAAATTAGTGAAACTTGGCTCTTTCTCAAGCCAATTAATCGATACAAGCCAATTTCTTGGCTACGTTTTCCTATAAAAAAACGATTTGCTGCCAACATAAAGCCCAAAATAATAATGGTGACTAAGGTACTACCGAGTCCTAAAGATCGCTTAATTTCGATATCACGGCCTGCACCTGCGACAAGAGGCTGGTTGTAAGCAATCGCACGGAAACAATAATAAACGACCGCTGCAAAAGTCATACTAATGTAATAAACCAGATAATTAGGTACATGAGCTTTTAAATTTTTTAATGATAGTTTAAAAATCATTTGCGCGCCCGCCTCCACCAATCGTTGCTTGCATATCTATCACACGATTAAAAAATTCCTTACGTGATCCTTGACGAACAACTTCTGAGAAAATCGCACCGTCTTTAATGAACAAGATGCGATTGCAAAAACTGGCCGTGTACGGGTCATGTGTCACCATCAAAATTGTGGCATCATCATGTAGATTAATTTCAGCTAAATATTTCAACAATTCTGTTGCTGATTTTGAATCCAGTGAGCCAGTTGGTTCATCTGCAAAAATAATTTTAGGGTTCGTAATCAAAGCACGAGCAGCTGCTACCCGTTGTTTTTGTCCCACAGATATCTCTGGTGGATAAGCAGATAAAAGCTCCTGAATCCCCAAAATCGAAGTCACATGTAACAAACGTTTATCCATTTCTTCTAATGAAACTTTTTCTACAGCTAAAGGCAACAGAATATTGTCCTTCACATTTAACGTATCAATTAGGTTAAACGATTGAAAAATAAACCCCATTTCGTTTCTCCGAAAATCACTTAATTGATTATCTCGCATTTTTAAAATATCTTGTCCGGCGATGCGCACGATTCCTGCGGTTGGCAAAATAATCGAGGATAAGACATTCAACAGTGTCGATTTCCCAGCACCGCTGGGACCCATAATCCCCACAAATTCGCCTTCATCAACGGTAAACGAAATATTATCTAATACTTCTGTTTTATTATTTAAACGACCATATGTCTTGCTGACATGGTTTACTTCTACAATTTTTTTCATTTTTCTCGCTCCAACGTTTTGTTATTACTCTTATTTTACCAAGAAAAAATCTGAATGAACATCGTTTTATCTTACAATATCGTTCGGTAGTCAAAGAATAATTGGCATTTCGTGAATAAATCCGCAAACAATTATTATTTAATAATTGTTATTTTTTAGTGTTGCTTTTAGCAATTTGGCAAAAAACTCTTTGCTGTTTTTTAATTTTGACAAAGAATTTTTTTCACACAAAAAAATTTGCTCAATCCTTTTCTTCATTTGTTTTCATATTTTTTCAAAACAGCACAAGCACAATATATAGTGTTTGTCTAGTGATATTTTACTAAAAATACGCAATATATCGATTGAATTTAGCCGACCTTTGTATTAGGATAGTTACTAACGAGATATAAGGAGCTGGATAAAATGATGAAGATTACTGATGAAAAAGCCGAGGATGTTAATCTCTCAACAATTAAAGTCGTCAAACGAGATGGTCGTTTAGTGACTTTCGATGATCAAAAAATATACGACGCTTTGATCAAAGCTGAACAAAAAATACATGACCAAGTCACTCCTTTGACACATCAAAAAGTCCAATCGATTGTTGCCGATGTCAATCGAGAAATTGCCGAACGTTTTACCAATAACGTAAAAATTTATGAAATTCAAAATATTGTGGAACATACTCTGCTATCCAACAACGAATATGCCTTAGCCGAAGAATACATTCATTACAGAACCCAACGTGATTTTGAGCGTAGTAAAGCGACTGATATTAATGTATCTATCGGCAAATTAATTAATAAAGATCAGACTGTCGTGAACGAAAATGCCAACAAAGACAGTGACGTTTTTAATACGCAACGTGATCTAACCGCTGGGATTGTTGGAAAATCAATTGGTTTAAAGATGTTGCCTTCACACGTGGCTAATGCCCATCAAAAAGGCGACATTCATTACCACGATTTAGATTATCATCCATATACTCCCATGACAAACTGCTGTTTAATTGATTTTAAAGGCATGCTAAACAATGGCTTTAAAATTGGGAACGCTGATGTCGAATCACCAAAATCAATTCAAACGGCCACTGCACAAATTTCTCAAATTATTGCCAATGTAGCTTCCAGTCAATATGGTGGTTGCTCTGCCGATCGGATTGATGAATTATTAGCGCCTTTTGCGGAACGTAATTATGAAAAACATTTAGCAGATGCGCAAGAATGGATTGAAGGAGAAGAACGCCAAAAAGCATTCGCTCGGAAGAAAACGAAAAAAGATATTTTTGATGCCATGCAAAGTCTTGAGTATGAAATTAATACCTTATTTACTTCCAATGGACAAACTCCTTTTACTTCTCTGGGATTTGGTTTAGGTACCAACTGGTTTGAGCGAGAAATTCAACGTGCGATTTTACAAATCCGAATTAATGGTTTAGGGATTGAAAAACGAACAGCTATTTTCCCAAAACTGATTTTCACAATTAAACGCGGCGTCAATGCGCAACCTACTGATCCAAACTACGATATTAAACAACTGGCACTGGAATGCGCAACGAAACGCATGTATCCTGATGTTTTAAACTATGATAAAATCGTTGAACTAACAGGTAGTTTTAAGGTACCAATGGGCTGTCGTTCCTTTTTACAAGGCTGGAAAGACGAACAAGGTGAAGAAGTAAATGTTGGCCGAATGAATTTAGGCGTTGTGACCTTGAACTTACCAAGAATCGCTTTAGAAGCGCAAGGAAGCCAAGAAAAGTTCTGGCAAATTTTAAATGAACGTTTGGCGATCGTTAAAGATGCTTTGGTTTATCGGGTTGAACGTGTTAAAGAAGCTAAACCAGCGAATGCACCGATTTTATACATGTATGGTGCATTTGGAAAACGTTTAGCTACACAGGATGCCGTAGATGAACTGTTTAAAAACAAACGTGCCACGGTTTCACTTGGCTATATTGGCTTGTATGAAGTGGCTTCTGCCTTTTACGGCGGTGCTTGGGAGGACAATCAAGAGGCCAAAAACTTTACACTGGATATTTTAAAAGAACTGAAAAAAAATGCCGACAACTGGGGCAATGAATACGGCTATCATTTTAGTGTCTACTCTACACCGAGCGAAAGCTTGACTGACCGTTTTTGCCGTTTAGATACTGAAAAATTTGGCATCGTCGAAAATATTACAGATAAAGAATATTACACAAATAGTTTCCATTATGATGTACGCAAAAATCCAACGCCTTTTGAAAAACTTGATTTTGAAAAAGATTATCCAAAATACTGTTCTGGTGGTTTTATCCACTACTGTGAATACCCCATGTTACAGCAAAATCCCAAAGCACTTGAAGCTGTCTGGGATTACGCTTATGACAAAGTTGGCTATTTAGGAACCAATACGCCAATTGATCATTGTTATGCCTGTGGTTTTGAAGGGGACTTCCATCCAACTGAACGTGGCTTTGAATGTCCAGAATGTGGCAATCATGATCCTAAGACTTGTGATGTCGTTAAACGGACTTGTGGTTATTTAGGTAACCCGCAAGCTCGCCCAATGGTACATGGTCGTCACAAAGAAATTTCCTCTCGTGTGAAACATTTAAAAAATTAAACTCGATTATTCTATAGAAAGAAGTTTTGCTGATGCGTAATCCGAAACCACAAGAATGGAAAACCGAAGACTACAGCCAAAAAAAGATTGCCGATTACAAAGCGTTCAACTTTGTTGATGGCGAAGGTGTACGCAATAGTTTATATGTGAGTGGCTGTCTCTTTGCTTGTGAAGGTTGTTTTAACAAAGCTGTCCAAAATTTCAATTACGGTACGCCGTTTACAGAATCTTTAATGAATCAAATTATTGAAGATTTGTCCCATGACTATGTCCAAGGTTTGACTCTTTTGGGTGGTGAACCTTTTCTGAATACAGATGTTTGTCTTAGTGTGGTCAAACGTGTGCGGGAAACATTTGGCTCAGCCAAAGATATCTGGTCTTGGTCTGGGTATACCTTTGAAGAACTACTTTTAGAAACGCCTGATAAGCTTGAACTACTCCATTCAATTGACATTTTAGTTGATGGGCGCTTTGAACTGGCAAAACGTAATTTAAATTTACAATTTCGTGGCAGTAGTAATCAACGGATTATTGATGTACCCAAATCACTTGCTGCTGGCAAAGCTGTTATTTGGGAAAAATGTCATGACGCCGAAACGTCTTATGAACAAATCAAAAAATCAATTTAAAAAAGTTAGCCCTTTAGCCATCTCTTGAGGATGTGTCTAAAGGGCTAACTTTTTTCCCATAAAGGTAAAACAATGTTTTCATACGCTAGTGGATCTAAATTCGTTAAAGTAATGCCTAATAAACGGATTCCTTGTTCTAAACCTAAAATATCTTCCCAAATTAAATTCGCTTGATAGAAAAGTTCTTCTTTTTTAGAAATATATTCAGGTAATGTCACACGTTTCGTAATCGTCGTATAGTCAGTATAACGAACTTTTAGGACTACTGTTTTGCCATGTTTTTGCACTCGTTGCAATGCACGCTCAACACCTGCTGCTAATTGTCTCAATTGAGCCGTAACCTGCTCTTCCGTCGTTAAAGGGGTGCCGTAAGTATGTTCCTTGCCTACCGACTTACGATCTCTAGTCACTTGAACTGGCGCATCATGGATACCACGGACTTTACGATACAATGAATAACCCATTTTACCGAATAACCGAATCAACGTCATCTCATCTTGCTTGTATAAATCTGCTCCAGTAAAAATCCCTAGTTCATGCATTTTAGGCACTGTTTTTTTGCCGATTCCGTGAAAATCTTCAATCGGTAATGCTTTCAAAAAATCTTCGGCCTCTTCTGGTAAGACAACCGTCAGACCCTTTGGTTTCTGGAAATCTGATGCTAACTTGGCTAAAAACTTATTGTAACTAACACCTGCCGAGCAAGTTAACTGCAATTCATGCCAAATATCATATTGGATCATTTTCGCAATTTTAATAGCCGACTTACTGTTGACCTTATTTTCAGTTACATCTAAATACGCTTCGTCAATAGATACCGGTTCAATCACATCTGTATAGCGGCGAAAAATTTCACGGATTTCTTGAGAAATTTCACTATATTTCTGATAATTACCTGGCTTAAAAATGGCACTTGGACATAGTTCATACGCCTTTTGAGCACTCATAGCCGAGTGAATACCGTACTGTCGAGCAATATAATTCGCTGTGGTCACCACTCCTTTGCCCCCAGTATCACTTGGATGGCGCGCAATAACTAACGGATGTCCTACTAACTCTGGATGATCTCGTTCTTCAACTGAAGCAAAAAACGCGTCCATATCTATATGTATAATTTTTCTCGACGTATCTTTTTTTAAGGGAAAACGTAATTCGCTCATCATTTTGATTCGCCTCCTCCCTCTATTATATACGAACGTCCGTTCTTTTTCAAATTGAAACTTCTTTATTTCAACCAGAAAAAGCTGAAAATCCGTGAAGTTATAAACACAGATTTCCAGCTTTTTAATTAAACAACCAATTGTTTTTGTTGATTATAGTAGCCTTTATAGGCAAGATAAGTTGCAATTACTGAACCAATACTTGTTGCTGATAGCAACATAAAAGTCACCATAATCTGATATTTTATCGCATGGACAGGATCAACGCCCGCAAAAATTAAGCCTGACATCATCCCAGGTAAACTAACAATTCCGACAGTTTTGGCAGAATCAATCGTCGGCGCCATCCCGGTTTTCACACTTTGTTGGATAATTGGTAAAGAGGCGAGTTTGATAGTTGCACCTAATGCTAGTTTCTCCATTACCGCTTGCCGTTGGTTTTGAAAAAGAGTATCTAAATTGCGATAGCATAAACCAATTGCCACCATCGAATTGCTGGCAATCATCCCACTGATAGGAATGATTTGAGAAGGAATAAATTTAATAGAACCAGAAAAAATCAAAATACCAATGGTAATTCCTGTACTACAACCAATTGCAATGAAAGAAATCAAAAAGCCCTTTTGTAATTGCTGGCTGCGTTTTTTTGCATTAAAGGCTGCGTTGGAAACAATCACCAAAACCATGATGAGCGTTAAAATCAGGTTATTGACTTGAAAAACATATTTTAATAAATAGCCGACTGCGACTAATTGAATGACTGCTCGAATCACACTAATAATAATATCTTTGGTAAAACCTAATTTTTCTTTAGTACTAATAATTAATGCGACCACCACTAGCATGGCTGAAAAAAATAAGGATAAATTATTAACTGCTAAATCCATCTGTCGGCGCCACCTTTCCTGCTACAATACGAATCACTTGCTGTGCTTGCTGAATTTCTTCGGTATCATGCGTGACACGAACCAGCGTGACTCCTTGCTCTTTGTTTAATTGGTTTAACAATTGATTGACAATCTGTTTGCTTTCTTCATCTAATCCCGTTGTAACTTCGTCTAATAATAAAACATCTGGTACAAAAATAATGTTTCGTAGCAAAGCAACCCGTTGTCGCTCACCACCAGAGAGTTCGGCTATTTTCTTTTCAAGATAAGCAGCGGGCAATTTCACTTGTTGGAGTAATGCCACGACTTTTTCCTGATTAAACGCTTCTTGTCTGACGGTAAATGGAAATAACAAATTATCATACACGGTTTCACCAAATAAAGTTGGCTGCTGAAAACAATAAGAAACCTTTTGGCGGTATGTTTCGATTGGTATTGTAGTAATTGGCGCTTCTTGATAAAAAACTTCGCCTTCTGTAGGACTTAATAATGAAGATAAAATTTTTAAAAATGTACTTTTCCCGCTACCTGAAGGACCAACAATTGTTGTATTGCTGCCTGTTTCAAATGACAAATCAATATCAGAAAGAATGCTACGACCATTTACTTGATAAGACACGCCTTCTGCTCGCAATAAATTACTCATGTTTCTCTCCTTTTTTAAATGGAATGATATTCTTTATATACTTCTTGTTTTTTTACATTTCTCAATTTGGCCACTTCTTTGATTGCATCTTTTGAACTCCGTCCCTCTTCCTCCATTAAAACTTGCACATGTTCCTTGAGGGAAATAGCTGGCATTGCGGCTATTGTCTCTTTCTCACCAGTAAATCCGCTAACTAATAAACAACACTCGCCTTTTAGCGTATTTTCTGCTAAATATTCTGTTAGTTCTCCTAAGGTACCTCGTAAATACTCTTCGTGAAGTTTCGTTAATTCTCGACAAATCACAGCGGGGCGTTCTTGACCATAGACTTCAGCAAACGTTGCTACCGTTTTAGCAATCCGATAGGGGGACTCATAAAAAATCTGTGTCGGCCGCTCTTCTTTTAATGCTGATAACACGTCTTTCTGTTCTTTTTTCTTTCTTGGTAAAAAACCATAAAACGTAAATGGCTGTGGTAAAAGACCCGAGGCAATCAAGGCGGTCATTCCTGCCGTAGGTCCTGGCAAGGCAATCACTGCCAGTTCTTCTTCAAGACATGCTGTAACCAATTCATGACCAGGATCACTAATTGAAGGCATACCTGCATCGCTAACTTGGGCAATCGTTTCACCACTCAGCAATCGTGTAATCAGTTGAGGAATTCGCTCTTTGTAATTATGTTCGTGTAAACTAATTTGTGGTGTTGTAATCTCAAAATGATTTAGCAATTTTTGTGTGTTTCTTGTGTCCTCACTAGCAATTACCGTTGCTTCTTTCAATATGTTTAAACAACGAATACTCATATCTTCTAAATTGCCGATCGGTGTTGGGACAAGATACAATTTTCCTTTTGTTGTTTGCTTATCAAAACTTTTCTGTTTTTGCATAGCGCATCCCTCATTTTCCTTTTTCGTTCTATAAATAGATAAAGGTTTGATTTGACAATCGATTGACTGTCAAACCAAACCTTTCCTTTTTATTTGCAGTGTCCACTAGACTTAACGCGTACGTTCCCCATAAATAACATCAAGACAAAAGGCACATTCTTCATCATTTTCACGTCTTGAACCATATAAAATATTGCAGACATGGAAGCCCTCTTCATAAAGTTTTTCCAAATTCATACGTGATTTTGATAGCTCTTGTTTTTCAGTTTCAGTTGTATTTCCTGCTAACTTATTCAGTTCTTGGAGATGCTCTCGTAAGCGTTGGTTTTCGATTTCCAACGTGGTATTTTTTTCTACCAACTCATGGAGTGCTGCTTTAATTTCTCTTAATTGTGTCACTGAACTGTCTAAATCAGTTTCCAACGAATTTAATCCATCATAGAGCGAACGTTTATCCATTTTGATCACCTTTTTCAGCAGCAACTTTCGCAGTAGCTTCTTTGATTTCTTCGTAATCATAATCCGCTGCGATTTCACGACCATGCAGACGAACTTTGACAATCCGACTTAATAGATTCAACCCGACGACTTTGCCTTTGCCATCTGGTGTTATTACTTCTTTTCCATAATCTGGTAATTCTTTTTTAGCGGCTTCATATTCGTCGTTTTCGTATTTCAAACAACACATTAAGCGGCCACATAATCCCGAAATTTTGACAGGATTTAAAGATAACCCTTGATCTTTAGCCATTTTGATTGAAACTGGCATAAAATCTCCTAGAAATGTTGAGCAACATAGTTGTCTGCCACAAGGGCCAATGCCACCTAATATTTTCGCTTCATCTCGGACACCAATTTGACGTAACTCAATTCGCGTCCGGAAAATAGCCGCTAAGTCTTTGACTAATTCACGAAAATCAATTCGCCCATCTGCCGTAAAGTAAAAAATCATTTTGCTACGATCGAAGGTATATTCTACTCGCACTAATTTCATTTTTAAGTCATGAGCTCGAATTTTTTCATTGGCAATGCTTTTGGCAGCTTCTGCATCAGCCAAATTTTTTTGTTCTTTTTCTAAATCATTGGCTGTTGCTTTATTTAAAATGGGTTTTAGGTCCTCTGGTAAATCGTCTGAATCGACTGTTTTTTTAGGAATAGCAACAGTAGCTAATTGTTTTGACTGTTGAGATTCAACGAGTACTTTCTCATTATAAATATACTCAGATTTTCCAGGAGCAAAATAATAGATATGACCGGCTTCACGGAAGCGAACTCCTACTACTTCTACCATTTTATTCCTCCTAATCTAGTTCAAGTGAACGTCGCTTCAATCGGTTAAGGAACTTGCTGAAACAATTAAGTTCCTACTATATTATGAAACTGAATGCCACTTGGCACTTTTTTCCTTTATGATTTAGGGTGAATCATTTGGATAACTAATTGTTCACAAACATTTTGCCAACTAACATTGGCAGTCCATTTTTGGCGTGCTTTCAAAATTAGCGCCAACCGTTCCGCCTGCTCTTCCGTTACTTTTTTGGCTTGCTGTGTCGCAACACTTTCTTCCAATAATTGACGGTAATAAACCATGAGCAAGTCAAAGCTAAGCGCTTGTTGTTCTTTTTCCTTAAATACTTTGACCATTTTCTTCTGAACGTAGATAAATGCCTGTAAATCATTACTTTTTAGATAATTAAACCATTGCAAAATGATTTCCCTAGCTTCATTAAACCATTCATCTTGAGAGATTTCAACTGCTTTCTCAAAACTATTTGTCAGCTCAGCTAAAAGGGTTGCAGTCTTTTCACCAATCCCCTGTTTGATTAAGCGATCAATTAATGTTTTTTTGACTAATGGTTGAAAATGTAAGGTTTGGCATCGTGATTGAATCGTTGGTAAAATTCGAGAAAGCGAAGTGGTTTCTAAAATAGCTAAAATTTGTCCTTCTGGTTCTTCTAAAAATTTTAAGAGACTATTGGCTGCGCCGGTACTCATTTTATCTGCTTCTTGAATTAAGAAAACTTTTTTAGCAGTCTCGACCCCACTTTTAGAAAACTCCGCTTTTAATTCACGGATTTGGTTCACTTTGATGGTTTGCCCATCTGGCGCAATTCTTAAAACATCTGGATGTTCATTTTCATTAATCCGCACACAATTATGGCATTCGTTACAAGGCTGTTGATTTACTAAATTCGTACAAAAGACATGTTTCGCCATCCATAAGCCAAATTCTTGTTTTCCAGTTCCTGTATCTCCTTCAAAAAGATAAGCATGGGCAAGACGACCATGCTCAAAACTTTTTTGGAGTTGCTTGTACAGCAAAGGTTGCATTTGCTGTAGCTGTTGTGCTTCATTCATCTTAATATTGATGGAATCCTTCAACTGGTAAGACGAAGCAAGTAGCGCCGCCTACTTCAACTTCCACAGGATAAGGAATTTGGCCATCCATTGTGATATCTAAAGTCACAGGTGTTGAAACATATTGTTTTCTTGATTGACATGTTTCTTTAATTAAAGCTAATGTTTCGTCGACACGTTCATCATCAATCCCAATAATAAATGTGCTGTTTCCCGCTTTTAAGAACCCACCTGTTGAGGATAATTTTGTAGCACGAATATTGGCATCAATAAATTCGTTGGCTAATCGGTTACTATCTTTGTCTTGTACAATGGCTAAAATAATCTTCATGGTCTACACCTTCCTATAATTAAAAGTTTTCTGGATAACGTTCAATAATCGCCTGATACGTTGCTTCTACGACAAGTTCTAAACTCATCCGTGCATCAATCTTTTTGATACGTTGTGGATTTTCTTCTGCTAATTTCAAATATTCATGACGAACACGTTGATGAAATTCTAATCCTTCTGAATCTAAGCGATCAATTTGCTGTGTTCGATTTTCTTGAATCCGCCGTAAGCCAGTATCTGAGTCAACGTCTAAATAAATTGTAAAATCTGGTGAGACACCTTCTGTCGCAAACGCATTAATTGAAGCAATTGGTGCAATCCCAATTCTACGCCCAGCGCCTTGGTAGGCTAATGAGCTGTCAACAAAACGATCACATAGGACTAAATGACCCGCTTCCAAAGCTGGCAAGATTTTTTCCACTAAATGTTGACGACGAGCAGCTGCGTAAAGTAAAGCTTCTGTTCGCTCATCCATTCTGTCATTTCTTGGATCTAAAATAACTGTTCGAATCTTTTCGGCAATCGGTATGCCGCCTGGTTCTCTTGTAGTGACAATTTTTCGTTTTGACTCTTTAGCTAATCTTTCAGAAACTTCCTTCAAAACACTGGTTTTACCAGCGCCATCTGGACCTTCAAATGTGATAAAAATACCCTGCACGTGCGAAAACTCCAATCAATTTTTACTTGTATCTATTATACTTCATCTTGCTCTATCAGTCTAATTGAAATCCTTATGTCCTATTTAAAGTGATGCATCTGCTGAAAAAAAGAAACTGAAAAAGAAGTACGGAAAAGCTTGAACTGCGACATTTTCTCACAGAAACGACCTACTTCGATTTCAACCTCTTTTTCCAACGATGTTTCTTTTAAATTTCTCGACGTCCTTCGACTGCTTTTAGCAAGGTTATTTCGTCTGCATATTCAATATCGCTGCCGACAGACAAGCCGTGTGCCAAACGAGTAACGGTGATTCCAGCTGGTTTAATGAGCCGTGATAAATACATCGCCGTCGCTTCTCCTTCAGTGGTAGCGTTGGTTGCTATAATGACCTCTTTCACTTCATCATCGTGCAATCGTTTGATCAAAGAGGCAATATTAATATCTTCTGGTCCTGTTCCTTCCATCGGTGAAAGCACCCCGTGGAGTACGTGATACAAGCCTTGATATTCACGCATTTTTTCCATTGCCATAACGTCTTTTGGTTCTTCCACTACTAAAATAATACTACGGTCACGATTTTTATCTTGGCAAATTTCACAAGGATCTTCTTCAGTAATATTTCCGCAAATACTACAGAAATGGAGATCTCTCTTGACACTAATTAGCGCTTTTGCAAAAGCATTAGCATCTTCTTCTTTCATATCAATTGTATAAAAAGCAAGCCGTGTCGCTGTTTTTTGACCAATTCCTGGTAATTTCATATAACTTTCAATCAATTTTGCAATCGGTTCTGGATAATTCATGAGGCTTCTACAGTCCTTTCTTAGCAAGGCGTTTCTGTTATTACTGAGCGAGTTACAACAGATTTTGCGTCACTGAATATCTTATCACGCCCTGTCAAAAAAGCAACTGACAATTACTGCTTTCTAATACAAAAACAAGTCGTTAGTTACGAGCACTAAACGACTTGCTTTTGTATTAACCAATCCAGGTTTCGTGTGTATAGGCCATTTCCCAAAAAGCGTATTCCATCTCACTGCTGATAACAAAAGCGGTGATCATAGCTGCTTGTTCTTGTGGTGAACTTTCTTCATATAATTGGTCTAACAGTTGGCGTTCCTCTTGGACGTGTTGGTACGCTTCCTCCCCAGCATAGGTTTCAATCCAACGTTGGTACAGTGGCTCTGGTGAGTGTTGTTTGACTAACTGTGCACCAATTTCTTGATAGAGCCAAGAACAAGGCAACATACTTGCTGCGGCCGTCTTAGGCGTTCCTTCAATAAGTTGGCGATACATATGAGAAACATAGTGATACGCGGTTGGTGCAATCGGTGTCGCTGCAACTTCTTCTTCCGTAATCGCTAGTTCTTCAAAAAAAGTTTCACGAATAGCTAATTCGCCCAACGCGAGATTTTCCGCATTTGTTAAGAGTAATTTTTTCAATCGAGGTTGTTGCGTTTGTGCCGCAATCAAGCGATAAAGTTGACTAAAGTGTTTTAAATAGTAATGATCTTGAATTAAATAGTAGCGAAAAATCGTTGGACTCAAGGTTCCTTCATGTAATTCTGTGATAAAAGGATGCTGAAAACTCCCTTGCCAAGAAGCTTGCGCTTGATCTTTGGCTTGTTCTGTAAATGTCATAGGTTTCTCCTTTACGTTAGAAAAATAAACAAATTTGTAAAAATGATGATCAAAATAGCAAGCCCCAGACTGACTTTTGCTGACACAAAATGCTCTTTTCGACTTCTGGTGGCTCCTTCTTCATAGCCATGGGCAGACATTGCTTCAGTATATTTATCTCGCCAAGAAACAGCGACGAGCAGTGTTTTAACATAAAGCATCGGCGACCAAAAATGAAACGTTTTGCCACGGAGTAGGCTTGCTTCTTTTAAATCATTAATTTCTCTTTTCACTTCCGGTAAGGCGTGAACCACCACTAAAATTCCATAAACAAAGTTCGGTGCTAGCCCCTTTTGTTCCAATAACAACAATAATTCTTCAAAATCAACACCTACAGCAAAAGCTAGTCCTAAACCGGCAAAGGCATACGTTCGGCTAAACAAAAGCCAGGCTTGTTGACTACTCGTACCATGCAAATAAATAGACCAAAACGTCCCGATTGCTGGTAAAAGTGGCAAGAAAAATAACCAAAGCAGTAAGCGGGATTTTCGCTGGCCTATTAAAAAAATGACACAACCCATAAAAACCGCCAAATTTGCCAAAATTGACTGAGAAAAAGATAATTCAAAGGTCAAAATAAGAATCAAAGAAGCATAAATTGCTGCATTTGTTTGCTTTATTTGCATGTGGTTCCCTCCTGCCAGATAATCAGTTGTTGCTGCAGCAATTCTATTCGATAATTGCTCACGCCAGAGAGAGGTTCTAGCCGATGCGTGACGATTAGAAAATCTTGTTGCGCACTTTTTTCTTTGATCCATTCAACAAAATAATTGCATGCTCGCTCATCTAATCCAGCAAAAGGTTCATCTAAAAGTAAACAGTCCAAATCTAAGCTCAGCAAACTAATTAATTGCACCATCTTTTTTTGCCCTTCACTTAGTTGAAAAACACTGTGCTCTAGTTTTTCTTTTAAACCTAAAAAAGTTAAGGCTTCCTCTTGTTTTCTTCTTTTTTCTGCTGTCATGTTCTGACCAAACAAAAGCTCTTCTCGTAAAGTCAACGTGACAAACTGACGATTGGCTTGTTGCACCGCTAATGTCATGTGTTGATACAATTTTTTTGAAGCCCGCAAGCGGCGGCCTGCCAAGAACATTTTCCCTTGATATTTTTGTCTCTGAACGATGGCTTTTAATAAGGTGGATTTCCCCGCCCCATTTGGCCCCGTCAACGTGGTAATTCCTTTAAAAAAAAGCGCTTCTTTTTCTTCAAGTAGCACTCGTTTTCCCTGAGACAAACGAAAATTTTTCAATTGGAGCATTGGTTGTTTTACCACAGAAGTTGTAAGCTGAAATGTCTGCGGTTTTGTTTTGATAAACGTCAACGGTTGCTTTTCAAACTGGCCATTTTTCAACGTGACGACTTGGTCCACAACATCAGCGTAATCGCTGAAATCGTGGTCGCACACCAAAATCGTTTTGCCTGCTTGATGGAGTCTTGCTAAAATTTGAATAAATTGTTTTCGAGAGGTTGGATCAATACTTGCAAAAGGTTCATCTAATAAAAGAATATCTGGGTTCATTGCTAGCAGAACTGTCAACGCCGCTTTTTGTTTTTCACCACCAGATAACGTCGCTAATTCTCGTGTGAATAAGGTTTGAGTCTGAACAAGTTGAAGCGCTGTTTGGATTTTTCGATTCATTTCTTCAGGCGGGATTCCTAGATTTTCTAAAGCAAAAATCAGTTCTCGTTCCAAGGTTTTCATTGTAAATTGTTGACTGGGGTTTTGAAACAGCATGCCAATTTTTTGCGCCTTTTCACGAGTTGATAATTGTCGGCGTTCCATTCCTTCAATCAAAATTTCTCCTTGGTAATCAAGCGGAGCAAATCCGGCAATCAATCGTAAGAGCGTTGATTTTCCACTACCACTATCGCCAATTAATAAGGAAAACGTTCCTTGAGGAATTGCTAAATTTGTCTTTTCAAACAAGGGTTGTTCTCGTGAAAAGGACACAGCTTTTAATTGGATACTATTCATTTTGCCTTCACAGCTAACCCTTGCGCAGACTGATACATTCGTAAAATAACCTTCGTTAAGAAAATACCAAAGAAACAAATAGAAACGAATCGAACGCTAATTAAAGCAATGTTCATCCCCAGACCGTAATTGCCATAACCAAACTTAAAGTATTCATACACATAACTAAAAATAGTCGTCCCAATCGCACTATAAAATAACGTTAGTGTATCGTACCGTTTGTAGCGTGTCACAAAAAAGCCACTTTCACTACCTAGGCCTTGAATCACACCAGAAATTAATACACTAGGTCCGAAATACGAACCATAAAGCATTTCTGCCAAAGCGGCTAAAACTTCCGCCAAAACAGCACTTCCCGCTCGTGGAATCAGCATCGCTGCAATTGGTGCCACCATGGTCCACATTCCAAATAAAAGCTCATTGGCAAATGGACTCAAGCCTAATGGTAACAGCGCAGCATTCAATAACGCATAGAGGAACCCTGCCCCCATAAAAACACCGCCAAACAAAAAGGCTAAAAAAGCGAGTAAGACGACTTGTTGCAATGACCATTTTTTCAATAAAAAAACTCCTTTCTCTTAACAAAAAGCAAAAGGAGTGACTTAAATAAACCCTGATAAAAGAAAACACACTCATCCTAGGACAGAATGAGTGCGTGAAAAATCAAAGTAAATCGGCATTTCCCTGCGACAGTACTAACTGCATCAGGTTCAATGGGTATCATCTCAGCCATAACAGCACCCCAAATGTTTTTTATTAAAATGTACTTTTACTATAGCATAGAATAATTATAAAAACTAGTCTTGGCACTTTTTTCTTTCATCAAAAGCTGAAGAAATCAAACAATTTTGTAAGATAACTGTTAGGCAAATAAATGGTTGGTTTTTATGAACTTTGTTATATTGTTCTTTATGAAAGAGAGGCGTTTATACTATGGGTAAAACATTAACTGGCTTTCATTTGAAAGTCATTGGGGTTATTTCAATGGTCTTTGACCATCTATTGCAATTTTTTAGTTTTTTAGGCGTGCCTGGTTGGTTCGGATGGATTGGACGAATTGCTGCACCTATTTTCTTATTTGAAAGTTCTGAAGGCTTCATTCACACAAGCAATCGGCGAAAATACATGTTCCGGTTATTGTTAGGCTTCTGGATTATGGGGATTCTGAACGGCATTTTAAATGCGTATTTTTCAACAGGTGGCTTAATTATCAATAATATTTTTGGGACGTTATTTTTAGGTACGGTCTACATGCAGTCTATGGACTATTTTAAACAAAAACAAATTGGTAAAGGGCTTCTTTGGTTTATTGTGCCTTTATTAATCAGTGCCCTACCTCTCGTTGTTTTTAGTTCTCCAGACATATTAAGCAACCCTGCTATCTTAATTGGTTTCCAAATTTTCAATCTGATTGTGCCATCACTAATGATGACAGAAGGTGGGTTTTTATTTGTTCTCTTGGCCGTAGCTTTTTATTTATTCCATGGCAAAAAGTGGTTACAAATTTCAGCAATTGGCGTTGTTGCGTTGATTTCAGCAGCCAGCTATAATTTCCAAGAACTATTCGGGGTGAACCACCAATGGATGATGATTTTAGCAGCGATTCCAATTGTTCTTTATAATGGTGAAAAAGGCCGTGGCATGCGGAATTTCTTTTATATTTTCTATCCAGCTCACATTGCTATTTTTGCAATTATTAGTTTCTTCATGCAACGTTAATTATTTTCTGCTTGACGATTGCCTAAAAACTGTTTACAATGCAACATGTAAACAAATCGTACAGATAACACGCAAGTTGCGTGTCGAGAGAGAGGCGGTTTCTATTCTTATAGAAACTGCTTCTATTTTTTTACGAAAAAATGAAAACTATAGAGGTGATTAAATGGAACAAAAAAACGTACGATTATTCCCTGCCGTTTTAGCGACAGGAATTATGTCTTTTGCTGGCGTATTAATTGAAACAGCAATGAATGTAACCTTTCCGACATTAACAAAGGAATTTGGTGTTTCCACCGGTACCGTGCAGTGGGTGACAACGATTTATTTATTAGTTATTTCTATCATGGTGCCCTTATCCAATTATTTATTAAAAACCTATTCGTTAAGACGCTTATTTATTGTTGCGAATCTTTTCTTTTTGATTGGTTTAGCGATTGATGTCTATTCGCCATCTTTCAGTATCTTGTTATTAGGCCGACTCTTCCAAGGGGCTAGCACTGGGATTGCTTTGCCACTGATGTTTCATATTATTTTGAACTTTACCCCGCTGGAAAAACGAGGAACGATGATGGGGGTAGGCACATTGACCACTTCAATTGCTCCAGCCATTGGTCCAACGTATGGTGGAATCTTAACATCTTCCCTGTCTTGGCACGCCATCTTTTTATTCTTAATTCCTGTTTTACTACTTTCTTTGTTTATGGGATTATCTGCTATTCCAGAAATACCTGTTAAAAAAACCACCACTCTTGATTTGGTTAGTTTAATTGGTATTGCCCTGTTATTTAGTGGTTTGTTGATGTTTTTAAGTAAAATTGGCACATTGTTTGGCTGGCTTTCACTTCTGGCAGCCGTTATTGGCTTTGTTATTTTTTATAAACGAGCAACGACCGCTGAACAGCCACTAGTACGTTTGACAATTTTAAAAAATCCCGCCTTTGTTTTATTTTTATGTGGCTTTTTAGTTTGTCAATTCTTATTGTTAGGTATTTCCTTTGTCTTACCAAACTTTGTTCAAATCGTCCTTGGAAAAAATGCGTTTGTAGCTGGGCTAGTCATGCTGCCAGGTGCTACAGTCGGGGCCATTTTGGCACCACTTTCTGGACGAGTGTTGGATCAATACGGCGCTAAAAAACCTATATTATTTGGCTTAAGTTTGGCGACAATCGGTTGGCTAGCTTTAACAATTTTACTAGAGATGCCTGTTTTATTAGGATTCGTCGCTGGACATGTTACCTATATGATTGGTCTAGGTTTTGCATACAGTAATATGATGACGACTGGTATGAGCTTGTTAGAGGAGAAAGATTTTGGCGACGGCAATACGTTATTTAATACACTTCAACAATTTTCTGGCGCTATTGCGACGGCCATTGTAGCGACGATTATTAATATCGCTCAAGACCACGCAGATAATTTTGCTCAGGGGACAACGATGGGCTCCCTCATTTCTCTGATTTTCTTGTTAACCTTATTAGTAATTGTTTTAATTGCTTGCTGGAATTATTTCCGCAAAAAAGCTTAAAAAAAAGCAGCTGGTCAGTTCCATAGTGACCAGCTGCTTTTTTTAGTTTTCTAAAGATAGTTGTTTTTTTGTTCTTCTTGCTTCCGAATATAAAGTACGAACAAGACAGCAATTAACACGATAAAACCACCAAAAATCGGTGTATATGTTACTGATAAATGATCTGTGACCACCCCACCTGTCATTGAGCCAACGGTAATCCCAATATTAAAGGCTGCAATATTAAAAGCTGAGGCCAAAGTGATATCTTTTGGAACATACTTTTCCGCTAATTCTACAACATATAGTTGTAAACCAGGTACATTCATAAAGGCAAATAGACCCAACATCAAACTTGCTAATAAGCCTAGAAGACTGTTATCCATTAAAACAGTAATGAATAAAAAGACTAAGGACAGAATTAATAAGCTAAACATTTTTACTAACGAATCTAAAGGTTTTTTATTTGCCCAGTGACCACCTACTGTATTGCCAATTGCGACCATTACGCCATAAACAACTAAAATAATCACTACCGCGTTGGCTGAAAAGCCTAAATTTTCCAATAACGGTGACAAGTACGTATATGCAGCAAACGTTCCACCATAACCAAAAGCAGTAATTAGAAAAGAGAAAACGAGGGGTTTGTTCGTAAAAATCCGCGTGATTCCTTTTATGTCAACCTTCCCTGGTATCGGTAAATTTTTGGGAACTAAAAAATAACTAGCAATCAGTCCCACCAAGCCAATACTGGCTATAAAAAGAAAGGACATATGCCAAGCTGTTTGTTGCCCAATAAACGTCCCTAAAGGTACACCAGTCACTGTTGCAACCGTTAAGCCCGTAAACATAATAGCAATGGCACTGGCACGACGTGATGGCGGCACAACATCTGCGGCGATGACAGTCGAAACAGACATGAAAATGCCATGCGCCAATGCAGAAAGTATCCGCCCTACCAATAAAATAATAAACGTTGGCGCAAACGCAGCAATTAAATTCCCACTAATGAAAAGAAGCATAATCCCCAGCATTAATGAGCGACGATTCCATTTTCCTGTCAAAATTGTTAATAACGGCGCCCCAATCGTCACACCTAAAGCGTACAAAGAAACAGTCAAACCTGCTTGGGAAAGACTAATATGAAAACTTTTAACAATCATTGGTAATAAACCCACACTAATAAATTCTGTTGAACCGATTGCGAAAGCATTGATAGCTAATGCAAAGAGCGTTAAATTTGGTGAAATTTTCTTTTCCATTCTCTTCCTCCTAAAAAACATTTGAATTTCAACAAAAATTACTATATACTAAGATTGAAATTTTGATAAGTACCTACTTTTTTGTATCATAGGTACCTTTTAGTAACTTTTGTTTATTATCAATCTATTAAGGAGGAATGTTTTTTGGAAACTCGTACATATGCGATTGGTGTCGAAGCAACGATGGATGTTATTGGCGGCAAATGGAAACCAATTATTCTGTGTAATTTACGGCACGGCGCCATGCGCCCCAGCGATTTAAAACGCGGCATTACTGGCATTAGTCAAAAAATGCTGACACAACAATTACGGGAACTCGAAGAAGACAACATTATCGAGCGGAAAGTTTACAACCAAGTTCCACCAAAAGTCGAATATTATTTAAGCGATTATGGTCAAAGCCTCTCTGCTGTCTTAGATAACTTATGTAATTGGGGAGAATCCCACGTGGCTCATTTGCAAGAACAAGGCCAAGAAATTTATTTAAAATGTGAAGATTAGTGAACAAAACGTTTATAAACTATATCAAAAAAGAGCTTTAAGCTATTTAAGAGCCTGGGGAAAAATCTAAAATGATTTTTCCCCAGGCTCTTCTTATGCTTTAATAACTTGAATATCTTGCGTTAATTGGGCCCAATGATTAGTGGGTCCGTGACCATGTCCAACAGAAATTGCTTGGCTAATGGCCCCTTGTATAAACTGTTTGCCAATCACAATCGCCGCTTCTAACGGCGTACCTTTTGCTAATTCGGCTGCGATACACGCTGAAAAAGTATCTCCTGTTCCATGAGTATTTTTCGTTACAATTCGTGGTGCACTTAGCCAAAAGCTCGAACCGTCTTCCATTAACACATAATCAGCCGCTTGTTGATTTGTGCTATGTCCGCCTTTCATAATAATATTTTTTGTGCCCAATTGCTGTAATTTTTTTGCTGCGGTCTGCATTTCTTGTTCTGTCTTGATGGTCGTCTCTAGTAAAACTTCCGCTTCTGGTAAATTAGGTGTCACGACCGTTGCTAATGGCAACAGTTGCTCTTTAATTGTTTGAACTGCCTCGGCTTCTAACAAATGATGTCCACCTTTAGCCACCATTACAGGATCGACAATCAACGGACCAAAATCAACTTTCTGCAAATTGCGAACAACAGCTTCGACACGCTCACTATCTGCTAACATCCCCGTTTTCGCTGCCCCAATTTTAAAATCAGCCGCCAGTGATTGAAATTGTGCATCAATAAATGAACTAGGAATCGGTAAGCTATCTTGCACGCCATACGTATTTTGTGCCGTCAATGCAATGACAATATTTAAGCCAAATGCCTGCCGTGCTTGAAATGTTTTTAAATCTGCTTGCATGCCAGCTCCCCCACCAGAATCAGAACCAGCAATCGTGACTACTTGTGGGGTCAAATTATATTCGGTCATTTTCTCGCCTCCAACATTCGCTCCGTTACACGCATCAACCCTTGAACTTTCTCGGTTATCTGTTCAGCCAGCATAATTTCACTGACCAGTGAAACACCAGCCACTCTCGTTCCCATAAGTTGTTCTATATTTTCTTCTTTGATTCCACCAATCGCTACAACAGGAATCGTGACTGCTGCGGCAATTTCAGAAAGTGTCTGCAAAGAAGTTAACGGACTGTCCTTAGTCGTTGTGGGGAAAATTGCGCCCACGCCTAAATAATCAGCGCCCTCGTTTTCCGCTTCAACTCCTCGTGCCACCGTTTTGGCTGAAACACCTACGATTTTTGTGGACCCAACCAGTTTTCGCACAAGAGCAACCGGTAATTCATCATCCCCTATATGCACACCTGCCGCATCCACTGCCAAGCAAATATCGACACGATCATTAATAATCAACGGAATCTGATACGCATCTGTTACCGCTTTAACTTTCACTGCTAATTCGTAAAAGCGCCGTGTTGACACTTCCTTTTCACGCAGTTGGACCAATGTCACTCCACTGCGACAAGCAGTTTCAATTCGTTTTAAAAATTCAGTATCACTAAAATCATACCGTCCTGTCACCAAATAAACTTTCAATTGCTCTCTCATAGCACTCGTCCTTTCACCGCCTCAAACCAATCCTTCTCCTTCATTAAAAGAGATAACTGATTTAACGTATTTTGGCGAAAATCGGCCAGCCCTTGGCTCTTAGTCTTGGCTTTTTCTCCGCAAAGATTAAAATAGCTCACTGCGGCTACTGCCGCAGTCATTGGCGCGTTGCCTTCACCTAATAAAGCGGCAACTAATGCGCCGACTAAATCGCCCGTGCCAGTGAAACAATCCAACTCAGGAACGCCATTTTGTAAGACAATCACTTGCTCTTGGCTAACCAAAACATCTTGAATCCCTGTTGCTAAAAATACCGTCTGGGGAAACTTTTGTGTTTGTTGACGTAAAGCTTGAATCAGCTCCTCAATTGCTTCTTCACTTTGATCCAAAGGGCTGCCATCCACTCCTCGGCCATGACTCACCAACTGGCAAAAAGTCCGCATTTCTGAAAGATTCCCTTTCACAACGGTTGGCTGATTGTGCACCAGCTTTTCCCCGACTTCACTCCGAATATCACTGGCGCCATAACCGACTAAATCGACCACGGTCGGTTTAGTCACTTGCCGAGCATAATCACTAGCTGCTAACAAGCTTTGCTCTCGTTCTTGTGATAAATGGCCTAAATTCAAAACCAAGGCACTGGTTTGCTGAAACAACTGCGGAAATTCCCGGGGATCATCTGCCATAATGGGCTTAGCATCAATATAAAGTAATGCATTCGCCATAGACTCACACGTAATTTCATTCGTAATGCACTGAATTAATGGTGCCGTTGTCAGTGGAAAAATCGTTTCAAACTTAACGCTTGTTTTCATAAAAGTACCCTCCTAAAAATAATTCCTGTGTTTGTTTAAATACCCGAGTTTCTTTCAGTTTTACTAAGACAAGCCAAGCAATCACTGAACCAATCAGTGTGGCACCAATAAATCGTGGTGTATAAATGAACCAATAAAAATTCTGCTTACTGCCAGTAAACCAAACCATTACAGGATAGGACAATAACGAGCCAATGATGCCTGTCCCAAAAATTTCTCCTAGCATCGACCAGCCTAATTTTTGTCCCCATTGATAAAATAAACCAGCAAAAAACGCGCCAAAGACGGCACCTGTTAACGCTAATGGCGGAATACCTAAGAACGTCATACGGATTAAGCCGCAGACAAGTGCCATGAGCGTTCCGTAAAGAGGACCTAATAAAACTCCGGCAATAATGTTCATGACACTGGACATAGGGGCCATTCCCTCAATTCGCATTAACGGCGATAATACGACGTCCATCGCAATCATTAAAGCTAGTAACGTAACTCTGTGGATTCGATTTTTTTCCACGTAAAAAAACTCCTTTCTGCGAGAAGCAAAAGGAGGCGCGACTGAAAAAGACAGAAAAACCCAACCACAAATAAACGTAGTTGGGTGCAATAATCGGTCAAAATTTCAAGACATTTCCCTGCGCCAGTCCTAACTGTTTCAGGTTCCATGGGTATAATCTCAGCTAATAGCACCCCAAATGTTTCTCTTCAATTGGCTTTAGTATAGCATAGTTTTTTGGAAGCGACTACTAAAATTGCCAAAGAGTTTTCCCACAAAAACAGAAAAAACATCATGCCCAAAAAGTTCGATTTTTTGGGCATGACGTTTTTCATACTTTCGTTTGTCTTATTTTTTAGAATCCTGGCATTCCTTTGGTGTATTTGCCTAAAGTCGCTTCAGTTTCTTTTTCAATTTTTACTAACGCGTCGTTGACAGCCATAATGACTAAATCTTGTAGCATATCAACGTCTTCAGGATCAACCACGTCTTCTTTAATGATCAAATCTTTCATTGTGCGATCACCAGTAAATGTCGCTGTCACAAGTTGATTGGTTGCCTCACCGATAAATTCTTTTTCATTTAGCGCTTCTTGCGCTTTGGCCATTTCTTTTTGCATTTTTTGTACTTGTTTCATCATGCCTTGCATGTTGCCCATTCCTCGCATCATAATTCCTCGACTCCTTCATATTAATCATCTAGTACTTCGACAAGCTCTTCACCAAACATAGCGATTGCTTCATCTACTACTGGATTTTCTTGTGAATGTTCATTTGTTACAGGCGGTTCGTCCGCTAGACGAGCCATTTCATTTTCAGGTTCAGAATGATTCAAACTGCCCTGATTTTGGTTAATAAAACTTTGTCTTAGTTTTGGCCAGCTTTCTCTAGTAATGCAGACCATCTCTGGTGTATAGTCCATCAAACGGCTTAAATTATTATTGAAAGCTAACTGCATCTCTTCATCGTCTGTTGCACGAGCACAAACAATCTCATAGTCAAATGCCACCACGATGCCCTTAGGACTCGCTGCGACAGGTTCACTAGCTTTGAGCATCGCTCGTTGAGTCACAGATAATGTTTGCAGTAAGTCTTCCCAGACATTTTTCACATTCATTAAATGTGTTCTAGTCGCTTCGTTTAGGACTTGATATACGCGTTCTGTGGGTACACGGAACGAACTTTTTGGCGCTTGTGGTCGTGCTTGTTGACGTGGCGCATCTGCTTCTTTGGCAGCTACACCGTGTTTCTTTAATTCAGCCAGTTCTTTCTTCAGTTGCCCGATTTGATTTTGTAAATCTGCTAATTCTGGATTTCCCTCTGCACTACCATCTTGATTAGCTGTTTCTGGCGTGTTGTGTTTATTGGGTTGCACCGTTTTAGCTAATTTGACAGTGGCTACTTCCAGATAGATATTCGCATTGTTGGTAAAGCGGATCTCATTTTGTGTGTCACTTAAAATTTGGATTAGTTGGAAGATTTTTTCAGCAGGCGTTTGTGTAGCTAGTTCCTTAAATGCTTCTGTCAAAGTTCCTGCTTTTTCTGCTAATAACTTCGGTGCTTGCTGATACATCAGCAAATCTCGACAATATAATAACAAATCTTCTAAGAAACGGCGCGCTTCTTTGCCTTCGCCTAAAATACTTTCCAAGCCTTCTAATGCTCGTTCAACATCACCGGCGACACAACACTGAATATAATGATCCATCATTTCATAGGTTAGGCTGCCTGTCACTTGCATTGCATCTTCCAGTGTTACTTTTTCATCACTAAAGGAAATCGTTTGATCCAAGATACTCAAGGCATCTCGCATCCCACCTTCCGCAGCACGCCCAATCACATAAAGGGCTTGTTCCTCATAATCGAGAGCCATTTCCTGCATGATATGGGCCATATGATCGACGATATCTTGCGTACTAATTCGCTTAAAATCAAAGCGTTGCGTCCGTGAGATAATCGTTAACGGAATCTTGTGTGGTTCAGTCGTTGCTAAGATAAAAATAACATTTTGTGGCGGTTCTTCCAAGGTTTTTAAAAGTGCATTGAACGCGCCTGTTGATAGCATATGAACTTCATCAATAATATAAACTTTGTACTCGGCTTGTGTCGGTGCATACTTTGCTTTATCACGAATATCACGGATTTCTTCCACGCCATTATTACTCGCCGCATCAATTTCAATGACATCATTTAAACGACCTTCCGTAATGGCTACACAGGTTTCACAAACATTACAAGGTTCACCATCTTGACTATGTTTACAGTTAATCGCTTTAGCGAAAATTTTTGCGGCACTGGTTTTACCTGTACCACGAGGGCCAGTAAATAAATAGGCATGAGATGTTTTCTTTTGCACTATCGCATTTTTCAGTGTCTGAGTAATTGCTTTTTGTCCTACTACGTCATCGAAACGTTGTGAACGCCAGACCCGATAAAGTGCTTGATAAGCCATTTTTTACCCTCCCTTATTTTTCATTCTTATCTATTATACGTGATTTTTAGTCATTCGGCATCTTTTTTCTTTTAATGAGTCACTGGCGCAACCATTGCTAAAAAAGCCGCTTTTCCTTCACTTGTTTCTGCAAACGCACTGGCTTCTTTTAATCGCTGTTGATACGCTGAAGCGACCGTTTCAAGTGCCTGCGTTTTCTGGTTGTTCCAAGTCGTTAAACCTTGGACTTCTGCTAACGTTAACGAAGGCTTTGCTTGAGGTCGACTAAAAATTAAGTCCATGACATATAAAAGTTCTTTTCGTCGGGCAACGATTTGTATCTCATCCGTTGGCAGTTTTAGCATTTGCCATTGCTCAAAAATATCATTTGCGGCTTGGGCAACTTCTGACGCATTCGGTCCCTCTAGGCGAAATGTCGCAACTGGCCAATTCACCATTCCTGCGTTGATTAAAGGATAGTTAGCTAACTCAACATATTCTGAAATGCTCGCTTCGGCTAATGGAAATTGTTGCAAACCCGTTTGATAATAGACATGCTCATTTTGTTCAAAGTCAGCATCAATCCCAGCAAAATAATGAGGAAAGACCTCAACAATTTTCAACAATTGCTGAAAAGTCTTAATTGAACGTTTCGCTGACTGATGTTTTTCAAACGCAATCACACCTTGTTGCTGATATTGTGCCTGTTTTACAAAGGAAAACCCCCAGCTTTCGCCATCTAAGTTCATTCGAATCACTCGATGGTTCGTAGTCGCAGGAAATTGCTGACTTCCCTGGTAGCCTTCTGTTACCATGCACCATTCACAGCGGGGATAGCTTTGTGCAGAGAGCGTTGCTTTTGGCGCCTCACTGTGGACCTTATTTGCTAAAAAATCACCATAGACTGTTGAAAAAACAACAGGTTCTTCCTGTTCAATGACCGTACCGTTTTTTTGACAAAGTTGGTAAAAATACTCGGTAGCCTCTTGTGGCTCTTTGGCATAATGTTGTGCAAAAAAAGCATTAACCACAGAAGGTGGTGGTGTCAACAAATCCATCAATTGCACCATGAACTGTTCTTTTTGTTGCTCTGTTTTTACAAGTTGGTTGGCACTCGCAACTTGACACAATTGTTCCGCCAAATCAGCGGCGGGTGTTGCCACAGGCCGTATGTCTACTTCGCCTAATTCTTGTTCACCAATCATTGATAATAAACGGTTCTGAAGATATAAGCGATCCAATTCCATCCAACCACCTGCTTGAATAGCAAGTGTGGTAAAATCGGCAATCATTTGACTCGTGGTCATCGATTCATTCCTCCTATTACTTTTCTTGATATCCATGTGGATGAGCTTGATGCCATTGCCAAGCGGTGGTGATAATATCCTTGACCTCAGTTACTTCTGGTTGCCAGCCTAAAACTCGTTTGGCTTTTTCACTAGAAGCAATTAATGTACTAGGATCCCCTGCTCGGCGTGGCGCGATTGTCGCAGGAATTTCTTGGCCTGTCACTTCGCGAGCAGCATCTAACATTTCTTTAACAGAATAGCCGTTGTTGCTTCCCAGGTTAAAGACGTCACTTTCGCCGCCATTTTTCAAGTATTCTAAAGCCAAAATATGTGCTGCAATCAAGTCTTCAATATAAACATAATCTCGAATGCACGTGCCATCTGGTGTATCATAATCATCCCCAAAAATACTTAGCTCTGCTCGTTGGCCCAATGCCACTTGTAAAATAATTGGCACAATATGCGTTTCTGGCGTGTGATCCTCACCAATTGAGGCATCTTTTTTTGCTCCCGCAACATTAAAATAACGCAAAGCAACATATTTCATTCCATAAGCGTTGTCGCACCATTTCATGATTTTTTCCATCATTAATTTACTTTCCCCATACGGATTTTTAGGATTCGTTGGGGTTTCTTCTGTAATAGGCATTGCTTTTGGTTCGCCATAAGTGGCCGCTGTGGAAGAAAAAACAATGTGTTTCACTCCGAATTCTTGCATAACTTCCAAGGCAATTTGAGTGCCGTGAACATTGTTATTGAAATACATTAACGGTTGCTCCACGGATTCTCCTACTAAAGAATTGGCCGCAAAGTGCAACACCCCTTCAATTGATTCTTTTTCAAAGACACTACGTAAAAAAGCTTTATCACGAATATCGCCTTCATAGAAAGTCGCTTGTTCATGAACTGCTGAACGATGACCCGTTAATAAATTATCAACAACAATAACGGCATATCCTTTTGAAATTAATTGATCGACGGCATGTGAGCCAATGTAGCCTGCGCCACCTAATACTAAAATAGACATAAATACGCTCCTTTTACTCTCTAATTTCTTTTTCTATTGTACCATTAAATAAGGTTTACTTCTGAATTATTTCATTTTGTAAACAGGATTTAATTTGGCCATTTCTCCTTATTCATTTTTCCTATAAAAATACAGAAAAGACTTGGTAAATTTTAACAAATCTCTAAATTAGTCGTAGAGTTTATGAAAAATCATTGTAACTATTGGATTTTTTTGCTTTTTTCCGTCATAATAGAAACAAATACAATTTGAAAGAAGGAATGAACGATGAAAAAATTTGTATCAGGTATGTTAGTCGGTACTGCTATCACAGTTGCTGCTTTAGCCGGTGTGGCTACAACTATTAAAAAAACAGTCATTGATCCAATTGAAGAAAAAGAAGATATGATTGAAGAAAACCGTAAAAAAGCGATGCGTAAACGTATTGCACGTTAAAAAATAGCTGTGACGTTGAGATAAAAAATCTAACGGCAAGAAATCAACAGGAGCGCTTCTGGCTCTGTTGATTCTCTTAAGCATAACAAGTGGTCATCCATCGCTTTGATGGATGACCACTTGTTATGCTTTTTTTTTACCAAAGGAGCTGACTATTTTTCTTAACTATTAAAAATAGTAGCAGCAATCCGATCCATATCACGCATATTCCAAGGATCCACACCAGGACGAGCTGCAGCGGCTGTTAACCAATGAATACCTTCTGTTGGAATACCACAACTAAAAAGGCCTGTCGCCACCTGTCCACCTTTTGTGATGACTTGATTCGTGGCAGGCACAATCAAGAGTGCGCCTGTTTTGACTATTTGACCATCAGCTAATGCCAGTTGATGGAGCGTAGCTAGCTTATCGGCTAACAACTGCCTCGTTAAAGGATTCAAACTTTTTTCATTATTAACTTTGGGAATGCGTGCTTCAATTAAAAAGTGACTATTATACCGATTTTCCGGAAACAAATTAGCATAAGTAATAAATTGACCCGCTTTCATTTCGACACGCATTTCTGGCCCCAGAATCGTGACTAATCCCAGTTCAACTAACGCCTGTAGCTCTTCTGTTCTTTCAACAGAAGGTCCCACTGACAAAAAGGTATTCAACGGGGTAAACCAATGCCACAACCACTTTTGACTCTCGTCATTCGTTAATAACCCCTCATCCAAAACAAAGCGAATCTGATCTCTTAAATCTTTTAAACTGTCTAAAGCAGTGGTCAAAGGACCGCTAAGATTGCCTTTCTCTGCTTCTTGAATATCCCATTTTAAATACTTTAGTAAAAACGAACGAAAACTTTCATGAGTGGTTTTCTTTGTTTCAGGATGTTCTAACGCTTGCCAATCAAACCAATCTTGTTTTTCAAAGTGGGCTAGGCTTTCCGGCGCTCCCTTGGTTTGAATAAACAGCTGTTGAAAGGCCTCTTTAGAAAGATGCGGATATTTTTCTTTGATTAAGCAAGTGTAATACACATATTCCACTTCTTTTTTTAAATACCCAAAAAACTCTGCGCCTGTAACCTGTCCTTTTTTACGACATTCAGCTAAATACGTTTCGGTTAAAAAAACAGGCTGATAGGCTTCCCCGTAGCCTTTTTGATTAATCCCTCGAGGATGAGAAGGAAAACCGCGACCAGAACCAGCAATAATAATAGGCTCTCTTCCAGAAGTTTCATAACGTAAGCGGCCATTTTGACGAGAAAAAACACCCCCGCGGCCAATCGTCAAGGCAGATAAATAGTCAAAAAATGCCAAACCTAAGCCTTTTAACACAACGGGTTGTTTTGCAGGTATATTGGCAAGTGCCAATAAAGCATCCGCCGCATTTTTAGGAGAAGAATAAAACAAACGATGCTCCTTGGCGTAGTCCGCAAGCTCTTGTTCAACAGTCGTTAATTCATTTTCTTGGTGACCCAAAGCTAAAATTACTTTGTCTGCCGTAAACTCAATGGATTGAGTATACACATAATAGTTATCCTCTCCTGCCCGCACAGCAGTTACTGGCTCTTTAAAAAACGTCAGCGATGTTTGTTCGTTACACCTCGTGGCTAAATACGTATAAAACCATTTTTGGTACATGCCATAAAAAGCCCTCGAGCAGTGATCATTCGGTCCAAGGCGATGACATTCTTTCAACAACTCAAGATAATTATAGGGTTGTTGCTGTTGAATGTACTGCGCAGCTTCTGTTTGGGTCCATTCATAGAGAGTGGGGCCCTTGACAATTGGTCCTTCGCCACTAAAAGATTCATCTGTAAATAAAGTGACTTGACTAATCACGGTGTTCATTAATAAATAATTAGGTTGCTCTGCTCGCCAAATTTTCCCACCTGGACCGTATGGATCAAACAACGTGAGCTGAACATTTATTTCCGTTTTACGAGCCCATTCAATGACTCGTTCTGCAGCTGATAAGCCTCTGGGTCCAGCACCTACAATTGCAATTTTCATCCAATCACCTACTCTATTTTTCTAATAATTCTTTTAAGACAACCGCTTGATTATGCACTGTATCTTTCGCCCCATAGACCAGCGTGACTACTGGCTGATTTTTTACAATCGTCTGTAACTGCTTAAACGCTGTGGCAGTTGGCTCATGTTTCAATTCTTCTTGGTATTTTTGTTTAAACTCGGGATATTTATTTACTTCATGATTAAACCATTTCCGTAGCTCTGTACTTGGGGCCACTTTTTTGAGCCATTCATCTAACTTTTCAGATTCCTTGGATTTTCCTCGTGGCCAAATACGGTCAACTAAAACACGGTAGCCATCTTGCTCTGTCGGTGCTTCATATGCTCGCTTGATTTGAATCATCTGCCTTCACCTCTTCTCTTTATTGTAGCTCAAAAAGTGAGGACTGACAAAAAGCAACATCTCTATTAAGCTTTCCTATACAAAAAGAGTTGGTCTCAATGAAGACCAACTCTTTTTGTTATTAACTATTTCTCTTTTTCACTTTCCCAGTCCAGCCATCATAGCCGCCTTTTAAAATATAAATATCAGTATAGCCATTTTTGCGTAATAAATTAGCTGCTCGGATACTTAAAGCTTTCTTCTGATCATAAAGATAAACAGGTTGATCCTTACGAAGAGAACCAATTGTTGTTTTTAACATGCTGTATGGCATGCTGCGCGCCCCTAAAATATGCCCAGCATCAAATGTATCTTTCTCACGAACGTCAATCACTTGTGCTTTACGCATTGTTTCTTTAAATTCTTCTTCCGTCAGCATTTTTGCTGAACGTTTCACCATAATTTTCAAATATAATTCATTGAATACCATCGCTAGTACAATAACTAGCAAAATGCCATTGATTACCCATAAAATACTCATTCTAAAAAGCCCTCTCTATTTCTCTTTTGAAAATTGTAATGCTAGTGAAGCGGCACCAATGACGCCGGCCTCATTACCTAGCTCTGCTAATTTGATTTTTGTACTATTTCGAACTTGCGGGAAAGTAAATTCTTGGAAATATTTTTCGACACGACTACGTAAAAATTCTCCTGCTGCAGAAACACCTCCACCGATAACCACGCTATCTGGATTTAACGTGTTACCTAAGTTTCCTGTGGCCAAGCCTAAATAGAAACAAACACGATCCACAACCATTAAAGCAAAATGATCGCCTTTTTCGGCAAATTCAAAAACGTCTTTACTTGAAACATCTTGTCCATCATCAATCGCTTGTTTCAGTTCAGAGTCACCTGCAAACTCTTCTGATAAATGACGTGCAACACGAACGACACCAGTGGCACTAGAAACAGTTTCTAAACAGCCACGTTTCCCACAGGTACAGTCAAAGCCGTTAGGATCAACCGTCACATGCCCAACTTCACCAGCACAGCCAGCAACACCGTGGAGTAATTCTCCTGCTGCAACAATGCCTCCGCCGACACCTGTTCCTAAAGTAATAAAAATCACGTCGGGATTGTTTTCCCCCGCGCCTTTCCAACGCTCACCTAAAGCGGCAACATTGGCATCATTATCTAAGGCAAACGGAATTCCTAAAGCAGATTCGATTTGTTCTTTGACAGGCTGTACAGTCGTCCAGTTTAAATTATAGGCACCTACAACAGTTCCTTTTTCAATGTCGACACTTCCTGGTGTTCCCATACCAATTCCCACAAAATCTTCTTTTTTCATATTATAAAGATCTATACGGTGACGAATACTTTCAATAATTGATGGCACAATGTGCTTGCCATCTTCTAAAATATTCGTTTCAATACTCCATTTTTGTTGAACAACGCCATCGGTTGTTAAAATAGCAAATTTGATGGTCGTTCCACCTAAATCAATCCCAATAATCTTTTTATCCATTTAGTCGATTCCTTTCTGCTTCCCTCTAGATTCTTCTATTCGATGCTCTCTTTGCAAAATATGCCGGGCCTGTAAATACGTATCTCGGTCTACCAATTGACCTTCATACAATTTTTTTAATTCAATCATCATTAACTCAATATCATAAATCCGTGCACCGACATAAATATACATCCCAAACTGTTTAAAAAGTTGTTGTACATCATATAACGTTTCCATACGAAAACACTTCCTTATTATACAGGTAAACCGTATTTTTTAAAACCCAATAACAGACAAATTACGACAAGAAAAATAAAAATTAACGTGGCCATAATTCGCTCGTGCTTATTAAATGCTTCTTGACGATTTGGAACAGCAAAAGCCGTCGCGACTAATAGTCCACCGATTAGACCGCCAACATGACCCATCATATCTACAGAGCTACTAAACAAGTTAAATAACAAATTAATCACAATAAACATTGAATAGCGTTGCACCATATACATAATCGCTGGATTGTCTCTAAAATGGCGTCCTAAAATAACAAATGCGCCGAACAAACCAAAAAGCGCTGTACTAGCACCCGCTGAGACACTGTTGGGTGTCCCAAAGGCAAAACTGGCGATATTTCCAGCAATCCCACTCAATAAATAAATTCCCAAATAGCGCCAATGCCCATAAATTGCCTCAACCTGTGCGCCGATATAATAAAGAGTAACCATATTCAAAATAATATGCATAAACCCAATGTGAAGAAACATTGGCGTGATAAACCGCCAGTATTCATGATTTTGAGCTACCAGTGGACGAACCATTGCTCCCCAATTAACTAAGTTTAAAATATTTTCTGATCCTCCAGTTAATTCCAATCCAAGGAAAACAATGATTGAAATACCTAAAAGGGCATACGTAATGAACGGCTGATTTTTTAGCCGTTTCAATTTCATTTCTGTTTGATAATTCATTCCATTCCTCCTATTGTATAAATAATTGTTCGATTGGCTGATCAAACGCTTCTGGTTGCCATTGTTCATGGAGTTGTTCACTAAAAACTAAACTACATGAATGGCCCGAAAAATGTTCCAAATAACGATCATAAAAACCACCGCCGAAGCCTATTCGATAGCCAGCACGATTGAAAACAATCCCTGGCACAATCAATAAATCAATTGCTGTAGCTGTTATTTCTGCCGCTGTTAACGGAGGTTCTTCCACGCCAAATGCACTGGTGTCATAAACCGTCTCTGGAAAAACTTGATAAAAGTGCATTTTGCCTCCTTTAAATGTTCGCGGCACCGCCACTTGCTTGCCCTCTTGCATGGCCCGTTCGAAAATTGGCTGTGTTGATAATTCTAGCGGTAACGACCGAATCATTCCGATTGTTTGTGCTTGTTGCCATTGCTGACTAGCAAACAACTGTTCATAGAGACTTGATTCTTTATGTTGTTTAATTTCTGGATGTTGTTTTAGCCATTCCAGGGCAGTTAAGCCCACTTTTCTCAACTTATTTTTCTCCATGTACACCTTCAACCCCTTTTCTGTTAAGTTTATAGAAAGTGTTCTTAAAAAACAAGCTGATTCCCCTTTTCTCTTTGAAAAATCCCGTTATTTTTCTAACGTTTTTGACGCTTCTTTAAAAAAGTCAACAACCAAATCCATTGTTTCTCCTTTCACTAAATGCCGCTCACCGATTTCCGTTATAAATTGCGTATTTCTCGCATACGTTTTCCCAGACACTAATTGTTCAAAATCAGCCATGTCTTCATAGGGAATTTTTTCATCTTCCGTTCCATGCCAAAACAGCATCGGTCGTTCTTGTAGTCTTTCTGGCGTTTGTGATAAATCGTATTGATGTACCCAACTTAGCAACAGTGGCAAGTCTTTAGGTACAAAAATAGCAAATTCTTTCGCCCGTTGAATCACTCGCTGAATATAGCGCGCCGGATAGGGTGTTCCCATTAAGCAAGCGGCAGCTTGAATCTCAGGATGTTGGGTCATAAGAGCGCTGGTAGTAATACCGCCCATGGATACACCACCCACGCCAATCCAATTTTCTTTAATCAACCCTAATTTATGAAAATGATGGATAATTACTGGAAATTCAATCAAATTATATTGAATGCTACTCCAAAATGTAATCGATGGAATCGTGGAAATAGGTCCTGTTTTTCTTTCTCCATGGTTCATGGCATCTGGTAAAATGACCCGAAACCCCTCGTGTGCTAATTTTCTTGCTTGTGTTAAAGATAATTCTTTAGCTGATTGCCAACCATGATAGTAAACAATTAAAGGTAATGCTTCGTTTTTTTGCTCTTCTGTTGTCACTTCTAATGCTGGAATTTTTGCTATGTAGCGATGTCTAATACTGATTTTCATTCATGATTCCTCCATTATAAAATATCTTCTCTTATTTTACCGTTTTTTGATAAAACCTGCTCTTTATATGATTTATCAAAAAAACCACAAAATATGCGAATTCGCATTTTCCTATTTTATTACTTTCCGTTATAATCATTTTATTAAATACAAAGGGGTGTTTTTATGGTTAAAATTGAGGAAAAAGGTAAAGTAACATTTGGACAAGCTTTTAAAGATTATTTTCGTGGATATGTTGATTTTAAAGGTCGGACCACACGTGCTGGTTATTGGTGGATGACATTGGTATTAAGCATTTTAGCACTTATTTTTTATATTGCCATTGTCGGCAAAGCCGTGTCAGCAATTTTAGCAGCTGAATATTTTGAAACCTATGATTTTGGGAACTTATTACCGTTGATGCTTTTTGCACTTGTTTTATGGTTAGCTTTATTATTACCAACGTGGGCAATGTGTGTCCGTCGTTATCGTGATGCTGGGATGACAGGTTGGGGCGTGCTTGTTTTATATCTACTTTCTATTGCCTGTAGCTATACACAAGTTTTCTCTGTTATGTCAACACTGAAATATGATGTTCAAACAGATACTGTGATAACAGGTGGCAGTCCCGTCTTCTTATTTTTCACTCTTGTGATTAGTCTGTTTTTCTTCTTACTAACAGTCTTACCGACAGATAAACTAACAACAACTAGCCAAAATAGCGTCTTACGCTTCTTCTTCCGTTACAAAGAAGTGAAGTAAGGAAAAGTTTTAAGCCTTTCTTTTAAAAGAAGGGCTTTTTTCTTATTTTAAAATCTTTATGATAAAATAAGAACTAGTCTAGCTAAAAAAATGGAAGGAGAAAATATGGCTACTTTTAAACGGATTCTGAATCTAGAAAATTATATTTTTACTTTTTTTATTTTATTTGTCTTTTACGGCGCAATTAACTCTCCCTATTCTCTGGGAAAAATTCTTTGGGAAAAGCCTAAGCACTTGCTTGTTTTACTTCCTCTATTAATTATTCTATTGTTGATTATTTATAAAAACAAAAAATTTCTTTACACTAAGATTCAAGCGCTCTGGCACTTAATAAAAGCCCATGATCGTGTGGTTATTATTGGTAGTTTGATCAGTTTATTTTTACTGCAACTTTTACTCCTGACGCAGATTACTGTGCCGATTGGCTGGGATGTTTTTGACAACTTTCATAGTATTACCACTGAAAATAGGGATTATTCAAAAATCGTACTTTCTTTAAACCCCAATAACGAATTTTTCTTTTTCATGATGTATTACCTGAATAAATTTTTGCGTTTCATTGATGTAACAGAGAGCTGGAGCAATACTTGGTTTAGTTGGCAAGTGGTTAATTGCTTGTTTATTAATAGCAGTTTATTTCTCTTTTATCATGCCTCTAAACGTGTCTTTAATCCATTAACGGCCTTCGTTGCTTATAGTTTATTTTTTCTTTCTTTCGGATTGTCTCCATGGTTACTCACGCCTTATACAGATACGGCCGTCTTATTGTTCATCAACCTAGTCTTTTTTGCATATAGCCTTTTTGACCAAGTTTCCCATCCCTTCGTAAAATATTGTTTATTACTGTTTATTGGGATTGGCCTAGCTTGGTGTTTTTTAATGAAACCTTCGTCTATTATCTTTTTTATTGCATTTAGTTGTATCAAAGTGCTGCAACTTCTTTTAGTAAATCGGAACAAACAGTCTATCGTAAAATTAACCGTGGTTGCTCTCTTTTTACTGACTGGTTTCGCTAGCGCATATTATAGTTTTCAATTTTTTGTGGAAAAACAAACGATTACGGAAATCGATAAAGAACAAGCCAAACCTTGGACACTTTTTGTAATGATGGGTTTGACTGGAATTGGCGGTTACAATGATGCAGATACACAAGCAGTAAATCAGTTGCCTACACAAGAAGCCAAAAAAGCTTATACCATAAAAATGATTCAAGACCGTTTAAAAAATAAAGGATTCTTCGGTTATCTCCGTTTTCTGGCTCAAAAAAATCGTCATAATACTGCCAATGGTGATTTTGACTGGGGTTGGGATGGCGGTGATTTAATTCCAGAAACACCTTCTAAAAATCGTTGGCAAGAACACTTGCGGTCACTGTATTATCCGCAAAATCCCAAAAGTAACTATCTACGAATTTATATGCATTTTTTCTATTTACTCACATTACTAGGTCTATTGTTCAGTATCCCTCTAAAAGATTCAAAAAATAACTACGCGATTTTAAAATTAGCTTTCATTGGAGCTATTCTGTATTTATTGCTCTTTGAAGGCGGCCGCTCTCGCTATCTAATCCAGTTTATGCCGTTTTGGTACTTGTTATCAGCGAGTGGTTGGCTGGGGTTGAGAGAGATTCGAAGATACAAAAAAATAGTAAAATAGAAAAGAGGATTGAGTTAAAAATGAAAAAAAGTTTGCTGGGGTTGATTGTTTTTTTATCCTTACTGACCCTTACTTCTTGCAGAAATAAAGTGACCACAAAAGAGCTGATGGCAAACGAGTGGGCCGTAAACTCCAACGTTGATGAAGTAGTAATGATTGTATCATTCAGCGAAGATACCGCTACTTTCAAAATCAATACAGATGAACACACATCAACTGCAAAAAATGATTTGGAAAAAGCAGGCGAAGAATTAGGTAAACAAATTGCAAATAAAATAGAATACAAAGTCAAATACCATCTAAAAAACAATCAAATTCGTTGGGAAAATGAAGGAAAAGAAGTAGCTTACAAGATAAAAAAAGAAAAGCAAAATCTACTTTTCACTCCTACTAAGACAAACAATTCTGATAACCAAACAAAACTAGTTTTGAAACCTTACACAAAGAAAAGTATTGATTCTTCCACTCAAAAAGATAAAACGGAAGAAACCAGCTCTAATTATCAAAACGTCTCATCTGAAACAAACCAATCTACCTCTTCATCTACTACTAAAGAACCGCTACCACAAGTTAGCTTAGCTGATTTTATAGGCGGTTGGGGTATTCCTCAAAGTGATAACTTATTTTTTATAAATGCTGACGGAACACTCACTAGCATAACTCAATCGAATGTTCCTCTTCAAAATGTAAGTTTTTCTGTGGATGAGAATGGTAATCAAACAATGACGTTTCTTTTGAATAATACGCCCCGAACAGTAACGAAAAATAATGATGGTACTTTAACTGTTAATGGACAAATATACACTTATCTAGGTAATATTACGTTGGAACAATTAATTGAAAGAAATACTCAAACTCAACAAGTTTTTGAACAATCTGAACAGCAACCACCACAAAACTCTGATTCTCGTGAACAAATACAAAATTCTAAATCAGACCAACCTATATACGATACGGTACGAAGTGGTGAAGGTGGGCGACAGTTAGCCGAAAGAAATGGTTTAACCTTAGAAGAATTATTAGCATTAAATCCAGGCATTGAAACTTCTGTTTTTTATCCTGGTCAGTCATTACGAATTAAATAGAAATTTAGGTATACTAATAGATAATAATCTATAAAAGTAGAACTGGACCATCTACCATTTACTTTGGGATACCAGTTGATGGCAATAGGTTTGACGAAGTGGAACTAGACCTTGTACCTACTGGCTCAGCAAAAATTGCGACATTTGATATAGCAGTTGGGCATTGATTAACAGCATGCATATAATTTGATAATATGGAATATAAACAAAAATGTCTAAGGAGCCTAACATTCTTTCAAGAAAGAATGTTAGGCTCCTTTTATTCAGACAATTTCAGCCACTCCTTGCGATTGCAATAGGACATAGTTTTTACAAAGACAAAATGATAAAGCAAACCGTAAGCTAGCCCCAACATATTTAACAAAATTCTTAAGTAAAGACTTGTTTCTAGCCCAAATATCATAGAAGCTGCCATGATAGCACCAACACAATTAAAAATCGTTTTACTTTTATAAGATGTGCATAAGCCTAAACAAAGTCCTCCTAAAATACCAAGTAGGTTCGTTGGTATATAAAATAACAAGATAGCCGATACTAGAGAACCAATAACGACCCCTATTATTCGTTCTTTTGCTCGTTCAGACAATTTAAACGTATCATACCCAGAAAATAATGACGAACTAGCAAATGTTGCCCACATAAAGCGGTCAATCTGAAGGTGCGTTCCTATAAAAAGTAATAAGCTAATGCCTAAAGCGTAATAACCAAACCAAATATTTCTTTGATTAAAAAAACCATTTTCTGTAACCATCTGTATAAAAGTAATCTCTTGATCCAATTTTTTATGTTTCACATGATAAACAAAAGCTAAAAGTAGATAAGCAAACACTAATACAAAGAAAGTTTGTTCTAATTGCTGAAACGATTGATAGTGAACCGTGCCAACTAAATATAAGTAGGAGAACGTATACAAGCCAGGATTACCCATTTTAGGGTTTTTACCAGTTAAGAAAAACAATGCCAGCAAGCAGATAAAATGAAGGCCCAATTGTAAAAATGATACAGAAATCAGTGAAATTAATGGACTAACACCTAGAATTGTTAACACGATTCCTAAACTAAGCAAGGCCTGTTTTTCCCTGTAGCCATATGAGACGAAACGGATACTCAACAGCAAACAAAATAATACAATTGAAAAAGGCGCTACAGCTTTTCCAAAGAAAAAAGTAATCGTCGACACCCATAAAATCGCAAACGAAACTAATAAAATATCCCTTATTAACAAGGCGCGCCAAAAATATCTCCGCTGTTTTTTAGTGTCCGCTTGATGAATTTTTTGTTTTAAAATAAATGGATCTAACTGCAATAATTGATAAAAAGTCACCTAAAATCATCTCCTAAAAATCGACTCTTCTCAATTCATTATTCCAACTTTTTCTTCTATGAAATCATAAGAAAAGTAGTTGTGACGAACATTTTACTACAACTTTTTTTCTGAATCAATACATGCTTTATTTCTTAATTCAATACCTCTCCCGATACGATTTGCTTACTTCATAAAAAATAAGCCTAGAAAAAATCAAAACGATTAATTCTAGACTCAAACTTAAATAACTGTTGAACAAAAGCTAGCGCTTTTTTACATAAACTTTTCCAACAGATCCATTTCTTTTTCTAATTCTTTTTCATCATACTTGTCATACTTACCAGCTTCGTGTGCAATTTTTTTAATCTCATGAATGGCTTTTTTTTCAACAATCCATTTCTTCATACTATGTTTTTTTGTATCCTCATCTAGCGAGTCCAACTCTTCTAAACTTGCATCCAATTTGTTCAAAACGTCGGCAATTTTTGCTAATGCTTGCGCTTCTTTTTCTTCATAGTTTGACATAATAGACACCTCTTCTTAAGTATTTTTCTACTTTAAGTGTACGTCTCTGTCGTTTTATTTGCAACTAATAACTCAACTGCTTCTCGGTACGGAGGATAAGGGATTCGAACCCTTGCACGATGTTACTCGCCTAACGGTTTTCGAGACCGTCCCCTTCAGCCAAACTTGGGTAATCCTCCCTCTACATTCCATCTACAAATGAACATGTAATGAATCAATAGATAAAAAGCCTAGACCCTTACACAACAAGGATTCTAGGCTCTGTCTAACTAAATTATTTAGTTTCACGGTGTAAAGTAACTTTTCTTTCACGTGGGCAATATTTTTGTTTTTCTAAACGATCAGGATTGTTACGTTTATTTTTATTTGTTAAGTAGTTACGTTCTTTACAAGAAGTACACTCTAAAGTAATGTTTACGCGCATGTTTTCCCCTCCTACTAATAATTGATCTTTCCAAGAGATTTCTTAGACTTGAATATCATACCATTTTTTTTGTCATTTGACTACCCTTTTGGGCAAATTTGTAAAGTAGTTCTACTTTACAAATTTTATTTTTTGTACATTTCCATATACGCTTCTAAAACTTCTTTGGCAATCGTTTGATTTGGTTTGGAAGATTCATCATTTAAGTGTGGTAAAACAACGCTAATTGCAATTTCAGGATTTTCGTACGGCGCATAAGCCACCAAGTTACTATTAACCGTTGTATGGTTTACTCCATTAGCATCTGTTGCTTGCGTTTCGGCGGTCCCTGTTTTAGCAGCAATCGAAAACTTGTCTGATTTTAAACCACGTGCAGTTGTAAAAGGACTAGTTCCATTTACTACATTATAGAAACCTTGTTGAAGAATTCCTATCTGGTCTTCAGAAATATTCACCTTATTCAAAACTTTTGGTTCAATTTCTTTTAAAATTTTTCCTAAAGCTCCATTTTCATCATTGCCATAGATTCCTTCTACCACATGGGGTTGCACGCGGATACCATTATTTGCGACAGTGGAAACGTACTGTGCTAATTGTAACGCGCTATAGGTATCATATTGCCCAAAAGATAGGTCAAGAAGATTACCGCCTTGTGGCGCAGAAGACGAATCCTTAAAGTCCTTGTTTTGAATTCCTGTTGTTTCTCCTGGTATATCAATTCCAGTTTTCGTTCCCATACCATATTCTGCAAAAGCTTTTCTTAATTCTTTAAAGACAGTGTCATCTCCTACTTCATAAGGGAAAATCATATTGGGATAATAATTCACACCCATCATTTTAAAGACTAATTTCATCATATAAGCATTCGAAGAATATTCTAACGCTTGCTCCGCAGTTAATTGCATGGTTGTTCCGCCAGAAGCATTCCACCAAGAAGCTTTTGGATTACTACCTGCTAGTAAAATAGCTTCATCTGTTAAAACGTCATTGCCTTTAATGACGCCTGTTTCATAACCAGCTGTTAAAGTACCTGCTTTCACAACTGATCCAGGAACTTCAGAATTCAAAATAGGTGCTAAAGGATTAGGTGTGACTTCTCCAGTTGCTAAATCATGATGAAATCCGGACATCGCTAAAATAGCACCTGTTTGAGGGTTCATAGCAACGACATATGCATTTTCTGAGTATGGTCCAATGGTTTTGACTATTTGTGAATAGTTTCGTTGTAAAATTTCATCAACTTTGTTTTGGAAATTTGAATCAATCGTTAATTTTAAGTTGGAGCCTTTTTCCCCTTTGGAAATTGGGGTTTGTGAAACAATCTTTCCGTTATTGTCTAAAACGACTTCTGATTTTGCTTTTTTACCTTGTAGAACGTCTTCATATTGTTTTTCTAAATAGCTAGTTCCAACACGGTCATTTCGTGCATAGCCTTTTTTCAAATATTCATCGACTTCTTCGGCTGGCAATCCTTGTTTTTCAGTTGAAACGGTGCCCAACAGGCTACGTAATGCACCACTTTGAGAATAATCACGCGTCCAATCAGTCCCTGTTGAAACACCAGATATTTCCGCTGTGTGTTCACCAATTGTCGCAATTTCACCTTCTGTTACCCCTTCATTCTTGATGAAGACCGTGTTCATTTGTGACGCTGCATTCATTCGTTTAAAAATCGTTACTGCTTGTAAGGTTCGGTCATCAAACACAATTTCTTCAGGGGTGACTTTTTCAACTGCTTTGGCATATAATGTGCCTTCGTCCGTAATTTTGTTGCCTTTTTCATCTTCTTTATCTTGATCGGTTAAACGGGCTTGGGCTGCTTTTAAATTTTCAGGATTCGCTAACCAATAATCTTTTTTGTCACGATCCGTTAAGTTTGGATCAACTGGAACGTTAATAAGTTCATTAACTTTATTCGCAATCGGTAAAATATCTTTTCCTTCAATATTTTTTCCTCGTGTGTAAGTGATTGCTAAATTGGCTTTGTTAGAAACCAAGACTTTTCCTTGTGAATCATAAATTTGTCCTCGAGGGGATGGTGTCGTGATTTGTAGTGAAGAGTTGGCAGTGATTTTTTTGTTAAACTCTTCTCCTTCTACAATCTGTAAATACCCTAAACGGACAATTAATGAAACAAATAAAGTGAATATCACAAAAAATAATAAGTTCAATCGAAAAGGAATATGTGGCTTTCTACCTCGTTGACTCTTTGCCGCGGCATCTGTTTTTTTTATTTTATCTATAAATGAGTTTTTCTTCATACCTCTAGTCCCTTCACTAAAAAGTTTCGCATTCTCATTGTAACAAAAAATAGTCAAAAAATCAGGATTATTCCCAGCTCTAAGGAAATATTTAATTATTTTGTTGTTGAAAAAAGTCAAAAGGACTTCTGAATTCAGAAGTCCTTTTGACTTTTTCTCTTTTTTTAACGGCTGTAATTGTGAACTTCAGCAGCCATGCTGTCAATGAAAATTGATAAATCTTCGACAGACGTTTCTTTGCTTCCATAACGACGGACGTTCACCGTTGCATCTTCCATTTCTTTGTCCCCGACCACTAATTGATAAGGTACTTTTTGTGTTTGAGAGGCCCGAATTTTGTAGCCCATTTTTTCGTTACGATCATCGACTTCAACACGTAAGCCTTGTGCTTGTAAACGTTCTTTGATTTCATAAGCATACTCAGAATGCGCTTCTACAGAAACTGGGATAATAGTTGCTTGAATTGGTGCTAACCAAGTAGGGAAAGCGCCTTTGTAAACTTCTGTTAAGTAAGCCACAAATCGTTCCATTGTTGAGACGATACCACGGTGGATAACAACTGGGCGATGTGTATTTTCACCATCTTCGCCAACATAAGTTAAGTCAAAACGTTCTGGTAATAAGAAGTCTAATTGGATGGTTGATAATGTTTCTTCCATTCCTAAAGCTGTTTTTACTTGAACATCTAACTTCGGACCGTAAAAGGCAGCTTCGCCTTCTGCTTCAAAGTAATCTAATTCTAATTCATCCATGGCAGCTTTTAACATCGCTTGCGCTTTTTCCCACATCGCATCATCATCAAAATATTTGTCTGTATTATTTGGATCACGATAGCTTAAGCGGAAACGATAATCCGTAATGTTAAAGTCAGCATAGACTGCCACCATTAACTCCAAAGTACGTTTAAATTCGTCTTTAATTTGGTCAGGACGAACAAAAGTATGTCCATCGTTTAAAGTCATTTCACGAACACGTTGTAACCCTGATAATGCGCCAGATTTTTCATAGCGGTGCATCATCCCTAATTCAGCGATTCGAATTGGCAATTCGCGGTAACTATGAATGTCATTTTTATAAACCATCATATGGTGTGGACAGTTCATTGGACGTAATACCAGCATTTCGCCATCGCCCATATCCATTGGTGGGAACATATCTTCATGGTAATGATCCCAGTGACCAGATGTTTTGTATAATTCCACATCTGCCATAATTGGTGTATACACATGTTGGTAACCTAAGCTAATTTCTTTGTCCACAATATAACGTTCAATTGTACGACGAATGGTTGCGCCTTTTGGTAACCAGAAAGGTAACCCTGAACCAACTTCTTGTGAAACCATAAATAAATCTAATTCTTTTCCTAATTTACGGTGGTCACGTTCTTTGGCTTCCTCGCGCATTTTGATAAATTCTTTTAAATCTTTTTTATCGAAAAAGGCAGTGCCATAAATCCGTTGCATCATGTGATTGTCAGAGTTTCCGCGCCAATAAGCACCAGCTACTGAAAGTAATTTAAAGACTTGAATCCGTCCTGTTGAAGGGACGTGAACACCACGACATAAATCAACAAAATCGCCTTGATCATAGACAGTGATGATTTCATCTTCTGGTAAATCTGTAATTAATTCAACTTTGTAAGGATCATCAGCAAATAATTCTAACGCTTCTGCACGTGAGATTTCTTTACGAACGATTGGGTTATTTTCCTTCACAATTTTCATCATTTCGGCTTCAATTGCAGGTAAATCTTCCGCTGTCACAGGGGATTCTCCATTATCTGTATCATAATAGAACCCAGAATCAATCGCAGGACCTACGCCAAATTTAATGTTAGGGAAAAGACGGCGTAAGGCATTAGCCATTAAATGAGCTGATGAATGACGTAAAATTCCTAAAGCATCTTCATGATCAGGTGTCACGATTTCAAGCGAACCATCTTCTACGATAGGACGATCTAAATCGATTAAAACACCATTGAATTTACCAGCTAAAGCTTTTTTGGCTAAACTGTTGCTAATACTTTTAGCAACATCAAATGTTGTAACCCCAGAATCAAACGGTTTAACAGCGCCATCTGGAAAAGTAATGTGAATAGACATAATAAAATTCTCTCCTTTTAATTTTTTTGATTTGAAGCGTTTCATTGTGTTCCTGTTTTTCACAATGAAACGAAACAGCCACCTGTTCCCCTTGTTAAAAAACAAAAAGTCCTAGTATTCTAACGAATACTAGGACGAAAATATCGTGGTTCCACCTAATTTTGAACACAGATAATCTGTGTTCCTCTAGCGTGTTAACGGTGCGACCGCCTTTGTTTCAACAAAGGTTTCGAAAGTGGTCATCCCTTGTGCCAATCTGGAAAATTTTCAGCCAAGATTTTCCTCTCTAATAGATCGCGGGCAAGTTCAGTTGTCTTTCTCATCAATCATTTATGCACTTATTTAACCACTTATTTTCAGAAAAAGCAAGTGATTCAACAGAAATTCTCTGAAAACTTATTTTTTCCATTCGCCTCCTTGTGCATAGCGGTCTTTTTTCAATTCATTGACAATCACATGGATATTCTCTTTTGGTGCACCAGCATTTTTTGACACAGCTTCTGTAATATCTTTGACCATATTAGTTAACTGTTCTTCTGTGCGGCCTTCAATTAATTCTACATGTACAAATGGCATCTTCGTTCCCCCAATTTAAATTGCTTGTTCTGTTTGTATCATAGAGCGGGTTATGACGCTTGTCAATAAAAAATAGCCTATGTTCAGTAAAAGCTAAGATAGCTTTATTGATAAACAATTAATTATTATTTTCTGCTAAGTATTCTTCTAACGTTAGACTCGCTTTTTGAATCTCTAGTGCTGCTTTTTTACCCACATAGCGATAATGCCAAGGTTCATAACTAACACCCGTAATTTCCACTTTGTCTGAAGGATAACGAAGAATAAATCCATATTTATAGGCGTTCTTTGCCAACCAAGCGTAGACTTCTTCGTCAGTAGATCGCTTACTTTGCGCATTTATATCCACTGCTAAACCTACTTCATGTTCACTAGTTCTCGGCACTGCTACCCAACTTTCAGCTGTTTCAATCGCTTCTTGTTCGCTGAATCCTTGATATTGAAAAGCCTGTACTTTTTCTGCCATAATTTCTTTTTGCTCTTCATTTGTTCGATAACTAGAAGTGACTTCAAGATAGAAGCCTTGTCTTTTGGCATCTTTAAACATCCTGTTCAAAGCTGGATAAATTCGTTTATCCACTGCCTGTTTGTTAGGTAATTTTTTTAATTGGATTTGATAATCTTCAGGAATCTGATGCGTTTGATTTACTAATAATAATTTCCATGATTGATCGCCTTCTTCAGGAGAATTCATTTTTTCCTCTTCCTCTAAACTGAGGGCTTGCTCATTTCCTATTGAAACTATTTTTTTCTCAGCAACTTGTTTAACAGCCATGCCCACAATAAAAAGCCCTAAAATAGCGACACCAATTGTAACTTTAAATTTCATTTTTATTTCTCTCCTCTTTACTTACTTAACAAAATTAGTATAGCAAGCTAGTAAAAAGGAGCCTTCTTTTTTTTCGCAAGAATTTCTAACGATTTTCTTACAAAATCGATAAAGAAATCATAAAGGTAGTTTTTTCATTTTCGCTTTCAGCTGAAAGCACCCCGTCATGCAGCTCCACAATTTTTTTAGCAACCGCTAAACCTAGTCCTGCGCCTCCTCGGTTTGTTTGACGGGCAGTATCTAATCGGAAAAATTGTTCAAAAATTCGGGCTAATTTTTCTGGTGGAACAGTAGGGCCATGATTTGTAAAATAAATATTTACTCGTTGATTTTCATTATCAACTTTAGTGGAAAGAGAGATGGTTGTTCCTGCATAGCTGTAGTTAATGGCATTTTGAACTAAGTTATCAAAAACTCTTTGCATTTTATCGACATCAAGATGAATAGACAAAGCCTCAGTAAAATCTGTTTCAATAGTTAACTGTTTTTGTTTCAACATAGGTAAAAATTCATAACTTACTTGATTTAACATACGATCCAAGCGAACACTCGTTGGTTCTAATTCAATATTCGAGAGATTAAATCGAGCTATTTCAAAAAATTCATTAATCAACTCTTCTAAATGCTCTGCTTTTTCTAATGAAATAGCTAAATATTTTTCTCGTAATTGCGTCGAAATTTCCAGTTCATCATGAAGAAGTGTTAAATAACCAATGACTGATGTTAAAGGCGTTTTTAAATCATGTGCTAAATAAACAATCAAATCATTCTTTCTTTGCTCAGCTTCCTTCGCTTGTTGCTGGCGTAAGTTAACTTCTTGACGGATTTGATTCAACTCTTTGTCAAACTCCATTAAATTTGCTGACAAGGCTATCGGTTCTTCGGAATTCTGATAGAGTTTCCCTGTTGCCTCCAATACTTCTGTTAATTGATTGATGCTTTGCAACCATATCCGAAAAAGAATGATTACTGAACCACCTAGAATTACTAAGCTAATTAAATAAACGTAGTTCTCCACAATTCCTTTGGCTAAAAGGTAGAGTGGATCTTCCATGCCCCATCTACGTAATCCAAACAAAAAATTACTAAAAAAATACAAGACTGCTGATAACGCCAATATTCCCAAACTAAAAAACAAAAACTTTGTTAGTAGTTGTTTAATCATTCGTTCTTTAAATTGCTGTTTTCCTGTTTTTTTCTTTTCAGTCAATTTTATACCCCACTCCCCAAACAGTTTTAATAAACTTTGGCTTCCTTGGTGGTTCTTTTAATTTTTCCCTTAAACGGCCAATATGTGCCATCACGGTATTTCCATTGTTTTCCAAATATTTTTCACCCCAGATTTCTTCAAACAATATCTCTGCTGGGACTACTTCTCCCTGACGTTCTGCTAAATACCAAAGAATTGAAAATTCTAGTGGCGTTAAAAATATATCCTCCCCGTATAGTTTACTTGTATGATGTATTTTATTTATCACCAAACCATGAATATCTATTTCTGTTCCTTCTGTTTCTTGTTGTAGACTCGCCTGTGAATTATATTTACGAAAACGTCTTAGTTGTGTTTTAATACGTGCGACTACTTCCAATGGATTAAATGGCTTTGTAATATAATCATCAGCGCCTAAAGTTAGCCCAGTAATTTTATCAATGTCCTCAATTTTAGCGGTTAAAAGAATAATAGGGAAAAAATATTTTTCCCGTGCTTTTTTAACCATTTGAAAGCCATCAATATCTGGTAACATTACATCAAGTACCGCTAAATCGAACTGATTATTTGCCATTGATTCCAGAGCAGGTTTCCCTCGATAAAATTTTTCTACTTCATAACCGTCACTCGTTAAATATACTTCCAGCAAATCAGCTATTTCTTGTTCATCATCTACTAATAAAATTCTTTCTGCCATGGTTTTGCTCCTTGCTTGTCCATTTATAAATTATCTATTCAACTAAAACAGCACCAAAAAGACTGCTCATTTGCCCTTTTGGTGCTGTAAATAATCATTTATACTTCTTCGCCGTAATCTACAGGTTTATCAAATTCACCTGGTGCATCATCATAGATATGTCCGTAAATAATTACCGGCATTCCGTCATAGGATACATCAAAGATTTTTGAAACTTCTGTTCCTGGCGTATTGATACAGCCATTACTACCAGCATCGGTTTTAAAGGCTTCTTTATCGCCATACTTATCCAATTTATGGTCGGAGTCATGAATCCCGATTTGTGTGACAACGCCACCTTGACTTAATAACGGCATCCAATATTTTACTGGCACACTGTATCGAGAACCATCAAGCATTTGACCTTCTAAATTCACATCGGTTGTCCGATATAAAATTGTATGGAATCCTGGTACTGTTGCGGTTCCTTTGTTATATCTGCCAGTAATGACATCTGTGGTGACTATTTTTTTGCCATCAATGAAACAATACATTTTTTGATCTTTTAAATCAATTTCAATGTAATTATTGGCAATTTTACTATTTTCTTTGGTATCGCCAACCAACGGAGCAGTGATTGCATTCGTTTGTTCTTGGCTATTCAGCGCGTTTACTAGTAGTTCTTGCGTTTTGGCCCCATCAATCGACCAGCCATAACTTCCATTGTTTTTAAAACGACGTGTCGTACCGTGAACATCTGTAAATAAAACTGGTTGATTAGCAGAACCATATGTTGTTTCTAATTGTGTCACCCAAGTAGTTAGTTTTTCTTTGTTGATTGTGCCATCATCATTCAGCACGTTTTGAATTTGTGTTTTATCAAAGGCTACTTTTTCACCATTAATATCAACTGTAATTGTTTTATTTAACTTGTTATTGAGCGTTGTCAATGTCGCCTTTAACGTTTGATCCTCTTTTGTAATTTCAGGGGCTTTATAAAAATCTTTGGCATTGTATTGATAGTTGCCTTTTCCCGCTTCAACATCCGCAATAATCTGCTGATTTAAGCGCTGTGTGTCCACTACTGTGCCTTGTTCTTCGGGAACAATTTCAAAAGTGCCATTGCCTCGACGGATACTCGCATTTTTGCTTGGTTTCCCCTCTGGAAAACTCAAAGTTGCTAATTTGGCTTCTAGTTCTTTTTTGAATGCCTCGTTTAACGGTAGCTTCACCTTGCTACTGTGTAAATGGTCTTTTAAAAATTTTTGATCCAATTGGTATTTTTTAGGAAGTTGAATTTTTTCTTCTTTTGTCCCCGTTTGAACCACAACTTCTTCGGTTTGATTAACTTGCGCTAATTTTTCTTCTGCAGCATTTACATTTAACCAGCCTACAGAAACTCCATTTACTTTTGTGGTTGGTAAAAAGTGACTTTGAAAATAAACATAGCTGCCCCCAGCAACCAGAGCTAGTCCAACCAAAGAAGTAATAATTACTTTCTTTTTATTATTTTTTCCTGATTTTTGACGACGTGTATTACGCATTTGCATTTCTTCTTTTTTCATTTGTTCATCCTTTATATCAATAATTTTAGGTTTATTTCTTAGAGACTAGGCAACAAACAACTGCGGTGATCTACAATCAAAAAAGGTTCCCTTTCTCTCGCAGATTAATTTTTTCAATTATACACTATTTTTACGTTGTTTTCAGCTTATTTTCCTTGTAAATCCTTTAATCTTAAAGAATTTGTATACTCTGTGACTTTTTTTGCTTCTTGTAAATGATACGTAAACTGGGCCATTTTAGCAAAATCCTGAGCGACGACGTCAAAAAAGGCTTGTGTCTTTATTAAGCTGTTCCAACAAGCTTCTTTACTAGAAAAATCCAGCAACGATGCTAATTGATCCATCGTGTCAGGAGTGACATAATTTTTCAGATACTTAAATTGTTTCCCAACAGAAATTGGCTCCGGTTCCTGCCAAGCCGCTTGCCAAGAAAGCAAGCGCAACAGTTCCTGCTGACAATATTCATAGAGATGTGTGACAGCGTAAAATAGTTCATTCCGACAAAGCCCCTTAACTACATACGTACTAACCCACCAAAATTCATTGCAACAATCGTTAAACTGCTGCTGATTCGGAACTGTTACTGTATAATTTTTATCAGATGCTACAGGTAAAGGTGGCAAATTTTCATCTTTGTCTAACAAGATAATTGCTAAAGAATCGCCTTCATGCCAATTGTCTTTTTCTGCGAGAGGACACAACGTTAAATCGATACGTTGACCATCTTCAAATAACATTAAAAATGTTTCCCGCGTCTTCGGTTCTGTGGGAAATAAGGTCATTTCCTTGGGACGTTGCATAATTAATGGTTGTCCAAATTTTGCTATCCACGTTGCTGTTTCAAAAAACTCAGCACATGGTTCTACAATATAAACAATGTCGAAATCTTGAAAACTATCTTTTGGCGCTTTCACATTCGTGCGAGACCCCACCATTCCCACAGCTCGAATGTGTTCTTCTTGTTTTGCTACATCCATAATAAGTTGAAACATTTCTTCTTCTGTACGCATTCACTCGCTCCCTCTCTTCAAAAGTTTCTATTAAAACATAGATTTTTTTATAAGTCTTTTGTTTTCTATCGCTTTTTCTATGGTACTTCGTATACACTAACATTACAAGGAGGGATGTTTCATGCATTGGTTAAAAATAACAAGTTTATCCATTGTCAGTTTTGGCTTTTGTATTCTTTTGATTTTAGGTCTACTTATTTTTACTGGCAAAAATACGCAACCCACCGATAAACCAGATGCTATTTTAATTTTAGGGGCCCGTGTTTTAGGGACGTCTAAAGAAACCGCACTGCCTAGCCGTGTTTTGCAAGCTCGGTTAGATGTGGCTATCCCCTATATTAAACAACACCCCGAGACACCCGTTATTGTTAGCGGAGGGCAAGGAGCAGATGAGCCGGCTACGGAAGCCGCGGTTATGAAACAATACTTGCTAAATAAAGGTGTTCCAGAAAAACAGATTCTCTTAGAAAATCGTGCCACACGCACCAAAGAAAATATTGTCAATTCACAAAAACTCCTTTCTTTTAAACGGCTAGTGATTGTTACTAGTGACTTTCACATGTACCGCTCGCAACTTTTAGCCAAGCGAGCAGGCATCTCAAATGTTTCAGGCATCACTGCGGCTTCTTCTTTTCCAAAAGATATCAAAAATTTTGGTCGAGAGCTGCTTTCTTTAGGCTATGCCTTACTCTTTGATTGGTAAAAGAGAGTCCTTCGCAAGACCATTTTGCGAAGGACGCTTTTATATTCTGTGGATTTGCTCACTTTTGTTCTCTTCTTCTTGTGTTTAAATTATAAAAATGATAACATATCTTTGTTAGCGCTTACAAATAATATTTATTTTATAGGAGGAGAAAGTTATGGGGCATCAATTGAGCACTCATTTTTTTAACAAGAAAACAGGGATTATTTCAACTTTTTTAAGTTTGATACTTTTAGTCGGTGGGTTACTGTTTGCACTACCTGCATTTGAAGTACAAGCAGCATCAACTGTTACACCTAAAACAGTCATGTATGTAGAAGTAAATAACCACGATTTTAACAATGTGGGAAAATATACTTTAGCTGGAACCAATCAACCTGCTTTTGATATGGGGATTATTTTTGCAGCCAATATTAATTATGACACGGTCAATAAAAAACCTTACTTATATCTAAATGAACGGGTCCAACAAACTTTAAACGAAGCTGAAACACAAATTCGTCCAGTTCAAGCACGCGGCACTAAAGTCCTATTGTCTATTTTAGGCAACCATGAAGGTGCTGGCTTTGCTAATTTCCCAACTTACGAAAGTGCGGATGCCTTTGCAGCTCAATTAGAACAAGTCGTTAATACGTATCATTTAGATGGTATTGATTTTGATGATGAGTATGCTGAATACGGAAAAAATGGGACGCCTCAACCAAATAATTCTTCGTTCATTTGGTTACTTCAAGCCTTAAGAAATCGCTTAGGCAATGATAAATTAATTACTTTTTATAATATTGGACCAGCGGCTGCGAACTCTTCAGCTAATCCTCAAATGAGTTCTTTAATTGATTATGCTTGGAACCCTTATTATAGTACCTGGAATCCGCCACAAATTGCGGGGATGCCTGCTTCTCGTTTAGGTGCTTCTGCCGTTGAAGTTGGTGTCAATCAAAATCTAGCTGCGCAATATGCTAAACGTACAAAAGCGGAGCAATATGGTATTTATCTAATGTATAACCTCCCAGGAAAAGATTCATCTGCGTATATCTCGGCGGCGACACAAGAACTTTATGGTCGAAAAACGAACTATTCACCAACTGTTCCAACACCTTAATTATTATCTCGTGTCTACAAGCGCCAACATGTAAAGAGTTAAAAGCCAGCTTACTACAAGCTGGCTTTTTGGTATCTTGAGCGAATCGTTTTGAACATAAAAAAGACCCGCCCTTTGGGTAAGGACGGGAAAGGAGTTAAAAATGAAAAAGTGTTTTGTGTTGTTAAGGTTGTTTGTTGATATGCTTATATCTTACAAACTAAATGTGAAGATTTTGTGATCATTTCATTCTTATTTTGCTACTTTTATAGGAATTAAATAGATTGCCACTAGACTATCTTTAGTTGCCTCGTGCATCCGTTATTCTGACTGCTCCTTGTGGTGATACTCTGTAAAAACCGACAGTCCCTGTCCCTCCATTTGCAACCATCTGTTTCGATTGGGCTCTAAAAAAGAAGTCATTTCCATTCATACCCAAAAATCCAAGGTTCGTATCATTATTTTCTGCATCAGTCAGTGTCTTTCTAATATATGTCTCTGCTTTTTCTTGTGTATCGATGATTTTTGCCTCTTCATTTTGGTCTTGATTTTCCTCTTCAGAAGAACGATAGTAATACTCTTCCGCAGGATAATTTCCACTATCTTGAGTAATTAACAATCGCGGTTTCGTCTTATCCGATTGGTCGCCGTTAGGATTTTCAACACCAATTCTATATAATAATAGCGCAGCACCAGTAGGCCCCCACCTAATACTTAAGCTTGTAATTGGTCGCGACTCATCAGTAGGTGAATCCTTCGTAATCATTCCTCCGGTATTTGTACTACCATCAGGATGAATGATCAAACTCTCTCCTTTACCATTTTTCCATGTTCCAACTAAAGTAGTAAAATCGCCAGCATTAATCGCTGTAGTATCTAAATCAGCTACAGTTAGCTGACTGTTGTCTTCATCAGCTGTGGACTCTTCATTTTTCACTGATTCGTTAGACTCGACACTGTGGCTCGCTTGTTCGTTTGTCTTATCAATTGTTTCACTCATTTTTTCATTCGTCTCTTCAACTTTAGAGGATGCCTCCGTTGAAGCGGTTACTTTCTTTTCTTTTGGTTCCCGACAAGCAGTTAATGATAAAACCGCTAGCCCGACAAAAAACGCGAACATTCCCTTTTTCACGCCTATTCACCCCGTTCAATGATCTATCTTACTAGACTATTGTACTATTAATTCAACTGTTTAGACAAATATTTATGGAACAGACAAAAGTTGAACCTGTCATTGAATGCTTTGTGTCACATGGACCTATCAATCAACTTTCTTTTTTCTATGTATTATATGAAAAAAAGTGAGCCATCAGTCAAAATGACCGATGGCTCACTTTCTAAATCTTAAAACAAACGAACAAATGGATTATTCAGGTAAATCTACATTATGATGAACTTTTTGAACATCTTCTAAATCTTCTAAAACGTCTAACATTTTTTCAAAGTTCGCTAAATCGTCGCCTTCTAATGTTACTTCGTTTTGTGGAACCATTTCTAACTCAGTAACCGTGAATTCTTCAATGCCTTTTTCTTTTAACGCTTCTTGTGCATGGTGGAAATCTTCTGGTTCTGTGTAAACGATAATTTGACCGTCTTCTTCAACAACATCGCGAACATCAATGTCTTTTTCCATTAAGTATTCTAAAATTTCATCCGCATCGTCACCAGCAAAGCCAATGATACCTGTATTATCAAACATGTAGGAAACAGCACCGCTGACACCCATGTTTCCGCCGTTTTTACCAAATGCGGCCCGTACATCTGCTGCTGTTCGGTTCACGTTGTTTGTTAAAGCATCAACAATGACCATTGAACCATTTGGCCCAAATCCTTCATAGCGTAATTCAGAATATTGTTCATCTGCTGAACCTTTTGCTTTTTCAATAGCGCGATCAATAATATGTTTTGGTACATTGTATGTTTTGGCGCGTTCGATTACAAACCGTAATTTTTGGTTTGCATGAGGATCAGGGTCTCCTGACTTCGCTGCTACGTAAATTTCAATCCCGAATTTTGCATAAACACGGCTATTGTTTGCGTCTTTGGCAGCTTTTTTCTCTTTAATATTTGCCCATTTACGGCCCATATTCTCACTTCGCTTTCTCTGATTTGTTGTTAGTATCTTATCCCTTGTTTATTATACTGGGGAAACTGATTTTTGTTAAGTATTTTTTAGGTATCTGGCGAAAATCGTAAGGGAAACCGACCAAAATTTTGTTCTTTTAAAGAAGAATCTCCCATCTGATATAGTTGATTGGCGCGAATATCTAACGAAAGCATTGCGCGGTTTTCTTTAGATACTTTGGAAATTACCGGCAATTGAATTTGTGCTTTGGTTTCTTTTAGATAAGCTTGTCCCTTTGGCGTAAATCCTAGCACATGGAGATAGCTGTCTTGCCAAACAGTTTCAACTTCTTCTTTGGTCATATTTAACAATATATAGGTTGCTAATCGTTGCAATCTTGTCCAAGTATAACGCTTCGTCTTCATACGTTCCATTAATTCGTGAAAAGAACCTGCTGCTTGGATTTGATCTTTTAGTCGATATTCAAGTCCTTCCGTCATTTGGTAAATGGCTTGTAACTCTTCTAACGAGGATTGAACAATTTTATACTTTAGGAAGGGCCAGTAGTTTTCCCATGAAATCATTGCCTGTGTTTGTAAATGTTGTGCGGTTATAGAAGGAACCGTTGGCAGTACTTGCGTTATTTCTTGTTGAAAAACACTTTGCCTAATCGCCGTGGCGCTAGCAACTTTCCCAGAAATCGTTGCATCATGAAAGCCCGCTTGTTTTCTAGCAATTGGGTAGAGCGTCATCAGGGTTGGATACGTGGCATTTTCCTTTGCATAACTCATCCCCAAAATATGATTAGGCGAAGAAAAATCAAACCTGCTTTCAGGATATACTTGACGAAAAACAGCAGTCATTTTTTGTGGATAACTCAATTGTTTGTCTGTCAATGCGTGGAACGTTTGATCAATTAAGGATTGATTTTCTTGGACAAACTGGCCGAAAGCCGCATAATCAATTGCGCTTGTACTATCTGTTCCAAAACATAAGCTCTCACATTGCAACGCCTGCAATAACTTTATACCGCCTTTGGCAAAGTAATCCGCAGACTGTACCGACCAAGCTGTCGGCAATTCAATGACTAAATCCACACCATTTTGCAAAGCTTCTTCTGCTCTGGCCCACTTATCTAGTAAGGCTGGTTCTCCTCTTTGTAAAAAATTCCCACTCATTATAGCAATTACTACTTCAGCTCCGCTTTGTTGGCGAGCTTGTTGGGCATGATAGCGATGTCCATTATGAAAAGGATTATATTCCACGATAATGCCACAGGCTTTCACTCTAGCCACCTCCGTTATAAAAAAATGGACTTATCAGCAAAGAGACAAACGTTTTTAAGCGCTGTCCCAAGCTCATAAGCCAAACCTTATTAATCTCTTTGACAAACAAAGAACCAGCGTTCACTTGTTTCAGTTGGTGCTTCATCTGTAAAGTCTGCATAAACTTTGACGTTCATGAAACCAGCACTTTCTAACATTCGTAAATAGTTATCTAACGAATAGGTTCGTTCTTGATGCAATTCATCATACCGAACAAAGTGCTCATCTGTTTCCTGTTCTTTCACAAAAAATGTTAAGAAATGTTCGATGCTGTGTTCTTTTTCACCAGCGTAACTATCCCATAGAAAAGCAAATTCTTCTGTTTGATAATGATAGCTATATTCTGGAAAAACTGAATCAATTTTGTAAGTAGAATGAACATCAAAAATGAACGTTCCTTCCTCTTCTAACGCTTGATAAACTTCATCGAACACTTGTTGTACTTCTTGGCGATTAGCCATATAGCACAGTGAATCAGAAAAACAAGTGATGGCTTGGTATTGTCCCACTTCAGATAAATCTAGCATATTTCCCTGAACAAATTGAACTGGCACTTCTTCTTCAAAGGCCCGTTCACTGGCAATCATCAACATTTCTTCTGATAAGTCTAAGGCCGTCACATCGTAACCACTTTTCGCGAAATCAACTGCTAAAGCGCCTGTACCACAAGCCATTTCAAGAATTTGTTGGGTTCCTTGTGGGAGATGACGATTGGAAAAATCCAACCATTTTTGGTATAGGCTTTCGTCCATCACTTCGTCATAGACGAAAGCAAACGTTTCATAGGCCATTTTAGTCGACCCAAGCGCTTAGATCAACCATTGGGGCATCTGACCATAATTTTTCTAAGTTGTAAAAGGCACGTTCTGAAGATTGGAATACATGGACAATAACATCGCCTAAATCGATTAAAATCCATTTTCCGCCTTCTTTACCTTCCACACGTTTGACTTCTACTTGATTTTTGGTTTCTTGTTCGTTAATTTCATCAACAATCGCATTGATTTGACGTTCACTATTGGCTTGGCAAATTAAAAAATAATCTGCTAATAATGAAATCTCTCTTACGTCTAATGCGACAATTTCTTCTGCTCGTTTTGAATCTGCTGCTTTGACAGCAATTTCTAAAATTTTCTGGCTATCTATGATAGTTCCCTCCTAGTAATTCTTTCTTCTTTTATTTTTGATTAACGACCCATTGATTGTAGGTCTCTAACGTTTTTGGATAAATTTTATGTTCTTGTTCAATCAAATGTAACAAGGTATGTTTCGTTTCATAAGCAACCGCTGCATCTAAGTCAACAAGGGCAATTTCACGGGCTTCTTTCACACCTGGAAAATCACGTCCTGGTTCAATGTAATCTGCGACATAAATAATTTTATCTAGCAAGCTCATCTTAGCAGCCCCAGTTGTATGCACACGAATTGCCTGCAAGATTTCTTCGTCATCAATGGCTAATTCCCGTTGAACAATATCCGCCCCAACTAAGCCATGCCAAATTTCATTGCCATAGTTTAATAAAGCCAAATCAAAACCATCTCGGCGAATAATCAACTCGAATTCATCGTTTGGACGTTCTTTGGCGTAATCATGCGTCAAAGCAGCAATACTTGCTTTGGCTTCATCGGCACCATATTTCGCTGCCAAGGCCACAGCTGTTTCCTCGACTCCTAACACATGGCGAAAGCGACGTTCACTCATTTGCATTTGAACTTTTTGCATTAATAATTCACGTTGTGCAGCATCATAATTTGTTATCCAGCTCATCTTGATACAGTCCCTTCTCTTGAATATAGTTTATCACATTCTCTGGAAGAAGATAGCGTGTTGAGCAACCACTTTTGACTTTTTGTCTAATCAAAGTGGAACTAATCGCCATCTGCGGAACATCGACCCAAATAATTGGATAGGTAGATTCCGTTGGATAATTAGGACGCCGAATGCCGACAAATTGAACTAAATGGAGTAAGTCATCAATCCGATGCCATTTGGGCAAGTATTCCACCATATCTCCACCAATTATAAAATAATAATCAGTATCTGGATTGGCTTCTTTTAAAGCTTTCATCGTATCATACGTGTAACTTTTGCCTTTGCGAATTAACTCAATTGGCTCAATATCTAAGCAGGGATTATCAGCCACTGCTAGTTCTAACATCGCTAACCGATGTTCACTGCTAATTGTTTTCTTTTCGTCTACATGTGGTGGTAAGTACGTAGGCATTAAGTAAACTTTGTCCAAACCTAGTTGATTTTGAACTTGATCGGCCATGACAAGATGTGCTAAATGAACGGGATTAAAATTACCACCTAACAAGCCGACTTGCTTTCTTGTTTGAAAACGTAACGGTTCCTCTTGCAAGAGAACGTCCGCTCCTTGACGCGCTTGTCTTTTTTCTCCCATTGTTCATCCCTCCAATATTAAATCTCTTTGACTGCTGCTGAAATTTTTTGATATTTTTCTTTACTTGATGGCTTGAATAAGACCAACACGCGACCAATAATTTGTACCACATCGCAATGAATGGCTGCTGTTAGTTCTTCTGCAACCTCTTCTGCTACTTCATCTGTATTTTGTAATAACGTAATTTTAATCAGTTCACGTTTTTCCAACGCTTCATCAATTTGTGTAATCATTGCGTCATTCAAACCACCTTTGCCTACTTGAAAAATAGGTTGTAAATGGTGTGCCTGACTACGTAAATAACGTTTTTGTTTTCCTCTAAGTTTCAAATTGTTTGCCTTCTCTCTAAAATTTAAATTAATGCTTTTCTACGTAAAACATCGACACCTTTAGGCGCCCAACCAGCGACTACACCAGGTTCTGTGACAGTAATCCAACCTAGACCAGCAAACACAATATCCGTTTTTTCTTTCACGGAAAATTCAAAGCGCACTAATTCAGGAAACTCAGCGACTTCATCGGCACGTGGAGGCTGCAATAAGCCACCAACATGTTTTTCATAAAAAGCATCGGCGGTTGCTGTTTTTGTTCGGTGTAAATTTAAGTCATTGGAAACGTAGGCAATGAAGGAACTTTTAGCACCTTGGACATAATCAAAGCGAGCCAAGCCACCTAAAAACAAGGTTTGTTCAGCATTTAATTGGTAAACTTTCGGTTTGATTTCTTTTTGCGGTGCAATAATTTTCAAGTCTTTTTTACCTAGGTAATGTGCCATTTGATGACGGTGAATAATTCCGGGCGTATCGATTAAGAAGTGGCCATCGTCTAATGGAATTTCAATTTTATCTAGCGTTGTTCCAGGAAATTGTGATGTCGTAATCACATCTTGAACACCCACTGTTTGTTGAATGATTTGATTGATTAATGTTGATTTTCCAACATTGGTCACACCTACGACATAAACGTCTCGGCCTTCACGATATTTTTCGATCGTATCTAATAACTCTTGCATTTCTTGTGGTTTCTTGCCACTTGTTAGTAAAACATCAACAGGGCGTAATCCTGCTTCATGGGCCCGTTCTCTCATCCATTGAACCATTTTAGGTTTTTTTAATGATTTAGGCAAAATATCCACTTTATTGCCAACTAACAACACAGGATTATCTCCGATAAAACGATGTAGTCCTGGAATAAGAGAGCCATTAAAGTCAAAAATATCCACTACGTTCACAATCAGTGCATCTTCTGTTCCTAAACCATTCAATAAACGTAAAAAGTCATCGTCTGTTAATTGGACATCTTGAATGTCATTATAATGTCTTAAGCGAAAACAACGTTGGCAATAAACTTCCCCTGTTTCCATTCCTTTTTCGAAAGCTGTTTTTGGTGTATAGCCTAATTCATGAGGATTTTCCGTTTGGATAATCGCACCACAGCCAATACAATGAATTGCCTCTGTCATTCTAATCCGCCTCTCCATGTCATTTCTGGATGTTTTTTTGATAAGTATTTCATAATTTTCCGTTCAAAGAACCGATTGATTCTAGTATTCCAGCCATCTGTATCGACAATCGGTTGAACTAAAACATTGCGTATACCCGCTGCGTTAGCTCCCCGAATATCTGTCATAATCTGATCGCCGACCATTAACATTTCAGATGGCTTCAAGCCTAATTTTTTTTCTGCTAATTTGAAGCCACGTGCGGTTGGTTTCAAGGCACGTGCTACATAATCTAAGTCAAACTTTTCAACAACGCGTTTAATCCGGCTGTCTTTGTTGTTTGAAACAACGAGGACAGTAATTCCTGCATTTTTCATTTCTAATAACCAAGTTTTTAATTCTTCTGTTCCATCGGGATTATTCCAAGCAATTAACGTATTATCTAAGTCAGTTAGTACTGCCTTAATCCCTAGTTTTTTTAATTGTGCGGGGGTAATTTTATAAATCGCATCAATCATCCATGTCGGTTTATATTTTGAAAACATCGTGACTCCTCTCACTGACACTATGTAGTTTCTTCGATTTTAAGAGACTGAAACATAACTAAACAATTATGCTTCAGTCTCTACCTATTGTATTATACTGCATTTTACTGAAAATTTCTATAAAGGACGGTCGTTCCTTGTAAAAGAACAAGTAAAATAAAAGAAAAAATAAAAAAAGCCACCCATCAACCCCTGAAAAGTTCGTTGATGAGTAGTAACTTCTAATATTTGCGAAAACGTTGGTATCTTTTTTCTAGTAACGTTTCCGTATCTAATTTAGCTAATTCAGTTAATTTTGAAATGAACGCTTTTTGTAACATGCGATTAATTTTTGCTTGTTCCAGAGGCTGACCGTTCATAACTTCTGGAATTACTTTATCTACAATAGCTAATTCCTTCAGCTCTGTCGCTGTGATTTTCATCAATTCTGCTGCTTCTTTCGCACGACTGCCATCTTTCCACAAAATAGAGGCGAAACCTTCTGGCGAAAGAACCGCATAAATCGTGTGTTCCAACATCCAAACTTCATCTGCGACTGCTAAAGCTAAAGCACCGCCACTACCGCCCTCACCAATGATGACTGAAATGATTGGCACTTTCAAATCAGACATCTCTAACAGGTTTTGCGCAATGGCTTCCCCTTCTCCCCGCTCTTCGGCACCAATCCCACAATAGGCACCAGCAGTGTTCACAAAGGTAATGACTGGGCGATTAAATTTTTCCGCTTGTTTCATTAAACGTAACGCTTTGCGATACCCTTCAGGATTAGGTGAACCAAAATTACGTTCAATATTTTCTGGTAGATTTCGACCTTTTTGGATACCTACCACTGTAACTGGTTTCCCTTGCAAAGTAGCAACACCACCGACTACAGCTAAATCATCGGCAAAGTAACGATCCCCATGAAATTCTAAAAAGTCCTCAAAAATTGCTTCTATATATTCTAAAGTTGTCAAACGATCTTGGGCTCTTGCCAAGGTAACAACATCATTGGCTGTTTTCTTTTCCATGTTAACGCCACCCTTCCAAAGAATGTAAACGTAACAAGTCGCTCAATCGTTGACGCAAAAGATTTCTTGGCACAATCTGATCTACAAAACCATGTTCTAAAAGAAACTCGGCCTTTTGAAAATCATCTGGCAACTCTTGACGAATCGTTTGTTCAATTACACGGCGGCCAGCAAAACCGATTAAACTCTGAGGCTCTGCCAAAATAATATCGCCATCCATCGCAAAACTTGCGGTAACACCGCCAGTCGTTGGATCAGTCAATACCGTAAGATACAGCAAGCCTGCTTTGTTATGCCGTTGCAAAGCGGCCGAAATTTTCGCCATTTGCATCAATGAAAAAATTCCTTCTTGCATACGGGCACCACCAGATGCAGTGAAAATCACTACTGGTAAATGCTTTTCTGTCGCCCGCTCAAACAAGCGTGTGATTTTTTCACCAACAATCGTTCCCATACTGCCCATGATAAAATTAGCGTCCATGATTCCAATTGCAACAGCTTGTCCTTCAATTGTTGCTTCTCCCGTTAAGACAGCTTCATCTAGCCCAGTTTTTTCTTGCATTTTTTCAATTTTTTCAAGATAACCAGGAAAATTTAGTGGATCTTTTGTCACTAATTCACTGTCCCAATTGTGGAAACTTTTTTCATCAACGGTTATCGCTAATCGTTCCCATGCACCAATCCGAAAACTATAGCCACAATGCGGACAGATTTTTTCTGCACCCATTTCTTTTGTATACAGTGTTCGCTTACAAGAAGGGCATTTTGCCCACATATTATCTGGAACAGAAGGCTTCTTTGATGCATCATTTGCATCAGCACGATTTGGATTAATGCGAATGTAATTTTTCTTTTTAAATAATGCCATTTGCTTACTCCTCGTATTTTAGCGGCAAGAGCACAGCTCTTGCGGCGTTCTTTCTTTAATGATTGCTTTCTGGCTCCCAATTTGGTAGAAATGTTTCTTGTAAAAAGCTTGTGTCATAGTCACCTGTCAAAACATTGTCATGTGTAATTAAATCTAATTGGAATTCGGCATTCGTAATAATACCTTCTGTTACAATTTCATTTAAAGCCCTTTGCATTTTCATCAAGGCATCAAAACGATTTTCACCATGTACGATGACTTTTGCAATCATTGAATCATAATAAGGCGGAATTGAATACCCTGAATACATAGCGCTGTCTACACGCAAGCCCATTCCACCACTAGGCAACAAGAGATTTTGAATTTTACCTGGTGAAGGAGCAAAATTAAAGGCAGGATTTTCAGCGTTAATTCGACACTCAATCGCATGCCCAGTCATGATAACATCCTCTTGGGTATAGCCTAAAGGTTCACCTGAAGCAATTTCTAATTGTGCTTTGACTAAATCAATCCCTGTTACCATTTCCGTAACTGGATGTTCGACTTGGATGCGGGTATTCATTTCCATGAAATAAAAGTCGCCAGCTGGATCCATCAAAAATTCAATGGTTCCAGCATTTTCATAATGCACAGCTTGTGCCGCTCGAACGGCCGTTTCGCCTAACATCTGACGCTTTTCTTCAGAAATAGCAATCGATGGTGATTCTTCTAACACTTTTTGATTATTTCTTTGTAGTGAGCAATCACGTTCCCCTAAGTGAATCACATGCCCATATTGATCACCTAAAATTTGCACTTCGATATGACGTGCTGGATAAATAATTTTTTCTAAATACATATCATCATTACCAAATGCGGCTTTGGCTTCTTGCTGCGCTGAAGTAAAGTGTTTCGGTAACTCTTCTTTTGAAAGAACTTTTCGGATTCCTTTTCCGCCACCACCAGCAGCTGCCTTTAACATCACTGGGTAACCAATTTCTTCAGCAATCGTCAACGCTTCTTCGACAGAATCAATGACGCCATCACTCCCAGGAATAACAGGTACCTTGGCTTTTTGCATCAGTTGACGTGCGTTTATTTTATTGCCCATTGCATCAATCGTTTCTGCTTTAGGACCGATAAAAGTAATGTTACATTCTTCGCACATTGAAGCAAATTGACTATTTTCAGATAAGAAACCAAACCCTGGATGAATCGCTTCAGCATTGGTAACAATCGCTGCACTTAAAACAGCTTGAACATTTAAATAAGAATCAGTTGCTTTCGCCGGTCCAATACAAATGGCTTCATCTGCTAACTGTGTGTGTAACGCTTCTTGATCCGCTTCAGAGTAAACAGCAACTGTTTGAACGCCTAATTCGCGACAGGCACGAATAATACGAACAGCGATTTCTCCGCGGTTTGCGATTAATACTTTCGAAAACATTTTTCACCTATCCAATCATAAAGGTTAATTCAGCCTCGGCAACTTTTTTTCCATTAACTTTTGCCACACCTTTACCCATTCCAGCAGAAGCGCGGACTTTTAAAAGTTCAACCTCTAAAATTAATGTGTCGCCTGGTGTTACCTTTTGTCTAAATTTTGCTTTATCTAATCCACCAAAGTATGCCGTTTTCCCTTTGAATTCAGGCATTGAAAGTAATGCCACGGCGCCTGCTTGAGCCAACGATTCAATAATTAAAACTCCTGGCAAAACAGGATTCCCAGGAAAATGACCTTGAAAAACTTGCTCATTAACCGTTACATTCTTTTTCGCTACAACGCGTTCCCCGGGAATGACTTCTTCAACACTATCTAATAATAAAAAGGGATAGCGATGTGGTAAAATTTCTTGAATTTCTGTAATTGTTAATTTCATGTTTTATTCTCCTTTAGCAACTCGGAATAGCGGCTGACCAAATTCAACCACATCTTCATTGTTGACTAACACTTCCGTAATCACACCGTCAACTGTCGCCGTAATTTCATTCATTAATTTCATCGCTTCAACGATACACACAACGTCACCCGTTTTAACAGTGTCTCCTACTTTGACAAAGTTCTCTTTATCTGGTGCTGGTTGTAAATAAACGATTCCTACAATGGGTGACGTAATTTCTTCTGTCTTTTCATTGGCTGTCGGTGTGTTGGTTGGAGTTTCTTCAGCGACAGAAACTGTTTCAACAGGCACTGACACACCACTAGCGGCTACTGGTGTTTCTTGTGGTTGCGCCACTGGTTCTACGGCACTTCGCCCAGAAACTGTATTTTTATTCATATATAATTCAAACGAGCCTTCTCGTAAATCAAATTCGGTTAAAGTTGATTGATCAAATTGTGTTAATAGTGCTTTTACTTCTTCTAACTGCATGTTAATCCTCCCAGCGTTTTAAGCAAATAACTGCATTGTGGCCACCAAAGCCTAGCGAGTTACTTAAAGCATAATCAAATTTATGCTCTTTGCTTTCGTTTAAAACAACGTTCACCGTAATTGCTTCATCTTGATTTTCCACATTAATGGTTGGCGGAATAAATTGATGTTGTAAAGCATTTAGGGTAGCAATTCCTTCAATTCCACCAGCGGCGCCTAAGAGATGTCCCGTCATACTCTTTGTACTACTTACATACGCCGTTTTTGCGGCATCACCTAAAGCCAATTCAATTGCTTTAGATTCTGCACTGTCATTGGCTTGTGTGCTTGTTCCATGGGCGTTAATATAGCCAATTTTTTCTGGAGAAATCCCAGCTTCTTCCATTGCTAGTACCATGGCTTTCGCTGCGCCGCTCCCATCTGGTGTTGGTGATGTCATATGATAGGCATCGCAATTAGCACCATAGCCAACCACTTCACCTAAAATAGTTGCGCCTCGTTCTAGAGCATGATCTAATGATTCTAAAATAAAGACACCCGCTCCTTCTCCCATCACAAATCCACTACGTTCTTTATCAAAGGGAATTGAGGCTTTTTCTGGGTCAGTCGCCTTTGTTAAAGCGGTCAAGGAAGCAAATCCTGAAATACCGATTTCTGTAATAGGCGCTTCTGCTCCACCGGCAATAATGACATCGGAGTAGCCATGTTTGATATTGCGGAACGCTTCCCCAATTGAATGAGTTGCACTAGCACAAGCCGTCACTGTTGACGTACAAATTCCTTTGGCACCAACACGTAAAGCAATATTTCCCGCCACCATGTTTCCAATCGCCATTGGAATAAATAACGGTGCCACACGTTCAGGTCCTTTGTCGTGCATCCGAATTACTTGATTTTGAATTGTTTCCAAACCACCAATTCCGGAACCCACCATAACGCCAAACCGATCCACATCTAGTTGACTGGTATCCAAGCCACTCATAGCCATTGCTTCTAAGGCCGCATAAATGCCAAATAACGAAAACTTATCCATGCGTTTGCCATCTTTTTTAACAAAATATTTTTCCATTGGAAAGTCTTTCACTTCAGCTGCTAAGGTGACACCTGTTTCACTAACATCAAATTTACTAATCGGTCCGATACCATTTTTCCCTGTTTTCAAACTTTCTAAAAAAGTCTCAGGTTCATTGCCAATCGGCGAGGTGACACCGTAACCGGTAATAACTACTCGATTCATCCTTTTGACTCCTTTCGTTTATCCGTGCATGACTAAGCCGCCATCAACATTCACGACTTGCCCAGTAATATAGGGACTTTTAGCTAAGAAAATCGCTGTAGCTGCGACATCTTCGACTTGCCCAAACGTTTGTAAGGGAATTTGCGCATTCATTTGTGTTTTAACTTTTTCCGATAAAACATCCGTCATTTCTGTTTGGATAAACCCTGGTGCAATCGCATTGCAGGTAATACCGCGCGGCGCAACTTCTCGTGCCACCGATTTAGTAAAACCAACGACACCGGCTTTACTCGCAGCGTAGTTTGCTTGACCAACATTTCCCATTAAACCAGAAACGCTAGCCATATTAATAATCCGACCACTTCGTTGTTTCATCATACGTTTAACCGCTTGTTGGGTCATGTTAAAAGTTCCTACCAAGTTAATATCTAAACAGGCATTAAAATCCTCTTTTGTCATTCGTAATAATAATTTATCATTCGTAATCCCAGCGTTATTCACCAGAATATCAATCGAGCCTAATTGGTCAACGGTTGCTTGAATCATCTCACCTGCTGCATCAAAATCGGAAATATCTCCAGAAAGGCCAATACATTTTACCCCAAAGGCTTCAATTTCTTGTCGTTGTTCTGGCGTAATCTCACTCCGACCGTTTAAAACAATATTGGCGCCCTCTTTCGCAAAAGCCAACGCAACTGCTTTGCCAATCCCACGAGTGCTTCCAGTAATAAATACGTTTTTCCCTGTTAATTCCATTTTTTACCTCCCAGTAAGTGCTGTTAACGTTTCTGTTAATGTTGCAACATCTTCCACACGGTGCATTTCAATTGTTTTGTCAATTTTTTTAACAAAACCAGTTAATGTTTTCCCTGGACCAACTTCAATCATCGTTCCCACGTTCATAGCCTTCATCGTTTCGATACTGTCTTCAAAACGTACCGCAGACATGACTTGCTTTTCCAATAACGCTTGAATTGCCTCTTGGGGCATAATTTCGGCAGTCGTATTACTAATGACAGGAATTTGCATCGTTTGAAAGTTCAATTTTGCTAAATCCTGAGTCAATTTTTTTGATGCTGGTTGTAACAGCGCCGTATGGAAAGGGCCACTCACATTTAACGGAATCATTCGCTTCACACCAGCTTCTTTGAGAAGTGTCATCGCTTGATCAACAGCAGCAACCTCACCACCAATCACGATTTGTTGTGGTGTATTATAATTTGCTGGAGCCACAATTCCGAAAGCACTGGCTTCTTGGCAGGCTTTCTCAATTACTTCACGCTCAGCATTCATGACAGCAACCATTTTGCCAGTTCCTTGTGGTGCTGCTTCTGTCATGTACTGACCGCGCTTTTGGACCAAGGCCACTGCTTCTGAAAAACACAAAGCCCCGCTGGCAACCAAAGCACTGTATTCCCCTAAGCTTAAACCCGCTACGACATCAGGCGTTAGTCCTTTTTGTTGCAAAAGACGGTAAAATGCGACACTGACTGTCAAAATAGCAGGTTGCGTATATTCTGTTTCATTTAAACGTTCATTTTCAGTAAAACAAAGTTCTGCCATCTCATAACCTAAGATATGACTTGCTTCATCGAAAGTTTCCCGAACAATCGCTTCTTGGTGATATAATTCTTCACCCATCCCTTGATACTGGGCTCCTTGTCCACTAAATAAAATCGCTGTTTTCATACGACACCTCATTTTTTGTTAAAATTATTCACTTAGCCCCAACGCTGATTCATCTTATGTACAATCGCTTTGCATTCAGACATGAGTGAATCAATGATTTCTTGGGCTGTTTCTTCTTTTTTTATTAACCCGGCAATTTGTCCCGCCATGACGGAACCGTAATCCATATCCCCGTCAACGACAGCTTTGCGCAAAGCGCCTTGACCAATCTTTTCAAACATTTCTAAATCAGGTACTTCTTTTTGAAGTTCTTGCTTTTCTAATTGATTATATTGAGCGGTTAATTTATTTTTTAAAGTACGCACTGGATGGCCAAAATGTTGGCAGGTAATTACTGCATCTAAATCACGTGCCTTTAAAACTTTCTGTTTATAATCTGGATGAACGTTGCATTCTTTGGCAATTAAAAAACGTGTGCCTAACTGGACTGCTTCAGCACCTAACATAAAGGCAGCAGCCATACCACGACCATCACCAATCCCACCTGCTGCAATCACAGGAATTGACACAGCGTCAACGATTTGCGGTAAGCCACTCATAGTGGTTAACTTGCCAATATGTCCACCAGCTTCCATTCCTTCAAAAATGACAGCATCTGCACCAATTTTTTCCATTCTTTTTGCTAAAGCAACTGAAGGAACTACTGGGATTACTTTAATGTTATGTTCTTTAAAACGAGCCATGTATTTGGCTGGATTGCCTGCACCTGTCGTTACGACAGGAACCTGTTCTTCACAAACCAAATCGACAATTTCATCGGCAAAAGGTGAAAGTAACATGATATTGACACCAAAGGGTTGCTCCGTTAATTCTTTAACTTTTTTAATTTCTTTTTTTACGACTTCTTTTGGGGCATTGCCGCCAGCAATAATCCCTAATCCACCAGCGTTTGACACAGCACTTGCTAATGAAGCATCGGCTACCCAAGCCATACCGCCTTGAAAAATGGGATAATTGATTCCAAGCAACTCACATAACTGTTGATTCATTGATTTTATACGTCCTTTAGTTCTAAGATAAGTACACTTCATTCAAGTAAAAAAGGATTTTTCCGGCTTATTTACTTGTTTTTTTAGGGACTGGGTCATTTAGCAATTAAATGTCCCAGCCCCCTATTTTCATGTATTAGTTTGCTTGTTGTTTTTCTACATATGTTACTAAATCTTGAACGGTTTGGATGCCATCTTCTGTTTCGATTTTCACATCAAATTCATCTTCGATTTCGTTAATGATTTGGAATAAATCTAAGCTATCCGCATCTAATTCTTCTTGAATGTTTGTAGTTAATTGTACCTCTTCAGCATCTTTTCCTAATTCTTCTACGATAATTGCTTGAATTTTTTCAAATACCATGTGTATATTCCTCCAAAATAGTCATTTTCTTCATTTATATGTGAACAGTTTTTTACAGCGTTAGGAGCAGTGAGCCCCATGTCAAGCCGCCGCCAAATCCTGTTAGCACCACGCGTTGTTGGGAACCTAAAATTAAGGTCCCATTTTCAACTGCTTCATCCAACAAAATAGGAATGCTAGCAGCTGAGGTATTGCCATATTTATCCATATTCGTTAAAAACTTCTCGCGGGAAATCTTCGTCTTACGTGCAATTTTATCGATAATGCGCACATTTGCTTGATGTAGTAGAAGATAATCCACGGTTTCGTCCGTCACGAGTGATAAAATATTTTGTGAAACATCTTTAATCGCAAAATCAAAAATACTACGTCCTTCCATCTGTAGCGTCTTACTAGCCTGCTCATGCCCCTGATAAAAAGGACTTTCGTTGATCGTGTAGCCTGACGTTAAAGCCGCCCACCGTTGTCCATCTGCTTGTAATTTTTCATTTAGAAAATGCGGTGTCTCAGTCGCTTCAATCAAGACGCCGGCAGCCCCATCACCGAAAAGCACCGCTGTGGAGCGATCGGTCCAATCCAACATTTTGGAAAATGTTTCGCCACCAATTACTAGACCTGTTTGATAACGACCACTTAAGACTAGTTTTTCTGCCATGCTTAAGGCATAGACAAAACCAGAACACGCTGCACTGATGTCAAAAGCAAAAGCCTCAGTAGCGCCAATTGCGCCTTGCACTTGGCAAGCAACAGAAGGCATATTGAAATCTGGTGTCACTGTTGCAACTAAAATAAAGTCAATCTCACTTGCTTGCTTTCCAGATTTTTCCAATAACTGTTTTGCGACTTGATGACATAAATCAGACGTATTTTCTTGCGTAACGATGCGACGTTCACTAATGCCTGTTCGCGAATGTATCCATTCATCAGAGGTATCCATCATTTCACTCAGTTGGTGATTCGTGACACAATTCTCTGGAACATAACGGCTTGTACAACTAATTCGTGCATAATTCTTCATGGGGATCCTCACTTTTTATTTGTATTCTTGCAAGAAATCATGAAGATTTTTTAGTGCTCTTAACAGCGCTTGTTCTTCTTCTTGCTCCATGCCTTTCAAAATGTTTTTAACCATTTCACGATGAAAATGCTGATGGACTCTAAAAAGTAATTTTCCTTTTTTAGTTAAGCCAAGCTTTACTACACGTCGATCATCTTCACTACGCAAACGTTCAACATAGCCTTTTTTAACTAAGTTGTTAATCGCTACAGTAAGTGTTCCGACGGTAATTGACAGTTCCTTGGCTACTTCTGAAGACGTTTTTTTCTTGTACATACCAATTGCTTCGATTGTGTGCATCTCCGTAATGGATAAATCATTAAATTGTGATTTTTTCAATTCAGATTCTTCAATCGTTAAGATGTCATTAAAGACACTGACTAAGTAATCGTTGACTGTTTCTAAATTAGGTTCCATTCTGTGCACCATCCATATACTTTGATTATCAAAACATTTGATGTTCAAACTATATCGTAAATAAGCAAAGAATGCAAGAGAATTTTCTATATTTTTAATGAAATATTCTTCAAATATTTCAAAAAAGGCGCATTTTCAAGGGACGAGGCTTTTAAAAAAAGGATCAATTACTTTGATACCCAAACTATTTTCACAGAAAAAGGAAAGAAGTGCAACTAAAAAGCATCACTGGCACTCCCCTGATTGAGAAGTGCCAGTGATTTTTGTTATATAATTCTTAAACTCCCACTAAGCTATTGCTACAACTTGACTGGATAATACGAGAAGAGAGTGAACCAGAAGCTTTGGTGCTTCTACTCCACTCCCTTATTAAAATGTAGGACGATTAATTATTGAATTAAGTCGTAAATTTCCATTGCTACAATATCGATGTTATCGAATTGATAGCTTTGGTGCGTATCAGATTCTGTTAATTCAAATGTTTCTGTTGATTTATCAAAACTTACAATACATTTCTCTACGCCTTCACGTTCAAAGCGGCGTACTTGTACTTCATTATCTGCTGCTTCGATCATTGCTTCCAGTCTCTTAATAATCGCCACAAGTTGTGAATGTTTCATCAGTGGGCCTCCTTTTGCAAACTAGTTCTGTACCATTGTAACAAAACATTGCCTAACTTGCATGATTTTTCGTCATTTTTTTTGATTTTTTTGTTGTTCTTTAATTTTTATTCGTTGGTTGCTTGCCATCTGTCCACCAAAGCTTAATTAAGGCCTGTGTGCCATCATTTTCAAACCCTTTATCTGCAAGGCTTTCATATAATTCTGTCGCTTTTTGCGTCGCTGGCAATGGAAGGTCAAGTTTTTTTGCTTCATCTAACGCAATCTTTAAATCTTTGATAAAATGTTTAACAAAAAAGCCTGGCGTATAATCTTCTTTTAAAATACGCGGACCATAATTACTTAATGACCAGTTTGCAGCACTACCACCACCGACTGTTTCCAGAACTTTTTCTAAAGTTAATCCTGTCGCATTTGCATAAACGAGCATTTCAGTCAAACCGGTCATTGTGCCTGCAATCATTAACTGATTCGCCATCTTAGTGTGTTGCCCTTTTCCAGCTGAGCCGTGTAGCATAAACGTTTTACCAAATGTTTTGAAAATTGGTAAGACGGTGTCATAACTTTCTTGATCGCCACCAACCATAATTGTTAAAGTACCATTTTTAGCACCTAAGTCACCACCAGAAACTGGCGCATCCAACGCATGAGCACCCACTTCTGCTGCTTTTTTGGCAATCTTTTCAGCCAAGGTCGGCGTACTTGTGGTTAAATCTACTACTATTTTACCTGTAAGATCTGCTTGAAAAATCCCTGTTTCATTAAAATACACGCCTTCAACATCTGAAGGAAAGCCAACCATTGTAAAAATGATATCACTCGCTTCCGCAATTGCTTTTGGCGTATCATACCAAACTGCTCCTTCAGCAACTAAATCATCTGTTTTACTTTTTGTTCGATTGTAAACATTGACAGATAAATTGTTTTTCATCATGTTACGAATAATTGATTTCCCCATGACACCCGTTCCAATAAAGCCGATTTTAGACATAGTAGCTTCCTCCGTTCTTAAAATAAAAAACTTTCCTCCTTCAGTATAAACGAAGGAGGAAAGTTTTGCAGTTTATTTTCTTAAAGATGTAAATTTTACTTTAATTTTTTTTATTGAGTCCGCATTTTCTTTTTCCATTTGAAGTTGATCAAAGTAAATCAATGTATCTTGATAAAATTCAATCATTTTGTTGCCAAAGTTTGTAGAAGAAATTTCAAATAATTTTTCATCTAAAATAGTTTGGTCCATTTTAATATTTGCTTGTATATAGTCAATCAATGTTGGGGCAAAATCACTGTCTGTCTTAAAAGTTTTGCCTAAGCTTTCATGATCAAATAAATTATTTAAATAGGCGTTCCCTTCTGCAACACATTGAACGCCAGCAGCCATCGCTTCTGTATAAGTTAAGCCTTGTGTTTCCGACGTTGATGCGCTGACAAAATAGTCAGCAGCTTTATAATAAATGGCGACTTCTTCATTTGGCACTTCACCCGTAAATTGAACGTATTCACTGACTTCTAGTTCTTCTGCTAATTCTTTTAAATCCTCTAGATAGGGACCATTTCCAACTATTACTAAACGAGTTTGTGGTAATTTTTCAATAATTTGTGGTAATCCTTGAATAATTGCTTGAATATTTTTTTCATAAGAAATTCGACTTAACGATAACAACATAATCTGTTGCTCTTCAATACCTAGTTGTTGACGCATTCCAGCGATCATTTCTTCAGTAATATCGGGACGTAAAAACTTATCAATTTCGATCCCTGTTGGAATAATTCTCATTGGTGCGGTCACTCCATAATCCCGTAATTTTTCAATGACACGTTCACTGGGACAAACAACACCTGTCGTATGATTTGTAAACACTCTTGAAAAGAATTTAACATGTGATGGACGGACAACTTTTCCTTTAGCAATATAATGTAAGTAATCTTCATACATTGTATGATACGTATGGATGACAGGGATTTTCATTTTTTTCCCAACCATTTTCCCTAAAATACCCGCACCAAATTCAGTATGTGTATGAATTAAATCTAATTCCAATTCTTTGGCAATTAAATAGGCGTACCACATGCCGCGAACCACTACTCGGCGATCTTTAAAAGACACGAATGGCACACTAGGCATTCGTATGACATCTTCTTCAAAATCAGTCGCGTTAGGATCGGTTGTCGTAAAAATATACACTTCATGGCCGTGCTTTTCTAATTCATCTTTTAAGGTCTTAATAGAAGTCGCTACCCCACTCACTTGCGGGAAATACGTATCAGTAAAAAAACCAATTTTCACTCTCATTACCTCCATTTCATCTAACAATAACTGCCTTCAATATTTGTTAAGATAAGACTGTTTCGTAGACTTCTTTTAACTCGTAACCAATTTGCTTGATACTTCTTTGCTCTGCTACTTGATAGCCTGCTTCTCTAGTGCTAGGTATTTTCCCTTCTAATAAGCCTTCAATATATTTTTTAAATTCTTCAATAGAATGACCCATATAACAATTTTCATTAGCTACTAGCCAGCCTTGATAAACTGGAATATCACGCACTAAAACTTGTTGCTGACTAGCTAATGCTTCTAAAACAACAATTCCTTCCGTTTCTTCACGAGAAGGGAAAAAGAAGAGATTCGCTGCCGCATAGGCCCCTTCGATGACATCTCCTTTAATATAACCTGGGAAAATAACATTTTCTGGATGATCTTCTTTAACTAATTGTCGGATATTTTTTGGGATAGAATACATTGGTGTATCACCAAACCAAATAAATTGATACTCTGGTAATTGTCGTGCAACTTCAATAAAATCAGTGATTCCTTTGCGTTCAAAAAATAATCCCACACAAATAATTACTTTTTTCTCTTCATCTATTTTAAAATATTCTCGGAATTTTTGTTCCTTTTCTTCTGAAGGATAAAAGCGTGATAAATCAATACCATTTGAGATCGCCGAAATAGGTACTCTAATGCCATATCCTTCTAGCAATGTTTTAGAATACGGTGTTGGTGTAATTAAATGATCCGCTTTGGAATACAAACTGATAAGATATTTTTTTACTAATGGTGCCAGTTGATTAGACCCAATAAAGGAATTACGAAAATCTTCTTCTGTCGAATGGGCATGATAAATAACTTTTTTTCCTAGTTTACGTGCTTTTCTGACCATACGATGGCTATTTACGCCATATGTATTAATATGCAATATATCATAGTCACTGCAATCAGCATCTAATGTATATTCTATTCCAACTTCAGAGAGCGCTCGTTTCTGGTGATCTAATGCTCGACCAATACCTGATTTAGCTAAGATTTTCTCACCTTCAAAATATAACAATATTTTCAAACCCGCTCCTCCTTTTCTGCTTTACTAACTATAATAAACACATTATACCATAGCTAAAATTTGATGTATTCATTCTTCGGTAGGATCCTTTTAATCTTATAAATGTTTTTAAGGTCCCTTCTTCAAGCTTATCAAAAAATAGTGAATAAAACAAAAAAAGCAAAAACCAAGTTGGTTTTTGCTTTTGCTCAACTCCGGCAGTAGGACTCGAACCTACGACATCATGATTAACAGTCATGCGCTACTACCAACTGAGCTATGCCGGAATAATCGCGTGGCGACGTCCTACTCTCACAAAGGGAAACCCTTCACTACAATCGGCGCTAAGAAGCTTAACTTCTGTGTTCGGCATGGGAACAGGTGTATCCTTCTCGCTATCGCCACCACACTGGGTGTTGTTTCTTATTGAGTTGAATCTTCATTCACTCAAAACTGGATTGAAGTTTGAATCAAAATAACCAAGTTGCTTTTACTTATCCATTCTTTGGTTAAGTCCTCGACCGATTAGTATTGGTCCGCTCCAACTATCACTAGCCTTCCACTTCCAACCTATCTACCTGATCATCTCTCAGGGGTCTTACTTTCTTAAAGAAATGGGAAATCTCATCTTGAGGTGGGCTTCACACTTAGATGCTTTCAGCGTTTATCCCTTCCCTACATAGCTACCCAGCAATGCCCTTGGCAGAACAACTGGTACACCAGCGGTAAGTCCATCCCGGTCCTCTCGTACTAAGGACAGCTCCTCTCAAATTTCCAACGCCCGCGACGGATAGGGACCGAACTGTCTCACGACGTTCTGAACCCAGCTCGCGTGCCGCTTTAATGGGCGAACAGCCCAACCCTTGGGACCGACTACAGCCCCAGGATGCGACGAGCCGACATCGAGGTGCCAAACCTCCCCGTCGATGTGGACTCTTGGGGGAGATAAGCCTGTTATCCCCAGGGTAGCTTTTATCCGTTGAGCGATGGCCCTTCCATGCGGAACCACCGGATCACTAAGCCCGACTTTCGTCCCTGCTCGACTTGTAGGTCTCGCAGTCAAGCTCCCTTCTGCCTTTACACTCTTCGAATGATTTCCAACCATTCTGAGGGAACCTTTGGGCGCCTCCGTTACCTTTTAGGAGGCGACCGCCCCAGTCAAACTGCCCATCTGACACTGTCTCCCACCACGATTAGTGGTGCGGGTTAGAGGGTTCATAACACAAGGGTAGTATCCCACCAGCGCCTCCTCCGAAACTAGCGTTCCGGTCTCATCGGCTCCTACCTATCCTGTACATGTGGTACAAACACTCAATATCAAACTACAGTAAAGCTCCATGGGGTCTTTCCGTCCTGTCGCGGGTAACCTGCATCTTCACAGGTACTAAAATTTCACCGAGTCTCTCGTTGAGACAGTGCCCAAATCGTTACGCCTTTCGTGCGGGTCGGAACTTACCCGACAAGGAATTTCGCTACCTTAGGACCGTTATAGTTACGGCCGCCGTTTACTGGGGCTTCAATTCTGAGCTTCGCCGAAGCTAACCCATCCTCTTAACCTTCCAGCACCGGGCAGGCGTCAGCCCCTATACTTCATCTTACGATTTTGCAGAGACCTGTGTTTTTGATAAACAGTCGCTTGGGCCTATTCACTGCGGCTGACCGAAGTCAGCACCCCTTCTCCCGAAGTTACGGGGTCATTTTGCCGAGTTCCTTAACGAGAGTTCGCTCGCTCACCTTAGGATACTCTCCTCGACTACCTGTGTCGGTTTACGGTACGGGCAGTTGTTTTCTCACTAGAAGCTTTTCTTGGCAGTGTGACATCAGGAACTTCGCTACTATTATTTCGCTCCCCGTCACAACTTGTCCTTAAAGAGTAAAGCATTTAACTCTACTCAAGACTCATTGCTTGGACATGCACTTCCAATCGCATGCATTCCTTAGCCTACTGCGTCCCTCCATTGCTCAAACAAAAACAACTGGTACAGGAATATCAACCTGTTGTCCATCGCCTACGCCTATCGGCCTCGGCTTAGGTCCCGACTAACCCTGGGCGGACGAGCCTTCCCCAGGAAACCTTAGTCATACGGTGGACAGGATTCTCACCTGTCTTTCGCTACTCATACCGGCATTCTCACTTCTAAGCGCTCCAGCCGTCCTCACGATCGACCTTCAACGCCCTTAGAACGCTCTCCTACCACTACACCTAATGGTGTAGTCCACAGCTTCGGTAATATGTTTAGCCCCGGTACATTTTCGGCGCAGGGTCACTCGACTAGTGAGCTATTACGCACTCTTTAAATGGTGGCTGCTTCTAAGCCAACATCCTAGTTGTCTGTGCAACCCCACATCCTTTTCCACTTAACATATATTTTGGGACCTTAGCTGGTGGTCTGGGCTGTTTCCCTTTCGACTACGGATCTTATCACTCGCAGTCTGACTCCCGGATATAAATGAATGGCATTCGGAGTTTATCTGAATTCGGTAACCCGAGATGGGCCCCTAGTCCAAACAGTGCTCTACCTCCATCATTCTCAATTCCGAGGCTAGCCCTAAAGCTATTTCGGAGAGAACCAGCTATCTCCAAGTTCGTTTGGAATTTCTCCGCTACCCACACCTCATCCCCGCACTTTTCAACGTACGTGGGTTCGGTCCTCCAGTGCGTTTTACCGCACCTTCAACCTGGACATGGGTAGATCACATGGTTTCGGGTCTACGACTACATACTCATTCGCCCTATTCAGACTCGCTTTCGCTGCGGCTCCGTCTCTTCGACTTAACCTCGCATGCAATCGTAACTCGCCGGTTCATTCTACAAAAGGCACGCCATCACTCATTAACGAGCTTTGACTTGTTGTAGGCACACGGTTTCAGGATCTATTTCACTCCCCTTCCGGGGTGCTTTTCACCTTTCCCTCACGGTACTGGTTCACTATCGGTCACTAGGGAGTATTTAGCCTTGCGGGATGGTCCCCGCGGATTCCGACGGAATTTCTCGTGTTCCGCCGTACTCAGGATCCTCCTAGGTGTTGTCAGCATTTCGTCTACGGGGCTTTCACCCTCTTTAGCGGAATTTTCCAAATCCTTCAACTATACTAACAGACTACCATATTGGAGTCCTACAACCCCAACAAGCAAGCTTGTTGGTTTGGGCTCTTCCCGTTTCGCTCGCCGCTACTCAGGGAATCGAATTTTCTTTCTCTTCCTGCAGGTACTAAGATGTTTCAGTTCTCTGCGTCTACCTCTAATCAGCTATGTATTCACTGAAAAGTAATATCCTATAAAAGATATTGGGTTCCCCCATTCGGAAATCTCTGGATCATAGCTTACTTACAGCTCCCCAAAGCATATCGGTGTTAGTCCCGTCCTTCATCGGCTCCTAGTGCCAAGGCATCCACCGTGCGCCCTTATTCACTTAACCTTATCAACCTTACGGTTGGGTCTTGATCACTTCTTCTAGCGATAGAAGGTTAATCAATAAATAAGCAATTGAACTTATTAAAAAACTCATTCAACGCGGTGTTCTCGGTTTGTTTTGATTCTTTTTACTTCAATATCCAGTTTTCAATGAACGAATCTGATAGCAAAAGCTATCAATGGAGCCTAGCGGGATCGAACCGCTGACCTCCTGCGTGCAAAGCAGGCGCTCTCCCAGCTGAGCTAAGGCCCCGAACTTATTTGATTGAGAGTAGACCTCTCAAAACTGAACAAAGTAAAGACGAAATGTGTATTTCCGTAATATTCCTTAGAAAGGAGGTGATCCAGCCGCACCTTCCGATACGGCTACCTTGTTACGACTTCACCCCAATCATCTATCCCACCTTAGGCGGCTGGCTCCAAAAAGGTTACCTCACCGACTTCGGGTGTTACAAACTCTCGTGGTGTGACGGGCGGTGTGTACAAGGCCCGGGAACGTATTCACCGCGGCGTGCTGATCCGCGATTACTAGCGATTCCGGCTTCATGCAGGCGAGTTGCAGCCTGCAATCCGAACTGAGAGAAGCTTTAAGAGATTTGCATGACCTCGCGGTCTAGCGACTCGTTGTACTTCCCATTGTAGCACGTGTGTAGCCCAGGTCATAAGGGGCATGATGATTTGACGTCATCCCCACCTTCCTCCGGTTTGTCACCGGCAGTCTCGCTAGAGTGCCCAACTAAATGATGGCAACTAACAATAAGGGTTGCGCTCGTTGCGGGACTTAACCCAACATCTCACGACACGAGCTGACGACAACCATGCACCACCTGTCACTTTGTCCCCGAAGGGAAAGCTCTATCTCTAGAGTGGTCAAAGGATGTCAAGACCTGGTAAGGTTCTTCGCGTTGCTTCGAATTAAACCACATGCTCCACCGCTTGTGCGGGCCCCCGTCAATTCCTTTGAGTTTCAACCTTGCGGTCGTACTCCCCAGGCGGAGTGCTTAATGCGTTTGCTGCAGCACTGAAGGGCGGAAACCCTCCAACACTTAGCACTCATCGTTTACGGCGTGGACTACCAGGGTATCTAATCCTGTTTGCTCCCCACGCTTTCGAGCCTCAGCGTCAGTTACAGACCAGAGAGCCGCCTTCGCCACTGGTGTTCCTCCATATATCTACGCATTTCACCGCTACACATGGAATTCCACTCTCCTCTTCTGCACTCAAGTCTCCCAGTTTCCAATGACCCTCCCCGGTTGAGCCGGGGGCTTTCACATCAGACTTAAGAAACCGCCTGCGCTCGCTTTACGCCCAATAAATCCGGACAACGCTTGCCACCTACGTATTACCGCGGCTGCTGGCACGTAGTTAGCCGTGGCTTTCTGGTTAGATACCGTCAGGGGACGTTCAGTTACTAACGTCCTTGTTCTTCTCTAACAACAGAGTTTTACGATCCGAAAACCTTCTTCACTCACGCGGCGTTGCTCGGTCAGACTTTCGTCCATTGCCGAAGATTCCCTACTGCTGCCTCCCGTAGGAGTCTGGGCCGTGTCTCAGTCCCAGTGTGGCCGATCACCCTCTCAGGTCGGCTATGCATCGTGGCCTTGGTGAGCCGTTACCTCACCAACTAGCTAATGCACCGCGGGTCCATCCATCAGTGACACCCGAAAGCGCCTTTCACTCTTATGCCATGCGGCATAAACTGTTATGCGGTATTAGCACCTGTTTCCAAGTGTTATCCCCCTCTGATGGGTAGGTTACCCACGTGTTACTCACCCGTCCGCCACTCCTCTTTCCAAATGAGTGCAAGCACTCGGGAGGAAAGAAGCGTTCGACTTGCATGTATTAGGCACGCCGCCAGCGTTCGTCCTGAGCCAGGATCAAACTCTCATAATAAAAGTTAGAACAATCTTGCGATTGTTAAGCTCAATTTGTTTGCTAGCATATTGCTTGCTTGTTAAAAATGTTTGTTGTCTTGAATTGAATCAAGACGCCCTACACATTTGGTTCGTCTATTCTTTGTTCAGTTTTCAAAGGTCTACGTTACCTCGCAGCAACTTTTATATCATAACAAACTTTCGTTTGAATGTCAAGAACTTTTTTTAAAAAAGTTCTTTAAGTTGTTTTGCTCGGTTGTTGTTGTCTGTTGTGACAACTTCTATATCTTATCATCTCGCTTGTTATTTGTCAACAATTTTTTTGTTGTTTTTTCAAACTTTTTTCGAGAGATTTGAAATCAAGAATTGTTATTTAATTATTGATTTCTGAATCGCTCAGCTGTGTGACTCGCCTTGCGACATGTAATAATATATCAAGATTTTGATGTTTGGTCAACACTTTTTTTCAAAAAAATTAAAAGAAGTTTTCAATCTGTTTTCATTCTTTTCAATTATTTCGTTTTTAAACTTTTTAAATCCTAATTGTCTATCAAAACAGTTTAATTCCTTGCTAAAAATCGAACAATTTGAATCATATATTTGAAATAGTTCGATTAACTTTTTTACGTCCAACGTAAAAAAAGAAAGAATCTGTTCGATTATCGACAGATTCTTTCTTTTTTGTTTAAAACATTGGGACACCTTCAATATGATATTTTGACCAAATCGTTTTTAATTCTGCAGGTGCTACCCATGTATAGTCTTTATCCATTTCATTTTTAAGTGCTTGTTCATCCATCTCGAAGACAAACAGCGGAACATTTTCTTTATTGATATGCGCGTTAGTTAATTCTACTAAGCTAATTGAAGTAACGTCCAATTGAACCTCTTCTTTGAACCATTGTAGCATACTAGCTAAACCCGTCATCTCATCAGAAACTTTTGCCATCGCAAACTCAATCGCTTCACCTATTGGATGCATCAAAAATTTTTTACTACCATCGTTTAAGTTCAGTATGATTGTTCCAGCGACTTTTTTGTTAGACACGACATCCACCTCAATTAATTTTTAGATTCACTAACAAAAGAAATTGTAACACACTTTCTGAAAAAATACAGAATTATTTTTCAAGCAACTTATCCATTGCTTCATCAATCCATTCTGGAAGTTCTTTGTCTAAGGTTGCAAAGCCAATTTTTTTATTCTTATCCGTAAAATATTTTTTGCGTCGATGGTTCACTGAATGAACTTTGTCTTCAAGGGTCCGTAAAGATAAGCTAATCTTTTGAGAATATTCATCAACATCAATAACTTGAACGGTTACTTTTTGTCCAACGGTTAAGAGTCCATGGATATTTTTAGTAAAGCCAGCTTGTACTTCCGAAACATGAATCAGTCCTTGTGTTTCTTCGTCTAAAGAAACAAATGCGCCATATGGTTGAAGTCCGGTAATTGTGCCAGAAAGTACCATACCAATTTTGTACTTCATCAAATTTCCTCTTTTCATACGATAAATTTCTTTTTCCGTTTCTACTCATTTAAAATAATAGCATTTTTTCAACGTTTGTGCATTATTTCTTCCCTAGTTGTTAAAACAATTGTTTCATCTTTTAAGCAAAATCTACTATACTATAGGAAGTAAGACTTTATATAGAAGAAAAGGAGTTATCTTATGTTTAATTTTAATGAAACCATTGATCGTCGCCACACGAATTGTGTTAAATGGGACACCGTTGAAACGAGTTACCACGAAAAAGATTTACTACCTTTATGGGTTGCTGATATGGATTTCAAAGTACATCAGCCTATTCTTGATGCCTTGTCACAAGTTATTGAACAAGGCATTCTAGGATATGCAGTTGCACCTAATGAACTGTATCAAGCAATTCAAGATTGGCAACGGCAACACCATCAATTGATTGTTGAAAAAGAAGAAATTTTGTTTAATAGTGGCGTGGTTCCCAGTTTGGCCACAGCCGTTCAAGCGTATACAGTACCTGCGGATTCTGTCATGATTTGTGATCCAGTCTACCCCCCTTTTGCAGATGTGGTAAAACAAAATGAGCGTAGACTTGTGCGACATTCTTTACTAGAAGTTAACGGACATTATGAAGTTGATTTGGTTAAAATGGAACAACAGATAATCGAAGAAAAGGTGAAACTGTTACTTTTTTGTAATCCCCATAATCCTGGTGGGCGTGTTTGGACAAAAGAAGAATTGCTAGCTATTGGCCGTTTATGCCAAAAACACCAAGTAACTGTGGTTAGCGATGAAATTCATCAGGATTTGATTTTCAAACCGCATACCTTCACTTCCTTCACTGTCGCTGATGAAGCATTTAAGGAATTCACTGTTACCTTAACAGCGGCAACCAAAACCTTTAATTTAGCGGGGATTAAAAATTCAATGCTGTTCATTCCTAATGAAAAACTACGGCAATCTTTCGTATCTTTACAAGACAAAAATCATCAAGGCGGTATCAATACTTTTGGCTACGTTGGAACGGCAGCTGCCTATCAAACAGGGGAGGAATGGCTAACGGCATTACTTGATTATTTAAAAGAAAATATTGCTTTTGCCCTTTCTTTTTTCCGTGAAGAGCTGCCTAGCGTTCGTGTAATGGAGCCTGAAGGAACCTATCTTTTATGGTTAGACTTTAGTTCTTATTCGCTAACGGATCGGGAACTTCGCGATACCTTAATTCATAAGGGGAAAGTGGTTCTAAATCCAGGAATTAGTTTTGGTCCCCAAGGTTCTCAACACATGCGTTTAAACTTAGCTTGTTCAAAAGAAACTCTCGAAGAAGGCCTTTTACGTATCAAAAAAGCCTTTAATTAAAAACAGCTGTCCTAGTTTTTAGGACAGCTGTTTTTAATTCTTTCTTTTGCGTTTAGCTAAATAAACTCTGACGAACCAGATACCTGAAAATAGAAGTAAAATTTCTCCAATTATGATTGTATAAAATCCTGGTTCATGAACGATTCCTTGCTGATCTACATACGTAAAAAACGTTCCTATAAATGGGAGTATTACTGCAAACAAAGCCAAGGCCATTGGATATCTGTATTTTTCTAACAAATTTGCTTCCTCTCCTTCTATTCTTTAACTCAGTATCCTATAAAGACTTCATTAAAAGAAGAGATTTGGATGCTTTTAAAAAAAAGTTAGTCGTTTTAAGAAAAAAATAAAGAGTACCAACGAATTTGTCCCTCGTTGGTACTCTCTTTTTCAATTGGTTAAACTTATTCACCAATGATTTCAACTGTGTCCATCACGACGTCAAATGTTGGACGGTCTTGGGCATCCCGTTGGACTCCACCAATTTCATCCACTACATCCATACCATCAACAACATGACCAAAAACAGTATGACGGAAGTCTAACCAAGGTGTTCCGCCTTGTTTGTAAGCTTCAATAATTTCTTCTGGAAAACCAGCGTCTTCTAACTGACTCATCATTTGAGCTGGAACATTTTGATTAGTAACAACAAAGAATTGGCTGCCATTTGTGTTAGGACCAGCATTTGCCATTGACAATGCGCCGCGCAAATTGAAAACATCCCGAGAAAATTCATCCTCAAATGCTTCTCCATAAATACTTTCGCCGCCCATTCCTGTTCCGGTTGGGTCACCGCCTTGAATCATAAAATCAGGAATCACACGATGGAAAATAACGCCATCATAGTAGCCCTTTTTCGCTAATTCAACAAAATTTTTAACCGTTTTAGGCGCTTGTTCTGGGAATAATTGAACAGTGATGTCGCCTCGGTTTGTTTTAATGACCGCTTTTGGGCCTTTAGCATTTTCTAAATCTAATTGTGGAAATTGTGACATGAGAATGTCCTCCTAGATAATTATTTTATAGTTCCATCATATCGAAAAATGCTGAAAATTGCTATGATCTTTTTCCAATGATTAAAGAATACTTTGATTCGTTAGCCAAACTTGCTTTTTTCGAAAAGCCGTGCTATTTTGTGAAGTGTTCGCAAAACGATCAATAGTTGTCTCAACCCTAAATGAATTAGGAGGAATTTTCAAATGTCTGATGAAAAAGATATTTATGATTTAACGATTATCGGCGGCGGTCCTGTTGGATTATTTGCCGCTTTTTATGCGGGAATTCGTAAAGCAAAAACGAAAATCATTGATAGCCTGCCGCAATTAGGTGGTCAGCTAACAATGCTGTATCCCGAAAAATATATTTATGATATTCCTGGATTCCCTGCTATTAAAGCCGGTGAGTTAATTGCCAATTTGGAAAAACAGATGCAGCCATTTCAGCACGATGTTTGTTTGGAAGAAGAGGTCACACACCTTGCACAGGAAGCAGATGGACTTCTGCGCTTAGACACAACTAAAGGCACACATTATTCTAAAACGGTTATCTTTGCGATTGGTAACGGCGCTTTCCAACCTCGACGTTTAGCTATCGAAAATATTGAAGCCTTTGAAGGTGAGTCAATCCATTATTATGTGACTGACATGAAAAAATTCGCTGGCAAAAAAGTTGCGATTGCTGGTGGCGGCGATTCCGCAATTGATTGGGCTTTAATGCTAGAAAACGTTGCAGAAGAAGTATCTATTATCCATCGTCGCCCACAATTTCGCGGCCATGAACATAGCGTGGAACAACTGGAAAAATCTAGTGTTTCTATCAGAACTCCGTATATCATTAGTGATATTTTAAAGGAAAATAAAACGTTCACAGGCATCCAATTAACGGAGACAAAAGGTGACCAAACATTGGATCTCCCTCTGGATGATTTAATTATCAATTATGGCTTCACTTCTTCTTTAACACACCTCAAAGAATGGGGATTAGACGTTTCTAGAAATGCTATTAATGTTCATTCCGATATGTCAACTAACATTCCTGGTGTATACGCTGTAGGGGATATCTGTTCCTATGAGGGAAAAGTGAAATTAATCGCTACAGGATTTGGTGAGGCACCTACTGCCGTAAATAATGCTTTACATTACTTACGGCCCGATGCTCGACGTCAACCAGTTCATAGTACAAGTTTATTTGAAAACGGCGTACCTAAATAAGGTTAGCACTGGACTTTAGCAGTTTTTAAGCCAAGGACAAAAATCTAAATCGGATTTTTGTCCTTGGCTTTCTGCTTTACTGAAAAGCCTTTCTTTTTCTCTTTTAAATTTATTTTTGATACAATAAAAAGTGCTAGGAGGAAGAAAGATGAACCAACCAATTATTTATTTAAATGAAGTATTCAACGAAGAACAACTGGAACAAGTGAAAGCTGTGGCGCCCAATTATCTAGTTAAAACATCTACCGATCATTTATCCTCTGCTGAAGAAGAGGCAATCGAAATTATGTTAGGCTGGCATAAAGAAATTGGTCCGCGTTTATTAGCCTCTGAGACTAGTCACCTAAAATGGATTCAGCTCATTTCTGCTGGTGCTGATTATATGGATTTTGATAAATTAAGAGAAAAAGGCATTCTGTTGTCTAATGGTAGCGGAATCCATAGTGTTTCTATCTCAGAACATGTTTTAGGCGTTTTATTAGCACATACCCGCGGACTGCAAGAAAGTATCCAACAACAAATGCAACACACATGGAATCAAACAGCCCCTTTCTATCAACAACTTTCTGGGCAAAAAATGTTAATCGTAGGCACCGGGCAAATCGGACAACAATTAGCTAAATTTGCTAAAGGTTTAAATCTTCAAGTTTATGGCGTGAATACCTCTGGACATGTGACGGAAGGCTTCATTGAATGCTATTCACAGAAGAATATGAGTAAAATTATCCATGAAATGTCCATTGTTGTGAACATTCTTCCTTTGACTGAAACAACAAAACATTTATACAATCAGGCACTTTTTGAAAAAATGGCTCCTGAAACAATTTTCGTAAATGTTGGTCGAGGCGCCTCAGTAGCAACGAACGATTTGATAACTGCCTTAAACAATAAAACCATTGCTTTTGCTGCCTTAGATGTCTTTGAAGAAGAACCTCTTCCCGAAGATAGCCCTTTATGGGAGATGCAGAATGTTTTATTAACACCTCATATTTCTGGCATGACACCGAAGTTCAAATCAAAATTACTGGCGATTTTTATTCCAAACTTAAATCAATTTGTGACGGATCAGACCCTCGTCAAAAACCAAGTTTCCTTAAAAAAAGGCTATTAACTCAAAAAAGGCCTTCAACCATCTTTCAAGTAATTGCATGGTTGAAGGCTTTTTTTTGCTATTTTTTACCAGATAACCTTGAAGTTATCATTTGTCGACGCTTGAATGATTGGATGTTTTTTTAAATATTCTGCAATCAGTTCCGTCATATCAATTTGAATTTCTCGAATAATTTTTTCAGGTTGGAACATTTGATAGTTTCCGCCACCGACTGCTCGGTATTGATTTGTCACGATTTCCAAAACATCTTCTGCTTGCACTGCTTTGCCATGATAATTAAGTTTCGTCACTCTTTCACCAAACGGTTGTCTTAAATCAAGCGTATACTCAATGCCTTCATACATATCATAATTATAGTATTGTGGTTTTGGATCGACATATTTCGGGTTGAAAATTGGTTGGCCTTTTTCTAACACAAAATAAGTAGCGCTTTGTTCTAACGCTTCACGGAGGTCTTGTCCAGTGACACGCAATACAGCCAAGGTATTTGGATAAATGTAGTTGGTAATGATATCGCGCATCGTAATTTGGTTATTAAACCCTTTGCCTTCATTGTTAAAAAGTGCAGTCCCTGAAATATCCGTTCCGCTTGAAGCCATTTGGACGTTATTAATAAATTCTATATATGGATGTTCTTTGAGGCGTACGGCATTCGGATTTTGAATCGTCATATCCCCTTCCACATTTCCCACTGGTTGGTCAAGCCACTCTTCTACCTCTTCATGTAACGCTGTTGTCAAAGCTAAAATTTCTGCATCTGGTTGTTCGTTTCCAACAGGATGAATAGCTGCGTCACTTCCAATAACGCGATAGCCTTTAGCCATAGGTTCAATTTCTAAAGTAATTTCTCCAACGAAAGCTCCTCGAAAACCTGGTTGAATCACAGGTATTCCATTCAGTTTTGTAGCAATTTCTCGATGTTGGTGACCAGTGACTAAGGCATCAATCCCAGGAACTTTTTCCAATAAATCGTAGCCTTCATTTTCTCCTGTTAGTAATTCCGTGGGTTCCCCTGTTTCTAAATCTTTTTCAAAACCGCCATGGTAAGCGACAACAACTAGGTCCGCTTCTTCCCGCAGTTTTGGCACGTATTCTGCCGCTGTTTCAACGACACTTTTAAACGTTAAATCTTTGACTGTTGCCGGCTGTTCCCAATGAGGAATATATTGAGTCGTCACGCCAAGGATGGCTACTTTAACCCCTTGTTTTTCTATGATGACATACGGCTGACCGAAATAAGGTTGTCCATCTTTACCAAGAATATTGGCAGCTAAAACTGGCTGTTGATAACTGGCAATCGTTTCCTTTAAATAATCTAATCCGTAATTAAATTCGTGGTTACCTAAAATGCTAACATCATAATCCATTTGATTAATGATCTTAGTGATGGCTTCCACTGAATGTGTTTCTGCTTTTCTTACGTAATAACTAAGCGGCGAACCTTGAATAAAATCCCCATTTTCAATTTGAAAAACTGGTCCTTTGGCAGACGCACGTAACTTTTTCAGCATGGTTGCTGCTTTTGCGGTTCCAAAAGGCAAATCCATCTTTTTTTCACTATAACTTGTTGGCATAATGTACCCATGCATATCACTTGTTGCTAAAATTTTTATTTGCATTTTGTTTCTCTCCTTCTTCCGCCCAAAAGAACAGGAAGGTTAGAACACGAGCCATAACGACTCAGATCCCAACCTCCCACGTCTGTTTATTTATTGATTATTGGTTCCATGCTTGTTCAAATTGTGATGTTGCATCTTTCAATAATTTTTTCGTGTCTTTATTTGATGAAGCAAAAATACTTTCCATAATTGTCCGCATTTCATTATAGGCTGAATCAGCATTCTCTTCTACTGGGATAGCGAATAAATCTTTTACTGCGTTTTCAAGTTGTGCAGGTACTTTGGTTGTCTTAGAGTTTTTGTACTCATCACTGTGTAAAACAGATTCTAAAATTGGCATATAACCTGTTTGTTGTGCCCAGTACAATTGTGAATCAGGAGTAGCTAAGAATTTCATGAATTCAAATGCCGCTGTCCGTTGTTCTGGCGTAGCACTATCGAACATATAAATATCTGTTCCTTGTTGTAAGTTGATTTTTTCAGGACGTGGTGCAACACCGTATTCATAGCCACCAGCTTCAGCATCTTTTTGAACAAAACCAGCACCAGCAATACTACCGACAAACATTGCTACCTTTTTGTTTGCAAATGGGCCAGATAAATATTTATCTGAACCAGCTGTGCGGAAGTAACCTGCTTCGATACCATCACGGTAATAGTCCACGACTTCTTGTGAATCTTTGCTTGTTAAATCTAAGTCTTTATTAAAATCAACGCCTTTGTTTTTCATTCCAATTGCGTAATAGTTATTTAACGAGTCAAAACCAGCACCAACGACTTCTTTGTTGGATTTTTCGTAAATTGTTTTAGAAGCTTCTTTTAATTCCTCTAATGTTTTCGGTACTTCAACACCATATTCTTTCAACAAATCAGCATTATAGAATAACATTTCTGTCGATTTATTAAATGGAATGCCGTATTGTTTGCCGTCGATTTTGGCGCCGTCTAATAATACTTCACGAATTGGCTCTGCATCTTTCCAGCCGATTGTGTCATCATCCATATATGGTTTTAAGTCCACTAACATTTCATCTTGTGCAGCATTCCATAACCAGCCTGGGTACGCTTGCGTAATTGTTGGTAAATCTTTTGGTGAAGTTAAAGTCGAATTGATTTTGGCTTGTAAATCAGGGTAAGCAGATTGATTTTGTAATTCCACTTTAATTTTTGGATTTTCTTTCATGAAGTCTTTCGTTAATTTTGTTAACGCTTCTTCTTGAACCCCATTCATTGCATGCCAGAAAGTGATTGTCGTATCTTCCTTCACTTCTTTCACAATATCGTTTGATTCTTTGGCCCCATTACCGTTACCACAAGCCCCCAATGCGAAAATAGCTGCGGTTGCTAACACTGTTGTTGCTAGAGTTTTGAACTTCATTTTTTTCTCTCCCTTAAAAAAATTTATAAAACAATTTGCTCGCCACGTTCTGGCAATATTCTTTCACCATACGGGTTTTCCAGTTTTTCTGGTTTTAACGTATGGATTGGAACCAATACTTGAGGTTCAATCAATGCAATAATTTTATCCAGATCTTCTGGAATTGCATGTCCTGAACAAGCTAAACGGACAAAAGTAATGTCTTTTTTAGCCAACAAATCTAAAAACACGCGATACTGTGGATCAAAGTCCCCTAACGGTTGCGCATCACTGTGAATGTATAAACTACCTTCTTGGAGGTTGTCAAACTGGTTCACAACTTGCCACAAATAGTCTGTTTTGTCCTTTAGTAACGTGTCATACGGGATTTCTAACGCTGGATTCAATTCTGGTATTTTACCAGATTCAGCATAATAATAACGAACTTCTATTCCAAATACTTCAAGTAACAACGCAGCCATATTTGCTTCTAAAACGACTGTACGTGGTGACTTTTCAATAATCTTAGCAAAACGTTCCACGTTTGCTGGATAACCATTAAAGGTAATTTGTCGATTCGGGTTTTCTAGTTCTAAACGAACCAAGTGCTGAACAAGATCTTCTTCACTGACAACCGCTATTTGGGCTGGATCTGGTTCACGTTCTGGGAAGCTAATGCTTACGCCTTCCATCATTAATAATTCAGTATGTTTAGCTTTTTCACAAAAAGCTAAAGTCTCTTCACGATTATGGCCATGTAAGCGCAAATCACCTGTGTATGTGATGAAATGGTCAGGCGTGCGAATCAGTAATGCCGAAGCACCGTACGCATCATGATCAACAGGCACGATTTCCACTGAAATTTCGCCAACTTTAATCACATCGTTTTTATTAAGACCAATCATTTCTCGGGTAAAATTCTTTTCTTCAAACGGTGATGGAATCAAAAAATCACCTTTGCGATTTAAACTATTTAGAATCATCTTCGTTTCTTTTAATGTGTACAACGGAACAGCTGGGTCTAAATAATTAATCATGCGCGAATGATCTAAATGGGCATGAGATAAGAAAACAGCTGTGTGTTGATACTCTTTGTCTTCTGTACCATGATATTCATAACCTAAACGTGGATCATATAAGTCTTTTAATTCTGGCACTAAACGATTATTAATTAAGGTTTCAATGTGATCATCAGGCAAATCTAATTCTGGTCGAAATTCTGTACCAAAATCAAAGAAGATGTGGGCATCTTTATACGCCACTTCAATCACGGTTCCTCCAATTGTTAAAATGCCACTGTGAAAAGTCACAGTTGTTTTAGCCTTTGATTCCATTTTTTGCAACTCCTCTGATAATTTCTTTTCTGAAAATCAAGTAAATAATTAAAATTGGAATAACGGTTAATGTTGCAGCAGCCATTTGTAAATGTACGTCACTACCGCTCTCTGTCGCAAAGGCCGATAGTCCATTATTCAATAGACGGTATTTTTTCTCGTTCGTCACCAACAATGGCCACAAGAAAGAATTCCAACTAGAAATAAATGTTAAAATCCCTACTGTTACCAACGCTGGTTTTGACATTGGTACTAAAATACGCCAAATGTATTCTAAATCACTAGCGCCATCAATCTTGGCAGCCTTGTAAAAAGTATCAGGAATACCTTTTAAATAACCGTTTAAATAGTAAATATAAAAAATACTAGTTAAAAATGGAATAATTAAGGCGCTGTAAGTATTTAACAAACCTAATTGCGCAATCGTTTGATAATTGGTAAAAATAATAGATTCATACGGAACCATTAACAACGAAATCATCAAAGCAATGACCACATTTTTAAAACGGAACTTCAAACTCGTTAACGCGAATGAAGCTAACACGGCGGTGACTACCGTAGCAATCGTTGTAACACCTGAAACAAAGACTGTGTTTAAGAAATACCGAAGAAAGGGTGCTTTTTGAAAGACCTCTGTGTAGTTTTGCCATTGTGGTTGTTTCGGAAACATGGTTGGCGGCATGCTGGTCGCTTCAGAGTAACTCATTAAACCAGCTAAAATCATATAGACAAATGGAAATAACGTAATAACGGCTAAAATGCCTAAGAAAACAAATGCGATAATCGTTAAAACTTTTTTCATTGGCTTATTGCCCCACTTTCTTTAAGAGTTTATTTTGTAAGAAAGTGACCACTAAAATAATCACAAATAAAATCACTGTGGCGGCCATCGCAATTCCGGGACGCCCTGCAATGTGGAATTTGTCATAAATATAGTACACTGCGGTTGTGGCACTATTGGCAATCCCCGCACGACCACCGAATAAAGCATAAACTTGTGTATAAACTTTAAAGGCGCCAATTAAATTGACCGTTAATAAAAAGGCAATGGTCGGGACTAGCTGCGGAAACGTAATACGTCGGAAAATTTCGCCGTCTGAGGCACCAAACATTTTTGCAATTTTAAAATGTTCTTCATCAATATTTCTCAACCCAGCCAACAAAATAATAATATTAAATGCTAAACTCGTCCAAACCCCAAAAATAATCAATGTCGGCATACTCATTTGAACATTATCTAGCCAGTTGACAGAAGGAATGCCGAAAAAGCCTAAGACGTAATTGACAATTCCATAATCGCCATTAAAGAAGTAACGGAAGACAATCCCAATGGCAATCGTACTCGTTACATAAGGCATAAAGAAAATCGTTTCAAAGAAACTCTTATGTTTAACTTTTTCAAAGATAATCCAAGCAATTGCTAGGGAAATTATCAAGGCAATCGGTACCACAGCAAATGCATAGAGCGCTGTATTTTTTAACGCTTTATAGAAGATTGGATCATTCAATACACGTTGATAATTTTCTAAACCAGCGTAGCGTTGGTTAATTAAGGAACCTTTTTGGAAACTCATCCACAAAGAACGAAACAGTGGATAAACGCTAAACAGTAAAATGATTCCTAATGATGGCAGAAGGAAGAGCCATGCTTTTGGTTGATTTTCTGGATTGTATTTTTTCATTAGTAAACCCGGTCTCCCGCTTCGTTAAAGATAAATACTTTTTTATATGAAAAATCAAAAGATAAAGTGTCTCCTTCTTCAATCGCTTCTTCTACACTTACAATTGATTTCACTTGTTCATTTCCTAATGTAAATCGTAAAATACGTTCTCGACCAATCAATTCCACTAAATCTGTCGTTGTGGTAAAGAGACCTGTTTCAGCTGGTACCACATCTTCCGGACGAGAAGCAAACGTATATTTCCCATCAGTCATTGGCATTTTAAAGCGTGCTTGCTCAAAACGCTCAAGCGGAATTTCAAAACTTTTGTGGTACATTTTGCCGTCTTTCACTTCAACAGACAATAAATTAATAATTGGGTTACCTATGAACTGAGCAACAAATAAGTTATTTGGTTCTAAGTAAAGGTTTTGAGGTTCATCATTTTGTTGAATAACCCCTTCGTTTAATAAAATAATTTTATCACTGATTGATAGCGCTTCCTCTTGGTCGTGCGTTACAAAGATTGTTGTAATCCCTACTTCTTTCACCAAGCGGCGGATTTCTTCACGAATTTTCAAACGCAAACGTGCATCCAAGTTACTTAAAGGCTCATCTAATAATAAAACATCTGGTTTTTGAACTAACGCCCGGGTAATCGCAACACGCTGTTGTTGACCACCAGAAAGTGTGCCTGGCTTTTTATGGCTTAACTCTTCAATATTCGTTAGTTTCATATATTCTTCGGCAATAGCTTGTGCCTCTGCCTTGGGAACTTTCTTACTTCCTACCGACAAAGGAAACATTACGTTTTCTAGAACAGTCATATGTGGATATAAGGCATAGTTTTGAAAAACGAACCCGATGTTCCGATCTTTTGGTGCTGTTTTGACAACCGATTGCTGTCGAAACTGAATATCTCCATCACTTGGATGTAATAAACCTGCAATTAAGTTTAAAATTGTGGATTTCCCACACCCACTTGGTCCTAACAAACAAACCAAGTCCCCTTGCTCAATCGTAAAATTGACCGATTTTAACGCTTCAAACCCATTATCGAATACTTTTTTCAAGTCGATAACTTCTATCATGACCCAACCTCCAAAAAAACATTTAATAGCATACCTTTTGATTTTAACATTTATTTCTTGCAACCGCGAGAGCAAAGCTGCTTCATTAAGATAAAAATAGGTAAAGTTAATGTATTTTTTATGTAAAAAATGTTGTTTTTCTGAAAAGTCTATTCACACTTTTTTTAATGCACAACAAAAAAACAGAGAATTTTTCTCTGCTTTTTTGGTTATTTTTTAGAATCTTTTTCTGATTCCTTTACAATATAAATTGGTCGTTTTTTCGTTTCTAAGAAAATTTTGCCGATATATTTGCCAATAATTCCTAAACATAATAGTTGCAAACCACCTACAAAAAGTACAATACAAACCATTGAAGGCCAGCCGCTTGTTGGATCACCATTAACTAATGTTCGAAAGATAATCACTAACATTGCTAGTGCAGAACCAATACACGAAAAGGCGCCAACGTATGAAGCAATATTCAATGGTGTTTCTGAAAAATTGACAATCCCGTCAATTGAATAACTTAATAGACTCCAGAAAGACCAAGAGGTTTCTCCAGCAATTCGTTCTCGATTTTTAAATTCAATATATTCTGTTTTAAAGCCGACCCAACTAAAAATCCCTTTTGAGAAACGATTATACTCAGATAACTCTAAAATCGCATCGACCATTTGTCGGGTCATGACACGAAAGTCACGGGCACCATCCACCATTTCCGTCTCAGCAATCCGATTAATGAGTTTATAGAACATCCGTGCAAAAAAGCTACGAATGGGCGGTTCGCCGTCTCTTGTTATGCGTCGTGTGCCAACACAATCTAAATCTGTACTGGTTTCAATCATCTCAATCATTTGAGGTAATAACTCAGGCGGGTCTTGTAAATCAACGTCCATGACTGTCACTAAGTCACCTGTTGCTTCTTTTAAACCAGCGTATAAGCCCGCTTCTTTCCCAAAATTTCGTGAAAAAGAAAGATAACGGACCTTCTCTGGATGTTCGCGATAAAGCTGTCTTAAAACAGCTAACGTATTGTCTTTTGAGCCATCATTCACAAATATATATTCTACTGAATGAGACAGTTGCTGGCTAATTTTTTCTACTTCTTCAAAAAACAGCGGAATCGCTGCTTCCTCATTATAACAAGGGACAACAATTGATAACATTTTATTTCCTCCACACTTCAGTTAATTATCATTATACCATATAATAGCCTTATTAAATAACGATATCCAACTAAAATAACTTAAATAGAAAGAACCTGAGAAAAAATCCAAAACGATTTTTTCTCAGGCTGACTAGCGGTTAAACGAAAGCAACAGAAATAGTCCTACGCACTACTTCAGCCTCTTTTGTTTAGCACTAAAATTATTTTGTTAAATCTTCTTGGTTTGCTTCAAATTGATAACGCGGTTCATCATTCTTTTCATCATAATCAACAATCAAATCATACCCTTTAAAGAACCAATCATCTGTTTCTTCAATAAAATAGGTAATCCCATCTAGGTTCTCTTTAATCATTGGCTCATCTGGCGCTTCTACAGACATCGCAATGGAAAAACCATCATGAACAGGTGTTTTTCCGTAAATTTTTCCGAAAAAACGAATGCCTGTCTCAGGCTGAACCCCGGTTTCTTCTTTAAACCATTGTTGGGCTTTCGGTGTCACTTCTAATTTCATTCTTTGTTCCTCCTTCACATCTCTGTCGCCATTTATTGTAGCACAGCGCAGTGCTTTTAGAGAATAAAGTGCTTAGCCATTCATTTTTTCATCTAATAAATCGACATCTGCGGTATCACCGATAACTAATAAATTGTCGTTTTCTCGAACAATTTCAGAAGCATCTGGCGAAGCAATTACTTCTGTTTTCGAGCGGCGAATCGCTACCACAGTTAAACCAAATCGCTGACGGAAATTTAATTCTGCTAAGGTTTTATTGTAAAATTTAGGATTGGTGACCCGAACCTCAGCTAATGAAAATTCGCTAGATAATTCAATATAATCTAAAATATTGCGTGAAACAAGTTTATGGGCAATTCGAATACCCATATCTCGCTCTGGGTGAACGACCATGTCTGCCCCAATTTTATCTAAGACACGGGCATGATATTCATTGACTGCTTTGGCTAAGACATTGGGAACCCCCATCTCTTTAACCATTAATGTTACTAAAATACTCGCTTGAATATCTTCACCAATTGCCACCACTACGTGATCAAAATTCCGAATCCCTAAAGAACGCAACGTCATTTCATCTTGGGCGTTAGCCACCACTGCATGCGTTGCAATATTCATATATTCATTGACACGGTCTTCACTGCTGTCAATGGCCAAAACTTCTTGACCAGCTTCCACCAAAGTTTGGCATATGCTGCCGCCAAAACGTCCTAAACCAATAATTGCAAAATTTTGTTTCATTTCTTCTGACCGCTCCTGTCTGTTCGTTAAAATTAGTATAACAAATCCATAAATAAATTCCTAGAAGGATTTCCTAGAATTTATTTATGGATTTATCTGATATTTATTTGGCTAAACCATGTTGAAAAGCATAAATCGCCGCTTGGGTCCGATCATCCACATCTAGTTTTGCTAAAATGTTTGAAACATGTGTTTTAACTGTTTTCAAAGTGATAAAGAGTTCATCAGCTATTTCCTGATTACTTTTACCTTGTGCAATCAACATTAAAATTTCGTGTTCTCGGTTTGTCAAATCTTCGTGCAACACCGGCTCTTGTTTTTTTGTTAACCGTTCCATCATCTTATGCGTCACTTCAGGTTCCAACACACGCTCTCCGCGATAAGTCGCCCGAATTGCATCAGCAATCTCATGAGCTGTTGATGTTTTTAATAGGTAGCCTGCTGCACCAGCTTCAATCGCCGGATACACTTTTTCATCATCAATAAAACTCGTCACAATAATAATCTTGGCTTCTGGCCAATCTTTCAAGATCGCTTTTGTTGAATCAATGCCGTCCATTTCTTCCATTACCAAATCCATCAAAATAACATCTGGACGTAGTTCCAATGCTTTTTCATAGCCAATCTTACCATTTTCTGCTTCGCCTACGACTTCTATATCCTCTTGAATAGATAAATATGATGAAACGCCTAAACGGACCATTTCATGGTCATCCACTAACATTACTTTGATCACTTGCAGTTTCCTCCTTTATGACAGGAACTTTAATTTCAACGCTGGTTCCCTGCCCTTTAAAACTAATAATTTTAACTGTACCGCCCATGCCGACAACACGTTCTCGAATATTATTTAAGCCATAACTACCGGCTTTATTACTTTGTTCCTTCATATCAAAGCCGACACCATCATCAACAATACGCAATAACACGTTTTTATCGACTTGGTGTAAGTATACCTCTAATTCCTTTGCTTTGGCATGTCTTAAGGTATTTGAAAGTAACTCCTGCACAATTCGGAAAAGATGATCCTCAATGCTGCTATTTAAATGAACATCTTCAACATCCCAAATCAATTCAATTTTAATTTTTGTTTGTAGTTCTTTCAGTAATTGTTCAATACCTTTACGCAAACTTTTTCCTTCTAGACTGATAGGACGCAAGTGCAATAGTAGCGCGCGCATTTCCGATTGGGAGGCATTAATGATTTCTGCCACCATGGCTAGTTGTTTACGATATGGTTCCGGGGTTTCTGTTCGTTGTGCTTGTTCATTTAATGCAGACAACATCATCATGGCTGCAAAAAGTTGTTGACTGACTGAATCATGCAACTCCCGCGCCAAACGATGCCGCTCGTTCTCTAAAATTTCTTCTTTTGTTTGCCCATCCATTAATTGCGGTCGACTGTTTAATAATTGCAATTCTTTAGACATCTCTAATAATTTATTTTTAATCGACCAAATATCTTGTTCGACTTCGGTTAGATAATGGTCTTGATTTTCACTGGTCGTTGGTTTGTTTAAGACTGGACTTTCATAATTACCGTTGGCCAATAACCGAAGTTTTTCTTCAATCCGTCCATATTGCCCTTTTTGAACCAATGAAATCAGTAAAAAGGTCAATAAGCCTATTAGTAAGGATATGAGAACAATGTGCACAATTAGTGGTAGATAAAAGACTTTTCTCTGAAGAAGCTCTAATAGCCACCGGTTTTGTTTAATCGAATGAAAATATGAAAACAATGTAATTAAGATAACAATAAAGGTGCTAAGGGACGCATATAATGAAATCATGCGTCTTGAAATCCGATCGGTCATACACGGATCACCTCAACATCTCCTACTAAAGTGTTCGTCATAATTTTCAAACGACGAAGATTGGTATCATAATCATTGCTGTAAATTTTTAATGATTCGTTTTTCAATTGATATTTTTCTTCTTCAAAACGTACCGTTCCGTAAAAAGTTGAATGTTCTAACAAAATAGCTACACCTAACGGCACTAGAATTCGCGTGCGGCCAAAACCTTTACGAATAATAATAATATTGTCTTCTTTCGGTAGTAGCGTATTACCTAAATCAATAATGGTGTCCCCAGAGATTAAATCAATATTGATATCGTCCCATTCATAGATATTGTTACCAATGCGTTCGTTGGCAAACCAGCGGCGTTTAAATCGTTTGCCATTTTTAGGTTCTTTTGCCGCCGTCTCCACCATAATCATTTGTTTTTTACGCCAAGGTGCTCGCTCAGCTATATCCACGCCTGAAATCTCAAAGCCTTTTAAGCCGATAAAGAGTACGCCAAAAATCAACATAAACCAAACAGCCGTGCTGTTCATTGCACCAATGACAATAAAAACAACGCCGAGGACGAATTGAAAGTTGTTAAAATGTGTTTTAGATGCTTTCCTGGAAACGTAGGCCACAAGTAAAACGCCAATTGTTAATAAAACAGCTAATCCAGGATTATGTACAATTTGCCATAACGCCAGAATAAAAAGTAATGCTTCTGCGACGATAAAAAAGCGCCAAGGGTTATTCATAGATTTGCCTCCTCCCTCTGTCATTTATTTTACTCGTTTATTTTATTTAATCATAGTGGTTTGCGCCTCAGGTTACCATAGGACTTTAGCCCTAAATGTCCTAGATTGCGAAAGGACAGGCCTTGGAAGCTGCCTGCCCTACTCAATTATTTAGTTTGCTTCAACTTTTGTAATTTTAACTGTCATGTCGCCACCAGGTGTTGCAATAATCACTTGGTCGCCTAATTGTTTACCAATTAAGGCTTGCGCAATCGGTGAATCATTAGAAATTTTACCAGAAAATGGATCGGCTTCGGCACTTCCTACGATTGTGTATTCCTCTTCTTCTCCGTCAGGTAACTCTTGGAAAGTAACTGTTTTACCGATGGAAACTTCGTCTTGGTCCACGCCATCATTATCGATGATTTCTGCAAAACGAATCATATTTTCTAACGTTGTAATACGTCCTTCAACGAAAGCTTGTTCATCTTTAGCTGATTCATACTCTGAGTTCTCTGAAAGATCCCCAAAGCTACGAGCGATTTTAATACGCTCTACGATTTCTTTACGTTTAATTGTTTTTAATTCTTCTAGCTCTTGTTCTAATTTTTCTTTTCCTTCAAGAGTCATTGGATATACTTTTTCTACCATGTTAATTCTCCTTTTTCGCTTAACGATACGTAGTTCTTGGTTGGTTATTGAAAAAAATTCCGCTTTCAATCCACAAAAGAGTACCACGCTTTTTCTAAATTGTAAATATAATTATTGAATTTTTGTGATTTTGCTAAATTTTATTTATATAAATTTCTAGTTGCTACTCTTTCCCTCTGTTAAACAGATTACTTTTTGAGTATCTAAAAGCTTGGTGAATCATACAAAATTGATTCACCAAGCTCTTTTATGTTTTCATTTTATTCACTACTTGAATTATTGACATACTGATTTACTAATACTTGATGTTCTTCATATGTTTTTGAGAAGTAGACTTTTCCTGTAGAAATATCTGCTACAAAGTATAAATAGTCACTTGGTGTCGGATTCAAGACTGCTTTAATTGACTCCTCACTTGGGCTATCTAATGGTCCTGGTCCATAACCAGTATTTTTATACAAGTTATAAGACGAGTCCACTTCCAAGTCAGCATACGTTACAGTTTCTTTGTGTTCTCCTAGAGCATACAAAATAGAAATATCTGATTGGATCGGCATATCGGCAGCCAAGCGGTTAAAGAATACTTGCGCAATTTGTTTGCGGTCTGCTTCTTTGACTCCTTCTTTTTCAACCAATGAAGCTAACGTTAAGACTTGCTGATTGGTTAAATTCTTTGCATGAATTGTCGGCGTATATTGTTCCATTACTGTGTTCATTTTAGCAATCATTTGTTCGACAAATTCAGGAAGTGTTGCTTTTTTGTAGTAATCATAAGTTGCCGGGAATAAATACCCTTCTAAGCGATAACGAACCCCTTCTGCGGTTGCAGCACTTTCAAGTAAATCAGGATACTTAGCCTTCATTTGATTGAAGAAGTCTTCGTTTTTCATTAATGCAATGAAATCTGCTTTCTTGAAATCTGTATTTTTTTCAATAGCTTCGCCAATTTTATCTATATCGTAGCCTTCAGGAATCGTTACTTTGCCATCTGCAATTTTAGTTGGTTCTGGCGTGCCTCCTTCTTTTAGCATTTCACCAATTTCATCGAGTGTCATGCTTGGAGACATTTGATAATAGCCCGCTTGAAAATCTGTTAAGTTTTTAAATTTTACGTAGTAGTTAAAAACCATTCCGCTTTTAATGACGTTGCTTTCTTCTAAAACCGCAGCAATTTGCTTATTAGAAGATCCTTCTGGGATATGCACTTGAACAAGCTTCTTATTGTTCTTGTCTAGTGGCTGTAGCCCAGCATCTACATATTTATAAAAAGTAAACCCAAAGATTGCCATCATTAAAACTAATACAGAAACTACAATTAACACGATACGACCGACTAAACGATCTTCTTTTTTACGTGTTTGTTTTTTTGTATTTGTTGGCTTTTCGTCTGTTTCAATCGGGGTTGGCTCTTCGACTGTCTGTGTTGTCTTGTCTTTCCCACGTCTTCGAGCAGCTCTAGAACCTGCACGTGTTTGTGTTGTGCGGCTCGCTGTTTCTTGTGATTCATCAGATGAAGGTTGGGGAGACCTATCATTTTTTTCAGAGGAATCAGGTTGATCGCCATCATTTCTACCTTTTAAAGACCCAGTTACTTGATCTCTAAGCGAAGATTTGGGATCTTGGTTATTTTGGTTATCATTAGCCAAAACTAACCCTCCTTACTATTCTATCGTTTATGACTGAAACTATTATACATGAAACCTCTTTAAAATTAAATGTTTTTAATAAAAAGACCGTCATTCCCCGATAAAAAATTCATCATTGACAACGTTTAAAGCCTATGATGGCGCTTTTCTATTGAAACGATAATAAATCTTAAAATCCTCCTAAATTTATCGAAAATCCATTTTCTATTAAGAATTTTGTAGCAAAATAGCACCTAAGCCTTTAGGTGATTGTACTAGGAATGTCGCTCCCGCCTCTTGTAATTCTGTTTCTTCACCAAATCCATACAAGACACCTATACTATCTAAGCCATTTTGTTGAGCACCAAGAATGTCATGGTTGCGATCACCAACCATGATAATCGCTTCTTTGGTTGGGTCTAATTGAGCTTCCGTTAATGCATACTGAATCACATCTGCTTTTTTAGAACGATAACCGTCCATACTCGCTCCATAGATGCCTGTAAAATAACGATCTAAATCAAAATGAGTAATAATCTTTTTAGCAAATTCTTCTGGCTTGGAAGTCGCAATGTATAACTTTGCTCCCGCTTCCTTTAACCTTGTTAACACTTCTGGAATCCCTGGATACACATGGTTTTCAAGCATACCTTTTCTCTGATAATACGCTCGATAATGACCCACGGCTTGTTGCGCTGCTTCAGCTGAAGGCGCCATGTGCAAAAATGATTCATATAAAGGCGGCCCTATGAAAGAACGTAACGTCTCCTCGCTAGGAGCTGGCCAGCCTAATTGTTCTGTTGCGTATAAAATAGAACGCATAATGCCGCTACCAGAATCCGTAATTGTGCCATCTAAATCAAATAAAATCGTTTGATACATCTTCACTTCACTACTTTCTAGCATTTTTTGTCTAATTGATTCTTCAAAATAAGATACGCAAAAGAAGCACATTTTTCAGCGCTTCTCTGCCTTTTTATTTATTTTGCTGTAAACGTATCTGGTTTTTTATCTGATTGCTGCATTTCATAGGCAATGGCTTCAACGATTCGGCGGCTAGCTTGACCATCCCCATACGGATTTTGTGCATGCGCCATCGCGTGGTAAGCATCAGAATCAGTCAATAATGTTTTCGCCTCTTGATAGACTACTTGTTCGTCTGTACCAACCAATTTCAATGTTCCTGCCGCTACGCCTTCTGGACGTTCCGTTGTATCTCGTAAAACTAAAACTGGCACACCTAAGGAAGGAGCTTCTTCTTGCACACCGCCAGAATCAGTTAAAATTAAAGAACTTTTCGCTGCAAAATTTTGAAAATCTTTGACATCCAATGGTTCAATTAAATGCACACGAGCTAATTCACCTAAGTGTTCCGCTACTATTTCACGGACTTTGGGATTTTTGTGCATAGGGAAAATGACTTCAATTTCTGGATGTTCCATTACAAGTCGACGAACAGCTTTAAACACATTTGCCATTGGCAGGCCTAAATTTTCACGACGATGCATTGTAATTAGCACGATGCGTTGGTCTGTAGGGATTTTTTCCAATAAATCATTTTGATAGTGGGCATCAACGGTGTACGCCATCGCGTCAATTGCTGTATTGCCAGTCACATAAATATGTTCTTCTGGATGATTTTCTTTGATTAAATTGTCCTTACTTTGAGTGGTTGGGGCAAAATAAATATCAGTTAACACATCTACCAGTTGACGATTCATTTCTTCCGGAAACGGAGAATATTTTTGCCAGGTCCGCAATCCTGCTTCCACATGTCCCACTGGAATCTGTTGATAAAAAGCAGCCAATGCAGCCGCAAATGACGTGGTTGTATCGCCATGAACCAAGACAATATCCGGCTGTTCTGTCACAAGAACCTCAGTTAATAAATTCAAAACACGACTTGTAATATCTGTTAAGGTTTGCCCATCTTTCATGATATTTAAATCATGATTCGGTGTAATTTGAAAATCTTCTAACACTTGATCCAACATTTGGCGATGTTGCGCTGTTACGACTACTACAGAGTCAAATCCTTGACTTTGCTCTTCTAAAACTTTGATTAAGGGAGCCATTTTGATTGCTTCTGGCCGTGTTCCAAAAACCGTCATTACTTTAATTTTCTTCATCATTTTCCTCCTAATTCTATGTTAGTTTCGGGTATTTTTGTTGGCGAAATTCTTCTGCTCGTTGAATATAATGTAAGGCGTTCGTATGATTACTGGCTATTTCTGCTGCCGTTAACGGACGGATAACCTTCGCGGGTCGACCAAATGCTAAAACATTTGGCGGGATAATTTTGCCTTCTGTCACTAAAGAGCCCGCACCAATCAGGCTGTTTTCTCCAATAATAGCGTTATTTAGAATGGTTGAACCCATGCCAATCAAAGCACCATCACCGATTTTACAACCGTGTAACATGCATTGATGGCCCACCGTTACATACTTGCCTACAATTGTCGGGGCATCTTCATCAACATGAATAATCGTGCCATCTTGAATATTACTACCTTCACCAATGGTAATTGTGTTACTGTCACCTCTTAAGACCGACTGAAACCAAATATTACTATCCTTCGCTAGTTGTACGTTTCCATAGACATCTGCACTAGCAGCAATAAAATACTCTTTTTTCAAACTCTGTCACCTCTTTTCATTAAGTATAGACAAGAATTCCTCACTTTCATAGTAAAAAAGACAAGAAAAGAGCGTGGGACAAAAATCACTTTGGATTTTTGCTCCACGCTCAAAAACTGATAAACGGCGGGAACAAAAGCAACTCCTTCGGAAATAAGCCGGAATTCTCCAAAAATTACAGAACAATTTTCGGAAATTCCTTCTTATTTCTCGGAGTTAAACGCTTCTGTCCCGACCTCTTTTTATTCCTCATAGTCGCCTTCTTCAGCAAATTGACTATTGTATAGTTTTTCATAGAAGCCACCTTGTTCCAGCAACTCATGATGCGTACCTTTTTCAATGATTTCTCCTTGTTTCATAACAAGAATTAAATCAGCTTCACGAATAGTTGATAGGCGGTGGGCAATAACGAAACTCGTTCGTCCTTCCATAACACGATCCATTGCTTTTTGAATTAAGGCTTCCAAGCGTGTATCGACTGAACTAGTCGCCTCATCTAAAATCAAAATTTTTGGATCAGAAATTACCGCTCGGGCAATGGTCAACAATTGTTTTTGACCAAGGGAAACGTTATCTCCCTCAGAATTGATTTCCATTTCATACCCATCTGGCATTGTCCGAATGAAGTGATCCACATTGGCCGTTTTCGCTGCATCCACAACTTCATAATCCGTGGCATCCAACTTCCCAAAACGAATATTATCTGCAATGGTACCTTTATACAACCAAGCATCTTGCAATACCATTCCAAATACAGAACGGACATCACTACGGTTCATTTTTTTCGTGTCAATACCATCAATTTTAATGGCGCCTTCTGTTACATCATAAAAACGCATCAGTAAGTTGATTAAGGTTGTTTTCCCAGCGCCAGTTGGTCCCACAATCGCAACCATTTGGCCCGCATCAACTTTAAAGTTCAAATTACGAATTAACGGTTTTTCTGGGTCATAACTAAAGCTGACATTTTCAAATTCAACAGAGCCTAAAATAGGTTCTGGCAAAGGAACATCTTGTTCGTTAAGTTCTTCTTCTGGTTCATCTAGGATTTCAAAAATCCGCATGGTCGAAGCTGAAGCGCTTTGTAAAGCTGCAGACAACTGCGTAATATTCCCCATTGGTTGGCTAATTTGCCAAATATATTGAATAAACGCTTGTAATTGCCCCACTACGATCACACCAGCAACCACATAGTAACTACCAAGGACAGCTACCCCGATATAGGTCCCATAAGCAGTCATTTGAACCAATGGCAACATTAATCCTGAGATAAAGGATGCTTTGAAGCCAAAACCATTTAAACGGTGATTGACTTGTTTAAAACCTTCAAGAGTTTCTTTTTCCCGACCATATAGTTTTAAAACACTGAACCCAGTCATATTTTCTTGGACATAACCATTTAAGTCTCCTAAAGAATTTTGCATTCCTTGGAAATATTTCTGGGAGATTTTAACAATTGTTCTGGAAATAATCAGAGACAACGGAATCATAATCACTGAAAAAATCGCCATCAGCGGATTGATTAAGAACATCATCACTACCGCCATCACAATCCCTAAGACTGCCGAAACAATATTAATAAAACTTTGTTGCATCGCATTGCTGACAGCATCCACATCGTTCGTCACCCGTGACAAAATATTTCCTTGTTGGTTCTTATCAAAATAAGAAACTGGCAAACGATTGATTTTTTCTTCAATATCGCGACGTAAATCGCGCATGGATTGTTGAACGACATTCGTCATTAAAAAGCCTGACAAAAATTGTGCCACACAATAACCTGTTCCCACAACTAAAATCCAAATTAAACATTGGATTACATAATCAAAATTAATGGATTCGCCAGCCGCAATATTACGGCTAATTTCTGTCGTTGGTAATCCAGTCAAATAAGGCAACGCTGCATTAAAGGCAACGGTTAATATTGTAAATAAAATAACTAAATAAAACGTCACTCGGTACGGTTTAATATAGCGACCGATTCGTTTCATAGAAGAAAAGGCGTGTTTCATGCTAATTCCTCCTCTGACAATTGAGAAGCCGCAATATCATAGTAAATTGGACAAGTCTCAAGTAATTCACGATGTGTGCCAATTCCGACCACGTCGCCTTCGTTTAAAACAACAATGCGGTCCGCATGCATAATTGTTCCAACACGTTGTGCCACAATTAAAACAGTGGATTCTGTTGTTTCTTTTTTCAGACGCGCTCGTAAATTTGCATCTGTTTGATAATCTAACGCAGAAAAACTATCATCAAATATATAAATTTCCGGATTGCGAATAATCGCCCGTGCGATAGCTAAACGTTGTTTTTGACCACCAGAAAAGTTCGTGCCACCTTCTGAAAGAGGTTCATCATAGCCTTGCGGTTTTTGTGAAACAAATTCTGTAGCTTGAGCAATGTCAATTGCTCGTTCCATTTCTTCTAACGTCGCATCTTCCTTACCGTAGCGAAGATTATCAGCAATTGTACCAGTAAAAAGTAACGCTTTTTGTGGAATATAGCCAATCTTATTGCGTAATGCACTAAGTTTGTACTCTTTTACGTTCACTCCATCGATTAAAATTTCACCTTCTGATACATCATAAAACCGTGGAATCAATTGAATTAATGTTGATTTCCCACTACCTGTGCTCCCAATAAAGGCCACTGTTTCACCAGGTGACGCCTTAAAACTTACATTGCGGATGACTGGGCTTTCCGCATGTCCAGGATAGGCAAAGGTTACATTTTTAAACTCTAGATAGCCTTTAGTAGCTGTTTCTGTTACGCCTTCTTCTTCACGAATAGCTGGTTCCATGTCTAAGGCTTCTTGAATCCGCGAAGCCGAAACCGCAGCCCGCGGATACATCATAAAGACACTGGCAAATAACATAAACGAGAACAGCGCATGGAAAATATATTCAATAAAAGCTATTAAATTCCCAACTTCTAAATCCCCATGGCTGATTTGAACAGTCCCGCTCCAAATGATTAAGACCATCACAATATTAAATAAGAAAAAGAACCCTGGTTGGGCTGCTGCCATTAAACGAAACAAACTTTTTGAACTTTTAGTGTAAGTTTCATTGACTTTATTAAAACGAGATTCTTCAAATTTTTCATTAACAAATGCGCGTATTACCCGCAATCCAGAAAGATTTTCTCTTAAAATCCCGTTGATTCCATCTAAGTTCTTTTGTTGCTTTTTAGATAACGGTTCTGACAAACGAGCAATTCCGACAACTGCTAGCAGCAGAAAAGGCAAGGCACCTAAAACGTACATTCCTAACGACGGACTCGTTCGCATCACCATGTAAAGACTGGCAATAAACATCACTGGCGTCATAAAGCCAAGACGTAAAATATTTCCCATGAAGAGCATAATTTGGTATGCATCATTGGTAGTTCGCGTAATTAAGGAAGAAACCCCAATACTTTCATATTCACTGTGTGAGAAAGTTTGAATCTTTTCAAATAAATCATCACGAATATCACGAACAATGTTTGTTGTAATTCTGGCACCAAAGTACCCTAGCAAAATATTCATTGCAACGCCAATAATCGTAATTACAACCATCCAAATCCCTTGCTGATAAATATAGTCCATATCTCTAGGAATAATTCCTTTGTCAATCATTCGTGCTAAAATGGTCGGCAAGCCTAATTCAATCAAAATAAAACCAAACACACAAATAAAATCAGCGAAAAGTAATTTCTTATAACGCATTGTGTAACGCCACATTAACTTCAATTAATCATCTCCTTCTTATCTTACTTTAAATTTTCTAGTACTCCCACTGTATCAAAAAGAAATCGGTAATACAAGCTGTCTGGCTAGAAAAAACAGCCTTTCTCTTTCTATCCTTTCTCTTTTAGATTTTCTAAAAAATAGATAATTTTAATGATTTACTTATACGATTAAAATTGCTACTTCCTTTTGATTGTGCCATAATTGGGAAAAACTGAAAGGACCCTTTGAATGAAAAAATTATTCTTCATTTTTCTCGGTTCCTGTACGTTTGCTTTAGGCACGTTAGGAATCTTTTTGCCGCTTTTACCCACCACTGGTTTTTATTTATTAACGGCCTTTTTTTGGATGCGTAGTTCAGATAAACTTTATAACAAATTTTTAGCTTCTTCTTATTATCAAAAATATATCCAAGAAGCCTTCTTTGAGAAAAAAATTACTCGTAAAGGTAAATGGAAACTATTTATTTCCATGTTTCTTTTATTTGCCATTCCGTGTTTAATTGTCCGAAATACGTTGATGACTACGACTTTAGCGATTGTTTATTTAGCCCACGTGATCGGCTTAAGTTGGTATTGGCGTCCTAAAAAAAAGGCACTCGAACTTGATCAAGAATAAGGTGAAACAAGAAGTTTGTTTTTTTTAAAAGTCCAGTGAGTGTTTCTATACTTCCTTATCATTCTATGATAAAATAAGCTTAATTGTTGTTATTCACAACACACGGGACGGTTGAAAAAAGAACACATAAAATCAAATACCCAGAATGAAGCAAAGTCGAGGCTTCATTTCATCATTAACAGATGTTTTTGATGAGCATTCTTTTTTAGGTGATCAGCACCTCGTTTTGTTGTGTTTAATTTTCTGTCTTAAAATGAAAAAAACTATAAATTGCTACTATTAGTAGCTGAAGGAGAAATGAATCGATGATTTACAAAGTATACTATCAAGAAACAAAAATCAGAAACCCAAAAAGAGAAGACACAAAATCTCTTTACATGGAAGCCGATAGCGATGTAATCGTGCGCCAATTAGTTGAAGAAAATACCCCATACAATATTGAATACGTTCAATTATTAGACGAAAAACATCTTGCTTACGAGCAAGAACATGCGGACTTCACTCTAACGGAGTTTTAACATGAAAGTAAACATAAAAAATAACGAAACTGGCGTTTTTGCAATCGGTGGTTTAGGCGAAATTGGAAAAAACACATATGGGGTACAATTCCAAGATGAAATTATCATTATTGATGCTGGGATCAAATTCCCAGAAGATGATTTACTTGGGATTGACTACGTGATTCCAGATTATAGCTACATCGTTCAAAATTTGCATAAAGTCAAAGCACTCGTTATTACCCACGGTCACGAAGACCATATTGGTGGCGTTCCTTATCTTTTACGTCAAGCGAATATCCCAATCTATGCGGGACCACTAGCCTTGGCTTTAATTACCAACAAACTTGATGAACATGGTTTATTGCGAGAAGCGGAATTACACGAAATTAATGAAGATACGGTGATTCGTTTTAGAAAAACAGCGATTAGCTTTTTCCGGACGACTCACAGTATTCCTGATGCCTTGGGCGTTGTGGTTAAAACGCCTTCTGGTAACATTGTCGCAACAGGTGACTTTAAGTTTGACTTTACACCCGTTGGTGAGCCAGCCAACTTACACAGAATGGCGAAATTAGGTGAAGAAGGCGTCCTTTGTCTTCTTTCAGACAGTACCAATGCTGAAATACCCACCTTTACAAAATCCGAAAAAACAATTGGGACCTCTATTTTAAAAATCTTTGAAAAAATTGATGGTCGGATTATCTTTGCCAGTTTTGCTTCAAACATTTTCCGTTTACAACAAGCTGCTGATGCAGCCGTGAAAACCGGTCGCAAAATTGCTGTTTTTGGTCGTAGCATGGAAAATGCCATTGTCAATGGCGAACGCTTAGGCTACATCAAAGTGCCAAAAGGAACGTTTGTCGATGCGGCGGAACTGAATCAATTGCCAGCAAATGAAACAATGATTTTATGTACTGGCTCTCAAGGAGAACCTATGGCCGCGCTTAGTCGGATTGCTAACGGTACACACCGCCAAATTAGTATTCAACCAGGCGATACGGTTGTTTTCTCAAGTTCACCAATTCCTGGGAATACGACAAGCGTTAACCGTTTAATCAACTTATTATCTGAAGCCGGTGCAGAAGTTATCCACGGAAAAATCAATAATATCCATACTTCTGGTCACGGTGGACAAGAAGAGCAAAAATTAATGCTTCGTTTGATGAAGCCTAAATATTTCATGCCTGTTCATGGTGAATTTAGAATGTTAAAAATCCATGCTTCGCTCGCTCAAGATACAGGGGTTCCTGAAGAAAATTGCTTTATCATGGGCAACGGCGATGTCTTAGCTTTAACGGCTGATAGCGCACGTCCTGCTGGTCACTTCAACGCTAACGACGTGTACGTTGATGGAAATGGTGTCGGTGATATCGGGAATGTTGTTTTACGGGATCGTCGTATCTTATCTGAAGAAGGTTTAGTTTTAGCGGTAGCAACAGTTGATATTAAAAATAAAGAAATTATGGCTGGTCCAGACATTCTTTCCCGTGGTTTTGTCTACATGCGTGAGTCTGGTGATATGATTCATGAAGGCCAACGTCTTTTATTCAATGCTCTACGTGAAGCAATGAAAGATAAAAACTGTACCGAAGCAAAATTAGGCGAAGCCATGACGACCGCTTTACAGCCTTTCTTGTTTGAACAAACAGAACGTCATCCAATGATTCTGCCAATGATTATGACTGCCACAGTTAGTGATCAATAAAGCTCTCATTTAATAGAGAAGAAAAATGCTTGTCCATTTTTCTTCTCTATTTTTTCTAACAAAAAAACACCTAACATGCGTTAGGTGTTTTTGGATTATTTTTTATTAGTTTTTTTCTACGTTAACTGCTTGAGGGCCACGGTCTGAATCTTCAACATCAAAAGTCACTGCTTGACCTTCTTCTAAAGTTTTGAAACCATCACCTTGGATAGCTGAGAAGTGTACGAATACGTCGCTTCCGTCTTCGCGTGAGATAAACCCAAAACCTTTTTCTGCGTTAAACCATTTTACTGTTCCTTGTTCCATTCTTTTGTTCCTCCTCGTGCATTTGCACATAAATAGTCGTAACTTTGCTCGCTTCCAATAGAATATTTAAAAAAATTTAAAAAGTCTACATAATTCCAAACAAGATTACCCTTTCATTTTACACGTGATAAAATATTTTTGCAAGAATTGTCCTCATTCTGAAGCAAAAAAATTCTCTTCTCTCAAACTAATGTATCCGCTATCACCAACAATAATATGATCCAACAATTGAATCCCCATCATTTCGCCACATTCTTCCATTCGTTTGGTAAATTGAATATCTTGTGGAGACGGTGTCGGATTGCCAGATGGATGATTATGAGCTAATAGTATGCGAGCAGATGAATATTTAACCGCTTCCCGAAAAATTTCGCGTGGATGAGCAATACTTTGATTCAGTGATCCTTTGAAAATCGTTTTCTGTTGGATAATGTCATTCTTGGTATTCAAGTAAATACAAATTAAATGTTCTTGTTGCAGCCCCTTCATCTCTTGGAGTAATCGTTGAGCGACTTGTTGACTGGACGTAACTTTGCCAAATTTGATTTGACTACTTTGATAAATTCGACACCCTAATTCAATGGCCGCACGTAATTCAATGGCTTTCACTTGGCCAATGCCTTTAATAGCCATTAACTCGTTCAACGTGGCTTGCTGCAAATAAGAAAGTTGCTTAAACTGTTTTAACAGCGTTGCGGCAACAGTCATCACGTCTGCTTCTTTTGAGCCAGTACGTAACAGAATCGCCAACAACTCTTGATTCGATAATGCTTTTTCTCCTATCGCCAAGAGCCGTTCTCGTGGTAAACAATCACTCGGCATCTCACGAATAAACAGATCCGATACTTGCATAAAAAAACCTCCTTTGCTAGTCATTAATAAACTACGCAAAGGAGTGTTGTTTTTATTATTTTAAATAATGTGGCGCTTGATGTAAACTCTCCAAGACATGTAATGTTTTCTCTTGGATAACTTCAGTTGGTTGCAATAAATCAGGTACCATGATCACTGGAATGCCCGCACTATGAGCCGCACTTACCCCATGAAATGAGTCTTCGAAAATCAAGGTTTTCGGGGCTTCTGTTCCTAAAAGTTGACGTGCTTTTTGAAAAATTTCTGGGTCCGGTTTTGCTCGTTTAACGTCCTCTGCTGAAACAATTCCTACAAAACGATCCTGAATCCCAGCATGGCTTAATAACATTTCAATTGCTGGACGGACGTTACTTGAAGCAACCAATCGAGGAATTTTTTGATCATCTAAAAAGTCGAGAAATTCCACCACCCCTGGTTTTAAAGGGACGTTACCAGATCGAAACTCTTGCAGGGTATCATCATAAGAACGGCGGATAAATTCTTCCACTGTGTCATGACCATAGGATGCATAAATACGTCGGTAATTCTCTTGTACTTCTTCATCGGAAATCCCAACATAGTCTAAATAGACTTCTTTACTATATGGTAACCCCATTGCATCTGCTACTTTTTGAGTAGATGTATAGTAAATCAACTCCGTATCAAAAAGCAACCCATCCATATCAAAAATTACGCCATCAAATTTCTTCATCATTTCCTCCTATAGTTAAAAGTAATTCTCTTACTTGAGAAACAAAATATAATGAACCTGTTACTAATAATAAATCATCTGTCGACATTTTTTCTAAAATTTCGCCTAAGCCAAATTGCCATAAAGACACAATTTCTGTTAAATCGTCTTCATATTTTTCCATTTCTGTAAGTGCAATAGCTTTAGGGTAATCAAAGCTAGTTAAGTAAAGATGCGCATTCGGTACTTGCTTTAAGTCCTGAATCATCTCATCCACATCTTTAGTTGCTAAAGCTGAAAATAAAATATGAATCGTGTGTTGTGGAAACTCTTTGCGCAAGTTTTCAACTAAGCGTTTTACTGCATGATCATTGTGGGCGCCATCTAAAACAATCAACGGTTCATCACTAAGACGTTCCATTCGAGCTGGCCATTGCGCTTTAGCTAACCCTTGAGTAATGTCTCGTTCTTTAAACGGCACATGTTGTAGTTGGCAATACTTGTCAAATAATTGAATAGCTACCGCCGCGTTTTCTACTTGGTGACGCCCCAACAAGGGAACTTTAATCTTTGTCAGTTTGCCCATTTCTCCATAGAAATTAAATACTTCCCCCCATTGTGTATCAGGATGTAGATATTCCACTTGATACTCTTTGCCAAAACGAAAAATTGGACTCTGTTTTTCTTGTGCGACTTTTTCAATGACTGCTAGCGCATCAGCACAAATGTTGCCTGTTACTACTGGGACTTTTTCTTTAATAATACCCGCTTTTTGATAGGCAATTTCAGCAATTGTTTCACCTAAAATTTCTGTGTGATCCTTCCCAATTGTCGTAATTCCCGTCAATAATGGCTTCACGACATTGGTGCTATCAAGTAATCCACCTAAGCCAACTTCAACAACTGCGATATCCACTTGTTCATTCACGAAATAGTCCAAGGCCATTCCTGTCAATGTTTCGAATTCTGTAATTCCAGCCACTTCAGTGATCTGGTCTAATTCTTTAATGATTGGTTGATACTTTTCCACATAAGTAATCAATTGTTCGTCTGAAATTGGTTGACCATTTATCGCAATTCTTTCATTAAATGATTCAATATAAGGAGAGGTAAAGGTTCCGACTTTCAAGCCCATTTCTTCTAATAGACAGCGTAAATATGTCACGGTTGAGCCTTTACCATTGGTTCCTGCGATATGAATCGTTGGCACTTTGTTTTCTGGATGATCAATTTTTTCTAATAACGCATTAATCCGATCCAAACCAGGTCTTGAACCAAAGGGTAACCGGCTATGAATCCATTCAATGGCTTCTTCTATTGTTAATTGCATCTTGTCCAACTCCTTGTCTTCTTCTACATTATAACTAAGTTAGGTGACTTTTTCACTAATAACCAATTGAAACTTTTTCTTGAAAACTTTTTGCATTTTTCATAATTTTGCGTTATTAGCGGATACATTAATGAACTTATGGTAAACTAACATTCTGGATGGTTCATTCCAGCCAGCCAATTAAAAACTATTTTTAGAGCGTTCAACACGCTTATTCATGATTTTTTTATAAAGGTGGACTTATTTTGATGAAAAACAAATCGAAGCTTTTATGGTTAGGAAGTTTTTTCTTGCCGTTTTTACTTCTGTTGCTTGTATGGATGACATTACAACTTGCGCCTTTTGGTGACAACAACTTATTAGTTAGTGATTTAGGCACACAATACATGCCTTTCTTGAGTTTTTTAAAACGCTCTTTTCACGAGGGAATAACTACATTCTACTCTTTTTCCAATGAGATTGGTGAGTCGATTGTTCCTTTGGCAGCCTATTACTTACTGAGCCCTTTTAATGTGTTGGCTTTCTTTTTTCCTTATGAACAATTACCTATAGCAATTTTATGGATTATTACCTTAAAACTTGCCTTGATGGGCACTACGATGTTTAGCTATTTAAAATACACCTATCAAAAAGTTGATGGCACCACGTTACTTTTTTCAACGTCCTATAGTTTCTGTGGCTTTGTCACCGTCTATAGCCAAAACTTTATGTGGTTGGATGCACTGATTCTATTCCCGCTTATCTTATTGGGACTCCAACGTTTATGGGATCAACGCAAATGGGGCTTATACAGTATAACCCTGTTTTTAGCGATTGTGACGAATTACTACATGGGTTATATGATTTGTCTCTTTGCTGTTTTGTACAGTATCTATTGGTTCTTTAAAAAGAATACCCAAGCCCATGCTATTCGGCAATTTTTTAAACAAAGTCCGTTATTCATCCTCGTTTCTTTTTTAACAGGAACCGCAACTAGCTTTTTATTATTACCTGCAGCAGAAGGGATGCTCTATACAAAAAAAGCAGATTTTGATGTCTCGACGTTCTTTTTAACGCCTAAGTTCAACACTTCGTTCTTCTCGCAATTAGGCTTAGGTTCTATTAATTATGAGTTGCGTTTAGACCATTTACCAACCGTTTTTGCTGGATTATTTGTGACACTTCTCTGTGTTGCCTATTTTCAAACGAAACAAATTGCGTTAAAAGAAAGAATAGCTTCAGCAATTCTTTTATTCATTCTTTTTTTAAGCTTTTGGTTAGAAGCCTTTAATACTGTCTGGCACATGTTTCAAAGCCCAGCTGGTTTCCCTTACCGAAATGTCTTTATTTTTAGCTTTTTATTGATTGTCTTTGCCTATGAAGTTTGGCTTAAAAAAGTGACCATTCCTTGGACCGCACCTATTATTTTTAGTCTGCTGTTAGTCATTGGCTACGGATCTTTGTATTATGGTCCACAAAAGAATCTCTTAATTTCGATCAATTATTTATGGCTAAGTTTACTTTTTATTTGGTTGATTTTCTTTTGCTTGCGTTTAGCACACAAAAAGGCCTTAAAAAACTATGTAGTCGTTGCTTTATTCTTACTGGTCAGCACAGAATTAACAACGAATTTCTGGATTTCTTTTAAACATATGCCCTTTGGTAGCCAAGCAACATTTGCCCAAGATTACCGAAAACACAGCCAATTAATCGATGAAAAAATGGCCTCAGCACCAGAACTTTATCGCATGAAACAAGTCATTCCTTCCAAAGAAACAGGGTTCCGTGAAATCAATAACGGCTACAATAATCCTTTACTTTATGGCTATGCTGGCGTTTCTAGCTATACTTCGACTTTAACTGCCACTACCCAAGACACATTAAGTGCGCTAGGTTTATATCGAAAAAATGATCGCCGGATTGCCTATGTGGATAATTCACAACTAACCAATTTACTTTTAAATGTGAAATATGACTTTTTACCAATTGAAAAACCTACGAGTGAAAAATTGCTAAAAACAGTTGGTTCCACGAAAATCATGGAAAATGATGAAGCGATTGGTATGGGCTTTTTGGCGCCAACCGCATTAACCAAGTTAAAATTAGCAAAAAATAATCCTTTAGATGCCCAAGAAGAACTCCTGCAAACGCTCGTGCCGACGGATAAACCTTACTTTAAAACAGCTTCGTTGATAAATGAACCTCATCATACCAATGAAACAATTGAAGCAACCTTTAAAGTGAATAGCACTGGCGACTTGCATCTTTATATTCCGAATTTAAAATGGAAAAAAGTTACAAAATTGAAGGTAAACCAACAAGTTATCTCGACGCCGATTTATATTGCAACCAATCAACTGTTCAATTTAGGGCATTTTGAAAAAGGAACTACCGTGACCCTGTCACTAACTGCTGAACAAGTGGTTGATTTAACTAATTGGCAACTTCAAACTTTAGACCAAACAGCCTTTAATCGTGCGGTTGACAAATTACGCCAACAAGCTCTTCACGTGAATGCAACTAAAAAAGGCCATTTAAATGGCGCACTGAATGTACCTGGAAATGATACTCAGTTACTGTATACGTCCATTCCTTATGACCAAGATTGGCAAGTCAAATCGTCGCTACAAAAAGAACCCTTAAAAACACAACGCATTCTAGGTGGCTTTTTAGCTGTTGAAGTCCCAGCTGGCAAACAGCAGTTAACCTTTGCCTATCATCCAAGAATGATTTATCTCGGCACTGCCGTCAGCGGAACGATTTTACTGGGAACGGCTGGTTATCTTGGCTTTAAAAAATACCGTCGAAAACGTCAGGAGGCCACTCATGACTAATCAGAAAAAATTTTTAAATGGACTCATTCGGTGGTTACCCCTAGTTGGACTGGTGCTTTTCTTCGGCTTAATTTTATGGGGATATTCCAGAGGAATTTTTCATTCTGTTGCTTCCTTGCAAGCTTTTATTAAACAGTTTGGTAACTATGCGGTTCTGTGTTTCATTCTTTTACAAATCGTCCAAGTGATTATCCCTATTCTACCTGGAGGAATCTCTTCTGTTGCAGGAATGTTGATGTTTGGCAATTTGCAAGGACTTTTGTATAGCTATCTTGGGTTGATCATTGGTGAGTTTATTGGCTTTTTACTGGTTCGTTACTATGGACGTAGCTTTGTAAAAATAATCCTTTCACCCAATAAATACAAAAAATTTGAAGAGATTTTAGACAAAAATGAACACAATGTCAAAAAGCTCTTAATCTTTACTATGTTAGTCCCCTTCGCTCCAGATGATATTGTTTGTTTAGTGGCGGGAATTACAGATATATCTTTAAAGGAATTCATGAAAATTGTTCTTTTATTAAAATTCTGGTCTGTGGCTACTTACAGCTATTTAATGTTGTATTTGTTTCAATTATTTGGCAAATTATAACAAAAAGACAACAAAACCAACGTTTGGTTTTGTTGTCTTTTCTTTTTTAGATTGAACGTAATTGGGCAATCCGTTCTTTGACAGCCTCTTGTTTTTCAAGGTAGTCTTTTTCTTTTGCACGTTCTGCTTCCACGACCTCATCTGGTGCATTTGACACAAAACGTTCATTTGAAAGTTTGCCTTGCACACGTTTGACTTCTTTTGTCCATTTGTCTAATTCTTTTTCTAAGCGAGCAATTTCTTCCTCGATATTAATCAACCCAGCTAATGGTAGGAATAGTTCTGCGCCTGTTAATACAGCGGACATGGCTAATTCTGGCGCTTCTATTTCACGACTGATGACTAATTCCTCTGGGTTACAGAAGCGTTCTAAATAGCTAGTATTAGCTGTTAAAAATTCTTCTACTTCTGTATCATTTGTTTTAATTAACAAAGTAATTGGTTTAGAAAGTGGTGTATTCACTTCTGCTCGAATATTCCGAACCGAACGAATAACTTCTTTCAGAACTTCCATTCCTCGAGCTGCTGCTTCATCGTTAAATTCTTCATGAACAACTGGGTACTCTGCCACAACCAATGACTCACCTTGATGCGGAATTTTTTCCCAAATTTCTTCTGTTACAAACGGCATAATTGGATGCAATAAGCGTAAGATTTGATCCAATGTGTACACCAAGATGCTCCGTGTTGTTTGTTTAGCTGCTTCATTTTCTCCGTAAAGAATTTCTTTACTCATTTCAATATACCAATCACAGAAATCATCCCAGATGAAGTTGTATAATTGGCGACCTGCTTCACCGAATTCAAAGCGATCAAATAATTCTGTCACACGGGCGACTGTTTCGTTTAAGCGCGTTAAAATCCAACGATCAGCGACAGTCTTTTCACCACTAAAGTCAATATCTGCAGCAGTCATACCTTCTACATTCATGATAACGAAACGACTTGCATTCCAGATCTTATTGATAAAGTTCCAAGAAGCATCCATTTTTTCATAACTAAAACGAACATCTTGACCAGGTGCTGAACCATTTGATAAGAACCAACGTAACGCATCTGCGCCATATTTTTCGATGACATCCATTGGATCAATCCCATTCCCCAATGATTTACTCATTTTGCGTCCTTGCTCATCACGAATTAAGCCGTGAATTAAGACATTTTGGAAGGGACGTTCGCCTGTAAACTCTAAGCTTTGGAAAATCATACGACTTACCCAGAAGAAGATGATGTCATAGCCAGTAACTAATGTGCTTGTTGGGAAGTAACGTTGATAATCTTCGCTTGCTTCATCTGGCCAACCCATCGTTGAAAATGGCCATAAAGCAGAACTAAACCATGTATCTAAGACGTCACTATCTTGAACCCAATTTTCACTGTCGGCTGGCGCTTCCATCCCAACATACATCTCGCCCGTTTCTTTGTGATACCAAGCAGGAATTTGGTGGCCCCACCATAATTGTCGCGAAATAACCCAGTCATGTACATTTTCCATCCAACGTAAAAATGTTTGATTGAAGCGTGGTGGATAAAATTCAACAGCGTCTTCTGTTTCTTGATTTTTCATTGCTTTTTCAGCTAATGGTCCCATTTTTACAAACCATTGGGTCGATAAACGTGGTTCCACGACAACGCCTGTTCGTTCTGAATGGCCCACGCTGTGATTCATTGTTTCGATCTTAATTAAGCGACCTAATTCTTTCAAGTCAGAGACAATCGCTTTACGTGCAGCAAAACGATCCATTCCTTCGTATTTTCCAGCCAGTTCATTCATCGTGCCGTCTTCGTTCATAACATTTACTCGAGGTAAGTCATGACGATTACCGACTTCAAAGTCATTTGGATCATGGGCAGGTGTGATTTTTACAACCCCTGTTCCAAATTCCATATCTACATAGTCATCTGCAATAATTGGAATTTCTTTATCTACTAATGGCAAGACAACTGTCTTACCAATAAGTTCTTGATACCGTTCATCTTCTGGATGGACCGCAATCGCCGTATCTCCCAACATTGTTTCAGGACGCGTTGTCGCAATTTCAACAACGCCAGAACCATCTGATAATGGGTAGCTCATGTGGTAAAAAGCTCCTTCAATATCTTTATGGATTACTTCGATATCAGACAATGCTGTTTTCGCTTTCGGATCCCAGTTAATGATATATTCACCACGGTAAATCAAATCTTTCTCGTAAAGAGAGACAAACACTTTACGAACGGCCTCAGATAGCCCTTCATCTAAAGTAAAACGTTCACGGCTGTAATCTAAAGAAAGGCCCATTTTTGCCCACTGTTCACGAATGTGAGAAGCATATTCTTCTTTCCATTCCCACACTTGATCAACAAATTTTTCACGACCTAAGTCGTAACGTGAAATTCCTTGTTGTGCTAGTTTCTCTTCTACTTTTGCTTGCGTGGCAATTCCAGCATGGTCCATTCCTGGCAGCCATAACGTATCAAAGCCTTGCATTCTTTTTTGGCGGATAATCATATCTTGTAATGTTGTATCCCAAGCATGCCCTAAGTGTAGCTTCCCTGTTACATTAGGTGGTGGAATAACAATTGAATAGGGCTTCGCTTTTTTGTCGCCACTTGGTTTAAATAAATCTTGATCTAGCCATTTTTGATAACGGCCAGCTTCGATTTCTGTCGGTTGATATTTCGTTGGTAAGTTTTTTTCTTCTGACATTTTTTCCCCTTCTTTCTTAAAATACGCGATTTGGAGCGGTAATTATTTTACAAATGAGTTTTTTTTGGCTAAACACTAAAATACGCCCTAAAATACTTTCGTATTTTAGGGCGTAGATTCATCTTATTTACGCGGTACCACCTAAATTGCATTTGAATTGAATTCATTCAAATGCCACTCATTCGTGAGATAACGTTCACGAAACGAATCGTTCTACTAACGTACTGTGTTCAAACCATTGACTCACAAGCTACCTTCTCACTGGTTGTGTAAAAGTCTTGCACCTGAACGACTTTTTCTCTAAAACGACGCCAATGATACTCCTCTTGTTCGCTGTCTTTGCTTCATTCTACAATGAAGCGCAAGCAAAGTCAATTTGTAATCTAGAGGGATTACACTTTTTTTGCAGCTTCTAACGCTTGTTGATAATCGGGTTCCGACGAAACTTCTGAGACGATTTCTTCATAAACTAACGTTCCTTCTGGGTCAATCACAAAAATAGCACGTGCTAAACGGCCCATTTCTGGAATATACAAACCATAAGCTGCACCAAATGAGTCTTCAGTATCATGAAGCATTTCCATTTCGACACCCTCAGCGGCACACCAATTTGCTTGTTCTTCAACTGTGTTATTGGAAATCGTGATAATCTGAACACCGTCTAATTTCGCCGCTTCTTGATTGAAACGTTTCGTTTGCAGTGAACAAACACGTGTGTCGATATCAGGAACCACACTAATTAAAACCGTTTTACCTTTATAATCTGCCAAGTTGATTTCTTGGTTGTTTAAATTTTTCAAAGAAAAGACGGGGGCTTTTATGCCAACTTCGGGCTGTTCACCTGTCAATTCTAATACGTGCCCTTTTCTTGTAACATTCATTCTGAAATCCTCCTTTTCCACTTTCAATAATAAGTATAGTAGAGGATTTTTATGAAGACAATTTTATTGCTTTGGGCTATTTGCTAGTGAAAAAGTTTCATTAAAATAAATCAGTGTTTGCAGTTCCGTTGTTAAATCAATATACTGCACACTAACGTTGGCTGGCACACTGACACGGTCTGGCGCAAAATTTAAAATCGCAGTCACACCCGCTTGTACAATTTTGTCGATGGCTTTTTGAGCATGGTGACTTGGTACTGTAGAAATGGCTACCGTGACCCCTTCTTGTCGAACGAATGCTTCTAACTCAGACATATCATGAACTAATAATCCATTAATCGTGGTGCCAACTAAAGCTGAATCATTATCAAAAGCACAGACAATATTCAAATTCTCATTGCGTCTAAAATTATTTTTTAATAATGCCTTGCCTAAATTGCCACAACCAATCAGAGCAATTCTTTTTTCTTCTTGCGTATTTAAAATATTACTAAATACCTCAATTAAATACGGCACATCGTAACCATAACCGCTTCGGCCCAGTTCACCAACGTGGGAAAAATCACGCCGAATCGTTGCAGAAGGAATCTGGATCATTTCACTAAACTCTCGTGATTTAATGCGTTTAACACCAGAATCCCCTAACATTTTTAAATAACGTAAATAAACCGGCAAACGTTTTGCCGTTGCTTTAGGCATTTTTTTCTCCATCCTCTGTCCTCCTTGTTACCTACTTCACATATTCAGTTTATCACGGTTCCCCTCTCCGAGCAACTTGTTTGTGAAATAAGTACAAAATAAATACAGTGACGTCTAAGCGACCGTCACTGTATTTATTTCTTATAGGAAATCTGCAAATTCGTCTTCTTGTTTATCTTTCGCTGTTTCTGCTGAAATCTCTGTAATTTTGAGTCCTTCTAAGGCCCGAGCCATTAAACCTTCTAAGTCTAAGCGCGCTTCATAATCTTGCGCTTTATCCAAGCGAGGTCGTGTTTTCGGTTGCGGTGGCGCAAAAATTGTACAACAATCTTCGAAGGGTTGGATGGCTAATTCAAACGTGTCAATTTTTTCGGCAATTTCGATAATTTCTGTCTTATCCATTGAAACAACGGGTCGAATTATCGGTGTTGAAGTAACCTCATTAATTGCTACCATACTTTGAAGTGTTTGCGAAGCCACTTGTCCTAACGATTCACCATTAATAATGACTAAACCTTTCCGCATTTCACGAATTGCATCTGTTAAGCGTAACATTAAACGTCGTGTAATGGTCATTAAGTAGCCTTGGGGAACAACTCGTTTTATTTCTTCTTGAATTTCTGTAAAGGGCACTTCAATAAATTGAATAGTTCCTACATAAGGGACTAATTTTTCAGCTAAATCTTTAGCCTTTTGTAACGCTTGTTCACTTGTATAAGGTGGACTAGCAAAATGGACAGCTTCCACTTCCACGCCACGTTTCATAGCTAAATAACCAGCAACTGGTGAATCAATGCCTCCTGACAACATCAACATACCACGACCACTGGTGCCCACTGGCAATCCACCCGCACCGCGAATCGTTTCATAAGATAAATACGCCGCATCTTTACGAATTTCAATTCTTAAGTTGATATCAGGCTTTTTCATTTGTACTTGAATTTCCGGAATGGCTTCAATAACGGCCCCACCTAATTCTTGATTCAAGCCATTTGAATCAAGTTCAAATGAATGGTCCGAGCGTTTAGCAGTAATTTTGAACGTCTTACCTGGCGTATAAACTTCCCGAACAACCTCTTGAACCATTGCACGAATCGCTGGCATTTCTTTTTCAATACGAATACTTGGCGAAAAATTTTGAATCCCAAACACTTTACTTAGTTTCGGAATCACTTCTTCACTATCTTCCCCATTTAATAAAATATGCATTCTGTCTCGATCTGCATGGATTTTCAATGCTGGAAAATCAGCTAACGCACGTTTCACATTTTGTGCTAACTGCATGATAAACGTTTTACGATTTTTTCCTTTAGTTGATAATTCGCCATAGCGAACCATAATTTCTGTATACTTCACTCAATTAATTCCTCTCTGTTCCTGTATCTTCACAGGTCAATGTCTTTGCAAATTATACATCAAATAAGGGGCGTTTTTCTAGTGCTTAGTCGAAAAAAAATAGTTGATTCATAAGTTCATTGTCTTATGAATCAACTATTTGATAACTTTCTCTCTTGCTTATTGCGCATTCAGGATCCACATGAATCCGACAAAAACAAAGAACAAGCCATACATAATTGGCGAAACTTCTTTCCCACGTTTTGCCGCAATCATTGTAATTGGATAGAAGATAAAGCCTAAGGCAATCCCATCTGAAATGCTGTATGTCAATGGCATTCCTAACAAGATTAAGAAGGAAGGAATCGCAATTTCCATCTCGTTCCATTTAATTTTGCTTAAGGATTGTGCCATCAAAACACCAACAATAATCAACGCTGGTGCTGTAACTTGCGAAGTGACAACTGCTAACAAAGGAGAAAATAGCAAGCTGAAAATAAATAAAATCCCGGTTGTAATAGCTGTGATTCCTGAACGACCACCCACAGCAATCCCCGCAGATGATTCAACATATGCACCAACTGGCGATGTCCCTAGTAGAGAACCAGCTAACATCGCTGTTGAATCAGCGGCTAAAGCTTTCCCCACACGCGGCATTTTATTGTCCTTCATAAAACCTGCTTGATTGGCTAAGCCCACCAACGTACCAGCCGTATCAAAGAATGTTACTAATAGGAACGTTAAAACCACGACCCACATTTGAATCGTATTGATATCTTTCACATGTCCTAACGCCACTAAAAATGTTGGTTCTAAACTTGGCGCGCTTGAAATAATCTTATCAGGCATTGGAATAACCCCTGTCGCTAAACCAACAATCGTTGAAATCGCCATTCCAATAAAAATACCACCTGGTACTCGACGAACTAACAAAATTGCAGTTACGACTAAGCCGACAATGGTGACCCACGTTGAACCAACATTCAAAGGTCCTAAGCCAACAAGTGTCGCATCATTAGCCACAATTAAGCCACCTTGGCTTAAACCAAGAAAAGCAATAAACAACCCGATTCCACCTGAAATAGCAAATTTCAAGTCTGCAGGAATTGCATCAATAATTAGCTCGCGTAATTTAAAAATTGTAATTAAAATAAATATCAATGAAGCCACAAAAACGCCTGCTAATGTCGTTTGCCAAGGAATCCCCATACCAACAGAGACTGAATAAGCAAAGAATGCATTAATTCCTAAAGCTGGTGCTGTCGCAATCGGATATTTCGCCAACACACCCATTAAAATACAACCTAAGGCACTCGCTAAAGCGGTGGCAGTAAAAACAGCGCCTTCGTCCATGCCAGAAGCACCAAGTACGGTTGGATTAACGAACAAAATATACGCCATTGAGATAAATGTGGTGAAACCAGCTAACATTTCTCGTTTCATATTCGTATTCAATTGTTCAAGTTCAAAATATGAACTTATTTTTTCTTTCATGTTCCGTCCTCCTAAAATCTAAATATTTTACAATGTTCGTAAAATATTCAATTTATTAATGAAACAACGTGTTTAATCATATAATAAACCAACAAATAAGTAAATATCAAATTCTAAATTCTGTAAAAAACGAACAATCACGATTAAAAAAAGTATTCCTTTCTAGGAATACTTTTTAAATTAAATCGTTTGTGTGGTCGGGCGAACAACCATTTCACTGATTGACATACGATCTGGCGTGTCTATGGCAAAGACCACTGCTTGCGCAATGTCTTCCGCCTTTAAGCCCCAACTTAACTGTTCTAGATGTAACGTTTCAGCTACTACTCGATTAGAAATTGTTTGATAAAGTTCTGTTTGTACAGCACCTGGTGAAATAATCGTTGATTTAATGTTATTCTCTCTTTGTTCTTGTCGCAATCCTTCCATAATTGCTCGAACAGCAAACTTTGTTCCACAGTAGACAGCCGAATCTGGATAAACGACATGTCCTGCCACAGAATCAGTAGCAATAATCTGCCCTGATTTTTGTTCAACCATAATTGGAAGAACTGCCGCAATGCCATTTAAAACACCCATAATATTAATATCTAGCATTTGACGCCATTCTCCTTTTGGTGCTTCAATAAGAGGCGCCGTTGGCATAACTCCTGCATTGTTAAAAAGAACATCAATTCGTCCATATTTTTCCATTGTAAGCTTGATTACACGCTGAACTTCCTCTTCTTTCGTTACATCTGCTTGTTGCACGAGAATCGTTGCTTCAGGAAGTTCTTTTTTTATAGCAATTAAACGTTCTTGTCGACGTGCTGCAATGACTAACTTCGCTCCTTTTCTGGCAAGTAAACGGGCTGTTGCCTCACCGATGCCACTGGAAGCGCCCATGATAACAATAACTTTTTCTGATAATGATTTCATTATATTTCCTCCTTATCTTCCTGAATCCAACGAATAATTTTAGCTGGTGTTCCTGCAACAATAGCGTTAGCTGGCACATCTTTAGTTACAGTCGCATTAGCTGCTACGATAGCATTTTCACCAATCGTAATACCTGGTAAAACAGTGACACCCGCGCCTAACCACGCAAATTTTTTAATGGTAATTGGTGCTAGCAATACGCCTCGCCGTTTCATTGGCATTTCCGGATGATTGACACTTAAGAGATTAACGCGCGGACCAATTAAAACATTGTCTTCAATTATAATGCCCCCTAAATCAACAAACATAGCTGCCCGATTAATAAAAATATTTTTACCAAAATGTATATTGCGTCCAAAATCTGTATAAAAAGGCAATAAAATCGTAACGGTTTCGTCAATTTTGTCTTGGATAATCGTGGCAAGAAGATTCCTTACTTCATTATGTGTATAGGCTTGTTGATTTAATTCTATTAAATAGCGACTATTTTCCTCTTGAATCTGATGAATAAGTTGAAATAGTGGTTCATCTTTATCAATGCTACCTGTTGCAATTAGTTCTTGGAGATTTTTTGTAAGCATTCCTAATCGCCTCCTTTTGCTAAATTTATCGTAATACGTGACAACTCCTCTGTCTAATACTTATAATAAATAGATAAGTATGCGTTTTAGTTATAGGAGGGAAAGTAATGGAATTACGAGTGATTCACTATTTCTTAGCAGTGGTCCAAGAAAAAACGATTAGTGGCGCAGCCAAACAATTGCATGTATCACAACCAACATTATCTAAGCAATTAAAAGAATTAGAGGAAGAATTAGGCGTGACATTATTTATACGAGGAAATCGACAAATACAACTAACACCTGAAGGAGAATATTTAGCTAAACAAGGGCAAGATATTTTAAGCTTAGCGAATAAAACAGTCACCAACTTGTCGCAAAATGAATTCATTAATGGCGAAATCACGATTGGTGGCGGCGAAACAAAAGCTATGTCTTTTTTAGCGAATGCACTACAACAAATAACAAGCCAGCACTCAGCTGATATTCACCTTCATTTATACAGTGGGAATGCAGATGATGTAATAGAACGGCTAGACAAAGGATTATTAGATTTTGGTTTAATTATTGAGCCTGCACCTAAACAAAAATATAGCTATTTAACATTACCAGTTGTAGATACATGGGGCTTAATTACTGTAAAGGACCATCCCTTAGCCACTAAAAATGTTATTACTGCAGCCGATTTAAAAGAAGAACCTTTATTTATTTCTCGACAAGCACAAGTTCCGAGCCAACTCTCTGATTGGCTCGAAGCAAGTCTAGATCAGTTCCGAATCGTTGGGACCTACAACTTACTTTACAACGCTTCACTGATGGTAGAAGCTGGTCTAGGTAGCGCCCTAAGCATTGATGGTATTCTAGAAACAAAGCAAACAAATTTACGTTTTATCCCGCTATATCCTGCTTTAACAGCCAAAATTAGTTTAATTTGGCGCAAAAATACGGTTCTTTCCACAGCTGCTGCATTATTTTTAGAACAAATAAAAAAAAGTATTCAACGCCCTGAATAATAGGTCGTTGAATACTTTTTTAAATCATCACTGTGATCGTAGCTGCTGCCAAAATCAAAACTAAGCCGATAATCGTTACGGTCATTTCCTTGGCTGTTTTCTTTTGACCTAAGAACCAAATACCTGTCAACGTTGCAAGCACAACTGATGTTTGGGATAGAATAAAGCCAGTTGCCAAGCCGTTCATATCTGGCTGCGCTGAAATTAAATAAGTTAACGCTGCAAAGGCGAAGAAAAAGCCTGAAAAAATTTGTTTGTAAGAAACAGCTTCTATAAATGGGGATGTTTCCCCACCCTTAATAGTGACAACTGCTGAGTAAATAACTGCCACAATTACCATGCCTATTGCTTGTGGTAAAAAGGCATGCATGCCATCAATTGCCGTCGCTTGGGGTGCTGCAGAGTACGCCCAATAGCCGATTTCACCAACGGCTAATAGAAGAACTGCTTTTTTCATAATCCCAGCACTCTCAGCGGACTCCGTTTCCGACCAGACCGTCATTTTGGCACCAATCATGATTAACACTAAGGCAAATGCGCCTAACAATTTGGCTGTCGCACCTGGCCAGTTTCCTAAGAAAAAGACACCCCAGAGAGAAGCACCTAAAAGTTGAAACGCGGTCGTTACTGGCATGGCACGTGATGAACCAATCATCGTGAAGCATTTAAATGTAATGATTTGCGCACAGGCCCAACCGACACCAGATAAAATTGAAAAGAATAAATCCATGCCCGTTGGAAAAGTTAAACCATTAATCATTGAAAAAATAGCGGCAAAAATCAATGTTCCTAAACTGGTACCGAGAATTTGATTCACCGGACGTCCACCAATTTTTGAAGCAATTGTTGGAAAAAGCCCCCAACCTAGAAGCGGTCCTAAACCGATTAACAATGCAGTCGCATTCATCTCTATTTCCCCTCTCTCGTTTAAAAGACAACGTTACTTTCTAATAAAATATTTGCGTAAGGGGTCATTTCCCCTGTCCGAATAAATGCATGGCAGTTGTTTAATTCTTGTTTCATTTCTGTATGAGGAATAAAACTGATGGGAGTTTCTGGTAAACGAGTTTTAATTGCTGTCAACATATCAGGATTTTCTGTTTTAATTTCTTCTGCTAAATAAATTCGTTGAACTGCCAATTCCTCAAGAACATTGTTTAAAACTTCCATAAAACTAGGGACACCATTAGTAACTGCTAAATCAATTTTTTCTGTAGTTCGAGGCACTGGCATGCCCGCATCACCAATACTTAATTTATCAAAATGACCCATTTGTGCGATAACGCGGGAAATATCTGAATTAATAACTTTTGTTTTTTTCATGTCGCTCGCTCCTTTTTATTTGTCTGCCAATTCGTGTTGATAAGGAATCGAAGGTTGGGCTCCAAAACGTTGAACAGTCAGTGAGGATGCCTTGTTTCCATAACGAATAGCTTCTTCCAAATTGCTAAAGTCTTTCTCTAATATACTACTTAATGCGCCAATAAAAGTATCGCCAGCAGCCGTTGTATCAACCGCTTTCACTTTAAAAGCAGGCACAATACCACTTCGTCCATTGACGTCATAAAAGGCTCCTTTACTACCTACTGTAATAATTACTGCTTCAATCCCTAATTGATGAAGTGCTTCTGCGGCTTTACGCATACTCGCTTCATCTGTGATTTTAATGCCTGTTAAAATTTCGGTCTCTGTTTCATTTGGTACAATCATATCTGTCACGTTTAGTAATTCTTCAGGAACTTGTTCTAACGCAGGTGCGGGATTTAAAATCGTTTTGACGCCTGCTTTTTTAGCAATTTTAAACGCTGCAATCGTACTATCAATCGCACTTTCAAATTGGGCAATCACAAAATCACTTTTTTCAATAATTTCTTGATGTTCCTGTACTTGTTTTGGCGTAAAGGCGTTATTGGCTCCTGCGTAAATCATAATGCTATTTTCACCAGCGTTATCTACCATAATAAAGGCTTGGCCAGTAGCTGTTTTTTCTAAAGTGGTGACCCCAGTTAAATTAATTTCATCTTGACTCATTAAATCAGTCATCATAGCTCCAGCGCCATCATTTCCCACAGCACCAATAAAATATGTTTCTGCGCCTGAACGTTTCGCTGCAACTGCTTGGTTTGCTCCTTTACCACCACCTGCTGTAAAATGTTCAATGGCGTGAATTGTTTCGCCTGGTTTTGGCATTTCTTTGACTCTTAATGTTGTGTCTAAATTGATACTTCCGATAATTGTAACCGCGTTCATTTTCATCCACCTCAATAAAATTTATTTTTTCATTCTAATTAAAACGTTTTAGTAAAACGTTTTAATTCCACAACAAAAATATAGCACACCTTGAAAGCTATTTCAAGGGTGCTGTCGAAAATCGTTCAATCAGTTGGACAGGCAAGGTTTGCTCCTCCCAATCTTTTGCAGGCTGATGGATTCTTTCCAATAATAAAGTCGCCGTAGTTTTCCCCAATTGAAAAACAGGTTGAGCAATTGTTGTTAGCGGCGGCGAAACATACTCGCACATATCAACATTGTCATAACCAATAATGCTATAATCCTCAGGAATTTTTTTGCCTGCTTCTGCTAATCCTCGATATAAACCAAAAGCAATTTCATCATTGATAGCAAAAATTCCGGTGCTCTCTGTTTTTAAAATTTCGGGGACAGCTTGGTAGCCGCCAGTTTTTGATAATTCTGTTTCGATTAACTGGACCTTTTCCGTATAAACAGAACAAAAACCTTTTAAACGTTGCTGAATATTGACTGGCGCATGTGGCGGCATTACCACGATGACTTGTTCATGTCGTTGCTCTTGTAAATGCTTTGCTGCTAGTTGCCCACCTCTATAATCGTCTGTCAAAACAGCGTCGCTAAAGCCTTCTGCTTTTTTTTGGTCAAGTACAATAAACGGAATCTTTTTCGCACGTAGCGTTTCATTAATCGTTTGATTGGAAATTTCAGAACTTGCAATCACAAAGCCATCGACACTGCGACGAATCAACTCTGTTAAATATTCATGTTCTCTTGTAACATCTTGGTCCGCATTGCATAACATCAGTATAAAATTTTCTTTGTATAAAACACTTTCAATTCCTCGAATCAATTGCGCGAAAAATGGATTAGTAATATCAGGTACGATTACGCCAATCGTCTTACTTTTTTTCATCACCATACGTTGCGCAAAATAGTCGGGCTGATAGTTTAATCGCTCTTTTGCAGCCAATACTTTTTCGACCGTTTTCCCACTAAACCGTGCCCCATTCCCGTTTAAAATTTGTGAAACGGTAGTAATGGAGACACCTGAGTCATTGGCAACATCTTTAATTGTAACCTTTTTATTTGTCATCCTACTTCTCTCCTTGCCGTGAACGCGCCCATTCACCGGACCTCTTAATCTCATTTAATTTACTACAATCATTTACTTTACGCAACCACAAATAAATACGTACATTCGTTTAAACCGTCCTTTCATCCCTTCAACAAATTTCGTTGTTCTACTTTTAAAATGTTATACTGTAGAAAAAATGATTTACTTTTTGCTGAATGGAGGGCCTTAATTGAAAAAGAAATCGATTGGTTTGTTGTTAGCTAGCGCATATTTGTTTCACACACGTTCTCGTCAAAAATCCTTAAAAGCCTGTCTTTTTGAAGATTCTTTACGTCTTTCCCAAATTGCTCGCCTTGAACGAAATCCGAAAGTCACCAAGGCTTTTTATCATTGGCAACGATCATTAAATGAACAAGTAACTTTGCCAAAACATTTACGTCATCTTTTTCCTCTTCAAGAAATGACTCAATTTCCTACGATGTATCGCATGTCAAACTCCGTTATTGCACCTACCAAGAAAGCTGTACTGTACCTGCATGGTGGGGGCTTTACATTGAATCTCGCCTATAGCCAATTAGACTTTAGTTATAAACTAATTGAAGATCTCTCTTTTGCAACAGATTATTTTATCCCTGTATATCCATTAGCACCAAATAAGTCTTTTGCTGATATTTATAATCATTGCTATGCTGCTTATCAAGAAATTTTACAGCATTATGATCCCGAAGATGTTATTTTATTAGGTGATTCTGCTGGTGGCACATTGGTTTTAAACGTATTGCAGAATTTAGCCACCGATTTCCCTGAACGCTTACCCAAAGCTGCTGTTTTAATTTCTCCTTGGTTAGATGGACATTTAGACATTCCTGTTGCCAAAAGTTATCAAAAAAAGGACAAAATGATTGGCATGAACTATTTACAATTAATTGCCCAAGAGATTGACGACACGGCCAATCACGCCACACTTTCTTTAAATTGCTTGTCCTTTGATTATCAAAAATTTCCGCCACTTTTTTTCGTGGGCGGCACACATGAAGTTTTTTGCCCTTCCTATCACCAATTTTTAAAACAATTAGGGCCACGACCACAAGATACTTGCCGATTGGTGCCTGGCATGCAACACGTTTTCGCAATGAAACAGTACTTGCCAGAAGGACGACAAGCGCGGAAACAAATTGCACAATTTATCCAAGAACAACGGTAAAAGGCAAATGGGACAGAAGTCAAAACGACTTCTGTCCCACTTGCCTTTTTAGAACTAAACACTTAGTTTTCTTCGGCGACTTTTTTCTCCCGCATAGTCAAAACAGCGCTAGCCAAAAGAACAACCACTACAAAAGCAATGATTCCTCCTACTAAAAGACTCGGACCTGCCTCACCTAATTTGCCTAAAAATAGGCCTGGGATTAAATAATCCGTATCCGCAAACGTTGAGGATGCTAACTGTAGATCACCCAAGACTGGTAAAATGAATAACGGTAACCAACTAATTAATAAGCCATTAAACGCAGCCCCTAAAATCGCTCCCCGACGTCCCCCTGTGGAATTTCCAAAAACGCCTGCCGCGGCACCACAGAAAAAGTGCCCGACAACGCCTGGTATAATCACGGTGGTATTCAGACCAACCATCGCTAACATTGAAATAGTTCCCACAATAAAGCTCACAAAGAACCCAATCAAGACAGCATTTGGCGCATAAGGAAAGATAATGGGAACATCAAGTGCTGGTTTAGAATTAGGCACTAATTTTTTAGCAATTCCTTGGAAAGCTGGCACAATTTCTCCTAAAACCATCCGCACACCCTGTAAAACCACTACGAAACCAGCCGTAAAGGTTCCTGCTTGAATTAATGAAAAGATGATCGCATTTTCGCCATTGCTTAACTCATGCTCGACATAGCCTGTCCCAGCCAGCAAAGCCAAAATCACATAGACAATCGACATCAAAATCATAATTGAGATGGTTGAGTCTCTTAAAAAACCAAAACTTTTAGGAATTTTAATATCTTCCGTTGACTTTTCTTTATTCCCAAAGACTTTTCCAATAAAGCCACTTGCCGCATAACCAATATTCCCTGTATGCCCCATTGCTACTTTATCATTTCCAGTAATTTGTTTCATAAAGGGCTGACAAAGAGCAGGTGTCACTGTTAATAAAGTTCCTTCAAATAAACCACCTAAAAGAATCATTGGCAAACTAACGCTAAAACCGGCCCCCACTAAAATAACGGCTGTCAAACACGAAACGTACATCATCGCTTGACCTGTCAAAAAGATATATTTAAAACGTGTAAAACGCGCCAACAGAATATTAACAACCATGCCCACCAACATAATCAGAGCAGTTGGTGTCCCATATTGTTGCAAGGCAATCGCTACAACTGCTTCATTACTAGGCACCACGCCTTGTGTATTTAACGCGGTTTGGAACATCTCCGCAAAGGGCGTTAACGAGTTCGCTAATAGCCCTGCGCCACCAATTAAAACTAAAAAGCCGACGAATGTTTTCAACGTTCCTTGAACAACATCAGAAAATTTCTTTTTCTGTAAAACTAATCCCAACAAAGCAATTAATGAAACCAGAATCGCTGGCTGGCTAACAATTGAAACAAATAAATTCAATAAAGTTTCCATGTTTTTCCTCCTTCTTATTGATGTGCAATGCCATTGTCATCTAAAACTTTCAAGACTTTCTCCTTCGTTTCATCGTAATCAATAATCGCATTTAAAGGAATGATTTTTTCATCAGGAATTGACCCTAAAGCATCTTGCAATGTTTTTTCGACAAAGAAGTAATCAGCCATATCGCCACTGGCACTCCCGACATCTGTGTGATCAATTTGAAAATTATCTGTATCAACACCGACTTCCTCTAAAATTTGTTGGATATTCATTTGCACCATAAAACTTGTTCCTAAACCACTTTGACAAACTGTAAAAATCTTCATCTTATTTCTCTCCTTCTTGGATAATTGATAGTATTTCTGGGACGGTTTCAGCCGCCACTAAGCGATGTAATGATTCTTTTTTTGATAGAATTTTTGTCAGACTAGATAAGGCCCGTAAATGTGTTTCGTTATCTGAAGCAGCTAAACAAATAAAAAGGTGAATTTCATGCTTAGGATCTTCTAATAAATCGACACTTTTTTGGATTTTTAGTAATGACATGCCTAACTGATTAACGCCATCTTCTGGTCGCGCATGAGGCAATGCTACGTCTGGACAGATATGGATAAATGGCCCAAACGATTCGACTTTTTGAATCATCGCATCAATGTACTTTTCCGTAATACTGCCATTTTTTAATAACGGCTTGGCAGCTTCTGTAATTCCCGCTCGCCAGTCTGCAACTTCAGGCAGGACTTGGACTGTTTCTGTTGTTAATAATTCTGATAACATTGGACGCAGATCCTCCTCTTTTTCTAAAATTTTGTTCATTTTACGATGCAAGACACGATATAACTGCGCTTCTGTGACTCCTTTTTTTAAGGAAATGTAAGGTTTTAAGGCATCTAAAATATCTTTAACATCTGGCATGGAAATACCTGGCAATAGCCAATCTGATTGAACTTGGTGCATCAATTGATTTTTCTCCAAAGAGCTCATAATGGGCTTGGTAAGATAAACCTTTTTGGCTGTTTCAATAGGGACCGTTGAGAAAATGATGTCATAGCTTTTTTCAGATACATTCTCTATTTCCCTCACCGCATTCGTTTCTTTAAATTCAATCATTGGAAATAGCCGACGCAATTCCGATTGCAAAATCAACGAAGAACTGATGCCACTGGGACAAACAATTAGCGCTTTTAGCTTTTCTTGCCGTTGCTCATTTTTTTGGCCGAAAATTTCTCCACCAAATAATATGGTAAAAAAACCGATTTCCTCTGACGGGATTGACCGTTTCGTTAATTTTTCTAAAGGAGCTAACGCTTGTTCACAAAGATGATAAAGCGACCGATACGATTGTCGAATATCCTTGATTAAAACATTCGGCAAGTAAAAGCCATAGTTAATCCGAAAATAGGCAGGAACCAGATGATAATACACATTCATGAGCAATTCACGAGGCTGCTCAAATTGAACGACGGCCAATAATTCCATTTTCCGAATAATTTCACCAGAAATATCTAATAAAAACTCTAACTTCGTATCTCGCAATTCTCCTTGCAAAGCTGTCATTAAACAAATCGTGAAAAAAAGACTCTCAGTTTCTATATTCGCCACTGGCCCAACTAAATCACTTAAAATACGACGACTGACGGGATAAGCGCGTAAGGACTGAATTAACTGGTTCTCAGGCCAGACGACTGTTTTATATTTGCCTAATCTTTTTTGAGAGAAAGCAAGAAAGTAACTAATTTCATCCAATCTGCTGGGTACCAGTTGAAGCTGCGCTTCCTGGACGGCTAATTGAATGCCGTCACGTATTTTTGCGTATTGGCTCATTTGATGCTGACTGAGCCAGCAAAATAAAGCGAAGGTGCCCGACTTTTGTTGTAAGAGGCGGGCAAGCCAATTTTTCCCGAAACGACGAATCCGAAATTCATCTCCTTCTAGGTAAAACCCTCGTTTTCGTTCGTAGGATAAAGCAATGTTTTCAGTTGCTAGTTGGTGTCGTACTTTTTTGATGTCCGCTAAAATAGTGCCTTTCGAAACGTCTAAAAAATTTTGGTAATGATACACCGATAGTTCTTCGATTTCTGAATAAGTGAGCAAAAAAATAAGTGCTTGTCTTTCTGTTTCGCTATAAATCACTTGACGTTGTTGAAAAAGTTGTTTTCCCCATTCATTTGCGGAAAGGTTTGGAATGCTGACGGTATTCTGTTGAACTTCTCCGCCTATTGTCGAAAGTTGTGTCACTAATTCTCGTTGCGAAAGATCGGTTATTTGTTGAGCCAAAGAGAGCGCAATTTTTTGCCCTGCATACTCGTCAAGGAGATAACTTATTTTATAATTCACAGCTGTGTCCTCCTCCTGTAATCATCATATAATGATAGCGCTTTATTTTCTATCTAAGTTGGGTACAAATGTCTACTGTACTTTTTTGATAAATTGTACCGTTCTTTATTTTAAAGTTAACAAAAACCCGTTGCAAGTTTCTTAAAAACTTACAACGGGTTTTCTTTATGTTAATTGTGTTTGTAATGCGATATTCAGCAAAATAGCCACCGCCACCCAGCCGCCACACATCACCAGAAGCAGCCAACTAAACATTGATTGTTTTACTAAAGACTGCTTAGGCTTTGCCAGATGTACAAAATTCATGCTATTTACTAAGAACAGTAAAAATAAAGCAAAACAAAGGACGGCCAAGCCAGCACAAATCCAAATCCACATCGTAATCTCCATCTATATTCCTCCTTCTACAATTGACTCTGTTTATAAAAACAGCACATTATTTTTCCTTTTTCCTTTTTTTATTCAAATAATAGAAACTTGTTAGTACTACGAGTAAACATGCAATACCAAGGCTGTAAAGCCACGTGCTATTTCGTTCACCTGTCCTTGGTAATGACGTCTGTGCATTAGTCGGATTCGTTTTAGCAGTGGTTTTTCTGCTCACTTTGTCTTGTTGTTGTGACATTTTTTTATCTTTATCAGTGACTGGTTGCTCTGTTGGCTTAATGACACCTTCCGTTTTTAGTGGCTCTTTCCCTCCATAGAACGTTACACCGATATTCGTTTGCCCTACTTCTTCTGCAAAACTTTCAGAAGAAACAATTAGACTCGCAATGCCAACGGTTAAAAGTATTCCCAACGTCACCAGAAGTGACCCTTTACTTTTCATTGTCATCATAGCGTGCTCCTTGTCTATTTTTCAAGGCTGCCTGTTTTTCTTGTTGTAAATAGGCTTGTTGTTTCAGTGTTGCTTTCTGTTGCGTAAAACGCCAAATAGCTAGAATTAGACTCACAATTGTTGCAGCTAACAAGCCATAAAAAGCTTGATTCCACCAAGTCGGTAGGACCAATTTCACTACTGCTTCTTTATTTAATTTTTTGGCTTCTTGACTACTGATGGTAAATTCTTGCTTAAACGGCCACACTTGTTGTTCATCTTCTTTCAAGACCGCTTTTCCTTCAAAAATATAGGTTCCTGGACGAACATCTTCTTTCCCGAAATCTAAATGGAAGTTCATCGTCGAATTTGGCGCAAAACGAACACTTGGTAAAATCCGTTTGGCATATTCTTTCGTTTCGCCTTTTTTCGTTACTTTTCCTTCTAAACGTACTTCAGGAAAAATAGCGGATGTCGGATTCTGAATAACCGCTTGGACCGATTTATTTCCTAAAGCAATGGTCGGAACTAATTTAACTAATTGAAGAGTCTCTGCTAGATACATCGGTGTATCTTCTGACATTCGTAAAGCAATTGCTACATTAAATCCATATCGACTGGTTAAACCCGTTGATTTTCCTTTTTCTTCCTTTTCATCTTCTGCAAGCGAAGCATAAACACCACCCAAAACTAATCCTTGGAAACCATTCGCTGGAATTTCGACAGTCATTTTGGCTGTTACGGTTTTCTTAGCGGGAACTTTTACATGTTCCTCAGGTAATTTAATTAATGTTGTCAAGGGTACTTTTAAACTTGAATCTGGTTTTTTCTCGAAATCATTGTACACAATTAAACCATTGTCATTCGTCACAGCATTCGCCAAATTTAAATCAATCGTCAATTCTTCATCTGTTTTATTAATTAATGATAATTCGACTTCTTGTTTCTGTCCTGGTTTTACAATGAGATCGTAGTAGGATTGCGTATTTTTCGCTTGATTCTCAGGAATATTGGGTTTAACTGTAAATTTTGTATTCATGTTGTCATCCGCTTCTTCTGCTTGTACAGCAGAAGGGATGCTTAATGCCATCACACAAATAAAAACTGTGACGATTAGCCAGCGCATTGTCTTCATTATTTGTTCCTCCTATGTATCGAAAAGGAGCCGTGCACCACTGCGCAGCTCCTTTTCTAGTAATGCAGTATTCTCGTTAGTAACTTTTTATGGCGCAGCCACTAATGTCCAAGTTACGTTACCTGTATACGCACCATTTGTAATTTGTGAACTAGGTGTTGTAATGTTTAATTTTACATTTGATAATTCAGAATCCCATGTACCTTGACCTTTACCAACTGCTGCTGTAGCAATTGATACAGCTGCTCCACCTACTGGAATAGTTGTTCCAGCAAATTCAGGACTTCCTGGATCTGCTGCAAAGGCAGCTACATCACGTGAGTATGTTTTTGCTGTTTCATCGTATTTCGCTACTGCTCCTGTTTGTGCAAAGGTAATTGAGCCTTCTAAAGTAGCAGTGCCATTTTTCATTTCAGCAACGCCGGCAGTAACTGACCAACCCGCTTGTGTTCCACGAACATCCCCAACAGCATAACGTTTTGTTTGGGTACCTGTCGCATCTAACGAAATCGCTGATAAATCAGAACTAACTTCTGTCGAAGCAAATTTGAATTCTGTTGGAACATATAACAAATCAAAATTTGTATTCGAGCCTGGTTCTGGTTCTTGGGTGCTTCCATCATCTCCATCACCCGTACCGCCTGGTAATGAACCACTTGTCATCTCTACGTTTGCTGGTGTTGTACCAGTTGTTGTTGCATGTGCTGCTGCAGGAGCAATGCTTGCCCCTAAAATTGCCGTTCCTGCAAATAAAGTTACCAATGTTTTTTTCTTCATTTTACTCTCTCCTTTATATCTTGGTTAATTAATGAATAAAAAAGTGAAAAACTTTTCTATCTCAGTAGAACGTAAACTAAGTATAGCGAAAAAAAGACTGCTTGTGATTTCAAATTTTAAACACCTCATGCAAAAAAAATGAATTTACTATAACAGCAAGGTTCCAACGACTTTTTGTGTCTTTGAAAACGTAATTTTCAAAAAATATATTGTTTTTTTTCATATATAAAGTAGTAATTTTATAAAAAAACAGCGAGAAAACGTCAAAACATTAGTAACAAACACTAACATTTTGACGTTTTCTCGCATTTATTAAATCAAAATTTCCTCAATATTTTTAAAAAAAATAGTGAAAACTAAAATTATATCGTTTTCATAGACAAAACGTACATTTTTTCTTACGAAAATTGATAATCACTCGCTGACTATTCTCTAATCAACGCTTGCGTTGTACAACGGAAAGAACCACCTAACATTCTAGAAACATGGTAATCAATTGCCTCAACTTTGATACCTTTTGCTTCTATTTGAGGAATTAAGGTTGTAAACGATTGGTCCGTTATATACGTTTCTTCGTTAAGCGGTAGACCATTTGTCACTAAATACGCTGCTTCTTGCAAAGTAACGTGAATTTTTTCCCAGTTTGCTAATTGCGCAGGAAGTCCATCCAAAAAGGCCTCTTCACAAACAATCATCAAGCCTTCTCTCAACAAGCTTAACGCACAATCTAAGTGGAGAATATGCGGATGTAACCGAACCGGTACCACTTCATAACCAAAATGACCAATCATATTGGCTAACCACTGAATTCCTGCTAGGTTACTTGCCAAGCCGGAGTAGCCCACAAAAATTGTTTTTCCTAGAACTAAAACATCGCCGCCTTCAATAAAGGGACCTGCTTCACTTAAAGCCCCTTCAGAAATGTCAGGTTGTGGCGCAGCAAAATAATAGCCTTCTGCTTCTTGTGTCCACTGCTGAATAATCGGACGAATTGGTAAAATTTCTTGTCGACGGTGTTGGAATCTTAAGTTTCCTTCTATTAAGAGGTTGCCAATTGTAAAAAAGGGGTCTCGTGAAAAGAAGTTACTATATCCTACGCCCAATTCCTTGCCATGTTCTTTTTCATAGGTTGTCAATAAACGTGGACGAAATACTTCTACGCCATAAGATTCTAATACTCCTTGCATGACTTCTTTTTCTTTTTCCCAACGTACTTGTTGTTCTGGTGCAAAGTCTGCTAAATCGCGCCCTTCATTATTCTGTGTTAAACGGGCATTTTCCTCTGTTAAAAAAGTCGTATCCGCTTCATCAAATTTATCTGGTAAACAAAATTGCGATTGTGCTAAAACAACTGAACGTAACGGTGCAAATTCACTTTCAACATGCATTTTTTTCATTATTTGACCTCACTTTTATCTGGTTACCTTCATTATAACAGAGATAAAATTTTTATGCCTTTAATGAAGAAAAAGCAGAACGTATAGAAGTTCTGCTTTTTCTTTATTTTGTTATTTGCCAATACCTTTATCTTTAATCTCAGCTTTTTGCCCGGTGCCATCTACTAAGCCAAAAATAATCTTCGCTTGGTCTGTATTATCAATTTGTCCTGAAAAAGCTTCTGCTTGTGGGCCATAAGCATAGACATTTACATCTTCTCCTGTGTGTCCGCCAGTAGTCCAACCAGTATTCGAACGTTCATCAAAAATCTTTCTTAATGCCTGAGCGATTTTTTCAACATCTTTTGACTCCGCCACTGTTTTCACTGCTTTCAATTCAGCCTCACTTAATTGAAAATCAATATACTCAGTCACTGTTTTTTCCACATTACCATTTTTAATAATTTCTTCTGCCATGAAATCAGGCGTGCGTTTTGCCGCATGTAAAGGCTCCGTCAACCAGTTGTATTGATCGCCTTTACCTAAAGACAAACCACCAGTAGAATGATCTGCAGTTGTAACCACCAATGTTTCACCATCTTTTTTGGCAAAATCGATGGCCTTTTCAAACGCCGCTTCGAAGTCTTGCATTTCGCTCATCGCGCCAACAATATCATTGCTATGCCCGGCCCAATCAATTTGGCTACCTTCAACCATTAAAAAGAAGCCTTTTTCATTTTTATCTAACCGTTGAAGAGCCGCTTCTGTCATATCAGCTAATGAAGGGACTTCTTCCGTTCGGTCAATCATTTTAGGTAGCCCGCCTGGTGCAAACAAGCCTAAAATTTTGTCGTCTTGGTTCTCATTTAACGACTTTTTGTCTGTGACATGACCATAACCCGCTTGGGAAAATTCTTTGACTAAATCACGATCTTTCCGGGCAAATAATTCGGAGCCGCCGCCAAGTAACACATCGACTTTGTGTTGTCCGTCGATTTGATCATCAAAATAGTCATCGGCTATTTCTGCCATATTTTTGCGTGAAACATTATGTGCGCCATATGCAGCAGGGGTTGCATGTGTTATTTCAGATGTTGCTACAAGCCCCGTTGATTTCCCCACTTTTTTCGCACGTTCCAGCACTGTTTCTGTTTTGGACTTGTCATTATCGAGTGCAATAGCATTATTATAGGTTTTTACTCCGGCAGCCATCGCTGTCGCTGCGGAAGCTGAATCGGTGACATTCTCTTCTTCATCTTCTGGATAAGTGGCTTGCTGTCCGACCAAATAGGTATCAAAAGCTGTTTGGGGAACACGCTTGTCTGAGTGATTGGCTTTGAAATAGCGATAGCCCGTTGTATACGGATTCCCCATGCCATCTCCAATCATAAAAATAACATTTTTTACTGGTGCTTTTTCAGATTCAGTTGCCTTCGCTTCAGCAACCTCTGTTTGTTTTTCGCCGCTTTTTTGTTCAGATAAATTTGTACAACCCGCTAATGTTGTAAATGTTAATAAGGTAACCCCTAGCAAAGCTCTTTTCTTCATTTCCTTGTTTCCTCCTTCATATCTACCCATACATTGACTATAACAAGTCTTAGTTGATTTCTGATAAATAACAAGTAAACAAAGTGTTAAGTTGTTGTGTTGCTTCTGTTAAGTACCTTATTTGTCGCGTCTTGCTGCTCTTTTTTCGGCCTCTTTGCGTAATTGTTTCTGCGCTTTTTTTGAGCCGCGTTCAATATCTTTGAGTTTCTTTCGTTCATGGAAATCTGTAAATAAACTTTCTAAATCATAGTCTTGCGGATATAGATCTTGTGCTTTCGCTTGTAATTTCAACCGTCTTCGTGGTACATTTTCAATTTTATCATTCACAAATACTTGGATTTCTTGTTCACCCTCATCTGTAAAAACCAACCCAATTTGTTGTGTTTCTGTCAATAGGACACGATCACCTTTTTGATAACGGTGTGTTTCTTCTACAAACGTGGCAAAGGTCGTTTCTTTTGCTTTCAGGGGTTTAAATAGACTTCGATTAGTAGGGTATTCTTTCCGCTGAATATAATGAGCCGCCTTTTCAATGAGCTGTGGCTCCATCTTCATTTTACGTGCAATCCAAAGCGCCTGACTATCGCCAACTTCACCAATTTTCAATTGATATTTGGGCGTTAATGTTTCACGATCGAAGGCCATTGCGGCGGGCACAAAATCGTCATGCTCTTGGGCAAAACGTTTAATTTCACCATAATGGGTCGTTGCAACTACCAAGGCTCCTTTTTGATACATCGTTTCCATGATCGCAATCGCTAAGCCAGCTCCTTCGTTCGGCTCGGTGCCACTGCCAATTTCATCTAATAAAACAAGCGTGTGTCGCTTAACGTTACGCAACATTTCCGCAATATTTTTCATGTGCCCAGAAAAAGTGCTTAACGCATTTTCCAGATTTTGCTGATCACCAATATCGACAAAAATTTCATCTAATACTGGAATCTCTGTGCCCGCTTGTGCTGGAATTTGCAACCCAAATTGTGTCATGACAGTCAATAAGCCAACTGTTTTCAAGACAACCGTTTTACCACCAGCATTGGCACCTGTAATGACAAGTCCTCGATACTCTGCTCCTAAAGAAAACGTCAATGGTACTGCGTGTTCTAATAAAAGAGGGTGTTTTCCTTGAACAATGCGCAAGCGTTCTTCTTTGTTTACTTTTGGCGTAATCCCACCAATTTCGCGACTATACTTTCCTCGTGCAAAAATAATATCTAAGGTGGTCATTGTATCGACGGCTTGATCGACAAGTCGTTCTTGCTCATTAATTAACCCAGTTAGTTCCGCCAAAATTTGATATTCTTCCGCTGTTTCTTCCGCTTTTAAGAGTGTCAATTGTTCATTTAATTTACTAATTGCTACAGGTTCAATAAAGACCGTTTGTCCTTTATTGGATTGCTCAATGATTGTGCCTGAAACCTTATTTTTATAGCTAGCTTTGATTGGTACCGTGTAATGTTCCCCTTTTTTCACCATCATATTTTCTTGAATATACAGTTGATTATTTTTATTACGTAAAAATTTGGTGACTTTTGTTTCAATTTCTTGTTGGCATTCATTGATTTGACGCCGGATTTTCCGAAGTTGTCGAGAAGCATCGGTGGCAACTTTTTGATTATGGATTTTCGTGTAAATTTGTTCTTCAATTGCTCTGAAATCAGCTAAGTGCTGACTGTAACTAAATAGGCGTGGTGTTTGGTATTGATTTTTTTCAAAAAACTTCTGGATTCGCTGACTACTTCTTAAAAAGTCAGCGACCTCAATCAATTCGTTTGGTGTAAGGATTAAGCCTTTTTTCACTTGCTGAAGCAAGCGGGTAATTTGGCTCAAGCCCATGAAAGGGACGTGTTGTCCGCTATCAATAATCAAGCGGGCCTCGGTTGTTTCCGTTAAGCGGGACTGCACTGTTTCTAAACGTGTTGCAGGGACCATTTTCGCCAATCGTTCTTTACTATACTCGCCAATCGCACGTGTTTGAACTTCTTTAAGAATTGTTGTAAATTGTAATTTTTGAATGGTTTCATGATTCATTTGTTTTTTCTTCCTTTCTATCACGAAAAGAATACCTGGCGCCTTTAAATAAAAACCAGTTTCTATAGAAAAAAGAGGACAGCGTTCTACCGCTGTCCTCTTTATCATTGGATAAAGGTTACTAAAGAAACCTCTTCTAAAGGAGGTATTTAGTAAATGAGATGACTGACAGGTATCACTTTCTAAGCACACCAAATAAACCTTGCTTGGTTCACTGGTTATTCAACTTATCAATTAGATACCTACGACACTCACCAAAATACCCCACATTCATTTGTTGGTTTTTATTTATTCTCCACTTGAGAGTAGCAAATCTGGCGAAGAAAGTCAACTAAAGATTGGCCCTTTACTTATTCAATGTGTTTTTCATCATGGTTAGTAACGTTTTCACGTCTTCTGTTCTAGTGTCCCCTGTTTCTTGATCGATAATTGAGCTGTAAACATGAGGAATGATTTTTTTAACGCCGGCATCCACCGCAATTTGAACAATTTCTTCAAAGTTTTCTAAATCAATGCCCCCTGTTGGCTCTAAGTAAAAGTCATACTTGGCACAAGCTGCTGCTACTGCTTGGTATTCTTCTTTGTGAGCCAAGCCTTTCATCGGGAAATATTTAATGGAACTGCCTCCCATGTCTTTCAACAATTTGATGGCGGTTTCGATAGGTACTTCCGCCGCTGGCGCACCAGAGCTTAACGGACCTGTCGCAATGTTGACATAGCCAACTTTGCCTGTGGGTGAAACCAAGCCATTTATCACTGTTTCGTCTTGACGAAGTAAGGCCCGCGAAGCGCCGACACCTGTGAAGACTTGGTTCACGTGTTGCGGTTGTAGAACTTCTGATAAGCGAGCCACCATTTGACTTTGATTTGGATCACCAGCTCCTAAGCCGACAGATAAAGCGTTGTTGGTTGCTGCTTGGTATTTTTTCATGTCGTCAATAGCTGCTTCATCGGTTTCATAGTTTTTTGAAAGGACGCCTAACACAACATGCCCTTCTGCTGCTTCATAACAGGCTTGGGCATTTTCTACTGAATTGGCTAAGACGTTTAAACAAATGCGTTCTTCTAAATAATTAGGTTTTAATGACATGGCTTATTTCTCCTTTGTGTCCATAATTTCTTGTAATCGTTGCACGATTTTGTTCATTTCTTCTTGATTGACAGAACGAATGTCAAATTCAATGATGCCATTGTTGGCTTGATATTCTCGCGTATAAATGGCTGGACTTTCTGCTTTTAACGCTTGGATGACTTCCTTGGCGGTTTTTCTGCCGTCCACTTTGACACTGGCGCGATAAATGTCTCGTCCGGCGCCATCCTGGACGATTTTAGCGGTTAAATCTGACAGGTTGTTGATGGCTTCAACAAACGGTTTTAAGCGTTCTTGCATCGAAGCCCCTGATTCACTGCCATGTGCCAAGTATTCTTCCACTGCTTGCGTAAAGCCTAGGATATTGTCTTTGCCAATTTTCATTGCTCGACCAATGCCTTTGCCTTGTAGGCGCACCCAGTCAATGTATTCTTTTTTCCCGACCACTAAACCGGCACTTGGCCCTTCAATTGCTTTGGCGCCGCTGTAAATCACCAAATCAGCGCCTGCTTCAGTGTATTTGAAAAGATCTTCTTCTGCTGCCGCGTCAACAATTAGCGGCACCTTGTGGCGTTGCGCCACTTTGGCCGCTTCGGCCACCGTCAGCATACTTTTTTGCACAGTATGGTGGCTTTTGATGTATAGAATGGCCGCTGTTTTTTCAGAAATCATCATTTCCACGTGTTCTGGACTGCACATGTTGGCGTAGCCAGCTTCCACCACTTGGCCGCCACCTTGCGCTACCATAACTTCTACAGGCGTGCCGTAGTCCACGTTGTGCCCTTTAGGTAAAACAATCTCTCGCTGTTCAATTTTTTCTGTATAAGGATGATACGCGTGGTACAAGCTGCCTTTTCCAATCAAGGCAGCCACCGATTGGGCAATCCCCGCCGAAGCCGAGGAAACGATTTGGGCATCTTCTACCTTCAACAAGTTGGCTAAAAAGGCCCCTGTTTGCACACTAAGTTCACTCATTTCAAAGAAATGTTCGCCGCCGAATCGTTGAGCCGCGAGGACTGCCTCCGAAACTTTGGAGACACCTAGAATGGTCATTTTGCCAGAAGCATTAATGACTTCTTTTAAGTGGAATTTTTCGTAACTATTCATTATTTTCTCCTTTATAACAAACCAAAGAATGAAGTGACCAAACTAACTAAGACAATCGTGCCGATAATGATACCGTAACGTGGGCCTTTTTTTACCATGAAGAAATAAATAGCCATGACTGCTGCTAAAGGAAGTAACCCTTTCATAATTTGATCTAGGATATCTTGTAAAACAATCGTGGCACCGCCAGTAACTTTAAACGTCATCGGGCTAGCAATTTTAACATAACTCGCACTTAAAGCGCCCATCATCATCATTCCTAAAACATTTGCTGAATAAATGACTTGCTTAATTTTGCCGTCTTTTAACAAACTTAAGATTGAATTACGCCCTAATGTATAGGACTTATTTACTAACGTCCAACTGATGTATAACGTAATGACTGTGTACAGAACCAACGGACCGATACTTCCAATCACGTTACCTCCTTTAGCCATTGGAATAAAAATGGAAATGATTAACGGCATTAATGCTGCCCAAATAATCGAATCGCCAATCCCAGCCAGCGGACCCATCAGCCCAGTTTTAATCGATGTGATCGCCGTATCAGAGATCGCTGCGCCATTGGATTTTTCTTCCTCCATAGCAATTGCAATCCCTTGAATGGAAGCTCCTACTGTTCCTTCAGTATTAAAAAAATTCAAATGACGTTTCAGAGCTTCTCTTTGTTGTTCTTCATCGTCTGCGTAAAGTTTTTTAATTGCAGGAATCATCGATGCACAAAAAACTAAACTTTGAAGACGTTCATAAGAATTTGATAATTCACAGCCTAGTTGATAAATCCAAAAGGCTTTGGATAATTCTTTTTTAGTAATTTTTTTCTGTTCCAATTGTTGTTCATTTGCTTGTGTCATTTGTTCCATTATGCTGCCTCCTCACTCAATGCCTTGTTTCTAACTAAAAAGGCAATACAGATTCCTAAAATAGCGACGGCCATAACTTCTGCGCCAAAATATACTACTGCAACAAAACCAATTAAAAAATAAGGAATCAAATTTTTCTTGCCAATTACCATAATTGTTAAGGCGAAGCCTAACGCTGGTAAAATACCACCCATTACTTCAAAGCCGTGCATCAACCATGCTGGGATAACTTCTAAGACTTTATTCACCACGGATTGACCAAAAAAATTCGCCGCAAAAACCAAAGGAAAGCGAATTAAAAATCCCGCTAAAGCTGGATAAACAAACGCAGCTCGGTAAATCCCTCCATAATTTAACTCTTCTGCATATTTATCAGCCATATGCACCCACGTCGCATTGATGGTCCGCCGTAATTGATCCATAAAGACGCCTAACACACCAAAAGGAACAGCTAGTGCAACAGCCGCCTCGGCATTCATTCCCACACCTAAAGCAATTGGAATCGCAATTGCTGAAGCTAAAGCCGGATCACTAGGCACATTGCCGCCCGGTGTGGAGGTGACTCCTAGATAAACAAGTTGAATCCCCGCACCTACAACCATTGCTTCACTAAGTTTTCCTGTTGCTAAACCAGCCACCAACGCTGCACCTAATGGCTGAGACAGCATGCCTGAAAATGTGTACCCAAAACGCAAACGTGCAAACCAATAATAAAGTCCCATAATAATTGAAACACCTAAAACGCCCATATGATTCTCTCCTTTTTCTCTGATTATAGTGATTGATATTTTTCAATTAATTTTTGAATTGGTAGGGGATTTTCTTCGGGAATCGCTTGGAAGAAAACATGGATGCCCTTCGTTAAAAGTTCAGTCAAAATTGCAACATCTTCTTCAGATAAATTGATATTTTTTAAAACATTTTTCCGATTTGGTCCGCCACCTAAGCCACCAACTTGAATCTCCTCTTTAATAATTTCTTGGTCCACCATCGCTTTTAAGGTCGTTAAATCTGGCACTAAAAATAACACCTTTTTCTCTTCCTTTTCTTGCGATTTCCAATATTCTTTGGCACTTTCAATCCCTTTAATTACTACAGAAACCCCTGGAGGCGCCGCCATTAAATAAATACTTTGTAAAAATTCATCTTGCTCTAGTTCATCACTCACTACCAAAATTTCATTTGCACCTGATTGTTGTAACCATTTAGTCACTACTTGTCCATGGATTAAACGGCTATCGACTCTTGTTAATACGATTTTTGACATTCTGTTCACCTGTACTTTCTTATTTTGGAATTTCTAAAATTTGACAACTGTCTACTGCTGCTTGTTGAATCATCTCTGCATCTTGTAAACGAAATCCAGGACCACTTTGTTTCATGACGGATTCTAATAATAACGATGTGCATAATCCTGACACAATCAGGAGGTCATAATCTTTTGATAAACGTAATGCAACGTTACTAGGTGTGCCGCCTTTAACATCTGTTAAAATTAGCAACTGGTTGTGCCACGTTAATTGGTCAATTTTTTCTGTGACTCGTTCTAAATAATCCCCCAGTGAATCCTCTGCTTGTAATGCAACTTCATGTACATTTGTGACTTCTCCAACAATCATCTGGACGCTTTTGACTAATTCCAAGCCCCAACCATTGTGTGTTAAAAGTAAAATTGGTTCATTTTCCATAAACAAACTCCTTTGCTAATTAATCATTTTATTAAAAGCAATAAGTGTGCCAACTTTCATTTCCGTTTGAATTAAGCCTTTTCAAAGAGCAATTCATAAATATAGCGCACTTCCAAAGGTGGAATCAACAGATTATAGGACACTTCAAGCGGTCGAAACGCCATTTTTATGACAGATACTGCTTCTGGCAACTCTCGGTATGACACTTCATAAGCTGTCGGGTCATATTCTGGATTTAGCAATTGCCGTTCTAACATACAAGCACAATGAATGATAAAACGAAGTAAAATCTTTTCGTCACTTTTTATTTTAGTTTGTAAGCAAATATCTGAATAAATCTTAGCTAATTCGATCGAAATGGTTGTAGGATTCAAAACCGTTAGTAAGTCTGTAATAGCTTCGATTGATAATCCTTGAATATATTTAGCTGAAACTTTTTTTAGTAACTCTTGGTTTTGTTTTTCTTCTAAATGATGGCCTAATAATTCGAAAACTAGCTGAATGCCCCGCTTCGATAGTAAATCTTGTAAAGAAATAAACGGAATATCTGGCACTTCTGTCTTTACGGTGCCAATGATGCCAACGATTTTCTCTTCTTTCCGAACAAAAGAATGCAAGCGATCAATGTCTTCCACTTCTCTTTTCTCTAAAGTAATGATGCGTACATTCGTTAGTAATTCATTGGGAAAAGTTTTTAGTAACAACTGTTCAATTTTAATAGCAGTCCCCATGCCAGTTAGACAGGAAATAATGAGAACTTTTGCCTCGTTGAAGCGACCTTTACTGCAAATCAAGGCGCGATGATTTTTTTCTTTTAAGACTGGTAATAGATACTCAAACGCCGTCGATTCATAAATGACTTCTCGGGCCACTTCTAGCAATGTTAAGAGATTGATATTGCTAATTAGCAGCACTTCCATTTGAAACGTTTGACTGATAGCATTACCAAAGTAAACCAGGGAACCGATGTCCACCATTAAAATAATTTTTTTATACTGATTTTGCTTTACAATTGTACGGACTTTTTCTAATGTTTCTTCCACTGATTGATTAATCGGCATATCAACTGCACGCATGACCGTTGTTGAGAACAGAAGGTTGGTGTACTCAACCATGCTGCTGGCCGTTGCGGCACCATGTGCAACGACGATAACGCCACAGTTTTCTTCAACTGAGTGCGCTCTTTTTTTAGCTGTGACTTTACGAATAAATAGATCGAAAAAGAGGATTTCCGTATCAGCAAAAGAAATCCCAAACAACGTTTGTAAAAAGTCCACCATGGTCTTAGCAGCTTGATATTGGGTGACTTTGCCAGAATAGATATTTTTGGTATCTGAATAAAATGTTTCATTCATTTGTGCAGAATAAAAAACAGCAGAATAAAGGTGGACAATTAAAATATTCTGGAAATCCTCTGTCAATTTTTCTTGGATTAATTGTTCAAAAAAGACAATGGCTTCTTGAATTTTTGGCTGCAATGTTTCGTCAATGGCCTCTATGGCTAGCGGTTCTTGAGCAAAAATATCCATATCATAAAGTTGCTCGACTTTGTTTTGCATGATTGCTAGCGCATCCTCTGTCGAAAGAGTTAATTTTTTCAAATCCGCATATTCTTTCAATAGAAAATTATAAAAACGATCATTTTTCAGACTTTCTGATTTAAGTAACTCTTGACTGCTTAAATAAAAATGGTTGTATTGAATCGTGAGGCCATCGTTAGGTATCCACTCATTAAAAGCCAGCAGACTTTCTACATCAGGTTGCTCTTTGACTGTCCCCTCGTTTGCTTCAATGCAAATAGTTTCCGTTAATTGGTCGAACACTTCTAAATAGGCTTGTGCGCTCATAAATTGAATCGCCGCTTTCAATTCACCAACGTTGGCTTCAAAATGAGTAAACGTTAATTGTTTCAACGCCTCATAACGAATGTGGATATTCTTTTGAATCCGTTGACTTTCTTCTAAGAAAAAGGACAAAATCAATTGAATTTTTTCTTTCAAAGAGCGCTCGGCTAAAGCTGGAATGGCTAATGTCACAGGGATCCTTCTTAAAAACGTTTTCAAAAAATGTTGATTGACTGCTTCGGTTGTTGCAAAAATAAATTTTATCGATACATTTCTTTGTTTTTCGGCTTCGCCCATCCGTGTAAAATACCCTTTATCCAAAACTGTAAACAATTTTTCTTGGCCTTCGCTCGTTAATCGATGGACTTCATCTAAAAATAAAAAACCGCCATCTGCCAACTCCACTAAGCCTTTTTGGTCATTGACGGCACCAGTAAAACTGCCTTTTTTATAGCCAAACAGATGCGAAGTTAATAATTCTGGATTGTTGAAATATTCTGCACAATTAAAATAAATAAACGGGACTTCTTGGTTCATTTTAACTTGATAAAATTGGTGTAATTGTTCTGCAATTAAGGTTTTCCCCACCCCAGATTCTCCAGTAAGTAAAATATTCAAGCCGTTAGGCGGATATAAAATAGCGGCTTTCAACTTCTTGATGGCGTCTGCTAAGCTCCCATCAAAACCAATTACGTTCGCAAATGGATTCATTTTCAGTAGCTGCTTTTTCTTATGTATCTGTTCTGTCTGTTGATAAATGTCCTCTTGCAGCGAAGCGAGGGAATCGTAGCACGTGCTACTTTTAAAAAAAGGAAACTGTTCCTCTAAGTAGTCTTTATCAAAAAATAACACCGGTCTTGATTTAACTTTAACGACTTGGTCTTTTCTCACTAATTCTGAAAGCTCTTCACTAACAGCGGTTCGGGTATAGCCAGAGGTCTGACTTAATTGCGAAGCCGTTGCGGGCAACAAGGTTTCTTTGCTACTTGGATTTTGTACGTGAAACTGTTTTAACGCTTGATGAATATTATCAATTCTCATAGTCTTTTCCCCATTTCTTTTTTGATCCAAAAGTTAATTTATTATACATTAAAACGGAAGCGGTTTCTTATTTACCATAAAAAAAATCAAGTCTTTAACCAAAAGATTAAAGACTTGATTTTTATTCTCCGTATTGTACAAGTTGTGTATTTTCACAATGAAAGTCCAAGAAATCTTGGATTTTTTTACCATTGAAGTAGTTATCAATGACTCGCATAACCGCATTGTGGCAAACAAATAGGTAAGTTTCCTCTGAAGCCAAGGCTTCCTCAATCAGGGGATAAATTCGACCCGCGACATCTAGGACTGATTCCCCTTCTGGAAACGGCAAGGAAATCTCAGAACGATTTTCTTGGAAAGCCGTTGTTTCAATCGGTTCACCATCATAAATGCCAAAATTCATCTCAATTAAACGAGGTTCTGTTTCAGTCGTCAATTGATTTCGTTCCGCAATTTTACGTGCTGTTTCTTGCGCCCGTTTTAAAGGGGACGCCAGTAAACGGTCGATTTGAATTCCTTGTTTGGCAATTTTTTCAGCTACCAATTCCGCTTGTTGATAGCCTTTTTCGGTCAATTGCGCTTCCGCATGACCACAAATTCTACGGGCCACATTATAATCTGTTTCACCATGTCTCACTACGTACAGCATTTTTCCACCTCAGTTTTTTGTCTTGTGTCTATTTTATCTGAAATTTGGTCACAATAACACCCTATTTAGCGGTAACTTTCTGGTAATTTAAATTTACCTTCTTGCTCAAACTGTTCGCCTACTTGGAATAAGAGATCTTCACGTCCACGAGCAGCCAGCAATTGAATGCCTAAGGGTAACCCCGTTGCCGTAACATGTGTGGGCAAGCTGATGGCTGGTTGTCCTGTCAAGTTCGCTAGTTGAGTATACGGTGTTAGCTGTAAACTTTTATCAAAATAATCATAGATTAATTCAGCTAACTCTGCTTCTGTTAATTCTGCTGCTTGCTCCATTCGTTGACGAATGTGCTCACTTTGCAAATCTTCGTTAATTTTTGGTGCTGAAAAAGCCGTTGTTGGTGATAAAAACAGATCAAATTTTTGAAAAAGTTCTTCCATCGTTACTGCTGCTTGATCCCACAACTGTAATGAATGAACATAGGTGGCTGCTGGAATCTTTTGGCCAAATTGATGCATGGTCCATGAAAAAGGTTCGATTTCTTCTTTACGAATTGGGCGCCCGAGCCCCTGTTGAATGCTGTTCATCATTGCTGTAGTTTCTGCGCCGTTCATTTGATAATAGGAGCGAATCAGCGCTGCACCATCGACTGGATAAGGAATCTCAATGATTTCATGACCAGCGGCTGCCAGAAAATCAGCCGCTTGTTTCGCCGCTAGTGTTGCTTCTGGCGAAATCATTGAGCCGATAGGCGAAGCGGTACACAGAGCAATTTTTAGCCGTTGTTTTTTAGGGTGTGTTTGCCATTCTGCCAAGGGCGCTTGGTATGGGGCGCCACTGTGGCTACCACGTAGGCCATAAAATAACGCTTTGGTGTCTCTCATAGAAATAGTCAACGCAAAGTCAATCGAGGCACCTTGCCAGCCTCGCCAGCCTTCTGGGCCGACAGGCATGGAGCCACGGCTAGGTTTTAAGCCAATTAAGCCACTAAAAGAGGCGGGAATTCGGATGGAGCCACCGCCATCGCTAGCGCCGGCGATAGGAACAATCCCGCTAGCGACAACTGCGGCAGCGCCGCCACTGGAACCGCCTGGCGAATGTTCCAGGTTCCAAGGATTGCGGGCTGGCCCGTAAAGCGCAGGGTCCGTAATATTTTTAAAGCCAAACTCTGGAGCGTTGGTTTGTCCTAAAGGCATCAAGCCAATCGTTTCTGCTTGTTTGACAAAGTTAGAGGTCGTTGTTGCAGTACTATTTTTAAAAAGTTGCGAGCCGGCCGTTGCTGACCACCCCGCTTTTTCTTGGCCTAACATTTTCAAAGGAAATGGCAAACCAGCAAATAGTGTGTCCTGCTGTTTATTTTTTTGATAAGTTGCTTCTGCTTTTTGGCTGTCAAAGGTTACAAAGCCATTGATCTTTGGATTTAACTTTTGGACTTTTTTCTCAATATCCTTTAAGAGTTCTGTGTGACTTACTTTCTGTTCTTTTAATTGTTGTACCCAATATAGTCCGTCTTTCATACAGACCCACCTCCTATACTATTCAGTATTAGTATAGCATGGTTTTTAAGGGGCATCCTGTGATGGTGATTCTCATTCGTCAAGTGCTTCTCTAATTTAAGTAAATAATTCGCCAATGTAAGGAAGCAACTGCGGATGCAGTTTGTAGCCTTTATAACGTGTATTTTGGATACCTTGTTTTTTAAAGCCCCCTACTTGAATTTTTTTATTTAATTTTGTCAGCTGTTTGGTCATTTTTTTTCGATTATTGGCTGTTTCTTCTGTGTCATATATTAATTTACACAGGCGCTCCATTGGTAAGTGTTCTTTTGGCGTACTATACAAGACAGCCAGTAGTGCACGTTCTGCGGCTGTTAGCTTTATCCCCTCTACATCTAACTTTTCATCTTCTCGTTGGATGGGTTTATTTAATTCTGCCAAAAGGAGATTTTCTCTTAATGTATCCAAAGTCGCATCCAATCGTAACCAATTGAGAATGCCATATTGATAGCTAATGCTCAATTCTTCCGAGGTAGGAATGTCTTCCGAGCGAAGAAACAACGGCGTTTTAACTCTGGCTAATTCCTTTAGATATAAATATTGTTCTTTGCGAGGAATCGTTTCGCTGAGAATGATGGCATCAAATTTTCGATAAAACAAATGACTTTCCTTAATTTCACCAATCAGACACGTCGTACAAAAAACTTGGTGATCTAAATGCTGTAAGCGGTTTTGAAAAGCAGTTTCTGATAAAATATTTTTTGTGATGACCATTATTTTCATTCTTGATTCCTCCTTAATTCTTTTTTGGTTCAAAATTTTCTCAATTTTCGTGTTTTGTTTTGATATATTTAGTATACTGGAAATTTTTCGAATTAAAATTTAGAAATTTACAAGCAAATCAGTCATTAACAGTCATTCCTGTAATCCCCGATTTATAAAGGATTTCCAATAGTCTTATTTAAAAAATGTTTGTTATTTAATCCTCAACGTGCTATTTTTTTAATTTTTTTCTTTTTTATTTAGCTGACAAACGTCAAAAGGTTGGTATTAGCTACCAACCTTTTGACGTTTGTTAGCTACTTTCTCTTGAAATCTTTGGATTTTTTTCTACTTTCACTAAAAAAAACAGCCAAAAATGGCTGTTTCTTTGCTATTTATATTTATTTCATAATATCGATTAAGTCTTTTTTTGAAGCTGCCGAGGCAGGGAAATAGCTAAATACAACCCCGATAAAGACAGAAATCCCAATGGCTAATGAAACGGTCATTAAATCTGGTCGAACAGAAAACGGTAGTGCCATTGAGGCTAAGTAGGCAATAATCATTCCTAAAAGATAACCAGTAATTCCGCCGATTAAGGTCAAGGCAATCCCTTCTGTTAAGAATTGCTTTTTAATATCACTGGCTGTCCCGCCCAATGCACGTCGGATACCAATTTCCTTAATCCGTTCTGAGACCGAAATGTACATCATATTCATAACGCCGACCCCAGCAATTACCAGTGAAATAGCCGCAATTGCGGAAATAAACAAGGTTAAATTATTTAATAAAGAGCCCATTTCTTTGATGGTATCTTTAACATTATATTCTTGATACGTCCCGCTGTTTTTCATGGTTCCTTGTTGAGAGAGAGTTTTTATTGTTTCTTTCAATACTTGATCTGGTTGATAGCCAGGTGCTACTGTTAGCTTCAATGTAGATGTATCTTTTAGCTTGCCGAAATAATGTTCATAGGTCTTTTTGGGAAAATAAAGCAATGAGTCATCATTACCTGGACCAATGGCACCGCTGGTATTGGTTGTCACGCCAACAATGGTAAAAAGTTGCTCTTTATATGGGAAAGTTCGATTAACTGCTGCAGTTGGGTCTTGGTAGAGCTCTTTGGCAACCAGTTCATCCACCACCACTGTTTTATCCAGTTTTGCATTGTCTCCATCATTCAGTTGGCGTCCCGCCAACAATTCTTTGGTGGTTTTGTCGGCAAGTTCATAGGTTACAGAAAGATTTTTCGGTCCTGCTTGAAAATTCAGTGTACCTTTTTGGGCTCCATCAACTTCTCTTTGATCAAAATCAATTTTTTCTACGCCAGGAACCATGCGCACGACCCCTAAATCATTGTCGGTAAACATCGCTTGGTCACTAAACATATCCGAAGTGTTGTAAGCTGAAAAAGAAATCTTTTTCACGTTTTCTTTTTGTTTTTCAGCGGATAATTTATCGACCATGTCTTCTTTAAAGCCGTTACCGATAGCCACGATGGTAATCACCGAAGCGATCCCGATGACAATCCCTAGCATCGTTAACAAGCTGCGTCGCTTATTTTTCAAAATGGAACGGAAGGCGGTTTTCCAAATAATTGAACGTTTCATGTCAGCACCTCCTCTAAAATCTTTCCATCACGAACTTTAATCAAACGATTGCAGTATTCAATTGTTTCTTCATCATGTGTCACTAAAATAATGGTGACTCCTTCATTGTTTAATTGCTGAAAGAGCGTTAAAATTCCTTCCGATGTTTTACTATCTAAAGCCCCAGTTGGTTCATCTGCAATAATAAAACTTGGCCGATTGACAATCGCACGTGCAATGGCCACACGTTGTTGTTGTCCGCCCGAAAGTTGTTTTGGATGCTTCTTGCCTTTATCTGGCAAGCCGACTTTTGTCAGAACTTCGTGGACACGATCTTTGGCTTCTTTTGGGGTTAACCCACTATATAAAAGAGGCAATTCAATGTTTTCTTCAACTGTTAGTGTTTCAATTAAACTAAAATTCTGAAAGACAAAGCCGACTGCTTCATTTCTAATTCGGGATAGTTCCTTATCAGAGAAGTCGCCAATTTCACGGTCTTCAAATAAATACGTTCCTTCAAACTTTTTATCAATAAAGCCTAGCAAATTAATCAAAGTCGATTTCCCAGAACCAGAAGGACCCATAATCGCTAAAAATTCTCCAGCGTCTACTTGGAGGTTAATATCATCTAACACATGCAGTGTTTCTTCTTCGGAATAATAATATTTATGAATATGGGCTAGCTTAATCATTGGCAGCTACCTGAACATCTTGATTATCTTTTAATTCTTTATTGGGATTGGCAATCACTTGGTCTTTCCAGTTCAAGCCACTTTTGACAACTTTACGACCTAAATTTGTTTCTGTTTCAATCGGTGTTTTTTTCGCTTTGCCCGCTTTGTAAACATAGACAAATTCTTTTTCGCCTTCTTTTTGGATTGCTGCTGTCGGTATAATCATTTGCTTTTGCGGCACAGCGATGCTAGTAGACAAGCCTTCTGCCCAAGGAAAATCACCTTCTACTGTAAATTGATAACTCACTACTGGATTGCCTTCATTTTTAGCTATTGGGGTTTGCGCAATGGAAACAATTTTGCCTGGCGCTGATTTGCCTGAACCAACGGTCGTCACTGTTACTTCTTCCCCTGTCTGTAATTTATCGTAATCATACTCGGTTACTTTTCCTTGAATATTTTTCTTTTGTGTTGCAATTTTAATGACTGGTTTATCGGTACTACTCATGGCACTAGCATCAACAGTGACTTGGCCATCAATTGGTGCTGTAACGACTGTGTTGACTTTGCCACGTGTTTGTTCAAGCGTGTTTGCTGCTCCGACGGCATCACTGTTGGCTAATTGAAGGGCTTGGTTAGCTTGGGCGACTTCACTATTCGCAGCACTAACAGCTTCATTCAATTGCTGAATTTCCGCATTTAGTGTTTCTTTCTCTTCAGCCTCTTTTGCGGTGTTTAATTTTTGCTTGGCTGCAGCAACTTTGTTTAAGGCTTCATTGTATTTTTGAGTGGCTAAGTTAACGTTCTCTTGTGCTTGTTGGACTTGAAGATTGTTCCGATTAACGGCATTCGCTTGTTCTGTTTCTGTGGCTTGGATGTCTGAGTTATTGTACGTTAACAATGGACTATCTTTCTTGACTTCTTTACCATTTTCAACATTTATTTCGGCAATTTTTCCTAAAGAAGGATCAAAGAAAATATCCCGAGTATCTAGAAAACTCACTTGACCATCTAATTTTAATGAGGCCATTTCTGTAATGGTATACGTTGTGTATTCAGGTTCAACTTCTTTTGAAGAAAAAACTGTTTTTGCTCCGATAAATCCGACGACGACCACTGCGGCACCAATACCGAACCACACTTTTTTATTTCGCTTCTTCTGGCCTGACTTTTTCATTTATTTGTTCCTCCTTGATTTCTGTTGACGAGTTTGTCATTTTATTTAGTATATAATGAATAAAAAAACTGGTCCCTTCATCTTCCTATCATTCCTCTTACAGTTTTGACACATCTTTATTTAACAAAAAAACGTTTATCCTGTGTAAAAGGATAAACGTTTTTTGTTATTTTATTGTTCTAATTGACCCAACCAGCCAGATGTACCGCCTAGAACATTGGTTACTTGATACCCTTGTTGACTGAGAAACGCACACGCTTGTGCGGAGCGCGATCCCATTTGACAAATCAGATAATAGGGTTGGTTTTTATCTAATTGCTGATAATTTTCGGTTAAAGTACTTAAAGGTAAGTTGATGGCCTGAGGGACATGCCCCAGTTGATATTCCATTTCTTCTCGTACATCAATAATCGGTATTTTTTTTCGTTTTGCTTCCTGATAAAATTCAGGCATGCCAATCGTGTTATACATTTTCTAGTTCCTCCGGTTTTACCATTCTATATAGCGCAAAAGCACCATCTAAATTTTTGGCTGAGATGCCTGCTTGTTTTAGCATCCGTTCTGCAATATAACTACGCAAACCGCTGTGACAACTAACAATGTACTTCGTTGACTTGTCTAATTCCTCCAAACGTTCTCTTAACTCATTTAAAGGAATAGACACAGCATTTTTAAATTGACCATTGGCTCGTTCGGCGGGATTACGGACATCTAATAAAACAGCTCCATTAGCTAATTCGTTGGATAACTCATACCATTGAACGTTTTCACTCAATCCTTCTACAAGGTTCATCGCTGCATAGCCTAACATGTTCACAGGATCTTTCGCTGAACCAAACGGCGGCGCATAGGTAAACTCTAATTCAGGCAAATCAAAAATAGTTAACTGTCCTTTAATAGCGGTCGCAAGAATATCAATCCGCTTATCTACGCCCTTTGCCCCAATTCCTTGTGCGCCATAAATTTCCCCTGTCGTAGGATGGAAAACTAATTTTAACTGAAGATCTGTTGCGCCAGGATAATACCCCGCATGGTCTTTTCCACTGATATGCACAACAGCTGTTGTTAGTCCAGCAGCTTTAGCAGCCCGTTCGCTTAAACCAGTTGAAGCAGCGGTTAAATCAAAGACTCGCACAATGGCGGTCCCAATGCTTCCTTGATTTTTTCTCTCTAACCCAGCAATCACATCCGCTACTTGACGTCCTTGGCGATTGGCGGGAGAAGCTAAAGAAATCAGCGCATCTTCTTGAGTGATTTGTTGTTTCACTACAATAGCATCCCCAACCGCATAAATATCGGGTTGATTCGTTTGATAGTGTTCATCAACAACAATACCGCCACGTAAACCAGTTGCTACACCTGCTTCAACTGCTAAGGTATTTTCTGGTTGGACCCCCACCGACAAAATGGTTAAATCAGAAGCTAATGTTTGACCGTCTTCTAAGCGAATCACTTGCCCTTCTTCTTCAAAAGCAACCGCAGATTGTCCCGTAATTACTTGAACATTGTTTTTGCTTAATTCAGCTTTGACAAAAGCGGCCATTTCTTCGTCTAATGGCGGTAAAACATGGGGTGCTTTTTCCACGAGAGTGACTTCTAATCCGCGTTTTTGCAAGTTTTCTGCCATTTCCAAGCCAATGAAGCCTGCGCCAATCACGACGGCTCGTTTTGTTTCTGGTGTCAAGGCTGTCATAATTTGATCTAAATCAGGAACATTTCTTAATGAAAAAACATTTTTGGCTTCTGCCAATCCTGTAATTGGTGGCACAAAAGGTTTCGCCCCTGGTGATAAAATTAATTTGTCATAGTGTTCTGTTAAAATTTCTGTTTCATGTTTCACTGTGATCACTTTTTCTATTGGATCAATCGCCACGACTTCATGGTGAGGACGAACATCTAAATTAAACCGTGCCTTTAACGCTTCGGGTGTTTGAACAAGCAGTTGCTCTCTTTCTGCGATTTCGCCAGAAACGTAGTAAGGCAAACCACAGTTTGCAAATGAAACAAAAGGGCCTTTTTCCATGACAACAATTTCAGCATCTTCCATTAAGCGACGTAAACGTGTCGCTGCTGACATACCACCAGCCACGCCTCCGATAATTACAATTTTCATTTATTTTCCTCCTTTAATTTGACCAGACCATTGGGACATCCCGCCACGAACGTTAATCACGTGATAGTTTTTTCTCGCTAAAATTTTGGCCGCATTTTTGCTGCGCATGCCGGACTGGCAAATCACATAGACTTCGTTAGCGGATTTGTTGTAGGCGGGAATTTTGTTAAGTGGGACATTAATCGCTTGTGGAATATGCCCTGCGCGGTATTCGCTAGGTGTCCGGACATCTAATAACGTTATCTCTTTAGATAAACGTGACTGCAATTCCTTTGTTGAAATACTTGGCGTTTTTTTAAACAATTGAAATAACATCTTTTTCTCCTTCTCTTATATACCTTATGGGGTATATTTAACATGAAAAAGTTAGACTTGTCAACTGAAGAGATTTCTGCCATTTTTAGATTCAAAGAAAAGATAGTTGACAAAAATACCTCGTGTAGGTATATTTTAAACCAATCACTACTCTTAAGGAGGGGTAAAATGACTGAAGAAAAAAAGAAAGTGCTGAATCGTTTACGCCGCACAGAAGGACAAATTCGCGGGATTCAAAAAATGATTGATGAAGAAAAAGAATGTATCGATGTTATCACTCAGTTGAGTGCGGTCCGTTCTAGTATTGATCGCGTAATGGGGATGATTGTTGCGGAAAATTTAAAGCATTGCTTTGAAAATCCTGAAAAAGATCCTAAAGAACAAGAAGAGCGATTAGCACAAGCGATTAATATGATTGTCAAAAAGTAAAACAACGCAAACTTATTCAGCGAAAGATAAGTTTGCGTTGTTTTTTTATTTATTAGACGAATCTGCCCTGCGTTTTTTTAAATTGACAAGCATAAAAAGAATCGTGCCAATTAGTAAAATCACGACGGCGATATAAAAGCCCATGACTTTCGAACCCGTTGTGTCAGAAATTTTCCCAGTTAAAGCTGGGGCAATCACAGATGACATCATGCCGAAAAAGTTAAACACGCCCAAAGTAGTGCCAATTCCAATTTTTGGTGCATTTTCACCTAGCCAAGAAATAATAATCGGTTCTACAGCTAATTTTCCTAAGAACCCATACATAATTAAAGCAATTAATAACAACGTCGCATTACTTACTTGTACAGTTAACAAGAGCATAGCTGTTGCTAAAAATTCTAAAACAACGATGAATTGAACTTTTTTATGCATGTACTTATCCGCCAACCGACTAAAAAATAACGCTCCTGGAATAGAGGCAAATGCGACCAGCGAAGAGGACAATCCAATTGCCGCTCCTTGGAAACCACGTTCGGTACTTAAAAAATTAGGTAACCAAGTCACAATCATATAATATGCATAACAAGTGCCAAAATATAAAATATACGCAAATAGCATATGTGGCGCAAACAGTTTTTTAAAGGGCACTTTTTCTTTTACCGCTCCGTTATCTTTTTCATCAACAACGGTTGGCTGAATCAAGGCCATGTCTTCTTTATGATTACGAATAATCACTTGAAAAGCCACTAACATACAAATAATCATAAAGGCGGAAATGTACATCATCACTTGCCAAGGTAATCCTTTTTGGGCAACTAAATAACTAGATAAAATCATCCCTAAACCTGAACCAACTGCTGAACCACTGTTGACAATAGCTGTTGCAAAACTTTTTTTGGCTTGAGGAATGTTTTGCGACGTCAACGAGTAAGCTGAGCCATAGAAAGAACCACATCCTAAGCCTGCCAATAAGCTACCTAAGTAAATTGTTCCAATCGTTTGGGCTTGGGCAATCAGTAATGCTGCCAGCGCAAACAAGATAAAGCCTGGAATTAATACACGTTTTTTCCCAATTTTGTCTACCAAGAAGCCTGCAGGAATCTGCATGACTACGTAACCGAGAAAATAAAAGCTAGAAATGGACCCTAGGGCCGTATCGGAAGCGTTACCATTTAGAGACGCGCGAATTTGTGGATAAACGGGAGAAAGCGCGGAACGATAAATCCAGATTGTTACCCAGCCCATACATAGTAAAATAACGATTTTTTTCCAATAAGCCAACGAACTTTTTGTCTTGTCTGTCATTTTCTTTTCCTCCACCAATCATTTTTTTGGTTAACGTTTCACAAGGAACAAAAGCACTACGCTTTTTTACGTAGTGACCTTTGTCCTACCTTCTTTTTTAGTTTAAATACTCAGCCAATGCATGAGTACTACCGCTACCGCCTTCAAATTGATAACCTTGGTGTTTCAATACAGTCTCAAAGGCACTTAAGAAATGCAACACATTGTCTTCCCGACTGCTGTAACCCATATTACCGACCCGCCAAATTTTTCCTTTTAAATCACCGAAGGAAGAGGCAATTTCAACTTTAAAATGATCCAGTAATAAGCTTCGCACTTTTTCACCATCAATTCCTTCTGGAATGACCACAGGAATGACTGTTGGTGTTTTTGTGTCTAACTTCCCGAAAATTTCTAAGCCCATTTTTTGCAGACTTTCAACTAAAATACGATCGTTTTTCCGATGGCGTGCGTAGACATTTTCCATGCCTTCTTGAAGTAACAAGCGCAGCCCTTCATGTAGCCCATAAATCATTGTAGTCGCTTCTGTATGATGATTTAAGCGCTCTGGTCCCCAATATTTTTCTAATTGCGATAAATCCAAGTAGTTACTTTGAATGAACCGTTCATTCCGCGCATCCGCGCCAAGCCCTAACTCTTTTTGGTAACGGCCCGCCAGATAATCGGCTACACGTTGGTTGTAGGTAATTAAAGAAAGGCCTGAAGGTACGCTGACACATTTTTGAGTGCCTGCTACCGCAATATCAATCTTCCAATCATCGACCTTTGTTTCAACACCGCCGTAAGTCGCCACCATATCTACTACGAAGAAAATTTCATTTTCCCGACAAAAGGCGCCAATTTGATCCAGTGGTTGCATTTGTGCATTCGCCGTTTCGCCATGGACCATCGCAACAATTTTTGGTTGATGTTCTTTAATCGCTTCAATCACCGTTGTTTGTTCAAACGGTGCGAGCCAGTCCTTTTCTAAATAAATGACTTCGGCCCGGGCGCGTTCGCAAATTTCACCTAATAAATAAGCAAACCGGCCATACGCAGGCACAAGCACTTTGTCGCCTGGCTCAATCAACGCAAATAACCCCGCTTCCAAGCCTGAACGTGACGTGCCATCAATGGCAAAGGCTTGTTGATTCTTTGTGGCAAAAGGTACTTTAATCATTTCCCGAACTTCATCCATAATTTGTAGAAATTCTGGATCAAATTGCCCTAAAATTGGTTGACCCATTTGACGAAGTACCGATGGATGGGCTTCGACTGGTCCCGGCGTCATGATTGTTCGCCGTACAAAATTTGGTTGTTGATACATAGTAATCCCTCACTTCATTTTTAATTCTTCTCTTTTATTATCTTTGGAAAAACCCAGAAATTCATTGTTCAATTTGCACTATTTTGACTTTGTTTTTTAGACATATTCAATAACTATCTTTTGTACTCCTTTTTATTCTTCGATATACTATAAAAAAGGAGGTTGTTGTGATGAAAATATTAGCTGAGGTCTTGGCTTTACCAAGATTTTCTGACTTACAATTATTATCGTCTCACTCAAACTTAACACAGCCCTTGGAAAGTGTAGAAATCACGGAAACACCTGATGTGGCTGATTTTATCCCTAAAAATGTCATGATTTTAACAACGGCAATGATTTATAAAGATGATCAAGAAAAATTGAAACCTTTTATTGACTCGCTAAAACAAGCAGAGTGTACGGCTTTAGGAATCAAAGTTGGGCGGTTCCTTGACGAAATTTCACCAGAAATTGTTGCCTATGCCAGTGCCGTTGATTTGCCCCTGATTAAAATTCCTAGCACACAGCCACTAGGCGGGTTGTTGCATGAAATTGTAGGCTATCTTCGTGATAGCAAAACCGAACAGATGTCTGTAGCATTTGACATACAAAAGCGTTTTTCAACATTATTAATGCAAGATGTTGATGCTACGCGCTTCATCGCTGAATTTGCGAAAATTTTAAATGCGCCAATTATTTTATTAAGTCCTTGGCAACAGGTGATTGCCCACTCGAATTATTTTTATGGCAATCAAAAATCGGCGGAGTTTTTCATCGAACAATTATCAAAAGACCACTTTCAACAATTGGCACAAGAAAAGAAAATCTTTCGTTTACAGGATGAGCGACAAGAAAACATTCAAGTAGCTGGCTTTCCAATTCGTGTGAACGATTATTTTCCCTATTATCTATTGGTCTTATCTCCTGAACAGATTCCTTATCCTATTTCTGAATTTGCCATTGATCAGGCCATTTTAGTTTTGACTTTTATGTTATTTAAAAACCAGAAAATTGCTGAATCTTTTGAGCATCTCAAAACAGACTTTTTGGACCGCTTGCTTGATACACATCAAGAAGCGCTGAGTAAACATCAAAATTGGTTGGAACTTTGGAAAAATTATCGTTTAATCAACAGTGATTATTATCAATTAGCGATTGTCTACGGCGTGACTAAACCAGAAAATGAAACCCATATTCGTTATCAGCAAGCGGAAGGGCAACTAATTTTCCAATGGCTCAAAGAACAATTGCCGGAAATCCTGCCAGATGTCGCCTTGTTTAAATTAAAAAATCAAAATAAAAGTATCTTGATTTTTCAATCTAAAAAAAATGACCATTTGATGATTTTGCAAAACCTCGCTGAACGTTTGCAACAGGCTTTGCCTATTACCATTCGCTTTGCTTTAGGCAATGCTTATGAAAACCTAGAAGATTTGCCTAATTCTTATATTGAAGCTTCCTCGACATTAGAGGCTTCTTTACACGCTCAAAAACCAGCGACTGTGCAATTGTTCCATCCCAAAGGCCTAGCTGGACTTTTTGAAAAGATTGGCACTGAAGATGTTGAATACTTTTGCCAGCAACAATTGAAAGAGTTGGCCTATCCGACGGAACCGACGTTACAAGAATTACGAAAAACCTTGAAAGTTTTTTTAGATTTCAATTGCGAAATTACTAAAACGGCCAACGCTCTTTACCTACACAGAAACACCATTAAATATCGCATGAATCAATGTGAAAAATTATTAGGCACCTCTATCCAAGAGCCTGAGACGAGTTTACTCTTACGGGTAGCGCTAGAACTTTCAGGAAAATAATTAACAGGAAAATAGCCGAATAAAAGTAACGTCTACCAAGAAGAAGGACTCTACCGTTCACCACTGCGTGTTCAAATCCTATTGTTCCGAGGTCATTACTTTACATTCGGCTTTTCTTTATAATTCTGGTTCACGATTGGCATCTTTGGAATAAACGTACATTAGCGGTTCTTCACGGCCAACCGCATAGGCTGCTTGTGGCACATAGGCACTCATGAAAATATAGTCCCCTTTTTCCACTGGATACCATTCGTTGTCCAAATTGTACATCCCTTGGCCACTAATTAAATACGCGCCATGCTCTTGGACATGCGTTTCAATATAGGCATGACTAGCACCTGGTTCAAAAGATAAGATATGCATATTCATATCAAAGTCAAACTCTTTCGGCAATAAACTCCATAGTAAAACGTCTGTCATTCCTTCATATTCTTCTGGTTGTTGGTCATGAATTGACCCAACCACTTTATAAGGTTGATGGCCTGCCAACGGCTGATAGCGTTTTTTATATAAGAAAACTTCCGTGTCCGCTTCCTGTGCATTCGCTAAATACATTTTCATTTCAGGCGTAAAGTAGGCGTAGCCCCCTGCTTCAAGTTCATGAGTTTCTTGACCATCTGAAACACGCAAACGACCGTCAATGACATAAACCAACGTTTGAATCCCGTCGCCACCAAAACCAGTTGTTTGTTGACCATTTTTATGAAACGTAGCAATGTAATCCACAAATGTCGCACCTAATTTAGGCGATCCCAAAATGGAAATATCGACATTTTCAAAACCAGGTACTGCATTTTGCACCAAACCATCATGGGGAATAATGGCGTAATTGTCTTTTTTTATCACAGCTCTTGATGTTAACAATTCTTTTTGGTAACCAACTCGATTATTTTTATAACCCATCACAATTCTTCCTTTTCTATCTTATTTATACGCTAATTCATATAAGGTATCTGCTAAAAGCTTGACACCTTCAACCAAATCTGGAAATGCCGTTGCTTCTGCAGGATTATGACTAATCCCACCAATACTTGGCACAAATATCATCGCTGTCGGGTAATGAGGCGCAATAATTTGCGAATCATGCCCAGCGCCACTATGCATCATACGATACTGATACTTGCCTTCTTTGGCTTTTTGTTCAATAACTTCTACAATTGCTTGATTCATCGGTACAGGGGCTTCATCCATCCAGCGGTCAATCGCAATCGTTAAGCCTAATTCTTGAGCAATTGTCTTCATCCGTTCTTCTAATTCACCTGTAAAATGTCGTAAAAAAGCAGCGTCGGTATGACGGCAGTCAATTGTAAATTCCACTTCTCCAGGCACCACGTTGACTGTATTGGGTTTCGGAATGACTTTGCCGAATGTTAAAACTAACGGATCCCCAATTTCGTTCGCACGATCAATGGCTTCTGCACAAATTTTAGCAAAGCCGTACACCGCATCATGACGGTAACTCATTGGCGTAGTGCCTGCATGATTGGCTTGCCCTTTTAAGTTAACCGTATAGCGACGTTGCCCTACAATACTATGAACAACACCGACTTGGAGCTTTTCGTTCTCTAAAATATTGCCTTGTTCAATATGAATTTCGACAAATGCTTCAATGTCCTCACGTCTTGTTTGCTCCTGCCGAAAATCAAAGCCTTGGCGATGCATCTCATCAACAAACTTTTTGCCTTCGTTGTCAGAGATATCGACTACTTCTTCACGTTTGGCTTCACCAACGACATTTTTGCTTCCCCAGAAAACCGTTGGAAAACGACTCCCTTCTTCTTCAGCCATGGAAAGCACTTCTAAAGAACGCCGTGGTTTCCCATATTTGTCTAATAAATATTGAACAGCTGTCATGGAAGCAATAACACCATATTGACCATCTAAGGTCCCACCATTAACTACTGTGTCGATATGTGACCCAGTTAAAATCGTTTCCTGAGGAAATTCCGTTCCTGCCACTCGACAAAACAGATTCCCGACTTCGTCAAATTGCGTTTCCAGTCCAAACGCCTCAGTTTGACTTTGCACATACTTTTGTGCTGCCAACCACGAATCTGTATAAAGTAAGCGTGTCATCCCTCCTGCAGGATCACTCCCAATTGCTGACAACTCTTCGATTCTTTGTTTTAAAACTTTTTCCAAGTCCATCACAAAACCTCCTGACTGATTACACTCTGATTGTAAACGTTTCCCTAGTCATCTTCATTGTACTTATCAAACAAAATTAAGCCTTTTTTTGTGCAAAACAACCAACGAACATCCTCTAACTCGTGGACAGAGGCGCTAATTCAATCACGCTTCTGTCCTTTTTCATTTCTAAAATAGGTGTTTAATTTTTGATAAATACGCCGTTAAACGCCTCGGTTACCCCAGTTTCTTGTGCGTAAATTGTTTCGCCTCTTAAAATTGTTTGAATCACTTGGGCCCCAATTTCACGACCAATGTAAGGACTAATTTTATTTCGATATTCTAAATCTTCTGCTTTTAAGATATACGGCGCATTAGGTTTAATTAGTACAAAATCGGCATCCTTACCAATGCTGATGCGGCCCTTTTGTGCTAAGTGATAACGGTCAGCTGGGTTTGCTGCAATCATATCCGCGAATTGTTTCAAGGATAAACCACGTTTTTGGACGGCTTCATCGAATAACACATCGACGTTATTTTGAACACCAGAAATGCCGCCCCAAGCTTCAAAAGCATTGGTTGTATCTTTTAAGTCTGGCGTACAAGGTGAATGGTCAGAGGTTACAAACGCGATGCCGCCTGTTTGCACGTGGTTCCATAAGGCGGCTTGTTGGTCCGCGTCACGAATCGGCGGCGAACATTTGACAACTGGACCAATGGCATCAAGTTCATCCGTGGTAAAATATAAATAATGCGTACATGTTTCACAAGTCACATCTATCCCTTCTGCTTGGGCTTTTAAAACTTCTTCCACGCCTTCTTGACAAGCCACATGGCAAATATGAATCCGACAACCTGTTTCTTTGGCAAATAAAATGGCTTTTTGAATCGCTTCAACTTCGGTAAACACAGGACGTGTAGCTACATATGCCGCTAAAGTCGTTTCGCCATTTTGATAAGCTAACGCGCCTAATTTATCCGTAATTGGCGCATTTTCTGCATGGATTGCTAGCACTTTGCCAGTTTTGGCGACTTGTTTCATTCCTTCATATAGCGAATAATCGTCGACATTTTGAAAATCTCCTTCAATTGAACGATCGCCGCACGTTCCTAAAAAGCATTTATAGCCGGAAACGCCTCCTTCATCAAGTTCCTGAATCCCACCAGCCAAGTTGGTCGGGACCACGCCGCCAAATGACCCTACATCTACTTTTAGTTTATTTTCTCCTGCCTTGTATTTGATCTCAAGAGAGGTCTTATCCACGGTTGCTGGAATCTGATTTAAAGGCATTTCCATAAAGGTCGTCACGCCCCCTTTGGCACAAGCGGCCGTTCCTGTGACATACCCTTCCCATTCATCGCGGTAACCACCACCAGGATCGGTAATATGAACATGAGCATCCACCATCCCAGGACTAACGACCAAACCCGTCGCATCAATCACACGTTCTCCCGACAAGTCTTGCCCGATCGCTACGATTTTTCCTCCTTGAACGGCGACATCCGTAATGACTTCTCCAGTTTCTAAAATAACTAACCCGTTTTTAATCACTAACTCTGCTTGCATTTATTTTCCCTCCTGATAAGCTGTTTCTTTCACTTTTTTTGAATCCCAAGTCCATTTTTTTAACACTAAGTACAGCACAAAACCTGTGGCAAAGCCCACAAACCACGAAATATCAGCAATGATTTTAACCTGTGGAATAAATTGACCACTTAAGGAAAGAACCAACGCCAGAATAGTAGCGACATACGCCGGCTTGTTTAATCCGTAAAAAGGATTGGCTTCCTCTTTTTTGCGTTTATCTACATATAAAGCATTTAAATCTATTTGTTGCTTTTGAACAAAATAATAATTCGCAATCATCACGCCAGCGACTGGTCCTAAAACAGCCCCAATTGCGTTCAGAAAAATAAAAATACTATCGGCGTTTTCCATCAGTTTCCAAGGCATAATGAGAAAGCTGATAACACTGGCAATCATGACGCCTTTTTTATACGTCATTTTTTTAGGAAATAGCGCCGCCAATTGATAACCTGCCGGAATGATGTTCCCTGTTGCATTCGTTGAAATAGTCGTTAATAAGAAAACCGACATGGCTAAGACCACCACTGCCACATTATCTAAACGATCAATAATGTTTAAAATATTCCATTCTTGAATCCCAAAATACAGCGAACCACCTAACAGAATAACCACACTGGAAAAAGCGAAAATCCCATAACCAACAACTAAACCTGCTGTTTGCCCCACAACCTGAGCACGTGTCGAGCGCGCATTCTTAGTAAAATCCGCTACACTCGCGCCAGGCGCTGACCAAACGGCCACAACCGAGTTAAAAATAATCAGATACGCCACCAGTGGATTGACTGAACGAATCGCACCAGAAACTTGATAGGACAAAATTGGTGTTAAACCGCCCCCAGCTCGAATGGCCCAAATCGTTAATCCAATAATAACGACATAAATCAATGGACTTAAAATGGCGGTAAACCGGTTCAAAATTTTGCTACCACCGAAACCTATTGCCACATTTAAGAGCCAGAAAAGAGTAAACGCCATTAATTCAGGTAGCCTGAGACCAAAAAACTGGAATGACCCACCAATTTGTAAAAAGTTCGGCCAAAATTTCCCGAGAATAATTAATAAAGCGAGCGATCCTGTAAATGTTTGCAGACCAAACCAAGCAATCGCGGCCACACAACCTCTTAAGAACCCTGGCAGTTTTGCTCCGAGACTTCCGTAAGTAGACTGTAAGTGCATCGCAAAAGGAATCCCATATTTAGAGCCAGCCACGCCATTCAAATTCATGAAGGCTGCTACAATGAATGAGCTTAACACAACTGCCAACATAACTTGCAGCGGCGATAAACCTAAGAAAATAAAGCCGCCCACTGCTGCATAATTCGGGATATTATGAATCGAACCCATCCATAATGTAAAAAAATTGCGCGCGCCCATTGTCCGTTGTTTCGGGCTACTTGGCAACAAATCCTCATTGTAGCCACGTGCTTTCAGCGCTGTTTCTTCTTGAGCTGTTACTTGAGACACATTTTTCTCCACGACAAACTCTCCTTTTTATTAAAAATTTTTTCTATTAAAACACCCTGCCTTCTCTTTTTTGTCACTTTTGCACAAACATGCGTACTGCTCTCATCACACGAATTGTAAGCGCTTTTTATAACAAGAATCATTAGTTACCCCAACTAAATAACAAACGATTCTTTGTTCACTTTGAACGAAAAAATAGCAACCTTTTTTATATCGCCCTCTCACTCTAGAAAATAAGAAACAAATCTTTTTATTCACATATTATGTACAACTTCTCTTTTCAAATGCTAAAATACGCTTATTATTAAAAATGACATAAATAAATTATACAGTTAAATGAAATCCAACACAACATTTTTTAATCAAAAACACACGAAACAGATAAACTGAAGTGGATTTTCAGGAAGAGAGCCATCCTGAAAAAAGACACTGACAAAAGAGTTTTCTCACAAGATCGACAACTTTTCACAGATTCAAAATCTTCTTTTTCAATTTTTACGTTTTTAAAAATAACATTTTGAAAATAAAAAAATGCTTAATTTTAATCAAAAAAATAAACAAAGATTTCTGATAAAATCAGAAATCTTTGTTTCTAGGTTTCCTTGCTATAATTCCTTTAACAAAATAAAATCCGTCTGTTCATCGTCTCCCATAAAAAACGAATGTTGACTGTAATAGCGGTAGCCAATCGTTTTATAAAATGCCCGCGCCGCATCATTGTGTTCCCAGACACCTAGCCACAGTGCTTTTTTACCAAATTCACGAGCTTTTTCTTCTGCCAGTTCTAACAATTGTGTCCCCAGCTTCTTTCCTTTAAACGCAGGCAAAATATACAATCGCTCAACCTCGAGCTTTTCTGGCCCCATCGGTTCCGTTTGTGCCGTCTCACGATTTAATTTCATGTAGCCAGCTAATTGATTATCGACAAAGATAAAATAAAAGTCAGAGTGGGGATTAGCCAATTCCTTTTGTAATTTTTCTAAATTGTAGGCTTCTACTAAATAGGCTTGCATATTTTCTGGGGTATTATATGGTCCGAAAGTATCTGTATAAGTTTCAATGCTGATTTCTTGTAACGCTGGTGCATCTTCTATTGTTAATTGTTTTATTTCTCCCATCAATCAGTCGTCCTTTCCTTAATAATTTCGAGTGTTCCCTTTTTTGACAAATTCCCAATCTTCGCTGACATTTTTACGCATCCGGACTAAGTAATCTGCCAATTGTGAAATTTCCACTTCTGACATACCTTGCAAAGCAACTTGATTCGAGTGTTGATTTTCGCGCACAATGATTGGATAAACGTTTTTCCCTTTTTCTGTGGCATAAATCCGCTTAATTTTTTTGTTGCTTGCATCTTCTTGACGATAAATAAAGCCTTGTTCTTCCAAACGCTTAATCGCCCGCGCCGCTGTGGTTCGATCAACTTTAATCAGTTCGGCGATCTTTTCTTGGATAATCCCAGGATTTTCACAGACCCTGACCAAATAAAGATATTGTCCTCGTGTTAAAGATAATTCCTTAAATTCGATATTACTGATTGAATCTAAGGCCCGCGCAATCATGCCAATTTCTCTTAAAATATCTGTCACTAGGACACTTCCTTTCGCTAATATTTTATGATTGTCATTACTTTAACTTATTTTTGTTGCAAATGCAACAAAAATAAGTATAAAAACTACAGATTTAAACAATTTGAGCATTCGTAAAAATAAAATAATTATTTCTTTTGTTATATTAACAAGTAAGATAAAATTAGTTATAGCGTCTATAGGAGGAATAGTATGAAAAAATTAGTTTGTGTTATTTTAGTTATTTTTTTAACAGGTTGTAGTTCTCAAAAAGCGAATGAACCTAAAGAACAAGAAAATTCTACCAATCATACAACATCAATGAAAAGCAGTACTAATCATTACAGTTCTAGCACAGAAACAAGCTCTAATAATAAACTAAAAGAAACTTCAGAAAGTGCCAGTACCACTCAGGCTTCGGCAAAGTCTAAAAATGAAGTATCTACAAATGTCGAAGAAACAAATTCTTTAGAAGCAACACCTTATGCTGTCGATCTTAGTAGTTTAAACAATCCACTCGTATTTAATTTTAAAGGAATGAATGTGCCAACTTCAATTACGTTAGAGAACTTAAATTCAACACCAACTGCTACCTTCCGAACTAAATTGTTTGGGGCTGAAAATGGTCAAGTGAAAGAAGCCATTAATAAATATGAGCTATCTATAAATACAATTCCTACAAAAGAGATTAGAATATTTTCAGCGGCCGATAACAGTATTCGCACCGTTAAAGTAAATACAGAATTAATTTTAGGAACTAATATTTCTTCAAACGATGAACAAAATAGATCGGGCACTTTATACTTATTCAACAATAAAAATGGTTCGATATCTTTAATCACTCCTAACTACGCAGGCAATGTTACGGATGATCAAAAAGACGTTATGTTAGAAGTAATTCAATAAATAACCAAAAAAAAATAATAAAGAGAAAACTTCATACTGAGAAGTTTTCTCTTTATTATTTTTTAGGAACTCCTCTAGAAACTCGTTTTAGTCCCCACTTATTTTTCTTATTTCTTCACCCATTAAGCCCGCGATAGAAAATAGAACATTTCATTTGAAAATGAATTATGGTTCTGCAACATGCACCGTTTGTAAAAATTCTGCGACTGAGAAATGGTATTCTTTCTCTTGATTTCCTTGAATGGTTCGAATCATTTTTTCAACTTCTGGTTGCAGAGCGGCAAATTGAACTTGTTGTCCACGACCTTCTGCTGCAAGACAAAATTCTTCTAAAATATCTAACGCCGTACTATCAATGCTAGGAACTCCTCGCATTGAAAATACTACACCACTTTTTGTTTCCAATTGCAGTAACGTTTGTTTCAATCGTTCAGAAGACATGAAAAATAACGGGCCACTCAAATAAATCACCACCCAATTTTCCGTACAATCGGTCGGTACTAGCCCCATTCTTGACCAATCAACTTCCTCGACATTAATCGTAATCACGGCACTTTTCGCAATGAAAAACAGGCAACCCGCTAAGACCCCTAAAACAATCGCTAAACTCAAGTCAAAAATAACGGTCGCTACCATCGTTAAGAAGAATAAACATAAGGCTGTGTGGAAACGTTTCTGGAAGAATTCTTTAATCACCGACCATTCATTCATTCGCCACGCTGTCACCACTAAAACACCAGCTAACGCAGGCATGGGAATTTTAGACATGACTGGCGATAAAAGCAACATCGATAACAATAAAAAGACTGCATGAAAAATACCCGCTAAACGTGTTTGCGCACCAGATTTAATCACTACGCTCGTGCGGGCAATCGCTGCCGTTGCAGGTACGCCACCGAAAAATGGCAAAATTAAGTTGCCAATTCCTTGTGCCACTAGTTCCTGATTACTGTCTAATGGTTTCCCTGTCATGCGACCAGCCGAAGCGCCACAAAGCAAACTTTCAATCATACCTAACATAGCAATGCTAATCGAAGGCACCAAAATATCCTGAAACGCACTTAATTGAAGCGAACCAAGTTCCAAACGTGTATCACTAAAAATACTTGTCGGAATTTTCCCTACAGTGGCCACTGGCAGTTGAAAAACCACTGTTGCTAACGTAGCTAAAATAATCATCACCAATGAAGCTGGTATCATCGCATTCCACTTTTTCGGAAAGAATACTAATCCAAGCACCACTAAAATCGACATAACCGTCGTTGGTATACTTAAATCAAAGCCCAATGAACGATAACTGCTGATTTTCTCAATTAAATTGTGGCCTTCTGAACGAACCCCAAAGAAATTATCAAGCTGCCCCAACGCAATAATAATAGCAATTCCTGAAGTAAACCCGGTAATGACCGGTGACGGAATAAAAGAAGTCAAGCTCCCTAAACGCAAAATCCCTGCCAAAAGCAAGAAAATTCCCGCCAAAAAGGTGGCCAACAAAATCCCTTGCATGCCATGCACTGCCGCAATTGACATTAAAATAGCTGCCATCGCACCTGTTGGTCCTGAAATTTGATAAAACCCACCCGAAAGGCTCCCAATCACAATTCCAGCGATAATCGCCGTGATCATGCCAGCTGCTGCAGTCGCGCCGCTAGAGACCCCAAACGCTAACGCTAACGGCAACGCGACGGCTGCGACAGTCAAACCTGCCAAGAAATCTTTTTTCAATTTTTTTTGATCATACCCTTTAAATTCATCCCTTATCATTTGTGTGTACTTTTTAAACATTCGCATCCTCTTTTCATGAAATTTCCATTCTAAAGATATCATATTTTCGGAAAGATAATAAGGTGTTTTGTGAAGGAAATCGCTAAAAAATTTTTTTCACCTCATTTAGACAAAATTGTCTAATATTTTAGGAATTTAGCCACCACTGTTTCCTAGAGTATGATATGCTTAACTAGTAAACAGGCTTCACAAACTTACATTAATTGGGGGAAACTATTATGTGTACAGGCATCAAGATTATTTCCAAAACAAATGATATTTTTTATGGACGTACGATGGATTTTACGTTTGACTTTTTTGGCAACGAAGATCCAATTGCACCAAAAATCCCTACTCTAATTGCTCAATTTCCAAAAGGTACAATTCTAAACAGCCAACTAAATCCTTGGACGGCAAAATATGCCTTTATGGGACTAGCAATGTCAGGCACAGATCAACCAGCAAACGATGGTAAAACCGTCAGTCTTGCTATCACAGATGGTATCAACGAAGCCGGCTTATCTGGTGATATTCAATATTTAATGGAATCTTCAACAGCACCTGCTGAAAGTTTAGCAGATCGTGGTTTAACACCTCATATTGCAGAAGAAGTTCTCGCTTATATTTTGAGTAATTTTGAAAGCGTTGACGAAGTAAAAGTAGCTTTTGAAAAAATCGGCCTGTTAGATCAAAAATTCCAACTTGATTCATTGGGGGAAGTTCATTTCACCTTACACTGGACCATTAATGATAAAAATAATAATAGTATCGTTTTGCAACCAACAGATAACGGAGCGTTCGTCATTTATGATTCGATTGGCGTAGTCACAAACAGCCCAGAATACAATTATCATTTAACCAATGCACGAAACTATATCGGAATGCGCAACTACGCTATTAAAGAACCTTACACTTTAAAATCAGGCGCAACACTTGACCCAATTGAAGGTGGGACTTCTTACGGACTATTAGGAATCCCAGGAGACTTCACTTCGCCGTCACGCTTCATTCGTGCGTTATACTATTCTGACAATCTCCAAGAATTTGATAGCTCTGAAGGGATTATGCAACTCTATCGCGCCTTCCAAACAGTGATGATTCCTCGGGGAATTGGCCATTTAGGTCAAAGTAATTCTCTGTCTGATTTCACACATTATTGGTCAGGATATGATGTGACTAATCTAACCATGTATGTCCAACCAGAAAGTACTACCTCATTTACAAAATACACTTTGGATCCAGCTTTAATAGAAGTTACTACTTTTGCTGTTTCTAACGAGCTACTATTAACAGATTTAAATCAATAAAAACACAAACAACGTCTCTGACCAGGTCCTTGGTCAGAGACGTTGTTTCGTTCATTTTTCAGATAATGCGTTATACAACGGCGCTAATTCTTGAAGCGCCTGACAACTTTTTTCTTCAATCGTTTCAAGCTTTTCCGTCGCAAACCACAACTTACCGATCTGAAATGAGCGATTGCCTATCCGCTCTTCTAGAATTTTCCGTTGTTTTTCATCTGCTAAATAATCTTTTAAAGGCAAATGGTCCACTAGTTCATGCTCCTCCTGCGGCCAAATATAATAGCCTTCGCAGTCGATGGTTTGACTCCAAGCTTCTAAACGATTAAGCAATTGATTGTAAGCGACGACTGAGCCTGCCCGCTCCTCACTTTTGTAATGTTGAAACATCAAATATACTTGAAATTGCTTTTTATTTAATAACAACGCCAAACAAGCATTTTCCGCTTGACGTTGCTCACTGCGATACGCAGCCCAGAAATGACTGCGTAAATTCCAGCCGTTGGTCCAGCTTTCGACTTTCGGCTTAGTGATGCCGAGTTCAGTTGGTAAACCTTGGGCGATTGCGAGGTTTAAGGCTTTCCACTTTTCCCAATGTTGCTTGTAGTTTTGCTTTAAAGCATCGATTTCTGCTGGTGTTTGTTGCTCTTTGAGTTGTTTAAATGTGAAGATTTCTCGGTTGAACAGATTGAAGTCTTGATGGGTTAGGTTCATTTTATTCCCTCTTTTTAGTATCTTCTAGTTACTCTTAATAATTTTATTTTTCAATAGCCATTGTAAAAATAACACAAGGACTACAATTGGCCAAAGCGTGATTGGGAAAAAGAGCCCCACAAAAATGCCTGGTACAAGAATCGTCCCTAAAATCTGGGTTGTTAAAATCGTAGCAAAAATTGCGACAACAAAAAGCGAGTCAATTGTTGGGAAAAATTGTGCGACCGCAAACCCGATTAAAATAGCTGAAAAAACGACGGGAAAAATATCGCCACCTATCCAACCTGTCTGTAAACAAACTTGTAAAAATACTAGTTTCATTATCGCAGCGATCACCAAGATATACCAGGCTTGTTGACTACCAAAACTAGGAACTAAATGCATAAAAGATTGTCCTGAAAATAGTAATCTTGGCATTAAAATAACAAAAAGAAAAATACAGGTTGCACCAAAGCTTACCAGTATGCTTTGCTTTTCTTCAAAAGGTTGGCATAGTTTAGCCAGAGCAGCTTGCAACCATTGATAGGCGTTACCAATCACAAAAGCAGTTAATAAAGCGGGTAAAATCAGCCATAACGAAACCATTTCAATTTTTCCAGTTCCTAACTTCGTAATAAACGATGGGTGTCCCACCAATTTCATTAAAAAGGTAAACACCACCAACCCGTTCACAATAAATAACCCGTTCATCACTTGTTTCAGTTTCTTTTTATCCGCAGGAGCGAGCATCGTATCGTAGCGCTGAACAAACTGTTGCGGATGCAGCAAGCGCTGAATTTTTGTCCTAAATGCTTGCTGTTCTTGCTCGTCATAATGAAAATAAAGGTACCGTAACTTATCAGATTGCCAGACTGACAACGAAATAATTGCTCCCAACAATGCGGCTTCAGGACCGACACCAGCCCCGAAAATTAAAATTACCAAGGCGGCCAATAAATTTCTAAACACACCTGAATAATCGACCGATTGTTTCGCCTTCAATTCTGTCAGAGCCTCATGCGCCGTTTGTGGTACTTGCCCGAAGCGTTTCTTCAGATAACTCAATACCAACGCTCCTAGCACACACAAGACAAAATAATAGAGGATTGGCCACTTCATTTGCGCTGGCAATACCTCCCAGAGCAGAGTCGTTAGCTCTCCTTCAATGATTAAAAACGCTCCTGAAATTCCCGCGATGATACTACTTAAAAATAACCCACTGACGATAATTGTCCACATTTTTCTGTTACGCATACTTCCTCCAAATGATAGTTGTTTCTTTTATAGTAGCAGATAGTTAGTGGTTTGTGTTTGAAGATTTTGGGAAGGATTTATTTTTTTGAAAAAATTGAGGTTATGAAAAGATTCCATTTTTTATTAATTAAATTATCCTTCTTGTATAATTGTTTCTTTTATATATTCTATTAAATTAAAAACCACCACTTATATTGCTTCTTAAGTTCCCACAAACAACGCCACTTCCAGCGCCAACAAGTCCACTTCCTTATCAAAATCCAACAGCACTAGCTGTTCAATTTTCTCCAATCGTTGTAACAAAGTATTACGATGAATAAAGAGCTTTTTGGCTGTTTGAGACAAGTTTCGTTTTGATTGAAAATAGACATTCAGTGTATGGACAAAGTCTGTATGTTGCTGTTGATCACTTTTCAGCAATGGTTGAAGATATTTTTTTCTGAGGGTTGCTTGTCCTTCTGCTAAAAAATAACGTTGCAATGTCTGTCTAAAATGAAAATTCGCGTAGGAAGCAATCCTCATTTCAGGTTTTTCTGCAACGAATTGGCGTTGAAAGGCTAAAACGTCAATCGCTTGTTGATAAGATTCATGAATCTGGGTCAGACCTTGAATCTTAGGTCCTATTGTTAGGAAAAGTTCCACATCTTCTTGTACTTTCATTAACTGATTTATACTACTTTGTGCTAGGCGTTGCATCATTTTCAGATAATCGCCTTCTTTTTCAGGTGGATTTTCAACTAATAAGACAAAGGAACTGTCAATTTCAATACAAACAATTTTTTGTTTGTCCCCTAAAATAACTTGGTTTAGCTGGTTACCTAAAATAGACATTCTTTCTTGCCTTTGGCGTTCATTTAAGGTTAATGAAATTAGCAAAATCGCATAGGGCTTATCTATTGCCAAGCGATAATATTGTTGAAATTGTTGGAAAACAGCTTGGTCCCTTTTTTCATGCGCAATCAGCTTAAAAAATAATTCGTTTCGTTGTTGGTATTCTTCAAATTTCCGTGAGTATTCCAATTGCAATTGTAAAAGTAAGTAATGAGCTGTGATTTTAAAATGAGCCACGTCGACTGGTCGTAATGGGGCCAAGGTGTTCCAGACGAGTAAATAATATAAAATAACATTTTTCTTTTTAATTGGATAAATTTCAATTGGCACCACTTGGTTCTGGAGTTTCAACTGTAAATGAATCGGTTCTTGATAAAAGCGTAATAATGGATGACTTTGTTCCAGCAATTGTTTTTGGAACTCTGAGGTTTCATGTCTATCTTCTAAAATGCTAGAAATACGAATTGGATTTTTAGGCAAGTCAAAAAAATTAACTCCTTCAAAGTGGTCATTCAATAACAAGACAGGATTTTGAATGGTTTCTGCTAGATCCTGCAGCAAATGAAAACTGCTACTTCCCGTTTCTAAGATTTGGTAAATTTTATTATGCAATGCGGTTTCTTGCGCATTCATGTCAAATTGTTCTAACGTGACACGACTTTTCAACACATCAGCAATTTGTGAAAAGGTGTAATTGTAAGGAATTGCTAAAATAGGAACGTTCATTTCATCTGCTAATTTGATTAGGTCTGGTGGAACTTCTTCAAAATAACGTTGGGTTTTAAATCCTAAGGCAGCACAATGGTGTTTGGCTAGTTCTTTCAAAAAATTTTTCTGTAATTTCCGATCATCTTTAAATATGTACCCTGTCGTTAACAGCAGCTCACCTGCTGTTAGCCAATCTAAAATATCAGGATTTTCTAAAATATTGACTTTTAAAATCGGTTGGTCCTGATTTTTATGTCCTGCCACTAAGGTAATGCCAGGTAATTCTTCTAACGTTAATAAATCACTCACTTTTAACATCATTTATCCTCCCAATGTACAAATTGTCCATTCAAACTTGTAAATCAATGTCATTTTTAGCAATTGTTTAGCGTGCTGGATTCTTTTATTACGAAGTTGTGAAAGCGCTATTAAAAAGGAGGTCGTTGGAATGACAAAAATTTTAGCTTATGACCAAACGATTTTATCGAAACTCCCTCATCAAACATTGACTAGTTTGCAATGTTTTACGCACGCTATTAATTATGGTCATGTAGACACCCAAGAAATTCTCTTGACCATTTCAACGCATTCCGAACATATAGCACCTAACACGATTATACTCGATGAAAAAAAACTTAGCCATTTCGCTGATTTACCTGTCCAAATTGAGCCCCTGTTTATCCGGTTAGGCCGACGACAATTAACACTAGCCGATGCCCAAATTTGGCAACCAACGCCACTTTATTTAACACCCAGTAAAACAAAAATAGCTATTTTTTTAACGTATATTCAGCAAACTCGTTTCAATCCTTGGCAAGCGCTTTTTCCTGCTTCGTCGTCAACCTTTCTTTTTGATTCTTATAGTCGGACCCAGATTCAAAAAGAAATGATTCATTTTCAACAGGCTTGGGAGCAAAAATCTTTTAAAATAGCTCTTGATTGTTTAACGAAGATTTTGGGATTGGGGATTGGTTTAACCCCCACTGGCGATGATTTTATCACAGGATTACTTGCTAGTTTTTCTGCATTACAGCAACTTCCCTCGAATTTCCAACAGCTGGCTGTGCTAGCCAAGGAACGAACGAATGCGGTCAGTTATGCGGAAATCCATGAAGCAGTGAACGAGCGGTTTTCTCAACTAGTTCAGCGTGTTTTTTTATCAATTGAAAGTGGAAATACAAACGAAATGGCTCAAGCGGTTTCAGCTTTAGAGGAGGTGGGCTCAACTTCAGGAAGCGACATACTTTGCGGCATTATTTTTGGTTTAAAACTATTTTGTGAGGAGAATAATCATGACAATTCAAACAGTAATTAAAGAGAACGCCTATTTTGATTCAGTTACTTTAATGACCATTTCAACACGAGCCAATGAACTGGCTGGAGTTAAAACTGCAATGATTGGGATGGGAACCGACATGAATCTTGAAGTGATTCGGAATGTTGGTTTATATACACCCGCCTTGGATCATGTTACAACGGGCGATTTATTAATTGTTTTAGATCTTGATGACCAAGCGGACTCAGAAGAAATTTTACAGCAAGTCGACGAGTTATTTACGAAGAAAAAGAAAACCGCTTCTTCTGAAGTAACCTATAAGACGTTAGATTCAGCCCTTCATGAAGAGCCTGATGCCAACTTAGTTGTAATTTCTGTCAATGGAAAATTTGCTGCACGAGAAGCGCATAAAGCTTTAGATCAGCAAAAACACGTCATGCTCTTTAGTGATAACGTGACGGTTGACGAGGAATTAGCGTTAAAACAAAAAGCACACGAAAAAGAACTGTTTGTGATGGGCCCTGATTGTGGAACAGCGATTATTAATGGCGTCGGGTTATGTTTTGCTAACGAGGTACGTTCAGGAGATATTGGAATTGTCGGCGCTTCTGGTACAGGCAGCCAAGAAGTTAGTGTCCAAATCCATAAATATGGTTATGGGATTTCACAATTAATTGGTACTGGCGGCCGTGATTTGTCTGCTGAAATTGGTGGGCTGATGATGCTTGACGGACTGGATGCTTTAATGGCTGACGAACAAACTAAGGCAATTTTGCTTATTTCTAAACCGCCTGCTCCAGAAGTAACAGAGAAAATTTTAAAAAAATTAGCTGTTTCAACTAAACCAGTTGTTATTTATTTTATCGGCAGTGAACAAACGGAACGAAAAATAGACAACGTCACTTTTGCTACTTCTTCTCTGGATGCAGTTCAAAAAGTGATTCAATTTAGTCAAACACAGGAAGCGGAAAACAGCCTCTATCAAAATCCGACAGGCGCAACGTTAACAGCCATCCAACAGCAACAAGCCCCTTCTCAAAAATTTGTTCGTGGGTTGTTCTGTGGTGGCACTCTTTGTGATGAACTTTTATATGCTTTAACAGAAGTCTCTGATGATGTTTATAGTAATATTCATAAAATTCCTGAACGACAATTAGCAAATCCTGACCACAGCCAAGCACATACATTGATTGATTTCGGTGATGATCGTTTCACAGAAGGCCGCCCACATCCAATGATCGATCCGACTTCTCGGATTACTCGCATTCTTCAAGAAGCCAAAGATCCTGAAGTGACAGTTTTAGCGTTAGATTTTGAATTAGGTTATGGTTCTCACGAAAATCCTGTTGGCGTGTTAGCGGAGGCGTTAAAGGAAGCCAAAGCAATAGCAAAAGCAGATGGGCGTGAGTTAGCCATTATTGGCTATGTTTTAGGGACCGAAGAAGATCCACAAGATATTCATGAACAGCGGAAAATTTTAAAAGATTTAGAGGTTCTCGTTGTCGACAGCAGTCATCAACTTTGCGAAGCCACCAAAACTTTTGTAAAAGGAGCGAACGAACATGAGCAGAAATGATCTTTTTAAACAGCCTTTAGATACGATCAATGTAGGCATTGACTTTATTCATGAAGATATGAAAAAACAAGGGATTCCTTCACATCAAGTAAATTGGGCACCGCCAGCCAATGGTGACCCAGAGCTATTGAAATTATTGGATCAATTAAAAAATCCAACACTTTATGAAAAAATCCAACAAGCCAACGAAGAAGCGGTTACCCGCATTATTCAATCAAAACCTATTTTAGTAGGATTTGATAAAGCAATTAATGTCATGCCCAATATGACTGAAACGACCATTTTACATGCTGGGCCACCCATTACTTATGAAAATATGTGCGGACCGATGAAAGGTGCCGTTCAAGGAGCGCTTGTTTTTGAAGGATTAGCAAAAGATCTAGCTGATGCCGATCGGGTTGCTCGTTCTGGCGCGATTACGTTTTCTCCTTGTCATGAACATGATGCCGTTGGTTCCATGGCTGGCGTGACTTCTCCAAATATGTACGTTCATATTATCAAAAATGAAACGTACGGCAACACGGCTTTTACTAATTTAAGTGAACAATTGGCGAAAGTTTTACGATTTGGTGCAAATGATCAATCCGTCGTGGATCGCCTGATTTGGATGCGCGATGTTTTAGGTCCATTACTTCATGATGCCATGACTTTTTGTCCAGAAGGCATTGATTTACGCTTAATGCTTTCGCAAGCCTTGCATATGGGCGATGAGTGCCATAATCGCAATGTAGCCGGAAGTACGTTGTTAGTCCAAGCATTAACACCTTACATGGTTCAAACTGATTTTTCTCGTGAACAATTAAAAGAAGTATTTGAATTTCTTGGCAGTTCTGACTATTTTTCTGGTCCGACTTGGATGGGCGCCGCTAAATGTGCGTTAGATGCTGGGCATAATGTGGAGGATAGTACAATTGTCACCACCATGTGTCGCAACGGGGTCGAATTTGGGATTCGTGTCAGTGGGATTGGCGGAAATCACTGGTTTACGGGGCCTGCCCAACGGGTGATTGGTCCGATGTTTGCTGGTTACACACAAGAAGATGCTGGTTTGGATATGGGCGATAGTGCTATTACAGAAACGTATGGTGTTGGCGGATTTGCCATGGCAGCTGCACCAGCAATTGTCCCATTAGTTGGTGGAACAGTGGCAGAAGCATTGAATTATTCAAAAGAAATGCTGGAAATTACTACGAAAGAAAATCCCAATGTCACGATTCCTGTTTTAGATTTTATGGGGATCCCTTCAGGCATCGATGTCTTAAAAGTCTTAGAAACAGGGATGCTGCCTGTCATTAATACTGCTATTGCTCATAAAGAACCGGGGATTGGTATGATTGGCGCTGGATTGACTAATCCGCCAGCAAATGTCTTTAACGAGGCACTAAAAGCTTTAGTAGCTAAAATAAACTAATTTCAAAAACTTAGTAAAATGTCATTTTTTTTGGAGCGATCATATGAAAAATAAATCGATCAATTACGAAGCCGTTTTAGCTCTTGTTGTAAAAATTTTTTTGGGAATGTTCCTGTATTGGATCATGAATGGCTTTCGACATGTGTCTAACTTTTTTCCTTACAATGACGTAGTTACCAAAGTGAATCAGCAGGGATTTTACAAATTTATCTATTTTGTTATGAACTTCACGGAAGGGGAATTTTACGGTGGACTTTTTACAACGCTTTTCTTACTAATCGGCGGTCTGATTGCTTGGCAACTTTATCGAAAAAATTCAAAATGGCAGGGATTTGCAATTGCTGGTGGTTCTGGTGCTTGGCCTTGGGTACTTGCTTCTCAGCTACTTTCCCTCTTTTTAACTATTTATGTTTTTGATTTTACACGCTTTTTTACAAAAGAAGTGTTGTGGTTACCAACGTTTATTGTGGTGGTCGGCACGCCGCCAGCTTTAACGCTCGTTTATGGTCCTGGCTGGAAAAAATTAGGAACGATTTCTCTGTTGAGTGCGCTTTTCACCTTTCCGTTTGCCAATTGGCTGAATGCGCAATTGATGCCCCTTTTAAATGTACCTGGGACAGTTTCCAACGTTACCACAATGGCTTTTGTTGGCTGGATTGTTTCAGCCATCTGTCATCAACTTCCTTGGATGGTTCCTTCTGTTGCACCAATCGCTCAGAAGCGGCAAAAACAACCTAAAATTGAAAATACGCAAACCTTTCAATGGTCAATACGACGCACTTTTGCTGACTTCTCCGAAGCTTGGTTTTATGGAAATGAGTTAGTTGGAGGTTTGGTAATTCTAGGCGTTTTAACAGATTGGTTTGTCAATATTAATCATATTACAAATGGTTCTGGCTTGGTTCCTGACATTTTAATGGGACAAATGATTGCTTCGGCTGTTGGTGTTTTTCTTTATCGAAAACATTTCGCTGAAGAAGGTTGGTATCCAACGTTTATGCCACTGGTCAGCATTGTTCCTGGTGTGATTTTAATGATGGGTGGTGGCTTTTGGCTTTCCCTGACCATCGCCGTTTTAGCAGGAATCAGTGCGGCCCCTGTCGGTAGCTATATTGCTAAACGATTACCTCCGTTTGTTCCTGGTGCTGTCGGCTTTGTATCAGGAATGGCTGTTGTAACCATTTTATTGTCAGCCGTTTTGCATACATTTGATATTTTTGTATAGTGAATAAAAAGAAGCGAATGACGATTCGCTTCTTTTTTAATTGACCAATCCCCTTTTTATCCGTATTCTTAAGCAAAAGGAGGTTTTGCAATGTACTCCATGTTAAAACGTGTGATAACGGAAAAAGATTTGCTTCGGCAAATTCGTTTGTTGGAACAGTTGTTAAATGTTCCTCAGCTGACAGCCAAGCGTTTAGCCACGCAAATCCAGACGACAGAGCGAACCGTTTTTTCGGATTTACAGTATATTCGCAGTCAATTACCCGCCGACTGGTCCATTGAAACCGATAGCAGTGGTATTCGGTTACGTAATCAGGGGAATGCGCAAACCAATGAGCTTTGGTCATTATTTTTACCTCAATCCATTAGTATTCAGCTATTAAAAGAGCTACTATTTACGAAAGAGTTAGTGACAACTTCTTTTTTGAGCACTAGTGGTGTTTCTTATGAAACTTTGAAGCGACATATCAAAAAAATGAATCAGGCCTTACGTGATTTTCATTTAACGATTCAATTAACCACAACGACCATTCAGCTAATCGGGGCAGAAAGCAATATTCGGATTTTTTATCACCGTTTGTTGGTGCCTTTTACTCATAATAATTATTTTTTTGACGATTATTCTATTCATGAGGAGCATTATTTTCAATTTTTGAAACAAGTTTACAGTAGTGAGTTGACGGTGGAAACGGAAGAAATTTTTGGTGCTTGTTGGTTTTTCATTAACACGATTCGCAACAAAGCCAATTGCCGAGTGAGTCAATTTTCTTTTGATTCAAAAGATGTCTTGTTTCAACTTTATCAACCGTCCTTGGCAAAGCTTTATGCTTCTGAAGGCATCTATTTGCAAGGAGAAGAAAGTTTTTTCGCCTTCTTTTGTTTCTTAGAAAGTTGGAATTACGATAATGTCTATGGCGAAACGTTGGCTTCTGCGCTCCACACTCATTACAGTCAGCTGCGAAAGTCGTTACAACAGTTTGTCACTAATTTGTCCACTGAAGAAGCCCGGCCTGATTTAATCCAAACAAATTTATTGGATAATCTGTTATTGTTATTCATTAAATATACCGAGTCCCCAACACTTTCTGAGCAATTTCAATTGGAATATCAAGAATTAATGACTGAACAAGCCGCGGAGGACCTTGCGTTATCAAAGAGCAACCAAGAACTTTTGGAGATTTTATCTCGCTACACCACGATTGAAGAACCAACTTATTTTCTTAGTTTGGCTTCTTTGTTAGAAAAACAAGCCAGTTATTCTATTCAGGCGCAAACGATGACTGCCTATTTCCTCTTTCAAGGGGAACCTGCTTGGAAAGCTTTTTTACAACAAGAATTAGCTGCTTATTTAGGTACTCGTGTGAAATTACAAGCCATTGAATATGTGGAACTAAGCCAGTTGACGTTAAATGAAGTCGACATAATTATTTCCAATTTTCCCTTGGATCATCTTGATCTTCCTGTCTTTTATCTCTCTTTAATTCCAACAAAAAATGAACTCCGCCGACTAGCAGAGCTCACTCTTCATTCTTATTTTTAAAGGAACTAGCGAGGACATTCGCTAGTTTTTTGGCTTTCTTTCGTCATGAATCGTTTGGTTATATATTTTTCCCCTTCAACAAGGAAAAACAGACTCACAACATGGACGAAAATCATTGCTAATTGAAGGCCATTTAAAGAAGTTGTGCCAATTAATTGCTGCGCTACTGGCCAGTAAACTACTAGCGCTTGTAGTAAAAAGAGGATTCCTAATGAAGCAAACAACACTTTATTTTGGAAAAATCCTGTGCTTAACGACGGATCAACCAACTTACGACAGTTGATCATATACGCTGCTTGCGCTAAGACGATACTTTGTAAGAGGAACGTTTGCTGTAAGGCTTGGCCCTCAAATTGTAATGCCATGAGGTAACCTGGTACCATAATGAGTACCGACACATAGACGATTCTAAAAATACTGTACTTTGTTAAAATGCCTTCGTTGACATCTCTTGGTGGTCGTTTCATGGTATCAGCACTCGCTTTTTCAAAACCTAATGCATAAGACAAAGTAATCGTAGTTACCATGTTTACCCATAATATCTGGACAGGTGTCAACGGTAGAGGATGATTCATTAAAAGCGCCCAGACAACAATTAAACCTTGTGCTAAAGAGGTTGGCAAGAAGAAGGTAATCGTCTTTTTCAAGTTATCAAAAATGCGGCGTCCTTCTTTCACGGCTTTAGCAATCGTATGGAAATTATCATCTGCCAAAACCATATCTGCGGCTTGTTTGGTTACTTCACTTCCTTTAATTCCCATGGCAATTCCGACATCGGCTTTCTTTAGTGCTGGCGCATCGTTCACGCCATCGCCGGTCATCCCGACAATTTCACCATTGTTTTGTAAAGCCGTGACAATTCGTAATTTATGTTCTGGCGTCGTTCGTGCAAATACATCGACTTTTTGAACGTGCTGAGCTAATTCTTCATCTGACATAGCATCAATTTCTAATCCTTCAAGGACTTTTTTCGTATGCTTTAAACCAACTTGCTCGCCAATGGCTTGCGCTGTATCTTTATGGTCTCCGGTAATCATTTTGACGGAAATACCTGCTTCTTGAGATTCTTTGACGGCTTGAATGGCACTTTCTTTTGGCGGATCGATGATGCCTGCCAGTCCAGCAAACGTCAATCCTGACAATGTTTCATGTGTCAGTTCCTGTTGTGACGTAACTGTCTTATAAGCGAAACCTAATACCCGTTGTCCTTTTTGCGCTAATTGCGCAGCTTGTGCTTGCCAAGCACCTTTTTGATTATCAGATAACGTAGAAAGTTGTAACAATACTTCTGGCGCACCTTTGACATAAATAATTGAACCTTCTGCTTGCGGATGGCGAGTGGCCATGTATTTGTAACTTGAACTAAACGGAATTTTCTTTTCTACAGGGCGTAAAGACAGTTGATCCTGATCAACATATTGTAATAAAGCTAACTCGGTAGGATTCCCTTGTAAGTCGGCGATTTTTTGTTGGTCTTGTAATTTCAATTCTTGACAGTTGGCCATAATCTCTTTGACAATGGTCATTTCTTCAGTCACTACATCCATTACCGTCATTTCATTTTTAGTTAGCGTTCCTGTTTTATCTGAACAGATAACTGTCATTGAGCCTAATGTTTCAACGGAAGGCATGCCTTTAATAATCGCATTTTCTCTAGCCATCTCATGAACACCCATCGATAAAATCATCGTTAACACAGCAGGTAAGCCTTCTGGAATCATTGCTACAATTAATGCAATCATCGCAGAAAATAAGAGGCTCCATTCCATGCCATGACGAAAAGTGGTAAAGAAAATCAGAAACACGATCAAGACCATAATCCCTTGGAAAATTTGCTTGTTTAATTGGTGCATTTTCCGTACGAGCGGCGTTGCTTTTTGATCTACTGACTGCAACGCGTGATTAATTTTTCCAACTTCAGTGGAATCTCCTGTTTCTACTACAACGCCCAAGGCTGAGCCCGCTTGGACAAGAGTTCCTGAAAAAGCCAAATTCTTTTGATCGCCTGTTGGCAATTCCTCATTCAAGGAACCGGTAATTTTCTCCACGGCTTCTGATTCGCCTGTCAAAATTGATTCTTCAATCATCAGATTATGAACATCAAATAAGCGCAAATCTGCTGGGACTACATCGCCAGCTTGTAACGTGACTACATCTCCCAGAACCAATGTTTCAGAAGAAACGGTTGTTTTTTGTCCATCAATTAGAACGACTGCCTCTTGGCCCATCATCTGTTTCAGGCCGTCTAATGATTCTTCTGCTTTACGCTCTTGCCAATAACCGACAAAGCCATTGACAAGTACCACTAGAAAAATGATACTTCCTTCGACCACTTCGCCTGTGGCAAATTTTAGAATTGCGGCAGCGAGTAAGACCACCATTAGTAAATCTGTAAAATGTTTGGCTAGCTTTTGCCACGTTTTCAGTTGTTGTTTTTCTTCAATTTTATTTGGACCATTCGTTTGTAAACGTTGCTGACGTTCTTCGCTAGAAAGACCCGTTTGCTTCGTCTTAGTCTGCTCGATTACTTTTGTTGAGGAAAGTTGATACCATTTCATTTCGTGTACCTCCTATTTACTTGATACCTTTATTATAGAGAGGATTTTCTTCACAAAATGGTCGATAATTTCAGTGGCCCCTGAAAAAAATGGGGCCGAGATTATTAAAGAAAGGAACAACCCGCATTTTAGCGGGTTGTTCCTTTCTTTTAAATATTTTCTTGTTCGACCACCAATTGACTTTTGCCAATTAACGCTTTGACATCAATACTTTCACCATTTTTACGTCGGTCTGCTAACTCAACTGAGGTGGTAAACAACAAGTCACTAGAAGAGTTCAACGCTGTTTCAATGGAATCTTGGACTACGCCGACGATAAAGCCAACGCCGACGACTTGCATGGCAATGTCATTGGAAATGCCAAACAAACTACATGCAAGCGGAATTAACAACAAGGAACCACCAGCAATTCCTGAAGCCCCACAAGCAGAAACAGCGGCGATGATACTCAACAATAATGCTAAATAGATTGGCACGGACATGCCTAATGTGTGGACTGCCGCCAATGTCATAATGGTAATCGTAATGGCTGCGCCGCCCATATTAATCGTTGCGCCCAGCGGAATAGAGACCGCATAAGATTCTTCATTTAAATCCATTGCTTTCGCCAATTCCATATTAATGGGAATATTGGCCGCAGAACTGCGTGTAAAGAATGCGGGAATCGCACTTTCCTTTAATACAAAAAAGACTAACGGATACGGATTTTGCCGAATATTCCAAAAAACAATCGCTGGATAAACGACTAAAGCAACCACGGCCATCGTACCAATTAACAATAATAGTAACTGACCGTACTTGGCTAACCCTGCAATGCCTGTTGTTGCCACCGAATGAAACACCAAACCTAGAATTCCAATTGGCGCAATGCCGATAATCATTTGAACGACCGTGGTAATCCCTGTTGAAAGATTGGCAATCACATCCTTGGTAGCGACCGAACTTTGACGTAACCCAATACCGATTAATGAGGACCAAAATAAAACAGATAAATAATTGCCTTCAATCATCGCTTGAATCGGATTTTGGACAACGCTTGTTAACACATTACTTAAAACATCACTAAGTTGCGTTGGGGCTGCTTGCGCTTCCTGCGCCGCCTCCAAGACAATCTTAACGGGAAACAGATAGCTTGCCGTCACGGCAACAACAGCTGCCAAAAATGTCGCTAACAGATACACAACTAAAATTGATCCAACATATGTTTTCGCCCCAGCCTTTTGTTGGGCTAGCGACGCAATAATTAAGACAAAAACTAAAATCGGCGCAATTGCTTTTAAGGCGCCCACAAACAATTCACCAAGAACGCTGATGAAGGTCCATTCTGGCACCAAGAAACCCAAGGTGGTTCCAATCACAATCCCTATCATGATTTTTTGAATTAACGATAATTTCCGAATCGCTTTGACCATTCACTTCACGCTCCTTTAAAATAAAATACAGTTTGGGACATACTACCATAATTATTAAGATAAAAAAAGAGTGTTTCTCAAAAAACTTTCATTTTTCGAGAAACACTTGGTCAACTCATCAATTTCGTCTATTTTTCTGAAGACTTTTCCGCTGAATGTTCTTTGTTTTTATGGTGATGGTGGTGATGACTTTGTTTAGAATACAAGTAGGATTTTGCTACGACCGAAATAAACATAGCCATAATCCCCAAGCCTACTGTAGCATAAACCATAGTGAAAATTTTTCCCAAGTCAGTAACTGGATGAACATCTCCATAACCAATCGTGGTTAACGTCATGAAACTTAAATATAACGAATCTAATGGCGACAATTTTTCCACTGTTGAATAAAAAATAGTCCCACTCAACAACGTGGTTGCCAGTAAAAAGAACAAGGCACGAGTGTCTTCTTTTTTTAAGATACCTAAAAAAGATGAAAATAGTTTTTTGACAGAAATAAGTAAAGATAGCAAAAAAATGACCTCTTTCTATTGTTAATCTCTTCTTAACGTTAGCACTTTTTAGATAAAGTTCAACTTTTTAATTGGTGTGGTTAAAGAAAATTTATTTTTTTGTTATTTATAATAAGCTAAAGCTCATCTTCAAAGTAATCATTATCAATTCTAAATAGCTTGTACGTCTTGGCTATTTCTACACCAACACCAAACTCTAACATGAGCTCTGTTAATTTAATACCATCTATTAAAACTATCCCTTGATTTTTGGCAAATTCGTGCGCATTAGCACTAAAACTAGAAGTTGTTATAAAAACTCCTCTATCTGCATTTACAGCAGCTAAAGCGCCATAAAATCCTTGTATAGCAGGGCGACCAATGGTATTAGTTTCGTGATATCGCTTTGCTTGAACATAAACAGTACTAGTTCCTAATGGATCCTGATTGATGATACCATCTATTCCACCATCATTTGATTTGGATGTAACAACTGCCGTTCCGTGTTTTCCACTATATCCCATTGTCTCCAATAAATGTATAACTAACTTTTCAAAAAATACTGGCTCCACTTGTCGAACTTTATTTAATAGTTCAATCGCAATTTGATTATTTTGATTGTTGATCATATCCTCAATATCTATTTTAGCACTTTCAATTGGTGCGCTTGCTTCGATAGTAGTCGTTCCAACACGATTATTTCGTTCGACTAATTCTTGCATATATTTTTGATATGCAGGTTGTTGTTCCAAAAGTTTTCTATTGATTTTTTCACCATAATTATTTAATAAATCCAAACCTAGTTCTGTTATTTGATACATACCTCGTTTAATCCGTTCAACAGCTCTAGCTTTATACAAATCGCTGATAGCAAAGCTGAAACGATTTGCTAAAATCCCATCTCCTTGAGGGTAGTTTGGATACATCATTGAGGCAATTTCATCCGGAATATCTATGAACTGAATAATACGCTTTAAAATGATCTTTCTGTTCAGTACATCTCCATCTTTCAAAACTTCTAAAGTATATGGCATTAATGATTCAAATGTTGGAATACCTTCATTAGACGCTTTTAGTTTTCTCCAATCTTTATTCACTTTTCCCCCACCTCTAAAGTTGTTTATTTATAATACACTTCATCTAAAAACAATCCTTGTGCAGGAGCCGTTTCACCTGCGCCTTCTCGGACTTTTGTTGCGAACAATTCATCAATTATCGCTAATTCTTTGGTGCCTGCACCAATTTCTAAAAGTGTCCCAACGAGGATGCGGACCATTTTATGCAAGAAACCATTGCCCACAAAAGTGAACTGTAACATTTCGCCGTTTCTTTCAATCGTAATCTTTTCAATCGTTCGAGTAGTCGATTTTTTGTTTTTTTTCAATGCTGAAAAGCCAATAAAATCATGGGTCCCTATTAATTTTTGGCAAGCTTGTTCCATTTTTTCTTGATCCAACGCTTTGGGAAAGTGAAAACTATGATACCGTTCAAAGGCATTAGGAATTGGGCTATTCCAAACATAGTAGCTGTATTGTTTGCCTGTGGCGTTATACCGTGCATGAAAACGTTCAGGCATTTCTGTAACTTCTTTAACAACAATATCGCCAGGTAAATATCGATTTAAAAAGGATAACATTTCGGTTGTTGTTAGTGAACTAGTCGTTTTAAAATTCGCTACTTGACCACGTGCATGTGTGCCGGCATCCGTTCTGCCTGAGCCAATAATTTCAATCGGTTCACCCGTCATTTGTGTTAAAATACTTTCAATTTTCCCTTGAATCGTTTTCTCTGAATTGCCTAGTCGTTGCCAACCTGAGTATCTTTTACCATCATATTCAATGGTTAATTTTATGTTGCGCATGGGCGAAGCTCCTTCGTATTCTTTTTCTCTCTTATCATAGCAGAAATAAGTGGATTTTTCTTCTTTTCCAAGAATAAAACACCTCTTTTCTATAGAAAAGAGGTGTTTTATTTAGTTTAGTCCTGCAATTTTCAATTCTTCAACATTCGCTGCTTTAGCATTTTCAGTCACTACGGCTTTAAATGTCACTTGGTCGCCCTCTTTTAAGAATAGCGCCAGCGGACTGTTATTAGTCGTTACGCTAAAAATGGTTTTTTCATCTTCTAGTAAAAATGAAACTACCGTTTGCGCTTCCCCAGCTACTACTGAGACACGAGCTACTTTACCTTGCATCGTTTTCAAGTTGGCTTTGTCTGTATTTTCATTGTTGCTTCCTTTTGTTACTAACTCAATTCGATAAGCGTCTAATGCGCCTTGTGCCGTGTCTGCATCAATTACAATATCATTATCTACGGCGTTTATATAGACATATTTTTTGAAAATCCCTTTACTGTCCATTAACGAAACAATCCACGTTGGCACGCCATCAATGTTATAAAGGACTGGCATACTAGCTTTCCATTTCTTTTCTGGATAAATTTTTGAAGCGATAGAAATGGCGCCATCACTATCCATAATGCCGACTTTAGTATCACGATAATACGTAACTTGGCCTGTTCGGGCATTGATTAAGGAATAACCTAAAGCGGAATCTTGGTCTTTTTCACTACTTGTAAAGTCCGTAAAATAAAGCAACTGGTTCCCTTCCTTGTTCATCATCGGCGTAATTTGTCCTGATGCATAAATACCATTTTCAGTTGGAATTTTAACATCTTTTTTGGCACCAAACATTGTTTGGTTCCACCAGCCTTGACTGTAACGACCAAAGAATTCATTTAAGCTATTCGCCGCTGAACTAGTAATCGGCGCATCAACGAAACTTGGAGCTTTTTGACTGTCATAAACGTTAACTTCTCCTGTTGTAGCATTTAATACCGCCGTTTTAAATTCATTATAGTGCATGCGACCAGAAACCCCATACTCTTTGTAAAGCGTTTGAATATAGTAAGGATTTCCTTGGTCGTCCAACTCTAAATTGATTGTGCCAGTTGCTGCATAACCTGGATAAGCGGAATAAATTTTTCGTGCGGCATCTTTGCCAAAGTAAGCTGAAGGAGTATAAACAATTGGTTTTTCTACAAATTCTGGCTGTGCGTTGATATCTGTCGCACTAATGATGAAATAGCCAGGTACCTCCCCCAGTTTTAGCCATTTAAAGAAGCCATTAAATTCGACTGTTGCTACATAAACATACTCGCCATTGACAACTTGTGCCGTTATACCATCCAAAGTAAACATATTGGAATTGGGAATGACGGAAAATTTCTGTAACATTTTTCGTTTCGCCGTTTGTGGTGCAATCGCAATGGGTGTTTCTTTCGCCGAAGTTAAAACTTCAGCTTTTTCTTCCGTTTTTAAAGGAATCGTTTGATAAATTTCATCAATAGAAGAGATTCTGGTAATACTACTGACAATAGTCAACAAAATCATTGCCAAAATGGCAACACCCAAAATTTTGCCAGACCAGTCTTTGTTAGCCGTTTTGTTGGTATTCTTCCCTACTTCTTTGCGGCCCTTTTGGATACCAGGAACTTCGACTTTACTAGCTAAGCGTGTACTTAATAACACCCCACTAGCAATCACTGCGCCAATCAGATTAATCCATAACACGGTTGAAAGATTTTTACTTGGCAAAGTCACAAATAAAAAGATACCTAACAAGAGCAATTCCATCGCCATTAATAGAATGGTCCCCTTACTCTTTTTCCCTTTATTCGCTACGATTTTGGCGCCATTCGCAACTAAGATCCCGATACCAAAAAATAACGTTAACCCAATAAAATTAAAAAACATTCACTTGCCCTCCTCATAGATAAGTAAAAAAAGTGCTCCCACGCATTGTAGAAGCACTTCCTGTGATCCATTCTATTATAACGTTTTCTATTTTTACTGACAATATCGTTGAAGCAAAATCAGTCGGAAGGCTTAGAGTTTGGAAGAATGTTTATTTCTCTGGCTGAATATAAGGAACGATAGGTGCCGTTACGCCAATTGAAGCACCACGAACAAAAGGTTCATTTTGTAAGGCTTTGAAATTTTTGGTTTGTCCGGTAAGCATGACTCCCCAAATAGGTAATTTTTCGACTTTTTTATTTTTATTTTGTTGGATAAACTTTTGGCCTTCTTGGTTGTCAGCAAACAAGGGGGATTTTTCTAAGGTTTCAAAAAAGTGTTGCTTGTCGTTTTCAGGATCAAATATTTCGTTGTGATCGTCCATGCTTAATTGAAAACCATAAGGCAGCGTACCAGAAGGACCCCCTTTTTCATTAACCGTTTCGGAGTAAACATAGAGCCAAACTAAGTTGACATTGCTCGGTAACATTTTGCGGACTTCTTCATATGGATAAGGTTTATCAAAAGAAATCGCCACTTCCGCTACTTGGTTTTCCATTTTATCTAATTCACTTAATTCGTTTTTGATGCCACCATAGTAATTGGTAATCGCTGGGTTATAAAAAGATGCTACTTTCTGCTTGGTTTGTCGGTTGTATTCATAAAAATTCTTAGAAGAATAATAGCTACCAGGATAGACTTCATTCCAGTCAATCGAATTTCTGAAAAAGCTATATCTGCTACGTAAATTACTCCACTCCACCGTGTAACCATCAATATTTTTTGAACGATTGGTCACAACTTCGCCCCCAAAAGGCGAACTATTAGCAATTACTTGGGAATCTAATTGAGTGTTTGGTGAAGCAATCATTTCTTGATCATTAATTACTTCTAGTAGGGTATGATAGTTTTTCGTCGAAAGTTTATCCATTCCCACAAAAAAACCGACAAACAATACGGCAAAACTAACAACGGTTATGGCACCAATCACGATAAATTGTTTTCTTTTCGCTTTACGAATACTTTTTTTTAAATCCACTTCTATTCCTCCAGTTCTTTTTTTAATTTTTGACGTGTGCGATACAATTTTTTGCGAACATTTTCAACAGATAATTCTAAAATCAACGCAATCTCGGCATACGATAATTGATAATAATATTTCAAAAGTACTAGTTCTTGTTCCTCATCTTTTAAGGAATCGATCAATAATAATAACTCTTGCCCTTCCATTTTTTCTATTGATTGCACAGGATGGCTGTTTGCCACAAAAGTGCGTTCTCGTTTCTTTTTTCGATACATCGTAATGTAGTAATTAAATGTTACTCGGAAAAACCACGGGCGTAGATTTTCTGATGTAATTTCAGGTAATATTGAAAAAATCGTTGTATACGTTTGCGACACTGCATCTTGTGCATCTTCAAGACTTGCTCCTCGGCGAATCAAGACTTGGATGACTTCTTGCCCCAAAGAAAATAGTACTTCGTCAAAATTTGCCTCCTTTTTCATCTGATTTCTCCTTTCACTTATACAACGTTTCAACTAGGGAAAAAGTGGACAGTCCTTCGTTCATTATTTTTATGTATTTTTTCTTTCAATAAAAAATACTCCTGCTTAGGCAGAAGCATTTTTTGTTTTTGCTTATTTATCATTTTCCAATGACTAATCTTCGTGTATAAACGGCTTGCCCAGAATGCATCACTGCATCATCAATCGCTGAAACTAAACGGACTTGTCTAGTCACCGGCGGGGTCCAATTTTTATCAATCACGTCTGACAATTGTTCTTCTTTGATTTGGTCTAAATAGCTTTTGGTAAGTGCCACACTGGCAGCCAAATAGTCACTAAGCAATTGCTTTTCTGCCACCACGACTTTCGCCGCTTCTTCTGGTGTGTGATGCCAGTCTTCTGTCTCATCTGGCAAATCCAAGGCAAATTTTTCTGTCCAGTGTTGGCTAAGCCATAACGGTTCACTATGATTAAGTGCGGAAATTTGTAGGTCTAATTCTCTGGCTGTGTGCCACATTAGCCAAGTAACAGACTTGATTAATGGTGCGGGCATCGTGTTTGCTTCGGCAACGGTCATTTGCGCAAGTGTTTCTTCAAAACGTTCATGCGCTCGGTCAAGGGTTTCACTAGAAAGTTGAGTGACTTTCATAAAAATACCTCCTTTGTGTTGGTGCCTGTTCTTTCGTTTCTATTTTCTATTATACTGCAAAAGAATCCGTTGTAGTTCTTTTTTGGCTGCGGTATCTGCGGAAAGGGTAAAGATCACTTTCTTTCTTCAAAAATAACACCCCCCTAAGTAAAAAAGAATTGACAATTCTCGTAGTTTCCCTTAGTATGTGGAAAAGTACCTTTAAGATAGTCCGAGAGGCTAACAAGGCAAAGTTCTGTAAAATTCTGTATTTTTGTATAGTGAATGATACGAGATGTCTTGCCCTTTTTTTTGTGTGCAAGGCTTTTTTTGCGCGGTGCTTAATCAATTTATTTGGGAGGCAACAAAGTGGAAAAGAAAAAACGTGAAGTGAAAGGTATCTCATTTACCAAAAAAATGGTGATTTCATTGGTGGGAGGTTTAATCGTTGGGCTCGGCTTTTTATTTTTAAGAGAGCACCTTATTCGCAGCAATCAAGGCGCTGTGTGGCAGACAATCAATCAGATTCTTTTCCAAGATATTTCAGATCCTGAAAAAGGACAATCTGCGATTGGGCTTTTCTATATTATTGGTCAACTATTTATCAACGGCCTACAATTAGTGATTGTGCCGATGGTCTTTACTTCAATTACTTTAGCCATTTGTCATATTACCGATACGCAAAAATTAGGACGAATTTCTTATAAAACAATTTTTGGCTTTTTATCGATGTCACTGATTGCTCTATTAACGGCAGGAATTGTGGGCTATAGCGTATATTTAACTGGCGCTTTTAATGTGTCGTTATCTGAAACGCTAGCTCCTGTCGAAGTAAGTACGAGCGGCAACCCATTAATGGTGATTGTCAATGCTGTCACGAAAAATATCGGTTCTGCATTTAGCGACAATGGTGCGATTTTAGCTGTTGTTGTGTTGGCAGTGATTACTGGTTTATGTATTAATGCATTAGGGGATAAAATTCGTGTTTTCAAAAAATTAATTGAAGAAGTCAATGCGATGGTCACGTTATTTTTAACCTTTGTAATTACTAAATTTGCTCCTATCGCCGTCTTTATGTTGTTAGTTCGGACGTTTGCTTCTTACGGGATTGATTATTTAAAACCAGCGTTAGTCTACGTCGTAACAACGACAGCGACGCTCTTAGCCTTTTTGATGATCGGTTACCCATTATTTATCTTATTTGCGACAAAATTAAATCCTGTTCCTTTTATTAAAAAGATTATGAAAGTTGTGGTCTTTGGATTTTCTACTTCTTCTTCGGCAGCCACTTTACCGTTAAATACAAAAACAACGGTTGAAGAGTTAGGTGTCGACAGCGATGTTGCCGCCTTTGTCTTGCCGTTAGGAATGACTATTAATATGAACGGCACAGCGATTATGCAAGTAATTGCGGCTATTTTTGTGGCGGGCGTAGCTGGTTATGAAGTGACACCAGCTAATATTGCCTTGATTGCCATTTTAGCTTTAATGTCATCTATTGGTACACCGGCGGCACCTGGCGCTGGCGGAATTATCCTTTTCACTATTTTAACTGGTTTAAACTATAACAATGAGATTGCGATTGCGACGTATTCATTGATTTTAGCCATTAATCGTCCAATCGAAATGCTCGTTACTAGCCTAAACGTGGTTGGTGATAGCGCCACTGCGATTTATGTTGCACATTCGGAAGATTTGTTGGATGAAGCCACTTATCTGACTGATGTCGCTGACTTGCAAAATGCGGAAGCGGAGTAATTAATGAAAAAGCAGACTTCTTGTATGGAAGTCTGCTTTTTTATTATGTTTTTAGTGAATCCGTAATTTTTTACTTCTTCGATTTACTTTTACGAAAAACTAAAAGACACCCACTGGCGATAACTAGAAGACCAATAATCACAAGCGCGATCGATTTCTTTTCTCCTGTGCTCGGTAAAAATTGGCTAGCTTTTCTGAAACCACCTTGGCTTGATGGCTTAACTTGTTTCGTACCAGTTTGATCAACTCCTGTACTAGTATTTAAGTGTCCATTATTCCCCCCATTTTTTTGCTCCTTTTTATTTTCCCCACTATTTTTCAATGTTAATTGCTTCACTGCCGAACGTAGTTCTGCTTCTGCTTGGTCTACTTCTGCTTGCGTTGCTGTTGTTTGATCTGCCACAGTTTGTGCTTGCTTCAATGCTTCGCTGTAGGCTTTCCAGCTACTTGCGGTGTAGTCTTTTTCTTGGTGTTTCTCGTTTTCTTTGATGATTTTCAACAAGTTGGTTTTATCTACTTCTTTAGTTGGCACTTTTACCAATTGCTTCACCGCCGAACGTAGTTTTGTTTCTGCTTGGTCTACTTCTGCTTGTGTCGCTGTTGTTTGATCTGCCACAGTTTGTGCTTGTTTCAATGCTTCGCTGTAGACTTTCCAGCTGCTTGCGGTGTAGTCTTTTTCTTGGTGTTCCTCGTTTTCTTTGATGATTTTCAACAAGTTGGTTTTATCTACTTCTTTAGTTGGTACTTTTACCAATTGCTTCACTGCCGAGCGTAGCTCTGTTTCTGCTTGGTCTACTTCTGCTTGTGTCGCTGTTGTTTGATCTGCCACAGTTTGTGCTTGTTTCAGTGCTTCGCTGTAGGCTTTCCAGCTACTTGCGGTGTAGTCTTTTTCTTGGTGTTTCTCGTTTTCTTTGATGATTTTCAACAAGTTGGTTTTATCTACTTCTTTGGTTGGTACTTTTACCAATTGCTTCACTGCCGAGCGTAGTTTTGCTTCTGCTTGGTCTACTTCTGCTTGCGTTGCTGTTGTTTGATCTGCCACAGTTTGCGCTTGCTTCAATGCTTCACTGTAGACTTTCCAACTGCTTGCGGTGTAGTCTTTTTCTTGGTGTTTCTCGTTTTCTTTGATGATTTTCAACAAGTTGGTTTTATCTACTTCTTTGGTTGGTACTTTTGCCAATTGCTCCACCGCCGAACGTAACTCTGTTTCTGCTTGGTCTACTTCTGCTTGTGTCGCTGTTGTTTGATCTGCCACAGTTTGTGCTTGTTTCAATGCTTCGCTGTAGACTTTCCAGCTGCTTGCGGTGTAGTCTTTTTCTTGGTGTTTCTCGTTTTCTTTGATGATTTTCAACAAGTTGGTTTTATCTACTTCTTTAGTTGGCACTTTTACCAATTGCTTCACTGCCGAACGTAACTCTGTTTCTGCTTGGTCTACTTCTGCTTGTGTCGCTGTTGTTTGATCTGCCACAGTTTGCGCTTGTTTCAGTGCTTCGCTGTAGGCTTTCCAGCTACTTGCGGTGTAGTCTTTTTCTTGGTGTTCTTTTTGTTCCTGAATTAATTTTTCTAACGCTTCTTTCGTTACTTCAGGAGTTGTTTTAACTGTGATTGAACGCGAGCTGCCATTTAACCCCGCACTATTTAAAGTGATAATATTTTGGTCAACAGAAATTTCTGGGTCCGCTGCGACTACTTCAAGAATGCCCTTATCAAATTCAATAGAAACGGATGCATTATTTTGTAAAGGATTCGCAAGAGTTAAGCGATAAACACCGTTATCAATTTTTTCTGAAATAACCGACATTGGATCATACGCATACAGTCCTGCAATTTCTTGGTCATTATTCCATGTATTCATCATGACATAATTACCTGCTTCAATGGCTTGTAAGTTTGCTGTATTTTCTAGAACAGTATAGCCTTTATTTTTAGAAAGAGCTGCGATTTCTTCATTCGTTTTCCCAACCACTGTTAAATATTCGTAAGTACCATTTTCAACAGTCTTGCCATAATTTTTACTAATTTTAGCAAATGTATTTGTATAGGTTTTATCATTAACAAAGTATTCGTTAATATCTCCGTAGCGACCAGAGCGTTCTTCTATTTGAACATCAAGCGTATTCATTGAATTAGGAAAAACATAGCCAATGTTATTCAATGGATTCGCTGCGCTTAAACTAATCCAAGAATTATCTTTGTCTGAACCTTGGTTAAGCTTCACTTCCTGTGGATGAATCATCCGATTATCGAGGATTGTTTCAATCGAAGCATCTGTCGTACCAGTAATGCCACTTCCCAAATTAATGATTTGACCATCTAATAAGAACCAAGATTTTTTAGCAACTAAGTTCATTCCTTCATTACTTTTATCTAAAAACATTCCTATAGAGGCAACCTGTCCATTATTTGAGCCACCTACCCATGACTGGGGACTGCGTTTCCCTGTATAAGCACCATTTACCAATTCTCTTGTGTCAACTGTCGTTCCTGGTAATCGATATGGATCGATCGTTGCCCAGTATCCTTCATCAAACTGAGCAAAGTCTTGATTGTATAAATAAAGCATGCCATCTGCTGTATGCCAGCCTTTTTTATTTTCCGTATTCCCAAATTCATAGTTTCCGACACGTTGTGAATACATACTGATACCCACCGCATATTCGTTATTTTTCTGTAGGACTCGATCCATCGAACCATATACATTTAAAGATTGCATTGGTGTCGCTTGGGCAGGTGACGCACTATTCACCACATTTTTCAAGTCAATTAACGCTTCAAAATCTCTTGGTTTTTTAAAGAAATGATAGTATGACCCACTTTGTTGGAGCCACGTTTGGATAGATGTATAAATGTCATTTCTTAAATTTTCTGGTGCAAATTTTGCAATTAAGGTTAAATTAGCTATTGTTTCTTTACCCGATTCAAACTCTGTAGTAAAAGGATTCGTTTCTGGCGCTCTGGAAATACTTCTACCAGAAACCATCGATGGCATTTTCCCATTTACCATCAATTGTAAGTAACCTTTATCAACAACATTAAATAAATTACTAATGTTAGGGTCATTCATCTCCCAGTCGGAACCTTGTAAAATAGTCTGAATTCGTCCAAACCCTTTTAGCAACTCATTCCCGTAACTGCCGTTGTACGGAAAATAACCATGTTGAATCAAGGAACCATCAGGATATAAGCCATCACCAGAGGAAACACTTTTTAAAACGGACGGAACAGCTTCTTGTACTTGTACTAGGCGTTGATTATCTTCTAACAAAAGTCCAGTACCTAAAACGGTGATTGAAATATCTGTTAAGTTAGCTCCTGTTGCACGATAAATTGGCCATTGTATGTTTGGATCTTTTGCATACAGCATCAGCGGAGCAGTAAATTTATTTAATTTTTCTGCATCTGTATTCAATAGGTCATCATGTAATAAAATCAATGTATCTGTTAGCGGCTGCGCGGAACCAATTTGCCAATCCCACCAGTTACCTGTGTAATACGTTCCATTGTATTTTTTTGTATCAATCATAAATTCAATGCCTTTAACAATCGCATCATAAACTTCCGGTTTTTCAAAAAGCTCACTTGATGGTTCATAGTAGCCTAACGCTAATTTTTTAATATTGGTAAATTGAGTCGTGTAATCAGCAGACACTGTATCCGATGGTTTTCGTTCCCACAGATACCCACGATCTGCTGCTTGATTAAGCGTTTGCCACAATGCTAAACTCTCCGTAGCAATCTGGGCACGATACTGTTGCACATCTGCATCGTTATCATACTGCGTTGTACCTAACAATCGCATTTTCCATTTTGCTCGCATTTCCGCATATTGTTTATTTTCTGCTACAACAGTCACAGGAATTGTATCACTAATTTCTGTTCCTTTAATTTTGACTGTTACTTTCGCTTCACCACTCTTAACTGCTGTTAAATTACCCGTTTGGTCAACCGTCACAATGGTAGGATCACTACTTGACCACTCAATCTGATCCTCTGTGATATCTACTCCATCTGGTGACACTTCAAAGGCTAGCTGTTGCTTTCTTTTTTCACTAATAGTCAGGTTCTCTGTTAAAAGTTTAATCGCTTCTGGCAGTCGTTTTTTTTCATATGCTTCAAACGAAATAATACTTGAACTGTAAAATTGCTTATTTGTGTGTTGCCACATTTTCATCTGCTGATATTTTACAAAACGTGCTTGTACATTATTGCCATCAATATATTTTTTAGTAGGTTGGCCACCTTGCCCATTCTCTTCTTTAAAGATAGATTGATAGCTTTCACCATCTGTTGAAACTAAGATTTCATACACAGGACTTTCTGCATGCAACTGTAAAACGAGTTCGCCAATGTTTTTTACTTCACCCAAATCAACAATTAACCATTGTTCATCTTGCTTATCAGCGGACCAGCGTGTTGTTTCATCGCCATCGACAGCTTTTTCGCCAACAAATTGAGGGTATTTCCAATTCTCTCCAATTTTTCCTCCTTCCACACCAGAATATGTCACTTCTTTTTGTAAAAATAAATCAGTTATTTCTTCTGCAGATGCACTCATCGCAGTTAACGAGAAGCCTGTAAGCATGAAAGCAACAACGACTATTATTTTTTTAATCATATTTTTCCCCATATCTTTCTATTTTTAAGCAACCAATCCGACTTTTCCAAACACTTTTTTCTGATAATTTAATCAACTTCCTCCTCTACTAAGTATTCTATATAAAAATTAGGCATGAAAAGACAACCTAAAGTAATTACTTCAGACAGACTTTTCATGCCTAGTTTTCCCTAGTCACATGAAATATTATACATGTTTACGCTTTCACTTTAAGGTAATTTTTGGTTACTGTCAATAGCGTTTTCTTCATTAAAGAGCTTATTCAACTTTTCACGTTAAAAATATTGATTTTTATGATAATCCCTTAATTTTTTCTCATTTTAAAATAATAATTATGGGTGCTGAACCTGTTTCTGAGGCACAACAATCGGACAATTTTTTTGAAAAAACGAGAGGAATGACCATTGTTTTTTGCCATTCCTCTCATTTTTATTTATTGTTTGAACGGTAACGTTGCTCTCAAACCAGTTTGATTGAATTTTTTTATTTTCTATCAGACAAACAGACTAAAGATATTTTACTTCATATATTTTTCAAGCAATGACTTGATTCATAGAAATTACTGAGCAACCAGCCTACTTCCTATTTATGATACGGTTCCCCTTTCATAATCCGAAAACCACGATAAATTTGTTCAACTAATACCAAACGCATTAACTGATGTGGATAAGTTAAGCGGCCAAAAGAAATTTGTTGGTTACTTCGCTGAAGGACTGAATCACTGAGACCTAAGGAGCCACCAATGACAAAGGTTAGATTACTTTTACCACTAATCCCTAATTGTTCAATTTCTTTTGAAAATTCTTCACTAGATAATTGTTTGCCATTAATGGCTAAAACAAAGACGTATTCGTTGTCATTAATTTTCCCCAAAATACGTTGGCCTTCTTTTTCTTTGACTTGAAGCATTTCAGCGTCACTGAGTTTTTCTGGGGCTTTTTCATCTGGTACTTCAATGATTTCCATCTTGGCATAGCTATTTAAACGTTTCAGATATTCATTAATGCCTTGAATCAGGTATTTTTCTTTCAATTTTCCGACTGTTACTAGTTTAATTTTCACCTATTCCACTACTTTCTCGTTTTCTCTTCTTTCTTATTTTAGCACGAAGTTTGGCTACTTTCCACAACGTTTCCACATACTTATACACATATACACAGAGTTATCCACAGAACAAACTAAAAAATTACTTTATTTAACAGCTTTTTCAATACAAACACATATTCGCCACTGATTTGTCCACATTATCCACATTCTGTGGATAACTTTTCTGAAAACTGTACACAGAGTTATTCCCGATTTGTTCACATTTTTCTGTGTATAACTTTTTCATTCGTATTTTTTCTGTAATTTTTCCCTAAGTTGTTCATAAAAAATTCAAAGCTATTCGATAGACTAAAGGAGTAGGAAACAGATATACTTAATATAGAAAATTCAGATGAACTTATTGGGAGGTTATTTTATGCAACGAAAAGATGTTACACCTAATTCAGATAAAAAAAGTTTATTGCAAAAATTTGGGATTGGTTTAGCTGGCGGCTTACTTGGTGGCGCCCTTATTCTAGGAGGCGCTTATTCTGGGATTATTCCCACACCCAACGGCGGAAATAATGCAGCGACGACGACGTCCACTAATCACGGCGACACAAAAGTCAGCAATGTGAGTTACAATGTTTCTAGCGATGTCACAAAAGCCGTGAAAAAAGTTCAAAATTCTGTGGTTTCTGTCATTAATATGCAAAGTGCTAGCAACAATTCTTCGGCAGATGATCCTTTTGGGGGATTGTTCGGTGGGAATGAAGGTACTCAAGACTCTTCCGGCAACAATGGTAACGATTTAGAAGCAGCCAGTGAAGGTAGCGGGGTTATTTATAAGAAAGATGGTAAAACGGCTTATGTCGTGACAAATAACCACGTCGTAGATAAAGCGCAAGGATTGGAAGTTGTTTTGTCTGATGGTACCAAAGTGAAAGGCGAATTAGTCGGAACCGATGCTTACACGGATTTAGCCGTGATTAAAATTTCTTCCGACAAAGTTGATCAAGTCGCTGAATTTGGGAATTCTAGTAAAATCACAGTCGGTGAGCCTGCTATTGCGATTGGTTCCCCGCTAGGCTCTGATTATGCTAACTCTGTCACACAAGGAATCATCTCTTCTGTGAATAGAAATATTACCAATAAAAACGAGTCTGGTGAAACCATCAATATTAATGCCATTCAAACCGATGCTGCCATTAATCCAGGAAACTCTGGTGGTCCACTAATCAATATTGAAGGACAAGTCATTGGAATTAACTCAGTAAAAATTGTGCAATCAACTAGTCAAGTGAGCGTTGAAGGGATGGGCTTTGCCATTCCAAGTAATGACGTAGTCAACATTATCAACCAATTAGAAAAAGATGGTAAAGTGACACGACCAGCTCTTGGGATTACGATGTCTGATTTAACAGGTATCTCTTCACAACAACAAGAACAAATTTTAAAAATTCCAGCTTCTGTAAAAACTGGCGTAGTGGTTCGTGGTGTTGAAGCAGCGACCCCTGCTGAAAAGGCTGGATTGGAAAAATACGATGTTATCACGAAAGTTGACGGCCAAGACGTAAGCTCTACTACAGATTTACAAAGCGCGCTTTACAAGAAAAAAGTTGGCGACAAAATGGAAGTGACTTATTATCGTGGTTCTAAAGAAATGAAAGCAACCATCGATTTAACCATTGATAAATCAGCTTTAACACAACAAAATAATCGCAGCAATCAATAAAAGAAAGAAACGACCTGTTGTCTGAACAACAGGTCGTTTCTTTCTTTTATTCTCCTACCGCAAATGCAGAACCAACTTCTGCATCAAAAGGCAATTCTAAGATTCCTTTTTTAGCAGGTGCATTTGGTAAACGTAATTCTTTTGCTGAACAAATCATTCCAAAACTTTCTTCACCACGTAAAACCCCTGGCCAAATCATTAAACCATCAGGCATCATTGCGCCTGGCTTGGCAACAACTACTTTTTGTCCTGCTTTGATGTTCGGTGCGCCACAAACAATTTGTAAGATTTCGCCGTTGTCTACTTCTGTTTGTGTGATAGATAAATGATCTGAATCTGGGTGTTTTTTACATGATTTGACAAAGCCAACCACAATTTTAGGGGTGTCGTCTTTTTCAAGGGTTTCTGAAAATCCCGCATCTTTAATCGCTGTATTGACTTTTTCGATTTGTTCGTCTGTTAAAGTCACTTGGCCGGTGCCATTAATGTCACCTAGAAGCGCTGAAGCATTGAAAATATTCCAAGCTACCACTGTTTCTGGCGCCTCAACTAAACTTACACGTGCCACATCGCCGACACGTTTTACTTGGTTTTCCGCACCTTGATCGTCCGCAACGATGACAAGTAAGACATCGCCAACGTGTTCTTTGTTATATGCAAAAATCATTTCTGTTCCTCCTAAATTTGAAAGCTATAGGCTGGATAGCTAAATTCTCTCCTGTCCTATAGTAACAAAAAAAGTGGAAAGTTGCACTTACAATTATTGAATTTTAGGCAATCCCTAATGCTGCCAAAAAAATAGATAATAGAATAACCCCAACTAAAAGTGTCGTTGTTTTCACTTTTTTCCCTAATAACCAGTAAATAACTAAGAAGAATAAAGCCGGGAAAAAACCTAACATGATTTGGTCGATATATTCTTGTAATGGCGTGGCGATTTTTCCAGAGCCAACTTTGGCAGTTAACTCAAACACGACATTAGAAGCCGTCATCCCACCAATAACCATTAACCCTAAAATAGAGGCAGCTGTGGTAACTTTTTCGATTACGCCGCTATCTTCAACATCACTAAAAAATTTAGCACCTAATTTAAACCCTTTATCCAAACAGATATACCGTAAAGCAAAATGCGGAATATTGATAATCAGTAAAAAGGCAATCGGACCAAAAATATTTCCTTGTTTAGACAATGAAATAGCTACACCTGTTGCGATAACTTTTAAGGTCCCCCAAAAGAAAGAATCCCCAATCCCAGACATTGGTCCCATTAAACTAGTTTTCACTGCATTAATACTAGCTGAGTTAAATTCATGATTTTTAGCATTTTCTTCTTCCATTGCTCCAGAAATTCCTAATAATAAGGTAGAGATATGCGGGGTGACAGACATAAACTCTAAATGTCGTTCTAAGGCCGCTTTCTTCTCTTCATTATTTTTATACAACCTACGTATAATTGGAGCCATTGCATAAGCATAAGCTAAATTTTGCATCCGCTCATAATTCCATGATGCATCTAACGTTAAAGAGCGAAAAAATACAGACCAAAAATCTTTTTTAGTAATGACAGATTTTGTGTTTTTAGAATTCATTGTCATCGACAACAGCCTCCTTTGTTTGACCATCACTCATATTCATATATAGTAGGACAATCACGATGCCAAACAAAGCAATCCCCACTACTGAAATTTTTAAATAAGCAGCGAATAAAAAGCCTAATAATAGAAATGGAATCATCTTTTTTGTTACCATCATTCTTGCTAACATCGCAAAACCAATTGCTGGAATAATACCTGCCGCAATATCTAATCCATGCGTAATAAAGTCTGGGACATAAGACAATACCTTTTCAATAAACGGCACGCCTAAGTAAAAGCCTAATGCCACAATTAGAGCTAACAAAACTTTATTGCCAATTCCTGCAATTAGTTGAATTCGCTCTACCCCTTGAATATTGCCTCGTTTTGCTTCCTTATCAGCTAAATGGCTAGCGCCTGTAAGTAAAAATGTCATCTGAAGATTATCGATTAAAAGTACTAATGTAGCGATTGGAACAGCTAAAACAACCGCACTAGAAATTGATTGCCCACTCATAATTACATAAGCTGTTGCAATAATCGTTCCTGAAACAAAATCTGGTGGATTACTTGCGCCAACAGGAAATGCACCCATAAATACCAACTCTAATGTTGCGCCAAGCTTAATTCCCGTATCTAAGTCTCCTAAAGCTAACCCTACTAGCGGAGCGACAACAATTGGACGGTTCCACATCGTTGAACCAAACCAGCTATGCATGTAGGCAAAAAAGGCAATTAAAAACATTAATAGAACCTTGATAAATGTCACTTCCATCTATTTGACCCTCCTATTTATTTAATTTAATAACTTGTTTATAGCAACCTTTTGATCGTCAGGGACTAATTGAACGGTTAATTCGATTCCTTCATTAGTTAGTTCTTTAATTTGTGCAATGTCGGTTTCTGATAAATGAACAGCTTTTGAAATTTGTTTGCGCGTTTCCCCATTTTTCATTCCACCTAAATTAACTTCCTTAATTGTTGGCACTTCTTTGACCAATTGATACATATCAGCAACTGATTCACATAAAATAAATAGTTTATATTTATCTGTCACCCCAGAATTTAACGCCTTAATTGAATCATCAATCGTTTTCATAACTAATTTAACACCTGAAGGTTTTGCCATTTTCATAGCGCTCATTCTTAATGGATCCTCAACCAACGTATTACTAGCAATCAAAATACAATCTGCTTCTAAAAATTTTGTCCAAGTAAACCCGACCTGACCATGAATCAACCGATGGTCCACTCTTGTCATTTTAATCATCCTTATTCACCTCTCAGTTCTTTCACAATTTTCATAAACGAATCAACATAAGGAGCATAAATATCTCCCGTATCTTTTCTTGTATCTTTGAAGTTACTCCCTACAATTGCTGCATCGCAAATCGCCAATTGTTCTTTCACATTCTTGTCATTTAACCCCGCTGCGACAATTAACGGAAACTCAGGTAATTGTTTTCTAAACAACTTAATCTTTTCTAGTGATGTCTCTTCACCCGTTGCATTTTCTGTCACTGCAATAGCATCACAACGTTGCTGTGCAATTTTCAAATCTTCTTCGACTGATTTTTCAGACAACATTGGTTGATATTTGAAGCGCACGCCACCAATTAATTTTGCTGTTGTTTTTGCACGATATAAATCAAAAAAAGCTTGTAAGGATGCTTCATCCCGCGGTTTCACATGACCAACCACAGAATCAATCTGTAAAAATTGTAAATGATATTTATTGGCTAAATGAAAACCTAATGGGTCAACATTTAACACATTTACACCAATAGGAATCGGTAAATCTAATGAAGTAACATATTGGAGCGCTTTTTCTAGCTGAACATAATCCCCATAATAGTTCTCCATCAAAATTGCATCTATCCCATGTTCACTGTAAATTTGAATCTCTTTTTTTGCTCGCTCTTGAATCTCTTGATCTGTTTTACCTTTTAAATGAATCACCCCAATAATTGGTTTTTCAACAGCAAACAGCTCTAAAAAATCAGCTTTTTTCTTCATTAATACCCCTCCTAGAAATCATCATTTTCTATCTCTTCGATATGAACGCGTTGAATTCCTTGTCGTGCATTTCGAATAATTACCTGAATCTTTTCATCTGTTAATTTTTCTGAACCTGCTAGCATAAGCTCTAGTGCCAAATTCAAATTAACGCCAGAGAAAACGATTACATTTTCAAGTACAGTTAGCCCCATCATAGCTGTAACCACACTTGCACCAAATAAATCACCCATGAGGATAAATTCATCTTCTGGCGCTTGTTCGGCTTTCTTTTTTAACTCTCCAAAAAAATCAACTGCACTTTCACCTGGATACAGACTATATGTATGAACGGCAGCTGCAGAGTGTCCCGCAATCATTTCTAACGAGTGTTTAATCCCCTTAGAAAAATCACCATGTGAAGCAATGTAAAACCTTCTCATTTCATAAACCTCCTTTATTTATTATATGAACGAATGGCTACTTTGTAGGATTCGCTACGGATATATTGCTCATTAAAATATAAAATTTGATTATCATTATCCACAACTGTTTGATTAATTTTGACCAATGCTTCTTCTTCACTAATCGCTAATGCTTCTGCCAACTTTTCATCGGCCAAGGCAATTTCAATGATATTATCAAAATAGCTAGCAATTACTCCTCTATATTGCCGTAAAATATCTAATAATGAAGTATCTGTTAATTCTAAGTCCAACATAAACTGATCTTCTTTTCTAAAATAATCAATCTCGAAAATTGCAGGCATGTTATCTAACGAACGGAGGCGCTCAATAACAATAACTTCTGTCGCTTTTTCAACACCCAATGCTTCTGCAACATGCCCTGTTGCTTTTTTCAAACAAATTGATATGATCTTAGTTGTTGGTTTACGATTCATTTTTAAACCTGACTCAGTAAAACTCCCACCAGCTGTCATGCTCTCAACATAGGATGGCATTGAAACAAATGTCCCTTTTCCATGCCGTTTAATTAAAATATTTTCATCAACTAATTGTTTAATCGCATTACGAACGGTTACTCGGCTCACTCCGTAAATGGTCATCAATTGTTCTTCTGAAGGGATTTTTTCTCCTACTTGATATTCACCACTTCTAACTTTATTTAAAATAGCATCGTATAATTGTTGATAAAGCGGTGCTTTTTTATTTGATTCTAATTTATCCATTAATCATACACCTCATTTTAATACGTCTTAATACGTCTTAAAAATAGCAAATAAAAAAGAGAATGTCAAGAAAGAGTTTCCTTTCTTGACATTCTCTTTTTACTTATTTTTCTTCAGAGTGAACAATTAAGACATCGCAAGGGGCTTGACGAATAATGTAGCTACTGACGCTTCCCATGACCACACGTTCGACTGCGTTTAATCCTGATTGTCCCACCATAATTAAATCAACATTGTATTTTTCAGGTAATTCATGACTCATGACTTCTTTGGGTGAACCAAACATGGTAACTGTTTCAACATTATGAAAATCAACGCTTTCAGCATACTTTTTACAATCGGCCATTAATTCTTCCGCAGCAGCTGTTTCTTGATCAATTAATTGATCATTTAACGTCGAATACCCCATCATTGTATACACTTGATTTTCTAAAATATTTGCAACAATGACTCGGCTTCCGTTTCGACGAGCAACCTCAATTGCACGTTCATAAGCTAAATTAGCTTGATCACTACCGTCTACGCCGACAAGAATATTTTTATACATTTGTTCTTCCATTTTCGTCACCTTCCCGATGGAGGCTGATCTAAAAGGCTTCTTTGGCTAAGAAACTAGAGTCAAAAATGAATTTAGGACCCTTACGCAGAATGCCCTTTTGTCCAGCTGATTCTCTCTTAATTTAATGGTTCCTCTGGTTCATGAAAATTAGCCTAAGCTAGTTAAAAATGCACTGATTTCTTCTTTTGTTTTTCGGTCTTTGTTTACTAAGCGTCCTAACTCTTGACCGTTTTCAATTACGACAAAACTCGGAATACCAAAAATATTCCACTCGGCAGCCACGTCAATAAACTGATCACGGTCGACTTCGATAAATTGAAACGCTGGAAATGCTTCTTCAATTTCAGGCATGACTGGTTTAATGAAACGACAGTCTCCGCACCAATCAGCAGTAAAGAAGAAAACATTTTCACCTTTTTCAACATAAGTTGCTAGTTCTTCTAATGAATTGGGATAAATCATTTAAACATCCTCTACTTTCCGTAAACAATTGTATTAACTGTTGATTTATCCAAGCCACGTAATGCTTGTAACAACATTTCCCGCGCTGCTTCATAATCCGCAATACTAAACATTGTTTGATGCGTATGGATGTAACGACCACAAACGCCGATGACTGTACTTGGTACACCATTATTAGTTGTGTGCGCTGCCCCAGCATCCGTTCCGCCTTTAGAAACAAAATATTGATACGGAATATTGTGTGTCGCTGCTGTATCTAATAAATATTCACGTAAGCGAGGCAATGTGATCAAACCTGGGTCGAAAATCCGTAATAACGTTCCTTCACCTAAATGACCATACGTCCCTTTTTTCGTGTGAATATCATCTGCCGCTGAACAATCCACCGCAAAGAAGATATCTGGATTAAATTTATGAACAGATGGTTTAGAACCACGTAAACCAACTTCTTCTTGTACGTTTGCTCCAGCAATTAATGTGTGGCCTAATTCTTCATTTTGTAACGTTTCCAATGCATCTAATACCAACGTACAACCATAGCGGTTATCCCATGATTTACTGATAATATTTTTGCCATTGGCTGTTTTAATCGTTTCTGTTTGTGGAACAATGGAATCCCCTGGACGAACACCAAAGCTTTCAGCTTCTTCTTTTGAAGAGAATCCTGCATCAAATAACACATCAGAGACTTCTAATTGTTTTTGACCACTCGTACCACGCAATAAGTGTGGCGGAATAGATGAAGAAATACATGGATAGTTCCCTTTACTTGTTTTTAACGTAAAACGTTGTGCTGAAACAACATAGGGATTCCAGCCACCTAAAGGAACCACTTGGAATAAACCATTATCGTTAATTTGAGTTAACATGAAGCCAACTTCGTCCATGTGAGCTGCTACCATTACGCGTGGCGCTGCTTCCACTTTTGAACGTTTAATCCCAAAAATACCACCTAAACCATCATATTGGACATCGTCCACCAATGGGGTGATATGTTCTTTCATGTACGCGCGAATGTCGTCTTCAAATCCGCTGGTTCCTTGTAATTCAGTTAATTCCTTGATTCGTTGAAATGTTTTTTCTTCCATAGATGTATGTCCTATTGCTTTTGATTTGTTGGAAATTACGCCAACCAAGCGTCACTTTTTCTCTAAAAAGTCACTTTATCCTGTCGATAAAAATAGGTACTCCTTTCATATGATTTCACTCTTATTATAACGCAAATACTAGAAAATGCACATCGCTTTCTCTTTTTAAACGTGACAATGAGAATGCCCTAAAAGAATGATTGAAAAACTTTTTTTATTTCTCAGCGGCCCCTTCTCTATGGTAAAATAAGAGTGATACTGACAAAAGTAATAGTAAGCAGAAACCGACCAAGGGAGGTCATACAAATGAACGAAGAAAATGAGTTGACATACTTTAAAGGCGGCTTAGCGCTAGGCGTTGGTCTTGGTTTAGTAGGCGGCATTGCCTCAACCTTGTTCTACCATAAGAAAAAAACAATCTCCGCTGATCTCGTCTTAGAAAATGTAAAAGCTGCTTTTTTAAAAGAAGGACCGATTGAAGGTTCGTGGATTGAGTTTGAGAAAAAGCCCTTGCGGAAATTCGCCATCCACTCCAAAACATATACTGGAGGAATTTGCCGCATTGAAGACGACGGCATTGTTCAATACGAATTCACTGCAGATGCCTACACAGGAACTGTCATTGACATTCAACGATTAAAAGATTAAAAAGATTGTTACAAAAGCACTTATTTGCTTTTGTAACAATCTTTTTTTCTTCTCATTTGTTTTTTGTAAAAGGGATGTTTATTTTATGTCAAAAAAATCAAATCAATGATGAATAAATACTCAAAAATCGAATGTTTTCTGCATGGAAATCAGCTTAAATCTTTACTTATCAACGTTTGTCCACTTTTTTCATAAAAAAGATTAGACATTTTTTAAAAATTGATAAAAGAATAATCATTTCTAACGATTTTTTAATTTCTCCTTTTCATTTTTACATTATACTGAGAGTATTGCTAAAAATGAAAAGGAGCGTGTCAAATGAAGAAATCTGTTTTATTTACTTCATTACTTGTATTATCAAGCTTAGCTTTAGCGGCCTGCGGCGGTGGCAGTGACGATAAAGGAGCAAGCAACGGCGGCAGCGACAACCAAGTATACACAATGGTTGAATCCCAAGAAATGCCTAGTGCCGATCCGTCCCTTGCGACAGATGAAGTGAGTTTTACCACTTTAAATAATGTCTACGAAGGAATCTATCGTTTAGATAAAGACAACAAACCCGCGCCTGCTGGTGCAGCCGAAAAAGCGACTGTTTCAGAAGACGGTTTAGTTTACAAAGTTAAATTACGTGAAGAATCAAAATGGTCTGATGGCAAACCAGTTACTGCTGCAGATTACGTTTACGGTTGGCAACGAACAGTGGATCCTGCTACTGCTTCAGAATATGCCTACATGTTTGAACCAGTAAAAAATGCTGAAAAAATTTCTAAAGGGGAACTACCTAAAGAAGAATTGGGCATTAAAGCAATCAATGATCATGAATTAGAAATCACTTTAGAAACAGCAACACCATATTTTGACGATTTATTGGCTTTCCCTTCTTTCTTGCCGCAACGTCAAGATATCGTTGAACGTTTTGGTAAAGATTATACAAAGAGTAGCGATAAAGCAGTCTACAATGGTCCGTTTACGCTAACTGAGTTTGATGGTCCCGGAACAGATACTAAATGGTCTCTAACTAAAAATGAAGAATATTGGGACAAAGAGACTGTCAAGTTAGATAAAGTCGCTATCAACGTGGTAAAAGAAGCCCCAACTGCCTTAAATCTTTATGAAACTGGTGAAGTGGATGATACGTATTTATCTGGCGAACTGGCCCAACAAATGCAAAACTCGCCTGACTTGGTCCAATTAAAAGCCGCTTCTTCTTTCTATTTAGAAATGAATCAAGCAGATGAAAAATCACCATTGACCAACGCAAACTTACGTCGTGCTATGTCTTATGCCATCGATCGCGATTCATTAGCTAAAAACATTTTAGCCAATGGCTCTCTTCCTTCACAAGGCTTCGTTCCTGTGGATGTCGCGAAATCACCAAAAACGGGTGAAGACTTTGTTAAAGAAGCCGGCAGCGACAAATTAGTCAAATACGACAAGAAAAAAGCTGTGGAATACTGGAACAAAGCGAAACAAGAACTTGGTGTTTCCAACTTAACGGTTGATTTAATGGTAGACGACTCTGAAGGCGCTAAAAAAATGGGCGAATATCTTCAAGGATCACTATCTGATACTTTGGAAGGCTTAAAAGTAACTGTGACGCCTGTCCCTATGGCTGTTCGCTTAGATCGTACCTTAAAAGGGGATTTCCAAATCGCTGTTCGTGGTTGGAGTGCCGACTATTCAGACCCAATTAACTTCTTAGATTTATTAGAAAGCTCAACTTCTAATAACCGTGGACGTTACAGCAATCCTGAATACGATAAATTCATTGCTGCGTCCAAAACCACAGATGTTAACGATCCTGAAAAACGCTGGGAAGATTTAATCAACGCTGAAAAAACAGTAATTGCTGATATGGGTGTTGTGCCAATTTACCAAAAAGCAGAATCACACTTACGTGCACCAAACGTGAAAGAAATTATTTATCATCCAACAGGTGCTAAATACGACTTCAAGTGGGCGTATAAAGAATAATCACTCGATTAAATTTAGAAAAAGATTTGGAACAATAGCGATTTTGGCTATTGTTCCAAATCTTTTTTATATAATCCCGATTAAAGAACCTAACAACCCAAAAATCACAGTAAAAATAATTAAAGCAATCGGCGTGCGTCCTTTTTTCAACATAATAAAACAAAACAGCGTAAACACTAACGGTAATAAATTGGGCATGATTGTATCAAACAATTGTGTTTGAAGGTCTAACTTAGTATCTTTCAAGCGAAAAACAAAAGTTGTCGTTAATTGTACACTCTTCGGAATCAACGCGCCCACCACGGAAATTCCTACAATTGTTGCTGAACGAGATAATTTTTTAGTACTTTCGCTTAAAACTGAAATTGCTTTGACGCCCATTTTATAACCTAGATTAATTAACCCAATTTTGGCAGCCATATACGGAATATTAAATAACAACAAGAAAACAATTGGTCCTAAGATATTGCCTTCTAATGATAGTTGTGAACCAATCGCTGCTGCAATCGGCAAAACGGTTAAATAAAATAACGCATCCCCAATTCCGCCTAACGGGCCCATCAACGCTGTTTTAATCGCTTGAATGGATTTTGGTGATTCTTTTGACTCTTCCATTGCAATAATCACACCATGCATGAACGTCACCAATTGTGGATTCGTGTTCATAAATTGTAAATGATTTTCCAAAGAAAGAGCTAAGTCTTCTTTATCACGATGAATCTTTTTCAATCCTGGAATTAATGAGTAGGTCCAGCCGCCTGCTTGCATTCTTTCATAATTAAATGAAGATTGTAGCAGATACGAACGGAACATTATTTTTTTTAACTCTTTTTTTGTTATTACTTTTTCGGATATCGTATCATTATATGTTTCTTCAGATGCCATCTTCTTCAAACCCTCCATTATTATTTGATGCAGTGACTGTATTATTTCTTTGTGCGTAAAATTCATATAAAGCAATTGCGACAGCTAAACCTGCAACCGCTAATGTATCTAACCCTAAATAGGCAGCCATAACAAACCCAAAAATAAAGAACGGTACGTAGGATGTTTCCCACATCGTTTTTAATAACATGGCGAAACCTACTGCTGGCATCATACCACCTGCAACGCTCAAGCCATGAATACTCCATTCGGGTAGAATAGAAATGAAACTAGATGCTTTATCAGCACCAAAGAAAATACATAAAAACACTACAAAAAAATAACAAATGAATAAAACGATTGGTAAAAAACTAGACATTCTTTCGATGCCTCTTGTATCTGCTTTTTTTGCATAAGCATCAAATTTATGCATAATTGGTGACATCGCTGTATATAACAAGGTAATTAACGCTTGCGCTGCAACTGCGAAAGGAACAGCCAAACCTACGGTCACTTGTGGGTCAGATTTTGTGATAATTGCTAACGCTGTTCCAATAACTCCCCCAATTACTACGTTGGGTGGTTGCGCACCGCCGATTGCTACTGCACCAATCCAAACTAACTCTAGCGTTGCTCCAGTGATTAACCCTGTGTTGACATCTCCCAATATTAAACCAACAATCAGCCCTGTAACAATCGGACGATGAATATGTGTCTGTAAGACAAGCTTATCAACCCCTGCTATCCCAGCCCAAATTCCTACCAAAATTGCCTGTACTAACATTTTTTTCCTCCTATTAGACTTCGTCTACTTTTTATAAACTGTTTCACCATTTACTAAGGTTTCTAGCACTTCGTATTTCTCATCAATAATTGTAAAATTACCTAAAAGCCCTAGTTTGATTTCTCCCATAGATTCGTTCACATTCAACAAACGAGCTGGATTTTTCGTGACTGAATTAATAGCAATCACTTCTGGAAGTAATGCTTTTTCAACAAGGTTGCGAACCATATTATTTAAATGGTTCGTACTTCCAGCTAACTTGCCATTGGCTAAACGGACCACATTTTGTTCATCAATAACCATTTCGATCCCTTTTTCTGGTTTTGGATAAACGCCTGGTTGACACCCTTTGGCCCAGATAGAATCTGTCACAGCAATTAAATAGTCCTTGCCTTTTAGTTTGGCTAACACACGTACTAATGAATAATCAACATGTACCCCATCAGCAATAATTTCAGCAAACGTTTCCTCACTATCCAAAGCAGCAACTACTGCGGTTGGTTTCCGGTGACTGATATCTTCCATTCCATTAAACGTATGGGTAAAACTTTTTGCACCTGCTTCGACAGCTGCCATTGCTTGTTCATAGGTTGCAGCCGTATGGCCAATTGAAATGACTACATCATGTTCATGACAATATGTAGTCAAGGCATTCTCTACATCATTTTCTGGTGCCAATGTCATTAATTTTATATGCCCTTTTGCCAACTCTTGCCATTTTTTAAATGTCTCAACGGATGGTTTTACTAATAACTCTGGATTATGAGAGCCACGAAATTCTTCAGAAATCATTGGTCCTTCCGCATGAATCCCTAAGATTTGTGCACCGTTGGTTCCTTGGTCTTCCTCAATAAATGAACCAATCACTTCAAATGAATGTTCCAAGTCTTTTGGAAATGTTGTTGACGTTGTTGGTAAAAAAGCTGTAATCCCTTCTTCTGGAAGGTAAGCTTGCCACTCTTTGATAAATTCATGATTGGCATGATTGGCATCCCCACCATGCCAACCATGATCATGAATATCAATAAATCCTGGAAGAATGCGCTTTTCTCCGTATTCTTTATCGACAGCTTTTTCATTGTACGGTAGAATTGCAACAATTCGTTGTTCTGACACTTCAACTTGAGCTGGTTGAAATTGTTCGTTAATCCATACGTTTTTACTTTGAATAATCATTCTTCCCACTTCTTCTCTTCAAAATTATTGTCCAACATAACTTTTTTATGAAAATAATGCATCTAAACTTTCTTCTGGCGTTGACGGTACACGTTGAATCGAAAGTTTAACACCTAATTCTTGTAGCTTTTTAAAGGCGTCTACATCTGTTTTATTAACGGCAACAGCGGTAGCTACTTGTTTTTTGCCTTCTTCCATATGCATATTACCAATGTTTAATTTTTCGATTGGCACACCACCTTCTACCAAGCGCAATGCATCAACAGGATTATCAACTAACAGAAAAATCTTTTGTCTTTCTGAGGCTTTATGAATGACCTCAATCGTTTTCTTAATGGAAAAAAAACGGGTTTGTACTTCTGCAGGGGCCGCCATGTTTAACAATTGTTGGCGCATTGTATCCTCAGAAATTGCATCATTTGCGACTAAAATTAAGTTGGCGCCTAAAGAACCGTTCCATTGTGTTGCGACTTGACCATGAATCAAGCGATTATCAATTCTTGTTAATAAAATATTCGGCATAGTGCTTCCTCCTCTTTTCTAATTGGTTAGATTCCGTCTGCTTCTTCTTGAGTATTTGCTTGTGGTTGTTCTAGTTTTTTATGAACAATCCCATCTCTGGCTGAATCTGTGACCATTGAAACAAAATCTTCTACGTTCGTGCTGATTGTGCGTAATGCAAGCCCTTCAAGAACCATCGGTAAATTTGTTCCTGCTAACACTTCAACATTTTGATAATTACTTGCGACAGTCATTGAAATTCTAAACGGTGTACCCCTAAAAGATCAGTTAAAATGACCACTGCTGGACACGTCTCCAGCATAGAGTCAACGGCTTTACGAATGTTTGACTCTAATACATCAAGCCCTGTATCATTGAAAAAAGGGACCGCCTGAACATTTGCTTGCTCTCCTGCAATCATACTAACTGATTGATGCATTCCAGTTGAAAATACCCCATGTCCCGTTAAAATAAGACCTATCATTTATTCTTTCTCCCCTAACTATTTACTGAGCTTACTATTTAATTGGATAAGCAGAACTTATTCCTCAAAGAGTGTAACAATTCTTGTAACAATTGAGTATGCTTTCCCATGATTTTGGACGATGATTTCTATTTAAGAACATGTCCCTATACAGATACAAGGCGTCCCAACTTAAAGATGCTTTTGAAAAAATGCTCGATTACAACCGTTAACCCAAATGAGCCAACAAATGTACCCATATACAACACAAGAATAACCAAGCTGACTGGTTGATTGGTTAAAAACGGGTGGACCAGTTTCAAGACCACTTGAAAAATAAAAACATTCGCTAAATAACTGCGATACGCATAAGTGGCTATCCATTTAACCATTGGTAAAAGACGAATCTTTTTGGCTATTCCTTGCGTTCCCAAATAAAAAACCAACCCGATAATCAGTAAACTATAGGCACTTTGAAGAAGATCCAAATAAGGTAGATCGTTCGGTGTCATCTGTGTTCCATCAAATAAATTCCCTTGGACTGCCTGCCAAAAAATAAAAAGAAACAACAGAAATAGCACCACTCTCGTCTTTTTCAAGAAAGTAAAAATTCCCCCCTGATACTTCGCTGCGATGACCCCGAAAATACCATAAATGAGATAACTAAGCCCTGAACGATCTATTAAGTACCAAAGAGAAGTTTCTGCATATGGAAAAATCATTTTCTGGTACCAGAAGCACCAAAGGATATGCGCACCGATTGTAAAAAAGACAATTGGTAAAATCACTTTTTTGTTTTTTGTAATTCTGGTTGCCAACCAAATAAAATACGGCATAAATAATTGGAATTGCAACATCATTACGGCATACCATAGATGTGCCGCGCCATCACCACTGAGAACTTTTCCTAGAAATCCTAGGGGCGTTTCATAGGGCATTCGTTGTTGTAAACTAGGAAAAGCGTATAGATAGAGACTGGACCAGACCACATAAGGAAGCACTAATTCATAAAATTTTTCCTTTAAAAATTCAAGATACGATTCAGCTTGACTCTTTAACACCATGTTGTAAATAATTGCAAAAATAAACATGGGTGCCGAATATTTAGACATTCGGTAAAAACTACCGATTGAATTCATTGCTTCCGTTTGCGGAGAATGTGTCAACACATATGATAAAACCGTTTGTAAAATAACTGATGCTACAGCGAAAACTTTTAAAAAATCGCTGATATTCAGATTTATTGGTTGTTCTTTACTCATGTACGTCCTCTTTCTTTCAATAATTTAGCGTGTAAGTAAGCGCTCGGATTAAGAACTTACTCACACGCTATTCACGCTTCTTTGATTTACATTGCTAGCGATTCATAATTGGCTAACAAGATGCCGCGTTCTTCAATCGCTTCTTTGACTTCTTGGGACGTTAATATTTCCACTTCACGAATTCGAGGCATACAATACCCTGATTGCTTTTGTAAAATAGTATCGATAAACGCAGGATGACAATTGATTTCAAAGACCTCTCCTTCACTACAAACAACCATATCAAGCAATTGCAAGATGGTTTCAGTTGAAATCGCCTTGTCATAAAATTGGTACAACATTTCATCTGGCGTGCGAACATCCTGATATAACTCTAAATAGTCTTTTGTTTCAATACTTCTTGAAGCGTTACGTAAAGGTAATTGATATTTGCGAGCAAGTGCCAAAGCCACACCTAATAACTTTTCATTTTTTCCATGAACGTTATGATGAGAATCAATATGATCAGGGCGTCTACCACTTTTCATAAATGAAATAATTTGAGCATCCCATTCGTTATAAACCTCTTCTAAATTGACTTTTTCTTCAAAAATCGATTGATGCCAAAAATAACCAGCTTCATCTACTAAGGAAGGAACCATTTCTCGAGGTAAAATAGGTTTTGCTTGGTTCAATGTCAATGTTAAATGGACACCGATAGCTAAAGTCGGTGCACTGATTCGAGCACTCTCCATGGCCTCTAAAAAATAAGGAGAAGTTGGTAATGCAGTTGTTGAAGTAACCACGCCACGTTTGTGTGCTTCAATGATTCCTTGCGTTACCGCTGGCGTGTAACCAAAATCATCAGCGTTGATAATTAATTTTTTATTGCTCATTTTTCCCCACTCTCTCTTCTGTTTCATGAATTTTTAGTTGTTTCTCTAATTGATTGTAGCTAAGTAGCGCCTTTTTTTATAGCTAGTTTTCTGATTGAGTGCTATAATCTACAAATAAGACCATGTCCCTAAAAAAGGACATTACGTTCACAAATGACAGGAGGGATCAGCATGCTGTTTTTAACCTATGATCCACAATTAAATCCAACAGAATTAGAGATTTACAAGTATATTAGCCACAATATTGAAAAAGTTCCTTATATGACAATTCGAGAATTAGCAGATGAAATTCATTTCAGTAAAACGGCAATCTGGCGTTTTTGTCAAAAATTCGAGTGTGAAGGCTATACAGATTTTAAATTTAAATTGAAGAATTATCTAAGCGAACGAAAAAAAACAGCCCAACCAAAATCTTTAGATGAAACAATGCTGATTCATTTTTTGCAACGCTCATCAGAAGAATTATTAGAAGGACGGATTGTTCAAGCTGCGGAATTACTGGCAAAAAAAGAATTTGTTCTTTTTATTGGCGAAGGAACGTCCAAAGTCCTAGCTGAATTTGGTGAAATTTATTTTTCCAGTATCTACAATTTATCTGCTTCTGTATCCCACCTTTTTTCCCATCCCGTTAGCAAATTATCCGAAGAAACGGCTAAAAAAGTGGGCGTTATCGCCTTATCAGTTTCGGGTGAAACACAAAAAGTTCGGCAAAATATTGATTATTTTATCGAAATGGGGATTGATGTAATTGCTATTACAAATAGTGAAAAAAGCACGATTGCTCAACTTTCAACAGTCACGATCCCCTACTATATAACAACCGAGAAAAGTTCCATTGCAGACGTAACGTCCCAACTACCTGCACTATTCTTAATAGAAAAGTTGGCGAAAACTGTTTCAACGATGTTAAATGAGTGTCCATAATCACTGCAAAAAAAGGAAGGAACTAGCCATTCGTTTTGCTAGTTCCTTCCTTTTTAATTCTTCTATACTTATTTATACTGACACGTTTCTAAATGATCATTCACCAATCCCGCCGCCTGTAAAAAGGAATAGACTGTCGTGGCACCTAAAAATTTAAATCCTCGTTTTTTTAACGCTCGACTAATCTGTTGCGATAATTCCGTGGAGGCTGGAACCTCTTCTGGGTGCTGCCAGTGATTAACGATTGGTTGCTGATCGACAAAGTTCCAGAGGTAGCGATCAAAGGAGCCAAATTCTGCCTGAATTTCTTGAAAAACTTGCGCATTCGTAATGGTCGCTTGAATTTTTAAACGATGACGAATCACACCAGGATTTGCTAGTAAAGCTAAAATTTTTTTCTCATCATATTGCGCAATTTTCCGATAATCAAACGCATCATAAGCTGCTCTGAGCGTTTCTCGTTTATTCAAAATAATCGCCCAGCTTAAGCCCGCTTGCATACTTTCCAAGGTCAATAACTCAAATAACTGTTGCTCTTCATGAACTGGACGTCCCCATTCATCATCATGATAGGCTTGCATCTCTTCAGTTGTATTCGTTGCCCAAGTACATCGCTCCATTGTCCTGCCTCCTTTTATTTGCTAAAAAAGATGCGAACAAAGGGTACTGCCTGTTGTTCCACACCTTTTCTTATTCCTAATAAAATGCCCAGAAGTTTAACGCTTCATTCATCACTTCTTCGGCTGTAAATGTCCGTTTTGAATGGCCCTTTTCTTCTGAATCGTTTGGATCATTAATCCAGAAATCGCCTTTTTCATCCACACCACTCATCACCATAATGTGACCAGTTGTAGTGAAATAGCCCGGTTTTACAGAAATAATGACTGGATGACCTTCCTTCAAGAAAGCTGCCACTGTTTCAATATCCCCAATTTCTTGACAGTTATAGCCTTTCATTTCAGCATATGCACTAAAAATAGACCACGCCGTCCCTTGTCCTTCCATAAAGAAGTCATTTTTTGCCCAAGCTAACACATCCAGAGGGGTAACTTCTTGGTGATCCATGTATGAACCAACCATTGCAAGCGACACAATCGCACAGCCATTAATTTCGATTGTATTCGGCTTATCCACATTGCCAAATCCGTATGCGGTGTCTTTCCATTTAGCATCTGTCTGCAATTCTAACGGCAAATCCAGATGTCCATTATATTGCTTCTTTTCAATTTCTTGATTGACCTGTTGTCCATAGCTTAAAGGTTTGACTTTTTTCTCAATTTTAACTGGTGCTGGTTCTTTTGTTTTACTTGATTCAGCACTAGCTTTGACATATGAATCATCAAACCAACTTGAAAACCCACCTGATTTCATCGGCGAAAACTGCGCTAACAACCCGCCAAAGCCAAACGATACCAACAACACCGTGAGAACTTTTTTTTGGTAACCTGATGGTTTTTTTGACATACTATTCATCCTTTTCTATCTATTGACTACATCCGATAATCTTATGTATTTCTTATATGCTCACACATTATACTACTTTCTTTTTCGAAAAACAGAAACGTTGGTAAATTCTCATAATTATTGAAGGCGAACATATTTTCTTGAATTTTATCACAAAATTAGGTAAAATACAGGTAATTAGTCATTTGAGTTTTATTCTATTTTATTCGTAAAGGAGGCAGAAGAATGGATCAACATAAAGCTACCATCAAGAGCATTTCTAAACTGATTACGCTCTCTTCCCAACATTTCTTTTCGGCATTTTTAGAAGATTCTCAAGATCAAAAGAATAAAGAAAAGGAACGCAGTGCGCTTTTACAAGAGCTCCAAGTCGCTGCCGCCCAAAAATCCTTAGTGGTCTTACAATTGAAAGAAGTCCCTACAGCGCATAAATTCGAAACGGTGATCGGCTGGATTGTCTCAAAAAATATTTCGGACAATATCGTTGTTCGTTTACAAACGGATGAACAACAGTTGCGCATGATTCCTGTTGCTTCTGTCATGAAAGTCAGCACGTTAGCCAATCGTCACCAACGTCAAATTCACTAGAATATTGAAGTCTTTATAAAATAAATGGAAACCACCAACCCTGGCGATTGCAGGTTGGTGGTTTCTTTTATTTATGACTTTAGTCAAAATCCCATGAAACTTCTGACTTAGGACTCAACTTATTTCTTAGGAACAAATAATTGCGGTGCTACTTTTGCCAATAAGCCTAGAACTAGACTTACATACAAACAATTGACGACGGTACTTGTACCGTTTAGAACAAAGGAATAGAGATATGGGCTCATTCCTTCTGGTGCATACATGCCCCAAACCAATACACCCGCCCAAAAATGCCAAAACCAGCGGGCGAAGACTGCGACAACACTTCCTAAAATAATCGTACGAATGGCTGATTTTAAACGATTCGCTTGAAAATACAGTTGAATTTTTCTAGCGAATACGCCACCCATTCCTCCAAACGCAAAAGCAAAGGGATATTCAAAAATAATCTGTGGAACGGACAAGAAATTTTTCATGGCTGTACCGAGAATAATATTTAACATGCCCCAAACAAAGCCTGCTGCAACTCCAGGAAGCAACCCACGACGAAACGAATAAAGAACTAATGGGACCATTCCCAACGATAGGTCCAAGCCACTATTGGCAAATTCAATCGGTAAAAAAGAGAGGGCCATTGCCATTGCTGCGACGACTGTTCCTTCTACCCAAATACGTAAATCCATTTTTCTAGCCAAACAAATTTCCTCCTATGTTCTGACGCTCTCAACCACTAATACATCGTTATTTTACCATAGGGACTTTAGAAAAACACGTTTGTCGAACAAGCAAAAAAATAGCTGATCAGCATTTAAGGGAATCAACTCCTACTCAAACGCATGCCAGCTACTTTTTATCCATTAATCGTCCCGCTCAGTTGTCAAAATTTTACCAGAATGAGCATCAATTTTTACCTCTATTTTTTGTTGGCCCTCTTTCACTTTCACTTCCCAATAGGTGATTCCTAATTCTTTCTCTAACTTCCAATCTGTTGCCTGGCCGACTTTCGCTTCTTTTTCAGCCAAGGTTGTGGCTTGTTCTCTGGAAATGATATTTGTTAAATCAAGTGCCTCTTCTTGCATTTTAACGCCATTTTGTTCATCGGCATCCAAGGTTTCAACTTTTTCTTTTGTGAATTCGCCTGTTTCTGCGTTCACTTCAACTTGATATTCTTTTTGCTGATCCACGCCTTCTATTTCATAAAAATAACGTCCAAAATCTGTATCTAACTGCAGACTTGTTATTTTAGCTTCTGGATATTTTTTCTCAAATGCTGTCGTTACTTTTTCTAAAGAGACAGCTACCGCACTTGTCTTCTCTGATGTCGTCGTTGCTTCTTGTTGTACGGATGAACTTGTTTCAGTAGTTGATATTACTGTTTCTTTTTGTTCATTTGTTGATGAAACAGCTGTGGGTGTTTTGGATGTACAGCCAGCTACCAAAAAGAGTGCCAAGCCAGTCATAGAGCCATAGAGTATTTTTTTCATTAAACAACCTTCTTTCCTTTTTATCATTTTATTATACTTGATTTCTCATCCAAATCATAGCTACAAAAAAAGCCCTACTTTAGTTGATAAAGTTAGAGCTCTCTCAGCCTTCATGGGCCAACATAAAAATTTCACCGAAATCATTCTCTTGTTCAATGTGCCAAATGCGTTTTTCACTATTATAGACAAGCGTTGCCAAAATTTCTTCTTTTTGGTAAGAGGTATTTTTCATCTTGCTAAGTGAATCTTCCACTAAGTAAATAGGAATCCGATATTCTTCTTTATCCACTTCCGTTTGTTGGAAGCAAAAAATAACACCTTCTTGCAAGATACCTTTCATATTTTTAAGTAATTCAGGACTTAATTTTTCGACAGGTGTATTTCGTTTAAAGAAGGCCTTTTTCTGGTTCACTTTCTCTAAAACAACACGTGTAATTTTATCAGCAAAGATTCGATAAAATTCATCAATATAACGATAATAGACACGCGTCATCTGATCTGCAAATTCAAAAAAGACAAAATCATTTTGTAGCTTATAAAAGAAAGGCGAATGCAAACTATTCTTCATGTGTCCAAAATAAAGAAGTTCCGAAATTTCTAATGGCGTTAGCTCTTTTAGCATCGTCACATCGGAAAAGTCAATCCATTTAATCTCTTCAGTCATCCAACGACGTTGTAGCGATTGAAAATAGCGATTGACGCTTTCTTCTCCACGAATAATTTTCAAGCCTGAATGCATATCGTATTCGCCAGCTTCGGCAGAAGGATCTAATAATAGTAAGTTCTGTGGATGATGCACAATTGAACGAACAAAATCGGAATGGGTAATTCCTTTAGATAAAACCGCGTTGCTGGTTACATCTATATGTACATAAATTAAATCAAGCAAATTCCCATCTCCCCTCTACTAGCCTCCTTACCATTTTACAATATTTTCAAAAGAAAAGCTTGTTTCTTTTACTTTAAAATTCCATTACAAAATGAGGATTTTTTTGAAAAATCAATCGGCTCAGTTGTTTTTTATTAAATTAAGGTCCGGCCAGCTTACCTATTCCCCAAAGAAAATAAATAGGTTTTTCAAATAAATTGTGGTAAACTTGATACATTAAAAGGAGGGAGAATATGCGCCCAAAAGAGAAAAAAAGAGGAAAAAATTGGTTAATCAACAGTTTATTAGTTTTACTATTTATCATTGGCTTGGCCTTAATTTTTAACAATCAGATACGCAGTTGGGTGGTTCAACAAAATAGCCGCTCGTACGCCGTTAGCAAGTTGAAACCAGCCGATGTGAAGAAAAATATGGCTCGTGAAACAACGTTTGACTTTGATTCAGTTGAGTCCTTGAGCACAGAAGCGGTGATGAAAGCCCAATTTGAAAACAAAAACTTACCTGTGATTGGTGCCATTGCGATACCAAGTGTCGAAATTAATTTGCCCATTTTTAAAGGATTGTCAAATGTCGCTTTATTAACTGGTGCCGGGACCATGAAAGAAGATCAAGTCATGGGGAAAAACAATTATGCCTTGGCTAGTCATCGAACGGAAGATGGCGTTTCCTTATTTTCACCTTTAGAAAGAACCAAAAAAGACGAACTCATTTATATCACTGATTTATCTACTGTTTATACATACAAAATAACTTCTGTAGAAAAAATCGAACCAACCCGTGTTGAGTTAATTGATGACGTTCCTGGTCAAAATATGATTACCTTAATTACCTGTGGCGATTTACAAGCAACGACGCGAATTGCTGTTCAAGGAACATTAGCAGCAACGACGCCTATTAAAGACGCCAACGACGATATGTTAAAGGCTTTCCAATTGGAGCAAAAAACCTTAGCCGATTGGGTGGCTTAATAAAAAAATCCTTGAAAAGTTTTGACACTTTTCAAGGATTTTTTGCTTTATTTCATCGCTTGACGTTCTTGCTGTTTCAAACGAGCAAAACCATAACGAATACCTGCAAATAATAAAACTAACGGAGATAAGAAAACAGAGATCATTAACCATTCACTTGTATACATACTACTAAAAGATAAATGATACGTGACAGCATACACTAGCGGCAGACTCATTATCAACAATAAATAATACAAACTCAATTCAAAAACATAGGATAAATAACTACTGTTCATCTTACTTCCCTCCTGTCTCTTTTTCCCTGAACAATTTGTTAACACTATTGTACCAAGGGGAAACAGAAAGTACTATCGGACTATAGTCCTAATCTTTCAGCTGTGCTTTTATTTTTTTCAACCATTCTGAGGTACCTGCTTCCACTAAGCGGTAAGTTTCCTCAAAATCACCAGTATAATAAGGATCAGGTACGTCCATGGTTTCTTTACCAACCACAACTTCCATAAATAAATGAATCCGCCGTTGCTCTTCTTGAGGAGCTAATGCTTTTAGATCTGCCACATTATTCGCATCCATCCCAATGATATAGTCATATTTTTTAAAATCACTTGGCTGGATTTGTGTCGCCCGCATTCCTTGATAGGAAATTCCTTGTTGCTCCAAAATTTTTCTGGTTCCCTTATGTGGCTGACTGCCAACTTCCCAGTGACTAGTAGCTGCTGAAAATACTTGAATAGTCGATTCTAAACCAGCTTGTTGGACTTTCTGACGAAAAATCGCTTCTGCCATTGGCGAGCGACAAATATTGCCTAAACAAACAAATAACACAGTTACCACAACGTTTCACTCCTTCATAAAACTTTTTATCCTTCACACATTACTCATTGGCTTCTTGTTCATACAAATGATAAGCCATAAATTCTGTATCTTTCGCTAAACGGAATAATTGCGTCGCCATTTCCAAAGGAGTCTGAGGATATTCCTCAAGAATCCATTTCGTTAAGACGCCGCTACATCCATAGGAAAAGAAATTCGCATAAAATTGTTTGTCTTTATCTGTTAAATGGTTCTCAACATCGACTTGTTCAAATAATGAAATAAATAAGCGATTGGTCGAAGCGGAAAAAACATTAAGAAGAACTTCTGAATCTGAGGTCACCGTTGTATAGTAAAAATGACTCTTCTCTTTAATCGCTTTTAATAACTTCAGGGCTTGTTCCTCCCAGTTTTCCAAACAAATATCTGTTTCTAAGTAAATCAATGCATCGTGACGATAAATCCAACGTAATAAATCATATTTATCTGTAAAGTGATAATAAAATGTTTGGCGATTCAAGCCCACTTTTTTGGTAATATCTTGGACACTTATTTTACGAAAATCCTTTTGTTCACATAATTCTATTAAAGCTGAAGCGATTGCTTGTTTTGTATCGTGCGTTCCGCTCATGCTGATTCCTCCGCTCCTAATATGTATATACCTCTATAATTGCAAAAAAACGGCCAGATTACAATATTTTCAGATACATTTTATGCATATATTTAAAATTAAATGAATAAAAAAAGCGGCAACTAACGATTTTTGTTAGTTACCACTCCTTGTTATCAATTATTAATAGATGACTATTTAGCCTGGAAAACGCCATACAACAGCGCGGAATCCTGCTGGTGGTGCTGGTGACCAGTTAGAGTTAGAAGAAACATAACCAGAACCTCCTGGGTTGTTCGCTTCAACGATTTGGACACTTCCACCACTTACACCTGTAACTAAGACAGTATGCACGCCACCAATCCAGCTATCTGGACTATAGGCACTTTCATATTGAACAACATCGCCTGGTTGCACGTTACTCCAGCTAACTTGTGTTGCGCCAGAAGCAACATAGCCACTGTTTGGACCACCATAACCGAAGTTAATACCGCCTGCCGCTAACCAGCGACGAACAGATACTAAACATTCACCTGGTTGATTCCAACCTGTTGCATAAGAATTACCAACATCTGCTAAAGCTGCATTAATTGCGGCTTGTTTTCCTGAAGTCACGCCACCATTCCCTGGTTTTGCTTCATTACCTTTTTCAGGAGTCGTTGGGTTAGTTACAGGAACTTCTTTTTCTTTTTCAGGTGCTGCTGCCACAGGTGTTGTTACAACACTTTCTGTTTCAGTACTTGAAGTTGTTGTTTCTTGCGTTGTGGTACTTTCAGTAGTTGTTGATGATTCTACTGCTGGTGTTGCGGCTTTTTCTTCAGCGGCTGATGCTGCTGCCTCATTGGCTGCTTTTGTTGCTTGCGCTTGCTCTGCTGCCGCTTTTTGTGCTGCGGCTTGTGCTTGCGCTGCCGCTTGTTCTTCTGCTTTTTTAGCAGCTGCACGTTGGCGTGCTTGTTCTTCTGCTAAACGTTTTTCCGCTTCTTTTTTCTGTTTAATGAAGCCGTCTTTTTTCCCTTGTTCTTCAGAACGTTGCGCTTCTAAATCATTTTTAGCCACTTCTTGTTGAATCTTCAATGTTTTTAATGATTCTGTTTTGTCATTTAGTTCTTTTGTTGCTGCTTCTAATTCAGCAATTTGTTTTTCAACATTCTTTGTTTTCTTTTCAACAGTCGCTTTGTCTTCTTTTTGTTGTTCTAGTAATTCATTGTTGGCGCTCATCATTGTTGAGACCGCTTGAACGCGACCAATTGCATCTGCTACTGAATCTGCATCTAAGACAGCATCAATAATTGAATCACTTTGACCATTCACTTGGACATCGCGTGCTTGTTTTGTCATTTGTACTTCACGTTTTTGAATACGGACATTCAAATCAGAAATTTCACTATATAATTTAGATACTTCTGATGATAGCTTGTTCTTTTTAGCTGTTAATGTATCGATTTGTTTGGCCGTTTCAACCATATCATTTTCAATCGCGGCAACTTTTGCTTCTGCATCTGACATTTGGCTAGTTAACGCATTAATTTTTTGATCTTGTTGTTGAATCTTTGTATCGTATTCATCTGCAAATGCTGCGGATGGTAACGCTACGCTTGTTAAGGTAATGGAACATACCATTAGAGCCGATAATACACTTTTCTTCAATCTGTTGTCCTCCGAAAATCCTTTTTTGTTAAGCTTTTTTATTATTTATTAAAATTTGAATAAATTTCTCTTTTTCAACGATAGAGCAATTGTAGCATAGCTGTATGTCACTGAGATAATATGGATGTTACAGTAATATTTCAATTTTCTTCTTGTAAATGACAAAAAAAAGCTTCCCTTTTTTCACAACTTTCTTCAAGTCTCCAGGGTAAGCTTCTCATCGTTTTGTTATTTAAAGAAAATAAAAAAAGCGAAAAATGCTAACAACTGAGCATTTTTCGCAAACGAACAAAATTTTCAATTTTTATTTTACGGAAAACAGTTTTTTCAGCGGATAAGATAAAATAACATACCACACCATGTTCAATAGCAATGTAGGGCCCAACACACGCGTAATAAATAAAATCGGGCTGACATCCGCTAAATGAAAGGCCACTTGAATCAGTACCGCAATCAGTTCATACAACGTGGTAAAAATAACGATCCCAAAAAAACCAGTTAGTAAATTTGTTTGAATTACTTCTTTAAATGTATACATCAACATAACCGAAAGCGTCAGTGCGACTGTATAAATCCCGATAATGCCAATGTAGTAGCTATCGCAAATAAAGCCTAAAATTAACGAAGTAATTAATAAATAACGTTTAGAAAAATTAGGAACGGCAAACATAAACGCAAGTAATAACAGATGTGAACTGGCGAAGTAAACATTACTTGTCCACGTTTCAAAAGACTTTGTTAAATGAGCATCAATTAACATTAAGAAAAACAAGAGAATAGGCGTGACGTATTTTAAATACTCTTTCCGAATCATTCGCTTTCCCCTGCCGATCTTTTCACGACCGTCACAACGGAGATCCCATAGACATCCGCATAAGGTTTCACATACACTTCACGATCTAAACCAAAACTATCTGGTTTCACTTTAATAACTGTCCCTACCGCTAAATCGGCTGGGGAATTACCACCTAAGCCAGAAGTCTGAACGACATCGCCTTCTTTCAGAGTGGCATCGCCAGTTAATTGTGACACAATTAATGCATTCGTCTTATTGTCGTAATTTTTAAGTAAACCAAATGATTCGCCATTTGCGGAAGTTACTCGCACAGGGAAATGGTTCGAGTTAACATTTTTAGACGTTAGTAGTTCCACTTTTGCAGTCGTTGCATTGACTTCAATAACACGCCCCACTAACCCTTTTTGCGCCATGACCGCCATGCCCGATTCAATGCCGTCATTGGTTCCTTTATCGATAATTAATAAGTCTTGCCAAGTATCAGGCGAACGCGTAATGACATTCGCAGTTACTTTTTCATAGTTGGCCAACGTTTCGTTCAGATTCAATTCTTGTTTTAAACTATCAATTTCGCGTTTATAGTTATTGTTTTGGACAGCTAATTCATTATAGCTATCAATTTTTTCTTTTAGACGTTCGTTTTCTTTAAACGTGTTAATTAAATTGCCCATTGAAGACAAGCCGTTTTCCACCACACGAGCTGGAAAAGAAATCACACGATCCACCATACTAACGCTATTATTGACGCCACCTTGAACGACATTGGTTTTGCCTTTTTCAGAACGTTGCGCAGCAGTTAAACTAATAATGGTTACTAAAATAATGACTAAAATTAAGGTAATGATTATATTTTTATTTGGATTAAATTTTTTCACAAAGACACCCCAGATATTCTTCAGACTGATAGTATTAATTTTACCACTAATTGACTATAAACAAAAGAGTTGGCGATCGTCTTTAGCTTTTTTTATCATTTCTTTTTTAGGGCTTGTTTTCAACGAAAAAACCAACGAAAAGAAAGGAAGCTTCCTTGGTTTTCGTTGGTTTAAAAAGAAATTATTTTTCTTTGTTTTCTTCGTTTAATAATGCTTTTCTTGACACGTTGACACGGCCTTGTTTGTCAATTTCAGTTACTTTGACAAGGACTTCGTCGCCTAATTTCACGACATCTTCAACGTTGTTCACACGTTCGTTTGCTAATTGAGAAATATGGATCAAGCCATCTTTGCCTTTAATTAGGTTAACAAACGCACCAAATTTTTCAATGCGGACAACTTTTGCTAAGTAAACTTGACCGACTTCAACTTCTTTGGTTAATTCTTCAATAATCTTGATGGCTTTTTTAATCATTTCAGCATCTGATGAAGCAATACTTACGTTACCGTCTTGATCGATATCAATCTTAACGCCGGTTTCATCAATAATGCTGTTGATTGTTTCGCCACCTTTACCAATGACATCTTTAATTTTCGCTGGTTTAATTTGAATCATTTCAATTTTCGGTGCATATTGACTTAATTCTTCACGAGGAGCAGCAATCGTTGTTGTTAATTCTTCTAGAATTTCCATCCGTGCTTTCTTCGCTTGGTCTAATGCTTCCGTTAAAATTTGTTCTGTAATTCCTTGGATTTTGATGTCCATTTGTAAAGCAGTGATTCCGTCTTTCGTTCCCGCTACTTTAAAGTCCATATCGCCAAGGTGGTCTTCTAAACCTTGAATATCTGTTAAGATTGTATAGTTTTCGCCATCACTAACAAGACCCATTGCAATACCTGCAACTGGCGCTTTAATTGGCACACCCGCATCCATTAATGCTAATGTTCCCGCGCAAATACTTGCTTGTGAAGAAGAACCATTTGATTCTAACACTTCTGCTACTAAGCGGATTGTGTAAGGGAAGTCTTCTTCTGATGGAATAATTTGTGCTAAGGCACGTTCACCTAACGCACCGTGACCGATTTCACGACGACCTGGTGAGCCCGCGCGTCCTGTTGAACCAACAGAGAATTGTGGGAAGTTATAATGATGGATGAAACGTTTGCTATCTTGGACACCCAACCCATCGATAATTTGATGTTCCCCTAAAGGCGCTAATGTACAAACGGATAAAGCTTGTGTTTGACCCCGAGTAAATAAGCCAGAACCATGCACACGTGGTAAAATACTTACTTCTGATGATAAATGACGAATTTCGTCTAATTTACGGCCATCCGGGCGAATCTTATCGATCGTGATTAACTCACGTACGACATCTTTTTCAAGATCTTCCGCAATTTGTTTCACTTCTTTTAGTAATTGCGCTTCTTCTTCGTGTTCCGCAAATTTTTCAGCGTAAACTTCTTTGACTGTATCTTTTACTTTGTCAATTTCAACTTCACGTGCTAATTTTTCTTCCGTCATTACGGCTGTTTTCATTGTATTGTAGTACGCATCAAAAATTTCTTTTTTAAGATCAGCGTCCACTTGTAATAAGTCCACGTCCATTTTTGGTTTACCTACAGCGGCAACGATTTCTTCTTGGAACGCCACTAGTTCTTTAATGGCATCAAAACCGAAAAGTAAGGCACCTAACATATCTTCTTCTGATACTTCTTTGGCACCACTTTCAACCATATTGATGGCTTCTTTTGTTCCAGCAACAGTTAATTCAATATCTGTTTGTTCCGCTTGTTCTACCGTTGGATTTAAAACATATTCGCCATTAATACGGCCAACGTCAACACCAGCAATTGGTCCATCAAACGGAATATCTGAAATTGCTAACGCTAAGGAAGACCCAAACATTGCAGCCATTTCTGGTGTACAGTCTTGCTCCACACTCATAACGATGTTCGTAATTTGGACTTCGTTACGGAAGCCTTCTGAGAACATTGGACGAATAGGACGGTCGATTAAACGAGCGGTTAATGTCGCACGTTCACTTGGACGACCTTCACGTTTAATGAAGCCGCCAGGAATTTTTCCTACCGCATACATTTTTTCTTCATAGTTTACAGTTAATGGGAAAAAGTCTACATCTTTTGCTTCTTTAGAGGCAACAGCAGCACTTAAAACGACTGTATCGCCGTAGCGTACCAAGACAGCCCCATTGGCTTGTTTGGCTAATTGGCCGATTTCTACTTCTAGTGGGCGGCCGCCCCAAGTTGTTTTAAAGACTTGTTTTTCTGTCATAATTCTTCTCCTTTACTCTTGCTCTTTGGAAAAGTCAGACGGCTACTAAACAAATGAAAAAGTAACAAGTCGTTGCTGCTCTTTCATTTGGTTAGTAGTTCCTAAAAACTTTCCAAAGAGGACCTTCAATAGTGACAATAAGATAAAAAGCGAGATTCTGATTGAACCTCGCTTTATACGTAATGATTAACGACGTAATCCTAAACGTTGGATCAATTCGCGGTAACGTTGGATGTCAGTTTTACGTAAGTAAGCTAACAAGTTACGACGGTGACCGATTTTTTTCATTAAACCACGGTAAGAATGGTGATCTTTTTTGTGTGTACGCGCATGTTCGTTCAATTGGTTAATGTCTTCAGTTAAGACAGCAATTTGTACTTCTGGAGAACCAGTATCTCCTTCATGACGTGCGTATTCTTTAATGATTTCGTTTTTTCTTTCTTGTGAAATTGCCATTTGTTCCACCTCTTTCTCTATTATTCGTCTGATCACTGAGTGAAGCGTTGGTGATTCGCTAAACCAAGTGATAGATGGTGTGTTTCCACACAAGCTTACTTTACAGGAAACACCGCTAAAATGCAAGCTTAATCTCTATTATTCGATAGTTTTTTTAAACAATCTAGCCCCTTTTTTGGTGATTTTGTGATACACTAAATGGTGGTAAACAACTGATTATTTCAGCGCATGAATAAATAAAAGAAGAATTTTTTTATGTTTCAAAGGAGGAACCATTGAATGATTACAATGAAAGATATTATTCGTGAAGGGAATCCCACACTTCGTGCTGTGGCAGAAGAAGTGCCTGTCCCTATCACTGAGGAAGACCGACAATTAGGCGAAGACATGTTGACTTTCTTAAAAAATAGTCAAGATCCAGTCAAAGCTGAAGAATTACAATTACGTGGTGGCGTTGGTTTAGCTGCACCACAATTAGACATTTCTAAACGAATTATTGCTGTCCATGTTCCTAGCAACGACCCAGAAAACGAAACGCCTTCATTAAGTACGGTGATGTACAACCCTAAAATTTTGAGCCATTCTGTGCAAGATGTATGTTTAGGTGAAGGGGAAGGCTGTTTATCTGTCGATCGGGATGTACCTGGGTATGTCGTTCGCCATAACAAAATTACCGTCAGTTATTTTGACATGGCTGGCGAAAAACACAAAGTTCGTTTAAAAAACTACGAAGCGATTGTGGTTCAACATGAAATTGATCATATTAATGGCATTATGTTCTACGATCATATTAACAAAGAAAATCCATTTGCTTTAAAAGAGGGCGTTTTAGTCATCGAATAAAAAAAAACTGGGCCGTTTGTTTTCAGACAAACGGCCCAGTTTTTTTAAATGGCCTTCATTTCTTTTAAGGCTTTCCAAATCCCATCATTATCATTTGTATCTGTGACCATCGTGGCCACTTTTTGAATGGAAGGACTCGCGTTGCCCATTGCGACGCCAATCCCTGCATGGCTTAACATTTCTCGGTCATTTTCGCCGTCCCCAAAGGCAATGATATTTTTTGCATCAATGCCCATACGTTTAGCTAAATACGTTAACGTAGCTGATTTTGAGCCATCTTTAGGCACAACATCTACGCTATGTTGATGCCAGCGAATAAAGCGAAATTCTGGGTATTCTTCTTCAAACGTACACTGATCTTCTGCGTCATAAAAAGCTAGCGCTTGGTAAATATCATTTTGACGATAAAAGTGTTCATCATAAGCAGGTGAATGAAAATGAAAAGAGTTCATCGCAATTTCCATTTTTTCAGCACGGTGCTGGTTGCTCTTCTTAATATCATCTAAGCCCACACAAGCAAATCCTAAGCCGCGTTGATCACTGTCTTGTGCCAAACGTTCCAACGCTTCAGCGTGCAACAAATTTTGATAATATTGCTCATGATCCACAAAAGCCGCGGCGCCATTACATAATACGTAATTGGTAAAATCTAAATCCCAAATCACCTCTTGCGCCATATAACGACTTCTGCCAGTTGCCAGCGTAACTAAGTGTCCTTGCTCCCGCAATTTTGCTAGCGCTTCTCTCGTGCTATCCAATGCTTTCTTCTCCGAATTTAACAACGTCCCATCAATATCAAATGCAAAAAGTTTTCTTTCCATCATTTCTCCTTATTCGCTCGCTTTCGCTAAATATTTACTGCCTTCTCGTTGTGCTAAAGGACTCAACACTAATTCTTTCATCAATTCCTCGACCCATTGCGGATTCGTTTTACTATATTGGCGTAATGACCAGCCAATCGCTTTTTGAATGAAGAACTCCTCTGTAGTTCTATCATAAATAATCGCCTTTTTCAACAGGTCCTGATTGGTCTTTTCTTTCAACATCAACTGTAAATTCAGCGCAACACGCCGATTCCAGAAATTTTCAGCGCCATAAAAAAGGGCAAAAATCGTTGGCAATTCAGTCAGATGCAACGCCACCCACGACCCAAAAAATTTTCGCCAAGCATCCACACTGTCCCACCACGCTTTTTGTGGAACATAGGCTTTAAACGCTACGACCTCTTCTAATGAAAATCTCCGAACATTTTGAAGGGCTAAATCAATAGCGACATACTGATATTCTCGTTCTGTTTTTTGATAATAAGCCTCAATCTCTTGGCATAATTTTTCCTTTGGCCACGTATGACTTTCTTTTAAAAGTTGTTTACTTAACGCTTGACGTTCTGGGGCGGGGATGCCTGCAAAAACAAATTGGTGTTTCATATAAGCAGACATTTTTGCTGCTTTTTCTGGGTTCTTCTGAAATTGAAGTGTGTCCATTCCTTCGCTCCTTATAATAAAAAAACTATACTAAAACAGTGTACCATGTTTTAGTATAGTTGGTTGGTCAATTAATCAAAATACGTTAAGTTTTTGTTGTCTTTATCTAACCAGGCATAGCCGAGACCCATAATTAAGCCACCACCGATAAAGTTACCGATAAAGGCCCAGAACAGATTATGAACAACATTACCAGCTGTGAAAGCTTCAATTGCGCCGTTCGAAGCAAAGTAAGCTAAACTGAAGGCTGGGAAGTTGGCAATCACGTGTTCAAAACCAAGGAACGCAAAGATAAAGATAATGAAAATAATGGCCGCGACTTTGCCGGCGTCATCTTTCATTCGCATACTCACTAATACGGCTGTATTAACTACAATATTGGCGAACATAGCTTCAACTAAAATCTGTAGGGTGGTTTTTTCTAATTTTCCAGCAATCGATGTAAAGAAGAAACTATCTTTTGGTAAATCTTGGAACGGCACCGTAAGTGATACCAAGAAACCAAATAAGACACCACCAATTAAATTGAATAAGATACAGGTAAATAAAATTTTTGCAGCTAAGGAAAAGTTAACTTTTTTACGATAGACCCCAACAGTCATGTACAACATATTCGAGGTACCAAGTTCGGCATTCATATATAAAATCATCACAAGTGACCAACTGAACATGAAGGCGTAAAGCATTTTCCCTAAACCATGAGAAATTCCTTCTCCTTTAATTGCGATCGCAAAAGCAACGGCTGTTCCCAACGTTAAAAATAGACAAGCAAGCATTGCACGAACAGCGTAGCGGGAAAAGCTATTTGAGAATAAATTCACTTTCTTGTCGATGGATTTATCAATTTGTTCAAACAATGGTGAACCAGACTTCATTGTAAACTCCCTTTCATTCCGTTTTCAACTTATATTTTCAAAACATCTCTCCTTATTCTAATGAGGAAAAGTGTTTTTGTCTACCTTTTTTTCATATTTCACTTTAAAACCTTGACGTTTCCTATCCTATTAAGTATACTAGATTTTGTGTAAAATAATTGCAGCAGAAGAATAATAACTCGTCAACAGTTCATTGCCAAACTTGGTTCAACTGCGTAACCGCGGCTGCAAAGGCGAAGGTTGAAGAATGAACTGAACGAATATGAATTTTTCATCTAATTATTTTACTCCAAAAAAACATTTATTTATTGGAGGAATTTTTAATGTCTCGTTATACTGGACCATCATGGAAAGTATCTCGTCGTCTAGGTATCTCTTTATCAGGTACTGGTAAAGAACTAGCTCGTCGCCCTTACAAACCAGGACAACACGGACCTAACAGCCGTGGTAAAGTTTCTGAATACGGAATGCAATTAACTGAAAAACAAAAATTACGTCATATGTATGGCATGAACGAACGTCAATTCCGTACGTTGTTCATTAAAGCAAGCAAAATCAAAGAAGGTAAACACGGTGTTAACTTCATGGTTTTACTAGAACAACGCTTAGATAACGTTGTTTACCGTTTAGGTCTTGCAACTACTCGTCGTCAAGCACGTCAATTAGTTAACCATGGCCACATCACTGTAGACGGCAAACGTGTTGATATTCCATCATACCACGTTGAAGTTGGTCAAGTGATCGGTGTTCGTGAAAAATCTCAAAACATCTCAACAATTAAAGAAGCGGTTGAAGCAACTGTTGGACGTCCAGCATTCGTAAGCTTTGACACTGAAAAATTAGAAGGTAGCTTCACTCGTTTACCAGAACGTGATGAACTTTACCCAGAAATCGACGAAGCACTTGTCGTTGAATACTACAACCAAAAACTTTAAGATTTCAAAAGGTCGAACTGCGGTTCTTACCTTCTTTCAAAACCTTGCCTTTCTTGGCAAGGTTTTTTTCTTTGCCCTCTTTACAAAATTGTTTACTTCCGCTAAACTATTGTTAACCAAACAAAAATAATTGGTTAACAATAGAAAGTGAGGCTTCTTATGAATAAAGCATCGTTACGCTCTTTAATTTTAGCAGCAGAATTCGCTGTGATTATTGCTGTACTTTCACAATTTACAATTCCATTGGGTATTGTCCCCTTGACTGGACAAACGTTCGCCATCGGCTTAACCGCTACCGTTTTGGGCAAACGAACAGGGACCTACGCTATTTTAATTTACTTCTTATTAGGATTAATTGGTTTACCCGTTTATGCGGGGATGTCTAGCGGGTTCGGTGTACTATTTGGACCAACTGGCGGCTATTTAATCGGCTTTATCTTCAACGGCTTATTAACTGGTTATATTTTAGAAAAAACAACCTTTAACTATACTTGGGCCATTATCGCAAATATTGCCGGCGCCTTAGTTACCTTAGTTTTCGGCATGATTTGGTTGAAATATTCCGCAAATCTGCCGTGGCCAAACGCTTTCGCTGGCGGGTTTGCTCCGTTTATTATTCCTGGTATCATCAAGGCTGTCGCAGCTGCTTATGTTGGTATTTTAATTCGCCAACGCTTTATGAAACGTTTTTTAGCACACCTTTCTTAAGGGGAAAACTTTTTTCTTTTCCTTGTCTGTAGTACACTAAAAGGACAAAGGAGTGAAGTCCATGTCCTCATTATTAAAACGATTGGTTCAGTTGGTTTTGTTAGTCGTCGCTGTCTTGCTAATTCGACACTATGTTTTCTCCCCTGCTGCGGTGAACGGCTCTTCAATGGAACCAACACTTCATAACAACGACCGTTTATGGGTGACCTCGATTAAAAAGCCTCAGCGCTTTGATATTATCGCTTTCCCTAGTCCTCGCAACGGCCAACGAGTAGCCAAACGTTTAATTGGTTTACCTGGCGAAACAGTCGAGTATCGCGATGATACCCTTTATATTAATGGTGTATCACTCAGTGAAGATTACTTAGCAAGTGCTAAACGAAATGTCTCTAAAAATGAAAATTATACCCAAGATTTTACGCTAGAGACCTTAGAAGCCACCCAATCCCTGACCGTTCCAGAAGGCATGTATTTTGTCTTGGGGGATAATCGCCCGCGCTCAGATGACAGTCGTTACTTTGGCTTTGTTAAACAAGCGAGCGTGGAAGGTGTTTTGACTTTTCGTTATTATCCATTAGATAAAATTGGCTTTCCATAAAATAGTAAACCGCCCCCAAAAAGTTAGACTTTTTGAGGGCGGTTTACTATTTTTTTAAGGTCCAGTGACTAAGTTCCACGTCACCGTTCCTTGATATTTCTCATTTATTTTCCCTTGATTGGCAGGGACTTCTAATTTCACATTGGCAAAATCAAAATCTAATTGATAGACATCATTACCTGTAAATTGGTTATTAAGAATTACTGGTGTAGATGTACCGTCACTCGTCAAAGTTAAGGCTTTCGTAACCCCAACTTTATTTGTTAACTCTGTGACTTGATTATAGTTTTCGATTGCTATAACATCCGCACTTCCTAATAATAAACGCGTACTAGTTGGCAAACTATCAGCTGACGCTGTTAACTGTGACAATTGTGCTGTTAACTGCCAATTAGGTTGGCCTGTCTTTATTCGTAGATATGGATTACGTGTGCCGTTGCCATAGTAATCAGCTGCTTTTTTCAGTCCGTACTGCTTAGTGCTACTGTTAATCGTAATTTTCCCAAAATCAAACGTTGGTGTACTAATGAAACCTTCTTCTACTGGTGTTGGCGTAATCGTTTGATCTTCTCCTTGAATACGTACAAAGTTACTAGCTGTCACTGCAGAAAAGTTTCCACTAGCTGTCATTTCTGCGGTTAAAAGTTGTCTTGGTTCTCCCGTAATTTTCGCTGTGTTCACTGTCACTAAGGCTTCGCCGTTCACAGGAATCTCTATATCTAAGTTAACTCCTGCTTGCCATTGTTCTGCCGTCACTGGAATAATTTTATTTGGTGTATTACCAATGCGAACAGCTAATTGTGTTGGTGGTGAAATACCTGCCGCCCATTTGGCCGTTGGAGCTAGTTTAACGTTGGTCAATGGAACTTCACTGGTATTTTTTAGTTTAACTATCCACATCATAGAAGCTTCATTTGGGATCACTTCTAGTAACCGACTAACCGTCATTTCTGCTGTTGGTTGGACTTCCTCATAGACCGCTGTCATGTCATCTTTATCGTCGTAAGTCACGGCGTAACTTGGTGTTTTAGTCGTTGTCAAGGTGCCTGGTTTGGTTTTACCTTTGTACCAGCCTTTGAACTTATAGGATTTATCTCCTGTTGTATAAGTGTCTGGTAAGGCTTTCGTACTAGCGTAAGTGAAATTATCACTGTCAATCACCGTTTGTTTTCCTTGCGTGAAGCCTGTTGGCGGTGTAATTTTAGCGCCGCTTGGATCCACAAAGTTTTCAGTGACACGACGGTTTTCTAAATAATAGTAGATTGTTCCCTCTGGAGAAGCTAAGTTATAGTTTTTTCCGACTGTCCCTGAATAAATTCCCATAGCATACAACGTGTTATTCGGGTCCCATGTCCAAAAAGCTCGTCTGGTTCTAAAAAAAGTTCCAGCGTTAGTTAATTTGAAGGCTTCTGCTCCGTCAGCTTGAGAAACAACCGTATATGGCGCTTCTATATTTTTCCGGATCTCTTTGGTCATAGGATACTTTGTTTTATCTCCCGTATAAGTAGCTAGCGGTGTAATCGACATTGTCTTATATTGTTTAGGAATTGTATGATTAACAGACCTTGCACCGTATGTCTTAAGCTTATCTATCGGGAAATCATATGACTTGCCAGGAATCGATAATTTTTTTAATTTACTCATCACTTCATCAGTTCCTTGGATTTTCCCTAATACTGTTGATTCAGTTTCGTCACTTTCACCTAATTCGGCTTCTACAGAAAAGCCTGCTGTATTCAATAGGTTACCTGCCTCATCAACATAACCAAAGTACACATCTTTGGCTGGTAAATTATACGTTTTCATCACGACTTCTTCATAGACTACCGTCAAATCATCATCATCATTATAAGTGACTGGATAACTGGGAGCTTTAGTCGTCGTCAAGGTGTCTGGTTTGTTTTTACCTTTGTACCAGCCTTTGAACTGATAGGTTTTCGTGCCGACTTTATAGGTATCTGGCAAATCTCCGCTTTGCTTAAAGGTGTACGAATCACTAGTAATTACTGTTTTTTTCCCTTGGGTGAAACCTGACGGTGCGGTGATTTTAGTACCATTGGTATCTACGAAGTTTTCCGTAACACGACGATTTTCTAGGTAAAGATACATACGTGCATTTTCATCTAGTGTATAGACACTCGGTTCTACTCCTTTACCAGTAATAGTCGCACTTAATAGTGTTGCAAGTCTAACATTTGTAGGCATTGATGACCAGTATATACCGCTCATCGTAAACTTTTGTGGATCTGTTGTCGGGTCAAGACCAATTCGCCATCCAGTTGTATCGATGTCACTTTTGACACCACTTCTTAAACTAAGACGATACGTTTCTGGAATAGAGTAGGCTGTACCTGTATAATTTGGGCCAGGTTGATACGTTACGGTTTTATACATTTTGGGCAACGTAAAGGTTGCATTGCGAACTCCATATTGCAACGGCGTAGGTCTTTCTGTATCGAAAACCCGACCTGGTATAGTGATTTCTTTTACTGCGCTATTATTGTTAGTCGGGACTGGGCCAATTGGCGTCACTTTGCCATCCGCAACCTCAACTAATTCTCCAGTAAAGCCATAACGATCAGCAAATGTCAGCCCCCCTGTTTCATTGATAAATAGGACACGATACATGCGATCAGGCAAAGTCACTGGATTCTGAATCGCCTTATTCATCACCTGAACAGATGACATTCCTTTTCCTTCTTGAATCGCCTCATACACCACCGTCAAATCGTCATTCCCATCATAGGTCACCGCATAGCTTGGCGCTTTGGTGGTGGTCAAGGTATTTGGCTTGGTTTTGCCTTTGTACCAGCCTTTGAATTTGTAGGTTTTGCCGTCTGCTTGATAGGTGTCTGGCAAAGTACTAGCTTGTTTGAAGGTGAAGTCATTGCTGGTCATTGGTGTTTTCTTGTTTTGGGTAAAACCTGTTGGCGGCGTGATAGCTACGCCGTTAGCATCTACGAACTTCTCGGTGACTTGTTTCCGAGTGACTACGTAATTAAGTGTTTCTCGGTACGTTGCAGTGCCATCAAATCCGTATAATACTGGTTCTACTGGAGTGCCAATGGGGGCGACACTCAGGATTCTTAAAAATTCATTACCATCCGTGTTTAGAGAGAAAACATTTTCACTGCTTTTAGAAAACACGCTATCTCTTGTGCGTAATACAAAAGGAGTCATATGATTTCCAAACTGCGGTAACTCAGTTGTTTGTTGTGCACTATATCTGGTCATCCTCAGTGTAGAATTGGGCACAGCAACAATACTGTCGACATACTTTAGCGTGTTATCAATCTTTAATTGTTCAACCGCGTATATATTCATCCTATAATTTGCTGGTAAATCTGTGAAAAAATCGTATGGTAAAGGAACCGTTGCATTGACAGCTACTCGATATTGACCGCCTTCTGCATTAGAAGAAGTAATTGGATAATTAACCGCATACGATCGCCATAAACTAGTTGCATTTTCATATCCAAATTTAGTATACGTCCCTGATAACGTTAAGTTTTCATCAGTAAAAGCTTGCCCTGATTCATTAGTGAAAGCCAAGGTTATTCTCGGATAAATCACTTGATTATTCGGCACCCAACGTGGCGAAATACTCTTTTGTCGGTCATTTTCACTACTATTTTCTGGTACCGATTCTGTTGTTTCAGTTTTCACCTCTGGTATTTCTGCTTGTTTCGCTGTTTCCTGTGTTCCTTCTTCCCGACTCGTTTCAGTCGTTTCTTGACTGCTTTCCGTACTTTCTTGCGTTGCGCTACTTGCTACTGTCGGACTACTTTCACTCGTGACTGTTTCCGCAACTGCGGTCACGCCAGAAAAGGCGTTAATCACTAAAGAACTACACAAGCCAATGGTTGCTAAGCGTTGCCAGTTAATTCTCTTCATGTCGTCCCTTCTTTCTATGTACCATTCCCGCCAAGCCGATGAAGGCTAAGCTGGGAATGCTAAAATTTGCTTGCCCCTTGTCCCTTCGTACAGGGCGCAAGGGTCAGTCGTGATAGCTTGTGCTGAACCACCTCTTAGGTGAGTTCCTTGTTGGAAGTAACTTTTGCCATTTTTGATTCATGCTATTCTCCTTTTTATGTATTGATTTATTGTTCATTGGTATATGTACACCTTTTAATTTTCTCCATTATTCTATCAAAAAAAAGGTGGCCCTGAAATTTTAAATTTTGCTACAGCTAAGCTACTTTTCTGATGATTCCTATTATACCAAGGCGGAAGAGCACTTTTTCACTAGAAAAACACTCGAAAATTAAGAGAATCTGCCATTTTGCTACTGATTTTCAGCCAAACACCTTAATCTTTATAAGAAAAAGCTCAAAATGTTAGTATCAAACACTAACATTTTGAGCTTTCCTCGTGATAACTTAACTATTTTAAGGACCTGTAACTAGGTTCCACGTAACTGCGGCTTGGTATTGTTGCCCCTTGACCCCTTGGTTGGCTGGCACTTCAAGTTTGACATTGTTGAAGGTGAAGTCCAACTGATAAATATTACTCCCAGTGAATTGCTGGTTGGCAATAATCCTAGTGGCCGTGTTGTTGGCATTCAAACTAATGGTACTCGTAGTACCGACCGCATTTTTCAACTCGGTAGGTTGGTTGTAATTTGAGAAACTCGAAACAGGAGCCGCCCCTAATAATAAGCGGGTCGCTGTCGGCAAGCTGTCTGTGGCTGATTTTGGTTGTGACAGTTGCGCCGTTAAGCTCCAATTCGGTTGGGTTTTCTTGATCCGCAGATAGGGATTGCGTGTGCCGTTGCCATAGTAATCAGCGGCTTTTTTCAGGCCATGCTGTTGCGTGCTTCCCGCTACCCCAACTTGACCAAAATTGAAGGTTGGAACACTGATGAAGCCTTCAGCCGTTGGTGTTACAATTGCTTGATCATTGTCTTTCACACGTACGGTGGCCGAAGTAGAAACACCACTGTAATTCCCACTGGTGGTAATCCCAGCGCGCAAGACTTGCCCCGCTGTCCCCGTCGCTTTCGTAGTGAACTGAACCGTGGCAGATTTTCCTACGGGAATGTCAGTGCCTAAGCTAACACCATTGGTCCACGTAGTCGCTGTGACGGGAACTGTTTTTGCGGTTCCGCCAGCTGGCGTGACAATCATGGCGGTTGGTGCTGCTAAGCCAGTTGTCCAAGCGGTTGATTTCTTGATGGTCGCCGTGGTTAGTGGCGCTTGGCTTGTATTGGTAATTGTGGCACGCCAGGTGACATTGCCGCCGCTAGTCACGGTTTCAGCGGTAATGCGAGTTAAAGCGACACTTGCTTTCGGCACTTCTTCCTTATACATCGCCGTCATGTCGTCATTGCCATCAAAAGTTGTATTGTATGTTGGCGTAGTGCTGGTTGTTAAAGTATTAGGCTTGGTTTTACCTTTGTACCAGCCTTGGAAAATGTAAGTTTTACCGCCTGTTGTATAACTAGCTGGTAAGGCTTTTGCGCTCGTATACTTGAAGGTGTTGCTCGTCATGGGAATCTGGTTCCCTTGCGTAAAGCCTGTTGGTGGCGTGATTTTAGTGCCGTTGGTGTCTACGAAATTTTCGGTGACTTTACGATTGGTTAGATAGTAATAGACTGGTTTATCAATTGTAAGATAGGTTGCTACCCCCGATCCCAAATTAGGATTGTGGACAACCTTTCGCAAATAACTGGGTACCTGAATATCTATCGGAGCAGCCGTGGTTGTTCGATTAAAGATAAACGATTGACTCCCGTTATTCTTTAACTCAAAGTTTCTAGAAAGTAGCTTATTCTCACCTTCGACAAATGGCTCTGAATAATTATTACCTTGAATATTAGGAAACGGGTAAGCTATATCAAAAGTACCACTCTTGTTATAAACACTTATTTTTTCATAGTAATTGGGTAGTGTAAAGGTTAAATTAGCCGCACTATGTTGTGTACTTCGATCACTCAGTATTTCAAGTGATTGCGCAGGATAAGCAATTTCCTTCAAATTGTTTTTGGTTGGTGCAACTTGACCTTTTTCAAGACTGACTGTTTTCCAGTAATCAGGTTTATTTGAATCAGCTGAATTGGTTGCTAATCCTTCTCCATGCCAATTGTCATAGGTTAGTTTAATCGTTGAAGCATCTACTCGTTTGCCAGACTCGTCTACGAACCCGAATTGATAGGTCAGCGCTGGAAAATCAAAAGCTTCAATCTCCTCATACACCACATTCAAATCATCATTATCATCATAAGTCACCGCATAGCTTGGCGCTTTGGTGGTGGTCAAGGTATTTGGCTTGGTTTTGCCTTTGTACCAGCCTTTGAACTTGTAGGTCTTACCGCCTGTTGTATAAGTGTCTGGCAAGGTGCCACTTTGTTTAAAGGTGTATGGGTCACTGTTAATTACTGTTTGTTTTCCTTGCGTAAAGCCTGTTGGTGGCGTGATTTTAGTGCCGTTGGCGTCCACGAAGTTTTCGGTGACACGGCGGTTGGTTAGATAGTAATAGATTGGACCTTGAATCGTATAGTACATTGCTTTCCCCGTAAGAAAACTCGATACATATCTTAAATAAAATGGAAGCTGAACATTTTCGGGAGCGGCGGCTGTTGTTCTATTGAACACAAACTCCTGTCCTCCATTATTCTTTAATTCAAAATATTGAGGAGTATTATTTATTTCCGCACCTGATGGGTTTAGTATACTTGGATAAGGATATGCGGCATCAAAACCACCTTGTTGATTTTGTATACTGATGGATTTATAAATTCTTGGAAGCTGATATCTTAAGTTTACTGCACTAAATTGAAATGAATCATTACTATTCGTTTCAAGATATTGAACTGGGTATATGATTTCTTTAAGATTATTTTTTGTATTTGCCTTAATCCCTGTTTCTATTTTAGTAGTTGCCCATGCTGATGGGATATTGTTGGGTGGCTCAGTACCAATACCGTACCAATTATCATATGTCAAATCAATCGTGGAGGCATCTACTCGCTTACCTGATTCATCAACAAACCCAAATTGATATGTACGACTAGGAAATTCCAAAACCTTAATCTCCTCATACACCACATTCAAATCATCATTATCATCATAAGTCACCGCATAGCTTGGTGCTTTAGTCGCGGTCAAGGTGTTTGGCTTGGTTTTGCCTTTGTACCAGCCTTTGAATTTGTAGGTTTTGCCGCCTGCTTGATAGGTGTCTGGCAAGGTGCCACTTTGTTTAAAAGTGTACGCTTCACTATTAATAACCGTTCGCTTTCCTTGTGTGAATCCTGATGGTGGTGTAATTTTTTGTCCGTTACTATTAACAAAATTCTCATAAAGCTTTTTGTAATAAATATAATAATTAATAGTAGCACCAGAATTCCCTTTATTGAACTGTCCTGTTGTTCCTACAAGATTGTCACTAAACATAATATTGGTGCTTACTCCGCTATTAGAACTACGATTCGTTATACGCCATGTCTTACCAGTCGCTTTAGTAAAGTTATATGTTGAAATATCATAGTTACTTCTCGTATAAGTTGTTGATGTGTACGCTCTGGAAGTCATCACACCTGTTCGGCTGTCTGGAAGTGTTGCTTTAGGTGGTGCTAACACAATTTTATCAATTCTATTGGTGGTAGCTGTAGCAAAATTAATCACAATATCGTTACTAAAGAAAAACCACGAACCCCCGTTACTAGTACCTATATTTTTTAGTCCTGTATCAAACCTATAAAGCCCACTACCAGCATTTGTCATAGTTAAAGGATATCTTAACAGCGTCCCTTCTACTCTCGAATTGGTTGATTTAAATAATACTGGGTTTATGGAAAGACTCATTTGTTCCTTACTAGCCACTCCATCCTCATCGTAAAATTTTAAATTCCCTTTCAAACCTAAGTTACCAGAAAATCTATCCACATACGTCATTTCATTTCGTCTATTCACTGCGCCAAATCCATTAAATCGAATCGTGGAATCGATATATTTTTTTTCGTTGTGTGTACCCGAAGTAATTCTTGTCTGAAAATACAATGTTTTGATATACCCAGTATTTCCAGAAGTTCGCCCGTGTAGACGATTGATAAATGCAGTGACCGTCCTAGTCGACTCTGTCCAAACAAAATATTCGCCACCACTATTGGCATTATGAGAGCCTTCTCCTATAACTACATTTTGTTCCTCGGGGCCAACTTTGATAATAACTGACGTTGGTCTAGTCATTCCAGCTGCCAATTTTGATTCAATTCGAATCGGACCAACAATATCTGAATTTGTATCATCTGTTGTAATATTTTCCAGTTTCATTCGATAATCAACTACATCGTTAAGACGAACCGTGGTTCTATTCGTGGTTCCTGTAGCTGCCCAGACAAATGCTCTAGGCATAATTTTCGCTTGAATACCAGATGGTTCCAGCAGATTTTCTTCTTGAGCTATTTCCGTTGTATCTTCTTGTTCCACTGTTTCCTGTGTCACTTCTTCCCGACTCGTTTCAGTCGTTTCTTGACTGCTTTCCGTACTTTCTGGCGTTGCGCTACTTGCTGATGTTGCTTCCTTAGCGCTACTTGCTACTGTCGGACTACTTTCAATCGTGATTGTTTCCGCAACTGCGGTCACGCCAGAAAAAGCGTTAATCACTAAAGAACTACACAAGCCAATGGTTGCTAATCGTTGCCACTTAGTTTGCTTCATGTCGTCCCTTCTTTCTCTGGACCATTCCGACAAGACCAATCAAGACAAGACCAAGAATGCTAAGATTTGCCTGACTCTTGCTCCCTGTACGAGGGAGCTGCGAGCCAGTTGTGGTGGTCTGTGTCGAACCACCACTTCGTTGATCTCCTTGCGGAGGACCATCTGGTTCCTTGGGATCAGCAGCTGGCGCATCTGTTTTCGGTGGGGCATCTTTAGGAGCGGGTGTTCTCGGATTTTGGTAAAATTCAATCCCCACCGAACTAGAACCACCCTCAGATGCTTCAACATTTATAAAAAAACTAGGGGAAAATAGTAAACACGCAATTATTAAATAACGCTTTTTTTTCATTTAAAAACCTCCTTTTAACTCATTCACATTCTTCTATACAAAGAATGCGTAAACAACCTTTATCATACCTTTATAATAGCAAAGAACTCTTTGTTCAAAACATCATTTTTTTTCATTTGACAACATCTATTCGCGAAAATCCCTTATTAAGCAAGGGTTGCTACTCTTGTTATTTAAGCAAAAAAGGCTATCAAAACGTACTTTTCCATAGAAATCAGCCAGTCATCCCTTAATTTTTTTCAAAAAAACTAAAGAAAAGCTCACAATGTTAGTAATTAAAACTAACATTGTGAGCTTTTCTCATTTTTGACGATTGGATAATTCGATAAAATAACACTAAAACAAAAAATAACTGTCTGTTTCTCTTATTGGGCAACAGCTAATTGATACAATGGCAGGAGTTGTTGATAGGTTGCCAACATATAAGCGCGTGCTTTTTCAGGGTTTTGCCACAAGTCACTATCTTTGGGAATGATGCGCCCAATTTCAAACTCACCTTTTTTTACATCTCTAAAACGAGTTAAGGCTTTTTCTAAATCCGTTTCCATCAGCGGAGTAATTTGAGGAACCGTATGATCCAAGGAAACATACGTATCTTCTGGTAATGCTTGGAATAATTGCTGATTCTCTAAAAAGGCTTGCGCAATCTGCTTTTCATTTTTAGGATTATCAATGAATGACAACCACATAAACACATAGTCGCCCCAAATGCCTAATTGAAAATGCGGCTGCATTTTATACCCGCGCTTATTCGGACTAAGTGCTGACCAAGTATTTTCTGGTGGATACACGGTGCGACGGCGATGTTGCGCAATATGGACAAACAACTCCGTTCCTAGTTCAGGCGCTAGTTGTTCGGCAAAATACGTGTCTAATTCTTGAAAAATAGGTTGAATTTGCGCACGGATAACCGCCATTCGTTCATCTAATCCAGCAACTTCAAAGGCTGCGAATTCTTTTTCTGTAAACATCAACATTTCTCTAATTCCTCTCTTAACTTGTCTTCCGCTTCTATTTTTGTCGATTTTGCCATGTTTCCAGTGTCATCCCACGATAAACATCTGTGACAATTTTCCCTTTACTAATTCGAGCATTGGGTAGTGTTCCTTCGTAGGTAAAACCAATTTTCTCCATGACACGACCAGAAGCTGGATTGTCTTGATCATGTAAAGCAAAGATTCTCATGAGTTTCATTTTTGCAAAACCCAGTTCAACTAACGCCGTCGCGGCTTCAGGCATGTAGCCATTGCCCCAAAAGGCACGGTTCAAGACATAGCCTAATTCTCCAATATTATTGGTTTCATTGACCCGCAAATCAATCGTGCCAATCATTTTGCCCGTTTCTTTCACTTCAATCCCATATTTTCCTAAAGGTTCCCCCATAAAATATTTAGCAATGTTTTGTCGTGTTTCAGCGATTGTTTGGTTTTTCAAGAACACATAGCGGACCGTTTCCTCATCTGAAGCATATTCGTACATATCTTCTGCATCGGCTAATGTGACGGGCCTTAAAATCAAGCGTTCGGTTTCGATTCGTTGGTTTTCTGCAAAAATCAATGGATAATTCATGAGCAAAACTCCCTACTTTTCTACATACTTTACCGAAAAACAGCGAAACACGCAAGGAAAATCGGCATTTCCCTTGCGTGTTTCTTTAATTAGCGTTTAAGCGAATGATGGCAATGATCGTCTGAACAGCTTTGGCCATTGATTCAACGGTAATGAATTCATATTGCCCATGAAAATTCTCGCCACCTGTAAATAGATTAGGCGTGGGAATGCCCATGAAAGAAATCTTAGAACCATCTGTCCCGCCACGAAATGGTGTGATGATTGGTTCAATGTCACAACTTTCCATTGCTTGGACGGCCAATTCTACAGGAGTCCAATCTTTTTCGATGATTTCCTTCATATTATAGTATTGGTCTTGGAAAGTAATTGTTAGTCTGGGTTTATCCGCCAGCGCATTTAAACGTTGGACTTGTTTTTCCAAAAATTGCTTTCTCGCTTGAAAGTTTTCTTGATCATGATCCCGAATGATATAGACAAGTTCTGCTTTTTCAATACTTCCTGTAAATTTATTGAGTAAATAAAATCCTTCATTTCCACGTGTTTGTTCTGGTACTTCCTTTTGCGGTAGTGATTGATCAAGTTGTTCGCCTAATTTAATGGCATTCACTAACGAACCATAGGCCGTTCCCGGATGGACACTGGTTCCCTCAATTGTTATCACAGCTTGAGCAGCGTTAAACGTTTCATACTCGAAATGCCCCACGCGGCCACTGTCAATCGTATACGCAAAAGCGACTGGGAAGTTCGGCGCATCAAATTGATCGGCCCCGCGTCCAATCTCTTCATCTGGACCGAAGGCGAGCCAAACATCCCCCCGCGCTACTTCTGGATGTGCCAAAAAATACTCAACAGTAGCTAATATCTCGACAATTCCCGCTTTGTCATCTGCTCCTAAAAGTGTGGTTCCGTCTGTAGTAATCAACGTTTCCCCTTGATACTCTTTTAAATTGGGAAATTCAGCAACCGATAAAACGATGCCTTGTTCTTGATTCAAGAGGACATCTTGGCCATCATAATTAGTGATGACTTGGGGACGGATATTTTCTGCTGAAAAATCCGCCGTATCCAGATGTGCAATCAAACCGATACTCTTCGCTGCAGGTTGGTTACCAGGCAACCGTGCCGTTAAAAAGCCGTTTTGTTCGTTATAATGCACATCGGCCAAGCCTAATTCATGAAGTTCTGTTTCAATCATTTTGGCTAAAACCACTTGACCGACCGTCGTCGGTGTGGTTTGACTGTTGGCATCTGAACGGGTGTTAACTTTCACGTAAGTTAAAAATCGTTCGACTAATTTTTCCATTTTTTACTCCTTCTTCCTGAATCATTCTGTTAAATAAGCATTGCGCAAGTGGAAATAGTCCCCATACAAGTGATAACTAATGCCTTTCAATTTAGGATTGATTAGATAATTTGAGGCACTTTGATACAGCGGTACTTGGGCAGCATCTTGGTTCAACAAGATGTCTTCCGCTTCTTTGTATTCTGCAAATTGTTTCTCTGGATTATTGGCATTAATCGTTCGCGCATCTTCTACCAGTTGGTCGTATTTGGCATTATGATAATTGCCATAATTGTAACTTGATTCTCCCGCATATAAGTTAAAGTAAGAGTCTAATTCACTACTGCCGGCAATCCATCCTGAAAGGGACAACTCATAATTTTTTTCACGTCGCGATTGATTCACATTATTACTTGGTTGCGATGAAATGGTAATTTCTAAACCTGGCAGATTTTCTTGCAACTGACTTTGAACATATTCAGCAATTCGTTTTCCTTGATCTGTATCTGCCGCCAGCAATGAAAGTTTCACTTTTTTACCAACATCCGCTTGGGCTTTCGTCCATTCAGCTTGAGCTTTTTTGACGTCATTTTTCAAATATTCGCCACTGTAAGCTCGGAAATCTTCATCTGTTTCTGGATTCGCATAAAGTTTACTTGGAATCAATCCGTTGAGGGGTTTTGACCCATCGTTTAAGACACTTTGTGTTAAGGCTTCTTTATCAATTGCTTGGCCAATCGCTTTTCGTAAATGAACATTCGCTAATGGCGTTCCTTCTTTTTTGTTGAAATCTAAGAAGTAGTTGGCCACATCTGGATGACTGACATAGCCTGGATCATCTTGATATTGTTGAACATATTGTCCGTTAATGCGAACTAAGTCTAGTTCATTCGCTTGATATAAGTTAATCCCAGTATTATCTTCTTTGATTGTACTAACCGCAACTTCTTCCAGTTTCACTTGATCCGCATCATAGTATTCTGGATTTTTTTTCAATGTCCAAGTATCTGAAGTCGCATCCCAATTGGCTAGCGTAAATGGCCCGCTATAAAGTAAATGTTCACTATCCAAGGCATAATCTTTACCTTGCGCTTCGACAAATTTTTGATTTTGTGGCGCTAACCAAGCAATCGAAACGACTGCTAAGAAGGAAGGTTGGGCCTGTTTTAATTCAACAATGAATTCTTTGTCATTAGGGGCTGAAATCCCTAATTCATCGACTGACTTTTCACCGTTGCGTATTTCAAAACTATTTTTAACACTGTCTAGTAAATAAGCATTCGGTCCAATCGTCGCTGGTGTCACCAGTTTTTTCCAAGAATAAACAAAATCTTGGGCCGTAATTGGCTCGCCATTGCTCCACTTAATCCCCTCCCGCAAGGTAAAGTGGTACTTGCGCCCATCGTCACTAATCTTGACATCTTTAGCTAGAGCTGGCACCGTGGCACTATCATCATCAAACCGATAAAGGCCTTCAAATAAATGTTGTGCCATTGTAAAGGTATTTTTATCTGTTGTTTGTGTTGTATCCAATGTTGAGATTGGTGCAGGTGAACTAATACTGATTTTTTGTTCAGCTGCTAAATTTCCCGAATCTACTTTCTCTGCCGCTTCTTTGGTTCCGCCACATGCGGCTAAAAGAAACCCTGTTGCAATCAAACCTACTACTTTTTTCCCCAATTTCATGTTGTTGCCCCCTCATATTTTTTAAACAAATAAAAAAAGCATTCGTCCTAAAAAGGACGAATGCTTATGCAATCGCGGTACCACCTTTGTTGATCTCTTCGCTAAAAAAGATCCGCTCGTTTCCAGTACAATCATACTGTAGCGCTATAACAGGCGCACCTGAATTGGTTTAAGCAAACGGCTTCAACCAACCTGTTCAAAGGCCATTTTCCCCTTTAACGTCACTACCTCTTCTCACCAAACGAGGCTCTCTGCAAGCTATTTTAAAAAGTACTTTCCTTCTCATCACATTTTGTTCTTTTATTTGTTTCATCAATCATACTGATTTACGGATAGTTTAGCAAACATTTTCGAGGCCGTCAACCACATTTTTAATTTAAAACTTTTTTGTTTTTCATCAAGAAGGTCGGGACAGAAGTGTTTAGCTCCGAGAAATAAGAAGAAATTTCCGAAAATTGTTCTTTAATTTTTGGAGAATTTCAGCTTATTTCCGAAGGAGTTGCTTTTGTTCCCGCCGTTTATCAGCTTTTAAGCCTAGGACAAAAATCCAAAGTGATTTTTGTCCTAGGCTTTTTTTTACTCTAATCCTTTTTTAACATCTTCTATCATCAAATGCATTGATTCTAATCCACCACCGCTTAGATACCAAACATCTGGTTGAAGCATAATGACTTTATCATTTTTACCAGCATCGGTTTTTTGAATCAATTCGTTTGCAGCGACGTTATCTTTTGAATCGTCGCCACCAATTGCTTTGGTGCGATCTACCACAAAGAGAATCCCAGGATTTTTTTCTAAAACATATTCGTAAGAAACACTTTGCCCATGAGTGGAAGCTTCAATCTTATCGTCTGCTGCTTTGAAGCCAAATGTATCATGAATTAAACCGAAACGAGAGCCTTTTCCGTAAGCGGAAAGTTGTCCTTCGTTAACTAACACAACAAGCGCATTATTCGCGCTAGCTTCTGCTTGTTTTTTCACGTCAGCAATTTCTTTTTCTAAGCCAGTTATTTTTTCTTTAGCTACCTCTTCTTTATCAAAAATAGTGCCTAACGTTTCGATATTTTGTTTCGTTGATGCCCAAGGATTTTTGGCATCTACAGCTAAGTAAATGGTTGGCGCAATGGCTTTTAATTGTTCTTGATAATCTTGTTGACGACCAGAAATAATAATTAAGTCTGGTTTTAGTTGATTGATTTTTTCTAAATCTGGTTCTTTAATGCCGCCTGCTGATTCAACTTTTTGGTATTTTTCCAAATACGCAGGGATATTTTTAGTTGGCGCACCTACCACGCGGTCACCGACACCTAGTGCATCCATTGTATCCAAGGAACCATTATCAAAAACAACGACTTTCTGAGGATTTTTGGGAACGGTTAATTGACCATTGGTGTCTTTGACTGTGACTTCCGTTTTAGCTGTTGTTTCTGTTGTTGCAGAATCTGCTGTTTTTTTATTTGTTTGACAAGCACTTAACATCAACAGTCCCATCATTGAAACTGCCATCATTGCTAAAAATTTCTTTTTCATTCTTTTCCTCCAAAAACGTTATTTTTAAATTGCCCGATTTAGTGATAAAGACAAAAGCGTTTTCCTTCAATTTCACAAATCCGGATATTCATTTCATAAAGATCATTTAAAATACTTGTTTGAATAACTTCTTCTGTTGCGCCATGCGCATAGAGCTTTCCGCCTTTCATGGCGACAATTTCATCTGCATAGCTTGCGGCAAAATTAATATCATGTAGAACAATCAGAATCGTTTTTCCTAGTTCATCCACTAAGCGTTTAAGAATCTGCATCATTTGAACCGCATAATTCATGTCGAGGTTATTTAAGGGCTCATCTAATAAAATATAATCGGTATCTTGGGCTAAAATCATGGCAATATACGCCCTTTGTAATTGGCCCCCAGAAAGGGTATCAATGTATTCTTCTGCCATTTCAGTTAAGCCCAATTGTTCCAGTGCTTCTGTTACTTTTTCGTGGTCAGCGCTTTTTAAGCGACCTTTGGAATAAGGAAAACGACCAAAATTGACCAGTTCTCGCACAGTTAATTTAAGTTGTACACCATTGGCTTGTTTTAAAAGGGCAATTTTTTGTGAAAAAGCCGATTGCTTCCAGGTTTTTACTTCTTGCTTGTCCAGATAAATTTCCCCGGTATCTTTGGGAATTAAACGACTCATCATGGCTAGCAGCGTGCTTTTCCCAGCGCCATTTGGCCCAATAAAGGCCGTTAATTTGCCTTCAGAAATAGGTAAATCAATGTCTGAAACGACAAATTTATCGCCATATTTTTTTGATACATCACTCATCTGGATCATGTGCGTTGCTTCCTTTCTGCAATAATTTTCCATATAAAATAAACGCCCCCAACAAATTGAATCACCACACTTAGCGGGGTATTCAAATGAAAGACCTGTTCAACCATCAATTGACCGAACACCAGTAAAAAGACTGCTATTAAACTCCCTGCCACAAACAGTTCTCGGTGGCGATAGGTTTTCATGAATTGATAACTCATATTGGCCACGATAAAACCTAAAAATGTAATCGGTCCCACTAATGCTGTTGATAAGCCGACCAGACTACTAATCAAACACAACAACACTAATTGAAACTGATTCACAGCAATCCCCAAATTCTGTGCTTGATGGTTCCCTAAATGTAAAACGTCTAAACGGTAACTTTCCCGCCAAAGTATCCCACAAATCATGAGTACCGCCACACCAACGAAAACGAGATACTGACTATTGACGTTACCAAAACTGGCAAACAACTTTCCTTGGAGTAAGTCGTATTCGTTAGGATCCATAATCACTTGTAAAAACGTACTAATACTACTGAAAAAAGTACCTAAAATCATGCCAATCATCAATAATAAAAATAAATCGGATTGATTTTTGCGTAATAGAAAATACGATAAACTAGTACTTAAAAACACCATTAAAAAGACGTTCATCAAAAACGAGCCAAGACTTACTTGACCTAACGCTTGTGCGCCTCCTAAAAGAAAAAATAACACCGTCTGCACAAAGACATACAAGGAATCCATCCCTAAAATGTTTGGCGTTAGGAAATGATTTTGCGTGACCGTTTGAAAACTAATAGTTGAAAAAGCCGCAGCGATTCCAACAAAAATAAAAGCCAATAACTTTTTGCCTCGTAACGCCAAAGCAAAGGACCAATTGCCATACGTGTTATAAGTTAAATAACAAAGACTCACAATTACTACGGCAGCTAAAAGCAAAAGTAATGAAAGCCATTTTTTTAAAGGCCGTTTCATTGTTTGCGCCCCCTTAGTAATAATAAAATGAACAAAATGCTCCCTAATGTTCCGACAACCACGCTGACAGGAATTTCATAGGGGGCAATCAATACTCGTGCTAAAATATCACAGATTAACAAGAACAAACTCCCGCAAATCCCAGTTAACCACAAGGTATTTTTCATATGATCGCCATAACGTAAAGACACGAGATTAGGAATCACAACCCCTAAAAACGGAATATTCCCCACCATCAATAAAACGATGGCACTTGCTAAAGCAACCAGCGTCAAACCTAAAAACTGAATTCGCTGGTAATGGACGCCAAGACTATTTGCAAATGCTTCACCCATACCAACGACAGTGAAATGATAAGCAAATAAATAAATAACAAACCACAAAGGAATCATTAAGAATAACCATTCATAATTCCCTTTCATAACTGTGGAAAAATTTCCTTGTAACCAAGCAGACATATTTTGAACCAATTGGTATTGATAGGCAAAAAATGTGGCAATTGAGCCTAGAATGTTACCAAACATCACGCCCACCAAAGGGACCATCACTTGATTCTTACTTGGTAATAATCGAATGAGCGCTAAGAATAATAAGGTCCCGCTTAGCGCAAAAATAAAAGCAATTGCCGTTCGATAGAGAAACGGAGCTGTTGGGAAAAATAACATTGCGACTAAAATACCCAACCTTGCACTATCGGTTGTTCCAGCGACACTAGGAGCGACAAATTTATTTTGTGTGAGTTGCTGCATAATCAATCCAGAAATACTCATCGTACTACCAGCAATGATTAAACTCAACGTGCGGGGAACACGGGTGGTAAATAAAACAAATTGTTGCTGCGCATCTAATTGAAACAACTGAGAAAGTGCAATGTCCTTCACCCCTATCACTAATGACAATAAGCTGAAAAGTAATAGTAGAACAAACAAACCAATCTTTTTCATGAGAAAACTCCATTTTTATTTAATTGAGAATGATTCTCATTCTTAATTACAGTGTATGAGAAAACCATCACAAATGCAACCACTTTTTTTCCTTTATTAAAAACTTCTTCTCAAGCCGACTGACCAACGACTTATCTAAGATATGCTATAATGGAGGGAAACGTTAGGAAAGGAGTGTTACTGAATGGCGAATGATGACTTACAACAACGTCTGGATAAAGGAATGTACGGTACGCCCCTCGTTAATCCTGAAGAACAACACAAATACATGGGCACATTTCGTGAACGCTGCCGTCTCTCCATGACCGTCGCTGAAATGAAAGATGCACAGAACCAAAAACATTTATTAGAAGAATTAGCGAAGCATCCTGAAGTTACAGTACTTTTAAATGGCGAAATCTCTTCTGACCTGCAAAGTACCTATATTAAATTATTAAATCAGCATGGCGCAAACTTTAAGATTGTTAACAATTTTGTGGAGAACAACCCTGACTCTCTCGGCTTACTGTTAGCTGAAAAACATGCAGTCGATGAACCTGTGATTGACGTTACAGAAAAATATCCTCAAGCAACAGAAACGCCAAAAGAAGAGCCAACAGCTAAAAAAGGCTTTTGGCAAAAACTATTTCAATCATAAAAAGCTCAAGGAAAGTTATGAGCGCTTCCATTTATAATAGAATTATGCTATTATAAAGATGAAAAAGAGAGGTATGCGGGTACATACCTCTCCTTTTATACCAACACCAGTTATAAGAACTGGTGGCTTACTGAGTTAAGTTTTTGTTGTTCTTTAACCGTTCAGCCGTCTAAGCTTATGAACGGTTATTTTTTATCGTTTTTCGTTGCTTCAAGGATACCGAAAATCAGTAACGCAACAAGGGTTGCAAAACTAATCATCAATTCCAATGTCGCTTCGATTGACAAAAAAAATGCTCCTTTCGTTAAAGTGCATCGGATACACATAGGCATCACCTGCCTCTCTAACTCAGAGCCACCGTCATACAACTTTCATTGGTAATAGTTTTAGTATAACCTATTGGGTTCACCAAGAAAACGTTTTTATAAAGAATACCGCCAAAAAATCTATTATGAATTTTTTGGCGGTATTCTTTTTTTATTGAACCACTTCTGGGTATAAAAGTTTTAAAACGTCCATTGTTAAACGGCGTCCTTTTCCAGCGTAAGGATACACATGCATGTGCATGGCTGGATTAAAGTTTGCTTCGATAATCCCGTACGTTAAGCTATCACGTGTGCCTTTTACGTCTTTGTCAGGAATGATTAAATCAATGCCACAAATTTTGGCTCCTAAAGCAGCTACGGCCTCAATGGCGATTTGTTTATAACTATCATCAATGACATCGGTCATATCAATCGAATCCCCGCCCGTGCTAACATTAGAATTTTCTCGCAAGTACACGATTTGCTCTTTTTCTGGCACAGAATAGATAGTTAAACCTTGTTCTTTCAACATTAGTTTTTCTAAATCATTTAACTGGATTAATTCTAGTGGTGCACGGTGATTGGTCCCCCGCAATGGATCACTATTTTTAGCGGCCACCAATTCTTCTACAGTGTGTTTGCCATCTCCGGTAACATTGGCTGGCACGCGCAACATGATGGCTTTTACATCATTATCTAACACAAAGAACCGATATTCTGTTCCAGGTAAAAACTCTTCAATTAAAACCGCTGTGTCCTCTTTAAAAGCAATCCGTAACGCTTCCGTAAAGTCTTCCAACGAAGCGCCTTCTTTAAAAATGGTAATTCCTAAACCGTAATTCGTTGATTTTGGTTTCACGACAAACGCTTTATTGGCATAGCGTAAATGTGCTTCTTGTGCCTCAATAAAAGATGAAAATTCTTCACCGCCAGGCACATGGAACCCTGCTGCAGACAAAATTTTCTTTGTCACGGTTTTGTTTTCCATAATCAATGGTACCACGTAGTTATCTTTGCTAGTCATGTTGGCATTTTTGACGTATTCAATGTGCTCGCCATGTTGCAGTTTCAAAAATTGCTCTTGTTCATCTAAAATTTCGATTTCCAAACCTTTTTGAATCGCATCAAATAAGAAAATTTGTGTGGATAATTCCATCTCACGGAAACCAGCTAATTGATAAGGGCGTTCAAAGGCCATACTTTGATATTGGTTTCCAAAAATATTTCCCAGTTCACTGTTGGAGTTTTCTTGAATAATCGTCCACATTTTGCCAGAAACGGTGTCTTGTGGATTCCGCAGTTGTTGATAATACTTACCGACAACTTCTTTGCCTTTACGAATGCCTAGAGCATCTAACATATCAATCATTTCTGAAAAAATCCGATCGCCTTCTGCAATTAACTTAATCGTTTCATGAGGATGACCAAGAGCCACTTGTTCATTAAAAATATCGCCAGTTTTTACCCATTCATCCGCTTCTTCTTTTTCATCTGTCCACAATAAATACAACATGAAATAATGTAAGAAATCCACGGTATCTTCCACAATGCCTAAACGTGAAAAAGGATTTAAGTCTAAATTACGCAACTCGATATAGCGAATACCTGTTTTAGGCAGATCAGACATTTGTTTCCCGCCACGTAAGCGCACAGGCGCATAAAATTCTTTTTCTTCAGAAAGTAAACCATTTTCCACCATGCGATGAATATCTTCTAAATAGCGTTCCAATGAGGCATACGATACTTTCACATTGTCATGATTTCTGTAGCCATACGTACTATTCCGAATACTGCGAATGGGTTCTTGCGGTTGGTCGTCATAGACCCTAAAGTAGCCGTCTTCACTAACTGGCGAAGCCCCAAAAAGATACGTAATTAACCAACGATAACGTAAAAAGTTACGGGCAACTTTCATGTACACTTTCGTTTTAAATTGTTTGCAATCTGTCACTTCGGATTGTTCATCATATAATTGCTGAATCAGGGCTTGGTCATATTCAAAATTAAAATGAATTCCGCTGACCATTTGTTTTCGTTTGCCATACTCTTTTGCCAAATAACGACGATATAACACCGCATCATATTGATCTAATTTAGCAATTTTAATCTCTTCATCTTTTGTTGGTAATTGTGGCGGCATACTTAATGGCCACAACATTTCATCTTCTGGAATCGAACGACGAGCCACATCGTGAATGGCATCTAAAAAACGAAGCATTTCTGTGCCGCTATTTGCTACAGGCGTGATTAGTTCTAATTGTGTTTCACTAAAATCTGTTTGAATATATGGATGATAAGAACGGTTACCAAAAACCGTGGGATGATCAGTTGTCGCTAAAAGCCCTTCTCGTGTACTACGTTGGTTTTCTTTTTCTAAACCAAAACGAGCCATCAATACGTAAGGACGAACATTTTTCTTTTGCATTAATTCTCTATAATTCATCTTGTCGCCTTTCTTTCTACAAACTATCTGTTTCTCTTACTATTATATAGGAAAACGAGTAAATATGCTGTTTTTTTGAACGTTCACTTGGGAATTTTCGAGACACTTTTAGAGAGCGCCTTTTTCCGTTATACTCAAAACAACTAGTTTATAGAAAGTGGGGATTGCTCATGAAAAATCGTGCATTACTTTTAATTGACTTTCAAAAAGGCATCGAAAGTCCGACGCAGCAATTGTACCGTCTACCAGCAGTGTTGGATAAAGTCAATCAGCGTATTGCTGTCTACCGCCAACACCATGCGCCCATTATTTTTGTTCAACATGAAGAAATCGAATTAGCTTTTGGCTCAGACTCTTGGCAACTTTTTGAAAAACTGGATGCACAACCTACAGATTTTTTCATCCGCAAAACGCATGCGAATGCCTTTTACCAAACAAATTTAAATGATTTACTGACGGAACACGACATTCAAACGTTAGAAATCGCTGGTGTCCAAACCGAGTTTTGTGTGGACACTACAATTCGGATGGCTCATGGTTTAGGCTATACGTGTTTGATGACACCGAAAACCACTTCCACCTTGGATAATGGACATTTAACCGCAGCACAAATTATCCAACATCATGAAGCTATTTGGGCTGGCCGCTTTTTGACTTTTTTGCCTTCAATAAATTGAGGGCTTTTCCAAAAAATTGTTTGTTCACTATGTTTTCTTGTCGTATTTCATGTTAGTATAAGGAAAAAGTGTTCAGTTGATTAGTTGAAGATTTAGAGTGTGGGACATAAGTCGATTAGGCTTGTCTCTCATGTTCTGTCTTTTTTTATGTCATCATTCACTAAACTAATAAATAATTGGAGGTATTTTATGAACAAATTTTTTACAGCCCAACGTTTAAAAGACACCGCCTATGTAACAGTCGGTGCATTCATTTTGGCCATTTCAATCAATGCGGTCTTATTGCCAAATAAACTTGTCGCAGGCGGAGCCAATGGCATTAGTATTGTTATTAATTATGTTTTCGGGATTAGTCCCGCCATTGTTCTTTACGCCATCAATATTCCTCTTTTAGTGCTTTGTTTCTTACTTCTTGGGAAAGAGGTCGGTGTCAAAACCATTTATGGCAGTCTTATTTATCCATTTTTTGTAGGAATTACTTCAGGGATGCCTGTTTTAACACATAATATTTTTCTAGCAGCATTATTTGGCGGTATTATTACAGGTGCTGGCCTAGGCTTGGTTTTCCGTGGCAATGCTTCAACTGGTGGGACAGCAATCATTTCACAAATTGTCAATAAATACTTCAAAGTTTCCTTAGGTATTGCTATTTTATTCGTCGATGGTTTAGTCATTTTATCAGCAATGTACGCTTTTAATGCAGATATTGTGTTATTCTCTTTAATTTGTTTATTTACAATTGGTCGTGTCGTTGACATGATTCAAGTTGGTCTGGTTCGCTCGAAGAATGTGATGATTATTTCACCAAAATATGTCGCTATTCAAGAACGCTTATTACGTGAACTAGATAAAGGTGTGACCTTGGTGCCAATCGAAGGCGGTTATCGAAGCGCGAAAGGCATGCTCTTAATGACTGTCATTCGTGAAAAAGATTTTCCCCGCTTAAAAGAAGCCATTCTTGAGATTGATGAAGAAGCCTTTTTGATTTCAATGAGTGCAAGTGAAGTCTACGGAAAAGGATTTAGCTTGAAAAAAGTAGCTGATTCTTATGGTGTTGAAGCTACTAATGCCAATAATTTACAATAGTTTTTTGTAGGAAAAGAGCCGCAAAATCTGTAGAGATTTTGCGGCTCTTTTTACATCTTCATCCAGACAGGTTCTAAGCTATTGCCATCCAAATCTTGCACTTCTAAGCCATACATTTGCTCTTCTGGTATTCCCATATCAACTCGGTAACAGTTGCCTCCGTTAGCTTTGGCGGTTTCGCCAAACTGTTTTACGGCTTCGGCACTCTCTAAACTAAAGGAAATTAATGCTCCACTGGTTGTTTGCGCATCAATAATTTGCTTTTCTTGGATAAATTTTCCATAAAAATCATGGTTCAACAACATAATCCAAAATTGATCATCCCACATCATCGAACTAGCTTCCTCTGTTGAAAATTCCTCGTTCTTTTTGAATCCAAGTTTTTCATAAAAGGCTGTAGAACGTTGGACATCCGCTACTGGGAAGTTAACAAAAACCATTGTGCCCATGTGATTCATCCCTTTCTTTTAATCATCTACGACAGCTAAGTGTGCGTTGCGACAAAATCAACAATCTTGTTTGATTTATACTAGCATATTCATAAAAGAAATGTTACTAAAACGTTTTCTTAAGGTAATTCTCGATAAGCCAAGTGCTGAATGATTTCACTATGTTGTGGATAATCGTTTAACAATTCCGCTTGAGTAAATAACTCGAAGTCTTCAAACTCAAAGCCTGGTGTAACCACACAACTGACTAACGCAAATCCTGTCGCTACTGTAGAGCCAAAGATTGTGCCGGCAGGAACTGAGAACGAAAGCTGTTGTCCTTGAACTAAGTCTTTCCCTAACTGAACAGCTTGATACGTTCCATCAGGAAAAATACAGTGAACGGTTAATGGCTGACCATCGTGAAAAAACCATAATTCATCCGCTTTTAAACGATGAAAATGTGACGGACTTTCTGTATTTAATAGAAACAAAATCGCTGTATGCAACGCCCGTTCGCCTCGTTTGGTTGGAATCAATTGTTCACTTTTATTGGTTTGTTTAAAATAACCGCCCTCAGGATGCGCTTCTAATCCTAACTTCTCAATCCACATTTGTTCTGTCATCTTCTCCCTCACTCCTTCATTTTTTTCAGAAACAATTTAGAAAGAACTTAGAACATCCGTCCTAATCCTAAAATAAATGGCGGGACAGGAGTAGCTTCTTCATTCTTGAAGCTAAATACTCCTGTCCCACGTTCTTCCCAAACCTGTTATTTTCTACAACTAAACATCTTTTAATAAGCCTTTAAATAAGCCCATTGCGAAATCGTTGGCATTGAATGGTTCTAAATCGTTAATGCCTTCACCTAGACCAACTAATTTCACTGGCAAGTGTAATTCATTCCGAATAGCAATGACAATACCACCTTTGGCTGTTCCGTCTAGTTTGGTTAAAACTAAGCCAGTGACATCAGTTGTTTCTTTGAACTGTTTGGCTTGTGTCATCGCATTTTGCCCAGTAGTTGCGTCCACGACTAAGAGAACTTCGTGAGGCGCATCTGGAATTTCTCGTTGGATGACTCGTTTGATTTTTTCTAATTCTTTCATTAAGTTGACTTTATTTTGTAACCGACCTGCTGTATCCACTAGCAAAACATCGGCCTGCTCTGCTTTGGCACGTTCCACTGCATCGAAAACGACCGCTGCTGGGTCGCCGCCAGCATTCCCACGTACAACTTCAACGCCAGCCCGTTCGCCCCAAACAACTAATTGATCGATGGCGCCCGCTCGGAACGTATCGGCAGCGGCCATTAAAACTTTCTTTCCTTCCAACTTGTATTGATGGGCTAATTTACCAATGCTGGTTGTTTTACCAACTCCATTAACACCGACAAATAAAATCACGGTTAAGCCATTTGGCTGTAAGTTAATCGCATTATTTTCATTAATTCCTGCTTCTTCATACAAATCAACCATTTTTTCAATGATGGTATTTTGAACTTGAGCTGGTTTTTTCACGTTTCGCAGTTTCACTTCTTGTCGTAAGGCTTCTGTAATTTTTAAGGATGTATCAAAGCCTACGTCTGCACCAATTAACGTTTCTTCTAATTCTTCAAAGAAATCTTCATCGACGCTTCGGAAATTAGCAAACAATTCGTTCAACCGTTGACCAAATGTTTTACGCGTTTTTTCCAAGCCTTTTTCATATTTTTCTTGGACCTGCTCTTCTTTCGACTCTTCAATTTCTTCTGAAACCTGCGTGTCTGTTGGTTCTGCCAACGGAGTCACGACACTACTTTCTTCCTCAGGCGCTTCCACAACAACTTCTTGTGTTTCCTCTGTCAAGATTTCTTCTGGCTCTTCTTCTAATGCTTCTTCTACGCCAGCTAATTTTTCCATTTCAGCGTTATCTGTTAAATCGGCTGTTTCTGTGACTTCTTCCGCTGTCGTTTCTGGCGTTGTTTGCGCCTCTTCTGCTGCGGTTTCTTTTGATTCAGCAGGCGCTGATTCATCACTAGGTGTTTCGTCTACTGTTTCTTCAATTATCTCTTGTTTTTCTTCTTCCTTTTTTTCAGCGGAAAAAGCTTTTTTAATTTTATCAAAAAATCCCATTCTTATTGGCCTCCTTCCAACGGCGTTAAAATATATTTTTCGACCGCTTTGGCAACGCCATCTTGGTCATTCGTGTCTGTAACGACATCTGCGGCTTCTTTAACTAATGGAATCGCATTTGCCATGGCGACACCTAAGCCAGCGTATTCGATCATCGGTAAATCATTTTCTTCGTCCCCTAGGGTCATGATTTCTTCTGCACGGATTCCTAAATCTTTGGCTAACAAGGAAATACCATAGGCTTTCGTAATCCCTTTTGGCATAAATTCTAATAAGTTATTTCGCGTTTTAATAATTTCAAAGCGCTCATAAAAGGAGGCCGGAATTTCCTTGATGCGTTCATTTAAATACGCTTCATCAATCGCAACAACAACTTTGTTATAAATTCGATTCGGGGTTAACTCTTCTAATTTGTAGGACTCAAAGGTTAATAATTTGTTTAGAGAACTATAAATTGAAGGATAATTAGGTGCAGAAGGCAGTTGCATCACGACCTCATCGGATAAGACATCAAACGGCATGTTGAGTGTGGTTGCTAATTGGTACAGCTCATGAATCGCTTCCAAGGGCATCAATGTTTTCTCAATAATGGCCCCTGTATCATTTTTTTGAACCAATCCGCCGTTAAAAGTAATGCTATAATCGCCTTCATCTTGTAAACCTAATTCTTCTAAGTAAGGACCAATAGCTGCCAAAGGTCGACCTGTGCAGATAACAACTTTCACGCCTGCTTGTTTCGCAGCCATCAGTGCTTGTTTATTCCGTAAAGAAATCTCTTTTTGGCTATTTAATAATGTTCCATCTAAATCAATAGCAACTAATTTTATCAAACGTTCGCTCCTCCTTGCTTCTGGCTAATTGCTTTTTTCAATTGCGCCACCTTCTTTGACCTCTTCCAAGCGAACTGAAACGATTTTTGAAACCCCAGATTCTTGCATAGTCACGCCATATAAAACATCTGCGGCTTCCATTGTCCCTTTACGATGCGTCACCACAATAAACTGTGTGCCATCTTCAAATTCGCTTAAATAATGACCAAAACGAGCAACGTTGGCTTCATCTAAAGCTGCTTCTACTTCATCTAAAATACAGAACGGAACGGGTCGAACACGAATAATTGAAAAGAGTAACGCAATCGCCGTTAATGCCCGTTCGCCTCCAGACAACAAGCTTAAATGTTGTAATTTTTTCCCTGGTGGTTGCGCCTCAATCTCAATCCCTGTATTCAAGAGATCCTCTGGATTGGTTAGCACCAGTTCTGCCCGTCCGCCACCAAACATATTAGGGAATACCACTTTGAACTGGCCACGAATTGCTTCAAAGACTTCTTTAAACCGTTCTTTCACTTCTTGGTCCATTTCATCCATGGTTTCAAATAATTGTTCTTTCGCATTTAATAAATCATCACGTTGACTGACTAAAAATTGATGGCGTTCATCGACTTGTTCAAATTGCTCGATGGCACTTAAGTTAACAGGTCCTAACCGCTCAATTTCTTGTTTTAGGCGTTTCACTGTTTGCTGCGCCTGCGCTAAATCATCGATTGGGAAATACGCTTCATAGGCAGCTTCAAAGGTTAAGCTGTATTCTTCCTGTAAGTAACTTAACGAGCTATCTAATTGCATTTCTGCACGATTTTTTAGGACTTCAATTTGTGTTTTATCTGCTAAATACTGTTGTTGGCGTTTGTTTTCTTCCGCTAATTTTGTATCTAACTCGTCTACTTCTTCTTGCAACGCTTGTCGTTGACTACGTGCCGTTTGTAAAGAGGTTTGCAACGCTGTTTGTTTCTCCGCTAATTGAGCGACTTGTGCCGCTAAGCCTTCTTCGGTTAACTGGTGATCGCTAGAATGGCTACTTAATTGTTGTAGCTGTTGACGGATGGCCGTTTCTCGAATCAACAATTCGTCCAATTGTTCTTGTTTGTCTTGCTTTTGACGAGCAAAATGGGCACATTGTTCCGCCGCTACTGCTTGTTCTGCTTGAACTGTCGTCAAGCGTTCTTGCGCTTGGGCTTTAAAGGTTTCCATTTGGCTAGCTTCTTGTTCCACTTGTTTCATTTCAGCATCTAAACGTTCTTTCGTTGCCGTTAAGTTTGCTTGTTGCTCTGTCAATGTGGCTTTTTTCGTTTGATATTCGGTTAAGAATTGATGCAATTCCCGTGATTCATATTCAAACAGACGTTTTTCTTTTGTTAAACGAGTAATCGTTTCTGTTTGATTGGCTAATTTATTGTCAATTTCTTGTTGTTTTAAGCGATTTTGTTCACCAGCAGAGCGCAACATTTCTGCACGTTCCGTGGCTGTTTTCACTTCTTGCGAGAGCGCTTGGACTTCTTGTTCCACACTTCTTAGTTGTGTTTCTAATTGAGTCATTTGTTCAGTAATTGTTTGAAGTTCTTGCGCTTGTGAAAATAGGCTTCCTTGGTTGCCACGTTTATTGGCTCCCCCAGTCATCGAACCGCCAGGATTCATCACATCGCCTTCCAATGAGACAACGCGATATTGGTAATTGACTAATTTTGCTAACTGGTTGGCACTCGTTAAATCTGCCGCTAAAATCGTGACGCCTAAGAGATTTTGAATAACGGCTTGTACTTGTTCTGGATAACGAACTAATTCACTGGCAATCCCCACGAAGCCCGGTGCACCAGCCAAACGATTCTGAACCATCGCCGATACAGAGCGCGGCTTAATGGTAGTCAATGGTAAAAAGGTTGCTCGGCCACTGTGTTGTTGTTTTAAGAAGGTAATGCCTGCACGACCATCTTTCTCATTTTCCACAACAATATGTTGCGCCGCACCACCTAAGGCCGTTTCAATCGCCAACGTATATTCTTTAGGCACTTCAATTAACTCAGCCACTGCGCCAACAATCCCAGTTAATTGGTTTTTGTGACGCAATACAGCTTTCACGCCTTGATAGAAGCCAGCGTAATTTTCTTGAATTTCTTGCAAACTTTTTTGGCGTGCCTTCGCTTGTTGCACTTGATTCATCGCTTGGTACATATCATTTTGACGCTGTGCTAATCGTTCACGTTTGGCTTCAAGCGTTGCTTTCAACGCAGTGTATTCTTCCAGCTGTTCTTGTAAGCCTTGTTTTGCGACTTTTTGCTCTTTTTCTAGCGTTTCTTTCATTGCAAGAGCTTCAACCATCTGTTCTTCTAGCGCTTCGTGTTTTGCTAGCGATTGTTGATTTTTAGCTGTTTCTTGTTGATATTGTCGTTCTAAATATTTTAAGTCATTGGCTGTATTGGCTTGTTCTTGCATGACTTCCACATACTGACTGCGCAATTCTTCCATTAATTCTTTAGAAGACTTACTATATTTTTCCACATCTTTCGTTGCCAAAGCCAATGCTTCTTTTAACGTCTGACGTTGTGCCGTTTTTTCTGCGATTGCTGTTTCCAGCGTCTGCAATTCTTCTCGATAACGAACAATTTTTTCGGCCGTTTCTGCCAACGTCTCTTCGTATTCGCTTGCCGTTTGGGAGGTGTGTTTAGAACGTTCAATTAAAACATTTTTTTGTCCTTCTGCTTGTTTCAACGCTTCTGTCACTTGTAATAATTGTTGTTGTTCCGTTTCAATTTGTTCATCTAAACGATTGCGCTTGCTGCGTAAACGTACCAATTTGCCTTCTAGGTCATGGACTTGTTTACTTGCGCCAGCTAACTTTTCTTCAATGGCTGTTAATTCTTGCGTTTTCGTTTCCCAAATAGCTTTTGCTTCTTGAATTTCGGTCACAGTTAAATTGACATCAATTTCGGTAAGTTCTTCTTTCAAAGCTAAATACTTTTTAGCCGCATCTGCTTGGGCGGCTAGAGGAACTAATTGGTCTTCCAACTCGTAAATGATATCTTGGACACGGCTTAAGTTGTCCTCAGTTTCGAAAAGCTTTTGTTCAGCCTTTTTCTTTCGTTGTTTGTATTTTAAAACGCCCGCTGCTTCTTCAAAAATCCCTCGACGGTCTTCAGGTTTACTATTAAAAATCGCTTCAACTTTCCCTTGCGAAATAATTGAAAAAGATTCTTTGCCTAACCCTGAATCCATAAATAAATCTTGAATGTCTTTTAAACGGCACGCTTGTTTATTAATAAAAAAGTCACTTTCGCCCGTTCGTTTTAAACGACGGGTGACACTAATCTCACTATAATCCAATGCTAAATAATGGTCGTTGTTGTCTAACGTCACGGTAACTTCCGCAATATTTAGCGGCTTACGACCTTCCGAACCGGCAAAGATAATGTCGTTCATTTTGCCACCGCGAAGGTTTTTCGCAGATTGTTCACCTAATACCCAGCGAACGGCTTCCGTGATATTACTTTTCCCACTTCCATTCGGACCAACCACTGCTGTCACATCATCTTCAAATTCAATAATGGTTTTATCTGCAAATGATTTAAATCCTGTAATTTCAATTCGTTTTAAATACACGAATATTGCTCCTTCCAGCCTTACTGAGGAATACTTTTCAGTGCCCGCTCAGCGGCATCCTGTTCAGCTAACTTCTTCGATTTTCCTTGGCCTAACCCAATGAGTTCACCATTCATGTAAACTTCAGTGAAAAAGGTGCGGTCATGAGCAGGGCCTTCTTCTTTAATTAAGCGATATTCAATTGAAACATCGCCTTTGCGTTGTAAAACTTCTTGTAATTGTGTTTTGTGATCCATCTCATGTGAAAAAGCACCGGCATCAATTTTCGGAAAAATAACGTCTTCAATAAATTTCTTGGCTGCGCCAACTTTTTGGTCTAAGTAGAGGGCACCTAAAAAGGCTTCAAATAAGTCACATAATAATGATGCACGTGTTCGTCCGCCCGATGCTTCTTCTCCTTTACCTAATAAAATGTAGTTGTCGAAGTGACATTCTTTCGCAAATTTGGCTAAACTATCTTCCCGAACGATGGCTGCGCGCATCTTCGTTAATTTTCCTTCTGGAAGTTCTGGGAATTTTAAATACAAATATTGTGAAACAATTAATTCTAAAACTGCATCTCCTAAAAATTCAAGACGTTCATTATCGGATAATTTTAAATAGCGATGCTCATTCACATAGGATGAATGAGTAAAAGCTTGCTCTAATAGATTGACATCATGGAAAACAATGCCGTAACGTTCTTTTAACTCTGTTGTTAACTGATTGTCCATTCTCCACATTCCTTTACATTTATTTACACCTTGTTTCATTATACTTTTTTTTTCACTTTTTTTAAATGGTTCTATTCAGAAAAAGCCTGTTATTCACTGTGTTCTCATTATTTTTTAGAAAAAAATAAATAAATAGAGCTATGACTGAGATAAAAGCGTTTGTTTACGTAAGAGATAGAAAGAGCGTGGGACAAAAATCACTTTGGATTTTTGCGCCACGCTCAAAAACTGATAAACGGCGGGAACAGAAGCAACTCCTTCTTATTTCTCGGAGTTAAACACTTCTGTCCCGACCTCGTTCTATCTCTATTAAATCAGCGGAACGTTGTTTAACGTTTTTCCGCAGTGACACCCACCGTTGCCCATGGATTATCTTTCGTATCAACTGCCCACGTAAAGTCAACTACACGGTCGTTGACAGGCAAGACTTCATTTCTGTAAAGCGTTGGGATTACAAACGCTTCATCAATGGCATACTCTTGCCAATCGTAGAAGGCTTTTTTACGTTTTTCTTCATCAAATGATGCTTTTGAATCAATCGCATCAAGTAATTTAGTATTTTCTTCTGACTCAAAACGTGTATAGTTAAAGGCTGAGTTTGGACCATATAAGCCGGTTGGTGAAGGATCTGAACCTGTGCCCCACGCGCCTTGATAGATATCTACTTCTGGGTCATCATTTTTCAATTTATCATAGAATGCTTGGAAATCAATTAAGCGTCCTGTTGTATACGTTACGTTTAAGCCAATTTCTTTCCATTGTTGGACATAGTAATCAGCAAGTGGTTGTGCAGTTTCGCCGCCTGACATTGAAGCAAACTTGATTTCTAGTGGTTTGCCTTCTTTGTCTTCGCGAATGCCATCGCCGTCTACGTCTTTATAACCAGCATCGTCTAATAATTTTTTCGCTTTGTCTAAATCAAGCGTATAGCCTTTCGCTTCGCTATCATGCAAGCTCTTGAAGACTGGTGGGATTAACGTTGTTGCCCCTGTTCGTAAGCCGTTGTAGAATTTTTGGCCGACTGCATCATTGTCAATTGCATAGCCCATGGCTTGACGTAAGCTTTTATCTGCCATTTTAGCTTTTGGATTGTATTTCACTGTATTGGTTTCTTTGTCAAACGTACCCATTTTAAAGCCAATATACGTGTAGGCTTGTTCGGGACGTCCTAAGATTTGATACCCTTCAGTATCTTTGTATGTTGGATACGTATCTGTTGGCATTGATAATGCAATATCGTATTGTTTCGCTTTCATCGCTTCTACAATGCTCGCAGAAGGAACAGATTTGAACACTAATTTATCTAATTTAGGTTTGCCACCGTAGTAATGCTCATTTGGTAGGTATTCAACAGATTCACCTGTCACAATATTACTCATGTAGTATGGTCCAATAGTCACAGGGTTTTTACGAACTGCATCGCTTGATTCCATGTCTTTAACAGCAATTCCTTCAAAGGCATGTTTTGGTAAAACTGAACCCCAAACACCGCCACCTAATTGTTGCATTCCTGGGTGAACTTCTTTATAAGTGATTTTAACTTCTTTATCATTGACTTTTTCTATGCCAGAAATGGTTGGTGATTTACCAGCATGGTAGTCTTCCATGCCAACAATATTCGTAAAGTTATCATCATAACGAATCCCTGTATAGTCTTTATGACCAATGACTTCATAAGAGAAAATCACGTCATCTGCCGTCACATCTTTACCGTCAGACCATTTCAAATTGTCACGTAATTTAATGGTTGCTGTATTGGCATCTTCATCTAATTTCAGATCCGCAGGACCCCCATCGACAATCTTAAAGTCTGCATCATTGTTAAATAATGGCTGTACCGTTGGAAGCATGTATTGTGCATCATAGTTGTCTTGATAAAATTCTTGCTGGAAAAGTCCTTGGAATTGTGTATCCATAACTACAGCGACATCTAATGTCCCGCCATCAATTGCTTTTTTATCATTTTTAACAGCGATTGGCATTTTTGAAATGTCTTCTGTTTCCGTTGCTTTATTGCCCCCGCCTTTATTGCCGCCACCACATGCAGCTAACCCGAATACTAACACAGAAGCTAACGTGATTGCACCTAAAATTCGTTTCTTGTTCATCTCTTTTCCTCCCTCATTTTTTGGCTAATTAGCCTAATCGTTGTCGTGCATCTGCTGAGCGCTTAAATGCTTGTCCAACATAGTTTATACTTAACATCAAGACTAAAATTAGAATTGATGCAGGTAACCAAACCCATTGTTTATTGACTAATACATCCCCACTGCTGGCGTAGCCAATTAAGGTTCCTAAACTTGGGACACTTTGTGGTAACCCGAAGCCTAAGAAAGTTAACGTTGTTTCGATCCCGATATTGGCCGCGAAATTAATCGTTAAGTTCGTAATAATTAATGAACTTAAATTCGGCATAATTTCTCGAAACATAATTTTAAAATCGCTTGTTCCCATTGTCTTAGAGGCACTAACGTAATCTCGGCGCCCTTCAGATAACGTTTTACTGCGGAACAACCGCGCTTTTCCAACCCAATAAAACGCACACATAATCCAAATAAAGGACCAGATACTATATTTAGGAATCACGGAAACGAACACAATAATAATTAACATAATTGGCAAAATCATAATAAAATCCACGATACGCATCAAAATATTATCAATCATGCCTCCATAATAACCGGAAATAATCCCTAAACCGACCCCGATAATAGACGTAATAATCGTAATGGCAAAACCGATTAAAATCGAGTTCCTAGCCCCGATAATCAATTGTCCTAAAACATCACGACCCCCTTCATCGGCACCTAAAATGAACTTGGTGCCATTCATTGTAACGGTACCTGGTTCCGCATATTTATCTAAAATACTTACATGCATAACGGCACTTTGGTCTAACACTAACGAACCGATAAAAACGGCTAATAAGATAATGACCAAAAGGATTAAAGAAAACATCGCCATTTTTTCTTTGACGAATTCTCGCGCAATCATCCGAAAGCCCATTGGTGGAATACTTTCTTGTAAGACTTCTTCTCTTTTTTCTTCTGTCAATTCCATTTTTATCACCCTTTCTTCGTGTTTTTTCTACTGAATTCGAATTCTTGGATCAACAATACTCATTACAATATCAGAAATTAAGGTTCCGATAAGGGTTGCCAATCCCAAAATCAACACGAGAGCGGTAATAACGGAATAGTCACGTTGAATGATACTATCAATAAATAATTTTCCAATTCCTGGGAAAGCAAAAATCTTTTCAATAACGACTGATCCGGCAATCAAAGCAGTAATTTCATAACCTAATTGAGAGGCAATTGGTAATGCTGCATTTCTAAAAATGTGTCGATTAAAAATTTTATTCGTTGGCACTCCTTTTGAACGAGCAGTACGAACAAAGTCCATGTTTTTAACATCAATCACTTCACTCCGCAAATATTGAATAGTGACCGCTGTCCCTAGCAACGCTTGAGTGACCCCTGGTAAAATTAAATGCTTCAGTTTATCTAAATAATACGGCCATGTTCCCTCAGCCAAACCAACAGTCACGGTTCCACTCGTTGGGAACCAGTCTAAGCGATACCCAAAAATAAAGAGCATAATCAAGGCAAAGATGAATAATGGCACGGCAAAACTGAAGAAGTTATAGATAACCACCATTTTGTCAAACCATGAATTTTGGTAACGGCCAGCAATTAAACCGAAAGGAATGGCGATTAAATACGTGATTATAACTGACACAGCAGCCAATGCAATCGTATTCCCCACCCGACCAGCAATGAGCGTGGACACAGGTAATTTAAAGATAAAACTATGACCAAAATCTCCATGTAAGGCATTGCCAATCCAACGGAAATATTGTTCGTACCAAGGATCATTTAACCCGGCAGCTTCGCGCATGGCTTCAATCACTTTCGGGTCTTGGTTCGGATTAATCAATCCTGTAAACGGATCACCTGGCATCATTTTAGCCAATAGGAAAATCAAGACACTTAAAATAATCACTTGCGGAATCATCAATAACAAACGGCGTAAAATTGTTTTCCACATTATTCAGCACCTCCATTTTTTAACGCTACTTGGTGGGTTGGACTAATCGCATGTAAGTTATAAACCCGCCCATTTTCATCATAATAGTCTTTATGATTTTCCCGATACTCTTGCTCAACTCTTCTTCGTTCTTCTTTGTGAGCTTCTCGGTTCGCTACGTCAATTTTAGGAATTGCTGAAAGTAAGCGTTTGGTATAAATGTGTTGTGGATTAGTGTAAATATCTTGGCGTGTACCGATTTCTACAAAACGGCCTTTGTACATAATGGCAATGTTGTCACACATATGTTTAACTACGCCCAAATCATGGGAAATAAATAAGTAACTTAACCCATATTCCTGTTGAATGTTTTTCATAAAATTCAATACCTGTGCTTGCACAGATAAGTCCAGTGCTGAAACAGGTTCATCTGCAATAATTAATTTGGGGCTGGTAGCCACCGCTCGGGCGACGCCTAAACGTTGGCGTTGTCCACCAGAAAATTCATGAGGATATTTGTACAACGCATCTTCTGGCATCCCCACAATGTCCAACAAACTTTTGACTTTTTTCTTTTCTTCTTGGTCACTTAACCGTTCAAAATTTCGAATTGGTTCGGCGATAATATCTAGTACTCGTTTTTTAGGGTTTAAACTTGACATCGAATCTTGGAAAATCATTTGGACATCTTTGTTGTATCCAATCGCTTTTCGACTTCGCGGCTTGGTTACATCTTGTCCTTGATAAATAATTTCACCATTTGTAATTTTTTCTAAACCAATAATTGCTTTTCCTGTCGTTGATTTTCCAGAACCCGATTCACCAACTAACCCATACGTTTTACCTTGTTCAATCATGAAATCCACACCATCAACCGCCAAAACATGATCAGTGATTCGATTGAAGAAGCCGCTGCGAATTGGATAATGAACTTTTAAATCTTTAATTTGAATAATTTCTGTCATTACGCTTCCCCTTCCCCGTCTCTAAAATGAAAATGTTTATAACATGTACAACGAACATAATGATTCGGTGCAACTTCATGTAATGTTGGATTTTCTTCATGTTCCGATGCATCAATCCAAGGAATTCGTGGGGCAAACCGACAACCTTTTCTAGGTAATTTGGTTAACGAAGGAACAATCCCTTCAATCACATGAAGTTCTTCTTCATCTGAATTCTCTTGGGGAATGGACTGAAGTAAGGAACGTGTATATGGATGTTTCGGATGACTAAACAATTCTTCAGCAGTGGCTACTTCTACAAACTGACCCGCATACATAACCGCTACACGATCAGCCATTTCCGCAACTACACCTAAGTCATGGGTAATTAAAATAATGCCGCTCCCTGTTTCTTCTTGCAAATCTTTTAACAAATCGAGAATTTGTGCCTGAATGGTAACGTCTAAGGCCGTCGTGGGTTCATCTGCAATTAAAATCGGTGGTTTACACGCGATTGCAATGGCAATAATCACCCGTTGGCGCATGCCGCCAGACAATTCATGAGGATACTGTTTCCCGACACGCTCTGGGTTGGGAATCCCCACTTGATCTAACAGTTCAATGGCCCGTGCTTGTTTTTGTTGTGCGGTCATTTTGGTATGATACGTGAGACTTTCTTTAATTTGGTCTTCAATTCGCATGAGCGGATTCAGTGCAGACAACGGATCTTGGAAAATCATCCCAATATCGTTTCCTCTGACTTTGTTGTACAATGTTTCATTAAACGTAGTTAAGTTTAAATTGTTGTATAAAATTTCCCCAGTAATTTTGGTATGATTGGGATCATGTAAGCCCATAATCGTTGTTGCTAAGGTACTTTTTCCACAACCAGATTCTCCGACGATTGCCAGAATCTCATTTTTCTTCAATTCAAATGAAACATCATCGACGGCATTATAATAATCATCTTTGATTCTAAATGCTGTTTCTAATCCTGAAACCTCTAGTAATTGTTCATTTCCTTGCATCCATACGCACCCCTTACGTCCTTTCAAAAACATTATATAAATTAACTAATATTTAATGATAGCACTTTCTAATTTTTATCAATGTTAATTTACAGCTCATTGTTTTTTCATAATTTTATAGAATTATTCCATAAAAAGCAAGATAAAATAACTTTTTTCGCAGTTATTTTTTTACATGTATGATTTTTTTTACAAAAATATGTGTAAAAATAGCCTTATTGCTTAATAAAATAACCATTATGTACGCAAAAAAAGTCGATTAACAGGAATGTTAATCGACTTTGTCTTATTATTTTTTATGAATTACTCACAATATAATCTACAGCGGCACCAACTGTTTCAATTTTTTCTGCATCTTCATCTGAAATCTCTGTTCCAAATTCATCTTCAAGTTCTAAAACAAACTCCATTACGCTAATTGAGTCAGCGTTCAAATCATCTTTAATGTTTAATTGATCTGTTACTTGATCCGCTTCAATATCAAAGTGGTTTGAGATAATCTTCGCTACTTTTTGAAGTACTTCTTCACGAGTCAACTGTATTCACCTCCACTGCTTTTGAAAAAAGGTTCTTTCTTTTACTAAAACGCTAAGATACATTGTACTCACAATTTGGGTATTTGTCCATCTTTTTTTCATTTGAGTAACAAACTGATGTCAAGACAATTGCAAATTACTCTGCTTTGCCTTCATAATATTCCACTAATTGTGGGACAACTTGGGTTTCTAACATTGTATGAATTTGACGAATGGTGTAGCGGACGGCATCAGGACCCGTGGCCCCATGCGTTTTAATGACTGGCGCTTTTAAGCCAAATAAAACCGCTCCCCCATGTTTTGAGTAGTCCATTTCGTCTTTCATGCCACGCAACGCATTCTTTAATAATAAGGCGCCCATTTTTCCTTTGACACCTTCAGAAAGAATCGCTGTTTTCAGCAAGCTCATCATGTTCATAGCTGTGCCTTCGATGGATTTTAAAACGGCATTTCCTGTGAAGCCATCTGTCACCACCACGTCAGCTACGCCATTTAATAATTCTCGTGCTTCAACGTTTCCGACAAAATTAATCGTTTCATCTGCTGCTAACAATTCGAAGGCTTTTTTCGTTAATTCACTGCCCTTTGTTTCCTCAGTTCCGTTATTTAATAGACCGACACGAGGATTCTGAACGTTCCGAACTTTTTCAGCATAGAATGAACCTAAAACGGCATACTGAACCAAATGTTCTGGTTTATTGTCTGCATTGGCTCCTAAATCTAACATGTCAAACCCTTTGTCTGGTTCTCCCATGACAGGTAAAGTTGACATCAAACCGGGACGTTCCACATTTTTGATGCGGCCGACAATGAACAGACCCGCTGCTAATAGCGCTCCGGTGTTGCCTGCAGAAAAAATCGCATCGGCTTCCCCATTTTTAACTGCTTGCGCTGCTAAAACCATGGAAGCAGTTTTCTTACGACGGATTGCTTTAACTGGCTCATCGTCACTAGCGATTTTTTCATCGGTATGAATAATCGTAATGTTTTTTTCATCGGTGATGTATTTTTTTATTTCGGCTTCTTTTCCATATAATTGAAATTCAATGTCTGGGAAGTCTTGTTTGGCTAGCATAACCCCTTCAACAATTGCTTGTGGGGCGTTATCTCCACCCATTGCATCTACAGCAATTTTCATGAGTGATTCCCTCCTACTTTTTTGTTTCCTAACAAGTATAACATATTTTTTTCAAAGAAATACGCATTGGCTTTTACTTTCTGGCTTCAAAAATTACCTCTTCTAATCGAAAAATTGGGCTGCCTCATCTTGGGGTTTCACTCGATTGGCTAAGCCTTGATAAGCAGGATATTGCCACCATTCTTTCACTTGCCATAGGGAACTTGCTTCTTGGCGCGCAACTTCTAAAATGTTAAAGTCCGTCACGATATCTCCTACCGCAAATTGAGGCACCCCTGATTGCCGTGCACCGAACACTTCCCCAGGTCCGCGAAGTTCCAAATCACGCTCACTCAAGACAAAACCATTGGTGGTTTCTGTCATGATTTTCATACGCTCAACGCCCATTTCATTTTTCGGATTGGCCACTAAAATACAATAAGAAGCACTGGAGCCACGCCCCACACGTCCCCGTAACTGATGTAATTGTGCTAACCCAAACCGGTCCGCATCCATAATTAACATCACTGTGGCATTTGGTACATTCACGCCAACTTCAATAACGGTGGTAGAAACCAATAATTGCAGCTGATTGTCTTTGAACTCCTGCATAATGTCATCTTTTTCTTGATTTTTCATTTTACCGTGTAGCAATCCCACTTGATATCTTGGGGAATAAAAGCTTTGCATATGTTCAAAAATTTCTGTTGCGTTTTTCACATCTAAGGCTTCGGATTCTTCAATCAAGGGACAAATAATATAGGCCTGATGTCCTCGAGCTAGCTCTTTTTCCATCCATTCTAAAACAGTATCTAACTGCGGCGGCCGAATCCAACGTGTTTCGATTGGAATCCGTCCAGCTGGCATTTCATCAATGATTGATACATCCATTTCGCCATAGGCTGTAATGGCCAGCGTTCGAGGAATCGGAGTGGCCGTCATAAATAGAACATCTGGTTTTAAGCCTTTTTCTCTTAATATTTTTCTCTGGTTCACACCAAAACGATGTTGCTCATCGGTGATTACCAAACCTAATTGATGGAAACTGACATCTTGTTGTATCAAAGCATGGGTCCCTACCACAATGTCAATCTCGCCATTGGCCAGTTCTTCGAGGATTAGACGACGTTCTTTCGTTTTGGTGGAACCTGTTAATAAGGCCGTTCGCACTTCTAATGGATCAAACAACTGCTGTAAGCTTTCCATGTGCTGTTGCGCTAAAATTTCAGTCGGAACCATTAACGCCCCTTGAAAGCCAGCGGTCATGGTGGCGTATAGCGCAATCGCAGCCACTACCGTTTTCCCACTCCCCACGTCACCTTGAAGCAATCGTTGCATATGCTTCGGACTTCGCAAGTCTCGACAAATTTCATTGGTCACTTTTTTTTGGGCGCCTGTCAATTCAAAAGGCAGTCCTTGGGTGAACGTTTTTAAGCGATCCACGTCATATTGAACAGCTAAACCATTTTTTTCCGCTTTTTCTTGTTTCTTCAATCCTTGCATTTTAAGTTGGAAAAGGAAAAACTCTTCAAAGACTACTCGCCGTTTGGCTTGATGGCTTTCTTCTGGATTACTGGGAAAATGCATCGCCCACATTGCTTCTTTTCTAGGCATCAAGCGGTACTTTTCTAATAAATCATTCGGTAAAATCTCTTCAACCAGTGAACCATACTCTTCAAAAGCAGTGCGGATTAACTGAACCAACGTGCTTTGGCGGACTTTTTTATTCACATGATAAATGGGGGCGAAATCTTCATTGTCTCCTTTAGAAGCTAAGATTTTCATGCCATTTAATGATTTTCTCTTGGCGTCCCATTTGCCATAAACAGCAATTTCTTCGGAAAGAACTACTTTGTCTTTTAAAAAAGGTTGATTGAAGAAGGAAACATTAATGACCGCATGTTCTTGCATCATTCGAAACGTTAACCGGCTCTTCTTATAACCGTACCGACTAACGACTGCTTCCGAAACCACTAGCCCTTTTAGCGTAACTTTTTCCTGATCCTGAATCTCGCTTAAATCCTTTTCTTGGATATCATCGTAGCGGAAGGGATAATACGTCAATAAGTCTTCAATTGTAGCAATCCCCAGTTCTTGTAAATTTTCAGCACGTTTTGGGCCAACACCGGGCAATACGCTGACTAAATCTGTGATGTCCATAAAATCCCCTCCTCATTAATATACGCAAAAAAATGGATCATTCATTAAATAGGCTGGTTCATTAGCCCTAACTAATGAACCAGCCTATTCGTTTTTATTTTTTCATCACGAAAACCTATTCTGCTGAGAATAAGTATGGATACACAGGTTGTCCACCTTCATGAAGTTCTGTTTCTAGTTCATCGTTTTCAGAAACTAAAATAGCGATTAGCTTTTCAGCTTCTTCAACCGAACCATCTTCGCCGACAATAATTGTCACGATTTCAGTGTCTTCATCAATCATGCGGTTCAACGTGTCTAATGATGCATTAAAACGATCTGCTTCAGAAACGACGATTTTACCATCAATCATTCCTAAGAAGTCATCTTTTTTAATTTCAACGTCATCAATGGTTGTGTCACGAACAGCTGTGGTTACTTGACCACTCACAACGCTGTCTAACATTTCCGTCATACTTGCTTTGTTTTCTTCTAATGATTGTTGATCATTGAAAGCTAACATTGCTGTCATTCCTTGAGAAATGGTTTTAGATGGAACAACCGCTACTGGTACATCGGCAACTTCTGCTGCTTGATCAGCTGCCATAAAGATGTTTTTGTTATTTGGTAAGATAATGACTTGCTCTGCATTCACTTCTTTGACTGCTTTTAAAATATCTTCCGTACTTGGGTTCATTGTTTGGCCACCACTAATAATGTAGCTTGCACCTAAACTTCGGAATAATTCTTGAACGCCTTCACCGGCTGCAATAGCAATCACAGCAAACGGTACGCGAACTTTTTCAGTCAACGCTTCTTGCTGAGCATCGCGTTCAACTAACGTTTCATGTTGTAAACGCATATTGTCTACTTTTATTTTTACTAACGAACCAAATTTTTGGCCGTAGTTCATCACTTCACCTGGATGCTCAGTGTGCACGTGAACTTTGATAATTTCGTCATCGTTAACGACTAATAGAGAATCGCCTAGTTCATTTAAGTAGTTTCTGAATGTTTCATAATCAAAAGCGCTGTCCACGGTTGGGCCTTCGCCGATACGAACCATAATTTCTGTACAATAGCCAAATTTAATGTCTTCTGTCGCAACGTGGCCACTAACACCACGGTGATGTTCAGCATTAACCATTTCGTCCATTTCGGCAGGACTTGGTTCATAGGTTTCAGTTGGTAAAAATTCACCACTAAGCGCTTCTAAAAATCCTTCATAGATAAATAGTAGTCCTTGACCCCCACTATCTACAACGCCGACTTCTTTTAGGACAGGTAATAAATCAGGTGTTTTCGCTAAGGCACGTTTAGCGCCTGCTACAACAGCTGTCATAACTTCGATACAGTCATCTGTTTCTTTCGCTTTACGTTCACCAGAACGCGCCGCTTCACGAGAAACAGTTAAGATTGTTCCTTCAACGGGTTTCATCACTGCTTTATACGCTGTTTCTACACCATGTGTAAAGGCAGCGGCCAAGTCTTTGGCATTTAATGTTGTAACCTCAGGAATTTGTTTTGAGAAGCCGCGGAATAATTGAGATAAAATAACCCCAGAATTTCCACGAGCACCCATTAATAACCCTTTGGATAACGCACCTGCTAATTCTCCTACTTTTTCAGAGCGAGAATCGGCCACAGCCTTTGCACCACTGGTCATTGATAAGTTCATATTTGTTCCTGTATCACCATCGGGTACAGGGAAAACGTTTAATGAGTTGACATATTCTGCATTTGTGTGCAGACGAGTCGCACCTGCCTGGACCATTTCCTGGAACTGACCTGCGCTGATTTCTGTTACATTCACCTAAAAAATCCTCCTTCAGATTTACCGCTAACGGCAACACACGACTTCCTTGTGCAATTGCATCGTTGACAGTACACTACCTCTAATCCGGTAATACACGAACTCCTTGAACAAAAACGTTAACTGAATTCGCAGTGACACCTAATAATGTTTCAAGATTATATTTTACTTTTTCTTGGACGTTACGAGAAACTTCAGAAATTTTTGTACCATAACTAACAATCGTGTAGACATCCACTGCGATTCCGTTGTCTTCTTGACGAACAACGACACCACGTGAGTAATTCTCACGACGTAAAATATCGTTTAAGTTATCTTTAATTTGATTTTTGCTTGCCATTCCGACAATTCCGTAAATATCTGTCGCAGCTCCGCCAACTACTGTAGCGATCACATCATTGGTAATCTCAATGGTACCTGCGGGTGTTTGAATTTTTACAGCCATTGATGAAAGCCTCCTTATAAGAGCACATTCGCCCTATTTTCTTCCATAACATTTTATCATATCCAGCCTTTAATTAAAAGGAAGTTCGTCAGATATTATAGACCCTTCCTCATAATTACCAACATTTGTACAATTTACAACGTTTGTCGTGCATTGTCAATGCAGAAAAAGACAAGATTCGACTTGGTTCATTGAATCTTGTCTGCTGATTTTAGAGGTTTTTCATGGCTCTCACTGAGACTAAACATCTTTCTCCATTACTCATTTCGACAATCCGTTCGCTTTTTATAACTTTACTTATATGCTTGCGGTTGATTAAATATGATTTGTGACAACGATAAAAGTCATTAGACTGTTCTTCAATCTCCTTTAAGGAACCATAAAATTCAATTTCTCCGTTTTCAAGATGTAAAACAATTTTATGCGATACGGAAGAAGATTCAAAAAAAATGATTGTTGTCATATCTACAGACCGAATGGTATCGCCGTCCTTAAATTTAAATAATTTTTTTGTATCTCCACGTTCACTAGTTATACGTTCATGAGCCAATTGAATATTTTCACAGATTTTCTGCTGTAGATGTTCTTTGTTGTCTTTAATGATATAATCCAGCGCTTCCACTTTATACGTAAACGTCAGATAGGACAGTTCCCCATGTGTTGTGACAAAAACGATTTTACCTAAATTATCGTAGTCTCTGATTTTAGCTGCTAAGGTTAATCCTGACATTTCATGTTGTAAATCAACATCTAGAAAATATAACCCAATTATTCTAGACTGACTTTTGACAAATTCAAGTACTTCTAACGGATTTCCTGTTGAAAAAACCAGTTCCATATCAAGACTTTCCATCATTATGTAATTTTTAACATAGGTTTCCAACATTTGTCGTTGTCGCCAATCATCTTCGCAAATAATAATAGAAATCACCTTATTCGCACCTCCTATTGTTTTCAATCGTCAATTTTTGAGTAAACCATCCATCACTGATGGAGGTAGCTAGTTGAACATTATTTAGGGATTGAAGCAATTCTTGAACATTACTCAATCCCATTCCTCTATCAGTGCCCTTTAATGAAAAACCGCGTTGCTTAAGTAGATGGAATTTTGGTAAATTTTTCCTACATGAATTTTGGATAATAATATGTACAGCAGAGGCATCTTTATATACAGCGATTACAAGCTTACCCTCACCTAAAAATTCGATTTCTTCTATAGAGTTATCTAAAAAAATACCTAGTATTCTAACCAAAGAAATTGAATCAATGGCTAATTCTTCAATTGGTTCAGTCACTTCTAACTGTACATCCATTCCTTTTTCTTGCGTTGAAATCAACTTAGACACAAGGAGACTTTTAACTTCTCTTACTCGAATGTTTCCAATCGCTTCTAACTTGAACCCATTTTGGTCAATGCATTTTGATGCTTTCTTTATTTTACTGAAATAATAGTCATTAAGACTCTCGTAATCTCCACTTACAATAAAATCTTCTAATGAATTTAGGATATTTTTATAATCATGCCGAAACTTCCGAATCTCCTTGAATTGTTTCTCCATTGCCTCCATATATCTCTGATTTTCTAAATATTCTGTTTCCTTCTGTTGAATATCATATTTATTTTTGAGCGAACTAAGATACACAATAAAAGAAATTAATGAAACGACTAAATAGAGCGTGAGAAAGATTGAATTTACTACAATTATTTCCTTGTTATTCCCCAAATATTTTCCTAAAACCAGGCTGGTATAGTAGATAATCATTGTGCCGATTCCTATCAAATTAAAAAGCAGAAGACATTCATTGATAATAGAAAACTTTTTTTCTAGTTTTTTTATCCCCTTTATCATTAATATCGTCAGAATTACTGATAGTGCTAGCCGAAATGTACTATGTAAAAACATAGTTAAATTACTTGAAAAAATTAGTTCTGTGCCAAATATTTTTTCCTTTATAAAGGATACAAACTGACCACTTATAGCTGAAATAATGACGATATAAGAATTTATACCTAAAACTTTAATAAGGCTTTTAGAGATAAAAAAATAACCTAAAATTATTATACTCAAATAAATCCAAGCAAATCCATACATTCCTATAGCAGAAATTATTTTGCCATTCAAAATTGCGATAACCATCAATCCGAAAATACTATGTAAAGTAATTTTTTTATTAAGCTTTACTACTTTTGACTTTAGATAATTAAAGAACACTTGAACCACTGCCGTGATATTACTTAGAATAAAAACAAACCTCACCAAATTAAAACCTCCTTATATTTCAGTTAATAAAAAAAGTATATACTCTAATAAAAGACAATTCAAGCTTTCTTTACAAGTGAAACTGAGAAAAAGTAGTTTTCAGCGCCCGACTATTACGCTATAAACAAAAATTGTACACTCGCTATACTGAGTGTACAATTTCAATTACTTTTTTATTTATCAAAATAAATGTTTTATACATGAGAGTTGCGACAAGATTTTTTATACTCATCTAACATAATATTTCCCAGATTTAAACGCTTTTTTGAAAACATTTATAAGTTTATCTCCACTATAAATAAATACGCCCCCTTGATAAACACTTTTGCCTAGAAACGCTAAAATCATAGTAAAGACCAGATTAATTCCCATCGCTACTGCAAAAGCATTTAACGATGCATCCCCCAGCATATAACGTGCGTACATGACTATCGGTGATAGATACGGTATATAAGATGAAATGATAGTCGCTTGGTTACTTCCTAATCCAGTTGCAAGAATCATTACCATAAACATCGCAATAAATAAAGGAATAATCAAAATATACATCAACTGTTGAACTTCCTGAACAGAGGAAACAACAGAACCTAAAATAGCAGCCGTAACAGAATATAGCAAATAACCTAAAACGAAACATATGACAGCTAAGATGATTGCTTGACTATTTTTGCCTTCACTCAAAAAGTCAAATACTCCTGTACTATCTCCAAAAATTCCATAAGATGCATACGCAGCCCCAAAAATTGCTGCTGCTTGCGTTACCCCAACTAGCCCAATGCCAACAATTTTACCAATTAAGTGCTGAACTGGTGTAATTGTTGTGAGTAAAATTTCCATAACTCTTGAACTCTTTTCCACCGCAATGTCTTGGGCAACCATTGTAGAATAGAGCATAACTGCAATGTAGAGAATAAAACCAACAATATAAACTAGTATTAATGTTTGAACCGAATTATCTTGATTTCCAGCTAAAGATTCTAAGGATAAACGTGTGCTTTCATTCAAAAACTGTTGTTGCGCCGCATCAATATTTAATTGATTTAATTTAATCGATTGATTTACAGTGGTTACAAGACTTTGTAATTGTTCAGACACATTATATTGGAGAGCTCCTTCGTAATAAATTTTTCCTTCGTATAGACCAGCGCTACTCTTTTCAATTTTCAAAATGGTTTTACTCGCTCTATCTTTCAGCTCTTTCTCAGCATCTGATAACTTTTGACCGCCGTCAACAAAGTTCAGATTGGTACCTTTACCAACTTCTTTCAGCATAGTAACAGTCTCTTGATTATTTGAAACAACAAGGATGGTTTCTTTGCTTGGTTCCTCTTTTTTTAGAATCCCTTCATAATTCATTCCCAAAAATGTCCCTACCATCAAAACCAACAGTATAATAACAAACACTTTTGACACGACTTTTTGTTTGTATGTTTCTAAAGCAATCGTCACTATATTTTTCACTTTACTCACCCACTCTTTCTAGAAAAATATCATTTAACGAAATTGGCTCAATTCTGAATTGCTGAATATTTTCTGATTGAAAAATAAATTTTTGAATTTTCTTCGCAGTACATTCATCTTTTACATAAAAAGAAATAACATCATTTTCTTCTTTATACGATTCTATTTCAAAATCTTGTTTTAATATTTCTCTGTCAAAATCAGCCTGAACAATCACTTTTCTTTTATCCGTTTCATCTTTGATTTCTTTTAAATTTCCTTCTACAAGAACCTCACCCTTTTTCATCATACAAATGTTTTCACAGATTTCTTCTACGTTTGCCATTTGATGAGAGCTGAAAATTATCGTAGCACTATTTTCCTTCAAAAAAAGAATTGCTTCTTTTAGTTGATTCGCATTAATCGGGTCTAGCCCAGAGAATGGTTCATCCAAAATGACAAGCTTGGGTCCATGAATGATCGACGCAATAAATTGAATCTTTTGTTGATTCCCTTTTGACAATTCACTAATTTTTCGATCTACGTTCTTTTGTATCTTAAAAAAATCCAGCCAAAAGAGGATACTTTTTTCAATTTCTTTCTTTTTCATTTTACGGAGCTTCCCAAAGAAAGTTAATTGTTGTCTCACCGTTCTTTTCGGATATAGTCCACGCTCTTCTGGAAGATAACCGACCTCTTTAGCATCAAAGCGATCAACTTTACGTCCCTGCCATGTTATTTCCCCTTCATCAGGAGAGTAGATGCCTAAAATATGGCGGAAAATAGTAGTTTTACCTGCACCGTTTGCGCCTAAGAAGCCGTAAATTTCGCCTTCTGGAATAGTCAAATTGATTCCTTTAATAATTTCCTGCTCATTCATTTTCTTTTTCAACTTTTTAATTTCTAAGCTCATATTTTCCCTCTTCCTGTTAAACAATGGTATAGCCATAATCCACGATAATGTTTTGACCTCTAATTGCTTTACTGCGATCTGATAACAGAAAATCAATGGCTGCAACAACATCTTCCAGTTGAACAAATTTCTTTAGTGGGATTTTTTTTAGCAATTTCTTTCCTTCAAAAGATTCTGTTAATAACTGCTTATTACTTTGATTTAGAATATATGATGGGGAAACAACATTAACTTTAATATCTTTTTCCTGATCCTTCTCAAAATCCAAAGTTAAATTTTTAGCTAATTGAATCAACGCAGCTTTAGATGGACCGTAATCTATTCTCTGTTCATGCCCAACCACACCATTTTGAGAACCAATCAGAACGATAGCTACTTGTTCTTTAAATAATGGATACAGTTCCTTAATCATGAATACAATAGACTTTAGATTTACAGAAAATGTGTAATCCCATATTTCTTCATCAATACTATAAAAACTTTGAAAAGGATTAATCCCTACTGAAAATAATAGACTATCTAATTTTATCCTCTCGCATTCAAGTTTTTTTCTTATTTTTCGAATGTTGTTTAAATTTGTTACATCTGCAATAAATTCTTGCTTAATAAAATCTGGACAACTAGTATTCTTGACTTTGTCTATTCCCCAAAAATTATATTTTTCTTTATTTTTTTCTATATAAGACCTACCTAAATATCCAGCAGATCCCACAACTAATAAATTTTTCATACTTACTCTCCTTCGTATTCTCTTAAAAGAACAACTGTATCAGCTGTATGGCTCCCATCAAGATAATAAAAAAAATAATAACAATATTTGCTAAAGATAATAAAATTTCTACTAGCCTAATGTCTTTTTTCTCTTTTTTGATCCATGATTTAAAAGAACTCATATAGTCTTGTGAATCAATCAACAAATTAACAATCCAATATCCATCTGTTTTTATAAAAGGTAGTAAGTTAATCAAAATATTAAAGCTATTTAAAAAAAAGAGCAGTATTAATATACGTGAAGAATTAACCAACATTATCAAACAAAGAATCCCACTAATCATCATCTGAATCTGAATACCACCTATCATAATTTTTAATTGCTTTTTCTTTGATAGTTGTTCAATAAAATTCACATTCGTGTAAAACATAAATAAGAAAAAATATCTTAACAAAAAACCAAAGCGAAACTGATTCGAACTGATATATTTTTGATAATAGTAATAGTGTCCCAGCTCATGAATCATAGTGATTATCAATTGACCAACATACACAACTACCAGTGTCCTCCAGTCCACTCGCTTCATCTCAGTAAAATAAACTATAAGTTCTTTTTGAAAAAAAAATGGCAAAAGAATCACACCTATTAGGGTGAAAGCAAAACGTATCTTTGTTATAATCGTCGCATCCATAAATTTAAAAAAAACTAAAAAAAATGATTTAGATATAGAAAAACCTTTCAACTTAATATCTAATAACTTTCTTTTTCCTGCACCAAAAATAAAATTGTCAATTGCTGGATCATTCGTACTATCCCCCGATTTATATTCTTTTAAATAATTAATCATATCAATTGTTGATTGGACCATTCGTTCATTATTTGTATTATAGATATAGACACCTTCATCACATTCTATATACTCAAAAAGAACTTGATCTACTTTCAAATAACGTACATCAAGCATATGCGTTCACCACTTTAGCTATACGCCTTATTATTTGTAACATCTTTTGATAGTTTGTATAAAATGATGGCATCAATGTCAATCCATTGTCTTCATCAGAATTAAAATATTGATAACATAATATCCCTGTCTGTTTTAATGACTGAATAATCAAAGGTAGTGCTTGTTTGTCATCTATTGGTATTGCAAACATACAACCTATTCCTCTAAAAGAAATACCATATACATTTAACTCTGTTAAAATAAGTTCATTTAAATTTTGGATATTTTGCACAATTTCTACTTCATGTTGTCGATAATAATTTAAAGTTTCATATGCACTGATCACACCAAGTAAATTACCATTCTGCGTCGAAAAATGTTCTAATTTTTCTTTTTTCAATTCACAAACAATATCATTTGATAACAAAACAACTCCAAACGGTAACATACCATTATTTATTCCTTTACTGAGATTTATAATATCTGGTTTAAAATCTAAATAATGAAAATAAAATGGTTTTCCGGTCCGATAAAAACCAGTTGCCACTTCATCAAAAATAACTATTATACCGTATTTTTTTAGTAAACTTCCTAATTTATTCAAGAATCGAATTGAAGGCATTTTTATACCTGCAGAGCCCAAAACAGGTTCAATAATCATTGCACTATATTCATGGTGATGATATTCAATATGCTTAAAAAAATTCTTCTCCTCTATATCATTCTCCGGAGATTTTATAAATTCCATATTACTCAGTTTAGGTGAATAAATGTCTGTTACTTCTTGATCTAACCCACTGATTGACATCCCTCCCCAAAAAGTACCATGATACCCTTGAGAAAAGGCTAGTATCTTTTGATTGCTTTTATTTATTTGACGCGATATTTTTAATGCCAGCTCGGTACATTCAGACCCACTGTTTGTATAAATAACCTGTTCATAGAATCCTTCTTTATCGGCAAATGTTGCAAGTTTTTTAGCATATTCTTGATAAACTGGGTGATGAAAAGAATGAATATCTAGATAAGTTAAGCTCTTTGATAGTTGTTCAGTGAATCGTTGCCTGATTATCTCATACAATTCTTTTTTATAGCCTAAATTTGTATTCCATAATCCACTTCTTAAATCCACAAATCTCTTCTGCTCTTCATCAAATACATACTCCTCTTCAGCTCGAACAATAGTAGTTTTATGTTCATTCACTTTTGTAATATCACCCATCGGGACTAGATAATTATATTTCATTTTTTTGCACCTCCATCATAATATAATCAGGTTGTTTTTTTATGATTCTTGACGTATAGCCTAATTGTTCACCTAAATGATTTACTTGATCAATGGTGTAAATATTCTTTATTGAATAACCTAACTTTCTACTTCCCTTAGCTGTTTTTGTGTAAATGTTATAGATGAACTTTTTTCCTTGGACAAAGTTTCCTGACATAAATAATTGATCGCTAATCTTATCAATAGAAACCACTCCATCTAATTTTTTTATCTGCCCTGGATTAATAAAATCAAAAATAATCTTACCTTTACTATTTAACACTTTCTTTGCTTCAGACAAAAAATTTGAAAAGATTTGTTCATCAAACAGAGAAACAGAAGTAGCAGGGATAATAATATAACTATACTTTGATGTATGATTAAATTGAGTCAGTTTTTCAATCCCTCCAATATATACACGAGATTTTTCTTCTTCATTTAGAAATTCTAGCATCGCTTGCTCTGGCTCAATTCCGTAGATATCAATCCCATGAGCCAATAAAGGCTTCAAAACACGTCCATTTCCTGTTCCAATTTCCAATACTCGATCGTTTTTAGAAAGCATATCTAGATAATATTCAATATCACCACTTATAGATTCACATGCAACTGCTTCATAGTATTGTGCAAATTCTACTTCTTGATAAATATTATTTATTATATCTATTTCTTTACCATCCCTCAGTTTTTCTTTAAATGTTCCAAAAAAGACTGTTTCAGCTTTATACACTAAACATCAACTCCTGCTGCTCTTTAATTAATTCATCTGTGATTTCTCCATTCTTACTTTTGGCTAATTCAACACAATTTTTCATTTGTGCCTCAAAAATTTCTACAAATAATTGATTAACTTCAAATGTTCGATTACTTGGTACATGTAATGCAAAATAAGTCTCTCTAGTAGAAAAAACTATCCATTCACTGGGATAATTGCCTAAATCAATAGAATCGAATTGATGTTTATTAAATGGTGTAATAAAGGTTAGATGTGCATCCTTTATTGATGCAGCAATACTTACTAACAATGGATAAATTTCATAAAGTCCATTTTTTTTATTCTTATGACTAATTCTACTTTTCCCTAGTTCTATTTCTGAAAATGTACAGTTTATTGATGAAGATACTTGTTTTTTTCTTTGATAATCCAAATAAACTCCATCTGAAAAGATAAATAAACCACGTTCTAATCCGAGTGATAATATTTGAGAATAATCATAAATTCCACTCTTCCTTGTTTCCCAGAATACAGTCCCATTTTCTTTAAATTTCTGTAACAATTTATCTAGCTCTTTTTCGGAAAGCACCTCTAATTCAATATCTTTCGTAAAAGTTCGTAAAGAATTTTTGAACGTGATAATACCAGGAATTTTGCTATCAAAATTTTTTTCCAATTCATCGATATATAATCCATAATTAATTGCACAATTTAGATATACTGAAGGATGAAGCTTCTCTGCATCTTCCAATTGTTCAAAATAAAGATGTTTAATCATGTTCTTTTTAAATATTCTTGGATAAAGACCTGTGAAAAGTGCCATTAAACCATTTTTTAAAACTTGTTCTGATCTGTCTATCTTTTTTTCATAAAACTTAAGTTTATCTCTATCAATATACTGCTTAGTTAGAGAATCTCCATCTTCTATAGACACAGAATGAAATATCGTTGTCTCACTAAATGCATTTAAAAAAGAGATAATTTTAGGCAACCGCTTTGATTTTGAAAAATTGACAAAAATATAGTTTGTATATTCTTGAAACTCTACGTATTCCAATAAATCTAAAAAAGTGTTTGTATCAAAATTATATGTATCAGTACTCAATTCTTCTATAAAAGCACCTTCTCTCATGATATCAGACAGCGCTACATCTTCAATATTTTTTAATACATAGTTGCTTTCTTCTACTAACGTTATTCCAATCATTTCTTCCACTCCACTTTTATTTAATATTTAACTAGTTTAATTATAATGGCCTAATACACCCCGTTTACATTTTCTCTTAACTTCTTAAGTTTTGGTCTCTATTGTCTTTTCTAACATTTACGACTGCCCAAACGTTTAAAGAACTTCAATTTCTAACGAATAAGTTAAAGAACACATAGTTGAAGAAAAAAAATATATATTCTTTCACACCTCATATACTTTAAGTGTGCACAATAAAAATATTTAGGAAAAGAGGAGATAATAGTATGAATAAAATTAAGTTTAAGGAAACAGAAAAAAAGGTAATCAATAGCTTTTGGCATGGTGTAGGTGTAGGTATTGGTATTGGTGCTGCAGTTGTAGTATTAACATAGGGAAATTTTAAGTTAAAAAACAGGTAACAAAGTAAAATACTACCTGAATATTATTGAGGTGTTAACGTTAGTACGCTTTTGATTCTTGTATTTTTTAACTCAGTAAAAGAAATACCCATATTTAGACTACTAGGAGGTGAGCCAACATGAAATGGTTTTTCCCATCTCCAATCATCATTTTGCCAATTTGGCGATTTTAAGAAGTAAAAAACTATAACTAATATTTTTTATAAAGGAGAGATAATAATGAAATTGATTAAATTTGTAGAGGTAGATCACATGACATTAAATTCACATGGCACTGATTTTTGGACTGGGGTCGGTATTGGTGCAGGCCTTATTGCAGCAGGTGTAGGTCTTGCTGCATTGACTTAATTAACTAGGAGGAAACGATATGAAAATCAAAATGACTGAATGTACAATTAAAAATCTAAATTGCGGTTGGTGCATGGGAGCTGGAGTACTTGCTGGAGCAGGTGCTAGCGTTGGTATAGCAATCATTATCACATAAGTATAAATAAAAAGGAAGAAGGTGTTCCTTATATGAATCAGAAGTACATCACTGTACTACTATGTTTACTATTCCTACTTGTAGCAATGACGATTTTCGTTAAGCCTGTAGCTATAAAAGCAATATTAGCCATTGCAACAGTTATTTTTAGTGGATATTTTTATTCTTCGTACTTATCCAGTGTGTCTATGAAAGTGAAAAAATAGGAATATAAAAAATCAGTGATTTTAAATTGAAATCACTGATTTTTTATATTCCTATTTTCTCACTAAAAATCTTCTTGCAAATCAGTGCCTAATATGATAAATTAAGTTAGTATGAGCTGAATATTATCGCTCCAAGATCAAGGCAAAGGAGGAAACTTAAAATGGCAAAAGTATGTTACTTCACTGGTCGTAAGACTTCAAGTGGTAATAACCGTTCACATGCGATGAACTCAACAAAACGCACTGTGAAACCTAACTTACAAAAAGTTCGCGTATTAATCGATGGTAAACCTAAAAAAGTTTGGGTGTCAACTCGTGCTTTGAAATCTGGTAAAATCGAACGTGTTTAATAAACTTAAATAAGCAAAGCTGGACGTTCGTTGTTCGGCTTTTTTTATTGCAAAAAAAAAGAAGTTGGACCTTCATCACTTTGATGAAGGCCCAACCTCTTTTTACTTATCTTTACTTTGAATAACCGCAATCATCCCTGCATCGAAGGAAAAAGCAGCGGCTTCTTCGATAAATTCATTACTTGCATACGATGTTGGGTAAGGAACATCTTGATTGGTTAATAAATATTTACTGCGTCGTAGCGTCAAGTTTTCTACAGGCGTCAAACAGCAGTAGGCCAGATATTCTTTATCTGGCTCTTTTGGTACGATATACGAACCAGGGGCGTAATACTGGATGCTATTTTGACGATCGCATAGACGGATTTGGCGAAGTACGCCTTGAAATCGTGGTTCAAAGGGTAACCAAAGATTGGCTAACAGGTGGTCAATTCTGCCCCCTGTCGCACCGATAATCGTCATCTCTGCTTGTGGAAATCGTTGTAAAGCTTCTTGAAGCGCTAATTGTGTATCTGTATCATCTTTTTCAGCAGGTGCTTGGATGAGTGTTTCGGCAGTTTCTTGGACAAAATGGTATTCTTCTCGTGATAATGAATCAAAATCGCCTACCGCTAATTGTAACGGTAAATCGGCCTCTAATAAATGGAGACAGCCGCGATCAATACCTACGAAATAATCATACGTAGCTGGTTCAAAGGTTGGCCAATCACTTGGATTACCGCCAGCTACCAGTAAGACACGACTCATTTGTCTAGCACTGCTCTCAGTGCATCGATTCGTTCTTGAGGATTTTCAGCATTATAAATGTAGGAGCCTGCAACGAACACTTCCGCACCGGCTTCTTTACAACGTGCGGCAGTTTCAGGAACAATCCCGCCATCGACTTCAATTTCATAGGTGTATCCTTTTGTTTCTTTCCATTCTTTTAATTGAGCAATTTTTTCTAGTGAGTTTTCAATAAATGATTGTCCGCCAAAGCCTGGATTGACAGTCATTACCAAGACTTGATCTGCCAAGTCTAATACATTTTCGATCATCGAAAGTGGTGTCCCAGGATTGATGGTTACGCCAGCTTTCACACCCGCATTTTTAATCATTTGTAAGGCACGATGAATATGGGGTGTTGCTTCTTGATGGACGGTAATAATATCCGCACCGGCTTCCGCAAAGGCATTGATATAGTTTTCAGGTTGTACAATCATCAAATGAACATCCAATGGTAGTTTTGTCACTGGACGAATCGCTGAAACGATATTCGGTCCTAAGGTAATGTTGGGTACAAATTGACCGTCCATGACATCAACATGAATATAATCTGCTCCTAATTCTTCTACTAAACGGATATCTCTTTCTAAATTGGCAAAATCGGCACTTAAAATGGATGGTGCTAGTTTCATTTGGCTCGCTCCCTTTATATTTGCTATGATTTTTTCTTATAAACAGGTCGTCGATTCTCGATTTCCATTAAAAACTGTAAATAATTTTCGTAACGACTCGTCGCAATGGTTCCCGCTTCCACTTGACGTTTCACTTCACAACCAGGTTCTTTGTGGTGCATACATTCACGAAACTTACAGTGAGAGGCCGCGGCAACAAATTCAGGAAATTGCTTTGGTAATTCCACTGCTTCCATCTCCAAGAAATCGATGGCACTAAATCCTGGTGTATCAGCGACCAAACCGTCGTATAACGGAATCAATTCCACGTGACGGGTCGTATGTTTGCCCCGTCCTAAAGATTGGGAAATTTCCGCAGTTGCTAGTTGTAATTCTGGTGAAATTTGATTCAACAATGTTGATTTTCCAGCGCCTGATTGTCCCATAAAAACAGTCAACCGTTCTGGGAAAAAGCGTTCTAATTCTTTGGTGGCTTCTACGTCTTCCGAAGCGATCACCGCATAACCTAACGCTTCATAAATCTGTTTAATTTCAGTGACTTGTTGACGTTGCGGCTCATCTAATAGATCAACTTTCGTTAAATAAATAACTGGTTCTATATCCTTATACTCTAAGCTGACTAAGAAACGATCCAACAAATTAAACGAAAAATTTGGCGAAACCATACTCATGACAACCACACCTAGATCCACATTTGCAACAGGCGGGCGCACTAATTCATTTCGTCTTGGTAAAATTTCCAACACATAACCATCTGTTAAATTATCGCTTTCAAAAAGTACTTCATCTCCCACGAGTGGCGTAATTTTTCGATTACGAAAATTCCCTCGCGCTCTTGTTTGATATGTTTCTCCATCTGCGTATACATAATAAAAACCGCTTAACGCTTTTCTGATTTGACCTTTCAGATAAACCACTCCTAACTACTTTCGAATATACAGGATAGTGGCAGAGAAATCAAGGGAGCCTCTCGATTCTATTAATTAAAAAGAGCCTAGGACATAAGTCGAAATGACTTACCTTCCTAGACTTAAATCTTAAGATAAACGGCGGGACAGGAGCAGCTTCTTCTTATTGCTGAGAAACACTATTTGAAAAGCAAATAGATGTTAAACAGTACCTACTTGGTTCTTGAAGCTAAACACTCCTGTCCCAACCTCTTGTCTTAATTACTCGTACTACTTTCACTAGTGGTGCTTTTTGAATCATTTGCTTTTGAATAATAAACCGTAACAGAGTCGCCTTTTTTAACTTTGCTGCCAGCGGATGGGCTAGTTCGTTCAACGACTTGGCCATCGCCAGAGCCAGATAATCCTTGTTCATTGATTTTAAGGCCAGCGTTATTGATGCTGTCTTCTGCAGCTTTTGGCGAATAACCTGAAATATCAGGAACAGTTACTGAGTCACTGCCTTTGCTGACATGTAAAGTAATCGTGTCATTTTTCGGATCAACAGCGGTACCAGAAGCTGGTTCTTGACTAATCACGGTATCTTTTTCAACTTTGTCGCTTTCTTCGTCCACTCGTTTAATTTGAGATTCTGGGATACCTAAAGCAATTAAGCGACTTACCGCATTATCGTAAGAAATTCCGCTATAATCAGAAAGTGTCACTTTGTCGCTACCTTTACTTACATATAACGTCACTTGGCCATTTTTAGGTGTCACGGTGCCACCTGGTGCGGGGTCTTGCGTAATGACTAAACCTGGTTCTACCGTATCGCTTGCTTGGTCGACACGCGTAATTTGAGATTCAGAAATGCCTAATTGTGCCAGTGCATTTACTGCATTTGTGTAAGAATAACCGGCGTAACTAGGCAAAGTAACCGCTTCTGGTCCTTCACTGACCGTTAAAGTGACTTTGTCTTTTTTCGGATCAACTTTTTTACCTGCAGCTGGTTTTTGTTTAATAATGTTATCTGTAGACACAGAATCACTGTATTCTTTTTTCGTTGTAATTTGGTCTTCTGAAAACCCTAGTTTTTTCAAGGCTTCGACAGCAGATTCATACGATTCGTTTGTATAATCGGCCATCTCAATTTTTTCTGTTCCAGAGCTGATATATAAAGTAACAGATCGGCCTTTTTTCACAGATGATTTTGCTTCGGGGTCTGTTTTGACCACCTTGCCTTCTTCAATCTTATCATCGGGAATTTTTTTGGTTTCACTATCGACTTTCAGCCCGGCACTTTGTAGCGCTTGTGAAGCGGCCGCTTTCGTTTCATTTGTAACATCAGGAACTTCAACGTCTTTACCACCCGACATTGCAAAGGCTAAGCCACCTATTGCTAAAGCAATTAATGCCGCAATTGCTAAGCCAATCCACAATTTTTTGCGGTTTTTCTTCGGTGGTTGTTCAGCTAAAATGTCATCTGCGATATCTTCTGGAACTTCGACAGGCGTTGTCTCTTCCGGTTCAGCGATGTCTTCGGGAATCGGAGTTAATACTTTCGTTTCTCCTAATAAAGCCGTTGGTTCCCACGCAGGTTCGTTTAAACGACTGGCTGACAAGGACGTGTATAAGTCTTCTGCCATCTCATTCGCTGTTTTGTAGCGATCGCTTGGGTCTTTTGCGGTTGCATGACGAACCACATTTTCCAATGATTGAGGAATCCCTGGATCAAACATTTTAACAGAGGGAATTTCTTCTTGGAAATGTTTTAAGGCAATCGTTACGGCTGATTCACCATCAAAAGGTACATTCCCTGTTAGCATTTCATAGAGAATAATTCCCACAGCGTAAATATCTGATTGGTTGGTCGCCATGCTTCCGCGCGCTTGTTCTGGCGATAAGTAATGCACCGAACCTAACATTGTGTTCGTTTGCGTAATTGACGTTTCTGACAAGGCAATCGCAATCCCAAAGTCAGTAATTTTGACTGTGCCGTGTTCGTCAATCAGAATGTTTTGCGGTTTTAAATCCCGGTGAATAATTCTATGTTCATGTGCCATTGCGACAGCAGATAAAATTTGTTGCGTAATGTCCACAACTGTGGAATAAGGGATTGGGAAATGCGTTTGGATGTAACGTTTTAAGTCCATTCCTTTCACATATTCCATGACTAAATATTGTAGTCCATCTTCTTCGCCTACATCGTACACACTGACGATATTCGGGTGAACCAGCTCAGTTGCGGCTAGTGCTTCACGCTGAAAACGTCGGATGGCGGCTTGATCGTTTTGGAAGTCAAAGCGCAAGACTTTTACTGCAACGTCTCGGTCTAAAATTAAATCGTGTGCTAAATAGACGTTGGCCATGCCGCCGCTTCCGATGCTGCCAATAATGTGATATCGACCATTCAGCTTCTTGCCGATTTCTATCATTGGTTTTCCTCCTTCTGTTCGTCAAAGTGTATCACTAACACGGTAATGTTATCTAAACCACCCGCTTCATTTGCTTGGGCAACGAGTTGGCTTAATTTGGATTCTAAGGGATCTGACGTCTCTAAAATTTCTAAAATTTTTGTCTCAGGAACCATATTGGTTAAGCCGTCCGAACATAACAGTAAATAGTCATTAGGCAGCCATTCATGATTGGTTACATCGACTTCGACAGTGCCAGGCATTCCCAAAGAACGTGTTAGGACATTTTTTCGTGGATGATTTGCAGCCATCTCACGAGTAATCTCCCCTGATTTTACTAGTTCATTCACTAAAGAATGATCTTCTGTTAATTGTAACATGTGTTGGTCACGAACTAAATAAGCACGACTGTCCCCCACATTTGCTAAGACAAATGAATCCGGTAAAAGGATGGCACCAACCACGGTTGTCCCCATTCCTAAATACTCTGGTTTCGATTGTCCGCGTTCATAAATTTTTTCATTTTCCTTTTGAATTGCTTGAATTAACCACTGTGCAGATTTTTCAGCTGAGTCGACAGACGCATTGGACCAACTCTCACCTAAATTATTGACTGCCATTTGGCTAGCGACATCACCTGCTTGGTGACCACCCATGCCATCTGCTAAAACAGCAAAGGTTATGTGTTGTTGGTTCTCAAAAACGTTGGCATAATCTTGGTTCGTATTTCTTTTGCGACCGACATCTGATTGAACGTTGATTTCCAAATTATTTCACCTCATTTGAACTAACTTTCCGCATACAGCAAATAAAGAAGCCATCTGTCATGTATTGATGGGGATACAGAACCAGTTCTTGCTCTTTTACTACTGCTTGGACGTTTTCATTTGCAACAATTTCAATTTTTTCAAATTCAGGGTGTTTGGCTAAAAAGGCTGCCACCACTTCCTGATTTTCTTCTGACGTAATAGTACAAGTGCTATAGACCATTATACCCCATTGTTTTAGTGTTGGGGCAACACTTTCTAAGATTTCTAACTGAATTTTAGGTAAATTTTGAAAATCATTGGCCGTTTTATGGTATTTAATGTCTGGTTTACGGCGCATTAGCCCTAAGCCTGAACATGGTGCATCAACTAAAATCCGATCAAAGGTTTCTGCGGGAAATTCTTCGGCCACTTGTCGCGCATCAAGCTTTTCTGCTTGGACGACATCCGCCACATGGAGGCGTTGCGCATTTTCATTAATTAGCTTAATTTTGTGCGCATGAATATCTAAAGAAGTCACACGACCACCTGCTTCAGCCTCTAAAAAAGTTGCGATATGAGTCGTTTTGCCACCAGGAGCCGCACAAGCATCCAAAACACGATGATGCGGTTCAATTTGCATCGCTGGAGCCACGAGCATAGAGCTTTCATCTTGAATGGTTAAACAACCGTTAATAAACAGTTCACTACCAGCTAAGTAGCCTTTTTCAGCGACAACACCATAAGGGGAAAGTTGACTTTCCTTCGCGGCAATCCCTGTTTCTTGTAATTCTTCCAGCGCTTCTTCTCGTGAAATAAACCGTGTGTTTACTCGACCACTCGCATGGCTTTTTTCAAATAATGACAAACCTAACTGCCGTGTTTCTTCTTCGCCTAATTGGGCAAGTAATTTTTCTGTTAACCAACGTGGCATGCTAATTTCCGTTGCTAAACGATCAACTGGATCGCTAATTGCGGCCAAACTAGGTGCTCCATTTCGTTGGAACGCCCGCAGCACGCCATTCACGAATTTACCAATCCCAGGATTGCCACGACGTTTGCCAATTTCAACCGCTTCATTAATGACTGCATGATCGGGCACTTTATCTAAATAAAGTAATTGATATAACGATAAAATCAATAAATTTTTCACCCAATTATCGACTTTTTGCGGTTTCTTAACAAATGGTGTTAAGTAGTATTCCAACAATAATTTGCGACTAATTGTGCCGTAGACAAGTTCTGTAAACAAGCGGCCATCTTTCTCGCTTAGTTCTGATTTTGTCATCATTTCATTAAGTAAAAGATTGGAGTACGCCCCACCTTTATCCACACGTTCGATGGTTTCTAAAGCAACGTATCGAACAGAACGTTTTAATTTCTTGGGGATTTTTTCAGCCATTTTTGTTAGTCCACCTTATCTTTTTCTGCGACATTTTGACCAACGCCATTTAAAAATTCTTGAATCGTTAATTGACCTTTACCTGCTGGTTGCAGGCGATCAATTTGAAGGACTGTCCCTTCACCACAAGCAATCCACAGCGCTTTTTTACTACGTTGGATAATCGTTCCTGGGGCGCTGGTTGTTGTTTCAGTCAGTGGTGTCACTGCCCAAATTTTCCAGTTGGTCCCTTGGTAGGTTGTGAACGCTGTTGGCCAAGGACGCATACCACGCACTTGGTTATCAATTGCCTCAGCGGTTTTTTGCCAGTCAATTCGTTCTTGTTCTCGAGTAATATTTGGTGAAAAAGTAGCCTCTTCTTCCACTTGTGGAATAGGCGTGATTTCGCCAGCAATTAGCTTAGGTAACGTCTCTAATAAAAGTTCTTTTCCTAGAATGCTTAATTTTTCAAACATGGTGCCTACATCGTCTTGTTTCGTAATCGGAATTGCACGTTGCGATAAAATCGCGCCAGCATCCATTTTTTTCACCATTTCCATAATCGTGACGCCTGTTTCTTTTTCTCCTTCAATAATCGAGTAATGTACAGGTGCGCCGCCACGATATTTTGGTAAAAGTGAGGCATGGACATTAATCGCACCTAGTTTAGGCGCTTTTAAAATTTTCTCTGGTAAAAATTGTCCAAAGGCTGCTGTCACAATTAAATCTGGTGCTAAGTCAATCACTTTTTCCATTTCAGGAGAACCTGAAATTTTCTCTGGTTGTAAGACTAATAAGTTATGTTTTAAAGCTGCTTCTTTGACAGGCGTTGGGGTAATCACTTTTTTTCGGCCAACTGGTCGATCTGGTTGCGTGACAACCGCTTGAACGTCATAGCCTGCCTCGATTAAACTTTCTAAAATCGGAACAGAAAAGGCTGGTGTGCCCATAAATACAATTTTAGTCATCAAAATGTTCCTCCATATACGCTTCTAAATCTTCTGGTGCAATTTTCTCAATCATTTTGTCGATAAATAACTCGCCATTCAAATGATCAATTTCGTGTTGAAAAGCTCGAGCTAAATAGCCGTAAGCCGTAACTTCCATTTCTTCACCTTCACGGTCAAAATAACGGACAGTCACTTCATCTGCTCGTTCAACGGTTCCATATGTTTCTGGAATACTTAAACAGCCTTCCACATCAATACTGGTTCCCTTTTTTTCAATAATCACTGGATTAATTAGTTCAAAATGACCAGATTCTTCATCGATTTCAATCACTGCCATTTGCAAATTTTTACCAATTTGCGGGGCTGCTAAGCCAATCCCATCATGGGCCAGCATTGTTTCATACATATCCTCTAGTAACTGCACAATTTCATCGGTAATAATCGTCACAGGTTGAGCCTTCATTTTTAAGTGTTCGTTCGGGTGAATCACAACTGGATAGCGCATAAGTGCTCCTTTCAAAGCTGTATTTTTTAAATAAAATTCATGGGTTCTGCATCAATGGAAAGCTTTAAGCCACGAGCCGTTGCTCGTTGTGTATCGGTTAAAATTTCTTTCAATAATGGTTGAAGCATTGGTTCTTGTTTATACTTGATAATCACTTGATAAAAGTATCGATTATTGACACGCATAATTGCGTTGGGCGTTGGTCCCAACAAAATAGCTTGCGGCGATAAGCCTTGTTTTAATTTCGTCGCAATTTGAAACATTTGTTTCGCTGCTTCATTTTCTTCAGGATGGCTAGCCGTAATTTGGACCGTAAAATAGTACGGCGGATAATCCCCACGATGACGGATATACATTTCTTTTGTATAAAAATCTTCATAATCTTGGGCTTTTGCCAATTGTATCGCATAATGCTCGGGGTTAAAAGATTGAATGATGACTTCCCCCGGTTTTTCAGCGCGACCAGCGCGACCGCTGACCTGTGTCAATAACTGGAAGGTCCGTTCACTGGAACGAAAATCGGGTAAATTCAAGGCGGTATCAGCATTTAAGACACCGACTAACGTCACATTTGGAAAGTCCAGTCCTTTGGCAATCATTTGTGTGCCTAATAAGATATCCGCTTGTCCTTCACCAAATGTTCGCAAAATCTTTTCATGTGCACCTTTGCGACGGGTCGTATCAACATCCATTCGGAGAATACGACTGTCTGGTAACAACGTTTGTAATTCTTCTTCTACTTTTTGTGTGCCTGTTCCGTAGTAGCGAATTTTATCTTGGCCACAGTTAGGACAGCGATAAGGAATCCGTTCTTCATGTCCACAATAATGACATTTCATTGTTTTACTATCCATATGCAAAGTTAAGGAAATATCACAATTCGGACACGGCAACACATAGCCACAATCGCGACACATCACAAATGACGAATAGCCACGGCGATTAAGTAGGAGAACACTTTGTTCGTTTTTCTCTAAGCGTTCTTGGAGTTTTTCTTGCAACGACATGGAAAAAGAAGAGACATTGCCATTTTCTACTTCTTGCCGCATATCCACTACATCAATCGTAGGCAAGGTTGCCGCTTGATTGGCACGCTGTGTTAATCGTAACCGCTGATAAACATTTTTTTGTGCGCGAGCGCGTGATTCCAAGGACGGCGTGGCACTACCTAAAACAACAGGGCAATGATGGTACTCCGAACGCCAAATCGCTAAATCTCTCGCGTGGTAGCGGGGGGTTTCTTCTTGTTTATAACTTGCCTCGTGTTCTTCATCAATAATGATCACACCGATGTTTTCGATTGGCGCAAAAATGGCAGAACGCGCACCAACCACCACTTCCGCTTCTCCTCGTTCGATCTTCCGCCACTCATCGTATTTTTCACCTTGCGATAAGCCACTGTGCATTACAGCAACATGTTCGCCAAAGCGACTTTTAAAGCGTTGCACCATTTGCGGAGTTAAAGAAATTTCAGGAACAAGCATAATGGCTGTTTTGCCTTGGTTAAGAACTTCTGCAATGACCTGTAGATAAACTTCTGTTTTCCCGCTTCCTGTAATACCTTCCAATAAGTAGGTTTGGCTTTGCTGTTCTTGGACCGATTGTAAGATTGTTTCCACAGCCACCTGTTGTTCTGCGTTCAAAGATAACGCAGTCGTTTTTTCAAACGTCTGATTAGCAAACGGATCACGATACGCTTCTTTTTCAACGAACGTTAACCAGCCGTTTTTGGCCGCTTCATTTAAAAGCGCGGTACTGAAACCTAATTCTTTCATTTCCTTCACAGCGGTGACTTTTTCAGTACCCAAGCGTTGTAAATAGTAAAGAAGTTGCTCTTTCTTCTTAGCTCCCTTGCGTAAACCCAAACGAATTTCCTCTAGTTGTTCAAATTCCTTAGCGGCTTGAATGAAGCGGACCATTTTGACTTTATTTCTCGTCGTAACTTCGTAGCGAATATCGACTTTTTGCTGTTTACGCAACGCCATTAGTTGAGGCAAAAGCCCACGTTCTTGCGCTTGGTCCCACGAAATTTCCTCTAAACCATAAAATAACTGATCTTGTAATTCTTCAGAAAGCTCATCCGTTAAATAAATATATTTTTGGTAATCGGCACGCATTACGCTAGGCAACATGGTTTGCAAACAAGTGATTTTAAAAGCAAACGTTTTTTCCTTCATATAATCAGCTAAAGCCAACATTTCTGTATTTAAGACAGGTTTTAAATCCAACACCGCCACTAGTTCTTTCAACTGAACATTGGTTTCGTCAAGAACCATTGCAGCCATTGGTTCAATGGCTAAAACAAACCCTTGAACATGCCGATTACCGTTACCAAAAGGCACTTCTACACGCATGCCGACAGCCAATTGCTCATTTAAATTTTCAGGAACTAAATAAGTGAATGGTTGATCGGTTTGCATCGTTGGTACATCCACAATAACTTTGGCTACTTTTTGCATGGTGCGTCCTCCTTTTTATGTAAATTCTCTTTGCCTATTGTACTAAAGATTGACTGATTTGTCTTGTGTGTCTCGTTGGCACCTTTCAGAATAAACGAAGAGAAAGCCTCTGAAATAGACAGACGGCTTTCTCCATTCGTTGACAATCATTCAATTAATTTTTTTCGTCACGTAAACGGTTTTCTAATTCTTTTTGTTCTTGTTCACGTTGGCGTTTGCGTTCTTCACGTTCAATGCGTAGACGTTCGCGTTTTTCTTCAGGATTTGGATCACTGATCACTGTTCCTGCTTCGATTTCTTCTAACGCACGACCTACACTTTTTACAGAATCAAAGGATTCAACGGTTGGTTGAACGCCTTCATCTAATTCATGCGCACGTTTGCTTGCTAAAATAACCAAAGAATATTTTGAAGGGACTTCTTTTAACAATGAGTCAATTGACGGTTTTAACATCATAAGGCTACATCTCCTCTAACATTTTAATATATTTTCCAATTACACGGTCAACACGGAAGTGCTCACTCGCGATAATGTCTTTAATTCGTTGCACGGCTAAAGGAACTTCATCATTCACTACCGCATAATCATACAGCGCCATCATTTCGATTTCTTCTCTGGCCACAGCCATTCGTTCTTCAATCACAGACATTTCGTCTGTTCCGCGGCCAATAATTCTTGATTTTAATTCCGCTAAATCGGGAGGTGTCAAAAAGATAAATACGCCATCAGGCACTTTGTCTTTGACTTGTTTAGCCCCTTGGACTTCGATTTCTAAAAAGACGTCTTTGCCTTCATCTAGCGTCTGGTTAACATACGTTAATGGTGTCCCATAATAGTTACCAACATATTCCGCATATTCCAACATTTCTCCAGCTTCAATCATCGCTTCAAATTCTTCTCTTGAACGGAAATAGTAATCTACTCCATCCACTTCGCCTTCTCGCTGTTTCCGAGTGGTCATTGAGATTGAATATTGAAAATCATTTTCTTCACTGTCGAAAATAGCCTTTCTTACAGTCCCTTTCCCCACTCCTGAAGGACCTGACAATACGATTAATAACCCGCGCTCTGACATAACGACTTCCTTTCAAAACATAATTTCACAGTATTAGTTCTATTTTGCACTTTTTTTCTGCAATTTTCAAGACTTTCTTGGAGATTCACTGAAAAAATAACATTTCTTCTTTAATTTGGCTTTCATAACTTGTTCTTTTTTTAAACAAATTACCTAGAATTCCTATACAGGCAGCCATTTTTTAAGTAAAATGAAGTGATGACTCCTTTAGGATGAAAAAAACGTGAATAAGAAAGGACTGAGAAACATCGCACGAATTAAACCATTTACATTGTTTCTGCTAGGCTTAGTTGTCAGTTGTGGGGCCTTTTTTGCCCAACCTACTGTGACTCACGCAGAAGAAGATATTACCGCGATTGCTAAAAAAATGGGGACGACCCTGAAAGCGGATGGCATTCCCAAAGCAGCCATCGTTGTTGATGCTGATTCTGGAGAAATTCTCTGGTCGCAGCAACCAGATTTAGCGTGGAATCCTGCCAGTATTGCCAAAGTGATGACCATGTACTTGGCCTTTGAAGCAATGGAGCAAGGAAAATTTACAATGGATACGACTGTGACTGCTACGCAAAAAGATGTCGATATTTCTAAAATATATGCCATTAGTAATAACAAAATTACGTTAGGTGTTGCTTATCCAGTCCGTGAACTGTTAAAAATGATTGCTGTCCCCTCTTCTAATGTGGCGACTCTCATGTTGGCAAACTTAATTTCAGGGAACCAGCCTACTGACTTTGTTCATTTAATGAATCAAAAAGCGGCTGAATTAGGGATGACAAATACTACCTATTACAACTGCAGTGGAGCGCAAGCAAGTGCCTTTAACGGCCTGTATCAAATGCAAGGAATTGACCCAAATGGCGATAACGTCTCTACAGCTAGAGATTTAGCTTCACTAACCTATCACTTTCTGAAAAATTATCCAGAAATTTTAGAAATCACCAATAAACCAGTGGTGAAAACAATGGTCGGCACGCCTTACGAGGAAACGTTTGAAGCGTACAATTATTCTTTACCAGGCGCTAAGTATGGTTATCAAGGCGTGGATGGTTTAAAAACAGGCTCTAGTCCAACAGGCGGCTTTAACTATATTGCGACTGTCAAACAAGGAGATTTCCGTTTAATTGAAGTCATTTTAGGCGTTGGTAATTGGCAAAACCAAGATGGTGAATACGAACGGCATGTGGCTGGGAATGCTTTGCTGGACTATGCCTATACGACATACGAACGCAAAAAACTTTTAGACAAAGGACCACAAACCATTGATCACAAAAAAGTCACTTTGGCTAACAATTTATACGGTGTCATTCCCAAAGGCAGTCAGCCTACTTTTAAATTAGTAGCAGGGCAGGTGCAAGTCGACACGCCTTTGACATTGTTAAATAGTACTGTTCAAGCGCCGAAAGTGGCTTACCAAGAAGTTAAGCCAAAACAAACAACAGCTGAAGCTGCGGAAGAATCAAACGAACATTCTGGGGATACCACCGTTGCAGAACCGAATCATTTTATTCCCAAATCGATTGCCACAAGTGTTTTAGTCCTTTTCGGACTAATCTTCTCAGTAATTACCCGTCAGCTTCAAAAACGTTTAGAACGTCAGAAAAAACACGGCAAAGAAAGCAGTAAAACTGCATCCATGCGGACAATCTTTTTAAGTGCCGCAGTTCTTTCTTTCCTATGCGCCGTTGGCTTGTTTCTTTTATTCTAATTAAAAAAAATACCACCAAGCGTGAAATGCTTGGTGGCATTTTTTATAAGCCCATATTAGAAAGCGTATTGACCACGTTCATCAATTCATCGCGACGACGAACTTGTTTGTCGACAGGGCCGTCAACTTCTTTCACGTCAATGCGAACAACAAAGTGACGATTCAAAGTAACAAACGTGTCTTCGTTAATTTGGATATTTAATTCTGTTTCAGAATAGCTTGCACAAGCATCTTGCCAGACGTCAAATGGTTCTCTGTCTGAAGCGACTTCTGTTTTTACCACAGAACGACCACTTAATTCTTGAAAGGTTACATCATAAAATTTAGTCATTGCTTTCACCTCTGTCATTTATTCGTTACTTCTATATTATAGCGTTTTCTGGAAAAACACGAAACCATTTTCTCTATTCGACATTTTGAATTTGTTCACGAATCTTTTCTAAGGTTGTTTTCATTTGAACGACACTATTTTTTATTTCAATTGGACTTGATTTCGAACCAATCGTATTGACTTCACGGTTCATTTCTTGAATTAAGAAATCTAGTTCTCGGCCCACTGGTTCTGTTTCGTCAAGCAACTGATGCAACTTATCAATATGGATATCCAAACGATCCAATTCTTCATGAATATCGCCTTTTTCCAATAAAATGGCCATTTCTGTTAATAAGCGTGTTTCATCCACTTGGCTACCTAACCATTCGTTTAATTTCGCTTCAAAACGTTGACGGTATTCTTGTTCAAAAACGCCCACAAACGCTTGCAGCTCTTGAATTGATTGGGTCAACACTGCTACATAGTCAAGCAGGACTTGTTTAATTTGCGTTCCTTCTTGCACACGGCTTTGGTCAAGACTAGCGATGGCTGCTTCAAATGCTTGAACAAGAAATGGTTCAAATGTCTGATCAACAATTTCTGCTTCCACTATTTCGACAAAATCATTTTGCTTTAATAAATGGTTGACCGTGTCCCCTGCATCAAACGTTGCTTCCGGATATTTTTCCTTTAAATGTTGATCTACCGAAGTTAATAATTGATCAATTAAGTCCCACTGCACGCGCACTTCTTTTTGATTGTTGCCGATTTTTTGGAGATTTACATAGACTTCCACACGTCCACGTTTTAACGTGCGTTTGATTACTTGCCGAATCACCAGTTCATAGGCATTCAGTTCCTTTGGCATACGCAACTGAATATCTAAAAACCGCTGGTTGACACTTTTGACTTCGATATCCAATTGATAATTTTCATTTTGAATGGTCTTTTTTCCAAATCCAGTCATACTTTTCATTGACAGGGTGCTCCTTTTACATGGATTTAATTGTTTTGCTTAATTCAGCAAATTCTTCGTTAGTTAAGGTGATGCCTTTACCCATTTTTTCGTGATCAGGGGCCCACTCACGCAAATCAAATTTTGGTGGACGACCATTCCAACTAATTAAATTCAATTCTTTACGCCAGCCACGAGCATTCTCAGATAACACAGCGACTTCTTCTAAAATTTCATATGAAAATTCTTCTTTCATAACATTCACTCCTTGTTAGTATTCTCCTTAGGTTATTGTACCATCTTTTCCTCGACACTTAAAATACACATCTCTTTTCTATCACCCTGTCTATATAAACATACGCAACTTTTTCAAAAAATCAGTAAAAAAAGCGACAACTGCTCGTTTCAATCGTGTCAGTCACCGCTTCTCTGTTTATTCTTTTTCTGTATAAAGATCCACCACTTCAAAACTTTGGCAAACTAACAACATGTCGGGATAAAATTGTAGCTGATAGGGGGCCAGTTCTTCTTTAAAGAACCGCGCATGCTCTTCATACCAATAATCCAGCGTCAAATCTCCTTCACCTTCCGCTTGTGCAAAAGATTCTGAGACCTTATTCATGGGCATAATTTCAACTTTGGTTGTTCGAATAATAGCCAGCGGTTGAGACTGACCATCTAAAATTATGTCGTATTGACCAGCTTTAGGGAGTTGTTCTTCTTCCATCTTATAAATATCTAAAGAAGAACATGTCGCTGTCTTACGACCAGAAACAACCAATTGACCCAAACGATTACCCATCTCAGAAGAGCCATCACCAAACATCCACACATCGGGCATCAACATATCTAATTCATGTTTATCTAAAAAGTTTTGCCAGAACACTTCTACATTTTTTAACATCCTTTGCTCTCCTTTTTATTTTTACTTCACGCAACCTTCTTTCACTAATTATACATAACTGATTGCTTTTCTCCTATACTATTTTTACAAAATGAAAACTAAAATAATGTCAGTAGTATTTGGACAGAAAAAAAAGAGGACTAAGTAACAAAACTTAGCCCATCTTTTTATTTTGCTTGTCGTTCTTTGATTTTCGTGAGTAAAGATTGAACATGCTGGCGTGCCGAAGCTTCATCTTCTTGAAGCATTTTTTCTGATAAAATAAAGGAACCGCCCACTGCTAATACTTCTTTGGCTTCCACATACTCTATAAAGTTTGTTTCATCAATCCCACCAGTTGGTAAAAATTGAACATCATAAAACGGGCCACTTAAACTTTTGATGGCTTTTAACCCGCCATAAATATCGGCTGGGAAAAATTTAACCACTCGTAAGCCATACGCCAGCGCTCGCTGAATCTCCCCAGGCGTAGCTGTTCCTGGAAAAATAGGCACCTCATTTGCCAGACAAAAATCAATGACTTCTGGAACAATCGCTGGGGAAACAATGAACTGTGCACCGCTCCCTACTGCCTCTTGGGCTTCTTTCAAGGTTCGAACAGTTCCTGCGCCTACTATTAAATTCCCTGAAGCAGCAAGTTGTTTGATGGCAGGCAAGGCCAGCTGACTCCGAAAAGTGACTTCAATAAACGGTAATTCGTTTTCTACTAAGACCGATTCTACTTGTGGCAAATAGCGTAAATCTGTTGCAGTGTATAGTGGTAAAAGTTTACATGTCGCTAATTGTTGATACAGTTGATTTTTTTCAACTTTTGTTTCCATTCTGTCACTTCCTATTTTGTTTGGCTTTGGTTGCTTCGTACAGTCCTTGAATATAGGTCAACCCCATTGCTCGATCATATAAACCATAACCAGGCATCGCTTTTTCATCCCAAATTGCCCGCCCATGATCAGGACGAATAACACCTTCATACCCTACATCTACCAGTGCTTGCATTAATTCCGCCATATCTAACGAACCAGCGACACTCGGATGCGCCGTTTCTTCAAAACGATGCTCACCTAAATACTTCACATTGCGGAAATGAACAAAATTAATTCTGTGACCTATTTCACGAATCATAGTAGGCAAATCATTCGTCGGGTCCGCACCGAGGGAACCTGTACAAAATGTAATCCCATTTGCTGGTGAGTCCACCAAGGAAAGGATCCGTTTTAAATCCGCTAAATTTTTAGTGATTCTTGGCAAACCAAAAATTTCCCAAGGTGGATCATCGGGGTGAATCCCCATTTTGATATTTTCTTCTTCACAGACAGGAATCACACGTTCTAAAAAGTAGCGCAAATTTTCGACCAAATCTTCTTCTGTTACGCCAGCATACATGGCTTTCAATTCTTGAAATTGTTGCAAACGCTCCTCTTCCCAACCTGGTAACCGGAATCCTTTTGACTGACTGTGAATCAATTGATACATGTCTTCTGGCTGCATGTTCTCTACCACAGCTTGATCAAATAACAACGATAAACTGCCATCTTCATTCTCATACGCCAAGTCCGTTTTAGCCCAACCAAAAATAGGCTTGAAACTGTAGCACACTAAGGAAATTCCACATTTCCCCAAGTTACGTAACGTTTGGCGATAATTATCAATATAGTGGTCTCGTTGATCCGTCCCCGCTTTAATGGCATCATGAATAGCGACACTTTCAATTCCTAAAAGCGCTAATCCTTCTTGTTCCACCGATTGTTTAAGTGCCTGAATTTCGGCTACAGTCCAAACATCACCTGGTAGTTTATTTAACAAGGTACCGACAACACCAGTAATTCCTGGAATCTGTCGAATATGTTTTAACGGAATGGCATCGCCTGCCGCTCCGTACCATCTAAATCCCCATTTCATTGCTTTCACCCTTTACTACATTCTTAAAAATCATCGTCCTCATCCTCTTCGTCCTCAAAGGAAGTCATAGAAATATCCCATGCTTGCACACTTTCTTTGCCTTGCGCAACAATCGCTTGCGCCGCTTCAGCAATCGGTGTGCCCAATAATTGATGGTTTATCGCTTCTAAGACCATTGGTAGGTTGGTACCACTCACCACAAAGATTTTCTTTTGTAGAGCTGGTTCGAGTTCGTTAATCACCAAAACTGCCTGATTGTAAGGACTCGCACTTAATAAGTCAACCATGACCAACACGCCATCCCCTTGTTGGACGTTCTCAATCGCTGTTTTAATTTGTCCGCCTAGTGCTTGGACATCGTCTCCACTATTTAGATTAACGGTTTCGATATTTTCGGTTGCGCCCATAATCACGGTAGCTGCGTCTTTCGCACCGTCACTTAGTGCACCGTGTGTAGCAATCACAATCCCTAACATAAAAGTTCCTCCTTCAGTTCAGTGGCTTGAGTCATTACTTCAAACAGTCATGCAATGACTCAAGCGACTGGCCTTTTATAAATTAAATTTGCCTAAAACCTCTTTTAAACTAGTTTTTGGTGCAGAAGGCGTTGCTTGGAAATAAATATCTTCTACGCCATACACCTCATGTAGTTCTTTTAATTTTTCAGCATCTTCTTTGTTTAAATAAACAGATTTGGTTACTAATAAATCTTTTTCTGGATTCTTCTGTGCAATACCGCCGATATTTAACTCCTTCATAGGGACTCCGTGTTTTACTAAGTCATAAATTACAGAGACGGTTTTAGCGATTAAAATACAGTTGTACTCTTTGAATTGGTATTCATCCCAATAAAATTTAGCTTTTTCCGGCGTAATGACAATGGTTTTTTGTCCTGTCCGACTGCCTGCACTTTTGTATAAATCACGCATAAATTTATCCTTTGCCACCACTTCATCGACAACGAAAATGGAATTAACGCCACTTTTTTGGGACAAGGTCACCATCACTTGTCCATGAATTAATCGTTCATCTACTCTTGCTAAATTTACTACGCCCATCTGATTCACGTCCTTTTCTTTTTATAAAATACCGACTGTTGCTAAGACAATTAAGATACCTGTTAACCACAATAATGCTTGCGTAACTTTCAAGCCTTTTTTCGTATAGAACCAATACACGCCCATTACGACAGCTAGCGGCAAGAGTCCTGGGACAATCTGATCAAGGATATCTTGAACCACAAACTCACGGCCAGAAAGTTTAAATTGAAGAGTTGAAGAAACTTTGACATAATTACCAGCTAAAATCCCCATCATGAACAACCCTAAAACAGATAACATTTCAATGGCTTTTTGAATCCCAGCACTTTGCATTAAGCCTGTAGCATTCCGCCCCATTTTGAAGGATTGTCTCGCAAAGAACACACCTAACAGTACTTGATAAAGGGCAAACGCCACAAATGGGAAAATCGCACCTAATGCGCTACCTTGTTGCGCCCACGGCACCGCAATCGCAATAAAAATATATTGAACCGTGCCTGAGTCAATCGCATCACCAATCCCAGCTAACGCGCCCATCAAGCCAGCTTTGGTGTTATACATTAAATCATCTTGCATCATGATTTCGCGGCCTTCATGTTCTTCTTTGGCCCGCTCTTGTTCCATAGAAGCCATCAACCCAGTAATGACCCCGCCGCCCCAACTTAATTGCGTATTGAAAAACAGCAGTTGACGCATATAAGCGGCTTTTAATTGTTCATCGTCTTTATACAATTTCTTTAAAAGTGGCATCATTGCGTACAATAACGAAGGCGCCAAGTAACGTTCAAAGGAATGGGGAATTTCATTGGCAAAATGCCAACGGAGATAGGCTTTTGTAACATCTTTATTGGTAATTTCTTCTGGTGCTAAATTCGTTGTTTTCGGCACGACTTTTTCTGTTGTTTCCGTCATTTCAGTTCCTCCTTTTTCTTTTAAAACCCGTCATCGTAATCGTCATCATCATCAAAATCAGTGGTGGCACTGGCGGAACCAGCACTTTCTGCTACAGGTTTGCCTTTTTGGACTTGCACAAAAATTAACGCAATAATTACGCCAAAGATGGCATACGTTACCATGGTAATTTCCAATGACTTAAAGACGATACTCATGAAGTATGCAAGGAAAAAGAAAACCAAGAAATCTTTTCGACCAATGACATAGACCGTTGTCGCAATCCCAATTGCGGCTAAACCACCACCGACTACTTCTAACACGTGAATCACAACGGTTCCTTCTAATGCTTTAATAATATCGGCAATGACTGGTGCCCCTAAATAAAGAGCAAAAAAGACTAATGGAACGAATAAAATAAATGAGGCAATCGTTGGATACCAGATAATTGAGCGGGCAATTTTTTTAGAATTTAGTTCAGCCACCGCACGATCGGTATACTTCCCTAAAAACGTGTTAATAAAGAAACGGAATTGATATAAATAACTCCCTAAAAGACCGACAGGAACCGCTACGGCGATAGCCGCTTCCGGCTTCAAATTCCCTAGCAACGCAACTGGCACAGCAATCGCTGCCGCAATTGATGGTTCTGCTGGCATAGAGCCACCTGGTGAAAAAACACCCATGTAAATCATTTGTAATGCTGCGGTGACAATCATCGCTTTCGGGACATCGCCCATCACTAAACCTGCTACTAACCCTGTCATTAAGGGCGAGAAACGCAACGTTAACGTTGCTCCTCCTCCAAGCCATCTGGACATAATTGCTGCCACCCAAAGCGCCATTATCAAACTTTGTAAAACACTTAACGTTTCCATAGTTCCTCCTTCTTATCCTTGGTTTTGGATATACTTTTCTAGCTCTTCAATCCCTTGACGTAAACGTTCTTCCGAAATCTCAATAGGAATTAAATGAACCTTTTCTTTTGAATCAATAAATTGAACCATTGCATCGAGTACTGCTTCTTCTTCTGGGTAAAGGCCCATTTGTCGTAACGACATGGGCAAGTTTAGCTCTTGATAAAAAGGGATTAATGCGTCTATGATGGCCCACCTTTTTTCCAATGCTAATTGATAGAAGATGCCGTAAGCTACTTTTTCGCCGTGTAAATAGTCATGACTTTTGGGTAAAAATTTACTCATAGCATCATGCATGGCGTGTGCTGCTGCATTGCGGGCGTATTTGTCGCCGAAGCCGCCGACTAATCCAGAAACAGCGAAAACAATTTCTGAAAGATGGACAAATTCAGGCGTGAGTTTGCCCTCATCCATCGCTGCTAAGGCTGCTTTTGAGTCCCGCATAATCGCTTCTTGCGAAAGCTTGGCGGTCGCTCCCGCTAATTGTAAAAAGGGTTCCCCTTGCAAATGGGCTTGGCGTAAAATGGTCTCTGATTCATACCATTTCGCTAACGTATCAGCTAAACCAGCGACAAAATAATCACGGGGTGCATCAAGAAGCAACTTAGGATCGGTGATTAAAAACGCAGCTTGGCGAAAGAAATGTTCCGTTTTGCCTTCGGCCGCGCCATTTTCTTGATACATCACAGCTAACGGTGTCCACGGCGCACAGTTACTAGCCAAAGTGGGGACCAAGCCAAAATTCAGATTGTTTAAATGGGCGCTGTAGCCCACTAAATCGGCTAACTTACCGCCGCCGACTCCCAGAAGAAAGTCAATCTGGTGTTCCTTTATTTGCTGTGAAATTTGTTCGGCGCCAAAATAACTACATTCTCCTGTGTAAGTGTGATAGAAGAATTGATACTCTGAATCTGCCAAGAATGGTAAAAATGGCTGAGCTTTTTCAAAGGATACGGTGCCATGCACCACCAAAATTCGTTGGGCGTGATATTCCTTGAAAAGTGACGGCACCGAAGCTAAGGCGCCTTCGTGGTAACGATAAAATTGCGGTCCAACTTTCACTTTTAAATCAGTTAACATGCTCCTCCTCCTTCTTAACTAACGTAACGACTGACTTCTTGCACTGCCCGTTGAGGTAAAATACCTTGCACCACGTCTTCCACATCTTGCACGCATTTTTCTCCCATCGCTTGCAGGCATTCCATGGTATAAGCGGAGGTGTGCGGCGTCATTACTACATTTTCAAACGCAAGATAAGGATGATTTTTCCGACCTGGTTCCTCTTCTAAAACATCTGTCCCAAGCCCAGCAATTTTGCCCGATTGTAAACCGGCGATCATGGCTTCTTCATCAATCAAGGCGCCTCGTGCGCTATTGGAAAGATAGACGCCGTCTTTCATCTTGGCAATTTCCGCCGAGCCAATCATGTGATAACTTTCTTCAGTTAAATTGGCACATAAACAAATGATGTCTGCTGAAGCTAGCAACGTATCTAAGTCTACTTTTTTGGCTCCATAACTTTGCAGATAAGTGGCGGATTTATAGGGATCATACGCTAACACGTCACAGCGAAATCCGTTTCGTAACGTCTCCACGACACAACTTCCTGTGTTCCCAACACCAATGACACCCACAGTTTTGTTAAATAACGTCCGACCGACAAAATTCGCTCGTTTTTCCCATTGATCCGCTTTAACGCTGGCATCTGCAGCCACGGTTTGTCGTAAAACAGCTAGTAAATTTGTGACATTGTTTTCCGCCACGGCATCTCGTTCTACTAAAGCTGGGATGATGGAAACAATTGTGTCATGCTGTTTTGCAGCGTCTAAATCGATGTTGTTATACCCAATGCCATGGCGAGAAATCAGCAATAATTCATCTTTATGTTCAAAAAATTCTTTCGTGAAAAATGGCGTCACGCTAGCAATAATAATCGTATATCCTTGTAAACATTCCGCTAACTCTTTGCCACCAATTTCACTGTCGACTGTAAAATGCTTTACGGTGCCTATTTTTTCTAAGCGCGTCAAGTGTTCAGGAAAAATTTGACCAAAACTACTGGAATTCACTATGGCAATTTTTTGTTTTTTTAACATGACTAAACTCCTTTACTGACTTTTTACGACTTCATGCCCGCCAAATCCTTGTCGCAAAGAAGCGACCACTTTGTTTGAAAAATGATTTGCTAGCATACTTTCATTTCGAGTAAATAAGGACAACGCCGTAGTTGGGACGGGCATCTCCAAACGCAATGCTTCTTCAATCATCCATTTGGCTTCGCCATTTGCTGCCACTTTCCCTTCTAGATTGGTTAACGTAGGATTTTCCGCAAAAACCTCTTTCGCTAAGCCCATCAAGCGAGCTTCAATAATCGAGCCGTGATTCCACACATCGGCTACTTTCTCCAACGCAAAATCATATTCGGCAGCTTCTAATAAATTGAATCCTTCGCCCATGGCTTGCATCATGACGTACTCAATCCCGTTATGCACCATTTTCAAATAGTGACCAGCTCCTGATTTCCCAGCATAAAGATACCCTTGTTCACAAGCTAAATCTTCAAAAAATGGGGTTAACACCTTGACAGCTTCAGGCGCACCGCCAACCATTAAACACGCTCCTTCCCGCGCTCCTTTGATGCCACCAGAAGTACCACAATCAATAAAATAAATTCCTTTTTCCTTAGCAAGCTGAGCATTCGCAACACTATCATGAAAATTTGAATTGCCACTATCCACAATGATATCCTCTGGTGCTAATTGCTCTACCAATTCTGCCACTAATTGATTGGTAATCTGACCAGCGGGGGTACTTAAAAAAATCACCTTCCTTTTGTTAAGCGCTTTCAATAGTTCCGGCAACGAATCTACAACGGAAAGCCCCTGCTCTCTAGCAGTCGCTCTTGCTTCTTTTGTCACATCAAAGCCAATAATGGGCCAGCCTTGTTCGTGAACATTTAACGCCATGTTCAAACCCATTTTCCCAAGTCCAATAAAGCCAATGTCCATTTTTCTTTCACCTGCCTCTTTTGATACTTCAATCATAAAGGATAAAAAAAATAATGTAAACGATTACACTAATTAAAAAATATTTTTTATTTTTTAGCAAAAATCTTGCCTACTCAAAAGGTAAAACGTTTTTATTTTTAAGGAGCTTTCATACAAAAAACACAAGTAAATCTCTTGGTATCACGTTCTTTTTACTGGCTACTTTCTTTAGTTGAGAGAAGTCTTTTCAAGACCCCTTCATTTTTCAGAAAAAAGATTATTTATTTTTTTTTGGCTTTTTTAAAGAATTTCTTTTTTGTGGAGAAAAAGAGAAATTGTATTTGTCCTCTTTTTCCACTATAATCAGTCTATACCAACAATGAAAAGGCATTCATTCTATTTTAAAAAATAAGATTGGAGGAACGTGTTAATGAAAAACCACTATTTGGATCAACGGATTCGGATCAAAAAACCGAATTTGAGCCTCACAGAAAAGAAAATTTCCGATTACTTTGTTCATTCTGAATCATTATTGACACAAATGACGTTAGAAAGTCTTGCCAACGAAATTGGCGTCTCCCAATCTTCCGTGTATCAATTTGTAAAAAAGATTGGCTATTCTGGGTTCCAAGAATTTAAAATTGATATCGCCAGGAATTCTAATTATCAGCCGACTTTTCAAAACGTCAATAGCGTGAATGGCGCCGATGATATTTCACCAGATGATGATAGTATTACGATTGCTAAAAAAGTCTTACAAGCCAATATTTATTCCCTCAGTAACGCCACACAGTTCTTAACAAAAGAGCTGTTAGATAACGTGTTGGCTTTGATGTACTCTGCCAAAACGCTTCACTTTTTTGGGCAAGGCGGCTCCTCGATTGTGGCTTTTGATAGTTTCCATAAATTCATTCGGACCAACTATCGGTGCAACTACATTTTTGATTACCACATGCAGTTAAGTTTTGTCACAAAATTAACCAGTGAAGATTGCGTGTTTATTTTTTCCCATTCAGGCAAAACCAAAGAATCAATCAACCTAGCACGACAAGTTAAAAAAACCAACGCAAAAATGATTACGTTAACTGGTAACAGCGGTTCAGAGTTGGCAGGCTTGTCCGACGAAGCAATTATTGTCGTCACCGAAGAAGGCTTGTTTCGTGCGGAATCCTTGGCTTCACGGATTAGTTACTTAACGGTAATGGATATTTTATACACAAATACGATGTATCACAATTTTGATCAAAATGCCGATTCCTTGAAAAAAATCCGTGATAACATTAGCACGACTAAGACCGATCCGCATTACTTGTCGTAAAGAAAAGTCTTATTTGTTAGTAGTTGCTTCTGCTCCCACCCTTTATCATTTTTAAGCCTGGAACAAAAATCCAAAATGATTGATGTTCCAGGCTTTTCCTTTGAAGTTTTAATCCTTTGCTTTCTCAGTGCAGCTACTCAGGATTTATATTTTTTATCCTTACGAACAGTATCATTAGAATCATCCAGATATCGACTACTCTGAAAAGTAGATTATACTCATACAGCCAAGTTGCTTGCGAACAGACAAGAAAGACTGAAAATATAATGGGTAGGCAAAATAACCTATCTTCTTTTTCCGTTATTGAAATAATTAATAGCGTTAATAAAAATAAAGGAATAAAGAGGAAGTGCATAACCATTTGAGTAACAACTATCGATACAGTAATCGTGTGCTTGTCAAATAGCTGAACTAGTATTGGATTAAACCAAACAATGGCGACTATTACTAACGAAAAATATTTAGTCACGCTTTCCAGCCTTATTACATACAACAAGCCAAAGAAAATTAGTAAACTAATAATGATATCTTTATAAGTAAAAAAATGTTCATAATTCATAATTTCTTTCGTTTCATCTCCACTCAACTTGCTTAACTATTCAAGGTTTAGGTAAATCACGTTTCCCATTTTCTCACATGATCGTTCAAAGAAACAGAACGTTGTTTGGTGTTTTAAAACGTAAAAGTTGAGCAACATATCCTGTCTAAACATTTACTTGGCAGTTTATTTATAGAAAAATTGTTACTTTCCAAATTTTTGTATGCTTTTTAGAAATGAAACCAAGCTTATGTTTTAATGCTTCTTATGCAAATCATTAAAACGAAATCCCCCAAATTTCGCAACTCTTATCATTTCAGATTGTGATGTTCGTCCAATTAAAAAGTGATAGTACTTCTTAACGTATCGTTATTAAATTTTAAATTCAAAGGGGCTACTCTCTTTAATTTTGTTTCTGATTTTTTCTAAAAGTACTGTTATGTAAGTAATAAGTTCTATACTGGACTTGTAATAGAAAATAAATTTAATTCTTTACAAAAATTAGTATAAGAGAACCCCTTTTTTCATTCTACGACATCATTAGCTGACGATATATAGCAAATTACAAACTAAGTTAATGACGTAGTCCTACTTTTTTCTTCTTTTTTTCTTACTTTTTTCTGCCTGTATTTTTTTAAAAAATTCTTGCCTATCTTCTAATTTCCAAGTACCCTGTTCTGTTCTTTCATATATCCAAATTTTTGTACACCGACAGGCGTTACGAAACGAGGTATGTTGTTTCGCTTCTTTATCCTGAGCAAGATTTAAACAAGAACGAGGAATTGAGAATTCTGGATGATCATGATATAAGCCAATCCCTAAACCAATCTTAGGCGTACTGATTGTGTTCGTCATAGGAATTGTTCTTAATTGTCCGTCAGCGCCTATTCTGACCACATCTGTCTTTATGCTTTTAATGTATTTCAATACCTGAAGCTTATCTTTTACTTTTCTTGTACTTTCTACCCAACATTTTGAAAAGTTCAATTTATTTCTTTTAAAGTCTCTATAAAATTCAATAGCATACTTACTTTTCATTCTTGACTTAGAGGTTTCTCTTTCATTAATATCATAATAACTTATCCCAATTAAGTGCAGAATACTCTCTCTAGTAAAACAAACTTCTAATTTTTCTTGTTTACTTTTCACGTTTCTTTTATAGAAATAAACTATTTTTTTATTAACAACTTCTACATCTAAAATTTCTAAAACGGCAATAAGTTCATCAAATAAATCTTTACAACTTAAATCACTTGCCACTAATTCTGTTAATCGGAAAGTTTTAGTTACTTTAGCTTCACCCATTCCATCCCTCCTCTACGTTTTCATTTTGATAAAAAAAAACAAACGTGCAAAAAGCACGTTTGTTGAAATATCTCATAAGAGGGTGCATTATTTTCAGCTTTCGCCTAGGCTCCTTCTAAGCCTTCGTACTTTAAATAAATATGCTGATAGTTTATCAACCCTCTGGCTACTAAATGTATCAGCCTCTAGATCCTTTGTTCATAACGACTTGAAACAGTCAGCTATGAATTGAGAAGTATCATTGGAGTGTCATGCACCGTGACACTGAAAGTAAGTTTTCGATGATTGGCTCTATCATCACTCCAGATAATCTGGTACCCTTTCAGGTGAGTTTTACCTCCAGAAATTCTATATGAGCCATAAGAATTTCTGACTTCTTTCATCCACATTATAGCTAAATCATAGCCTCTTGTCAAATAAAAGCAAACAATTGTTCTCTAAATTCAAACAAGATATCTATTCCCACTGAACAGAAAAAAGATTCACCAATTTTACCTTTGAACCTTTTTTCATTTATGCTTTTATCAAGCAATTTTTTTATATGGTTACATCGAACCTTTAAAAACATCTTTATTCTTAGCAAAATAATCAACACCAGAGTAAATGGTGAAAATCAAGCAGGCATATAGCATGATTTGATCTAGTGGTAGGTGGAGTGCTGAAAATGGAATGTTGTTAATGAATAGTAAAATAATTGCAACCATTTGGGTAGCTGTTTTTACTTTTCCTGGCCAAGCTGCTGCCATTACTTCGCCATGTTCGACTAATAACAACCGTAAACCAGTTACTGCCAATTCACGACAAACAATAATTGCTACAATCCAAGCAGGTACTTTGCCTTGACCAACTAAGACGATAAAGGCGGTCATCACTAGCATTTTGTCCGCTAATGGGTCCGCAAATTTTCCGAAGTTCGTCACCAAGCCTTGTGCACGGGCAATTTTGCCATCCAACCAGTCTGTAAAACTAGCAACTGCAAAAATAATCGCGCCCACTAATTGGGTAACGGCTAACGTTGTGTCGCCAAAACTAATCGTTCCCCAGTCCATCGGCACCGACACAATAATAATAAAAATCGGAATCATAAATATTCTTAAAACTGTTAATTTATTTGGTAAATTCACTTCAATTGCCCCTTCCTTCTCCTGTTCTATTTTACGTTATCTTGCTGGCAGTGTCACGAAAAAAAGAAAAGAATCTGGAATAATTGCCGTTTGACCGTTTATCCAGATTCTTCTTACACCATTTCTAACGATACGTAATCCCTAATGTAACATCCTTACGAATTAAAACTGGCGTTTTTTCCAGTGTTAAATCGGCGCCATCGACTTGAATGGCGACGTTATTTGAGGCGCCTAAAATCAGTGTTGCATTGGCGGCATTCGCAGGTAAAGCTGTTGTTTCTGTTTCTCCTGCTTGCAGGGTGTGTTGGTAGGTGTAGTTGCCATCGACCATCACGCCAATCCAGCAAGAGCCTTCAGTCCCTTTAAAGGTAATGTTGATTGGACTATTCGCATCTTTAACCGTTGCAGTCACTTGATTGTTAGCATCGCTCACCACAGCCACAGCTGTTTTCTTCTCTGGTTCGCTTGAAGAAGACGGCGGTGTACTACTTTGTGTGCTACTTTCTGGGGCTTGACTTGATTCTTTGGGTTTTTCCACACTGGCACTAGTTGCCGGTGTTTGAATAATCGGTTCGGCTTTTTGATCTTGCCACATAATATACAGCACTACGACCGCAATGGCTAAACCAATTAACGAAAAGGCAATGGCCGGTAAGTTCCGCAGTAACCAACTGGATTGCTTTTCTTCGTCATGCAATTGCTTACGTGACCCTTCAAGCTCTTCATACACTGGCTTGGGTTCTTCGACAATTGCTGGTTCTTTGCCATCATAGATATCTACCAATTGATTGCCATCTAAGCCGACCGCACTTGCATATTGGCGGATAAACGCCCGCACATAAAAGGTGCCTGGTAAGGACTCAAAATCGTTTTGTTCAATAATTTCTAAATATCTTTTTTGAATTTTTGTCATTTGTTGCAGTTCATCAATTGAGATGTTCTTCTGCAATCTTGCTTCTTTTAGTGTTTCTCCAATATTTACGCTGGCCACTCGTCCATCTTCTCCAGTCTATTTTGTTAATTTATCGATTGTCTCATCAGTCTTTTTCAATTGCCAAGGAAAACATTCCCGTCCTTTAAGAATACCACAAAAGAAGCCAACTGAGGATAACAAAATTGAAAGATTTCAAAGATTTTTCTTTTTCTTAAACAGTTGGTTTATTGCTCGGTTTCTCCTTTAGGATACATGTAGAAACGGCTCAATCCTTCTTCACGAATCAAGGTCTCTGCTACTTGGCGGACGTCGGCTAATTGAATGCTTTCAATGACTTCAATCTTATCAAACAGCGTGGTTTCCCCAAACAATGATTGTGAAAATTGGTTGGCGATATACTCTAAAGAGTTTAAGGATTGGAAATATTTACCAATCATTTTTTTCTTCAATAAGGACAAATTTTCTTCCGTTAATTCTGGACTTGTTGTGGCAGATAATAAAATAGCTTCAATTCGTTCTGCTAAAACTTCTGGTTGCTCACTATCGCCGCCAATATCCGCAAAATGGAAACTGCGATCTAAATTAAAGTCATAACTAAAACTATCATCTAACAAGCCTTCATCATAAAGAGCCAAATAGTTTTGAGAGGTATTACCAAACAATAATTGTAACAACAAGTTCACGGTGACTTGATATTTCATTAAGTCACGACCCGTTGTTGGCACTTCATCTAAGCCTTTCAAACCAACAAGCACTTTTGCCCGTGTGACTGCCATTTCAATGGCGCTCTCTTTGACAATGTCAGCAGCTGTTTCTTCAGGAAAATGCCGACGAATAGGTTGGGCGGCAGGAAACTCTTTCGCCGCTTGGTTTTCACGAATGAAGGCCATTAACGCTTCAGGGTCCATTTTCCCTACTACGAATAAGGTCATATTACTTGGATGATAAAACGTATTGTAGCATGTATACAAATCTTCTGCGGTAATCTCCGCAATACTTGCCACTGTACCGGCAATATCAATATGCAATGGATGTTTCGGATAAAGGTTGCCTAAAATGCCAAAGAACAAGCGCCAGTTAGGATCATCTAAATACATTTGAATTTCTTGTCCAATGATGCCTTTTTCTTTTTCGACCGTTTCCTTCGTAAAATACGGCGATTGCACAAAATCAAGCAACGTTTCTAGATTTTGTGTCACTTGATCCGTCGTTGAAAACAAATAACTCGTTTTCGTAAAACTGGTAAAGGCATTCGCTGAAGCCCCTTGTTGCCCAAATTTTTGGAAGACATCGCCATCTTCTTTTTCAAACATTTTATGTTCTAAAAAGTGGGCGATTCCGTCAGGCACTTCAATCATTTCCTCTTGACCAATTGGCACGAACGTATTGTCGATGGAACCATAATCGGTCGTAAACAAACCATACGTTTTTTGGAAATCATTTTTCGGCAATAGGTAAACTTTTAAACCATTCGCCAGTGTTTCTGTATACAATGTTTCTTTAATTTGTGCATAGTCTTTTTTAATCATTTTCTGTTTCTCCTTCCAAAAAGAAGATCGCTTGAAGTTCCAAGCGTTTGGCCACTTCTTGGATTTCTGAAATGGTCACGGCATTAATCCGCGCAATCCATTCCTCCGCCGTCAGCATCGTCTGCGGCATTAATTCGTTCAAGTATTCTTTTTCCAACCACGCGCCTGCATTATCTAACGCTAAGATATACTGATTTTTTAACATTGCTTTCGTTTGTTCAATTTCTAATTCGCTAATCTTACCTAAGCGAATATTTTCCAATTCTGTCGAAATCAAACGCAAGACCTGATTCCGATTTTTGCCATCGATTCCTGTTTGAACCGTCATGAAGCCACGGAAAGTGTCGATACTACTAGAAGCATAATACGCTAAATGCTCTTTCTCACGGACATTCATAAATAATTTAGAATGCGGGAAACCGCCAAAAATCCCATTAAACACTTGCAACGCAAAATAATAGCTATCGCCATAATAAATATCCGTGTTGTAAGCCAAGTTTAATTTTGATTGGGCTAACACCTCACGCTCGGTCCGCTCTTCAATCACATTGCGAATTGGTTGATTGTAGAAAATCGCGGCTTTGCCTTCTTCACGAGGCGTAAACGGTAATTGCTTGAATAACGGCACTAGCTCCGCCTCATTGACATCACCTAAAACAAAAATATCCACTTGATCTTCCGCCAGCATTTTTTGATAATATGCCGCTAATGACGCCGCAGTTTCCTCAGCTAACGCCGCAACGGTCCCGAAACTAGGGATTTTTTGATCCTCCGATTGATTGAAATAGACACTTTGAAGCGCCAAAGAAGCATAGGTTTGCTTATCCTCCACAATACTTTCCAAGTACGCTTTCAAATTCTCTTTCTCCCGTTGGAAGGTTTCCGCCTCAAATTGACCTGCTTGAATATTGGGGGCAAAAATAATTTCCTTCAAAAAGTCCACCGCTTCGGCGAGAACCTGACTATCCTGTAAATAATGATCATTGACAATGTTCATAGAAATATTAAACCAATGTTGATTGCCTTTTTTGGAAACGCCAATCCCAAAGCTGGCGCCGTAAAGTTCCGCCAAACGCTCACTTAACTTGACTTGATTCGGGTAATTCAAGCTGTTGGTTTCCATCAAACTGGACAACAGCGTTCTTTTTGTAATGGTTTCATGATTTAATCGTGTATTAAAGCGGACTAAAAGACGCACCGTTTTATATTTTTCTGTAGGAATGACGTGTAAATTCACGCCTTTAACTAATTGAACAGACATTGCCGCATCGCTCCTTCATTTGCTTCATCTTACCTAAAGAATGCTGTGAAATATATGTATCGCGTAAATTCTAAAGCATTTTTTAATGTTTTTTCCAATAGCTCCATTATAACACAGCTTCAGGTGCTTTCTGAATGATAAGAGTTTTTCAGTTCAAATTTTCAAGAAGATTCGGTATACTGTTTTTAAAGTGAGGAGGGAAAAAAGAATGATTAAAGAATTTAAAGAGTTTATCATGCGCGGGAGTGTCTTAGACCTAGCCGTTGGTGTTGTCATTGGTAGTGCGTTTACAGCGATTGTGACACAAGTGGTGGAAGGCTTGATTACCCCGTTAATTAGTCTGATTTTTGTCTTGACGACTGGGAAAAAGAGTGCCGACGATGCATTGGGTGCCCTTGTTTATAAAGTCGAAGGCGTTGAATTCAATATTGGTAGCGTGATTAGTGCACTTATTACATTTTTAATTACGGCCTTCGTCCTCTTCTTGATTGTCAAAGCGGCCAACAAAATGAAAAACCGCGGCAAAAAAGAAGAAGCGGCAGAAGAAGAAGTGGTACCAACGAGCGAAGATTACTTAAAAGAAATTCGCGACTTGCTAGCGGCGCAAACACCGCCTGCTGAAACTGTCAAAACAGACAGCACCGTCACAGAGAAATAAGCAAAAAGTCATCCTGAGGGGATGACTTTTTTGTTTGGACTTAGATTGATGGTCCTGCGACGAGGTTCCAAGTGATATTGCCTGTGTAGTTCCCAGCTTTGATTTGTTGATAAGGGGTTGTGATATTTAACGTTGAGTTAGTCATGTAAGAATTCCACATTCCTTGCCCTTTTCCACTCACTGCATTTCCGACTAATGCAGCACCACCACCAATTATAATACTACTGGTATCTAAAAACTCAGGGGCAACTGGACTACTATTGAAACTACCTACAGATTCTACTTTAAATCTATTATCTACCTCATCATAATATGCTACATAACCTGTTTGGTTAAAAGAAACGGCACCTGTTAATTTATCTTCCCCATTTGCCATTTCAAGAATCGTTGCGGTAATATGCCAGCCTTCCTTCGTTCCTCTTAAATCCCCAACCGCATAATTAGCATAAGATGATGACTTAATAGAAGATAAATCAGCAGAGATAGCCGTTCTAGCAAATGAAATACTTCTGGGGATATAAAGCAAATCAAAATCACTGTTTAACGTGTTAGGATCTGGATCTATTGCACCAGCGTAGTTCCCTTCTGGCAACACTCCCCCATCAAACCACACAGATACAGGCGTATTCCCTGTCGTCACCGCCTGTGCCGAAAGTGGTGCCAAACTTGCGCCAACTACGGCACTACCAACCAATAAACTTGCCATTATTTTCTTTTTCATATGTACATCTCCTTTAACATCTTGAATTCCCAGTGCGCCCTAGTTGTTTCTTTGTCGCTGCTGAAGCTATGGCTTTATTATACAAGATTCCTCCTTGTCTGTAATTTTAAATATTGAACAGTTCTTATCAAAAAACAACATTTCCTTTAAAAGCAACGTTTCCCCTTAGTTTAAAGGCTTTTTTTCAACACTGATTGATATTTTCGGCTGTTATTTAATGGTTTTTCCGAAAAAATGCTTTAATAAACAACGAGAAAACGTCACAAAGTAGAGGTTAAACTCTAACTTTGTGACGTTTTCTCCTAAAATCTTATACATTTATTCGCAGATGCAGCGAAAAAACCGTAATTTTTTATTTAATGACAGCCGTTTTTATATTTGTTCGTCACTAAGACTTACAATTTACGGCGACGGGCGAATTCCACAAACTTAAATTTGTTTAAGCGGTGACGAGATTCCGTATAGCCAAAACAACGGGTGTCTTCCAAGTTCATGATACTACGGACCACGACGACATGATTGCCTTCCACTTCACCAATCAGCTGCTTGTCCATCTCTGTGAGCGGTTCCACGGTAATTTCTTTCTGGGCATAACTAATCGCCAAGCCAAGGTCGTTTTCCAGATAATCGAAAATCGAATCTTCGGCACGGTGCTTCGGCAGTTCTGGGACAATCTCTTTAATCAAGTAATCAATGTCTAAAATATCGACTTCCCCTTCAATCTCCCGTTGCCGAACTAAGCGCCACACAGGGGCCCCTTCCCTCCAACCAGTCAACTGAGCCAAGTTGCGCTCCACAGGAATTTCTTCTAAGGAAACCACATGCGTATGACTTTCAATATGTTGCGTTTGTTGTAACTCCTTGTAACTGGTCACCCCTGAAATAGGAAAATTAAACTTTTTAAAGTTGAGCACAATCGAGCCTTTGCCTTGTTTTTTCTGAATGTAGCCAGCGTTAATCAGTAAATTCAAGGCTTTCCGAATTGTTTCACGGGAAACATTGTAGGTTTCCACTAATTGATTTTCACTAGGTAATAAATCGCCTGGCTGATAGTCGCCTTGGACAATTTGTTGTTCTAATTCTAAAAATATGTCATGAAACTTGTTCATGCCGATCCTCCTCTACCAACAATTTCTTTTCTAAAAGCATAGCATATTCCCTCCGAAAAACCTAGAGCTGGTCAGAAAAATCCCCCGCACTTTCTGCCTTGCTTACGCCACAAACTCCCCCAGCCAAACCACTACTTGACCGCCTTTTTTTCGGACCCAGCGCAGTCGATTGCTGCCCCCTTCTGGAAAAGTTTTCCCAAGAATCTAGGGAAAATCCTTGTAATTCTGATTCGTTCATACTATACTGTAGTCAAACGAAACATGTCTATACAAGTTCACAAGGAGGCGCCAAACATGACCATTTTAGAATTAACATTCGCAACGAACCAACTAACGACGACTTTTTTTAACCATAAATTGGAACCGCTTCATCAAAAAACGTTCCCTTTTGAAGCTTTGACTATCGAAGAAACGGTTCCTGAACTGTGCCAATTGATTGTGGCAGAGGCTGCGCCGATTCAGGGGGGGATTGTGGCTGATTTCCCAGAGGACTTCTTTTCGCCAGAGGAAACGTTGGCGCTGGTTCCGCAAGCGGTGATTCAAGCATTCGCGGAACAGTTGAACACGCCACTTTTAACGGCAGCCGAACAAGCGGCGGCACCGAATCTGCTGGCAGCATTTGAAGAAAAACGGCAGTATCTGGCTTGGCATTTAGATTATTATGGCTACGTGCCTGGGAAAAATGAATATGCGGTGGAGTCCCTGTTAACTGTCGGCAATGGCTTTTTAGGCTTGCGCGGCACGACACCTGAGATGACGATTTCTGATGATCATTATCCAGCAACCTACATTGCGGGACTTTATAATACAGCGGCTTCGGAAGTTGCGGGTCAAGTAGTGGAAAATGAAGATTTCGTCAATGCTCCTGACAACCAACACATCGCTTTAAAAATTGGCGATGCCACTGACTGGTTAACGATTTCCCCAGACACGCTACAACAATTACACCGTCAATTGAACTTGAAAACGGGATTGTTTGTCGCAGAAATGATTTTGAAAGATGCGGACAATCAGCAAATTAAATTAACGACGAAAAAAATCGCCAATATGGCACAGCCGAATGACTATCATCTGCAATATACGTTTGAGCCGTTAAACTTTTCAGCCCCAATTACTTTGAAAACCGTCACTGATGGCAGTGTCTACAACTATAACGTGGCGCGGTATCGTAACTTAACGGCGAAACATTTTCAGGTGACAGCATTAAGCGCGCAGGAAAACAAAACCGTGATTGAGGTTTGTACCAATCAATCTAACTTAAGCGTCCGAGAAACGGCCTTGATAACCGGTGATTTTTTTGAAAAAGAAGCCATTATGATTCAAGAAGAAGCGGAAAAAATCGCCCAAGTGGTGACCGTGATGGCGCACCAAGGAACGCGCTATACGCTAGAAAAACAAGTCTTTGTGCAAGCCAGCCACGCCGAACAAAGTTGGCAAGTACCGTTTACGCCGAAGGACTCTTTTGCGGCCGCCGCTCAGGAAAGCGCCCGCGCTTGGCAAACCCTTTGGCAACAAGCCAACATTACCGTGACAGGCGATTTGATGTCTCAAAAACTTTTACGGATTCACAGTTATCACTTGCTGGCTTCGGCTTCGCCTTTTAGTAACCAAGCCCAAGCATTGGACGTCTCGATTACCGCCCGAGGCTTGCATGGTGAAGCGTATCGTGGACATATTTTCTGGGATGAAATTTTTATTTTACCTTTTTATATTCAACATTATCCTGACACAGCGAAACAATTGTTGCTGTATCGCTACCACCGATTAGAGAAGGCGAAGGAAAATGCGGCGGCCAGCCAGTATCGTGGCGCAATGTATCCGTGGCAATCAGGACGTGATGGGCGTGAAACCACGCAAAAACTTCACTTAAATCCGTTGAATGGACATTGGGGCGAGGATCATAGTATTTTGCAACGGCATGTTTCCTTGGCGATTGCTTACAATGCTTGGTTGTATTGGCATAGTACACAGGATCATGAATTTATGAAACAATATGGCGGCGAAATGTTGTTAGAAATCGCTCAATTTTGGAACAGCGCTGCGACGTTAGATGACGCAACAGGACGGTTCTTTATTGATAAAGTGATGGGACCTGATGAGTTTCACGAGGGCTATCCAGACCAAGCGGAAAGCGGCTTGAAAAACAACGCCTATACGAATTTGATGGTGGTTTGGCTATTCGAAGAATTAACCAACATTTTGGCACTTTTCTCTGAGGAAGAACAGGCACAACTTTTTGCCAAAACGCAGACCTCTTCGGCTGATCTAGCCCGCATGCAGCAAATTCAAAATTCACTGGAAATTGAAGTTAATTCTGACGGTATTATTGCGCAATATGAAGGGTATTTCGGCTTAAAAGAGATTGACTGGGCGGCGATGAAAGAGAAATACGGCAATATTTACCGCATGGATCGAATTTTAAAAGCCGAAGGAGAATCTCCCGATGATTACAAAGTGGCGAAACAAGCCGACACGTTAATGTTGTTCTACAACTTAGACAAAACTCGGGTGGATCAAATTTTAGAAGATTTAGGGTATCAATTGCCTGCGGATTATTTGGAAAAAAATCTTTTATATTATCTAAAACGGACGTCTCATGGTTCGACTTTGTCACGAATTGTTCATGCCCAATTGGCAGAAATGGCGCAATTCCATGAGCTATCTTGGCAACTTTATCAAGAAGCGTTGTATTCCGATTATCGTGACATTCAAGGTGGCACGACCGCTGAAGGGATTCATACAGGGGTCATGGCTGCGACGATCCACGTTACTTTAGCGACGTATGCAGGCGTTGACACGCGCCAGAACGAGTTATCAATTTGTCCAAACTTACCTGAACATTGGCAAGCGCTGGCCTTCCAGTTTATTCATCAAGGCGTGACGTATCAATTTTCATTAACACAAACCAGTGTCACGATTACAGCAGATAAAGACACACAATTATTGGTTCAGGGCGCGTTGATTCCGTTAACCGCCGAACGACCAAAAGAAGTACATTATCAATAAAGGAGCGAACCACAATGACGATTGGATTTATTTTTGATTTGGATGGTGTCATTACAGACACCGCCAAATTTCATTATCAAGCTTGGAAAGCATTGGCCGATTCGCTAGGTATTCCCATTGACGAAACCTTCAACGAAACATTAAAAGGCATTAGTCGGATGGATTCCTTGGACCGCATTTTAGCCCAGGGCCACCGTGAAAATGCGTTTACTCCAGCAGAAAAAGAAGCCTTAGCTCAGCAAAAAAATGACCACTACGTTCAATTATTAGAACATTTAACGACAGAAGATGTTTTACCTGGTGTCGTGCCATTGCTACAGCAAGCCCAAGCACGTCACATTCCCTGTGCCGTGGCTTCGGCTTCAAAAAACGCGCCCCTGATTTTGGAAAAATTAGGCGTGCGCGCGTACTTCGCCACAATTGTCGATCCCGACTCGTTAAGCAAAGGCAAACCTGATCCTGAAATCTTTTTAGCCGCCGCTGACAGTATTGGCGTGCTACCGCAAAACGCCATTGGCTTTGAGGATGCACAATCAGGCATTGACGGCTTGAAAGCCGCGGGCATCTATGCCGTCGGCTTGTCGGCCAGCCAACCCTTAATCGGAGCCGACATGCAAGTCTCTGAAATGACTGAACTAAGCGTTGATGCACTGCTCAATCGCTAAAGAAGGACAAGAACCTTTAGCAGCAGGCACCTCTTTTCATCTACATTGTATCTATGCTAGAATGTAGATGAAAAGAGAGAGATGCGTCAACATACCTCTCTGATGTAGAGCCGTTTGAGACGGTGACCTTTTGGATTAATTAAAAATAACCGTACTTGATCAAAGTTGACGGTTATTTTTTATTGTCATTTTTAACAGCTTTTATAATTTCACGGATTAACGCTAAATTTATTCGTACTTTTCGGGAAAATGTGCTATAATGAAAACGAAAAGAGAGATATGCGTCAACATACCTCTCTGATGTAGAGCCGTTTAAGACGGTGACCGATTTTGTTACAAAAAATAACCGTACTCGATCAAAGTAAACGGTTATTTTTTATTGTCATTTTTAAGCAATTTCACAATCAGCGCAATCAAAGCAATGGTAAACATACCAAACCCTAGGATCGTCTGAATTGTTTCATATGCTGACAACAGGCCTCTCCTTTCTGTAAATTTTGGAAGTACGCTCATACGCACCACCTCACCGAAAGAGGAAAGTCTCTGCTCATACGCTTCTCACTTTGTTGCGATGCTCGTCGCAAAGCGCATGTTCCTTTGCGCTTGCCTCCGCCTTAACTTCTCTACACTTAGATTATACCATGTGAAACTAAAAAATAATTAGTTTCAAATATATTTTTTTAGGGAATTGTGCTATAATGAAAATGAAAAGAGAGATATGCTTCAACATACCTCTCTGATGTAGAGCCGTTTAAGACGGTGACCGATTGTATTATTTAAAAATAACCGTACTGGTCAAAGTAGACGGTTATTTTTTATTGTCATTTTTAAGCAATTTCACAATCAGTGCAATCAAAGCAATGGTAAACATACCAAACCCTAGGATCGTCTGAATTGTTTCATATGCTGACAAAAGGCCTCTCCTTTCCGTAAATTTTGGAAGTACGCTCATACGCACCACCTCACCGAAAGAGGAAAGTCTCTGCTCATACGCTTCTCACTTTGTTGCGATGCTCGTCGCAAAGCGCATGTTCCTTTGCGCTTGCCTCCGCCTTAACTACTCTACACTTATCGTATATCATGAATGCCTAATAAATATTCAGGTTACAATATATTTTTAGATAAAATGATTTAGAGAAAAACCCGCCCACATCAGAAAAATGATGTGGGCGGTTTTTTGTAATTATTTATTTTTTGTTTCAAATAACGGACTAACTGGTTTGTTTTCGTGGATACGTTTAATCGCATCTCCGATTAATTCACCAACGCTGACTTCGTCAATTTTAGCAATTTTACGATCATCAGATAGGTAAATAGAGTCTGTTACAACTAAGCGTTCAATTGCTGAATCTTCAATACGTTGTAAGGCTGGTCCTGATAAAACGGGATGTGTACAAGAAGCGTAAACGTCTTTTGCTCCGGCTTCTTTCAATGCGTTTGCAGCAAGAGAAATTGTCCCCGCTGTGTCAATCATGTCATCAATTAAGACACATGTTTTGCCTTCCACATGACCAATGATATTCATTACTTCTGCTACGTTCGCTTTTGGACGACGTTTGTCAATGATCGCAATTGGTGCTTTTAAGAATTCTGCCAATTTACGCGCACGCGTTACACCACCATGGTCAGGGGAAACAACAACGACGTCATCGCCTTGAATGCCGTGTTCGATGAAGTAATCGGCAATTAATGGTGCACCCATCAAATGATCCACTGGAATATCAAAGAATCCTTGAATTTGGACCGCATGTAAGTCCAATGTCAACATTCTTGTTGCACCAGCTTTTTCAATCATGTTTGCAACAAGTTTAGCAGTGATTGGTTCCCGGGCACGTGCTTTACGGTCTTGACGTGCATACCCATAATAAGGCATAACCACGTTAATTGTTTTAGCACTCGCACGTTTTAACGCATCAATCATGATTAATAGTTCCATTAAGTTATCGTTAACAGGGCTACTTGTTGATTGAATGACGTAAACATGTGCACCACGAATACTTTCTTCAATATTCACTTGAATTTCGCCATCACTAAATTGTGTTACAGAGCACTTTCCTAGCTCCACACCCACAGCATCCGCAATTTTTTCTGCTAAGGGACGATTAGAGTTCAAAGAAAAGATTTTCAATCTTGGATCAAAATAATGTTTCGACATTAGAACCTCCACTTTCTATTTCAGCCAATTCGTTAAAACTGAACAATACTTTCCTTCTAAAATAATAGTAGTCCTAGCCAAATAAATCAAGAGATTTTCTGTATTTCATACAAGATATTCATCAAAAGTCGCTTTCTTCTAACTATTTTATCGTATTTGTCTAAAAAATGAGGATTATTTGAATAAAGAAAGGTACTCGCCATAGCCTTCTTTTTCTAAATCTGCCACTGGCACAAATCTCAAAGCTGCCGCATTAATGCAATAACGTAAGCCGCCTTCTTGGAGTGGGCCATCAGTGAAAACATGCCCTAAATGTGAATCCGCTTCTTGACTGCGAACTTCTACTCGGTGCATGCCGTGACTAAAATCAGCTTTTTCTTTGACGCCACGTTTTTCAATTGGTTTGGTAAAGGATGGCCAGCCGCAACCAGCATCGTATTTGTCCAGGGAGCTAAACAACGGTTCGCCACTAACAATGTCTACATAGATTCCGTCTTGGTAAAAGTCATCATATTCTCCTGAAAAAGGGCGTTCTGTTGCGTTTTCTTGTGTGACGGCATATTGAAGATCCGTCAAGGTTTGTTTTAATTCTTCTTCTGTTGGTTTTGTCATTCTGTCCACTCCTTTTCTTCTGTTCAATTTATTGGGTTCAATGATACCACGTTTGCCAAACAGGCACCTAATAGTTTGCATAGTAAAAGACAGTCCTTTCTCTTTTTGACGAATGAAAAGGACTGTCTTTTATTAGTTGAATTCTTTTAGTAGTCGGGCTACTTTGGCAATTGGTAAACCCATAATGGCGTAATAATCGCCGGCGATTGCTTCAATTAGTAATGCTCCTTGTCCTTGGATACCATAAGCGCCTGCTTTGTCGGCATATTCTGCGGTATCTAAGTAAGCATGGATTTCCGTGTCTGTCAGTGGATAAAACGTCACGGTTGAATGAACTGTCGCGGAACGCTCTTTTTCCCCTTGTTTCAACGTCACACTTGTATACACGTCATGTGTTTTGCCACTTAGGAGGCGCAACATGCGATAACCGTCTTCCCGAGAAGTGGGTTTGCCGAGGATTTCTCCCGCCAATGCCACAATTGTATCGCAGCCAATGACTAGTGCTTCGGGGGATTGTTCTGCTATAGCCGCTGCTTTTTGGGCAGCCATTTGCGCCACATATTCTGCTGGTAAGCCGTCTTTGCCAACAGTTTCATCGATGTCGGCTGGTGCAATCGTAAAAGTTGGGACCACACGCTTTAATAACTCCTGACGGCGAGGAGATTGGGATGCTAAAATAATTTGCATAAAATGATGACGCCTCGTTTCTTTTTAATGGGGGTCTTGAATGCGTTTAAACATTCGTTCCATATCTGAATTCGTAAAATGAATCAGCACCGGACGTCCATGCGGACAATTAAACGGATTTTCGCACAAGGCTAAATCTTTTAATAGCACGCGTGCTTGTTGCTCATTGAGGTAATGATTGGCTTTGATGGATCGCTTACAGCTCATCATAATGGCAGTTGCTTCACGGAATTTTTTCACGCTGACCGAGCCAGTTGTTAGCAACATGTCAATCATCTCGCGAACAATGCTTTCCTCTTCGCCTGCAGGATACCAAGTTGGGTGCGCCCGCACAATGAAACTATTTTGTCCAAAGTCTTCCAAATGGATGCCGACTTCCGCAAGGGTTTCTTTCTGCTCTTTAATTTTCAAGGCATCGCTATTTGGATAATCAATAACGATTGGTACCAATAGTTCTTGTAAATCATCACTGACTTCGCCAATTTTTTCACGGAAGTACTCGTATTTAATTCGTTCTTGGGCAGCGTGTTGGTCGATAATAAACAGGCCATCTTTGCTTTGTGCGAATAAATAAGTTCCGTGCATTTGACCGAAGTATTCTAGCTCAGGAAAACGTTCTGTCGGTCGTTCTTCTTCCAACTTATTCAGGGCTTGTTTCAGTTCTCTTTGACTCGCAGCGCTATTGGCATCGAATTCTGGGTGAAGTTTCATTTCTTCTTGGAAAACCTCGTCAGCAGCCTCTGATGAACGCAGAGAAGGTTCTGAATCAGATACTTCAGTTATTCTCGTTTCTTCGGCTATTATCTGTTGCTCATTACTAGCTGTTTCCCAATGATTTTCGGAATCAACAGCTGCCGAAGAGGTTTCGTAAGCTGACGTTTCTTCCGCTACACTCGTTGATTCTGGCACTGGCGGCGCAAATGGGTCGTCCATTGGGTCCACTGCTCTTTCTGTCTGGTTGACAGCTTCAGGGGCGCTTGAGACTGGTGTTTCGTCTGTCGCATGTTCCGCATAGAAGCGACCCGTTGCGGGATTATAGCTTAAGCTGCCCGGTCGTTGTTTTACCGCAGGTTGTTCAGTCGATAGAGGAATTTCCATTTGTTCGGCTTTAGGTTCTGGCGGTAGTTTCTTTTTAAAACGCAAATTGTCTGCCGCATTGGGAATCAACTGTTCTTGGCTCAACACTTCTTGAATCGCCTGTTCAATTAATGCCATTAAATCTTTTTCTTTACTTAAACGAACTTCTTGCTTAGTAGGATGGACATTGACATCGACTAACAGCGGATCCATTTCAATTTCTAACACAGCAATTGGAAAACGCCCCACCATTAGTTTCGAACCATAGCCGGCTACAATTGCTTTATTTAACGCGAAATTTTTAATATAACGACCATTGATAATCGTTGATAAATAGTTACGGCTGGCCCGTGTGACTTCTGGCAATGAAACATACCCTGTCAAAGTAAAATCAAGGTCTTTTCCTTCAATTTTCAACATTTTCTTTGCGGTGCTAATGCCATAAATTCCCGCAATCGTTTGTTTTAAATCGCCATTGCCTGTTGTACTCATCATTTTGTGGCCGTCATGAACTAAGCGAAAAGCGACTTTAGGGTGGCTTAACGCCAGACGATTGACAATGTCACCAATATTGGCCAATTCCGTTTGGATCGTTTTGACGTATTTCAAACGAGCGGGCGTATTATAAAATAAATTAGAAACGGTCATTTTTGTGCCTTTACGGAGGGCTGCTGGTCGGTTTTCTTCGACCTTGCCCCCTTTTAGAATCACATAGCTGCCTTCTTCTTCCTCAGCTGTGGCAGTTTCGACAATCATTTCAGAAACTGAGGCAATACTTGGTAAGGCTTCGCCTCGGAACCCCAAGCTGCGAATTCGGAACAAATCATCTCTTGTATGAATTTTGCTTGTGGCATGGCGTTTGAAGGCATTCAGTACATCTTCTTTGGCAATTCCTTCACCATTATCAATAATTTGAATGGTTTTCAAGCCAGCTTCTTCAATAAAAATATCAATTTGGGTGCTTCCTGCATCCAGTGCATTTTCCACCAATTCTTTGACGACAGAAGCGGGACGTTCAACAACTTCACCAGCAGCAATCTGGTTGGCTAGTTGTTCGGATAGTTCTTGAATTTTCCCCATTTCACGACCTCCTAACCGGTTTGGTTCCTAATTAGATACGTTTTTGCAATTGATGAAGCATGTTTAACGCATCTAGTGGTGTCATTTCTAATAGATTCATTTTCTTCAATGTGTCAATGACACTTAATTCTTCTGTTGAAACTTCTTTAAATAATGAAAGTTGCTCGGTTTCTTCATGGACTTCTGAAACTTCTTCATGATGAACTGAACTTGGAATCGTTGTTTCTTCCGCTTCTAAAGCAGATAAAATGGTGGCTGCTCGTTCTAAAAGCGGGCTTGGTAAACCAGCGATTTTAGCAACATGTATCCCATAGCTCTTATCAGCAGGTCCTTCCATCATTTTATGAAGAAAGACCACTTCGCCATCTTTTTCGACAGCGCCCACGTGAATATTCTTCAAGCCTTTTAAGGTTTCATCTAGAACAGTTAGTTCATGATAATGTGTAGAGAATAGCGTTTTGGCTTGTACTTCACGATGGATATATTCAATGATGGCTTGCGCTAGCGCCATTCCATCATAGGTTGCCGTGCCGCGTCCTAATTCATCAAATAAAATTAGGCTGTTAGGCGTGGCATGCCGCAGTGCTTGGTTGGCTTCCATCATTTCTACCATAAAGGTACTTTGCCCTGCAATTAGATCATCAGAGGCCCCAATCCGTGTAAAAATTTGATCGAAAATTGGCATTTCAGCACTTTCCGCTGGTACAAAACAGCCAATTTGCGCCATGACCACCGTCAAAGCCAATTGACGCATGTAGGTACTTTTCCCTGACATGTTTGGTCCAGTAATCAAGAGAATATCTGTTTCTGGGTTCATGCGGATACTGTTTGGAATGTATTCTTGGTGCCCTAAAACTTTTTCCACGACTGGGTGTCGTCCTTCGACAATCGCCAAATTTTTCGTGTTACTTCTTAACGTTGGTCGAACGTATTGATACCGTTCACTAATTGTTGCAAAAGATTGTAAAACATCAACCGCACTAATGGTTTTAGCCAGTGTTTGCAACCGATCAATGTTCGTTTTCACTTGTTCTCTCACGGCCAAGAACAATTGATATTCTAGTTCAACTGATTTTTCTTCAGCTTCTAAGATTAAACGTTCTAATTCTTTTAGCTCTGGCGTAATAAAGCGCTCCGCATTGGCTAATGTTTGCTTACGCTCGTATTTTCCTTCTTCTAAATTCGCTAAATTTGACTTAGTGATTTCAATAAAATAACCAAAGACCCGATTGTAGCCAATCTTCAAGTTTTTAATCCCTGTTTCTTGGCGTTCTTTCGCTTCTAACTCCGCTAACCATTGCTTACCATTGCGCATGGCATCACGGTATTCATCTAATTGGTCGTTATAGCCGTCTTTAATAACATTTCCTTCAGTAATTTGTAAAGGGGCTTCTTCATTAATCGCCGTCGCAATCAATGCCACTAAATCTTCAACGGGGTTTAAGTCGACTAACAAATCATCCCATTCCCCTTGATTGATCCCGACAATTAACTGTCGAATCGTTGGTACTTGTTCTAAAGAGGTCCGTAATTGAATTAAATCACGCCCATTCACGCTGCCGAATGCCACGCGTCCTGCTAACCGCTCTAAATCATACACGTTAGTCAATGCTGCTTGCAAATCCAAGCGTTCAAAATAGGCATTTAATAAGGATTGCACCATTTCTTGACGCGTCTTAATTTGACGTTCCTGAATCAGCGGACGATCCAACCATTGTTTTAATAAACGGCCGCCCATAGCTGTTTTCGTTTCATCTAATAGCCACAAAAGAGTCCCTTTTTTCTGTCCTGTTCGAATCGACTGACTCAATTCTAAATTGAATTTAGAATAATGATCCATTTTCAAGAAATGATCTGGCTGATATTCCACAGCTTTCTGAATATGGGACAAGCTCCGCTTTTGGGTAACGGATAAATAAGATAATAACTTGCCTGTAATTTCAATTTCTAATGGATTAATCAGTTCATTGGTTAAAAAACTAAACTCGGCATTTTCTTCCACCGTTTCTTGTGTCGAAAAGATGATATTTAAACGTAAACTTAAGTTCTCTTTTAACGATTCAGGAATCCCTGAACCTAGGACCATTTCTTTTGTTTGCAACGCAGAAGCTTCGTTTAAAACGCCCTCTTCATCAGCCAAGACTGCTGTTTTTAATTCGCCTGTACTCAAGTCTACATAGGCAAAACCGAACTGATTACCATCTGTTAGCACAGCGGTTAAGTAATTATTGTCTTTGGCTTCCAAGCCTTTACTATTCATCACCGTTCCTGGCGTTACCAACTGGACCACTTCTCGTTTGACCATGCCCTTGGTAGTCTTTGGATCTTCCACTTGCTCACAAATCGCTACTTTATAGCCTTGCTCAATCAACGTATCAATATAGCCTTGCGCGGCATGATAAGGAACGCCACACATAGGAATCGGATCATCCGCATTGCGGTTACGACTGGTTAACGTCAATTCTAAGATTTGCGCTGCATTGATAGCATCTTCATAAAATAACTCATAAAAATCACCTAAGCGATAAAATAAAAACGCATCCTTGTATTGGGCCTTAATGGATAAATATTGTTCCATCATGGGTGTATTTTTTGTCTTTTGTGGCATTTAATTCCCTTCCTTCTCTAGCTCTTCGTTCACGCGGTATTGAATGAGCGCCGTGACATGTTGGACTAAGTCATTGGCTTCGATCAGTTGTTCGCGGTAGGCTACAACGAGTGGGTGCTCATCAAATTCTTTTGTTTTCGCATCAGCTCGTTGAATGGCTTCTTTTTCAGCAGTTGGTTTGCCATAGTGAGCAAATTGAACCGCATCTTTTTGCGCAGCTTTAATTTCTTCCACTAATTCTGTCAGCTTTTTGTTTTTCTTTACCTTTTCTTCAATCGCTTGGTAGCGCTGAATGACTTCATCTTGTCCAATTAAATGTAACAATTTTTCTAATTCTTTATTACTTTGTGCATCTAAATTCAACGGCTCCATTTTTTTCACCTTCATCTTTCACCGGCACTTTTTCTATAAGAGCAGAAAAAGTTAACCTCTTAATGATCCGAGATTAACTTTTCTTCTATTATTCTTGAAACGGGCGATCTTCGCTAATCTGAATCGGCTCAATCATTTTCGCTTGGCCCGTTTGGTCATCAATCTCTAAAATACAGGCAGATAAAATCGTCCGCCCTGTTTCGACTACCTCAAAGCGCTTCGGCAATGCTGTCATAAACTTCTCAATAATCGGTTCACGCTTCATTCCTAGAATCCCATCATAAGGACCGGTCATACCGACATCACTTAAGAAGGCTGTCCCTTTCGGTAAAATCCGAGCGTCATTTGTTTGAACATGCGTATGTGTTCCAACAACGGCTGAAACTTGGCCATCTAAAAACCAGCTCATGGCTTGTTTTTCACTCGTCGTTTCGCCATGAAAATCCACAAAAATGAGCGGTGTCCGTTTGCGAGCGATAGCCACTAGCTCGGCGGCTTTCTTGAAAGGATCTTCCAATGGCACCATAAATGTGCGGGCCTGTAAATTAATCACCGCTAGTTCCAATTGATTGACTTTCACAAAAACCATTCCTTGACCAGGCACATCTTCTGGAAAGTTCGCTGGACGAACCATTTTCTTCGCATCATCAATGAATTCAAAGATATCCTTGTTGTCCCACGTGTGGTTACCCATCGTAACAACATCGACACCATCTTGCAAAAATTTCTTATAAATCTTGCCAGTAATCCCCCGACCAGATGCCGCATTTTCACCATTGGCAATGGTCACTTGTGGACGATATTTCTTCTTTAATTTAGGGACATACGTTGCTAGGGCTTCTCTTCCTAAAGAACCGACAACATCTCCTATAAATAATATACGCAAAAAGGTTCCTCTTCTCTTTTTAACATCTCTTGTTTATTATAGTTGTTTTCGCTTTGAAAAGAAAGTTTTGGTTTTAAAAGATTAAAAAAAGTGTCTCAACGAACAATCCTTGCAATTGTTCGTTGAGACACTACACGCGATACTTATTCGCTTTTTATTTTATTTCGCATAGTCTACGGCACGTGTTTCACGGATAACCGTTACTTTGATATGTCCTGGATAATCCAAGTCATCTTCAATTTTCTTCCGAATGTCTCGAACTAAACGAACAGATTCTAAATCAGAAATTTCTTCTGGTTTCACCATGACACGAACTTCACGTCCTGCTTGAACAGCAAAACTTGAATCAACGCCTTCAAAACTATTAGAAATATTTTCTAAGTTTTCTAAGCGGCGAATGTAGTTTTCTAACGATTCACTACGTGCACCTGGACGGGCTGCAGATAACGCATCTGCGGCTGCCACTAAAACAGAAATAACTGAGGTTGCTTCCACATCACCATGATGCGAGGCAATGGCATTAATAACTACTGAATTTTCTTTATATTTCGCAGCTAATTCTGCGCCAATCTCAACGTGAGAACCTTCAATTTCATGATCCAATGCTTTCCCAATATCATGTAGTAAACCTGCACGTTTGGCTAATTGAACATCTTCGCCTAATTCGGCGGCTAAAACGCCAGCTAGTTTTGCTACTTCGATTGAATGGTTCAAGACATTTTGACCATAACTTGTTCTGAAACGTAAACGGCCTAAAATTTTAATTAAATCAGGATGTAACGTATGAGCACCTACTTCAAAGGCTGCTTGTTCTCCGTATTCACGAATCCGTTCATCCATTTCTTTACGTGATTTTTCTACCATTTCTTCGATACGAGCGGGATGAATCCGACCATCTTGGATTAATTTTTCCAAGGTCATTCGAGCAATTTCTCGTCTGATTGGATCAAATCCGGATAACACAACCGCTTCTGGCGTATCATCAATGATTAAGTCAATCCCTGTTAATGTTTCCAATGTACGAATATTACGTCCTTCACGACCAATAATGCGACCTTTCATCTCATCATTTGGTAAAGTGACCACGGAAACAGTTGTTTCAGAAACAGAATCGGCGGCGCAACGTTGAATTGCTAGGGAAAGCAAGTTCTTCGCTTTGCGATCAGATTCTTCTTTGGCACGTTGTTCTGACTCCTTGACCATCAAGGTTAGTTCATGATTCAACTCTTCTTCTGTTGACTTCATAATAATCGATTTTGCTTCTTCTTTTGAAAGGGAAGCAATTCGTTCTAATTCTTGATGTTGCTGATTAATTAAGTTTTCTACTTCTTTTTCTCGCTCATCAATTAATTGCTGTCTAGCACCAAGTTTCTCTTCTTTTTCTTCCAGTGAGCCTTCACGTTTTTCAAGAGAGTCATCTTTACGATCCAACGTTTGTTCCCGTTGAATTAAACGATTTTCTTGAGATTTAAGTTCTAATCTGCTTTCTTTCAACTCACTTTCAATTTCTGAACGATACTTCTGGTTCTCTTCCTTAGCTTCTAGCAATGCTTCTTTTTTCAGTGTTTCTGATTCTTTCCGAGCGTTCTCGAGAATACTCGACGCTGAAATTTTTGCACCATTTATTGCTTTATCATGACGTGACTTTGCAATAACAAATCCTAAACCAAGACCGACAATCAAACCGACGATAGCGAGGAGAATATTTAAAACCATATTTCCACCTCCATACTATCTTTTTGTTAATTCATATCTTGTAGTTTTTTGATAAACTAAAATCAATTATCAATATGCCTACTTGCATATTTGTGCATACACACAATTTTATTCTAATGTTTGTCGCGAAAGGTGTCAACTTAAAAAAGCCCTTTCTTTTGGAAAGGGCAGCAAATATTAGACAACGTCACATTTTTAGGTTTCCGCCGTCACAAATTGTTTAAATTTTAGAACAAACGCCGCATAGTCTGCTGTTTGACTAAGCTGCTTGATGTGGATGGGTTCGGACATGGACAACAGTCTATTTAACAATTTAGTTCTAAACAAAGAAAGACAACACCTGTCCTGTTCAGTAAGTGTTGTCTTTCTTCTTAACGAGTCGTATTCACTCGTTATTTATTCATCTAAGGGTAATTCTTCTTGACCTTCTGCTTCTTCTGTAATGGTTGAACCGTCACCGATGCCATATGCATCACGGACCAATTTAGACACTTCTGCCATCATTTCAGGATGATCCGCCATGTATTGTTTGGCATTTTCACGGCCTTGGCCAATTCGTTCTTCTTTGTAGCCATACCAAGCACCACTTTTGCTGATAAGGTCTTTTTCCACAGCCATATCTAGTAATTCGCCTTCTTGGGAAATCCCTTGGCCATACATGATATCAACTTCTGCCACTTTAAATGGTGGCGCCACTTTGTTTTTAACGACTTTAATTTTTGTGCGGTTACCGACGATGTCTGTTCCTTGTTTTAACTGTTCTGCACGACGGACTTCTAGACGAACCGTTGCGTAGAATTTCAATGCACGTCCACCAGGAGTTGTTTCAGGATTTCCGAACATCACGCCAACTTTTTCACGAATTTGGTTAATGAAAATAGCAATTGTTTTTGTCTTATTAATTGAGCCTGATAATTTACGTAGTGCTTGAGACATTAGTCGAGCTTGTAAGCCGACATGGCTCGCTCCCATCTCACCATCAATCTCTGCACGAGGAACTAACGCAGCAACCGAGTCGATGACAACAATGTCAATCGCACCACTTGAAACTAAGGCATCGGCAATCTCTAAGCCTTGCTCGCCCGTATCTGGTTGAGATAAAAGTAATTCATCGATGTTAACGCCTAGTTTCTCCGCATATTGAGGATCCAATGCATGCTCAGCATCGATAAAAGCGGCTGTTCCACCATTTCGTTGCACTTCTGCAATTGCGTGTAAAGAAACAGTTGTTTTACCTGAACTCTCAGGACCATATACTTCAATAATTCGGCCACGTGGATACCCACCTACGCCCAATGCAACATCTAACGCTAAAGAACCACTAGGGATAGTTGAAATTTTTTGATCAGCTTTTTCGCCTAATTTCATAATAGAGCCTTTCCCAAAGTTCTTTTCAATTTTTTTCAGTGCGGCATCTAAAGCCACTTTACGATCATCTGCCAATGGATAATCCTCCTTTAATTTATATAAACTTATTTTTCATTTCCTGTTAGTAGGTCTATCATATCTCTTTTGTACCAAAAAAGCAAGAAAAAGCCGAACAAACATTCGCATATTTATTTTTTATTAATGATTCGGCGCCGCAAAAGATCTAACCCTCGCATAACCGCACTCTGTCTAATATAATTTCGGTCACGGTTAAAATGGAAACATTCTGCAACGGTTGGTTGGCCTTCTTCCGCCAGCCCAATCCAAACAGTGCCTGTCGGTTGACCTTCGATTGGGTCACCAGCGACCCCAGTAAATGATAAACCATAGTTAGATTTAGCTAACTGACGCGCTTTCTCTGCCATTTCTTTGGCACACGCTTCACTTACCGTGCCATGTTCTTCTAAAAGTTCATGAGAAATTCCTAAAAAGTTCTCTTTTGTTTCTTGCGAATACGTCACGAAGCCTCCCTTAAAAATCTTCGAAGCACCCGCAATTTCCCCCAGTGTACTTTGGAATAGGCCAGCAGTGAGGCTCTCAGCAGCCGTGACGGTTTGTCCGTTTTGTAATAACAAATCCACTGTTACCTTGGCTAAACTATTGTCATCCCCATACCCATAAAAATAGTCTCCCACTTTAGCTAAAACCTTTTCTTCCGTCGCTGTTAATAATTCTTCGCCGGCTACTAAGTCTTTTGTTTTAACTGTTAAACGAAGTGTCACTTCATTAGGCTTAGCATAAGGCGCAATGGTTGGATTCGTTTGGTGCGCAATCAACGATTGAATCTCGGTCACCAGCTGTGATTCACCAATGCCATAAAAACGCAAGACTCTCGAAATCAATTGTTCTTCTTGTGGAAACGCATCAATCAATAAAGGTCGTGCCGCTTGTTGAAACATCGGAATTAATTCATTGGGCGGCCCTGGTAAGAGCAAATAGCTTGTTGTGCCTTCTGTTACGAAAGAACCAACCGCTAATCCTGTCGGGTTTTGAAGAACTTGTCCACCTTCAATGGCTAACACTTGTCGTAGATTATTTTCCGTCATTGGCCGCTTAGACTGTTGGAAAAACTGGTGCAAGCGGTTCAATCCTTCTTGATCTTCTACTAATGATTTATGAAGATGTTGTGCGACAACTTGCTTGGTTAAATCGTCTTCTGTAGGTCCTAGCCCTCCACAAAGGACAATTAAATCACTTCTTTGTTCTGCTTCTGTTAGTAGCGTTTCTAAGCGGCCGCCGTTATCGCCAACAACGGTCTGATAGTAAACATCGATGCCTAGCGCAGCTAACTCTTCTGATAAAAAGGTGGCGTTGGTATTCACTACTTGTCCAAGTAATAACTCTGTTCCGACTGCAATGATTTCTGCTTTCATTGATTTCCCCTTCTCTAATAACATACGTAGTTAAACTCACTTTCCATTTTAGCACAACAAAATTTTTACAAAAGAATTTGAGCTTCAGGAAATAATTTTTTTATCAGGAAATTTATTAATTATTACGAAAAAAATGTTCATTTTCTCACAATACATTGTATAATAACGTTATATCGAAAGGAGAGAAATGAATGAGTGTAGTATTAGTACTTTTGGGTCTATTAGGGTTACTTGTCAGCGGGGGTCTGACTATCAAAGCATTAATCAAGAAACAACCGAAAAAACAATATGGCTATGCCGCATTAGCAAGTGCCGCTCTATTTATTGGTGGGGTTGCCACGACAGATTCTTCCCCAACGCTTTCACTTGATGCAGAGAGTGTTGAAACCGATGCCAATGGCTCAGCCACCATCAAAGGCGAATACGACGGCAACAGCAAACTAACGGCCAATGGCAAGGAAGTAAAAACAAAAGACAAAACGTTTGCTTACAAAGTAAAACTGTCCGATGAAAAAACGCAAAAAATCACCTTTGTGGCTGAGAAGAAAGATACCAAAGTTGAAAAATCAGTCGAAGTCACACCATCAAAAGAATTTATTGCAAGCATCACAGATTCTGAACAAGAATTGGCCAAAACAGAAAAAGCCTTAGCTTACGCTGAAAAACAACCTTCTCAGAAAAACTATGATGAAGCCGCAACCTTAGTATCTTCATTAAGTCAAGAATACGAGGAATACAATGATCGCCTTGAAAAAATCAAAGAAGCAGTACCTGTTGATGAAGCAGTTACAACTGCTGAAAAATCTAAAAGTAAAAGCGATTATCAAGCAGCTGAAAAATTAGTAGCTGCTGCCCCAGTTGGTAAAGAAGGATTTCAACAACGATTAACGACTGTTCAAACCGCTATCGCTGAAAAAGAAAAAAATGAACAATTAGTCGCCAGTGCAACTGCCGCTGTTGAAAAAGCTGAACAAGAACCAACCAATGAAGCTTACTATAATGAAGCGGTCAAACAAATTGACGCTTTAAACTCCCCAAATCAAGCTTTAACAAAACGGGTAGCCGTTGTTAAAACTCAATTAGATGCCCACAAAGAAAAACAACGAAAAGAAGCAGAAGCTCAGAAACTAGCCGCTGAAAAAGCGCAAAAAGAACAAGCCGAAGCGGCAGCAAAAGCGCAAGCTGAAGCAGAGGCGCAACAAGCCGCACAGGCGCCTGCGGAAGTCGAGACGGCTGCTGCGGAAGCACCAAGCGGTAACGCCTTAATTAAAGGGTCACGTAATGGAATTTATCATGTACCTGGAAGTAGATATTATAATAGAACTACGAATCCAGTAGCTTGGTTCTCTACTGTTGAAGAAGCAGAAGCAGCAGGATACCGAGCACCCAAACAGTAAATACATTAGTAATAATTAATCAAACAAAAAAAAACATACTAAGATTAGAGGGTGAATTCATCGACGGGTGAATTTACCCTCTAATCTTAGTATGTTTTAATTTCTTCACTCATTCAAGTTTATAGAATACTTTGTTAAATAGATTCGTTTATATGCAAAACTTAAAAGTTTATAGCCTTTCTTTTCATACTATTTTTTGTTTTCAGATTTTTGTCACTACAATAAATTATTCTTTATAAATGGTGCCCTTATGACCTATTGAAAATATTTGTATCACAACTTTAGAATCACAAATATTAGCCAGTATTCGATAGTTTCCAATTCTATAGCGCTATTCAACAACTTCTCCATTTGCTCTTGAGAAATACCAATCTCTTTTTTCTCTTTGGAAATTTCCATTGCGTTTCGTAAGGTTTTTAAGTCAATTTCATCATCAAGAATTCTAAATGTTGTTGTTGATCAAAACATATAACTACCTCCATTCATACTTTATACTAAAAAAATACGGCCCGGTCAATACATCGTTAGTACACATAGGAGGAGCACCCCGGAACATCTGTACAGAAAATAGTGATAGTGATTACCTCTAAATCTGTAAAACGTTTATTTGAAGCAGCTTATAGAATTTTCAAGATATAAAACAAAATATATTTCTGAAACATTCATACAGAAATTAGCATGTGGTGTCCAACAGTTGTTATTGTCGAGTGGGAATAAAGAGCCAACATGATATGGATGGGGAGCGCCTATAAACCAACATCTTCCAGTTGCTAAAGAGCTTGATTTTCATAAAAAATGATATGGTTTCCTATCAAAAATCCCTTGCAAAATTAACGTTTGACAAGGGACTTTTCTTTTGTTTGCTGCTTTTTTAAGCCTTGGTTGACTGTTCCTGAATTTTATAGAGTTGAAAAACACTGTTTATTGGAATTTATATCAAACTTTTAAGTAAATTAGCTTCACTATATTATATTAAATACTCGTTACTAATGTTCGTAACCAAAATAAATTAATTGCACAGCAAAGAACATAATAAAACTCGATGATTACTTTGGCAAAACTACATTCTTTTAACAAGATTAAATTCTTCTTTTCTATCATACAATGCCACACATTGATTAAATTTATAATCATATTTAATATTAAGCATATTCTTTCTAATTAAATTATCAAAGTCTAAAATAGTTGTACAAGTTTTTTCTTCTCCACATACGCCACATCTATGTGTATTACTTTCTCTAATCAAGTCTTTGCTTTCATCCTTATAGACTGCAGCAACAGCATTTATTCTGTTATCTGCCCTATCCTCTAAAGAGTATCTCAAGCATTACATCTCATTATATAAAGAATAATATACTTTTTGCATTTCTAACAATTGTTCGTGATTACCTTCCTCTACAACTCTACCCTTATCTAAAACAATTATCCTATCCATATTTTTTATTGTATTCAACCTATGTGCCACAATCACACTAGTTTTACAATTATTTAAAATATAATCCATTATTTTTTTTTCTGATACATTATCTAATGAGCTAGTCGGTTCATCCATAATAATTACATCTGGATTTTTTAATAAGCATCTTGCAATGGAAATCTTCTGTTTTTGACCTCCAGAAAGATTCATTCCATTTTCTGATATTATTGTATTCAATCCGAGCATATCATTATCTACCAGTTCGTTTATTCCTGTAGCAGTCAATACTTCTTTAACAACAATAGGCGATTCGTCACCTACCATCAAATTTTCCTCTAGCGTATTACCAAATACTATTGAACTTTGTGTTACATATCCAACTTTATTTCTCAAACTACTTTTATCAAAACTAGATATTTCTTCATTATTATAAATAACCTGTCCTTCACTAGGAATAAACAATCCACAAATTAGTTTTAAGAGTGTACTTTTTCCACTTCCACTTTTACCAACTATTGCAACTTTCTCTCCTTTTTTTATTTCTAAATTCACACTTGAAATTACATTCTTTTCGAATTCTGAAAAAGAAAAGTTTACATTATTCATTTTTAAATTTTCAAATCTTTCAAACTTCTTTTTACCATTAATTTCATTATAGAAATCTGTGTTTGTGACGTCTGATATTTGGTTAAGATATGATTTCAAAATTAAAATTTGAGAAATAGAACCAATCATCGTAGAAAATGGTTCAATAAAATATGCTATCAAGGTTGTAAAACCAATTAGTTGACCTAAAGACATTTGGTTCGCCTGAACTTCATGTATACCAAAAAAAAGAATAATAATAGGTAAAGTAAAAAGTAGCGTAGTAGAAATTCCGGATAACCATGCTGCTGCTTTTCCTTGTTGACTCAAACTTTTCAAACTGTTACTAAATATGTTAGACCACCTTGTAAAAAAAACCTTCTCTTTTCCTAAGGATTTTATTGTTTCCATTCCAGAAAATATTTCAACATACAAGGATTGAATTTCACTTTGGTACTCTATAACTCTTCCATTGATTTTATAATTTATTTTAGAATATGTTAGGGAATTAATTAATATTAATAAACAAAATATGATAGTAATTATTGTCAATTTACTTGAATAATTAGTTAAATAAATGAAATATACAATCATAAATAAATAATCTATGATATTTTCGATTGTATTTTTTGAAAGCATTTGCTGAACCATAGTGATTAAATTAGCTTTATAAATCATTGAACCTGATGATCTGTTCACAAAAAAATTTAACGACTTTATAAAAACTTTTTCCATAAATTTATTAGATAATTTTTTACTCCAGCTAAGTTGCAATTTCGTTAACAATAAACTATAAGAGACTGTTATCAAGTAATATATTCCTGCTATTAAAATCGTTCCCCCTATTAAAGTAGCTAAAGACAAATTTGCTAATATCTGATAATTATCTATTAACCTTTGAGTCAAAACAGGAACTATCAATGATAACATCTTAGATAAAAAAATTACAAATATCATAAGTATAATTATCGATTTTGTACTACGTAATAGACTACAAATTAACTCTTTGGTCTTGTTTTTCAAATTTATTTTAATTTCTTTTTTTCCATCATTATAATTAATTTCTTTAAACACAAGCGCATATAAGGAGAAATGTTCTTCAAATTCGTGTTTTGTGTAAACAACTTTTCCTAATTTTGGATCCATTACATAGAAATGACCTCTTTTATATTTATAAAAAACTACAAAATGGTTATTATCCCAAAAAAGAATAACTGGCTTTTTTTGATTTTTCAAATAGTCAGTATCATTTATTTTTATTCCATGATATATTAAACCAAATTTTTTCATAATATAATTCATATTCCCAAAAGTTAAACCACCTTTAGGACTTCCATATTTATCACGTAAATCATTTATAGTAACTCTAGATCCAAAAAAGTTTAAAATGCTTGTTACTACTGCTATACCACATTCACTATGCTCGTTTTGATAAACTACTTTTATATTTTTCATGAGTATTTACCTATATCTATCGAAATATTCTTCTAAACTATTACATGAAAATAACCCACTATTCTCCCAATACCTATATTCTGACAACGTTTCATTCTGTTTTGAAATAGATTTTTTCCAGTGTTGAAACGACATCTCCATACTTAAATTAGGTGAAATCTTTTGAGGATTACTTATATACTTTAGTCCTTCTCTTACAGATGCTTCTATTTCATTCTCAGAAATAGGATTACTCCTTATTGATATAATTTCTTGTACTCTAACCATTCCTAATCCATCACAAAAAGATTTCAAATAGTTGGAAGTTTGAATATGACCATTTCCATCTGACGTTACCACAGTGATACATGGTTTTTTTGCAAAATAAAACAAATGTGCTAAATGACAAAAACGATCAATGAAAAGTTTAATATCTGCAGATACATTAGCAAAATAAGTTGGACTCGCTAGAATAACAAGTGAAGCATTTTCTATCTTTGCTTTTATTTTTTTAGAATCATCTCTTTCATCTTGTTCATTTGTATCTGCTCCTTTTATAAACGCTAATCTAGGGCTATCGGAAAAATTTAGATTATAATCATAGGGAGTAATAATTTCAAACTCAAAAGAAGCATTCAAATCCTGAACCGTTTCTTTTATTCTATTTACTATGCTTAGAGTTTCACTATTTTTATCTCTTGAACCGATAATTGCTAGTATTTTTTTCATAATAATCTCCTCATAATTCATATTTTTAAACAAAAACTGACGGAACATTCTCTGGTTCTAATAGCTTAACCAAGGTATATGCAACACCAGATATGCCATTAAATAAACCAATATTATCAAACCCTTCAAACTCTCTTATTTGTATATATTCGTTTTTAATAATTTCAGAAATCATTTTGTTACCTATTTTTTTTGCATGTTCCAAATATTTATCAGAGTTTTCTAATAAATACAAATCAATATAAAATTGAATTATCCCACAATTACCATGACATAAACAGTCAGATTCCAAGTATTGATTTTTAATTTTTAATAGTAATCTTTGTTTTTCTTTATCAGATAATGCACTCTTAATATTATTTTTGTGAAGGTAAGATTGTCCCAATAGATAACCTAATATTCCATTACACCAAGATACAACATCTTCATTTTCCTGAACTAGAGAAATAGACATTCTTTCATTTAATTTTTTAATATATTCTAAATATTGCCTATCTTTGGTAACTTTATATAGTTCAACCATAGATATAAGTAAGCCTGAAATGCCATGACCTATACCAATATTTTTCATTACATTTGTATCTTTTTCAGCAAACATTATCAATTTGTTACCCAAAAAAATAGCGATTTCTAAATATTGATTATCTTTGGTTTTCTTATACACATCAATATATAATGGGATTATACCTCCATAACCTAATAACCAGTCTACTGTACCCTCACGTTCTAAAAAATTTTGAGAATTTTGCTGTAACAGGTTCAAATAATGTGTAATTCTTTCATAGTTAGTATCTTCTTTTTCGATTATAGAAAACAATTGTAAAAATGAATGAAACCCTACATAAGCACTATCTGTTTGCATAGTATCTAAAAGATCCATCGTAGTTTTCACTAAATAATCAAAATATCTTTGATATTTTACTTTTCCTGTTACTTTATATAACGATTTAAACAATGATGCAATTCCTATTAACCCATCATAAAAATTGACTTTTGAAGCACCTAAATCAAATTCATCAACTACACCATCATTTATAACCAACCAAGTCATATATTCTTCATTTTTGTCGATATAAGCTGAGTCAATTAGTTTTTCAGCTAATTTTTCAGCTATCTGTAGGTAACTATCCTCCTTACTTATTACTAAACTTGATACATCTTGTTTTACAACTCCCTCTTCACCTTTGATTTTCATCATAATAATCCCTATCTGTTTAGCAATATTTTCTGAATCAATATTTTTAATTTTATCAATTAAAAATATTCTAGGAGTATTTTCAAAAACATTTTGTATCCTAACTCCTTCTGAATTGTAGATACAATTCTCATCTAGCTTTGAAAAAAATATTGGGATATCATCAAAAACCATATCTTTATACTCTAATTGAGATATCTGTTTATTTTCATAAGGGAATGTATATAAATTTTCCAATATCTTTTCTAACTCAACAAAATCTTTTAAACAGTTTGGGTGTTTAGTAAACTCCAAAAATTGAGCATATGTGTTCGTATTTCTTGCTAATATTCTAATTGTATTATTTTCCATGCCTTCAATTAGATTCAGATATTCTTCTTTATTAACCAAAAAGAAGTCCATTACATTACTAAAACCAGCAATAATTTCTTTATAGTAATCTTGATAGTTAATAAGTTTATCCTTATAGAACACATTATTATTACTGCCTTCTAAAATGACATTCTCTAATACAAATTTTGCATTATCATTGTCTAAATTTTTTGGAACGTACATTTTTTTTTCTAATTTTTGAGTTTTCCCACTAAGCCCACTAATATCAACGCTATTTCCTTCTGAATCTAATTGCATTTTCCCCGGTAGCATAATACTAGACGATACAGAATTTCTAATAAACCCCACAATTTCACTGAATATATTTTCTTGTCTTCCTTCAAGTTTTATAGGAACCGAAAACAAAGTTTCATAGTCAACTATAACAGGATACTCTCCATGAGAAATTACATTTTCAAAATGAATATCACTACCATTAGTTAAATAGATTAATGCAATTAGCTGACCATATCGTTGATAAAATCTTTCAATTTCTTCTTCATTATTACAAGGTTCTTGCTCGATAAATTGAACAAAAGTGAATGTAGAATTATACAAAGATTTTGGGATATCCATATTTAAAAATCCATTACTATAAGAAAAGAACTTTATAATTTTCTGAAAATTCTTTTCTATATATAAGTTTCTGGGTTTATAAACAATTTTTCCCAAATTAAACTCTATAATAACAACACTTTTCCCTTTTTCATGAGTATCGCCTTTTTCAAATATCAAACTTTCTACATATATTTTTTCTTCTGTATCGAAGAATGTATCTTCAATTGAATCCCATGATTGAAATAAATTATTCAGAAATTCATTCATGAAATCAATAAAATATAAGGTTGTTATACTCAATTTTCTTGTCATTACTGGATATTTTTGATACAGATTCAACAATTTTTCTTTATCATCATACAAATCTATAAAATTTATAAATCTTTCTTTTGATGTTTCACCATGAAGTCCATTGCTATTTTTAATAAAATCCATTTCTAACACAAAGACTTTTAAACTTAGATTTATTAATCGACTAGCTAAACAATCGAAAATATTTTCTATAGCTTTTTCCGATAATTTATCCTGAAAATCAACAATTAAGCCGTTCTCTAGTTTTGTTAAAAATGGTCTGATTAATTTAACATAGGTACTAGGTAAGTTATTTTGATCCTCTATAGATGCTATCAAGCTATCGAAATCAGAGTACGTCACTCTGTCACTGTAAGAATCTATTTTAAAATTTTCGTCTATACAATGGTTAAATTCCTCTAGTTTCCAATTATTGATATTTAGAATCTTACTGAAAAGTTCACTATCCACAGTTGTTTTTCTATTAAGCCATCTTTGAATGTTGCTACTATTTTTATCATCAAATATTTTGTTCTTAATTAAACTCATTCTTTCCTCTATAGTTAATGCTTTCCCCTTGTCAAAACAGTTCATAAATCCCCCTCCTAAAGTATTATGTATATAATTATTGTTTTAAAAAATGTATGGAATTAAATTCGTTGAATTTAATTCCATACATTTCAAATTCCAACAAATAGAATGAAACATATATTTTTATTTCTACTTATCAATTAAAAACACTTTATTATCTGCACTTTGTAAAAGCAGACAATGTATACGATCCTACGAATGAACTTGCAGCACTTGCTACAGTGGCAGCAGAAAGAATAATTGTAGGTGAAATTCTAGCGTTATCGTTTCCACCAGCAATAAAGTTCATTTCTTCTTTTGATAAATCTTCAAATTTTTGACCTACTAACGAGTCTAATTGTTTTTCATCCAATATAATCTCTCCCTTTCATATTAAAAACATTTTTTAGTATATGAGACAAGACCACTAACAGCTGACAAAGCTGCAGAGCCAGCCGCTGATGCAACATAACTTGTGTATGGTGTGACAGGAGTAACAATAGTCGGAGAAATTCTAGCGTTATTATTTCCTCCAGCAATAAAGTTCATCTCTTCTTTGGATAAATCTTCAAATTGCATACCAACAATTTTTTCTGCTTCCATAATACAATCCCTTCCTTTCAAAAATTATATAGCGTGTTAACACATCTTCATGTTATCATGATAATATAAAAAATAAAGTACCATTTGTTATACATTTTACATATGCAAAACATATTATACAAATGGTTAATTCTTTTATCAACGGAGGTTTTTATGAATACTGGAGAAAAAATTCGAAAATATAGAATGGAAAAAAATCTGTCTCAAGTTGAACTTTCATCAATACTATTAGTTTCTAGACAAACAATTTCGAACTGGGAGAATGGACGAACTAGACCAGAAATGGAAAATTTAGTACTAATCAGTAATTTTTTTGATGTACCATTAGAGGTTTTTCTATCAGAAGATATCTCAGAAATTAAAAAGCAACACACCGAATTTACATTTACAGCTAAAATTATATTTATAATTTTTATTTCAATTTGTGTATTGATTTCAAGTATTTTCATGTCTATAAAAATGAGTAAATATTTTCTTGTTTTTCCTTTTTTGCTATTAAATATAATTTTTGCCTGTCTATTAACATTTTTTCTTAGGCAAACACCAGAGAAATCTTATTTAAAAAAATTCAACAAGTTGAACTTCTTATTTATTATTCTCATCATGGGTTTGATTAGTTTTTTCTCTATTTATTTCTTGCTAACTCTTTTAAATTAAAATGTAAAAAACCTTTATAGTCTTTACTAAATAAAACTATTACGCTATTAATCCTTCTTATTTTTGTATATGCTACACTTGTAACGTATATATTATTATCTGAAAGGAGCAATTGAAATGAGTAACGAAGTAAAAAAAATGATTTCTTTAACTTGGATTTTATTTTTAGTATCCATCGTAACAATGATTTCCATTGGTATTACTTTTAAATTTTGGGGGTTGAAAGGATTATTGATACCTGTTTTTGAATGTAGTTTAATAGCATATATAGGTTTCAAAATTGAAATAATAAGAAGAAGAATCAACATTAAGTCCTACAATGAATTGCTAAATATTCTACATTATGATTCTCTGAAATCTACAACTTCACCCTCAAGAAAAAATTTTTTCCTTGAAAAAAACCTGCTTGCTTTTCTAATCTCTTTTGTCTTTTTCCTATTAATCATTTCGATAAGCTTTGTAATATTTTGATAAAATTAAAATAGATAATTGTTTTGTCGATTTATTTTTAATGATCTTAATCTGACTTACTGTTTTTTTGTCAGGTCAAGATCATTTACACGTATAATTTACAAAAAAGTGATTTTACTGTAGCTGTATCAATTTCCTTTTTAGCTGGCGGTGCTTTTGCCCCGATAAATAGCGGTGTCAATAAATATTGACATGAAACTAAAATTAAATATATCTAAAATACTAAACCACTTTTATAGTCAAAATCTATTCAGTGTCAAGGGCCATATAAAGATGTATGTTTTGGCTCTCTGCTATTTTTCAATATCGAGGCCCTTCGTTTCCATGTAATCTTTCATTCGATAAGATTTCTTATTGATTGATAAAATTTTAGAATGATGGATTAGATGATCAATAATCACATTCTTTACCTTTTATCCTGGAATACCTCTGTCCATTGGAACAGAGCTATATTGGATGTTAGAACCGTTGATTTTTTCTCATAACGTAAGTTAATGAGCTGGAAAAAGAAATTCGCCCTATTTTTTATACGACAACTTCACTCTAAAAACAAAAAAGACTACCTTCACTTAGTTACGTAGTCAAACAATATTGATATATCCCATATTAATCATTCTCGGTTACTATGGTCTTTTTATTTTGTAAATACTTTTTATACGCAGATTCTATGAGCTAATGTTTGATACAAATAAGTATAATGATTTAGTTTGTCCCTCAAGGTAACTTGGAAAAGAAACTCGATTATTAATCGACCTACAAACCACTTCTGACAGTTTTAATATGACAGAAAAATTGTTTGTAGGTCGATTGTTTTCATTGTAGTTGGTGAGGGCGGGTTAGACCTCATTGACGTTTGTCCAGACTCTGCTAGATAGGTATTTTATGCCAACGAAAGTAAAGCTTGTGCTTTCGTTAAAGCTTTTTGAGCGGAGCTTTTTTAACGGCATAACTTTTTCCCATTGAGACATCTAAAGCAAGTACATACATGATTTTCATCTCCTACACACGGTCTCGAAGCCTACCATACTTAAACCAGATTTTAAATGACAGTGAAGGAGATCATTTTTTGTTTGTACTCACAGTCCTAGAGAGTGTGGTCGGTCTTCCTTTTACAACCAACTATACGCTTAAAACAGCCCTAGAGGATACCTCTAATCTTAGTATATTTTTTGTATTAATAATTTTTTCTTTTATTGATACACACTAATTCGTTGATTTGGGTGTGCATTACTTTCCACTTCATCTAACATGGCAACGGCGTAGTCTGCGTAACTAATGTAGCTGTCACCTTGACTATTGGTTGTTAATTCTTCGCCAGCGACTTCATAATGGCCTGTCGCAGGACCTTCAGCATCAAACATGGCTGCAGGACTAATATAGGTCCAGTGGATGTTTTGAGCTTCTTTCAATAAGTTTAAAGCTTCGCCCATCGCCGAAGCTAATGGCTGAATTTCTGCTGGAAATGATGGTGTATCTTTTAATTGAGTTGTGTGTTCTGGGTCCACATACAAGGTTCCAGCGCCCCCAACGACAAACAAGCGCGTTTTTTGATTGGTTAAAATCTCAATCAAATGCTGGGTAGATTTTGGGAAATCTTGCACATCAGGGAATCCTAAGGCACTAATTAATACATCAAACGCTTGAATATCTTCTGTTGTTAATTGATAAACATCTTTTTCAATGGTCGGTGTGCCATCTGTTATTTTTGAGGCATTACGAACGATGGCTGTCACGTCCATCCCGCGACGTTTAGCTTCTGCTAAAAGTAATTGTCCTTCTTTTCCTGTTGCTCCTAATACTGCTACTTTCATGTAAATCATCCTTTCATTTTTAAATAGAACTAAAATAGTTACATTTAATACTTTAAAAGTAGAGAGATTACTTATCTCTCTTAACTTCTATTTCATGAATCACATCTGCTAAGGTGATGCTTTTCAATTCTTCTTCCATTTTTTGTTGCACTTTAGTAAATTCAGTTTCTAGTACCGATTGGATATTTGCCCCAACGGAACAGTTTGGATTAGGATTTTGATGGATATTGAAAATCTCTCGTTCCAATTCAACCGCTGTATAAATTTCATACAGTGAGATCTCTTCTGGTTTCTTTAATAAGGTATTTTTATTGGCTCCACGCATGGAATGAATCAAGCCGGCTTTTTTTAACTGGCTCATTAGTCGTCGAACAACGACTGGATTCGTATTCACGCTCGAAGCAATGTATTCAGAAGTCACTTGTTCTTGAGGACCTGTTTCAATCAAACTTAAAATATGAATCGCAACACTTAATTTCGTTGACATGGCCATGTCTAATCACTCCAAACTAAATGTAACGTTATTTGTTACATTTACAGAATACGCTGTTTCGTTTTATTTGTCAATGAGAAACCTCTGACTATTCAAAATAAAAATCATTTGTTGAAACAACACGGGCCCCAAACGGCATTAACGCTAATTTCGCCAATTTAAAGGATTGTTGCCCAAACGGAATACCGATGATTGTCAGACAAAGCAACAAGCCACTAATACAATGCCCAATTGCTAATGGTAGTCCACTGATAATCAGCCAAATAATGTTTACCACCAAAGATACGCCGCTATCACTATACACGACTCGCTTTTTAAACGGCCAAAAGCTCAACCCCGCTAATTTAAAACATTGTAAACCAATCGGAATACCGATAATTGTAATACACCAAATCACGCCTGCGAATAGCCAAGATAAGCCACCAAAAAAGCCGCCAAAGATGAACCATAAAATATTGCCAAGTGTTTTCATTCTTGTTCCTCTACTTTCCTCATTAAAAATTATGTATGTGAGTAAGTATACCACGAAAGCTTCTTTTTGTTTCAAACAATATTGTAAGGTTGCTGACTCGTTAAAAGACGAAGACGCTGTTTCATGATACAATGAAGAAACTAACGATAAAGGAGTAGACTTCATGGACTTACATTTAACCGTTGATCTAAAAAAAACAAAGACACTCATTGATTTAGCCGATCAGGCCCACTTAATCATTGAACAAACAACTAAATTACCGAAAAAAGAGGCAGCGATTCTTTTCTTGCTAAGAGATAACCAACTAGTTGCTTTAGGACTTGCTGAAGAAAAAGCTACATATAAAGAAGTTTCTTTTGATCACTCGATTTTGTTGAAACCGACTTGGGACACAGAACTTGCCTATTTAGCGCAAGCTTTCCTAGATGATGCGAAAGAAAGTGGTTTAACATTGGAAGCGACCCCAACGACAGTCAAAATTCCGAAAAGTGCGGTAGCGACAGTGACTAACTATAAAGAAACAGTCACCTTTATCTTGGAACGTTTTGGCTACTCTCTGTTTAAAAAACCGGCGCCGAAGAAAGCCAGACCAGCCAAAGCACGCCACAAATGGACAAAAGAAGTCAGCCAAATTCCTTTTTATATTGATACTCGACAAAGCAAAGCAACTGTTTTTTGGCAAAAGCGCAATGAAATGCTTATTAAAGCTGGCGCGACAATGATGCCCGAAGCCCCTTTAAATAAAGACGGGTCTGTCGGTTTCTCCGCTAGATTTGGTGAAAAACTTCGTGATGAACGCAAGGGCCAATTTAAAGACTTTGTCACAACGGAAGATATCGTCTTAAAAAGCGTTAATGAAGTCGGCTTGTTTCTCTATTTTGCTGGAACAAACAGCTGGTTAGAGCTAGTTGATGAGAACGGCAAAACCTTAAATGAATGGACTGTGGTGGAATAAACCTTATAAAAAAATGTCGCACCTGATTTTTATGATTCAGGCGCGACATTTTTTTAATTTAAATAACTTTTTGCTATCGCTTGATACTTATCAATCATATCTAAATAATTATCAATTTCGACATATTCGTCGACTTGGTGTGCAGTAGTGGTCACACCTGGTCCAAAGACAACGCAATCAAATGTATTGTCTGATTTAGTAAATTCAGCTAAGTCTGTGGTCCCAGCGCTTGTCACTAATGGTAATGGTTGATCAAATTGGGCTTGAATGGCTTGAATTAACGCAGAATCTTTCTCAGCTTTTACAGGAATTTTATTGTAATCAATCGTTAATTCTAACTGATGTTTTTCTTTTTTGTTCAATTCATCGATAATTTTTTGTAATAATGCAATGACTTGGTCGTTGCTGAATTCTGGAATTGAACGGATATTCCCTTGCAAGGTTGCTTGACCTGGAATACTGTTCACTTGTGTGCCACCTTTAATGACGGTTACATTGTGAATCGTTCGACCTAATTCAGGATTTTCATAGTTTGCTGTGACTTCCGCCATTTGTTGGTTTGCTTCTGTAATAAATTCGTTCAAATTATTAATCGCGTTAATGCCTTCTTCTGGCATCGAACTGTGGGCTTCTTTTCCGTGCGACACAACAGAATAGTTAATTGAACCCATGTGCGCATACATCAAGTTATAATTGGTTGGTTCTCCAATGACTAAGGCACTTAAATCATCCGCATAGCCTTTTTCAGTTAATTGGCCAGCACCTAGCTCACCGACTTCTTCACCAACTGTACCTAAAAATTTAACCGCTCCCTTTAATGGAACTTCCTTTTCTTTTAATTCAATCATTGCTAAAACCATTGCGACTAAGCCGCTTTTCATGTCCGTTGCGCCACGGCCATACAATTTATTTCCTTCAATATGGGCCGCAAATGGCGGGAAAGTCCATTGACTTTCGTCCCCTTCAGAAACCACGTCCATGTGGCCACTAAACCCTAAGACTTTTTCTCGGTTTTCACCTAGGTAAGCAACCAAACTACTACGATTTGGTGCATAAGAAACAAGTTCAGAAGGGATCTCATATTTCTTCAAAAGATTTTGTAAATAGATTGCCACTTCTTCTTCGTTTCCATTTACAGATTTAATTTTAACCACATCTTGTAAAATACTAATTTTTTCTGATTTTTCCATTGCCATTCGCCCTTTCTTGTTATGCTTAATTCTAGTGTACGCTTCTCTCAGTAAAACCGCAACTGACTTGGTTAGGTCAGTTAAAAACACGCGACATTTCTTAAAACTGTCGCGTGTTTTTTGCTGAGTTTATTTTAAATAATTAGGCGCTGCCAATTCATTCTCAATGACTTGATTAGGGATCACAAATTCAGGGGTGCCCATATAGTAAGGCGCAATCTCTCCTTGAGGAAACACAATCACTAATTGGTGTTTTTCATTGATATAGAAAGGTTGGTCCTTTTTAATTTTTTTGAAGGGTTGAACATCACTGGGGGCATCCTCTTTTTCGGACCAGTATATTTTATTGCTATCGTTCTTCATTTGGTCTGCTATTTGTTGTTTAATTTCACTACTAATGACATCAATGTAAAAATCATTTTTAAAAATTAAGGGGAGTGAAACGACAACATTGGCTCGTTTATCGATGGTGTCATATTTTGTTGTCGTCGCAGAACTGCCTTTAATTTCTGTGAAGGTTCGTTTGACCACTAGGAAGCGACGGTCGTCCACGACTTTTTCATAATCTCCAGTGACTGAAACACGAGAACCATCAAACAATTGCCCTTTGACTTGTTGAAATTCTGTTTGGGCTTCTTTCAAGTATTTTTTGTTGAGCGTGTCGGCTACTGAAGATTCTTGGGATGTTTGGATTTTAGGGACATCGATGTTTACTTCACTTTCCTGTTTTTTCGCTGTCAACGTTTTTATGGTGACTAATTGAACAATTTTATCTAACACAGGAATGTTGCGGGCTGCTTCACTAAAACCTGGAAACAAATTGACTGATAAGACAAAGCCACAAGCCACCACTACACTACTTTGCAGTGAGCGGTTTCTAAAACGAAGCCAGGTGTACCGCTTTTTCTCTTTATGAAAACGCGCTTTGACTTCCGCTTGTAGATCCGTTGGCAACGGTTGTTGGCGGTATTCTTTTGAAAAGTTTTTAACAACGCTTTTTACAAAATCTTCCATTATTTTTTCGCTTCCTTTCTTTTACTAATTCAATAGACTTCGGAGTTCATTCAAACTGCGGTACATCTTCGTTTTAATCGTGTTTTCGTTAATATCCAGGATCAAGGCGATTTCTTTTAGCGTAAATCCTTCAAAAAATTTTAATAGAATAATTTCACGATTGGGACTATCTAATTGATTAATAATTTCTTCAATTTCTAAAAAACTGCGTTGGGGATTATTTAAAAGGGCTAACACATGTTCATCTTTTTCAATATGAACAGCTTCTCGTTTCTTTTTACGCCAATAATCTGTCGCTACAGAAAGCAGAATTCGAAAGAACCACGCTTCAAAATCCTTAATATCGGGTCCTTTTTGGATGGCCTTCAGTGCCTTTTCAAAGCTTTCTTGAATCACATCCAAGGCATCTTCTTTCGAATGTGTATAGTTAAAGGCAATGCGATACATTTTTTCATATTTGGTATCCACAAGCGTTTCTAACGCGCGAATTTGTTTTTTTCTTTTCCAACCATCGAAAACCATCGATTTCTGGAACCTCCTTTCCTGTACACTTATATAGACGAATCACAAGCATAAAAAGTTTCAACTTTTTTATTATTTTTAATTTTTATATTCTAAAAGAAAAAGCGCGGTACAAAAATCACTTTGGATTTTTGCTCCACGCTCAAAATCTGATAAACGGCGGGAACAGAACCAGCTCCTTCGGAAATAAGCCGAAATTATCCAAAAATTAAAGAACAATTTCCGGAAATTTCTTCTTATTTCTCGGAGCTAAGCGGTGCTGTCCCGACCTTGTTTTCTTCTCCCGAGTGCGGTCTTAGTGCACTCAGCGTTTTAATAAAATGCGACCAATCAACAGGACGTGGTGGCGCTAGCCAAATAATTTGGGTAATCTCAGGCCAATCGACAAAATGAATATCCGATAAAATTAATTGTACACTTTCATCTACATGTGCTTTGAAAATGATATTCCATTCCGTAATTTTTTCAATATTTTTTTGTATCATACGATTATAGGCTTCACCAAAGGAAAAGTCGACACACAATGTAATCGGAGCCAAAACTTTTTTCAATGGTAACGCATCCACCATTAACAACAGATACCGATAAAATAAAAACTGTCTGGCATCCCAAACAGCGGGATTCGTTTTTTGTTCTTGAATAAATTGTCGACTAGCAGAAAAATACTCTGTATACGTTTCTGCAAAGTAGGTTATATCCATTTTGCGATAACTATAGTTTGCTTCTATTGGAAAATGGAACAATTTAAAATGTACGATTGTTACTTTTTGTTCAAAACCTTGCAGGACTTCCTCGGAAAGCTGAAATTGTATTTTTAAATAGCTTAACAAGTCACGATTCAATTGTTGAATTTCTGCAAATCTTTGGCAAAGTGCTGCTGAAGCTACTTGAAGCCACTCTTCAGCAATTAAAAATAAGAGTAAATAATTGCCTTCGTTTGTTCGTTGTGGTTCTGGGACTTGAAGACTCTCTAACCAATTGAAAACATTCTGCTGATTGTCACCGGCTAATTGTTTTAACACTTGCGAATCTACTTTTTTCTCTACATAAAACTGTTGCTGCGTTCGTACTAAAGAAACCGCCAAAAAATGAAAACATTTAGCTTGTGCATAGCCTGCACGCTGATTAAGATGAACCTTCTCAGAAAAAAATAGCTCAAAGTTCCGAATCTGCTCTAAAACTTTTTTACCGTACAATGAAAAATCACGTTGGTATAATTGTAAAAAAACCAGTGTTGTTACTTCGCGTAAATTGGTTTCATTTCCCACCAAGTGAAATTCTTTATTAATTGTAATTTGATAATTTTCCAGCATTTTCTTTAATTCCTTGAACTCCTTATAAGCCAATGTGTGACTAACAAAGTGTTCTAAAGCAAACTCATTTACAGAATCAAAACGCTGAAAAAAGAAATCTTGAAACATAGCAAAACGTAACGACTCTTTAATATAGCAATCAATCAAAGTAGCGGAAGTTTCCGTTCCTGATTCATTAAGCGTTAAGAAAATACCATCGCTCACAATTTGAAAATCCTCTGATAAACCAAATTCAATAAAATCGGCATTTAATTCAGCGACCGTTTTGTTCACGATAAATTCAGATAATTCTAACTCCTGCATTACGGTTTCTTTTGACTCTGTTAACATCGGTGCATTTTCCAGTAACTGAAATAAGGCGATTTTTCTTTTATCCACTTTATTTAAAAACATCATCAATATCATAGACTTCTCTCACATCCATTTTTTTCCCATACAATCCATTTCCTGAAAGAAAGTACCCAACCGCTGCTAAATAGCTTTCAGATTCTTCATCGCCGCCTGCACCAAGTCCGTTAGGAAAGACAAAATCTTTATTCACTTGTAAGGGATGAGCCGTTGTTTCTTTTGTTTGTTTCTTTTTTTCTTTTGACATTGCCGGTTTCTCCACAGGTTTGTCTTTTTTCTTGGGTGAAGGCTTTTTTTCTTCAGAAGGAACCGTAGTTTTTTGATCTTCCGGAGGGGTTGGCGCAGGTTGTTCCGGTTCTGACTTTTCCTGAGGGGTGATTGATTCTGGTTTTGGTTGAATTTCTTCCGTTGGTTCTAAGGGATTATAAATAGGTGTCGCCAATGTTTGAATTGGTTCTATTTCGACAGCCGTAAAAATTAGCAAAGAACTAAATAAAAAAAGATACTTTTTTCTCATGGCTTCTCACTCTCTCTACCTCTACTTTATGGGAAGCAATTCCTTGTAAAAGTACCTTTACTTTTACAAGGAAAACCCTTTTTGTCAATAGATAGCCCTTTTTATTACTCAGATTGTTGTTCTTCCTCTTTTTTCTTTTTACGATACAAGAAGAAAATCAATAAGAGCAGCGCTAGAATGATTAATGCAATCAGTAGATACAACCACCAATTGGTTCCTTTAATGGTTACGTCTTTTTCATTTAATTCTTTAGCGACGTCCCCAGAAATAGTAAATTCTTTTGTAAATTCCCATTTGTACAGGTACCGTTCTTCACCATTGGCGCCTTTGACTTGATAGGTGCCCTTTTCATCTTTTACACCATAGGCCGTTGATTTCAAGACATATTTTCCTGGCGTTAATCGTTCCCCTTTTAAAGAAATTGGGTAACTAAAGTTAGAGTTTGGCGCCACCTGCATATCCTCAGTATCGGATTGGTAAAGCGTTTCGCCTCCTTTTGAAACAGTGTTGATTAAATGTAATTGGTTTAAATAGGCCGCTTGTGGGTTTTGTAAAGAAACATTGATGACGTTTCGCGCGTTGACTTGGCCTGGTTTAACCCCCAGTAATTTTAAATCTGGTTGAACCTTTGTCTCATTTTGCTGAAGAATAATAGCCACAACATAGGAGTATTCATTATTAATAGCTAACCCTTTTGATTGATCCGCAGAAGTCGTGGTTTCTTTCTTTTTCTCTTTGAGTGTTATACCGCCAGCCATCACGCCATCAAAAGAATCTTTAGGCATCGTGATGGTTAAAGGTAAGGTCTTTTGGGAATGCTTCGGCAAGATGATTTCTTTCGGTGCTTCCACATAATCTTTTAAGTTAAAGCGTAAAGTTTTGTCAGGTTTGATCCCGTTTTGGCCATATTCTACTACGCCATTTAAATTTGTTGTCGCTGAGTTCACCGTATTTTCAATGGTAATGTCTTCATCTGTATCATTGCGTAACTGAATTTCTACGGTTTGTTTGGCACCAGGCGCCATTTTTAAGTCAAAGTAGGTTTTTGATTTGTCCACTTGATTTTCGGGAATTGTTGGTGTGACCGCAAAATTAAATTCAGAAGCGTGCGCCTCCACGCCAATCCAGCCAAATAACATACAAGCGATTACCGTTGCATATACTTTCCATCTGTTCATATTCATTCTCCTATGTCTGTCATTCTTTGTTGTATTATAAGCACCAAAAGACCGAAAGATAAGCCAAAAATTTTTGACTTATATCCCGATCTTGCGTGTATGCTGTCGTTCTTAGTTTCCTGTGTTAGCAGGTGTATCTGTCAAAGTCCAAGTAAAAGTTGTCGTGTATTTTTTCGCATATTTTGTGGTTGAACCAGGTACTTCTAATGAAATACTTGTTTTAGCGGTATCTACACTATCGCCCCAGCTCATTAAGTACGTACCCGCACCTTCTTTATCGCCAGCAGCCATGACCACTGATTCAGCCCCAGTTGGGTTTAATTCAATCGTAGCTGGCGCTGTCGTTGGTTTTGCAGATTGTGAAGCTGAAACCACGCGTCCGTTGCTTAAAGTTACTTTGGCCGCTGTTAGTTCTTGATTGGCTTCAGTTTTGAATTGACCATTTTGTTTTACTTTTAGCGTCCAACCTGTTTCAGTCCCACGATTATCTGAGACTTGAACAAAGTTCGGGCCTTCTTGGTCAGCACCAGCATTATCTTTGTATTTTTGTGTTTCTGCATAGTAGGTCATATTTTTTGAGGTAATCGTTTGTTCCCCAAAAGATAAGCTAGATGCATAGTCAATGGATAACGGACCTGCTGTCCCTGGCTTAGGCCCTGTCGGATCAGTTGGATCAACTGGCGTAATTGGTTTATCTGGGTCTGGATTCGTCGGATCAACTGGATTCGTTGGGTTCGTATTTGGTGCAAATTGAATCGCTCCGTTTGTTTGGTATTCACCACCGTCGACTGCTAATGCACTCATTGGTACAAGTGCCAATGCGCCTAAAGTTGTGGTTGCCATCAATGTCATTACTTTTGTCTTTTTCATTTATTTCCCTCCATTATTTACTGGTACATCTGAAAGTAGCCAAGTCAAAGTTGTTTTATATTGTACTGCATCCTTAGGGGTTTTCCCGGGAACAGTTAGTGAGATTGCCCGTGTGATTGTGGCATTTACTTGCTGTCCTTGTTGATTTTTTTCGGTCACTTTTTCTGCTTGCCCCCACAGCGTGATCCACGTTCCGGCGCCGGTCTTTTCTGGGGCTTGCATGACAACAGTTTCTGCGCCCGCAGCATCTAATTGAATGTTTGCGGTAGCAGTTGGCGGCAATACGTCCGTCGCATTTGAGCGCACACTGGGCTCAGTAAAGGCGACGGTGGCGCCTGTTAATTCTTTGTGTAATGTTTCTGCATTACGAAATTGACCATTTTGTTTCACTTTTAAAACCCAGCCAGCATTGGTTCCCCGTAAATCACTTACTTGTACATAATTAGCAGTTGCCAATTCACTTGCTGAACCATCTGGGTTTTTATAGGTTTGCGCTCTGGCAAAATACGTTTGATCCTTATTCGATATCTCATTACTTCCAAAATCCAAACTTGAGGCATAATCGATGGAAAGTGGCCCAGGTGTGCCTGGATTAGGTCCATCAGGATTCGTTGGATCGACTGGTCGAACTGGTTTTTCTGGATCGGGATTTTCTGGATTTACTGGATCCGTCCCATCTGTGCTTGGGGTAAAAACAATCGACTGTTCGCTATCAAAAACGACCGTCGCCGCTTCAGCAGGAACAGTGGCGCCAAGCAACATTGTTCCGAATAACAAGGAGTAGACGACTGTTTTTTTCATTTACTTAGCCTCCAACATTCGTTGGTACAGATTTCAATGTCCATGTTAAGGTCGTACGATATTCTTTTGCTAATTTAATCGCTTTACCTGGGACATTTAATTTCACGGCAGTAGCACCTTCTGTCGCATCTTTCCCAAAACGATAGACCCAAGTCCCCATTCCTTTGCCATCTTCTGCTTTGACTAATTCTACTTCTGTTCCAGGAACAAAGGTATGTGCTGCTGTTGGTGTTGGCGCGTATGCGGCATCAACAATCGATGTCACACCTGCATTGGCAATCGATAAAGCGGCCCCAACTAATTCTTCATTTTGGGCTGTTTTGAATTGCCCATTTTGTACAGCGCTTAACGTCCAGCCTTCTTGTGTCCCACGTTTATCCGTTACCTGAACATAGTTGGGACCTGTTGTTCCATCTTTAAATGTTTGAATTTGTGCGTAATAATCTTTCGTATCGGAAGTGATTTTTTGGGCGCCAAATTGAAAGCTTGAAGCATAGTCAATTGATAAGGGGCCTGCAGTCCCTGGTTTTGGTCCAGTTGGGTCAGTTGGATCTTCTGGTTCAACTTTTTCATCTGGATTGGTTGGGTTAACTGGCTTCGTTGGATCTGTATCTGGTTCAAATGTAATGGCGCCATTACTTGTATAGTTCACGTTAATGTCTTCCGCAAATGCTTGTTGTGTCGCTAGGACACCGCTAAATCCTACAATCCCTACTACTGCTAATACTGTTTTTTTCATCTTCTCTTCTCCTTTTAATAAATAATATGCCTATAGTGATAAGGCTGATTCCCAAATAAATAAATGGTCCTTGATTGGTGGTACCTGTCGCTGGTAATCTTCCTTGTCGCGACCCATATACGCCAGAAGAAAGGACGGATGAAGCGCCTCCGTCAGCTGGCTTGGTGGGTTCAGTCGTTGTGGAAGAATTACTAGTCGCTGTTGTCGACTCTTCTGTGGGATATTCATACGTTCCATAAAAGGAGACAACACCACTATTTTCATAAGCTGCTTCCCCAAACGCAGTGTCTGAATGACAGAAGCTGAAAAGACCTAAAAAACAACTAAGCAAAAGGTATTTTTTCATCTCACTTCTCTCCTCCTTGTTATGGTGCCATGACTAATGACCATGACAATGTCCCTTTGAATTCGCCAACTTTTTGTTTCTCGACTGGCACAGATAGTTTAAGTCCCCGTTGGTTTGCCGCACCCCAACCTTGGTTAATTGTATAACTACCTGAACCGGAGCCTTCATTTTCTGTAACAACCGTATCTCCTTTATTGAGTAAAAATTCTCCTTTGTCTGTAACCAATGACAAATCTTCCAATTGATCTGTGCCGTTCGTTAAGGGATTCGTTACCTGAACATTCAGTTTCCAAGGCGTACTTTCTGTCCCACGTGTGTCTTGAACGACTAAATCATCTGAAAGAGTTGGCCAGTAAACTTCTGGCTTGGCAGAAATTTTTTGTTTGCCAAAATCAATTGTTTTAGGTACTTTTTCTAACGTTAATTCACCTGAAATAGACACATTGACTTTTTTATTTAACGTTTCACCAGCTTCTGTAAATTGATAATTGGCTGGCACCGTTTTGGCTAATTCTTCTGGTTTCGCTTGCTGAATGGCTTGGAAGGTTGCGGCATCAAGACTTGGTGTTTGATTGGCCCGACCATCTGCGAAAATCACCGTTGCTTGTGTCCATTGTGCCAACTCGTCTGAATTCGTTAAGCCATTTGCTTCTTTTAATTTCAAATGCGCACTTGTCGCATACAAGGCAAACGAACGATCTTTGGCAAGGACACTTTCATTTTTCACAACAACTAAATGAACCGTTTTGTTTTGCAAATTATCTCCTGACGTCCCTGCTTCTAATTGAATATCATGTGTCCGCGATACAGTTTTTTCTGCTAACGGCGCTTGAATTTGTGGTAAATCCGTCTCTTTTAATGAGGTTTTGAAAAACGGCCGACCTTTTGCACCGAGCATTTCTATTACTTTATCGACAGTCGTTAGTTGCGCTGCCTCATCTTCTGTGACAATCACCGATTGCCCCGAAAGTTCCACTTTATTTGAAAATTGAACTTTCACCTGATAACTGTAGTTCATATTCGTCGCTTTCCATGAAAGCGGGGTGGTATCTTTTTGCTCTGGAATTTGCTCTATCGCGCTCCCAACTTCACTAGACTTAACCGTTCCTTGGTGCAACCAAGAACCTGTTACTTCGTCAGGAAGGAAGCTTAGGGTTGGTGTTAAAGCACTTGAGGTCGGAATCATCAAACGTCCTTTTTGAACTTTTTGTCCAGCTACTTCGGTGCCCCACGCTTGTAAGGTTAATGGCGCATTGCCGGCTTTGACCTCTTTTACATCATGAGAAATAGTACCTGCACCTGCCACAATTCCAGGCGTTTCCACTTCGTAATCGATGATGGAGCCAGGAATTGCTATTCCATAGCCATTGGCGCCCTTGGTCACATCGTTATCGCCAATAAATGTTTTTCCAGTCGCTTTTTCAATCCCATGAAACGTTGTTGGCGTAAGTTTTGTAGCATTATTGACCGTTGGATTAATCGTCAAGACCTGATAGGCTTTGACATTTCCAAACCAAGTCCCTGTGCTATCCACCAAAGCAGTTGTATCTGTCGTTGGTTTAATCCATAAAAGTTCATCTTTTGTTGGATCGACAGCTTCAAAATCCGCAATGTTTACTTTACCTGTACCAGGAATTGTTTCTAATGTTGCATGATCCTGAACCGTTAGTTTGCTAGCTGAAATTAAATTGGCTGTGTTAGTGATCCCAATTCCAGCGTTTTTAGATAGATGAATTGATCCGAATTCATTGTAAGTCGTACTATGATTCGCGGCAGTAGCAGAAACGCCATTTTTGATGTTCCCACCATTAGCCATTAATTTAATGCCATTGGTGACATTCAATTCCGTAAAGTTGACAACGCCTAATCCTGTCGCATTTAGTGGTTCTGTTTGATAGTTATTGGTGCCGTCAACGTTAGTCCCAAAGTTAAAGGCCACTTTATTTGAACTAGCATTCACAATTGCATTAGTGAAATTATCTGTTGATGAACCACCGGATAAACCGTTAATACTAACTGCACCTTGAACATTTGCGGTAACATCACGTAAGATTTTTCCGCCACTGATATTGGAATACTGTGTCGCATATAAATTTCCAATACTAGAACCCGCTGCTTGAATATTCATTGTAATCTTGCCGTTCTTGGTATACGCAGCATTGGTTCCACCATCACCGTAAATGCTGGCCCCATTTAGAGATTCCACACCTGTTTTAGTGAAAATATTTAAAGTAATTGTGTTTGATTCATCCGTTCCTATTGTCGTATTTTGACCATAGGGCCGACCACCAGTAATGTAGGTATTACCAGGCAACTTAAACTCTCCGTTGTAATTTCTTAAATCAATTAAGAGTTTGGCATTTCCAAGAAGTGAGCCCGCATTGGTAATCCCACCTGAAAAACCGTTCGCGCCTGTCCGAGGAGTTCCTGAGAAATTTCCTCCGTAGATGCGATTGTCTGAATTACCAGTAATTGTATGGCCACCGCTTGCTCCATAAGAAGCGCCCATCGAAGCATTAATTACTCCTTCATAAACCGTTACACCGACATTCCCAACATTTTTGGCATCATTCCAGCCACCGCCTGAAAGAAACCAATCGACTTGACCATTATTAACGATTGTTTGACCGTTTCCATAAACTCGAGCTGCTTGATAGCCTGTTCCTTCTAATGTGTCAGCAATCCCGCCATTCAATGTGTTAGAAGTATTGCCTTCAACGACACCTGAAAAAGAGCCACCATATGTCCAGCGAGCAATGGTATTATTTAAAACAGTCTTAGTATCTCCTTTTATATAGATATCCCAAGTATCATTACTAGCAGGATAGCCGCCGCCACCAACAATATCCCAACCTGAATTATTACCACGACTTTTATTGGTCGTTGAATAATCTAAGCTTGTCGGTTTTGCGCCTGAATAAGCCATACCATCGCCACCTAAAGACCCATCACCATTCGCTGTTCCCACTTCAATTGTTGTATTTCCTTCGATATAACCGCCGCGTCCAGCTGCAGTTGAGTAAATTGCACCATTATTAAACGAACCGCTGACTAATTTAGAAGAAATATTTCCAAAAACTTTAAAAGCTGCTGCTGATTTGGCTAATTCTGCTCTTTGTTGTGGTGTATAAGCATCATACGTTGCTTCATTTGAGGCCCCAATTTGACTCTTGTTAAATTTCGAAACATTGTTACCTGCACCGCCGTTAAAATCATTAATACCACCAGCGGAATTCGTTCCTGCTGTAACCACATTCGTAATATCTCCGATGATCGTTCCAGAATATTGGTTGCCTCCTTCAAAATCTGCACGACCCGCACTATACAACTGTGTATTTAAATTTGTAGTAATTCCATCAGTCGCACGATTCGTTCCTATATCGCCGCGGGAAGAGCCACCAATAAAACGTTGACCCGCTGTATACCAACGGCCATATCCAGAAATATCGTTTGTTACTTTTCCACCAATATTTCCGTATTGAACACCGCCATAATACGTACTTAATTGGAAACCTGTAGCAGCATTCGTAATCGCAACCTTTGTTGAGACGTTACCAGTAACATTCGCTGTGTTGGTTGCGTTGGTCCCATAACCGCCCCCATAAATTGAAGCAATTCTGCCACCAGAATCATTGACAACCAATGAAGTATTCCCAGTCACTGTCCCAATATTGGCGCCCCCACTTAATGTATTTAGTCCGCTCCGTGTATTGTTAATAACAATCGTAGGATTTCCAGCTAAATTACCACCATTTTGGTTTCCGCCATAGAAATTCCATGTCCCTGTACCTGTACTATTTACTGTTAAAGTTGGGTTTCCTGAAACATCTCCTGTATCCGTTCCACCGTATACGGTCAGACCGTTTCCACTAGAGCCACCATTCAAGTTCAAACTGTAACCATTTAAATACATATTCGTACCTGTATAGTTTAGATTTCTCAAAGTGATGTTTGAGCCAAAAAAGATATTTTGATTAAATCCTAACGTCTTAGAACCCGTTGGCGCCGTTTGATCCATACTAATCGGATCCGCGCTGTTTCCAGTAATCACTAAATGATTGACCTTGCCTTGCAAGGCGTAAAAGGTCATATTACTTGCCGTAACGGTGTCAGGAATCACTTTAGCGGTGGTCGCCGCACTCGTCGTAATATTGTTTCCTATATAAAGAGTGAAATCGCCATTGTTCCCCTGTTGATACAAATCAAACAAGGCTTCTTTCAAGCCAGCCTCTGTCGATGCATATTCTTTGTACGCTGCTCCATCTCCTGCAGGACTTGGCACAACAATCACTTTTGTTTTATCTGCAGGAGCAATTGTGTCCGCAATGGACTGATCAATTGAAACAGCTCTGGCCATGCGTGTCAGTTTCTGTTTAAAGACAGCCGTAAGTTGTGTATCTTCTGAAAACTCTAATTGAAGAAGTTCTTCATTTGTATATGTTTTTCCTTGGTAAGACCAGCCAACGAAAGTCGCATTTTCCTCACTATTCGCCCATTTTGGTAATTCTTCTGTCCGAAGTGGCTGATTTTTTTCTTTTACCACTTGATAACTTTTGGCATCATTTTGAAACAAAGCTTGATCCGTTGTTTCAAAGGTCAACGTGATTTGCTTCTGCTCTTCGCTTGGTTTTGTTTCTGTGGAAGAGGTGGTTACTTTTTCTGTGATAGCACTAGATTCAGTCATTGATGACTGTTCTGTAGAATGTGCGCTGCTTTCTTTTGTTGCTTCACTTGTACTGGTTTCTGCTGTTTTTGGCTGTGTCTGCGTACGTTCCGTTTGTTGCTCCCCTTCAATCGCCCACGCTGAAACAGATAAAAATGGTTGTACAAGTAAACAAGTTGCCAATAAAACAGCGATTTTCTTTTTCATTAACTTCATCACTCCTCCCTCGAAGTAAACTTTCCACAACCAACCTATGGCTCAAGTATACGAAGTTTTCTTCTGATTTTTTTAAAGATATTTTCTTAATTTCAAAAAAAAAATTTATTTTTTAATTTTCTTTTTGTTAACTAAACGAATTTTTTGCTGTTTTTGTAAGATAAAAATGTTAATTTGTTCACAAAAATAACAAAAACGTTGTTTTTAACATTAAAATTAACAAACGAGTTCGTAGTATAGCACGGATTTTTTCTCATGTAAACATCATTAAATAAACATTTTTGTTTAATTTATACATATTTCCCAGCTAAAAAAATGACAAAAATAAATAAACAGAGGCCTTAGAAATATTTCTAAGGCCTCTGTTTATTTATACGTATTCACAAACTGGACTGTTTCTTGGTAACATTGTTTAGCTTCTTTTGTTTGATAGTCGAATTGATATTCATGGGTGATCGTTGCTTTCTTATCTTTGAAAAAGAGAGCTGAAACTGGAACATTTAAAGTTTTTAACCGCTGAACCAAGGCTAGTCCTTGCTCTTGGAATGAAAAGCTATTGCCATCTGTTAGATACGTCGGGGGAAATTCTTTGGTGACTTTATCCACTAAACTCACTTCTTGCAGTTCTGCACTCGTCTGCCAGTCTTTAGTGCCGAGCAAGGACCAAGCCACTGTTTTAACGAAAAATTTCATAAAACGATTATCACTTTGTTGGTTGGCCATTTGTTTCAAATCCACCGGACCACAATACGAGAGCGTGCCTTTTAAATGGCTAGCCGGCAATGCTGCAGTCATCCCTAGTTCTTTGGCATAGTTGGCATTGGTTTGAACTGTTGCATATTGTAGAGCAATCTGTGCACCCGCACTGTCCCCGCCAATAAAAAGCTTAGATAAATCTAACATGGGATATGCTTGTTTCTTTTCTAATAAAAATTGAACAAGTTCATCGACCTGCTGGAGCTGGCTTGGATAAGGTGCGTCTGGTGCTAATTCATAATTCATTGAAATAAAGGCAACTGAGGAATCAGCCACTAAACGTGTCGCAAACTCTTTCATCCCAGACTTATCTCCTCCCACATAGCCACCACCATGGACCCATAAAACGACTGGTACCGCTTGTTTTGACGTTTGGGGATAATACAAATCAAAGGTATTCTTTTTTCTTGAAGAAGGGTATGTTTGATTTTCTTGCAATTGAACATTGGGCAATGCTTTATCATAGGAAGCTGAATCTTTTATTTCAACTTCGCCTGCGAATAACTGGTTGATGACCCAAGCGCCTGGCTTAGGGGATAATTGAAAGGCGAGAAACACGCCTAAGCAAATAACCACAATGATTCCTAACAACCAAAGGATAAAACGTACGATTTTTCTTTTCACTCTATTCACCTGCTTTAATTTGTAGCAAAATTATAGCATGTTTTTTAGCCAAAGCGTTTATTTTGAAACAGCTTTTTTAGAATTTGATGTACTTTTATCATTTGAAATGCTTTCTTAAAAGCTGTAAAATGAACAAAATGACTTTAACCTTTAGGAGGTTGCCAAATGAAAGCTCTGATTTCCATTGATTATACGAATGATTTTGTCGCCACAGACGGAAAACTAACCACTGGTGCCGCTGGGCAAGCCATTGAAACGGCCCTTGTTCAACAAACAAAGCACTATTTTGACAATGGCGATTTTGTGGTTTTTGCCATTGATGGGCATGACCCCCTAGATCGCTATCATCCTGAAAATAAACTTTTCCCGCCCCACAATGTCTTAGGAACTGACGGGCGTAATCTGTTTGGCTCGCTAGCTGATTTTTATCAAGCTCACAAAAATGAGGCAACCGTTTATTGGCTGGACAAACGGCACTATTCTGCTTTTAGTGGCACGGATTTGGACATTCGGTTACGAGAACGAGGAATTACAGAGCTTTGTTTAACTGGTGTTTGTACAGATATTTGCGTGTTGCATACAGCTGTCGATGCCTATAATTTAGGCTATCAATTAATGATTCCCGAGAATGCCGTTGCTAGTTTTGATGAACAAGGACACGAATGGGCGTTACGCCACTTTAAACAAACTTTAGGAGCAACCATTCTATAAAAAGACTGGTCAATCCTTCCACGCGCCCTATCTATATTCAAAAAATCCTGTAAACAACGCAAAAGCCAACCTTACTATGGATAAGGTTGGCTTTTTTACACTCATTTTAACTCCGAGCCTGCGGATTAGTGATAACTAGCATTCACAGAATAAGCAGAGACTGCTAGTTGATAGAAATTAGCTACTCATAAAAGAGTGGGGAAGCCCACTTTTTTATAGACCAATGACCGTTGCAAAGAAAGGAACTACTAAAACAGTAACTACGCCAACCACTACGACAGAAATACTAGCCATAGCAGCCTCTGTTTCGCCCATTTCCATGCCAACTGCCACACCTAGGGCATGTCCGGCCGCACCTAAAGCTAAACCTTTGGCGATTGGATTGTTAATCTTAAACCATTTCAATGCAATTCCACCCAAGGCATAGGTTAGTACACCATTGAAGATTACGGTAAACGCCGTAATGGAAGCAATGCCGCCAACAGTTTGAGAAATAGGTACGGCAATCGCTGTTGTAGCAGCTTGTGGTAAGATTGAGGCCACTAAATGATTATCCATGCCAATCACTTTTCCTGCAAAATAAACAGCCACTAGCGAACCAAAAGAACCAATTGTTAACGCCGTTAAAATTTCTAACCAATATTTTTTCAACACGTCTCTCTTTTTATATAAAGGAATCGCAAACGCTACTGTCGCAGGCTCTAGAAAGAAGCTGATATATTTGCCACCTTCATTGTATTGCTCGTAACTAATTCCTGTTACTTTTAAAACGACAACGCCTAAAATCATCGCAACGAATAATGGCGTAAATAAGAAGAAACCTTTACTTTTTTTAAACAACCAAGTACCTATGCCAAATACAGCTAATGAAATAATAATGCCAACATACGGATTCATGCGCGAACCTCTCCTTTCGCTTTCTTCGTTGCTGCGGGTTCTTTTTCTTTTCGAGCATCTTTCATATGCAATAAAAAGGCGCCCGTCCAACCAGTCGTTGCTAGTAACGCTAGTGTCGCTACTAAAATAACAAAAACAATTTGAACGCCAAATTGTTGCATAATCCCTAAAGAATTAACTAAGGAAATCCCTGAAGGAACAAATAAAAATGTAATAACCGTTGATAAGCTATTACCTAGCCCTTCCACTTGCTCCAATTTAACAACTTTTGTACATAAACCAATGAACAATAACACCATGCCAATTACTGAAGCAGGCATTGGTATTGGGGAAATGAACGCCAAGCCGTTGGCGATTAACATAATAATGGCAAAAACTGCTGCTTGTTGTAAAAATGAATATACTTTCTTTTCCATTCTTCTTCGCTCCCTTTTCTCTGTTTTCTATGGGTTAAGTATATAAAGAAAACGTTTTTTTAAGGGCTTTTTTTCATGAAATGCCAGAATTTCTTCACCAAATGCAAAAATCACCACTTGAAATGCATTCGACATTTCAAGTGGTGATTTTTTAACTTAAGCCAAGTTTTTCTTTAAATTCTTTGACGTATGAACGGCTAACAGGTACTTTTGAGCCGTTGGTTAAAATTACTTGCAACGTGTTATTAAACCACGGCTGAATTTCTTGAATTTTTGTTCGATTCAAGATGAAACTTCGATGCGTTTTAATAAAGAGCGTGGCAGGTAATTTCTGTTCGATACTGTTGAGGGTCCCTGTCATCTTGTAGACCTGTTGATCCACAAAAATGCTCAGTTGCCGTTCTTCGACAGAAACGAGGTAAATATCTTCTGGCGCCACAAGATAAATGCGGTCTTCCCCTTGAATAGGTATTGCTTCAGATTTCGGTCCTTTTTCAGCAGTGTTTTCTGGGACAGCTTGAGCCATTTCTTTCGATACTTTTTCAATGACTTGTGTTATTTTTTCTTCTTCAAAAGGTTTCAAAATATAATCTTTTGCATTCACTTGAAAGGCCTTTAACGCATATTGATCATAGGCGGTTGCAAAGACCAAGTATGGCGCTTTTTTAAGATGGGTTAATTTTTCCGCTAAATCAAACCCGCTTTCATCAGTCAAATGAATATCTAAAAATAACAAATCTGGCTTTTGATCCATCATCTCTTCCATTGCCTCCGCCACAGAATCCGCTTCTGCAACGCTCGTCACTTGCGGATGTTGGGAAACAAGATAGCTCAATTCTTCTCGTGCTAAGGGCTCATCATCAACGATTAATACGTGCATCTAATTCCTCCTGTTCCATCGGGATTTCTAAATGAACATGGCTCCCGCCTGTCTCTAAATTTTCAATTAAAAAACAACCTTCTGATCCATAAAGGTTCGCCATTCTGCGGGACAAGTTTTCCAGTGCCGTGCCGGTGCCTTTTTCCGAAGTCACTGTCGTCTTTCCTAATAGCAAGCGGCGTTCTTCAGGAATCCCTTGCCCATTGTCATACACATCCACATGTAATTTGTGTTGTTTTGCTTTGACCACTACCCGAACTTGATTGTTCTCCTTCCGGCTGCCAAATGCATGCTTGATGGTATTTTCCACTAACACCTGAATCGCATACGGCGGTACTTTTTCTGAAGCAACCGCTTCTTCCACGTCAAATGTTACTTGATAACGATTCGGAAACCGTGCTTGTTCTAATGACAAATAGGCTTTTACTTGTTCTAGTTCTTGTGAAACTGGGATCGTAGTTTGCACGGCTCCCTGCAAGTTACCTCGAAAGTATTTACTTAATTGGAGCAATAGTTTCCGCGCTTTTTCACTGTCTTTCCGCATTAATGCGGAAATAGTATTGATGGCATTAAAGAAGAAATGCGGGTTCACTTGCGCTTGCAAGGATTTAATTTCAGCTTCTTTAAGTAATTTTGATTGTACTTCCGCTTCCCCTAATTCAATTTGTGAAGAAAAAATTGTCCCAAGACCTTCTGCTAACTGTTCCTCGACATGCGTTAACTGCGCTGGATCCGTAAAGTACATTTTTAAGGTGCCAACAATTTGCTGATGGGAAAATAATGGAATCACAATCGCCGCTTGCAACGGACAATTAGGCTCCGAACAACCAACTTCTTCTTTGGCATGTGCGATGGTCATTCGGCCCGTCCGTAACACTTCCCGAGAAAGCTCCGTAATGACTTCTAGCTCTGGAATATGATGATCGCTTCCTGCACCAACATGAGCTAAAATTTGATGACTGTTTGTCATGCTAATCGCACTGACTTTTGTATAATGCTTAATAATCTCCGCAACTTTTTTGCTGGAATTTTTATTGAGTCCTTCTCGAAAATATGGCAGTGTTTCCGCTGCTAATTCCAAAACATCGTGCGTCTGAACCGCTTTGGCCTGCTCTTCTTGTTTCAATGTCGTTGTTAGAATCGACATAAAAATAAACGTTCCTACGCTATTTAACAAAATCATCGGCAGCGCAATAAAACGAACCAACGTGGCCCCATCCGATAGATCACCGCTGAAAAAGAAAATAAAAATCATCTGAATCATTTCCATGCACGCTCCGACAATGGCAGAAAAGCCGGCAGACGGAAAAACGGTTTGCTTTGCCATACGGCTCCCTAAAAAACCGGCAATTAAGCCAACAATTAAAGAAGCAGGCACATAAAAGAAACTATGCCCCCCGCCTTGAATAACCCGATGAAAGCCAGCAATTAAACCAACCGTACTGCCGACAATCGGACCACCCACTAATCCAGAAACGCCAATTACTAACGTACGCGTATTCGCAATGGAAGCATTGCTGCTTAAATAGGTTAGTAAATTATTGGGAACAATCTGATTCTTAGCGATTTCGATACCTGTAAAATTAGAAATAATAGCAAATAAACCAAAAATCAAAATCAATTGAACTTTTGAAGACATTTTTTCACGACTTAATAAAACACGCTTAAAATAAGGCACATTCACTAAAAGAAAGGCCAGTAAAATAATTAAGCCCACCCGTTCCATCATTAAAATAAATAATTCGACCACACCGGCACCTCCTTCCTATTAACTATACTATAAATCAAGGAAAAGAAAAAAATGAAGCTTCTCAAAAAAGAGGCTTCATTTTTTCTATTCATTAAAACGCAGGAATATTGGCACCTTTAGAATTTTTCTTGATGTATTCAGCAACTTCTTTTGTTGTCATCGCTTCTTTTAAAACCTTGATTTTTTCGCTATCTTTTTCGCCTTTACGTGTCACAACTTGCAATGCGTAATGTTTACTTGCTTCTTCATCTTCTAACAAAATCGCATCTTTCGTTGTTAAACCAGCAGGTTCTAAGTAGGCTGGGTAGCAGAACACCATAGCGATGTCTTTTTCATCATAGGCTTTAGCTAAATTCAGTAAATCAATGCTTTCAAAAGTGATGTTTTTAGGATTTTCCACGACATCTGCCACCGTGCCGTTAAAGCCGACACCTTCTTTTAATTTAATCACGCCGTTTGCATTTAAAATTGCTAAAGCACGACCTTCATTGGTTGGATCGCTAGGAATCCCCACTTTGGCATTTTCAGGTAAATCTTTCGCATCTTGATATTCTTTTGAATAGAAACCACCAGCAAAATAATAAATCGGTTGCACAGCCACTAAATCAGCTTTTTTCTCTTTGTTAAACATTTCCATGAAAGGTTGATGTTGCGCAAAATTAGCATCCGCTTCGTCATGTTGCACGGCATCGTTGTAGGCAACATTGTCGCTCACTTCCATAATGTTAATTTTGTACCCTTTTTTCTCAGCTTCTTTCTTGGCAATCTCCAAGATATCTTTTGAAGATTCCAATTGCACGGCAACGGTAATCTCCTTGTCTTCTTTCTGGTCTGCTTGTTTATTTCCCCCACAGGCAGCTAAAATAACTGTTGCAATAACAGCGAATGTTGCTAAATAAAACTTCTTCATTCTTTTGTCCTCCTACTTTCTTTTGTCTAGTTTTTGGGCAATGAAGTTCCCAAGCATTTGTAAAATGAAGACCAGTGCAATCATAATCACAATGGCAACATACATAATACCGTATTCATACCGTTGATACCCGACACGAACTGCAAAATCGCCAATCCCGCCGCCACCAACAACACCCATCACCGTGGAATATGAAACCATACTCACTGTCGTGGTTGTGTAAGCAAGAACCAATCCGCTACGTGCTTCCACCAATAAAAAGTGCCAAATGTATTGGACTTTCGAGGTACCTAACGAATTAGCTAAAAAATAAATTTCTTCTGGAACATCCAACAGCACTTGTTCAACCAAGCGAGCAAAAATCGCGATCGCAACAATACTCAATGGCACAGATGAAGGAATTGGGCCAAACGCCTTTCCTAAAACAGAACGAGTAACTGGAATCAACGCAATCACAAATAATAAATAAGGAAACGAGCGAATAACAGTTACAATGAAATTTAAAACCCAGTACAGCCAAGGTTGATGCCCTTTGACTTTCGGATTAGCCAAAAATAGTCCTAAGCCTAAAGGTAAGCCGACAAGCAAACAGATAGCCATCGAAATCGACATCATAATCCCTGTTTCTTTTAAACCAACCAGCATAGATGGCCAATATTCGGCAAAGGTTTCTGAAAAAGTCATGGACGCAAACTCCTTTCCACTTTTTCTAAATAGGAAAGCGGTTCTTCCTCATATTGCTGAGGATTATTCAGAAATTCGCCAATTAACTGACCTTTTTCCATCACTAAGATACGATTACATAAGCGCTTCACGGTTTCTAATTCGTGACTAACAAAGAAAATAGTCGGTCGGAATTCCTGATGCGTCTTATGTAATAGTCGAACGACACTTTCTGTATTTTCTTCATCTAATGAACTCGTTGCCTCGTCACATAATAACCATTTTGGATTACGGCTCAACGCTCGAGCAATAGAGACACGCTGTTTTTCCCCACCAGAAAGCTGAGCAGGATACGCTTCTGCCTTATGGGCCATATCAACAAACGTTAATAAACGCTCAATTTTTTCAGGCTGTTTCTCTTTTAAAAGTTTCAAAGGCAACGCAACATTATCATAAATTTTCAAATTTTCTAACAAATTGTAATGCTGAAACACCATCCCCATTTGTTGTTGCTGCTGGCGAACTTCTTTTTTAGAGAAGGTTTGAACATTTCTGCCATCAATACGAATCTCCCCTTCACTCGGTTGTTCCATTAAATTCAACAAACGTAACAACGTGGACTTGCCAGAGCCACTTTTCCCAACAATCCCAACGATTTCTCCTGGTTGGACAGAAAAGTGAATATTTTTTAACGCGTGTGTCTCTTGATAGACTTTCGACACATTCACTAACTCAATCATGATTACCTCCTAAAGGCCGACAAACAAACTATAACAACTAAAAAAACTGTATAACAATTAAAGTAATTCTGTGAAACGATTTAAAAAAACTATTACGAATTAAAAAATAACACACGTTTCGAAAAACAGCGTTATATCAGAGATGTAACTACTTACATCATCTACTAAAACAGAAAAAAAAGCAACCTTTTTATTTGTGAAAAAAACACTATCTGTTTTTTGTCTGTATTATTTTGTACAAATGAATTAAAAATTTCCTGTTTCTACAGCTATTTCCCCACGCTCCTCTAAAAAAAGACATTCTCAGAAACGAGGCATCCAAAAAGGGAAAAGCGCTCGTAACGATAATGTCTCTAATGGTTTACTTTTTAAAGACAACTGTTTCTTCGACAGTAATTCTTTCAGCCAATGATTGAATCACTGGACAGTTTGGGGAGACAAGTTTCAAACACCGTGTCGCCCGTTCTTGAAAGGCTTCTGGAACAGACACATAAAAGAGAATCGTCACCTGTTTTAATGGTTGTGCGCGTCTCTCTACTTCTCTTGAATACGTGACTTCTATTTTTTCAAACTCAAAGGGAATGTGCGAATTTTCCAAAACGGATTGATACACGTATCCCCCACAAGCGCCAATTGCCGAAACGAGCATTTGAACTGGCGAATATCCCTCTTCTTTTGCTAACACCCAGCGCGCTGTTTTCGTTTGTAATTCAAATTTTTCCACACCACGAATAATCGTCAAACGTTCTACCATTGCCATCTTCACTCCTTTTTACTCTTTCTTAAAAGATACTACAAAACAGCGCTAAAACAAACATTTCTAACTTCTCAACTTAGCAAGTCCTAAAAAAAACAAAATTCTCACTTGACAAACAACGTAACACCTGATAATATACTTCCGTTCAAATCGTAACCATTACGATTTAGATTTTATAAATCCAAAAAGAAAGGAAGTGCCTTATGGCTAAAAAATCAAAAATTGCTAAAGCAAAAAAACAACAAGCAATGATTGCAAAATATGCGCCTATTCGCCAAGCCTTAAAAGAAGCTGGCGATTATGAAGGTCTTAGCAAATTGCCAAAAGATGCTCATCCAAGTCGCTTAAAACTCCGCGATCAAACAGATGGGCGCCCACGTGGCTACATGCGTAAATTTGGCATGTCTCGGATTCGTTTCCGTGAATTGGCTCACCAAGGCTTGATTCCTGGCGTCAAAAAAGCAAGCTGGTAACTCATTATTTCGATAAAGACAACTAGCGAGGACAGTCGCCTTTGGGCTGACCTCGCAGCCCCCTTTATCTTTTATACGCAATTAAAAAAATCAAATTGGAGGACGGTACTATGCGCCAAACCATTACGTTAGCTTGCGCTGAAACTGGCGAGCGCCTTTACTTAACAAGTAAAAACAAACGAAATACACCAGAAAAATTACAGCTGAAAAAATATTCACCAAAACTACGGCGCCGCGCACTTTTCACTGAAGTCAAATAACAGGAGGAAAACTTGATGGGCATTCCAATCACCATTGTTTCTGGCTTTTTAGGCGCAGGAAAAACAACCTTAATTAACCATGCGCTTGCGCAATCACCGTTTCCTAAAGAAGAAATTATTATTATTGAAAATGAATTTGGTCAAACAGGCGTTGATCACGCATTACTTTTACAAACCACGGAACGAATTATTCAATTAAATAACGGTTGCATGTGTTGCAGCTTACGAGGAGATCTTCTTGCCTCTTTATCAGCAATCTTAGAAGTGTACCAAGAAGAACAACAACCCATTGCCCAAGTCATTTTAGAAACAACGGGCATTGCTGATCCGCAACCAATCATTCAAACAATTTTAACGACCCCGCACATCAAAAATCATTTCTATATAGACAGTCTCTTAACGGTCGTTGATGGGCATCATTGGCAACAGCAGCTTCAAGAAGCCGAAGTCATCAAACAACTGGCCTTAGCAGATCGCCTCTTTTTTTCTGTCAAGGAACCAGCAGACATCACTCAGCTACCAACGTTCCAAGAAACCCTTCGTACCATTAATCCTTTTGCTGATATTTTATCCTTTCAAGCCAACGAGCCTCTTTTGGCTAGTGACTTTTTTCAATTAAATAAGTTTACGGCAACACTTACAGAACACGAAATGACTCATTCCCCGCATGAGCACGCCCACGAGCATCATCACCATACCTTTCACTCCCTTACGTTAACGGCGTCCTCAGCCCTCAACGAACCTCTTTTCACTCGTTGGCTTGATTGGTTAATGTATACGCATCAGGAAAAGTTATACCGTTTCAAAGGGATTCTCGCCTTACAGGAGCATGACTTGGCCATTGCCATGCAAGGCGTCAACCAGCAAGTGGCCTTTCAAATGACGAATCAACCCCCTCAAGAAACGACAATTGTTCTGATTGGCAAAGAATTAGAGACAAAAAAAATCCAAGAAACCTTTCAAACCCTCAACAAAATAGCTACTCCGTAAATTAATTTTTACGAAATGGAGGTCCTATATATAATGGAAAAAACTGACTTATCTAGCGCTTATCGTCGACTGAAAAGTCCCAACATCAAAACACGAAAACGCGCACTTAAAATCATTAAAGAACATAAGCGCAATAAACAAAAGAAAATTGCGTAATTCACTAAAGGAGCACACCTATGAAAAAATTTACTCTTCCCCTGTTAGCCGCCTTATCGCTAATCCTTTTCGGCGCTTGCGGCAAAACAAACACCTCTGATAAAACCGCTGACGGTAAAGAAAAACTATCCATTGTCACGACTTTTTATCCTATGTACGATTTCACTAAAAATATTGTAGGCGATGAAGGAGACGTCAAATTGTTAATCCCTGCTGGTTCTGAACCCCACGATTATGAACCATCCGCCAAAGATATGGCTACCATCCATGATGCGGATGTTTTCGTTTACCACAATGAAAATATGGAATCTTGGGTACCCAAAGCTGCTAAAGGTTGGAAAAAAGGAGCCCCGAACGTCATTAAAGGTACCGAAAACATGGTCTTACTTCCTGGCAGTGACGAAGACGGACACGACCATGACCACGAACATGGCGAAGAAGGCCACCACCATGAATTAGATCCGCATACTTGGGTTTCACCCCATCGTGCCATCCAAGAAGTTACAAACATCAAAGAACAATTAGTCAAACTTTACCCTAAAAAAGCCAAAACATTTGAAACAAACGCAGAAAAATACTTAACAAAATTAACAGCCTTAGACAAAGAGTTCCAAACAGCTTTGAAAGACGCTAAGCAAAAAAGTTTTGTTACCCAACATGCTGCATTTGGTTATCTTGCCTTAGATTACGGCTTAAAACAAGTGCCAATAGCTGGTTTAACACCTGAACAAGAGCCAACTGCAGGGCGCTTGGCAGAGTTGAAAAAATATGTCACAGACAATCAAATTCGCTATATTTATTTTGAAAAAAATGCCAACGATAAAATTGCTAAAACGTTAGCTGACGAAGCGAATGTTCAATTGGAAGTCCTAAACCCGCTAGAAAGTTTGACACAAAAACAAATGGACAATGGCGAAGATTATCTTTCTGTAATGAAAGAAAACTTAACTGCTTTGAAAAAAACAACAGATACAGCTGGGAAAGAGGTTCAGCCAGAAACCTCTGAAAAAACAGAAAAAACCGTGGCTAACGGCTATTTCAAAGACAGTGAGGTGGCTGAGAGAACACTGACAGATTACGCTGGAAATTGGCAATCCGTCTATCCTTTATTAAAAGATGGCACATTAGACCAAGTCTTCGATTACAAAGCGAAACTGAAAAAAGATAAAACACCAGCCGAATACAAAACCTACTATGATGCCGGCTATCAAACCGATGTCGACCACATCAACATCACTGATTCCACCATCGAGTTTCTGGTCGATGGCAAACCACAAAAATTCACCTATAAAGCAGCCGGTTATAAAATTTTAAACTATGCAAAAGGCAACCGTGGCGTCCGTTTCCTTTTTGAAACAGACGATGCCAATGCTGGGCGGTTTAAATACGTCCAATTTAGCGACCACAACATCGCACCAACGAAAGCCGCTCATTTCCACATCTTCTTCGGCGGCGATAGCCAAGAAAGTCTGTTCAATGAAATGGACAACTGGCCAACGTATTATCCAAACGACTTAAGCAAACAAGAAATTGCCCAAGAAATGATTGCGCATTAAGCATTCAAAAGAGAGGAGGTCGGGACAGAAGTGTTTAACTCCGAGAAATAAGAAGAAATTTCCGAAAATTGTTCTTTAATTTTTGGAGAATTTCGGCTTATTTCCGAAGGAGTTGCTTCTGTTCCCGCCGTTTATCAGTTTTTGAGCGTGGAGCAAAAATCCAAAGTGATTTTTGTCCCACGCTCCTCTCTTTTTTTATTTAGTCAAGCACACCATGTTCTGCTTCAAACGTCGCTAACAACTGGCGCACTTCATCCGTTGATTTTGTATTCATTAATTGTGCTCTTAAATCACTGGCACCTGGAAAGCCTTTGACATAAATTTTGAAGAAGCGATGCAACCCAACAATGGAGCGAGGCACCAATTCCGCATATTTGTCTTGCAAATCCAATTGTAAACGTAGCAAGCCCAGCAATTCTTGTGGTGTATGTGTTTTGGGTTCTTTTTCAAAGGCATAAGGATTTTTAAAAATCCCCCGACCAATCATGATGCCATCTACACCATATTGTTCTGCTAATTCTAGGCCCTTTTGACGATCGGGAATATCCCCATTAATCGTAATTGTCGTTTGCGGTGCGACACGGTCCCGAATAGCCATAATTTGCGGAATGACCTCCCAATGGGCATCCACTTTACTCATCTCTTTTCGTGTTCGCAAATGAATGGATAGATTCGCAATGTCTTGCTCTAATAAATGCGTAATCCACGCATCCATTTCCGCCATTTCAGTAAACCCAATGCGTGTTTTGACACTAACAGGTAAGCCACCTGCTTTGGCGGCGTCAATCAATTCAGCCGCGACTTCTGGGCGCAAAATCAGCCCGCTGCCTTTTCCACGCTCAGCCACGTTGGGCACAGGACAGCCCATATTTATGTCTAATCCTTGAAAGCCCATCTCCGCTACGCCGATACTCATTTCACGGAAAAATTCCGGTTTATCCCCCCAAATATGTGCCACCATCGGCTGTTCATCTTCTGTAAAAACGAGGCGCCCGCGCACACTGTCTTTTCCTTCAGGATGACAATAACTATCTGAATTAGTAAACTCTGTAAAAAACACATCTGGCGCCCCAGCTTCTTTCACGACATGACGAAAGACCACATCAGTGACGTCTTCCATTGGTGCTAAAACAAAAAAGGGCTTTGGCAATGTTGCCCAAAAATTCTTGCTCATCTTCATATACTCCGTTTCTGATTTTTTCTTTATTTTCAACGACAACTTGTCGACATATTCTGGTGCGAAACATTGCTATTATACAGGGAAATGCACGAAGAATCAAAAAAGGCATACTTAGAAACAAGAAAACTGTCTGAATCTGCTCGCTAGAATGAGTGATTCAGACAGTTTAATCTTTTTACGGCTTAACTACGTAAGCCACGCCCTGTTTCTACAAGGTACCAACAAATGCCATATAAAACGACAATAAATAAGATTAAAATGGTCATAGAAATACCAATTGGCACATCTTGAACCCCTAGGAAACCGTAGCGGAACCCAGAAATCATGTAAACAATCGGATTAACTTTTGAGACAGCTTGCCAAAATGGCGGCAACATGGAAATGGCATAGAAAACCCCACCCAAATAGGTTAAAGGCTGTAACACAAAGGTCGGCACAATCGATACATCATCATAGGATTGCGCAAAAATACCATTTAACAAACCAGCTAAAGAAAAAAGAATCGCTGTCATCAATAAAGTCATGATGACCATCAGCCAAGAAACAACGTGCAATGGCACAAAAAATAGAGAAATGATGGTGACTAACGCACCGACCAAAATACTACGACCAACGCCACCAATCACAAATCCCCAAATAATCACATGAGTTGGAACTGGCGCCACGAGAATTTCTTCGATATTTTTCTGGAATTTTTGTGAGAAAAAGGAAGATGAAACATTGGCGTACGAGCTTGTAATGGCTGACATCATAATTAAACCTGGCACGATAAATTCCATATAAGAAAAACCGCCCATATCGCCAATTCGCCCGCCAATCATTTTCCCAAAAATCACAAAATATAAGGACGTCGTAATTACTGGCGGTACCAGTGTTTGGACCCAAATTCGTAAATAACGGTTGGTTTCCTTCACAGCTAAACTTTTTAAAGCAGTAAAATACAGACTAAACATGTTGATCCTCCCTTTGGTACGTATCCTCGGTAATCTTCAAGAAGAGCTCTTCCAAACGGTTGGACTTATTCCGCATTGACAATACTTTGATTCCTTGTTGACTTAGCTGTTCAAACAAGTGATTGACTCCTTGGTTTCGTTCCACTTCCACCGCTAACGTTAACTCGTCCTCAAATACGCTTTGATAGCCTTCAATAACTGGCGCCTGCGTATAAGGTGCTAAATCAAAAATAAACGTTTCAAATTGTAATTTTGCTAACAAGTGCTTCATGCTGGTGTTTTCAATCAATTCACCAGACTGAATAATCCCAATGTTGCGACACAACATCTCAGCTTCTTCTAAGTAATGGGTCGTCAAAATAATCGTGGTTCCCTGCGCATTTAACTCTTGTAAAAAGGCCCACATTTCACGGCGCAATTCAATATCGACACCTGCAGTTGGTTCATCTAAAATCAATAACTTCGGCTCATGCATCAGCGCGCGAGCAATCATCAAGCGACGTTTCATTCCGCCAGAAAGCATTCGCGCCCGTTCGTTCCGTTTTTCCCATAAATTGGATTGTTTTAAATACTTTTCACTCCGTTTCATGGCTTCTTTACGAGACACCCCATAATAGCCCGCTTGATTGACCACAATCTGCTGGACCGTTTCAAACGGATTGAAGTTAAACTCCTGCGGCACTAACCCAATCTGTTGCTTCGCCCGCACCATTTCCGTATCTAAATCATACCCAAAAATTTTGACTTTCCCCGAAGTCTTATTAACTAACGAGGTCACAATCCCAATCGTCGTTGATTTTCCTGCGCCATTCGGTCCCAAAAGAGCATAAAAATCGCCTTCTTCGACTGTTAAATCAATCCCCCGCAACGCTTCAACACCTGAAGCGTACACTTTGCGTAAATCTTGTATCACAAGAGCATCAGTCATTCGTAACTCTCCTTAATGTATAAATATTCATGAATATTATTGTAACACTTCTCGATAAAAACGGGGGTTATTTTGATTAAATTTCACAGTTTTGCTTAGCTATTTTTCAACAACAAACTAGCCAACGATTAACGTGTTTATTTTGACTTGAAACTGTTTAAACAGTTTCGAGAGCGTTAAAACCCTTTCAAATCAAGGATTTAGAGTTCTCTTTTTTTGGCACAGAACTTGCTTTATATAAAAGTGAGGTGAAAAGAATGAAAAGAAAATTTTTAATTGCTAGTCACGGAAACTTAGCGAAAGGCTTCCAAAGTTCCTTGGATATTCTCGCAGACAAAGGAAAAGAGCTGGCGGTCATCAATGCCTATGTGACTCCTGAGGACTACACGCCAATTATTCAAACGTTTCTTCAGTCCCTTGGCGCAGAAGAACAAGCTATTATTTTAACAGATTTATATGGTGGTAGTGTCAATCAAAAAATTGTTCAAGAAGTCATGACGACAAAACCAGACAATGTTTTTATCATTTCCAATGCCAACTTAGCCATTGCCTTGTCGCTGATTTTCTTAAAAGAAGGCGAAAAGCTAACCAAAGAAGATATTCAAGCAGCAATTGCTGAAGCACAAATTCAATTCGTTGAATTAAACCCATCAAATGAAGAAGAAAACTTTTTTTAGGAGGAAATTAAAATGATTACACAAGTACGAGTAGACGACAGATTAATTCACGGTCAAGTAGCCGTAGTTTGGACCAAAGAATTGAATGCCCCCTTATTAGTTGTAGCGAATGATGAAGCAGCCAAAAACGAAGTAATGCAAATGACGTTAAAAATGGCTGTCCCTAATGGCATGAAACTATTAATTCGCTCAGTTGATGATGCGATTGATGTCTTCAATGATCCTCGTGGCAAAGACAAACGAATTTTTGTAATTGTGAACAGTGTAGCGGATGCTACTAAAATTGCGAAAAACGTGACAGATATTGAAAGTGTGAATGTTGCCAACGCTGGCCGCTTTGATAAATCAGATCCAGCCACCAAAACAATGGTTTTCCCGAGTGTCCAATTAAACCCTGAAGAGTTAGAAGCTGCCAAAGAATTAGCCAGTTTGACTCACGTGGAAAGCTATAACCAAGTACTGCCAACCAACTCAAAATTAAGTCTAAAACAAGCCGTCAATTAAAAGGAGGAAATGAACAATGCTTATGCATGCAACAATGGCAGCCTTAGCTGTATTTATCTGTTTTGCTGGGAACTATTTAACTGGTCAAAGTATGATGGAACGTCCCTTAGTCGTTGGATTAGTCACAGGAATTTTAATGGGCGACATGAAAACAGGGGTCTTAATGGGGGCCTCTTTAGAAGCAATTTTCTTAGGAAATGTTAATATCGGTGGTGTTATCGCAGCGGAACCTGTAACTGCGACTACTTTAGCCACAACGTTTGCAATTATTTCAAATGTCGAACAAAAAGCCGCCATGACGTTAGCCGTACCAATTGGGATGTTAGCCGCTTTCGTGGTGATGTTTTTAAAAAATGTCTTTATGAATATCTTTGCTCCTTCTCTTGACAAAGCAGCACGTGAAGGCAACCAAAAAATGGTTGTGACACTGCATTACGGAACGTGGATTATTTATTATTTAATCATCGCTTCGATTTCATTTATCGGAATTTTAGCAGGAAGCGGGCCAGTAAATCTGTTTGTTGAAAGTATTCCACAAAATTTGATGAACGGCTTAAGCGCAGCTGGCGGACTTTTACCTGCCGTTGGGTTTGCTATGTTAATGAAACTGTTATGGGATAATAAATTAGCCGTCTTTTACATTTTAGGCTTTGTTTTAACCGCGTACCTACAATTACCAGCCGTTGCGGTAGCGGTCATCGGGACAGTAATTTGTGTCGTGAGTGCCCAACGGGATGTAGAATTTCGCGACATTCTAAAAAGAAAACCTGCGGCGTCTTCTGCGGTTGAAGGCAGCGCGAAAGAAATCGAAGAGGAGGACTTTTTCGCATGAAGTTAAAAGAGAATTTATCTAAAGAAGAGAAAAAAATGATGCGCTCTGTTTTCTGGCGTTCTTGGACGATGAACGCTAGCCGGACAGGAGCTACACAATACCACGCAGTGGGTGTCATGTACACTTTACTCCCAGTTATCAATCGTTTTTATAAAACCAAGGAAGAACGGGCCGAGGCATTGGTGCGTCACACCACTTGGTTCAATGCAACCATGCATATCAATAACTTCATTATGGGGCTCGTTGCTTCGATGGAAAAACAAAACAGTGAAGACGAAAATTTTGATGCTAGCTCTATTACAGCAGTTAAAGCCTCACTAATGGGGCCACTTTCAGGCATCGGTGATTCCTTCTTCTGGGGCATCTTGCGTGTCATTGCTGCCGGTATTGGGATTTCATTAGCCAGCACCGGTTCGCCATTAGGGGCGATTGTCTTCTTACTTTTATACAACGTTCCTGCGTTCCTGATTCACTATTATGCGTTGTATAGCGGCTATTCAATCGGTGAAAGTTTTATCCAAAAAATGTACGAATCAGGCGGAATGAAGATACTCACAAAAGTATCAAGTATGCTAGGCTTAATGATGATGGGCAGTATGACTGCTTCAAATGTAAAATTCAAAACGATTCTTGAAGTTTCCGTTAAAGGAAGCAAAGACGTAGTTAAAATCCAAGACTATTTGGATCAACTATTCGTCGGTATCGTACCATTAGCCGTGACGTTACTTGCTTTCTGGCTATTACGCAAAAAAGTCAATGTTAACGTGGTGATGTTTGGTATCATGTTCTTAGGCATCTTGCTAGGATTACTAGGCATCTGTTAAAATTGAAACAATAAACATTTAATTATTAAACACTTAGAGCCTGAGACAAAAATCCAAAGTGATTTTTATCTCAGGCTTAAAAGCTGATAAACGGCGGGAACAGAAGCAACCCCTGTCCCGACCTCTCTTTTGGAAGGACGATGAATCATGCGCTTGGAGACCTACCAACACTTAGTTGATATTTTAGAAACCAGCAACACCCCGATGAGCACACAAGAAATTGCCACAAAAATTCAATTAAGCCGCTCGGTAACCAGCTTATACTTAAATAAATTATTGGAAAAAGGTGAAGTCCAACAAACGGGAAAAAAACCCGTTTATTGGCAATTAACCCGTGCAACAACCCCCACGACCGATGTGTTTCGACAATACATCGGTAGCCAAGGCAGCGCCAAAAAAGCCATCGAACAATGCAAAGCCGCTATGTTGTATCCCCCATTGGGTATGCCTTTATTAATCCATGGAGCCAGTGGCGTCGGCAAAAGCTTTTTGGCAAAACTGATTTATGAGTATCTGAAAAATGAACAAATCATTGGCCTGGAAAAATTCTACACCTTTAACTGTGCCGATTATGCCAACAATCCCGAATTGCTATCATCCATTCTCTTCGGCCATACCAAAGGCGCATTTACTGGAGCTGAATCAGAAAAGCAAGGACTCTTGGCCCAAGCTAATAATTCCGTACTCTTTTTAGATGAAGTACATCGATTATCCAACGAAAACCAAGAAAAACTCTTTCAGTTTATGGATACAGGGACCTTCCGCCCTATTGGTGAAGAAGGAAAAATGGTCCATTCCAAGGTCCGGCTACTATTTGCGACCACCGAAAACCCGAAAAAAGTCTTATTACCAACCTTTTATCGCCGAATTTCCGTAATCGTCTCACTTCCGAACTTCAAAGAGCGCCCCATTCGAGAACGGATTGCGATTTTAAAAAACTTATTCCACCGAGAAGCGAAACGAATGACCAAAGACATCAACGTGGACGAAGAAATCTTTACGGCATTATTAGAAAATGACGAACCTGGCAATGTGGGGAGTTTATCCAACAAAGTGCAGCTCCTTTGCGCGTCGCAATTACGAAAAACTTTGCCCAATCAACCTGTCGTCATTGGCGATGCAACTCAACCAATGATTGCGATTCCTTTAGACAAAGAAGTGTTAGAAGAAGACACACTTTCTTCCGATATTTTCGCAACATTTGAAGCCTTATTTACAAAAGAAAAAACACTGGCCCACTTAAAAACTGAACTGACACAATTCATTAAATATTGTTTAGACGATGAAATAACCTTGGAAAATGATTATTTTTTACAAAACCTAGTCACGGAAGTCCAAACCAAAAACAAACTAATTATTAACCAACCTGAACAAACTGAAAAACCGATGAAAGATGTTGCCAAATTGCTGAAAATTTTACCGCCAACATTTAACGAAACAATGCTCCTTCCAGTCCAAGCACAGTTAAAAGAACACTATCCGCGAACGGTTTCCCTCGTGAAAAACTTAGTCAGTCCGCTGCCAGAAGAATACCGTTTCTTGACAGAGGTACTCTTATCTGTATTACTTAGCGGAGAAATTTCTGAAACGATTCCTTACCAAGCGCTCCTCGTGGCGCATGGTGAATCGACTGCCACAAGTATTCAAGCCGTTGCCAACAAATTATGTGGTACCTATATTTTCGATGCGATTAACATGCCCTTAACCTCCTCCGTCCGAGATATCGTCGCCGAAGTTAAAGACTGGCTTTCTCAGCGGGACACATCACAAGGCGTCATTATGCTCGTCGATATGGGTTCTCTGACACAACTTTATAAAAGTTTGAAACCGCAAATTCTTGGAGAACTCTTGGTGATCAACAACCTGACCACTGCCTATGCGTTGGAAATTGGTCATCAATTAATGAACGAACAACTTTTCTATGGTATTGCTAAAACCGCTGAAAAAAAATTTAAAACCGATGTACAGTACTTTGAAGGCTTTTCAGTGGAAAAAAATATCATTGTCTCTAGTATTTCAGGTCTGGATATTGCCAAGCAAATCAAACAAATCTGTCAAAAATACTTGTATACTGATATTAAAGTCATTACCCTAAAATACAAAGATTTGGTGAACACGTTAGACATTGCCAACGCCGAAGAAAATTATTTAAAAGAAACCTCGCTCATTTTGACGACGTCCTACTTAGACAATCATACGAATGTTGCTAGCGTGAATCTCTTAGACATGTTAGACGAAGATGCAGGAACCCAGTTGATGGAACCTTTCCAAAACTTGATGCATCCCAATAACATTGATAGCATGATTAACGAATTTGTTCACTTCTTCTCGAAAGAAGGCTTGTCAGAAAAACTAGAATTTCTAAATCCTGACGTCATTATTAAACAAGTCGAAAACGTTACAAAAAACATTGAAAAACGCTTCGACCTCACACTCAGCGGCAAAATGAAATTTAACTTAATGATGCACAACGCGCTCATGGTAGAGCGGACAATGCTCGGCGTTGAAGACTATGAAATCCCTGCTAACCTCGAGGAACTAACCATTAACCAAAAACCATTTTTCCAAAATGCTAAAAACATTTTCTATACCCTAGAACAGTTTTATCGAATAGAGATTTCCAACTGGGAACTCTATGTGATTTATGAAATTTTGTCTTCTCGGTGAGGGTTATAGGGAGAGTCTCTTTTGTTCAGATGATTATCTTAAAATATAGCTAGTGGGCCATAAGTCATTTCGACTTATGACCCACTTTTTTTATTTTGTGTTAAAACACTTTCTATCAACAGAAAGTGTTTCAATAAATATTTCGTTTAGGCAGCGCCATTTCCTGTAGTGTAAACGAACAGGACAGTGAACAGGATGGACACGCCAACCATTATTAATTTTTTCGTTTTGTCGGGGTCCTCTTGAAGTAGCCATTTAATCAACAGACTGCCTCTAATCCGTTGACTTGCCTTCTCTTTTTCAGTCGCTGACTTTGTATAACGCCAACCATAAAAGTGCCAACGAAGTAAATTGGCGTACCAAGCTCGATAGTTTTTAGAAAGAAAACCACCACAGATAAACAATGCTCCTAATAAAATATCCAAATACAACCAAACAATAAATGTTAACGGAATATCGATTAATGAATAATTCTTCACTTCAATCACTTGATCTTTCAAGCCAAATTGATGAATAATCCGTTCTTGGTATTCAGAATCCGTCTCCGCTTCTTCTTTTCCCCCAACAACTTTTATGGCTGACTCGACGCCCATACCTTTTATAAAAGCTTGCTTGGAATGACAATACTTACATTCCACCACTTGATCAGCGGTATCGTACCATCTAAACGCATTCGCCCCACAACTTTGACAAACCACACTACTCATTTTCTGCCTCCGATATTCGTTATTTTTTATGGTTATGTTTCATTACTTAATGATACCATTTTTTGGAGAATTCGGCTTATTTCTGAAGAAGTTGCTTTTGTTCAGCTAATTATTTTAAGATATAGCTAGTAGGGCATAAGTCGTTTCGACTTATGCCCTACTTTCTTTATATAACATTTTTATTGCCAATCAATTCACTTTTTTTTCCGCCCAATCTGCTGAATATTGTTTTCCTGCGACTAGGTCATACTGAATCAATTCATAATCATGAAGCAACTCTTTTTGCTCCTTAGTAAGATCTTTTTCTTCTGTCGTTTTATTTTGATCACTAGCAAATACTTTTTTACCATTCTGAACGTTTTGACTACCAGAATTAGGGTCAATTGTTGTAGCTGGTAAATTATTTGTCACTGCTGTTAACAAGGCATAAAATGGTGTCACTTTAATATTAGCTTGCTCGAGCGCCAATGAAGAAAACATATACGGAGATACTAATGAATAATTTGGCAGTTTTCTTTGTTGTTGTGCATATTTATTGTTATATACGAAATAATCTGTTTCTCGATACAACAAAGGATACTTCGCTAAATCTTGTTCCTTATAGATACCTGGTAAATGATCTCCATACCAAACAATTGTAATTGGTTTTTCAATTTTATCAATTTCTTCAATAAATTTCTGCGTTGCTTGATCTGTATAATTTAAACCTTGAAGATAGGTCTTCATTTGATTTCTATTGCTTTCTGAGACACCAGCCCCCTCGAAATCAAATGTGTCTTCTTTGTAGTAATTGTTATATGGCATATGATTTTGCATTGTCGATAATTGGATAAACTGAGTCTTACCTTCCGTTGCATTTATCGCATCAACTGTTTCTTGATAGGCTGCTTCATCTGAAATATAAGGATTCGCTTCAATCTTTTGTGTATAATTCAATCCATCTGGACTTCCAATATAATGAAATTTATCAAACCCAAACTTTTCAAATACATTTAAACGACTGTAAGTATTTGCAGAAAATGGATGAATTGCTACAGCTTCATCAAATAAATTTAAAAAAGTAGGCGTCTTTTTTTGCTTGTTCACTAACTGAGTGTAAGGCACAGGCAAGGTAGCCCCCAAGTTACTTAAATCCATCCCTGTCAACGATTGCCACTCCATGTTTGCTGTACCTCCACCATAACCTGAGGAAAGCATTAAACCCGATGTTGTTTCTTTAGATAACTGTGTAATAAACGGAAATGGATTATTGTTCAAAGTTATATCCTTCAATCGAGACGGATCACTGAAGCTTTCGCTAAGAGTAAAAATAACCGTTTGCTCTTTTTGCCAATCCTGACGCTCTGAATTTATTTTTTTAGCCTCTGCATCATACTTTGCCATAATTTTTTTAATGTTCTCTTGTGAGTATCCAGAGGGTTCCTCCATAATTTTCACATCAATATTACTTAAAAATTGGATGACTGGACCATTGATCTGTGTCCCACGTCTTTGATTATAAAATTGACTATCAATACGGAAAAGCTTAAACACCAAATTAGGCAGCGAGTTCTGATGGTTAATGAAAAAGACCCCTGAAAAAAACACTAAAATTGAGACAATTCCTAATACTCGTTTTTTTATGTTTATTTTTAGATGATAGGTTCTTTCCAAACGTTTTTGTAGAATCCAAGAATAAATTCCTACTAAAACTAAACCAATGACGCTAATAATAAGAATGACAGGATTTAGCATATCTAAAATTTCACTAATACTGTTTAAAAAAGCTAAATCCGCCGGTAAAATTGGTTCAAGCCTATATTTAATTTTCAAAACTGTCGCGATAGTTAAAACAAGATCTATCACTAAGGTAAACGCAAACGCATACCAAAATCTATTAATCAATAAAATAACTAACATTAAAAATGTCATGATTACGATTACGTTTAAGAAAACCGGCGCCTGTCTATTGATAACAACGGTAAAAATAGAACGAAGTGCTGCATCTTTTGATCCATAATCTGCAATTAATAACATTTGCATAATCGTGAATAAGTAGAAAAATAGCGCACTATAAAATAATCTGCGGTAAGCGCAGACCCAGTTCCATAGCTTACTTAATTTCAATTTTAGTTGTGAAAAATTTTCTACTCTTAAATTCTGCTCAATTTTACGATATAGCGGAATTTTTTGTAAAAGTAATACAACACAGCTAGAAAGAAGTGCTACTATCAAATAAGCAATAGTTAAATAGATAATTTGTTTTGCCCAAACAGTACCAGATTTCACCTCTGTTTGAACAAATTTCTCAGAAACTAGACGTGTAACAATTGGCCAGTTTAATAAGATTTGTACAACTAATAAACTTGTAGATAGCACATTAAAATTTAAACGCAATAAGGAAAATCGTTTATTTACATTTTCTAAAAATATAAATAAAGAAATCGAATAGTACACGGAAAAAAGAGACCAAGGAACATTGAATCGAGTAGCAGTACTTGTTCCTTTGTTTAAAAATAGAGAAATATGCGTCATTAGTAAGACTAAGCTTGCTAATATTACTATTCCAAAAGCCACCTGAATAAATTTCAAATGATAACGAGGAAGAAATTTAAACCGATAAATGGTGTAGCCAACTAAGTAAAAATAAATTAAAAGTAAAATGCTATTGCCGCTAGCCATTCCCCAAATATCTTTTCCAAAAAAAGTTGGTAAAGCGATTAAAAAGAATGTTAGTAGTGACATGGTCCATTTGATTTGTTCGTTCTTTAACCGATCTAAATACTCGTGTAAATAAGGGCTTAATAAAAACAAAAGCAAGTAAGCCGTAGCAAATGGAAAAATATTTTGACTAATCGGAAAGAGTATCGTCCAATAATCACGTATATTTAATGAAAAAGAAGCCAAAGACAAATTTAAAACGAGTGTTCCAAAAACATATAATAAATAAAAATTTGCAAATTTAGCTAGCGGCTTGGTTCCTACTGTTTTTTTTCCGTGGTACCCCATATATAAAGCCAATAAATTCCCACCAACTGCAACTAATCCTAATGCTACTGAATAAAGATAAAAACGCGTACCATTTTGGTCATATTGTGGAATCGCTGTACCCGAAAATAATACACGTTGAACAATTATAAAAATACATGCCATAATTGGTGTAACTATTGGGTATTTTTTTGATTCTATCATATTTTCACCTATCTTTAATTTAAAAAAACCGTCCAAAATGGACGGTTTATAATTTTAGTTTCCTCATTTGGAAAGTGTCTTTCAAAATGATAATTGAGTGGCACTCGATTTCCAAGGAAATCTTCGTCCCAGATTGTTTTCGTAAGCGAACACGTTCGCAACGACTCCAAATAATTAACGTTTTGAGAACTGTGAAGCTTTACGAGCTTTTTTAAGACCTGGTTTTTTACGTTCAACCATACGTGCGTCACGAGTAAGTAACCCAGCGCGTTTTAAAGCAGAACGGAAGTCAGGATCTACTTGTAACAATGCACGAGCGATTCCGTGACGGATAGCTCCTGATTGTCCAGCATAGCCACCACCGTTTACGTTTACGATTACATCGTAAGCGCCTTTTGTTTCAGTTACGCCAAATGGTTGGTTGATAACTTCACGCAAGTCAGCATGTGGAATATATTCTTCTACGTCTTTTTTGTTTACAGTAATTTTACCAGTACCTGGTACTAAGCGTACGCGGGCAACTGCATTTTTACGACGGCCTGTGCCGCTATATTGTACTTGTGCCAATGAATTTCCCTCCTTAAATTAAGTTCGTGATATCTAATACTTCTGGTTGTTGTGCAGCATGTGGATGCTCAGCTCCACCGTATACGTTCAATTTAGTAAATTGTTTACGTCCTAAAGTGTTTTTAGGTAGCATACCTTTTACAGAAGTTTCGATAAGACGGCGAGAGTTTTTGTCGCGTAATTCACCAGCTGTCACTGATTTTAATCCTCCAGGATACATTGAGTGACGGTAGTAAATTTTGTCTGTAGCTTTTTTACCTGTTAATTTTACTTTATCAGCGTTAATTACGATTACGAAATCTCCAGTATCCACATGTGGTGTGAATGTTGGTTTATTTTTACCACGTAGTACAGAAGCAACAACTGCTGATAGACGTCCTAAAGGAACATCTGTTGCATCTACTACGTACCATTTACGTTCTACTTCGCCAGCTTTGGCCATATATGTTGTACGCACGTTTCTTTCCTCCAATTTTGTTTTCGATGTTTGACATACACTTGAGTTTCCGGGGCTCATTGTGGGGCAAACAATACCATTTAATATTTTACCTTCAATCACTGATAAAGTCAATGTTTTTCTGCGCTTTCAGAAAATAGATTTTCACTTATTTTTTTGTGCCTTTTAAACAGAAAAAAACCGCCAACGTCAACGTCAGCGGCTTTGGGAGTTGTTTTAAATTATGCGTCAATACCAGGCGCTTTGCCAAGTTTGGCTTGTAACATCCAAATATTTTTTTCGATGTCTGTTTTGTTTGCGATGAAAATGTCTTGTGTGCAGTCGTCGCCTTCTTCACCAGAAACTTCGATTCCTTTTGCGTAAAGGTCTGCTAAGTAACGGTAGCCTGCTACTAATTTTTCCATACGCTCTGGAATGGTGCGGTCCCAGTTACCAATTTCATCTTCAATTTTTGTATTTTCTGCGAATTCACGCAATGTTGAGAATGGAGAGCCGTCCAATGTGATTAAACGTTCTGAAACAACATCTAATTGCTCATTGATTTGATCCATGTATTCATCCATTTGTGGGTGAAGTGTTAAAAATTCAGGTCCACGCATATACCAATGTGTTTGATGAATTACCACGGAAAATTGGCTTAAATCTGCAACGAGTTGGTTCAAAATTTCTTTTGTTTTTTCAAATTTCATTCTTTGTCATCCTCCTAAATATTATTTCTACACTCTTAGTGTAATATGAATTGTGAAAAAAGTACACTGAAAACCTTTCTTTTTTAAAATTATTATCAAATTATAATAATTACAATTAAGAATCTAATTAATTTCCTGAAATCGCTGTTTTTTCATCCGCAGTGACGACTTTTTGTTCCGCTTGAGTGAGGATCATGTCGAGTGCCTCTGTCAACTGGTCAGTATCTTCTTTTCCTGTGACGAAAGCTAAAAAAAACTGATTCAGTCTCAGTTGCTCCGCTGCCGGTAAATACCATTGTCCTTCTACTTGCTTAACCGTTAATGGCAGTTCAACTGGCTCATGGCTGACATTGATTTGTTGGATTTCTTTTTTTAAAACGGCTAACGTGTGCTGCATGTCTAGCACTTGTGTTGCCTGTTGCGTTTGCTGAAGAAGAGCAGTGGTTGTATCTTCAATCGCCGTCACAAAATCTAAGCCCTTAATCTGAAAAGTGATTGTCGCTTGCCCATTCAATTCTTTTGTGGCTACTAGTTGATATGACGCTTTTTTCTTCACTTGAGCCAGTAATTCTGCGCTAAGCTTCTGGGCTTCAGTCTCGGTGACTTCAGCGTTCATTTCTTTTAAGCTATTGAAAAATTGCTTCTGGAACTGTTGACGGCTCGTCTGCAAATGCTCCGCTAAGACTTTCGGTTCACGAAAAGTTTGAGAGAATGTCGCTGGCTTTTCTTGATAAATAAAGTAATCTACCAACTGTTGCGCTGCTTTTTCGCCGGAACGAGACGGTGCACTGCAGCTTGCTAACGCCCCAATGAATAACAGAAATAGTGGTAGTAGCTGCTTCTTCATTCCTCATCCTCATTTCCTCAAGTCTTTGTCTCTCTTCTAGTTAAGCAACTTCTCAGCCATTTGTCAAAGCTATTTACTATCAATTATTTGCGGAATTCTGCTAATTTTTGATAACTTTGTGCTAAAACTTGTTGGGTTTCTTGAAAAACAGGATACAGTTCTTGATAAACTAGCAATTGATCCGCTCGTGGCGTGACCGTTTCATGAATCAGCACCTGTTGCGCCGCTGCTTGCAAATTTGGTAACTGCCCTAAGCCTTGCCAACCTAGCAAAACAGCGCCTAATGCCGAAGCTTCGGTGCTATCAGTGAACGATAACGTTTCTCCCAGCACATCAGCCATGATTTGACGGAACACAGGGGAATCAGCAAAGCCGCCTGTCGCCCGAATCTCCTGAACGGGTCCACCGAGTTGTTTCAAATCTTCTAAAATGGTTTTTAAATTGAAACAGATGCCTTCCACCACCGCTCGAGCTAAATGTCCGGCATGGTGATTTTTGCGCAAGCCAATAAAACTTGCGCTCGCCTCTGCATTCCACAGCGGTGCTCGTTCACCTAGCAAATAAGGATGAAACAGTAAGCCATTTGCCCCGGCTGGCACGGTTGCAATTTTGGCCATAATTGGGTCATAGAGATTGGTCCCGTTTTGGATAGCTTGCTGACGTTCTTCTGCAAAAATCGTTTGGCTCGCCCAATCTAACGCAACTGCACCATTACTACTTGCGCCACCAATCACCCAGTGCTGTTCATCTAGAGCAAAACAAAATGTTTCACCTTGCGGATGCAAAAAAGGTTCTTCGACAATATACCGAAGTGCGCCGCTCGTACCAACGGTCAAAGTCGCTACACCCATTCCTAGCGCTCCCAAACCTAAATTAGACAATGGACCATCCGCGCCACCAAGAACTAAAACCGTTTCCTCCTCAACACCAAGCATCTCTTGCCAAGAAGGCGCTAATGCTGGAAAAATGAACGTTGACGGGGCAACTTTTGGCAACTGTTCCTCCTCAATAGATAAATACGCCAAAATCGACGATTCCCATTGCCGCGTGTGAATATTAAATAAACCCATCCCCGAAGCACTACTATAATCTGTCCAGTATTCGCCAAAGAAACGGTAAAAAATGTAGTCCTTAATCCCAATAAACTTGGCCGCGCTCTGCGCAACGGCTGGCTGATTTTCCTGCAGCCAGCGAATCTTGTACAAAGGCGCCATTGGATGAACTGGCATGCCTGTCAATTGATAAAACAATTGGGCCGCTGGCGTTTCTTTTAACGCTTCCGCATAATCAGATGCTCGTGTGTCAGCCCAAGTAATCACTTGGGTCAATGGGCGTCCTTGCGCATCCATGGCAATTAAGCCATGCATCGCTGAAGCAAAAGAAATGAGCCCAATTGGTTGATTCTTCACTTGTTGTGTGACGGTTCGAATACAGTTCACCACAGCTTGGAACAGCGTTTCTGGGTCTTGCTCCGCCATTCCTTCAGTCTCTTGAATTAATGGATAACGCACATAGCTAGAAGCTACGACTGTGCCATTTGCTTGAAAAGCCACTGCTTTGGCTTGCGTGGTGCCAACGTCGACACCAATCGCTAATTTTTCCATTTGATTCCCTCATTTCTTGTTTCTTTTATTATTCCTAACAAAAAAAGATTTGTCTAGTCAAACGAAAAAGTTTAAAAAAAGCGTAGTTTATTTTTAAGGAGGTAACCTATGTTTTTCTTAAGTCTCTTTTTGATTGGTGCCTGTTTCGGTTCTTTTTTATGCTTAGTGGCGGAGCGCTTACCAGTAGGGCGTTCTTTGTGGTGGCCCCCTTCCCACTGTCAAGGTTGCCACCAACCTCTACAATTTTATGAATTAATTCCAGTTGTTTCGATTTTGCTGCAGCGCTTTCGTTGTCGAAAGTGTCAACAGCCAGTAGCTAAGAGTTATCTTTTAGCAGAACTTGTCATGGGCGGCTTAACCGCAAGCTGTTTTTTTGCTGGCCTGACGATTGATGCTTTGATTCTCTGGTGGTGGCTGACGAGCGCTTTCACATTATCCTTGATTGATTACTGGTATTTAGTGGTTGAACCGAAGATTCTTTATCCTAGTTTTTTTGTGCTTTGCTTGCTGAAAATTGCGGGTCAGCATTCGTTTTACTTACTGACTGGTCTTTTTTGTTTTTGTTTTTTCCGATCCGTCTTACATTATTTTCCGGAAGCCATGGGGCGAGGGGATCTTTTGTTACTGGGTTTGTGGGGCTGTTTTTTACAGGTACCTCAGTTGCTGATGCTACTATTTTTTGCCAGTAGTTATGGCCTAATCTATGGCTACAGCTGTAAATTTTTGGGGTATCCAGTTGAACAGACACTTCCCTTTGTCCCCTTTTTAAGTTTGGGCTTACTCACAATCAGTTGGTTATAGCAAATAAAAAAAGCCGCAAGGAGCATGCTCCTTACGGCTTTTTAGGGTTTATTTATTGATGTTTTTCATCGCATCTTCAGCAGCCATTTGTGCTTCAATGTCTGAAATACTATAAACGTTTTCGCTAGCTACGCCAACTTCTTTTGGTTCCATGTTACGGTAACGAGCCATACCAGTACCAGCTGGGATGATTTTACCAATGATAACATTTTCTTTCAATCCAAGTAATGGATCTTTTTTGCCACGGATAGCAGCATCTGTTAACACGCGTGTTGTTTCTTGGAAGGATGCAGCAGATAAGAAGCTGTTTGTTTCCAATGACGCTTTGGTAATACCAAGTAAGACTGGACGACTAGTAGCAGGGACGCCACCAGCAACTAATGTGTCGTAGTTACGGTCTTTAAATTCTGCGATGTCCATTAATGTTCCTGGAAGGATTTCAGTGTCACCTGGATCCATTACGCGGATTTTACGTAACATTTGACGAACCATTACTTCGATATGTTTGTCCCCGATTTCTACCCCTTGCATACGGTAAACACGTTGTACTTCACGTAATAGGTAGTTTTCAACAGATAAAACATCACGAACTTGTAATAATTGTTTTGGATCGATTGAACCTTCTGTCAACGGTGCACCACGGTGGATGATGTCGCCTTCAGCAACTTTCATACGTGCAGTGTAAGGGACAGTATAGGTACGTGTATCTGTTTTTCCTTTGATGGTTACTTCTTTTTGACGTGTGGCAGGATCTTCAGAAATATCGATAACTTCACCGGTTACTTCTGTAATCACTGCTTGCCCTTTCGGATTACGTGCTTCAAAGATTTCTTGGATACGAGGTAAACCTTGAGTGATATCATCACCGGCAACCCCACCGGTATGGAACGTACGCATGGTTAACTGTGTACCAGGTTCCCCGATTGATTGAGCGGCGATTGTACCAACTGCTTCTCCGACTTCAACGTCAGAACCAGTTGCCAAGTTACGTCCGTAACAGTGCTTACATACACCATGTTTTGTGTTACATGTAAAGACAGAACGGATGGTTACTTTTTCAATACCAGCGTCCACGATTTCTCTGGCAAGATCTTCAGTGATTAATTGATCCGCACCAATGATGATTGCACCAGTTTCTGGGTGAACAACTGATTTACGTGTATAACGACCTAATAGACGTTCGTCTAATGGTTCGATAATTTCATTACCTTCACGAATGGCTTCGATTTCAAGACCACGGTCAGTGCCACAGTCGTCTTCACGAATGATTACGTCTTGGGCAACGTCAACTAAACGACGTGTTAAGTAACCTGAATCGGCTGTCTTCAAGGCCGTATCGGTCATCCCTTTACGAGCCCCGTGAGTTGAGATAAACATTTCTAAGACAGAAAGTCCTTCACGGAAGTTTGAGATGATTGGTAATTCCATGATTCGTCCATTCGGAGCGGCCATCAAACCACGCATACCAGCTAACTGTGTAAAGTTGGAGATGTTACCACGGGCTCCAGAGTCAGACATCATGAAGATTGGGTTACGAGCTTCCATACTTTCGATCAGTTTTTGTTGGATTTCGTCTTTGGCACCGTTCCAAACGCCGATTACACGTTCATAACGTTCGTCATCAGTAATTAAACCACGACGGAATTGTTTAGTAATTGTTTCAACTTGTTTGTGGGCAGCATCAATGATTGCTTGTTTTTCATGAAGAACCATGATATCGGCAATCCCTACTGTCATCCCAGCATAAGTTGAGTGTTTGTAACCTAAGTCTTTCATGCGGTCAAGCATTTTAGAGGTTTCCGTAATGTGGAATCTCTTGAAGACTTCAGCAATGATATTTCCAAGATTTTTCTTCTTGAATGGTAAAACTAATTCTTGCTCTTTAATGTGTGCAGGAATGTCTGTACCAGCTTCTACGAAGTATTTATCTGGTGTTTGAACAGTTAAGTTATAGTCTGTTGGTTCGTTCAAGTAAGGGAACTCAACAGGCATGATTTCGTTAAAGATGATCTTACCAACTGTGGTGATTAAGATTCGTTCTTTTTGCCAATCAGTAAATGGTTTGTCACCTAAAAGTGTTGTTTGAACCCCAATACGTGAGTGTAAATGCACGTAGCCATTTTGCCATGCTAAAACAGCTTCGTTCATGTCGCGGAAGATCATGCCTTCCCCTTCACGTCCTTCTTCTTCCATTGTTAGGTAGTAGTTACCTAAGACCATATCTTGAGATGGTGTAACAACTGGTTTACCATCTTTCGGGTTCAAGATATTTTGGGCAGCAAGCATTAACATACGAGCTTCTGCTTGTGCTTCTTCATTTAGAGGCACGTGAACCGCCATTTGGTCTCCATCGAAATCGGCATTGTAGGCTTCACAAACTAATGGGTGAAGACGGATCGCACGACCTTCAACAAGAACAGGTTCGAAAGCTTGGATCCCTAATCTATGCAACGTAGGTGCCCGGTTAAGTAAAACTGGGTGTTCTTGGATAACTTCTTCTAAAATATCCCAAACTTCATCTTCGCCACGTTCGATTTTACGTTTCGCATTTTTAATGTTTGTCGCAATTTCACGTTGTACTAATTCACGCATTACAAATGGTTTGAATAATTCAATCGCCATTTCTTTTGGTAGACCACATTGGTACATTTTTAAGAACGGACCAACGACGATTACGGAACGACCAGAATAGTCAACACGTTTACCTAGTAAGTTTTGACGGAAACGACCTTGTTTCCCTTTCAACATGTGAGAAAGAGATTTCAATGGACGGTTACCTGGTCCAGTAACTGGACGGCCACGACGACCATTATCGATTAAAGCATCGACCGCTTCTTGTAACATCCGTTTTTCGTTTTGAACAATGATGCTTGGTGCATTTAAGTCTAATAAACGTTTTAGACGGTTGTTACGGTTGATAACACGGCGGTATAAGTCGTTTAAGTCACTTGTTGCAAAACGACCACCTTCCAATTGAACCATCGGACGTAAATCTGGTGGAATAACTGGGATAACATCCATTACCATCCAGCTTGGTTGGTTACCAGAAGCACGGAAGGCTTCTAAGATGTCTAAACGACGGATGGCACGTGTCCGTTTTTGACCAGAAGCTGTTTTTAATTCTTCTTTTAATTGCGCAACTTCGCCATCTAAATCGACGTTATCTAATAATTGTTTCACGGCTTCGGCACCCATAGCAGCTTTGAAGGCTTGGCCATATTGTTCACGTTTTTCACGATATTCGCGTTCCGTTAACAATTGTTTTTTCTCTAATGTTGTGTCACCTGGTTCGATGACAACGTATGAAGCAAAATAAATGACTTCTTCCAATGCACGAGGGCTCATGTCTAAAACAAGACCCATCCGAGATGGAATTCCTTTAAAGTACCAGATATGTGAAACTGGTGCGGCTAATTCAATATGTCCCATACGTTCACGACGTACTTTTGAACGAGTGACTTCAACGCCACAACGGTCACAGACAATACCTTTATAACGGATACGTTTATATTTACCACAAGCACATTCCCAGTCTTTGGTTGGACCAAAAATGCGTTCACAGAATAACCCTTCACGTTCGGGTTTTAATGTACGGTAGTTAATTGTTTCGGGTTTTTTAACTTCCCCATAAGACCAGCTTCTGATCTTTTCTGGTGAAGCAAGCCCTATTTGCATACTTTCGAATTTATTTACATCGATCAAAAGGAATTCCCTCCATTTCCTTATTTAGAGAAGCTGAGTCAGCAACTTGTTAGCAAATGGCAAGCATCACTTGAAAGAAGGTCTGACGACACTTGGAACAAGTAATGGCTTGCGCAGTTGCAACAAAGTCGCAGTTGAATCAACTCATCAGAGTGGTAGCGACAAATTAGTCTCTGTCTTCGGCTGTTTCAATTTCTTGAACAACGTCTTGTGCTTCTTCTTTCACGACTGATTCTGCTTCTTTTTCCAGCTGTTTCGCTGATTGTTGTTCCGCAAATTTGGTTAGTGCGTCAACGGTGATTAAATCATCATCGTCATCGTCCATATCGCGTAACTCAATCTCAGCTTCCTCAATGTCCAAGACACGCATGTCTAAACCAAGTGATTGTAATTCTTTCACTAATACTCGGAATGATTCAGGCACACCTGGTTTTGGAATTGGTTCACCTTTAACGATGGCTTCGTATGTTTTCACACGTCCGACAACGTCATCAGATTTGTAAGTTAAGATTTCTTGTAATGTGTAAGCAGCACCGTAAGCTTCCAGTGCCCAAACTTCCATTTCCCCGAAACGTTGTCCACCGAATTGAGCTTTACCACCCAACGGTTGTTGCGTAACAAGAGAGTAAGGTCCGATTGAACGAGCATGCAATTTGTCATCAACCATGTGGGCTAATTTAATCATATACATGACACCAACGGAAATACGGTTATCAAATGGTTCACCTGTACGTCCATCGTAAAGAACTGTTTTAGCATCGCTAGCCATACCAGCTTCACGAACAGTTTCCCAAACGTCTTCATCGGTTGCCCCATCGAAAACAGGTGTTGCGACGTGAATACCTAATTGGCGAGCAGCCATACCTAAGTGTAATTCAAGTACTTGTCCGATATTCATACGAGAAGGTACCCCTAATGGGTTCAACATGATATCAACAGGTGTTCCGTCAGGTAAGAATGGCATATCTTCTTCCGGCATAATACGGGAAACAACCCCTTTATTTCCGTGACGTCCCGCCATTTTATCTCCTTCGTGAATTTTACGTTTTTGAACGATATAAACACGAACTAACATGTTGACACCTGGTGATAATTCATCGCCAGCTTCACGAGTAAAGATTTTCACATCATGAACGATACCGCCGCCACCGTGAGGTACACGGAGAGACGTATCACGAACTTCGCGGGCTTTTTCCCCGAAGATTGCGTGTAATAAACGTTCTTCTGCAGATAATTCTGTAACCCCTTTAGGTGTGACTTTCCCAACTAGTAAGTCGCCATCTTGAACTTCAGCACCAATGCGGATAATCCCCATTTCGTCTAAGTCTTTCAATGCGTCTTCCCCAACGTTTGGAATTTCACGGGTAATTTCTTCAGGTCCTAATTTTGTATCACGTGCTTCTGATTCATATTCTTCAATATGCACAGAAGTGTAGACATCGTCTTTAACTAAACGACGGCTCATGATAATGGCATCCTCGTAGTTGTAACCTTCCCATGTCATGAAGGCAACTAAGACGTTTTGCCCTAAAGCCATTTCGCCTTCTTCCATAGAAGGTCCATCCGCTAAAGTATCACCTTTTTCAACTTTTTCACCTAAGTGAACAATTGGGCGTTGGTTGTAGCTTGTTCCTGAGTTAGAACGACGGAATTTTGTAACCATATATTTGTCTAATGCGCCATTGTCGCGACGAACGCGAATTTCTTTTGCATCGACGAATTCTACGACACCGTCATGTTTACATAGTAAAGCAGCACCTGAGTCATGGGCTGATTTATATTCCATACCTGTACCTACCCACGGAGAGCGTGGTTGAATTAACGGCACCGCTTGACGCTGCATGTTGGCACCCATCAAGGCACGGTTGGAGTCATCGTTTTCTAAGAAAGGAATACATGCTGTTGCGACTGCGACTACTTGTTTTGGTGAAACGTCCATGTAGTCAACTTTGTCTACGGCAACTTCTAAGTTTTCACTTTGTAGACGCGCCATAACAACATCATTGGCAAATGTGCCATCTTCATTTAAAAGTGAGTTCGCTTGCGCTACGATATAATGGTCTTCGATGTCTGCTGTTAAGTAATCTACTTGATCAGTAACACGGCCTGTCGCACGATCAACACGGCGATAAGGCGTTTCGATGAAACCAAATTTATTCACTTTCGCATAACTAGATAAGCTATTGATCAACCCGATATTCGGTCCCTCAGGCGTTTCAATTGGACACATACGACCATAGTGAGAGTAGTGAACGTCACGAACTTCATAACCGGCACGGTCACGAGTCAAACCACCAGGCCCTAAGGCTGATAGACGACGTTTATGGGTTAACTCACCTAATGGGTTTGTTTGGTCCATGAACTGTGATAACTGTGAAGAACCAAAGAATTCTTTGATACTTGCTACCACTGGACGGATGTTAATTAATTGTTGTGGTGTCAATGTTTCTGTGTCTTGAATAGACATTCTTTCACGAACCACACGTTCCATACGGGCTAAACCAATACGGAATTGGTTTTGTAATAATTCGCCTACTGAACGGATACGACGATTACCTAAGTGGTCGATGTCATCGACATTGCCGATATCTTCCATTAAGTTGAAGAAGTAGCTCATTGAAGCAACGATATCTGCTGGACGAACTGTTTTTACGCTGTCGTCTGGATAGCCGTTACCAATCACATTTACGATACGTTCAGGATCTTTTGGTGAAAGAACTTGAATCACTTGGATTGTCATTGGTTCAGTTACTACCGCATCTTCACTTGGATAGTAAGTTACGCTGTTTAAGCCGTTGTCAATGTATTCGCCTAATGTTTCCATGATTTGGTGTGTTAAAACCGTGCCTTTTTCGACAATGATTTCACCAGTTTCTGGATCAACTAGCGTTTCAGCTAAGGTTAAGTTTAATAGACGTGTTTTTAAGTCTAATTTTTTGTTAACTTTGTAGCGACCAACGTTTGCCAAATCATAACGTTTTGGATCAAAGAAACGTGCAGTTAACAAGCTACGTGAGCTATCTGCTGTTTTTGGTTCGCCTGGGCGAAGACGTTCATAAATGTCTTTCAAGCCTTCTTCTGTACGAGAATCACTTGCGTTTTTGTGTAAATCTTTTTCAATTGTGTTGCGTAAGCTTTCGCTGTCGCCGAAAATTTCGAAGATGGTATCATCTGAACCGAAACCTAAAGCACGAACTAACACAGTTAAAGGAATTTTACGTGTGCGGTCAATCCGAACATAAGAAATGTCTTTCGCATCTGTTTCCATTTCTAACCATGCACCACGGTTAGGAATGACTGTTGAGCCAAAACCTTCTTTGCCGTTTTTGTCCACTTTTCCATGGAAGTAAACACCTGGAGAACGAACTAATTGGGAAACGATAACACGTTCTGCCCCGTTGATGATGAAGGTACCCATTTCTGTCATTAATGGGAAATCGCCGAAGAAGACTTCTTGGGATTTAATTTCACCTGTTTCACGGTTAGTTAAACGTAATGTTACATGTAATGGCGCAGAATAGTTGGCATCATGTGCGCGGGCTTCTTCTACTGTGTACTTTGGTTCTTTTAATTCATAGTCAACAAATTCTAAGGATAAGTTTCCTTGGAAATCATCAATTGGTAAAATGTCTTCAAACATTTCACGAAGTCCCTCATCTAAAAACCATTGATAAGAGTCTGTTTGGATTTCAATTAAATTTGGTAATTCCAATACTTCACTGATACGTGCGAAACTTCTACGTTCGCGATGCTTTCCGTATTTTACTACGTGTCCAGCCAAGCTCTTCACCCCTCTAGTTATAAGTCTATCAAAACACCGATCCGAAAAATTACATTTACGTTACATATATTAAATATATGTAACAAAAAGCATTTTTTGCAGTTTTTAAGCAAAAAAAAACCAAAAATAGAACATGCTTCCGAAAAATTTTCTGGCGTTTCTACTTTTGTTTTCCTATAAAAAACCGGAACGGACAATATTTCGCTCCTGCTTCGTCACTTTCAGATAGTTTTTGCTCTATAGATTCTACTACCTTTGTCTAGAAAAGTCAAGGGTTTCTTTAAGGTTTTCTTTTTCATAAAAAGGAGTTTTTTTGTAAAGGGTTTAAACGAAAAAATGCGTAATAAATAATTACGCATTTTTTCAACAACTAGAAAATATATTCAATTATTTGGTCAATTTTCGCCATATCTTTTAATGGCAAATGCTCAATTTGACTTAATTTTCTTTCAGTGAAGTCCAAAGATTTCAGTTGTGAGATCACTACTTGTCCATGGGTTTCTATGTCATCGGGCAACGTATATCGAGTGGGAATATTTTTAATGGTGGAAATAATCGGGCAAATCACAGCAAACATGGTTTTCCGATTAAATTCATATCTTGACACGACTAAACCAGGGCGTCTCTTCTGAATTTCTTTACCTGCAGCAGGATCAAAATCAATCCATACAATATCTCCTTTTTTGGGAATGTACTTCTTTTCAACGTTCATTAAAAAAGTTCTCTCCCCTCAGGTGCAAGATCATGCCACTCATCTTTTTCATAATACTCACCTTCTGGACCTTCACTAAATGGATCCTGAATTTTAGGGACTAATGTAATTGTACCGTCGTCAGAATACATCACAATATATTCTTGGTCGACTTTTGGTTTTTTACCATTATCAGTGGGTAAAGTTAAAACGACCGAGCTTCCTTGTCTTCTTGATTTAGTTGTTAGCATGAAATCACTCCCTTCGCTTCATTATACTATGCCTTTGCAATGATGGAAAGAATTTTAAATCACACTTAACGTGACTGAGTTTACTATATAATTCGATAATGCGCGTGGGACAAAAATCACTTTGGATTTTTGCTCCACGCTCAAAAACTGATAAACGGCGGGAACAGAAGCAACTCCTTCGGAAATAAGCCGAAATTCTCCAAAAATTAAAGAACAATTTTCGGAAATTCCTTCTTATTTCTCGGAGTTAAACGCTTCTGGCCCGACCTCCTTTTCCCCTATCTTCCTCTTCACACAAAAAAACGAATGCAAAGATGCATTCGTTTTTGACTAACCGCCACCTAATAAAAAGTCTAGGACATTCATGCCGCCGCTTGTTTGGCTGCGGTAAAGTTCGGTGTAGCCGCATTGGGTACAGCTAATTGTAATAAATTTTTTATTTTGAACATCAAAAATTTTCGCAAAGTTCCCACCTGTTGCTTGAAATTGGTCCGACACATAGTGCATGTTGCCACATTTCTCACAAACATATTGTTGCTTTTCCATTCCCCTCACTCCTTCTCAATAAAACAAGTATAGCAAACGCCTGCTTCATTTTCCTCCATCCTAAGATGGATTTTTTCACTAGTTGACCAAGCCTTTTCCTTTCCGCTACAATAAGCATAACGAATCGGAGGAAAAAATATGTCGACAAAAAGCCAAGTCCTAACTTTATTGATGAAACAAACGCCCGCATTCCTTTCGGGCGAAGAGATGGCACAACGTCTGTCCTTATCTCGCACAGCTATTTGGAAAGCAATTAATGAATTGAAAAAAGATGGCTATCAAATTACTAGCGTGCAAAATAAGGGGTATCGCCTTGAGAAATCAGATGTCCTTTCTGCAGAAGGCATTCAGTTGGCATTATGGCCACAAACACCGCCTTTAACAATTACCGTCCTAGAAACATCTGAATCTACCATGACCGATGCTAAGCGGGCGATTTTAGACCAGACACCCGACAATACATTGATTGTTGCTGACATGCAAGAAATGCCGCGGGGCAGGTTCGGCCGACCATTTTTCGCTACGCCAGGTAAAGGGATTTACATGAGCATGGTGCTTCAACCGAACCAAAATTTTGAAGAAATCGCTCAATATACTGTGATTATGGCCGTAGCGGTCGCTCGAGCAATGGATGCTCTGGCAGGCGTTCACACAGAAATTAAATGGGTCAATGATCTTTATTTAAACGGCAAAAAAGTTTGCGGGATTTTGTCGGAAGCCATGAGCAATGTGGAAACAGGGCAAATTTCCAATGTCATCATCGGCATGGGGATTAATTTTTCAATTACAGAAACCGAATTTCCTGAGGACATTCGGCAGAAAGTGACTTCTCTTTTCCCAGATGGTGAACCGACGGCGACGCGAAATGAATTAGTCGCCAACATTTGGAATCATTTTTATCAAATTTTAGACGAACGTTCAACGAAAGACTTTTTAGAAGAATACCGACAACGCTCCTTTGTGATTGGCAAAGACGTCGCTTTTACCCAAAACGGGCAAGACTTCCGCGGCGTTGCGACAACCATTAATGGAAATGGAGAATTGATTGTCCAGTTGCCTGATGGCACGGCCAAAACGTTGTCTTCTGGGGAAATTAGTTTGGACCAGATTGGTGAATGGCGTCGAGAATAAGTGGGGAAGTTTAGAAAAAAGCAAGTGGGACATCAGTCGTATTGACTGATGTCCCTCTTTCTTCTTCTGAAGATAATCAGCTGAACAAAAGCAGCCCCTTCGGAAATTTCTTCTTATTTCTTGGCGCTAAACACTTTTGTCTCAGCCGCATTATCTTGATACCTGATTATTGAACATTAACATCTATCGCTTGATAAAATGAATTAATCGTGTCATTGATATCCCAAACGGCATAAATAACATGGTATCCTTTCCTATCAGCGGGAATCTTTATTCTGTGTGTTTCTGTATCATTGACCATAAATCCTTGACCAGGAGGTAAATCTTGACCGATTGGTTGCCCTACTATGCCAATCAATTCCATTTCGTCCATCGTTAATGGTGCATTAGGATTCCATCCAGGTTTCGTCATATAGTATCTAAAACGATTGGTCTTATGTTTTGCCGTCATCACCCATTTAAAATTATTCTCTCCTGTTGTTATATTACTTTTTACCCAACGAGTGGCTGTTTGTTCATCTAGTTTGGAATAGCTTGCTAAGCCAGCTGAAGGCAACCTTCCATTTAATTGACCCGTGTCTAATAATTTAGTTGGCGCTTCAATTCCTTGGGGTGTCGTGATAATTTCTGGCTGTGAGCTGTCTTGACCAGGTCCCCATCCAAATCCGTTTGCTTCCGCATTTTTGACTCGACTGACTGGGCTATCAACATAGCCGTGTGCATAACTCTGCTGTGCATCTCCTAAAGCAAAAACACTGATCATCGTTGCGCCCACTGCAATTATGAATAACATCATTTTTTTCATGTATATCGCTCCCTTATAAGCAAAACCCTTCAAAAAACATGTAATCTTAATCAACTGAAACGTAAAATCTCCACAACATCATTTTTACTTTTTCGATAGCGACCATCAACTTTGTGCACAATTATTGTCGACATATTTATTTTAAATGAACTAGCAATTCAATAGCAACTGTCCGCCTTTTTTACTGAGAAAAACTTATAGCACTCTTATAAAAAATGTTTGTTTTTTAATTTATCATTATTGAACACCAACTATTTATAGCGGTTAACCGAGAACAGCCTTGTACACTTTTTTTAGAATGCTCAAGTACTGTTTTTTTAACTTCTTCACTTCCCCACACCTTTAAATTTATTTAAAAAACAATAAATTTTCTTAAACTTCATTGTGAGAACCGCTGCATAAATTCTATACTTCTAGCGTTAGATAAAATAACCTTGTTAGGTGAGGCTCCTATCCAAACATAGGCTATTGCGCAGAAATGTCGAAAGACACCAATGTGTAAAACAGGAATGGTCGAATTAAGGCTCTTCTAAAAATAGCTAAGAGAAATCTTTACGTTGGATAGTGCTAAAGCTCAGACGATGAGAACCGATTGGCTTGCTGTGTCCTGTTTAGTCGCAAGCGCTTATTTACGATCGATGCTGGCTTAGTCTACTCTTTCAAGGGAAAAAGAAAGGGATTCTCATGCAAACATCGAATAAAAAATTTCCACTTTATGCCCTAACAACGCTTGGTTTTACTTTCCTCACTTTGTTAGTGGCGGCTAGTCCAAATTGGTTTCAACAAATGGACGAAGCTATCTATCACATCAAATGGCAATTAAATGCCCCACTTTTAACAGCGGTCAATCTGTTAGCAAAAACAGCCACAATTGGACCAATGCTGCTATTCTTCTTATTATTGATGGTATACCTTTTACGCAAAAAAGAAAAAATTCTAGCCTTGTGGGCTGTCAGTAACCTATTAGCTGTCGGCTTCTTAGGGAGCGTTTTTAAACATGTGGTGGGTCGGGCTCGACCAAACCTAGGCGCTTTAGCCGACCGGAGCTCTGCTAGCTTTCCCAGCGGACATTCATTATTAGCAATGGCGCTAGTCTGTACGATTTTGATCATTTTGGCCTATCTTCATGTTGAAAAAACCAAAGGCATCAAAATTTTCTTACTCACTTATTTAGTTTTGATTGTGTTAGGTCGTTTAATCTTACGCGTTCATTATCCTAGTGATGTCATCGCTGGGATGCTTCTAAGTTATAGTTGGATCAACTTTTCATTTCAAATTGTTCAACGTTATTTGCCGGCACCTGAACCAGAGGAAGCAGAAGTACCGACGCAACGCCGGCGCCGCCATTCTCGTAAAAGAAAAAGTTTATTCGTGGTCTTCAGTTTAACCCTTTTATTTTTAGGCACACTTTCTGTTTCGGCTTACGGCGTCAGCATGTATCGCAATTTGCAAAAAACGGCGAACACCATGTATAAACCAAGAAAATCTTCCACGAAGAGTCCCGATTTAGCCAAAGGAGAACCTGTTAGTTTCTTAATTATGGGAATTGCGAATGACTCAAAACGCAAAACCGATTACCGCTCCAACGCCTTGATGGTGGTTACAGTGAATAATCAATTACAAAAAACTACCATCACTAGCATCCCGCGTGACTACTATGTGGAAATGGCTGGCACCAATGGCGAATACAATAAAATCAATGCGGCCCACGTTTTCGGTGGTGCCGATATGCAAATTAAAACGGTTGAAAATGTCTTGCACATCCCAATCAATCATTACTTTTCAATTGATATGGATGCTATGAAGGACCTTGGCGATGCGGTGGGCGGCGTCACTGTTGACAATGCCTTTGCTTTTGACGCTGAAGGGATTCATTATCCGAAAGGCAAACAGCATTTAGGGGGCTGGGAAGCTTTACAATACGCGCGCATGCGTTACGAAGACCCTGAAGGCGACTATGGTCGTCAACGCCGCCAACGAGAAGTTTTAATCGAATTAACCAACAAGCTACTTTCTTTTAACAGCTTGCTAAAATATCAAGAAATTCTGGACGTAATCGGCGAACATGGCGAAACCGACTTGTCCTTTGACCAAATGATGGCGATGCTAAAAAAATACACCCCCGCACTAAAAACGATTGAAACCGATCAATTAAAAGGCTACGATTACACTGGCGATGGCGTGACAGGGATTGAAGGTATTTCTTATCAACTTGTGGAAGAGAGTGAACGCCAACGTGTCGAAAATGCCATCAAAGAACAAATGAACCTCTCTACGAAAGACACTGAACAATCGCAATAACGACTAAAAAGCAGCGCCCCTTAATGAAAGGGGCGCTGCTTACTTTGGCTAGTTAGACGGTCATTTCAAAAATATTAATTTTTGTCACCGTCTTAAACGGCTCTACATCAGAGAGGTATGTTACAGCATATCTCTCTTTTCATTGCTATTATAGCACAATTACCTAAAAAAACATGTTGGAAACTAATTATTTTTTAGCCCTACATGGTATAATAAAATTGTAGAGAAGTTATGGCGGCGGCTATCCAATCTGAAAGGTGGTGGTGCTTATGAATGTAAGTACTAAAATCTATGAAAGGAGAGGCCTTTTGTCTATCGCAGAAGCTTTAGCTCTGATGATTAGTTTCGGTTCTTTTATCGCAACGTTAATCTTCGGAATCCTAGAGGCTGTTAAAGAAGACAATAAAAAATAACCGTCAACTTTAGCGAGCACGGTTATTTTTTATAAATCACTAAAAATCGCTACCGTCTGAAACGGCTCTACACTAGAGAGGTATGTTGGCGCATACCTCTCTTTTCATTACTATTATAGCACAACGACCATCAAAAGACCATCAATAAAAATGCCCGAGCCTTAGAAAAATAAGAGGCTCGGGCATTTTTATTTTTATGGGCCAGTCACTAAATTCCAAGTGACGGCGGCTTGGTATTGTTGGCCAGACATGCCTTGATTGGCGGGCACTTCTAGTTTGATGTTAGCAAACGTGAAGTCCAACTGATAGACGTCACTACCTGTGAACTGTTGGTTCGCGACCACTGCTGTTGCGGTATTATCGGCGGTTAAATTCACGGTGCCAGTCTTGCCAAGCGGCGTCTTGGTTTCTGTTGGTTGGTTGTAATCGGTAAAGCTGGCAGCAGCGGCCGTTCCTAGCAACAAGCGGGTCGTTGTCGGCAAGCTGTCTGTCGCTGATTTTGGTTGCGACAGTTGCGCCGTTAAGCTCCAGTTGTCTTGGCTAGTATTCAGGCGTAAATAGGGATTGCGTGTGCCGTTGTCGTAGTAATCAGCGGCTTTTTTCAAACCATATTGTTGCTTACTTCCTGAAATCGCTAATTTGCCAAAATCAAATGTTGGCGTACTAATGAAGCCGTCGCCGTCAGGATTAGTTATTTCTTGGTCTAGGTCTTTAATACGGACCGTATCTTTGGCGATTAAGCTGCCAAAGTTGCCCGTTACTTCAACTTCAGCGGTTAAAACTTGACCAGGATTTCCTGTAACGGCGGTTCCTAATAAGTTCATTTGTAACTGTCCGCCTGCTGGTAAGGGCGTATTTAATGGCAGAGAAAAACCTGCTGCCCACTGTTCTTTCGTAACTGGATAGGCCTTAGCATTCTGCCCTGTACCTAACACAAAAATAGTATTGGGCGGGCTGATGCCAGCGGCCCATGTCGCCGTTGGTTTGATTTTAATGGTCGTCAACGGGGCTTCTCCCGTATTTTTTAACAGCACTTCCCAGTGATCCATTGTCGCGCCATTTTCGACTATGTCAGCGGAACCTTTTACCGTTAATTCTGCTGTAGGAACCGCTTCTTGATACACAGCGGTCATGTCGTCATTCTCATCAAATGTTGGAGTAAAGCTTGGTGTTGTTGTTGTTTTTAAAGGTGTTGTTGTTTCTTTCCCCTTGTACCAGCCTTTGAATACATAGGTTTTTTCTCCGACTTGGTAGGTTTTCGGCAACGCTTTTGCAGCGGTATATTTATACGTTTCACTGTTCATTACCAGCTGATTTCCTTGCGTAAATCCTGTCGGTGCTGTAATCTTCGTACCATTCTCATCTACAAAGTTTTCAGTGATGCGCCGATTTTCTAAATAGTAATTTACTGTCCCTGTTGCGTATATTTCTGTGTGGGCAGTCACCCCGCTCACTGTACTATTATAATCCATTTTATAAAGAGAAGAGAAGGTTGTTCGAGTGGTTTCCCCTTGCCACCCTACTTCAGGAAACCGGTAATCCGTTTGAGACCCCGCAATTGGTGTCACTTGTAAACGATTTTCAGTAAATTCTGCACTATTTTTCGTATTATGATACGCAATTATTCCCGTAACCCCAGAATAATTCGGACCATTATATTTACTCGACGGGGTTATAGTCGGCGTTTTATAATACTTAGGAATTGTCACGATGCTATTACGTGTTCCATAAAGCTCTTCATCCGACGTAAAACTTCCCACAATATTGACAGCTGGAATCTTTAACTGTAGAAAATCACCAGTTGGTAACGCGGTAATAGTTTGCAACTTGCTTTGTAAACCACCCACTACCTGAGACATATCTGTGCGGATATTGAAATTACTTGGTGCTACATAGTCACCCGTCTCATTGATAAAACCAAAATTAATCGTTTTGTCTTCCGTCTTAAATTCATCATATACTATAGTGATATCATCTTGGTCATCATAAGTCACTGGATAACTAATATTTCGATTTGTTCTGGTGATTTCATTTAGTTTGTCTGGTTTTTCTTTGCCTTTATACCAGCCTTTTAAGACATAAGGCCGATTATTGACTTTGTACATAAAAGGCAACGTACCTGCCTGAGTAAATGTAAAATTATCCTTATCAATGATTGTTTGTTTCCCTTGTGTGAACCCAGTTGGCGGCGTAATTTTCGTTCCAGATGCATCCACAAAATTTTCAGTTACACGGCGATTAACAAGATAGTAATATAACGTGCTTTCAGGAAACATTTCCACGCCAGCTAACGAATTATCATTTCTTATAAGTGTTGTTTTATATAAACTTGAGAAAAGGTTTTCAGGATTATCATCCCAGTATATTTCACGGAGTTTATAACGTTGGTTCTGACTCTTCGTTACTGTGAAATATACAGGATTTGCGCCTTCTGTATAAGGATTGCCAGAAAAAGTCCTTTCTACTCGTCCTGCTAATGGATACTCTTGTCCTTGATACCCAGAAGGTTTTTGAAACGAAAGGTTCTTATAGTATTTAGGAATCTCAATAAACGAGTTCCTTGTACCATAAAAGTTCGAGCTATTCGTCAACGTGTACTGTTTTTGTGGAATTGTCATGGCTTTTAAGTTTCCTGTTTGATCCGTTGCCGAAATATTATCTAAAACCGTGCTAACGCCATCGATAATCTGAACTACCTCTGTGGTGACTTTAAAGTCAGCAGGATTGAGTAATTGCCCACTTTCTCCAACAAACCCAAACTGCACGGTATTGCCGCCATATTTAATTTCTTCATATATAATTGTTAAATCATCATTATCATCATAGGAGGCATCATATTCCGGCACTCGTGTGGTTTGTAAATTTTGAGGTTGCGTTTTCCCTTTATACCAGCCTTTAAAACGATAGGCTTTGTCATTCGCGTAGTAACTATAAGGTAATTCTTGCGCCAATTTAAAATGGTAGGTGTCGCTGTCAATGACTGTTTGCTTTCCCTGAGTAAATCCTGTCGGTGCTGTAATCTTCGTACCATTCTCATCTACAAAATTTTCAGTGATGCGCCGATTTTCTAAGAAATAATACATCGTATCATCGGTTGTATAGTAATTTGGCACACTTACTTCTGTATTTGTACTAGTCAAAATAGAATCAAATCTCGTTTTGGTCGTATCCTCTATCCAAGAAGTGTAGTACAGTCGATACTGATTGGCTGTCGTTGTAGGATATAAACTATAATATTTGCCATCTGTCTCCACCCGTATGTCAGCTATCGTACTGTCCACAAAACGCATTCTTTTTGTTGCAACAGGATAAGCCGTACTGGAGCCTGTATAATGAGGCCCAGGTGTTACTGTTGGTGGTTTGTATTGTTTAGGGATTGTTAAGCGAAAATTAGTACTACCATAAAAGGCAGGATTTATCGTTTTCGTGTAGGTTAATTGTTGACTAGGAATGGTTAATTTTTTCAGATTCCCACTATTAACACCTGTTGCTGTTCCTACTTGTTTCGCTATTCCGTTCATGATCGATGTTAAATTAGTCTGCATCCCGAAATTCGCTGGCGCTATTAATGCGCCTTTTTCATCTACAAACCCAAAGCTATAAGTGATTTCCGGGATTGTCGTTGTCTTTTCTTCTAATTCCTCATAAAAAACATACACATTGTCTTTACCATCGTAAGTAACATCAAATTCTGGTGTCAATGTGGTTTCCAACTTAACGGCTTTAGGATCTGGTCGAGCGGATCCTTTATACCACCCTTTAAACTGGAAGTGACGATTCCCAGAAGAATAGGTTTTTGGAAATGCTTTTGGAGCTTTATAGTGAAAATTGTCTGACTCAACCACCGTTTTCGAAAGGGCTGCATTATAGCCTGTCGGATAGGTTGGCAAAACTGTCGATGTCATGTCATTATAATAAATACTAACTCGTCTATTGGGTACATAATAATAAATCGTATCATCGGTTATTAAATAATTATTTTCACCTGCAGTCGTGGCCATACTGTAAGCAGCAGAAAATTGGACTTTTTGAGGATCAGGGACCCAAGAATATGTTCGCAAACTAAATTGCTTAGGCGTTGCCGTAGTAAACATATTAAAACGTTCCCCTGTTGTGTATGTACTATAATCCTTGCCAGTAGCTATAGTTACTTGACGGGAAACAGCCAAAGGAAAGGTTGTCGTGTCTGGTCCTTGATAAAAATTATTAGGCGTTGTCTTGGGGGCAGCATATTGCCCTGGCAACGTAATTTTGTGATTGGTTAGTCCCGAAAAACCGTAGTCCTCTGTGGCGTCATCATCAGGAAGTGTAACTTTCGGCACCGTCAACATCTTGAAATTCCCTAGATTACTAGTTGTAATGGTTCCCACCTTTGTCTGAGTACCTGATTTTCTTTCTACTTTCGTGACATCGGCTGTGAACGTCACTTTAGCAGGATCAATAAACAACCCATTTTCATCAATAAAGGCCATTTTATAGGTTTTCTCAGGAATATCAGCCGTTTTAACTGCACGATTTTCTCGCTTTGTCGGCTCCTCCTGAGTCGCTTCAACAGCCGCTATCGTTGTATCGGCTGTTGCTTCAGTCTGGTCCTCTGCCGATGGTAGTTGCGGCTCTTCTATCATCTTTTGAAGTAATTCTGATGTCTCTGGTTCTGTGGGTGTTTCTGATGAAGCAACTGTGTTGGCTGTTTCATTTTCTTGACTAGCGTTTAACGATGAGTCGCTTGTAGCGGTATCCTCACTTGCCGTTGTTTCTCCCGTTTCAGTGGTTGTTTCATTTTCAACAACCATTGTTTCGGCGAGTACTGAGATGCCATTGAGTGAACTTATCAATAAGGAACAACACAAAGCGGTTGTAAGTAACTTTTGCCATTTTTGATTCATGCTATTCTCCTTTTTATGTATTGGTTTTATTGTTAATTGTTATATGTAAACCTTTTAATTTTCTCCATTATTCTATCAAAAAAAGGCGGCCTTGAAATTTTAAATTTTGCTACAGCTAAGTGACTTTTCCAATGATTCCTATTATACCAAGGCGGAAGAGCACTTTTTCACCGAAAAAGTGCTTGATAATCAAGAGAATCTGCCATTTTGCTACTGATTCTCAGCCAAATTCCTTAATTTTCATAAACAAAAGCTCAAAATATTAGTATCAAATACTAACATTTTGAGCTTTTCTCATGATATTTTTACTATTTATAAAAGGAGTCCGCCACATAATCCCGAAGGTTGTTAGGGACCAGTCACCAAATTCCACGTAACGGCGGCTTGGTATTGTTGGCCAACCATGCCTTGATTGGCGGGCACTTCTAGTTTGATGTTAGCAAACGTGAAGTCCAACTGATAAACGTCACTACCTGTGAACTGTTGGTTCGCGACTACCGCTGTTGCGGTATTGTCGGCGGTTAAATTCACGGTGCCAGTCTTGCCAAGCGGTGTCTTGGTTTCTGTTGGTTGGTTGTAATCGGTAAAGCTGGCAGCAGCGGCCGTTCCTAGCAACAAGCGGGTCGTTGTCGGCAAGCTGTCTGTCGCTGATTTCGGTTGCGACAGCTGCGCCGTTAGGCTCCAATTCGGTTGGGTTTTCTTGATCAGCAGATAGGGATTGCGTGTGCCGTTGCCATAGTAATCAGCGGCTTTTTTCAAGCTGTGCTGTTGCGTGCTTCCCGCTACCCCAACTTGACCAAAATTGAAGGTTGGAACACTGATGAAGCCTTCCCCAGTCGGTTCTTTTGTTTCTTGATCTAAATCTTTAATCCGGACCGTATCTGAGGCAGTCAGTTTACTGAAGTTCCCTGTGACTTCCACAGCGGCTTTTAGCACTTGGTTTGGTTGTCCAGTAACTTTTGTTCCTAGGAGATTAATCGTTAGTTGGCCGCCAACAGGAAGACTACTATCTAAAGGAATCTCAAAACCTGCTTCCCACTGCTCTTTCGTGATTGGTCGAACTTTCGTATTTTGACCAGTACCTAAAATAAACAGTTCCGTGGGCGTACTAATTCCAGCCGCCCAGTCAGTGGTTGGTTTAATCTTAACTGAAGTTAAAGGTGCTTCTCCAGTATTTTTTAACAGCACTTCCCAATATTCCATGGCTGCGCCATTGTCAATGACATCGACTGCACCACGCATCGTTAAGTTAGCGCTGATGCTTGCTTCTTTGTAGACTGCCGTCATGTCGTCATTGCCATCAAAAGTTGTATTGTATGTTGGCGTAGTGCTGGTTGTTAAAGTGTTAGGCTTCGTTTTACCTTTGTACCAGCCTTGGAAAATGTAAGTTTTACCACCTGTTGTATAACTAGCTGGTAAAGCTCTTGTTACTGTGTACTTGAAAGTGTTGCTCGTCATGGGAATCTGGTTCCCCTGCGTGAAGCCTGTTGGTGGCGTGATTTTAGTGCCGTTGGTGTCCACGAAGTTTTCGGTGACTTGTTTACGGGTGACTGTGTAGACTAATTTGGATGCATTTACTGGATTTCCACTAAAAAGATTCATGGTAATTAGAGGCTTACCTCCGTCACTCGCATAACCCATCAATGTATTGAATACTCCACTACTTTCCTTTGAAAAATATACTCCATCTGTATCAAAGCCTAATAAGGCGATATTTCCAGCACTCAGGTTATATTCTGTTGGCACTTGATTAGGATCTATAATTGTGGCGCTACCACTGGTATAGTTATAGCCATACATTTTCATAACACTTTTCACCGTATCTAATTCAATACTATTGACATATTTTAATTGTTGATTGATCGCTAGTTTATCTAGAGAAAAATTAAGTCTGTTCGTACCATTAATTGGTTTGTCATTCCCATAAACTCGCAATAGCTCTGGTGATAATGGCATCGTACCATTGTTAAGACTTAGTGTGTATTGTCCGCTACCTTGGCTTTTGGAGGTTAAATCGTACAAATCTGTATAAAGCCTATCACTCGTTCTTTGCACACGATATTTACCGCTAAAAGTTAACGCTGGCGTGAAGCCAACCCCTTTTTCGTCTACAAAGTTTACATCTAATGATGGATACAACGTTGTGACTGTCTCTTCCTCATACACCACCGTCAAATCGTCATTCCCATCATAGGTCACCGCATAGCTTGGCGCTTTGGTCGTGGTCAAGGTATTTGGCTTGGTTTTGCCTTTGTACCAACCTTTAAATTTGTAGGTTTTGCCGTTGCTTGCTTTGTAAGTGTCTGGTAAGGTGCCAGCTTGTTTGAAGGTGAAAGCATTGCTGGTCATTGGTGTTTTCTTGTTTTGGGTAAAACCTGTTGGCGGCGTGATAGCTACGCCGTTAGTATCTACGAACTTTTCGGTGACTTGTTTCCGAGTGACTACGTAATTAAGTGTTTCTCGGTACGTTGCAGTGCCATCAAAACCTATTAATATTGGTCCACGTTCTACAGAATCTGTGCGCAGCATCGTTAATACGTCAGTAATTTCTGGAGCCAAAGCTAATGAATTTAGAGAAAAGATATTTGCACTATTTTTAGAAAATATTCTATCCCTCTGAGTCAAATTCTGTTTAACATAATTACCAAATTGAGCTGCTTCAGATGTTTGTTGCACACTGTATCTGGTCATGTTTATACTACCAGGCGGGGCAACAATACTGTCGACATACTTTAACGTGTTATCAATCTTTAATTGTTCAATTGCGTACAAATTATGAGTGTAACCTGCTGGTAAATTTGTGAGAAAATCGTACGGCATAGGAATCGTTGCATTGACTGCTACTCGATATTGACCACCGCCTGCATTAGAAGAAACAATTGGATATCTATCAGCGTATGGTCGCCACTGACTAGTTGCCGTGTGGCGAGCTAATTTATAATACGTCCCTGATAACGTTAAGTTTTCATCAGCAAAAGCTTTTCCTGTTTCATCAGTAAAGCCAAAGATCATTCTCGGATAAATCACTTGATCATTCGGCACCCAACGTGGCGAAATGCTCTTTTGTCGGTCATTTTCACTACTATTTTCTGGTACTGATTCTGTTGTTTCAGTTTTCACCTCTGGTATTTCTGCTTGTTTCTCTGTTTCCTGTGTTCCTTCTTCCCGACTCGTTTCAGTCGTTTCTTGACTGCTTTCCGTACTTTCTTGCGTTGCGCTACTTGCTACTGTCGGACTACTTTCACTCGTGACTGTTTCCGCAACTGCGGTCGCGCCAGAAAAGGCGTTAATCACTAAAGAACTACACAAGCCAATGGTTGCTAAGCGTTGCCAGTTAATTCTCTTCATGTCGTCCCTTCTTTCTATGTACCATTTTGATTCATGCTATTCTCTTTCTTTATGTATTGGTTTATTGTTCATTGGTATATGTACCGCTTTTAATTTTCTCCATTCTATCAAAAAAAGGTGACCTTGAAATTTCAAATTTTGCTACAGCTAAGTGACTTTTCCGACGATTCCTATTATACCAAGGTAGAAGAGTCCTTTTTTACTAGAAAAATGCGCGAAAAATCAAGAAAATCTGCCATTTTGCTTCTGATTCTCAGCCAAATTCCTTAATTTCCATAAACAAAAGCTCAAAATGTTAGTATCAGACACTAACATTTTGAGCTTTCCTCATGATAACTTAACTATTTTAAGGACCTGTAACTAAGTTCCACGTAATTGCGGCTTGGTATTGTTGCCCCTTGACCCCTTGGTTGGCTGGCACTTCAAGTTTGACATTGTTGAAGGTGAAGTCCAATTGATAGATATTACTCCCAGTGAATTGTTGGTTGGCAATAATCCTAGTGGCCGTGTTGTTGGCATTCAAACTAATGGTACTCGTAGTACCGACCGCATTTTTCAACTCGGTAGGTTGGTTGTAATTTGAGAAACTCGAAACAGGCGCCGCCCCTAATAATAAGCGGGTCGCTGTCGGCAAGCTGTCTGTGGCTGATTTTGGTTGCGACAGTTGCGCTGTTAAACTCCAATTCGGTTGGGTTTTCTTGATCCGCAGATAGGGATTGCGTGTGCCGTTGCCATAATAATCAGCGGCTTTTTTCAAGCTGTGCTGTTGCGTACTTCCCGCTACCCCAACCTGACCAAAATTGAACGTTGGAACACTGATGAAGCCTTCCCCAGTCGGTTCCTTTGTTTCTTGATCTAAATCTTTAATCCGGACCGTATCTGAGGCAGTCAGTTTGTTGAAGTTCCCTGTGACTTCCACAGCGGCTTTTAGCACTTGGTTTGGTTGTCCAGTAACTTTTGTTCCTAGGAGATTAATCGTTAGTTGACCTCCCACAGGAAGACTACTGTCTAAAGGAATCTCAAAACCTGCTTCCCACTGCTCTTTCGTGATTGGTCGAACTTTCGTATTCTGACCAGTACCTAAAATAAACAGTTCCGTGGGTGTACTAATTCCAGCCGCCCAGTCAGTGGTTGGTTTAATCTTAACTGAAGTTAAAGGTGCTTCTCCAGTATTTTTTAAGAGCACTTCCCAATATTCCATGGTTGCGCCATTGTCAATGACATCGACTGCACCACGCATCGTTAAGTTAGCGCTGATGTTTGCTTCTTTGTAGACTGCTGTCATATCATCATTGTCATCAAAGGTTGTGTTATACGCTGGCGTGGTGCTGGTTGTCAACGTATTCGGTTTTGTTTTGCCTTTGTACCAGCCTTGAAAGACGTAGGTTTTGCCACCTGCTGAATAACTAGCTGGTAAAGCTTTTGCGCTCGTATACTTGAAGGTGTTGCTCGTCATGGGAATCTGGTTCCCTTGCGTGAAGCCTGTTGGTGGCGTGATTTTAGCGCCACTTGTGTCCACAAAGTTTTCGGTGACTTTGCGGTTGGTTAAATGATAATAGACAGGTCCACTGATTGTTTGATATAGGGCAGTGATACTTCCAGAACTAGAATAAGAAACTGTTCTACGTAAGAAAGGTGGGTACCTAACACTAGAATCAATACCTGAATATATTTCTCTTGGTGTAAAACTCCCATCTGCTCGTTGTGTCAAGGTTAACTCAGCAATTACATTTGCTTCAGGTTGCACCGTATCATTGGATACCGAAGAAACAGTTGTCTTTACTGGTAGAGGATACTTAGGATCAATTTTTCCAGTTTTATCATAAAGATTCAACGATTTATAGTATTTAGGCAGGTTAATTGAGAAATTTGCGAATGCTTCACCATTCCAACCTACTACGGTAGGTTGTGCAATATTCTTTGCAGTTAACGTCACTTGCCGTAAATTACCAACTTTTACGCCACTCTGATTATTAGCAATTGTGCCAAATGATACCGTAGAGCCTGCTGCCCCAGTTCCTCTATACACAATACTCTTATAGTCATACGTAAGACTAATATCGTCAGGATTCACCAACTGTCCCGCTTCATTGACAAAACCAAATTGGTATGTAGTTTCTGGGAAATTGATTTCCTCATATACAACGTTCAAATCATCATTATCATCATAAGTCACCGCATAGCTTGGTGCTTTGGTGGTGGTCAAGGTGCTAGGCTTGGTTTTGCCTTTGTACCAACCTTTGAATTTATAGGTTTTTGTGCCAGCTTTATAGGTGTCAGGCAAAGTACCAGCTTGTTTGAATGTGTATGGGTCACTATCAATCCCTGTTTGTTTCCCTTGAGTGAAACCTGTTGGCGGTGTAATTTTAGCACCCGTGGCATCGACGAAGTTCTCGGTGACTTTGCGTTGAGTCAAATGATAGTAGACTGGTGCGTCCAAGCTGTAATAATAAGTATATCCTGTTACCCCTCTCCTCATCATTGGAAAAGATGAGTTTACAGGTTCTGGACTTGTTAGTGCCTCCTTATAAACATACGAATTATCCGCTGCTTTAGCTAGTGTTAACCAGCCTGGAAAAATAGCATCTGTTACTAACCCTATCACTTCTTGATTATTTGTATAATAATGTCTAGGGGGAAGTGGGTAATTGCTATCTATTTTACCTGACTTATTATAAATATTTAATCCTGTATAATACTTAGGTAGGGAAAAAGAAATATTAATCATTGCTTCCCCATTTGATTGCGCTTCCCCCACGTGTAGTGGCATACTACTTTTTGGCATGGTTATTTTTTTTAATTTCCCATCTGTAATAGCTTTTTGATTAAGATCTATTCCATTCCAAGTAGTGGTACCATTGCTCGTTAAATATCTAGAATAATCATAAGCAATTGTAATATCATCTGATTTCACTAACTGACCATCCTGATTTACAAAGCCAAATTGAAAGGTTTCTTCAGGAAATTCAAAAGCTTCCTCATACACCACATTCAAATCATCATTATCATCATAAGTCACCGCATAGCTTGGTGCTTTGGTGGTGGTCAAGGTGTTTGGCTTGGTTTTGCCTTTGTACCAGCCTTTGAACTTATAGGTTTTGCCGTTGCTTGCTTTGTAAGTCTCTGGCAAGGTGCCAGCTTGTTTGAAGGTATAGTTATTGCTGGTAATACTGGTCTGCTTGCCTTGGGTGAATCCTGTTGGAGCAGGAATGGTTGCGCCTGCTGTGTCTTTGAAGGATTCGGTGACTTTTTTGTGTGTCACCTGTAAAGTTGAATAAGTTGTGGGAACGTACGCTACAGCTGATGCACTACTTCCATTTTGATTTGTATTGATTGAATACATATAAAAATAATCATTCGTATCTCGTGCTAAATCTTGCCTAGCCAAACTTATCGTATACATAGCAGAATATGCTACAGTGTCAGGATACTCTATTTTTTCTACTTTAGGAGCTAGAAAGGTGGGAGCAGCCGTTCTCATTCCAGTTGCACTAACTATAGTGTGTGGATCATCAATTATCTTCATATCTTCTATATATTTTGGGGTACGAAAAGCAATATTCCGAACATTATATATTTGATATTTTCCCGCTTCAGCAGTCAACGTTTTAGCAGGTATAATTATATTAAAACTATCTGTTTCTTGGTTTGTTACTGGATTAACTATACTTGTAGCTCCATTTGTACCTGTAGTTCCATATTGATAAAATATCTGAGCATCAAACGTAAAATCAGATAAGTTCAAAGAAGTATTATCATCCGATTTAACATTAAACTGAAGCTTTCCTTCTGGAAAACTATAATTACCTAAGTGATTCACACCATACAATAATGTATATAACTGTTGGTGCAGTGTTGCTAAGTTATCTGCCCGAACCCCAATCCCACTCACTGGCGTAGGTGCCAACACTGGATTCGGCTGAACTACTTCTGAAGTTGTTGTTTCCTCTTCTTGTTTCTTCGCTTCTGTTTCTTCTTTATGCTCTTCTTTCACTACTTCTGGTTTCTCTGTTTCCTGTGTCACTTCTTCCCGACTCGTTTCAGTCGTTTCTTGACTGCTTTCCGTACTTTCTGGCGTTGCGCTACTTGCTGATGTTGCTTCCTTAGCGCTACTTGCTACTGTCGGACTACTTTCAATCGTGATTGTTTCCGCAACTGCGGTCACGCCAGAAAAGGCGTTAATCACTAAAGAACTACACAAGCCAATGGTTGCTAATCGTTGCCACTTAGTTTGCTTCATGTCGTCCCTTCTTTCTATGTACCATTCCCGCCAAGCCGATTAAGGCTAAGCCGAGAATGCTAAGATTTGCCTGACTCTTGCTCCCTGTACGAGGGAGCTGCGAGCCAGTTGTGGTGGTCTGTGTCGAACCACCACTTCGTTGATCTCCTTGCGGAGGACCAGCTGGTTCCTTGGGATCAGCAGCTGGCGCATCTGTTTTCGGTGGGGCATCTTTAGGAGCGGGTGTTCTCGGATTTTGGTAAAATTCAATCCCCACCGAACTAGAACCACCATCAGACGCTTCAACATTTATAAAAAAACTAGGAGAAGATAGTAGACACACAATCATTAAATAACGCTTTTTTTTCATTTAAAAACCTCCTTTAGATTCACTTGTATTCGTTGATCTTTTATACAAGGAATGTGTAACAACCTTTTTTCATACCTCTATAATAACAAAGAACCCCCCCTTAGGAATTGACGTTTTTTTCGCACCTCTTGCGAAAATTTTGAAAGTTCTTGTTATACCAGGGTTTACAACGCCCGTTATTTAATAATCGTTACTAAAAAAAGGCGATTTTAGTCAATTTTTATCAAAAATCCCCGACAAAAGTTTAAGGTTTCTATCCATTTAACGAGAAAAGCTCAAAAAGTTAGTAATTGATACTAACTTTTTGAGCTTTGTGTAACACTTTTGAAGAAGTCGCTTGAAAAAAAACAGTATTTTTTTCGTATTTTCTTCTACTTTTTTAAGAATCTAGCCAAGCAACGCACTAATTAATAGCCCTAAGGCATAGGTGCCATTGAAAACCAGTAAGTTCTTAATGGAATGACGGAAACTTTTCGGCTGCGGCAATTCTTGTTTAAACGTTTGAATATTTTTCCAAATGACAGGCAAAGTGGCAAATGTAATTAACACTGGCCATTGATAAATACCACTAATGAAGCCGAATAAAATCACCAGATAACCAGCTAGCGCTAACACTTGAAACAGCACAATCCCTGCTGGGCGCCCGATATAATAGACTAATGTATAACGGTGGTTCTCAATATCCGTGTCTAAGTCCCGTAAATTGTTGGCGAGCATGATGTTAGCAATCGAACAGACCAAGGGCAAGGACGCCACGACAATCGCAAGCACCGCCCAGAGATTGCCGTCTAAGCGAAAGGCGCCGCTAGCAAAATCGACCGTTAAGTAAAAAGGCGGATTGGTGACGACGTTCAAGTAAACGGTTAAGACGAAGATGCCTAAGCCCATCGTGAAGCCACTGAAAATTTCCCCCAAGGGCATGCGGGATAACGGAATCGGTCCATACGTGTAGAAAATACCGATGAAGCAGCAAATCCCGCCTAATACGAGGAAGAGCCAGCCTGTTTGAACCGTTAAGTAAGCACCCACAACGGCAGTGAAGGCAATCATGGCGAAAATCATGTTGCGGACTAGTTGTGGTGAAACGCCTGATTGTCCGATAATATTTTCTTCATATTTATAGACGTCAGATTTGGCTTTTTTGAAGTCCATGTAATTATTAATGGCGGTGGTGGCCATATCAAAGACCACCATGCCAATGAAGAAAACCAGCGTGTTGCCCCACTGAACTTCCCCGAAATAGGTCATTGAAAACAAGACCCCGATAATGAAGGGAAAGAGACTGGCAAGCTTCGTCTGAATTTCCACTACTTTTAAAAACACATTTAAAGACATTTTTAGTCGCTCCTTATTTCAAATCGGCCCGATTCCCCATCGTATAGCCAGAGTCTTTGCCGATTTCAAAGTTGCCTTCGATATCTTTGCTGATGTAGACTTTGTCGTCTTTTGTGACGAAAATGGCATCGGTTCCTTTCAGACTTTCGACATATTCTAGTCCTTTTTTGACGCCCATTGAGAAGACGGCTGTTGAGAGACCATCACCATCGATGGATTTGTCGGTGATAATGGTGACACCCGCGATGTCGTTATCAAACGGATAGCCAGTTTCACGATCAAAGAGATGGTGGTAGGTTTTGCCATCGACTTTTAAGTAGCGTTCATAAATTCCTGATGTGACTAAGGTTTTGTTGCTTTCTTTGACTTGACCTAAAACAGTGTTGCGGGCTTTATTCGGATCTTGAATCCCAACTGTCCAATCCATGTCTTTGCCACGTGGGCTATGTCCTAAGACGTAAACATTCCCGCCTAAATCGACGATAGCGGTGGTGACGCCGTTGTCTTTGAGGACTTTCACGACTTCGTCGGTGATGAAGCCTTTGGCAATTGCGCCTAAATCCAATTGCATGCCTTTTTCTTCAAGGTAAACGGTTTGCTCTTTGTCGTTGAATTTGACTTTCGTGTAATCAACGAGTTTCAAGGCTTGATCAATTTCGGCTTGGCTTGGTTTGCGGGCATCATCGAAGCCAATGTGCCACATAGAAGTGATTGGGCCAATTGCCATGTCGAAGCCGCCGCGGGAGTCTTTGCTGTATTCATAGGCTTTTTTCAACAAAGGATACAGGTCATCTGAGACTTTGACCGGTTTTACGCCTGCTTCTTGGTTGATTTCATCAATTTCTGAACCTGGTTGGTTGACCGTGATTTTATCGCCTAGTTCTTTGACGCGGGCAAAAGCTTTCGGTAAGACGTCTTCTTTGCCATCATCGTAGATGCGAATTTGAACGTAGGTACCAAGCATTGTTTGACGGTCAGAGTATGGTTCTGTATTAATTTTCGCTTCTGGTTTTGAGGAACAAGCAGCTGCCACAAACAGCACTGCTAGAACACTCACCATGAGCAGAAGTTTCTTTTTCATAGGATTCCCTCTTCTTTCCTTCTTTAATTAAAAAATAAGTTCTCTTGCATAGTAGCCTTTTTTGGAAAAAATGAAAAGTCTTTCTCTTGGAAATTCACAAATTTCTGTGAAAAAATTTGTGAAATGATGGACAGAACTAGCGAAGAAAAAGGGGCGGGAAAGTCAGCCAACCGACTTTTTCCCAACCCCTCAATGGTGTCAAGTAATTGCTGAAAAGCATTTCAGGAACTACTTCACGATTCATTTATTATTACTTATTTTGTTACGATGTTGTCAACAACGATTTCAGTTGTGTCGCCTTTTTCAGCAGCGTTCACTAATTGTTGTGCGTAGTTGATGAATGAATGTGTGCTGTGTGTTGCACCAGTTACCACTTCAACACCTGCAGGTGAGCCGTCTTCTTCGCCCATTGCTTTAACAAATTCTTTGTTTAATGTTTCGATATATTCTTTTGGTCCAACGCCAGCAACGTCTTTCATTTTGCTTTCGTATTCAGTGTCATCTTTTTTAGATTTGCCGTCAGCGTTCACGTTATCGTAGTTAGATTCAGTCACTTTACCATCTTTCACAGTCATTGAGAATGTTGTGTGGTAGCCGTTTGAGTCATTTTTTTCTTTCAATGAGTACGTACCATCTTTCAATGTTGCCCCATTGTCGATTTCGATTGTGTCTGTGTTACCAGCTTGTGCTGCTTGGATTAATTGTTGTGCGTAGTTTTGGAATGATTCAGATGAATGAGTCGCACCAGTTACTACTTCCACACCGCTTGCGCTTTGTGCTTTAACAAAAGAATCGTTTAATTGTTTGATGTATTCTTTTGGTCCAACACCAGATTTTGCTTTCATGCTTTCTTCATACTTAGTGTCTTCTGTTTTAGATTTGCCGTCAGCATTGATGTTGTCATATTTAGATTCAGTGATTTTGCCGTCTTTTACAGTCATTTCAAAGACTGCACGGTAACCATTTTTTTCATTTTTTTCTTCTAATTTATACGTACCATCTTTTAAATCGCCACCGGCAACTTTTTTCGCTGGTGCTGATGATTCAGTTGATTTTTTCGTTTCTGAAGATGCTGCGCTAGAAGAGTTCGTTGTGTTGTCTTTCTTGTCTGCGCCACAGCCTGCTAATACTAAACTAAATAATGCAATTGCCGCAAAACCTTTAACAAATTTATTCACTTTCATTGATAGTCACCTTTTCTTTCATGATTTTCACAAACATCAAAAGTTTGTGATACATTACACATTATAATGGTTTTAAAAACGTTGTCAAGACCATCCCCTAAAAATATTTACATTTCGGTCTTTTTTTCATCAAAAACTCATCGTTGGAGTAAATTTGTTGACAATTAAAATTTATATTAGACAAATTCGTGAAATACTTATATAATGTTAGTCGATTGTGTACTTATTAATCATTATCACTATTTTACTACTTACAATATTAAGGAGCGGATTGTCAATGACAAAGCAAAATATTGTCGTTGTAGGTGCTGGGTATGCTGGCGTTTCAGCTACTAAATTTCTAGCAAAGAAATTTAAAAAAGATACGGACGTAACAATCACATTGATTGATCGCCATTCTTACCACACTATGATGACCGAATTGCATGAAGTAGCAGGCGGACGTGTTGAACCAGAAGCAATTCAATACGACTTACAACGTTTGTTCTCACGCAAGAAAAACGTAAAATTGGTAACAGATACTGTTACTGGGATCGACAAAGAAAACAAAGTTGTGAAAACTTTAGCAGGTTCTTATCCATTTGACCAGTTAATTCTGGGTATGGGTGGCGAACCAAACGACTTTGGAACACCAGGCGTGAAAGAAAATGGTTTCACCTTATGGTCATTTGATGATGCAGTGAAAATTCGTCATCACATTGAAGCAACCGTTGCTAAAGCAGCCATCGAACCAGATGCTGAAGTACGCAAAGCAATGTTAACATTCGTTGTCTGTGGTTCTGGTTTTACTGGGATCGAAATGGTCGGCGAATTAATCGACTGGAAAGATCGTTTAGCGAAAGATGCCAAAATTGATCCAGACGAAATTACATTAATGGTTGTTGAAGCAATGCCAACCATCTTAAACATGTTATCTCGTAACGATGCTGCCAAAGCAGAACGTTATCTAGAAAAGAAAAATGTTCAATTATTATTGAACTCACCAATCGTTGAAGTTGCAGCAGATCACATTAAATTAAAAGATGGTTCTGAAGTACCAACGCATACGTTAATCTGGACAGCTGGTGTGAAAGCAACTTCTGATGCCGCTGACTTTGGTTTAGAAGCAGCCCGTGGTAGTCGTTTAGTTGCGAATGAATACATGCAAGCTAAAGGCTACGAAGACAAAAACATTTATATCATTGGTGACTTGGTTTATTACGAAGAAACACCAAATACACCAACTCCTCAAATTGTTCAAGCAGCTGAACAAACAGGTCATACTGCGGCTGCCAACATCGTTGCAGATATTAAAGGTGGCGAAAAACACGCCTTTAAAGGAAACTACCAAGGATTCATGGTTTCCATCGGCGCGAAATGGGGCGTTGCCAACTTATTCGATAAAATTCATTTGAGTGGTTTCTTAGCCATCATTATGAAACATATCGTTAACTTGAAATACTTCTTTGATATTCGTTCTGGTTACTACATGTTCCAATACATTATGCACGAAATCTTCCATATTAAAGATGATCGTTCTGTTGCTCGCGGACATACGTCTCGTTACGGCAATGTCTTGTGGAGTGTTCCGCTACGTGTTTTCTATGGTATGGTTTGGTTAGTCGAATCAATGAAGAAAATTGTCGGCAACGGCGATTACTTGAAACCAAGCACTTGGTTTGGTGACGGTTCTTGGTTCACAGATAAAGTCGTTTTCCCATTCCCTTGGTTACAAGAACAAGTAACAACAGGTGCTTCTCAAGCAACTGAAACAGCAACAACTGCTGCAAGTGGTGCGGCGGATGCGGCGGCAAGCGGTGGTGCCGATGCGGCAACACAAGCAGCGCACTTTGGTTTAAGCTACGCTTACGGCGAAACACCAATGCAAGTGTTTGATCACATGCCTAAATGGTTCGAAAGCGTAATGAAATTTATGATGCCAAACCAAGAAGTTGCTTTGTTCATGCAAAAATTCATGACAATCGTTGAAGTATGTATTGCTTTAGCATTGATTGCTGGTTTATTCACTTGGTTATCAAGTGCTGCTACAATTGGTTTAACAATTGCCTTCTGTTTATCTGGCATGTTCTATTGGGTAAATATCTGGTTTATCTTTGTCGCTTTTGCTTTGATGAACGGTTCAGGCCGTGCTGTCGGTTTAGACCGCTGGGTAATTCCATGGATTCAACGCAAACTTGGTAAAGCGTGGTATGGTACCCCGAAAGCTAGATACGGCGGTAAGTAAGCAATCGATCATCGATTGACAACTACGAGCAAAAGCTGAGACACATGTCTCCAGCTGACTATCATAGGATTTAGTATGTGGGACAGCAGTCAAGCATGACTTTTGTCCCACATATTTTCTTTTATATAATATGGTGGCTCAACTGGAAAAGAATACTTCTTTTCCGTTCATTATGTTATGATAGACAAGAAAAAAACACCAAAGGAGAGAGAAGAAAATGACGATTAAAGAATTCATTAAGAAAAGTCGCTTGAAAACATGGGACGTTATTATTATTGCTGTTTTAGTTCTTGGTTCTTTTCTGCCCCTTGTTGTTTTTGCCATGCAAAACCGTGGTCAAGAAGCGGCTACGTATCAAGCAGTCTTGAAAGTAGACAACAAAGTAATCAAAGTCTTTGACTTAAAAAAGGACGGCCCGCATTATACATATAAATACGAAGCAAAAGACGGTGATTACAACCTGATTGAAGTAGATGGTGATCGTATCCGCGTGAAGGAAGCCAACTGTGCTGACTTAGTGGATGTTCGGCGAGGCTGGATTTCCAAACCTGGTGAAACCCCGATTGCCTGTCTACCCCACAATTTGTTTATCACCGTGGAAGCTTCTGATGGGAGTGAAGACGGTAGCTTAATTTATTAAGCACGACAACTATGAGCAAATTACACAAGAATATTTATATTGCTATGCTCGTTGCCCAAGGGGTCATTATTGGTTTAATCGAAAATATGATTCCTTACCCTTTCGCATTTGCTCCTGGGGCAAAGCTCGGTCTAGCAAATCTAATTACTATTATTGCGATTTTCACCATGCGTAAGCGTGATAGTTTTTTCCTAGTCTGTTTACGTTTGATTTTAACGACATTACTGGGCGGTACACTTTCGACCTTTTTCTATAGTGCCAGTGGTGCCTTATTAAGTTATTTCGGCATGTTGCTTGTCAAGCAGCTGGGGCCAAAACGGGTCAGCATTATAGGGATTAGTGCCGTTGGTGGTTTCTTACACAACGTTGGTCAGTTGCTAACGACCTCTTTCTTTGCTCATTCGTGGGCGCCGATGCTGTACTTACCATTTCTATCTCTGTTTGGGTTACTTTCAGGGATTGCCATTGGGATTGCCGCTAATTATTTACTACAACATGTCCAGACGTTACGAAAATTCCAACTGAATTATGAACAAACAACGAAACATAAGTGGAGTCAATTTTTCTAATTGAAAACCTGTCCGCCACAATTAAAGGAGTCATCTTATGAATATACATCCTATGTGGAATACCTATCCTACGTTATCAAAAGAATTAACAACTACTCTTCGCTTGATGGAACAAGCGGTTCAAATCGATAATCAAGAGATTCAAGCTGCTGTCCATGACATGATTCATTCTGGCGGCAAATTGCTACGTCCAGCCTACCAACTGTTGTTCTCTTATTTTGGTGAACAGCGGGACCCTAAAAAGGCGACAGCGTTAGCGGCTTCCATTGAATTACTGCATACCGCCACGTTAGTTCACGACGATATTGTCGACGAAGCCGATACGCGTCGTGGCTTGCCAACACTGCGTTCGCGCTTTGGGAATAGCACAGCTGTGTATACAGGCGATTATCTTTTTGTTTGCTGTTTCAAGCTCTTATCTGATTATTCTTCTTCATTAAAAAGCATTCAATTAAATTCGCGCAGTATGGAAAAAGTCCTAACTGGTGAGCTTGGTCAAATGGACAATCGCTATAATTTCGAGGTAACGATTGACCAATATTTAAAAAATATTTCCGGAAAAACTGCGGAACTGTTTGCGCTAAGTTGTTTTGTCGGTGCCTATGAAAGTGGCACCTCCCAACGTTTTGCCAAACGTTGTGGTGAAATCGGCGAAAATATCGGGCTGGCTTTTCAAATTATTGATGATATTTTGGACTATACACAAACTGCCGATGCTATCGGCAAACCCGTCTTAGAAGACGTACGTCAAGGCGTGTATTCTTTGCCTTTGATTTATGCACTTGAAGCCAATCGTGAAGTCTTGTTGCCACTTTTAATGAAAAAAGAAGCCTTGACCGATGAAGAAACACAGGAAATTTATCGTCTTGTCCATGAACTAGGTGGCGTAGAAAAGGCCCAACAATTAGCCACTCATTACACAGAAAAAGCGCTGAAAGAAATCAGCAAACTTCCTGAAACAAAGGCCCAAGCGAAAGAACAATTGTATGAAATTACACAAACGATTTTGACAAGAGAAAATTAAAAAAGCCGCTGGATCCTATTGAGGATTTAGCGGCTAGCTTTTTAGGTGATATCTTGGTATAATAAACACGAAGAGAGCGTACTAGACATACGCTCTCGGGTAGACCGTTTAAGACGGTAGCTTGATTTTAATACGGAAATAAACCCGTCAATCTTCGCTAAAGGTTATGACGGGTTTATTTTTTGTCGTTTTTATTACTGATTTTGACAATTAATGTTGCGAAAGCAATCGCAAGCATCAATGCTTCAAAGACAGTCACTACTATTCCTTTCTAGGGAAAGAGCAAACAAGCAAAAACATTGGCAGTCCCCCCTTTTTTGAGAAATTGCCACCGTCATAAACTTCCTACTTGTGTAGTATAACACATTTGTGCCTTCCTAGAATACGCTTTCTTTTTTATTTACTATTCGACTTTTCCGTTTCAACTTGCTATAATAAACACGAAGAGAGCGTACTAGACATACGCTCTCGGGTAGACCGTTTAAGACGGTAGCTTTAATTTATTGGTTAATAAACCCGTCAATCTTCGCTAAAAGTTATGACGGGTTTATTTTTTGTCGTTTTTTTTACTGATTTTGACAATTAATGTTGCGAAAGCAATCGCAAGCATCAATGCTTCAAAGACAGTCACTGCTATTCCTTTCTAGGGAAAGAGCAAACAAGCAAAAACATTGGCAGTCCCCCTTTTTTTGAGAAATTGCCACCGTCATAAACTTCCTACTTGTGTAGTATAACACATTTGTACCTTCCCAGAATACGCTTACTTTCCTGATTATTCAACAGCCGCTTTCTTTTGTAATAAAAATCGCGCACCGTTTACTGGGATAAAACGATTCAGCCAACTAAAATTTTTTAGACTAAACAGACCGACCATCTTTTTTGATGGTCGGTCTGTTTAGTCTATTGGTCTACCTTTACTCCTTCTCCGACAATGCTCGCCAGACATCAAATGTTTGTTTTAAGCCTTGGACATTATGAACACGTAAAATTTCTACGCCTTGTTGTGCTGCATACAAGGAAGCAGCGGCTGAGCCAAAATCACGGTTGGCTGGTTCTGGTTCGTTCGTTAAAGCGCCAATGGTTCGTTTGCGAGAAACGCCGTATAGTAACGGATAATCTTGGTAGCGAAAGGCGTTAGGATCTTTTAACAGTTGAAGGTTTTCTGCGACAGTTTTATGAAAGCCAATCCCTGGATCGAAACAAATTTTTTCTAAGGAAAGCCCATATTTTTGGCATTGTTCAATTTTTTCTGTATAAAATTGGTGCAACTCTTCTTTTAAAGAAAGGGATTGGTGTTTTCTGGAATGCATAATCACAACTTGGACTTCAGGATATTGTGCGAGGACTTCTGCCATCCCCGGAGTGTCTAATCCTTTGATGTCATTAATCATTGTGGCACCAGCTTGGATCGCGGCTTCTGCTACTTCGGGATAGTAGGTATCCACAGAAATCGGCGCTAGAGAAGTCTCACGTATTTTTTTAATTAACGGTAATACTCGGTCTGCCTCAACTTGTGGAGAAACTTCTTCGTAGCCAGGACGTGTGGATTGGCCGCCAATGTCTAAAATATCGGCCCCCGCTTCTAGTAGATGAAGCGCATGTTGATAGGCCACGTCGACCGTTGTGTAGCTACCGCCATCAGAAAAAGAGTCGGGGGTCGTGTTGACAATCCCCATAATTTGGTAATTCTTTTTTAAATCAATCATTGTCACATTGCTCCTTTATCTGCTGAATCATCTTTCGTAAAGCCCGCATTCTAGGACTTATCTTCATTCGTTCACTCGTGGACAACTCCGCTAAGGTTTTGCCTCGATCTGGTAAATAAATAATCGGATCAAAGCCATAACCACCTGTACCGCGCGGTTCAACTAATTCACCAGTCAAAGTGGCTTCCGTTTGCAACAGTTTGTCGTCATCGAGTACATAGACCAACGTGGCTGATAAGGTTAACTCTCGGGTCGACTGTTGCCCTTCAAATAAGTGCAACAGTTCGCGGTTCTGTTCTTCCGGATTGGCTGAATGGAAAAAGCGGCTTGTATGAATACCTAATAAATCAGGAAAAGCAGTTAACGTTAAGCCGCCATCATCACCTAACACTGGGCGGCCAATTAATTGTTGGAAAAAGCGAGCTTTTAGATAAGCATTTTCAGCATACGTAGTGCCAGTTTCTGCAGGTTGTTCTTGACTGGTTGTATACTTTCGATAAGAGACAAGTTGAATAGCGGGGTCCTTAAGTCCTGATTGCATTTCTTTTAACTTACCTTGGTTATTCGTGCCAACAATGATTTCCATTTTCTAACGTATCTCCATTAAAAATTGATTTTTCCACTCTTGTTCTTTAAATAGTCCGGTAAATTGAAATGTTTTGGTGCTACTTTGTGGTGTTTTCACGCCGCGCATCGTCATACACATATGTTCCGCTTCAATGGCTACTGCAATGCCTTTGACGGGAATATTTTCTTGGAGTTTGCGGGCAATTGTCACTGTTAAATCTTCTTGAACTGTGGGACGTTTGGCACAATGTTCTACTAATCTTGGTAACTTGCTTAGTCCCAATACTTTGCCACCTTCTGGCAGATAAGCGACATGTACTTTTCCATAAAATGGCAATAAATGGTGTTCACACATTGAATAAAAGGCAATATCTTTTACTAGAACCATTTCGCCTTCATTTAAGCTATCAAATAATTTATAATCGTCAAATTCAGGTTCGGTTAATCCACTAAAAACTTCTGCATACATTTTAGCTACGCGTTTGGGTGTATCAATGAGTCCTGCCCGTTGAGTATCTTCCCCCACTGCTTCTAAGATTGTGGTAACTGCCTGCTCAATTTGCGCTTGTTTTTCCTGCTCCATCTCTACCATTCCTTTTCGCTTACTCGCACTTCTTCTTGATTGCCACTGCGCTGAATCCACGTAGCTATTGGCGCGCCCAATAGTTGTTCCTCTGCGTAAACATCACTTAAGGGAATCAAAACAAATGACCGTTTTGTTAATTCTTGATGAGGAACTTGTAAGTGGGGCAACGTGACTGACTGCCCCCCTAATAATAAAATATCAATATCAATAATCCGCGGACCCCAGTGAATTAATTTTTTACGTTTCATTGCTTGCTCAATCCCTTGGGTAACAGCCAATAACTCTTCAGCGGTATAGCTAGTATCAATTTTCAATACGGCGTTCAAAAAATCATCTTGGTCTGTATAGCCGTAAGGATCCGTTTCATAAAGTTTTGAAGAAGCCACGACCTGAATCTGCGGGTCTTCGTTTAAATAATTGCGGGCTTTCACTAAATTTGCGTATGGATCGCCGACGTTACTACCTAATGCTACATAGCCAATCATCTATACTTCTCGCTCCATTTCAATTTCAATATTGTCAAAAAGGCCGGGCATCGGCACACTATATTTTCTAATTTTAATGATAATTTTGTTCAATTGTTCTTGATAATCTGCGGAAATATCATCTAAAATAGCACTCGCTAACCCTTCGATTAAATCGTACGAGTGATTGTTTACTCGTTGGGCAATCAATTCATTCACTTCGGCATAATTGACAGTTTGAGTGACATCATCTGTTCGCCCTGCTTCGGCTAGCGACAACTGCATTTCAAGGTCGATTTCTACTTGCTGTCCTAGACGTTTTTCTTCTGCCAAAACACCATTTTTTGTGAAAAATTTCAAGTTGTTAATTCTAATTTTATCCATCCTCTAACTCCCTACCCTCTGTTTTGCTGATTTTTTTAATCATAGCATATTTCTTGGAAAAGTCAGTAGTTAAAAGATGGAAAAGTGGTTATTGGTATGATATAAAAAATTACTTTTTACGAATCAAATAATATAACTCGTGTATTCAAAAAAGAGCGTTGCTGATGCAACGCTCTTTTTTGGGGTTTATTCGCCTTTTATCGCATTGTTACAAATTCTTCTGATCCTGTTGGATGAATCGCAACAGTATTATCAAAATCAGCTTTGGTCGCGCCCATTTTAATAGCGACTGCAAAGCCTTGTAGCATTTCGTCAACACCGATGCCGATGCCATGCAAACCGACAATTTTTTCTTCTTTGCCGACACAGATTAATTTCATGTCGCATTTTTGACGGTATTCTCCTAAAGCGAAATACATTGGCGTAAAGCTAGAGCGATAGATTTTCACTTGGTCTTCACCATATTCTTCAAGCGCTGCTTTTTCCGTCAAACCAATTGTCGCAACTGGTGGATGGGTAAAGACCACCGTTGGTACCAAGTTATAATCCAAATATAAATCGGTTTGTCCGTTAAATAAGCGTTCAGACAGGCGCCGACCAGCGGCAATCGCGACTGGCGTTAAGTCGATTTTACCAATGACATCGCCGACTGCGTAGATGCCATTTTGCGTGGTATTTTGGAATTTATCTACTTTGACGTAGCCTTTTTCATCAAGTGCTACTTTCGTATTTTCTAAGCCTAATTGATCCGTGTTCGGCTGACGGCCTGTCCCGAAAATCACGGCATCTGTCGTGATTGATTCACCATTTTCAAATGTAATAACGTACTCATTCTGCGCCGTTTTTTCAATTTTAGCTGGTGTTGCATTCGGATGAATTTGCATGCCCATTTCTTGATAGCGTTCTACGACTTTTTCAGAAAGCATGTCATCAAAGCTTCGTAATGGTCGTTCATGACGGAAGGCCCAATGTGTTTCTGCGCCTAAGCCATGTAAGGTTCCTGCTAATTCGGCTGCGATGTAACCCGCACCGACAAAGACCACACGTTTTGGCATTTCTTCTAATGCAAAGAAGCCGTTTGAATCTAAGGCATATTCTTCTCCTGGAATACCTAGTTTTTTCGGACGACCACCTGTCGCAATTAGAATGTGCGGCGCCGTATATTCTGTCCCATTGACTTCAATTGTTTGCTCCCCAGTAAACGTAGCGTAACCATGGATACGTTCAATGTTGTTACTGTCTAAACCACGATTATACGCACCATGTAAGAAGTCAATATATTTTTCACGATTTTCAACTAATTGTTTAAAGCTAAAATTTTTGATTTCAACATCAAACCCGTAGCCTGCTGTATCTCTTTCCATCATTTCCATCATGCTGCTGGCTTGCCACATGACTTTTTTAGGCACACAACCAACGTTGACACAGGTCCCACCAATTTCGTTGCCCTCAATTAAAAGGACGTTGGCTCCGTGCATTCCTGCGCGGTTAGCAGAAGCAATCCCGCCACTACCGCCACCAATAACAATATAATCATAGGTTTTCATTTATTCTGGCTCCCTTTCAATTTGAACTTTCTCCTTTATTATCGCAAAAAATAGCAAAAAAAGACAGTCGTATTACTTACTTTTGTTTAGTTTTCTGCTGCTTCTGTTTCATGGATTCGTTCCGTAAAAGCACTGGGGGAAAGGAATTCAATCGTAGCATTGTCGAAGGGAATTCCTAAATCTTCTTTCGTTACGTTTGGATTCATTGTAATGACATAAAGTGTTTTGCCTAAGGAAAGTGCAATCCCAATTTCTAAATAACTTAGTCGGTCAAAGTCACCATTAATAAAAACGTAGGTTGCTTCGTGAAGATACCGTTTTATCACTTCAATATCTGTAAACATTCCGGTTTGAACACAATCTGCTAACCCGAAGCCCACACCCCCCGCACAGCCATGCTCATCTTCAAACAGCTGAGGATCTACCAAAAGGTCCGTTTGAATACGAGGGTTTTGACCAATTTGGTAGGCGAATAATTTAGCCATAGTTATTCCTCCTTCTTTTTGATTACTCGTTAGAACGTAATAATTCAAGAACAATTTCTGTTTTGTCCTGCTCCGTTTGAATAGCTGTTCCTAATATCTTTTCTATTTCTTCTTTAGGTAATTTAAAAGCTTGATTTAGTTGACTTGCAGGAATGACTTGGTGCTCTAAAATCATGTGGTAAACTTTTTGGAAAACTTCTGGCTGTTCGATAGTCAGTTGGTCATCGTAAGGCTCTTTCGTTTTCCATTTATTTTTAGCAATTCTTTTATTTAAATAGAGACGTTGATCATCATTAATTAACGCTAATGTGTATGTTTTTTGAATCATTGATTGAAGAGAAACTTTCCAATACTTTTTCAAATCAATATAGTATTCTAACGAAATAGACAAGAGCGAATCAGAAAAAGCCGCTGAAGGAAGGAGAAAATGCGCAGCAAATAGATTTGCTTGATACTCAATAATGTTCTTTAATTCTGTTTGCGAATACTCATGAATACTTTCAACACCGTTGTGTAATAAAATATGTCCTAGTTCATGCGCCACGTTAAAACGACGACGGACAGCAGATTCATGATTATCTGTGAGCATAATAAACGGCCGACCAATCATCCAACGCGAGACCGCATCTAGTGTTGGATTGGACATGTTGGCTTCTGAAATAATCACACCATTTTGTTCAGCCAACTGAATGAGATTAGGGACTGGCGAAATCAAGTCTAAGCCCCAAATTTTCCGTAATTCCTCAGCCTTTTTCACAATTTCTTCTTCTGTGATTTCATAAATACTCTTTTCAATTAATTCTGGTAAACAAACTTTGGGAAAGTTCACATATGTTGCTAATACTTTATACACTTCTTGCACATATTTTAACCGCTCTTTTTGCATATCTCTTACTTTCTTCGTCGCCGCACTTCGGCTTCTAAAAAAAGTTGCGCCTGAATACAATTCAAATGTATCTGCTGAAAAGAAACTACGGGGAAATTGTAAAACAGAAATTAGTTTTAATATGCTATCTGCTTTAGGAATTGTTTTTCCCGATTCGTAATTCGAAATCATTTGCCTAGATAGCTCTGCTTTCTCGGCTAATTCTTTCATTGTTAATCCTCGTGCAATGCGAGCCGAAGTTAATTGCTTTGGATTAAAAATCAACCTCTCGTTCATTTTCTAGTCCTCTCCTTATCAGTTCGTCAGCGGTTGACGTAAAAGTCAAATGTAGGTCCTTACGAACTTCCTCTGGATTTTTTAAAAGAACTGGTGCCTGCGTAATATCAATTTGGTCAATCCAACGACCAACTCCAATATCTGGTAACCCTAATCGAACAAAACGTAATTGATGATTCGATCCGCCATAAGTTAGTAATAAGAATGGTGGTTGATTGGCATCATAATACTCATTTAAATCTTCTGGTTTGTCAAATAAATTATACTGCTTATTTAATAAGCTCCCACGATTTCTAAATAATGCCTTTTTAGGAACTGAAGCTTCTGATAAAACTTTCGCTGGCGTTAAAATTGCGCCTTTGGTTTCAATCATTAAGTACGTATGGCCATTGACATATCGACTACTAGCTTTGTCAGCTATTTCATGTGGGATTGCTGATGAAGTGTTAACACTTGTTTTAAACCAACATCAACCAATCCATGCCGAACGTGTCCCCAAACTTTTTTCATTTCTGCTCGTTGAAAAATAGATTCTCTTTCTGTTAGCTCCATTAAGTAGCGATATGCTTCTCTTATGCTTAACGATAAAACACCAACCATTCGTGCATCACAATTTCTTTTTAAATGTTCTTTTAAAATACTCATTATTTTCTCTCCTTTTTTCATAACACCCCAACAACATACCATGTTAACATTTTGCCTTTTCTAAAAAAATATGTCAACACAAAAAAATGAACTTAGGAAGGTAAGTCATTTCGACTTACCTTCCTAACTCTGAATTTTAAAATAAACGGCGAGACAGATATAGCTTCTTCTGTACTCTTCAGGATAAAACTTCAATCGACAGCCCTAGCCCGACCTCATATTTCAAATAACTCTTCTTATAACTTTTGCTTTGCACTGGTCCTCAATACATATTCCCAACCACTTTTACTCGTAAGCGGGTTGCATTTTCTGGATGATAGGCGAGTGGTGTTTCTTCCACCTCGACTAACTCGATTGTGCCAGGGACTGCACCCGCAAGTTCAGCTTGTTGGACGGCTTTTTCTTGGGCATCAGTCAACGCCGCGTCTCGTTGGATTTTTGAATAAACATAAATTTGTTCGTATTGTCCGCTAATCTGAGCGATAGAGGCACCGATGGCATTCGCCACTGCTCCGTTTTCGTTGCGAATTAGCGCTTTAACGCCTGTCAATTCTTCGGGGATGATAATACTCCCACCACCAACTAAAACGACCGTCACGTCTGCGGAACTGGTCTTCATGCGATCAATCGCTTCACTGACCAATTCGCCAATTTTTTGGTACACTTTTTCCGCAAACGTTTGGTCTAAATGAGCCACTTTGCTAGGATCACCGACTTGGGCATGGCCTAAGCGAACCGCGATATCAGTGGTCGTTAATTGTGTGCCGCCAAAAACAAGGGCCTCTTGTGTAATACGGTAGCCGACACTATCGGGGCCAACTGTCACAGAACCATCTGGTTGTTCACGCACTAGACTGCCGCCGCCGACACCGATTGACACGATATCTGGCATTCTAAAATTGGTCCGTACCCCGCCAACATCAACGGCCAGTGAAGATTCTCTTGGAAAGCCATCCACTAACACGCCAATGTCTGACGTTGTGCCACCAACATCTAAAACAACCGCATCTTTCAAACCAGCTAAGTAAGAAGCGCCACGAATACTATTTGTTGGTCCACAAGCAATGGTTAAAATAGGAAACTGTTTGGCATACGTTAACGACATTAACGTACCATCATTTTGACATAAGTACACTTGGGCGTGATGAATTTTTTCTTGTTCTAAGGCTTGTTCAAAGCCTTCGCTGGTCACTTTAATTACTTTGTGCAACGCAGCATTCAAAATTGTCGCATTTTCCCGTTCAATTAAACCGACAGACCCAATCATTGAGGAGCAAGATACAGGAACATCTGCCCCTAACACTTCCTTCGCAAGTGCTTGGACAAACAATTCTTGGTCATTTTTTAAAGAAGAAAAAACGCCAATTACTGCGATTGCCTCTACTTCTCCTCGCCAAGAGGCCAAAATCCCACGTAATTCTTCTTCGTCCAGTGCAGTCAATGGTTGTCCATCATATTCGTAGCCGCCATGTGCTAAAGCATACGTTTCTGAAAGAGTGGCCACTAAATCCTTGGGCCAAGCTGTGTAAGGCAAGACCGAAGCGGTTGCTGGATAGCCCAAACGAAGGACCCCAACTTTTGCTAATTTTTTTCGCTCAACAATGGCATTCGTACATTGGGTCGTGCCCAACATTGCATGTGTGACTTTGGTTGGGTCCACTGCTGATTCTGCCAAGACTTTATTTAAGGCACCGGCAATCCCTGTTTGAATATCATCGGTTGTTGGAACTTTCACTGAATGAATCAAGTTTAATTGATGATCTAAAATAACAGCATCTGTATTTGTGCCGCCGACATCGATACCGATTTTATACATTTATTTGTCCTCCTTCGCTACTAAGTTTTCTAGTGGTTGATAATCCATTTCGTAGCCGAAATACCGAGGACCCACTGTTTCGATACCTTTTTTCGTTCGCCAAGCGGCATTCGCTTTCAAGCCCATTACTTGGACACGTTTGCCGTATTTCAGGCTTTCTGTTGTCACAGGCGTTAAAGTTTCTAAATCTACCATACAAATCAAATCAGGCGTCATCGCAATCACCTGACCATCTTTCTCGGCAATTAAATTTTCATTTTGAAAATGGACGACTGCTTCTGAACCATCGTCACTGTTTAAGCCACTCAATTTGACACGTCCCAAATTGAAGCCACCTTTTACTTCTCGTTCTACATCTAGAATTTTTCCTTGGAACAATTCAAAGCCATCCGTAACTTCTACTAATGCTTGGCGTTTTTCTTGTTCATCTGCATAGGTACCTCGAATCACTTTGCCAATTTCTTCTGATAATGTCACGATGTTGTGAATACCATAGTCTTGTAATTGTTTGCCTGTCGCGGGATAAATGCTCACTAAAGCACTAGCGCCCATTTCAACCGTTTGAACACGAGCAAGACGTTCTGTCCAAGTATTATCAATCGTTTCCATAATGCCAATATTTCCTTTTTCATCGGTAATTGCCATAGGGGTCGCTGACATCCCATTCAAATGGAACGTTACCATAGGCAATTCTGGAAAGGCCCGACCCATACCATCACAATCCACCAAGGGAATGCCTAGCTTCGCTGCAACAACAATTGGAATCATTGAATTGACGCCCCCAGCTTCCATTGGAAAGGTTCCCGCAATCGTTTCTTGGTCTAAATATTTTCCTAACTTCTCAAAGACACGGACGAATTCGTCGCCTTTGGGAAATTTTTCAATTGCGACAGATGGGGCACCCATCATTGCGGCGGGTAGGAAAAAATCCTCCGCGGCAATTTCTTCTGGAGAAACCAGTTTGACAGGTCCGTTTTCTTCGATGGCGGACAAAGCCATCATTTTACCAATGTAGGGATCACCGCCACCTCCTGTCCCTAAAAAAGCTGCTCCTGTGGCTATATTCTCAATTGCTTCTGCATCTAAATAACGCATTCTCCGACACTCCTCTTCTTCATTCCATTTCTAATGATTCGGTGTTCGTCTGTTGACGTTTTGCACCGAAATAATAAATAACAAACGATAAAACAATGCCAATTAGCGGTTGGTTAGGCAATTGAGGGGCATTGGGAAAGAAACTCATAATCACCGGAATGCCCCCCACTGCAGCACCAATTAGCCATGAAAAAACACCTAATTTATTCACGCCAGGCGTTGGCTGCCATTTGGTTCGATCGCCTTTGTTAATCAACCAATAGGCAGCAATCATTACACCAGCCACTGGTGGCACCATCGCAGAAAGGACGGACATAATCGGCGTAAAGTAATTTAAAATCCCCACAACTGCTAATAAGGTTCCAATGGCGCCGGCCGCACCGACAGCGACTTTTTCTTTTTCTTTTGGAATATCAAAGACATTAATCAAGGCCAGTCCGCCAGAAAAAGCATTCACGGCATTCGTGGTCCAAGTTGCTAAAATTAGCGCAATAATTCCTAAAACTGGAAAACCGAGATTCATAAAAACTTCCGTGATATCTGCGGTGTTCGATGCAATGGTCAAGACCGCACCAACACCAATCATCAACAAGCCTGTCGGTAAAATCCCTAAGGTGGCCGCTTTGACCACATCTTTACGAGAAGAAACATATTGAGAGTAATCTCCAGCAATTACTGCGCCTAATGCAAAAGAACCGACAGTCATTGAAAGACCTGACATAAAGCTTCCTGCTGTTTGAGGTGTATATTGACTAACAGCTTCCCAACCGTTGTTTCTTAACGAAGCCACCAAGCCATAAAGACAAACCAGAACTAACACAGGAACCGCAAAATAATTCAGAATTTTCAATATTTTTATGCCATAAAGAGCCGAAATAAGCATGATAATTCCCCAGATTAAGGAAGAAAGCGACACAGGTAAATCAATGCCGTAAATTTTTAAAAAGTTCGTGAAGGCGCCGCCGCTGACATTGGCTTGCAAGCCAAACCAACCTAAGCAAGCAATCGCTAGAATAATAGAAATGATCTTTTGCGAACCTTGAATGCCAAACACTTGAGAAGCGACTTTGACAGAAGGTTCTTGTAAGTCGGAACTTTGAATTCCTTGTAAAATCATTAAAATAACAATAATACCGTAACCAATAAATCCTGTTAACAAAGCTTCCCATAAAGGCATGCCTGCAACTAACGTTCCTCCAATAATTAATCCTGGCACGCTAATCATTGCGCCCGCCCAAACAAATGCTAAGCTAAGCCACGATTGTTGTTGCTCGTTTTTTAATTTCATTCTCATTCCTCCTTAATTATTTTTTCAATTATAACGAAAAATCAGTCATAGGTCTTTTTCAAATTAAAAAAAATATCGAGGAAGTTTTGGCTTAAAATAAAAAAATAGACAAGAACCTGGGACAAAAATCACTTTGGATTTTTGTCCCAGGCTTAAAAATTGATAAACGGCGGAAACAGAAGCAACTCCTTCGGAAATAAGCCGAAATTGTTGAGAATCACGAAGAACGTAGTGATTCGATGATGAACAATACCTACTTGGTCTCCAAAAATTAAAGAACACCGGGTAGGTATCATGCAACATCAACTCGTACCTCGTTGTGTTTTATGACAATTTTCGGAAATTCCTTCTTATTGCTGAGAAACACCATTTGCAAAGCAAATAGATGACATCTGCGATTACTCGATGTATTTGAGCCTTTGAGAGTGTTGAACAGTACCTACGTGGTTCTCGGAGTTAAACACTTCTGTCCCGACCGCTGTCTGCTTTTTTCATTCATTCGTGACCAAGCGATATAAGATCATCGCCAAATAGACTTCATAGGCTTCGGCGGCGTTAGTCATATCATAGCCGAGCGCTTCATTAATTTTACTGATACGATATTTGACCGTATTTTTATGAACAAATAGGCGTTCGCCGCATTCTTTAAAATCACTACTTGCATCTAGTAAAAACGTTCCTAATGTCATTAACTGCTCTGATTCTTTTAAGAGAGGTTGGATAACTGCTAAGCGTTGTTGGATTGCTTCTTCTCCTGCTTGGAGACACGTCATCATTTGTTGAACTGTACGAATTTCCGCGATTGATAACACTTTTCTTTGTGGATAGACGCGCTTTAAAAACGGCGCGACTTGATTAGCGGTTTGGTAGCTGACACGCACTTCAGTCGTGTTACGAACTTTCGGACAAAGGATGATTTCACCTAAATAGTCCTGATAGTCTGTGGCTTGCAAGTATTCTTTACTAATCGTGGCTTCAGGCTGTTTGTGTAAATAATTACCTAAGAGAACAATCAGGTAATTTTCTGTTTGCTGGACAATCGTTGTTTGGTAATAGTAACGTAGGAAATCTTTCAAATCTTGCTGAATAGCGTGGATTTCTTGTCCTTGTTGCCAAATAGGCAAAAGCCACATCGTTTCGACAGAAGAAATATCAATCATTAATTTTTTGGCTAATTGGTACATCTTATCACTTTCATCGTTAATGATTGCTTGGACTAAGGCATACTCACTGACTTCGTCATAGTTTTTCCCCCATAAATTCAGAGCCATCTGAACGACTTCCACCGCTTGATTCATCTCAAAAGAGGTTAACTGCTCTTCTTCTCGAATGAAGTAAAGCTTCAATGTTTGTCCATCTTTCTGAGGAAGTTTTTGCGAGGTAATGAAGTAGGTCGTTTCTCCCAGCGCTACTTTCTCTTGTGATTGATAAAGTAACTTGGTTAAGGGCAATTTCGTGCTTCGCGGCCAATTGATGGTGCTGATGATTTCATTGGTATATGTGGTTAACGCAATGTTGACTTTTAAAAAATCGGATAGGATTTTCAAGGTCATTTCCACACTGCGGTTTTGTTCAGGCAAAAGGGAAACTTTTTCCAAGAGGTCCGTTGCAAAAGAAGCCATTTTATTTTTATTGACTAACAATTTCATGACTTCATAAATGACTTCGTTGTAGCGTAATGTGGGATCATTTTTAGGCATTTGGATTAAAATAAAACCTAAAGAATCCGCTAATTGAATCACTTCCTCTGCAACTTTCGGTACGATAATCCCAACGTAGTACAAGATTAGGCCTACTTCGCCTAATTCATGGAGATGCCGAATCGTTTCGCATTGCTTCACCACATCATGACGAATGGCACAAAATGAACCAATCAAAATTTCGCCAGCATGGTATTCATTTGTTTTGTGAAGTTTTTCCGAAAACAAAGACATATCAGAGACTTCTAAAAAAGAAAGAGAAGCAACAGATGTGTCCAATTGGTTTTTACCAGAAAGTACCGTTGCTTCTCGCAAAGACGGTAATTTTAATAAATCATTCACGCGGACACTCATATTTACTCCTCCTTTTGGCTGGTTTATTTTTTCTTACGAATCATATCGCCGACTGCAACAGGTTGCGTCACTTCCATTGTTAATAACATCATGGGATTAGGTGCCCGATCGATCGCTTCACCGTCTTCATTATACATCTCTTTAACGGTTTGGTGGAAATGGGTAAACCCGGGACCATAAAATTCAATTTCATCGCCGACACTGAAAAGGTTCCGTTGACGAATCGTTGCGACTTGCGTCTTTTCGTTGTACGCAATCACTTCGCCAACAAATTTATATTGTGGAATTTTACGACGTTCGCCGAATAATTGTTCATTTTCACTTGGTGTATTGTAATAAAAACCAGTTGCTAATTCACGTTGTGCTACTTTCCATAATTCATCAATCCACTCTTGTTGGCAGACATAGTTTTCAGGGTCTTCCATGTAAGAATCGACGGCTTTTTTATACACATTAGCGACTGTCGAAACATAGTGAATGGATTTCATGCGACCTTCAATTTTAAAACTATCGACACCATTTTCAATTAATTCTGGAATATGTTCAATCATAGACATATCTACGGCGCTCATTGAAAACTCTTCTTCAACTTCCCCTTCACTGGTTTTGCTCCGACGTTCTGTCCCAAAAGGCATATCAAATAACTCGTATTTCCAACGACAAGATTGAGAGCAACCGCCACGATTGGCATCCCGCATCGACATATGGTTGGATAAAGTACAACGTCCTGAATATGAAATACACATTGCTCCATGAATAAAGGCTTCAATCTCAATGTCCGTATTTTCACGAATCGCTGCAACTTCCTCCATTGAAACTTCGCGCGCTAATACCACACGTTCTAAGCCTTCATTTTTCCAAAATTCTAATGTTTCATAGTTGGTTGCTGAAGCTTGTGTCGATAAATGGATAGGTAAACCTGGTGCTTCTGTCGCACAAATTTCGATTAAAGCTGGATCGGAAACAATCACAGCTGAAATTCCGATGTCTCGCAATTCTCTGAAAAACGCTCCTGCCCCTTCCTGGTTTCCTTCATGAGTGACCATATTGGCAGCGACATAAACTTTCGCATTATGTTCGCGGGCAAAGGCTACGCCTTCCGCCATTTCTTCTGGCGTGAAATTTCCTGCGCGGCTACGCAGACCGTAGGCATTCCCTCCGATATAAACGGCATCGGCACCGTAACGAATTGCGACTTTTAGTTTTTCTAGCGTCCCGGCTGGAGCCAACACCTCGGGACGCTTCAATGTTCGTTCTGTCATTACTTTCATGTTCTTCTTCCCCTTAAATGAATCAATTTATTTTATTGCATCGGCACTTAAATCAAAGAAACCATTGTCTAAGCCACGACCTGTTGGATGTAATTTTTCAATTTCAGCTGTTGCATGAGCTGCTTGATCTTCTGACCAAGTTCCCGCTTCAAGTGCTGCTTTCGCTTCAGCAAATAAGCGAGCAATCGCGACAAAATTTTCACCTGGCGTGTAAAGGCCATCGAGCTTCCATGTACGATAGTGATGGTCATACAAGTTTGTTAACTCATTCATCAAGTTCACATCGTTATTGGCAAAAATATGCGTACCATGACTATCTTCATAAATGGAATAGTGGGTTTCTGGTTTTTTGGGTTCAGAAATAAACAGCCCTTCGTCTTTCGTAACCCCTTTGTCGTTCTTTGTGTAATTGTAGTAATTTTGAATTAATGGGCGTTTCGATTGATGAATACACGTCGCCCCATAGACAAGAATTTCAGCTGGAACTGCTAAGTTTTCTTCCATTGCGACCATTTCTTCAAAAGGTACTTCCCGAGCTAGGACAGCTCCGATGGCTCCTCGTTTACTCCAAAAATTGATTTGACGTGAGCTCGTTACTAAGGTTTCACCATCATAAACGTAAGGAATTTCTAATCCATCTCGTTGCATAATAAACACAATACCTGGATCACCCAAAGTAATTTTATCGACGTTGATTTCTTTTAAAAATGTCAGATACTCTGGGACTAATTTCATTTTTTCAGGGTGCATAATGCCATTTACTGCAACTAGCACTTGTTTGCCCATTTCATGTGCACGTTTCACAATCTCGCGTTGTTCATCTCGTGTAAAAGATACGGGCAAACGCAACCCGAATGTTTCTTCTCCAATATATAATGTATCCACACCTGTTGCGAGTAATTCTACAGCCTGCTCAACAGATTCTGCAGTTGCAATCAGTTCAATCATAAATATAGCCTCCTTCTTTATGACCGTTTAATAGTATCATACGTTCACAAACTTTAAAAGAGCCTATCTGTATTAAACGTACATTTTTCACAATGTTTCCGAAAAAAATCTTGGTAGAGAAGCGCCATCCGCTTACCTACCAAATGCTCTTTTTTTAATTACTGGTCATCTGTTCTTTGGTCACTCGTTCAAGTGATATTTTCGTTCATAAAACGTTACTACAACGGTGAATAGCCACGCTGCCGCTAAGCCTAACAAGCTGCCTAAAACAATCCCCAAAAAGCGGAATTGAATCAACGTTATCACGTACTGCTGACGAACGAGCAATGAAAGCATCAGAGCCATAGGCGTTGTGAAAAATTGCGCCAATCCATAATTACGACGAATAAAATACTCAACGGTCACAAATAAGATTGTAATCACGACAATCGATTCAAAAGTTGTCAAAGCTAAATTAAGCAGAAAAGCGGAAATAACCAATCCAATCGTTGTGCCAAAAATTCGCTGAATATTTCGCTGCTTAATCGCACGTAAATTGTCTCCTTGTAAAATGGATGCACAGGAAACGACTAACCAATACGGATTCTGTAAATGTAAACTTTCGCTGATATATACAGCAAAAAATAAGACAAAGCTATAATATATGCTATCTAATGGCGCTTCTGGATGCCGATAAATTCGTTCCCGTAATGATCGCTTAGCTAGCGGGGCACTGATTTCCTTCTCTGTAAAATGCAACACTAGTGCAAACAAAATGGAAAAGCCAATGCCTAATAACATACAGCCACTCATGAACGGAATTTTTGCTAACGGAATACTCGTACTGGCACCCATCGCTGTCACCATCACACCAAAGAAGGCCCCTGGTTTTGAAATATCGTAGACTTCAAAGAAAAAGCGGCCACCAAAACCGACCAGGGCAACAACAATGGGAATAAGCCATGCAATATGGGTCGATAACATGCCTAACAAATTTCCTAAAAAAAGGTAACTACCGACCACAGATAAACGAGTCATTAACTGTTTTAATGGTAACGGCTGATAATATAAAAAAGTAAAAATACCTAACGAGCCAAAGCTTGAAATCAATAATTGATGATTGATATAGCCCAAAAAAAGAATGCTGAACATAACCAAGCCAGCAAACACTAGTCGAAAAGGATTATCCTTTGGACGCTGATAATGTAGTAATTCTCGAAAAAAAGATTGTTCCATTCCATCACCCCTCCTTATTAACGTAGCACAGAAAAATCAATCTGGCAATTCTCAAAAAGAAATCGCCACTGGAAAATAGAAAAAGGAGCGTGGGACAAAAATCACTTTGGATTTTTGTCCCACGCTCAAAAACTGATAAACGGCGGGAACAGAAGCAACCCCTTCGGAAATAAGCCGAAATTCTCCAAAAATTAAAGAACAATTTTCGGAAATTCCTTCTTATTTCTCGGAGTTAAACACTTCTGTCCCGACCTCCTTTGCATCTCATCTATACAGTTTGTAATTCTTTCGCTTCTGTCTTTGGTGCTTTTGGTGCCCGCACATTTAACGTAATTTTGCCTTTGCTAGCACCTAAGGTTACTTTATCCCCTAACTGAATTTGACCAGAAAGAAGGGCTTCACTTAAACGATCTTCCACTTCTTTTTGCAAGGCCCGACGAATTGGACGTGCGCCATATTCTGGATCAAACCCGACTTTACCAATAACTTCAATTGCAGCTGGTGTGATTTTCACTTTAACCTCTTGTTCGGCCATCCGTTTCACGACAGATTGACTCATAATTTTTACGATTTCATGAATTTCCTCTTGTTTCAAGGAATGGAAGACAACCGTTTCATCAATTCGGTTTAAGAATTCTGGACGGAAGGCTTTTTTCAATTCTTCCATGATTCGTTTTTGCATTAATTCATGATTTTTAGAAATGTCTTTCACATTGAAGCCGACATGTTTTTCTTCACGAATCGCTGTTGCTCCTAAGTTGGAGGTCATGATTAAAATCGTGTTACGGAAATCGACTTTTCGTCCTTTGGCATCCGTTAAATGGCCATCATCTAAGACTTGTAATAAAATATTAAAGACATCTGGATGGGCTTTTTCTACTTCATCTAGCAAAATAACGGAATAAGGACGTTGACGAATTTTTTCAGTTAGTTGGCCGCCTTCTTCGTAGCCGACATAACCTGGAGGAGAACCGATTAAACGGCTAGTACTGTATTTTTCCATAAACTCAGACATGTCCACGCGAATCAAGGCTTCTTCGCTGCCAAACATCGCTTCGGCTAAGGCTTTGGCAAGTTCTGTTTTCCCAACCCCTGTTGGTCCTAAGAACATGAAGGAACCAATCGGTCTTGCTGGGTCTTTCAAGCCACTACGCGCACGACGGATAGCGCGTGAAACAGCTTCAACTGCTTCATTTTGGCCAACGACCCGTTGATGTAAAATGGTTTCTAATTCCATCAATCGTTCGCTTTCTTTCTTCTCTAGCTGCTGCAAAGGAACGCCTGTCCATTGTGAAACAACCCCAGCCACGTCTTCTTCTGTTACTTGTGTACTGTAACCAGACAGACTTTTTTCTTTCACTGCAATCAATTCTTCTAGTTTTTCCATCACTTGTTTTTCTTTTTGACGAATCCGAGCAGCACTTTCAAATGATTGGTTTTGAATGGCCTCTTCTTTTTCCGTAATTAATTGAGAAATTTCGGTACGCAATTCATTAATTTCTGAAGGTTGATCTGCCTTATCTAAACGAACTTTTGCTGCAGATTCGTCCATTAAATCAATTGCTTTATCTGGTAATTGGCGGTCATTTAAATAGCGAATCGATAATTGAACCGCTGCATGTAGAGCTTCATCTGTAATTTCTACGCCATGATGGTTTTCATAGCGGGAACGCAAGCCTTTTAGAATTTCTTCTGCTTCTTCTGGGGTTGGTTCTGCTACTTGAATACGGGCAAAACGACGTTCCAAAGCGGCATCTTTTTCAATATATTTTTGGTATTCATCCAGAGTTGTCGCACCAATGGTTTGCAACTCGCCACGTGCTAAAGCAGGTTTTAAAATATTTGAAGCATCAATCGCCCCTTCTGCACCGCCAGCACCGATCAAGGTATGCAATTCGTCGATAAATAAAATGACTTGTCCATCTTGATAGATTTCATCGACAACTTTTTTCAAGCGATCTTCGAACTCACCTCGATATTTGGTTCCAGCAACCAAGGCACCCATGTCTAGCATCATTAAACGTTTGCCTTGCATATCTTCAGGGACTTCTCGGTTGACAATTTTCTGGGCTAAGCCTTCTGCTATCGCTGTTTTCCCAACACCTGGTTCACCGACTAAGACAGGATTGTTTTTGGTACGGCGACTCAAAATTTGGATTAAACGACGGACTTCGGTCCCGCGACCAACTACTGGATCCAAGCTTTGTTCTCGTGCTAACTTGGTTAAATCTCTTGCTAAAGAATCCAATGTTGGCGTCCCTTGTGGCGCATTTTTATTTTGACCATTCCGACGACGTTGTGCGCCATTGGGTTCGGAAACGCCCATTTTTTTCAATAATAATTGACGCATTTTGGATAAGCTTAATCCTAAATTCACTAAAATTCTAGACGCTAAAATTTCTTCGTCTCTTAACAAGCCTAATAATAAATGCTCGGTACCAATCTTTTGAGCCCCTAAGCGCTTCGCTTCATCTCCAGCATAGGCAAAGATTTGTTTGGCTCTTGGTGAATAAGGCAAGTATAAGTTGTTATTCCCCATTGGACTTTGCATGGTGCCATAGCCACTTAAATGCTCAATTTCTTCACGGATGTCTTCTGTGTCAGTATTCAATTGTCGTAATGTTTTTCCGGCAATCCCATTCGGTTCTAAAACGAGTGCTAATAATAAATGCTCAGAACCGACGGATTGGTGACGAAAATACTTCGCTTCTTCTTGGGCAATCGCCAGTACGGCTTTCGCACTTTCTGTAAATAGTTCATCCATAGTTATTCCTCCTCATAGCTCAAGCGCTCTAAAAATGAACGCATTATTTGAGCTCTTAGAAAATCTTCGTGATTCCCCAGACCATTCAATGTGCTTTTACTTAAAGCAGCTAGCATTAAATTGCCTTCCTTTTTCGTAATCACTTCTTCTTCATACAATGTTTGAATAAATGTTAGCGCATCTTTTTCTGTTAAGGTTGCGCCAATCAATTGATCCATTTGTTTTAGTAATTGATCGTTATCTGAAATTTGTACTTTGACAATGCGAATATAGCCGCCTCCACCACGTTTACTTTCAACTGCGTAGCCTCGTTGGATGGTAAAACGTGTATTAATTACATAGTTAATTTGTGAAGGAACGCAATTAAATAAATTAGCCATTTCCGCCCGACGGATTTCAATTTTATTACTTTCTTCTAAAATCTTTTTTAAATAAGCCTCGATTAAATCTGACGTATTTTGATTACTCATAGTCTTCCATCCTTCTTCTCTCTTGACTAATATTGACCATTATTATATCGAACTTTGCCTATTAAATAAAGAGGAACGCTTTGACTTTAATAAAAAAATGCAAAACAGGAGGAGCAACCTCAGTCAAACTGACTTAAGTTCCCCTCCTAAAATTGAAAATATGTTATTGAATCACAGAGGCTGAGACAAAAGTGTTTAGCTCCAAGAATTTCGGCTTATTGTTTTCTCGCCAAAGGCTCGTCACATTTTTATCCTTGCGAATTCCGAAGGAGTTGCTTTTGTTCAGCTGATTATCTTAATGTCTCACAAAAGCGATTCTTCGCCATAGGCTTGATCCAAGGCTTGTTGAATATCTTCGATAATAGATGTTGGCTCTTCCAAACCAACGTACATGCGAATGTGCGCTGGCGACAAGCCTCTTTTCTGAACAGCCGCCAAGTTATTGCCTTTGAATACAGGCAAGGCCAAACTTTCAAAGCCACCCCAACTGACCCCAATTGTGACTAGCGTCAATGCATTCACAAATGTTTTCAAACGTTCAAAATCGGTATCTTTTAAATCAATCGCAAACAATGAGCCATAACCTGTTAAATATTTTTCTGCTAACGCTTGTTGTTGTTGATTTCCTACAAAAGGATGATATAAGCGACTGATTCGCGGATCCTTTTGCAAAGCCGACAGCACCGTTTGGATGGCTTGAGACTGATGCGCCAACCGAACAGGCATGGTACGAATACCACGTAACGCTAACCAAGAATTGAAGGGACTATTGACTGCTCCTAAAGCTTGATGACCATGTTCAAAAATTTGATCTACAAGCGCTGCTTTGCCAATGACAGCCCCTGCTACAATATCCGAATGACCACCAATATATTTGGAACAAGAATGAATCACCAGGTCCACATTATGGCATAAAGGATGCTGAAATAACGGTGACGCCCACGTGTTATCAATGACAGTGTATGCGCCAATTTTTTGTGCTAACGCAGTTATTTTTTCTAAATCTAGCAGTTCAAACTTTTGTGAGGACGGACTTTCAAAGTAAATGACTTTGGTGTTTTCCTGAACAAATTGAAAAAGTTCTTCTGTTTCTGCAACGTCTACTTTGGTCAAGGATACGCCAAATTTCTCTAAATATTGCACAAACGAAACAGATTCTCCATAAATTGTATTGACCATTAAAACATGATCACCTTGTTGGAGCAACGTAAACAGCGTTGCCGAAATAGCGCCCATTCCTGAGGCAAAAACTTTACATTTTTCTCCACGTTCCAAACGAGCAATTTTTTTCTCTAAAATTTCTGTTGTGGGGTTGGTGCCACGTGTGTAAACATAATTATTTTTTTCATCTATACTCGCTGCCATAAATTCTTCGTAAGTTGGAAAATAAAAGGAAGAGGTTTGAACCAACTCGGGCACCATCGGATGATACATTTTTTCCATTCCTTTTTCCACTTCACAGCAAATATTTTCATCATTCTCAACATGCATTTCCTTCACTCCTCTTTCTCTACAATGTTTCTGGTACTTCATGGGCTTCTTCTTTTTGATATTGTCGATCTAAGGCTTTTACAAATGGATAATAAATAACGACACTAGCGGCAACAGCTAAAACTTGCGTCACTGCACCTTGCCATTTTCCCACTAAAAAGCCCGAAAACAGAAAGGGCGTAGCCCATGGTGCTTGAATGTTTGTAAACATTGGCATGAACCCAATTTTCATTGACAGAAAGGCAATCAAGACCGATACAATCGGCGCGACCGCAATCGGAATCAATAATAAAGGGTTAAAAATAACTGGGAGTCCAAAAATCAAGGGTTCATTAATGTTGAAAAATGCTGGAACAAACGAAATTTTCGACATGGCTTTCATTCTAGATGAATGTCCGACGATGGCCATTGCAATAGCCAAGCCAATCGTGCAACCAGCGCCTCCAATTGTAGCAAATTGATCGAGCATTTGGACCGTGCCAAAGTTGCCACTTTGAGCAGTTAATTGTCCTAATTCCGCTAAGCTTTGGTTTTTGTCTGCATTCGCATATAAAATAGGATATAGCATGGAATTGATGACAGTTGGATGAATTCCAAACCACCAGAACAGTCCATTTAAGCCAGCCACAATAATAATTGCAAAAGGGGTTCCGATTAAACCTTGCAGTGGCGCTTGAATCACCGCATAAATTAATTGCGGGAAGGAATCCGCAAACGAAAGCCCAATCCCATTAATCAATAAAGCCACCGCTACCACAAAAATCCCAGGAATCAATGCACTAAAAGCTTGGCTCACCATAGAAGGCACGCTTTCAGGCATTTTGATGACTAATTTTTTCTTAATACAGAAACGAGTCAACTCAACCGAAAGAATTGACATAATAATGGCCGTAATCACCCCTTGCGTTCCTAACCAATCAAACGATAAAACTTTCGTCACAACTTCGCCTGATTCAGTGGTCACCGTTTTCGGTAAAACGACTACGTAAGCGACAATTCCTAAAATTAATGAAGTTAAACGATCCATTTCGTAACTTTCCGCCAATTTATAGGACATCGTCCCAGCAAAAATAATTCCCATCATGTTGAAAGTTGCTCGATAAGCTGGTGAAATCATATCCGCCCAATCTGCACCGAAAATTCCAGCCATAAAATCGCCATACCCTGCTACTGGAAAATCTGTAATCAACATAAAAATCGATCCAATAATTGTTAACGGCATAATTGCAAAAAAACCATTTCTTAAGGCTTGAAAATAACGTAAACTTGTAATCCTTGAAACTTTAGGCACTACGGCTTGCTCCACCCAGTTTGTTAACTTATCCATTTCACTTCTCTCCTTAATCCTTTGTGATATCCTCATCATAAAGAAACCGCTTTCTGATGTAAATACGACTAACTGATTCTGTAACTATGTTTCATAATTCATACGCTTAAGGTATACTGAAAGCGAAACAAAGTACCACAGAGAGGTGAACCCATTGAATCTAATCGAATGTTTAGAACAAAAAGAACGCTATACATATAACGAAGGGCTAATTATTGATTTTATTTTATCTCATACTGAACGAGTCCTGCATATGTCGATTTATGAACTAGCAGAAGCCACCAACTCTTCAACCTCCACGATTGTTCGTTTGTGTAAAAAAACAGAAACTAGCGGTTTCAAAGAATTTAAAATCCGCTTGTCCCGCGACTTAGAAATTCACTACCAAGCAATCCGGAATGTTGATGCGAATATGCCTTTTTTAGCGCAAGATTCTG
>NZ_CP187333.1:2715000-2763762 GCF_050554855.1 Enterococcus sp. DIV0712
TTGCATGACCTCGCGGTCTAGCGACTCGTTGTACTTCCCATTGTAGCACGTGTGTAGCCCAGGTCATAAGGGGCATGATGATTTGACGTCATCCCCACCTTCCTCCGGTTTGTCACCGGCAGTCTCGCTAGAGTGCCCAACTAAATGATGGCAACTAACAATAAGGGTTGCGCTCGTTGCGGGACTTAACCCAACATCTCACGACACGAGCTGACGACAACCATGCACCACCTGTCACTTTGTCCCCGAAGGGAAAGCTCTATCTCTAGAGTGGTCAAAGGATGTCAAGACCTGGTAAGGTTCTTCGCGTTGCTTCGAATTAAACCACATGCTCCACCGCTTGTGCGGGCCCCCGTCAATTCCTTTGAGTTTCAACCTTGCGGTCGTACTCCCCAGGCGGAGTGCTTAATGCGTTTGCTGCAGCACTGAAGGGCGGAAACCCTCCAACACTTAGCACTCATCGTTTACGGCGTGGACTACCAGGGTATCTAATCCTGTTTGCTCCCCACGCTTTCGAGCCTCAGCGTCAGTTACAGACCAGAGAGCCGCCTTCGCCACTGGTGTTCCTCCATATATCTACGCATTTCACCGCTACACATGGAATTCCACTCTCCTCTTCTGCACTCAAGTCTCCCAGTTTCCAATGACCCTCCCCGGTTGAGCCGGGGGCTTTCACATCAGACTTAAGAAACCGCCTGCGCTCGCTTTACGCCCAATAAATCCGGACAACGCTTGCCACCTACGTATTACCGCGGCTGCTGGCACGTAGTTAGCCGTGGCTTTCTGGTTAGATACCGTCAGGGGACGTTCAGTTACTAACGTCCTTGTTCTTCTCTAACAACAGAGTTTTACGATCCGAAAACCTTCTTCACTCACGCGGCGTTGCTCGGTCAGACTTTCGTCCATTGCCGAAGATTCCCTACTGCTGCCTCCCGTAGGAGTCTGGGCCGTGTCTCAGTCCCAGTGTGGCCGATCACCCTCTCAGGTCGGCTATGCATCGTGGCCTTGGTGAGCCGTTACCTCACCAACTAGCTAATGCACCGCGGGTCCATCCATCAGTGACACCCGAAAGCGCCTTTCACTCTTATGCCATGCGGCATAAACTGTTATGCGGTATTAGCACCTGTTTCCAAGTGTTATCCCCCTCTGATGGGTAGGTTACCCACGTGTTACTCACCCGTCCGCCACTCCTCTTTCCAAATGAGTGCAAGCACTCGGGAGGAAAGAAGCGTTCGACTTGCATGTATTAGGCACGCCGCCAGCGTTCGTCCTGAGCCAGGATCAAACTCTCATAATAAAAGTTAGAACAATCTTACGATTGTTAAGCTCAATTTGTTTGCTAGCATATTGCTTGCTTGTTAAAAATGTTTGTTGTCTTGAATTGAATCAAGACGCCCTACACATTTGGTTCGTCTATTCTTTGTTCAGTTTTCAAAGGTCTACGTTACCTCGCAGCAACTTTTATATCATAACAAACTTTCGTTTGAATGTCAAGAACTTTTTTAAAAAAGTTTTTTTAAGTTGTTTTGCTCGGTTGTTGTTGTCTGTTGTGACAACTTCTATATCTTATCATCTCGTTTGTTATTTGTCAACAACTTTTTTGTTGTTTTTTCAAACTTTTTTCGAGAGATTTGAAATCAAGAATTGTTATTTAATTATTGATTTCTGAATCGCTCAGCTGTGTGACTCGCCTTGCGACATGTAATAATATACCAAGATTTCAAGCATTGGTCAATCATTATTTTCACTTTTTTTAAACTTTTTTTCAATACCGATTATTATGATTGGTATAGGTATTTTCGTTCGCTTTTTACCCCCTTTCATCCTTTTTTGGCTATAGTTTATTAACTTTTAGCAAAATCTTCTAAATTTATCGTAATATATCAAGGATTTTGTCCTTTTTAGCAATTATTTGTTAAAATATGGAAAAGAGATTTTTTATATATGGAGGAAATGAACGCTTATGAAAATTTTAGTTGCAGATGATGATAAAGAAATTGTAGAACTATTGAGTATTTATATTCATAATGAAGGATACGAAGTCGTGAAAGCTTATGATGGAAAAGAAGCGTTATCCAAATTGCACACAACACCAGATATCGATTTATTAATCTTGGACATTATGATGCCAATCATGGATGGAATGGAAGTAGTGAAAGAACTTCGAAAAGAATCGCAAATTCCAATTATTATGTTAACAGCAAAAACAACCGATATGGATAAAATCAAAGGCTTAGTTGCTGGTGCAGACGATTATGTCACCAAGCCTTTTAATCCTTTAGAAGTAATGGCTCGGGTGAAGTCTATTTTACGTAGAAGCCAAATGCAATTAACCAAAGAAGAACCCGATGAATTAGAAGTCGGCCCATTAATGATTAATAAGGACTCTCACGAAGTCAAAACAATAGAAGGAAAAGAAATTCAATTAACCGCTCTTGAGTTTGGTATCCTCTATCTATTAGCTAGTCATCCAAATCGTGTATTTAGTGCGGATGAAATTTTTGAGCGTGTGTGGCAACAAGAAAGCATTGTTTCTGCTAAAACCGTGATGGTTCACGTCAGTCATTTAAGAGATAAGATTGAAGAAGCAACTGGTGGAGAAAAAGTCATTCAAACAGTGTGGGGAGTTGGATATAAGATCGATGCTCGTTAAACCTAAAAAGATTGAAAAACAAAAACGAATTACCTTAACTTCTAAAGAAATCAGCGAGTTATTAGCAGAAGCAATTGTGACAATTGTTTTATTACTACTATTAAATGTCTCAATTATGTTCCTTTTAGGACAACTACTTAGTGAAAACTCGCCCTTAGCTGGTGTCATCTGGGCCACTAAGGATGCGGTCGCTAAAGAATTAAATACTGATTTGTTTTGGAGCTGGAATAAATTTGTCTTACCCATTTTCTTTTTAGTAGATGCAGCTGTTCTCTATTGGCGCTTAATTCGTCGCTACCATCAAATGCAATTACGTCATATTATCAGTGAGTTACATTACATCGCTGATGGTAATTACAATCACCGCATTCCGTTTGAATTAAGTGGTGATTTAGCAAAAGTCGTGACGAGTATTAACGGTCTGGTGGATAGTACTGTCGCAGCCATTGAAGATGAACGGCGAATTGAAAAATCAAAAGATGAATTAATTACGAATGTCAGTCATGATATTCGGACACCGTTAACTTCTATTATTGGTTATCTGGGATTGATTGAAGATCGTCAATTTCATAGCCAAGAAGATTTACTGAAATATACGCATACCGCTTACGTCAAAGCGAAACAAATGAAATTATTAGTTGATGATCTTTTTGAATATACAAAAGTCCGTCAACCAAGTGTACCGATTCATACGACGACTTTTGATATGGCACAATTAATTGAACAGCTTGCTGCCGATTTTGAATTGGAAGCGAAAAAGATTAATATGCAAATCCAAGTAAAAGCCAATCCAGCTTCTTTAATGATGGAAGGCGATACAGAAAAACTAGTCCGAGTCTTTAACAACCTTCTTTCAAACGCTTTGAAATATGGCAAAGGCGGCCATCATATTGTGATGGAAGTAGACAAAGTCGGCACCGAAGCAATTATTGCTGTTCGCAATGATGGACCAGCTATCCCTAAACATTCTTTAGATCAGTTGTTTGACCGCTTCTATCGTGTCGAAGAATCCCGATCACAAGAAACGGGGGGTACTGGTTTAGGTCTGGCTATTGCACAAAGTATTGTCGCTTTACATGGTGGATATATTTATGCGAAGTCTGATCAAAAGTGGACTTCCTTTATTATTCATCTACCCTTACAGCGTACCAACAAGAAATCAGAGAGTTAATTGACATCCCTGAACTTTTTCGGTATTCTATAGAAAAGAGAAAACTAAGAGAAAAAGTATTTATGGCACTGAATTCCAGAGAGTTTGCGGGGGTGCGAGCAAACATTCATCTATAAAGAAGTCCGTCTCTTCCAGGTGTCCAGCGAAATAAGTTGGAACGGTCTGCAGCCGTTATCTGCAAATCAAGGGCAGTAACATTACTGAACTTGGGTGGTACCGCGAGATTTCCAGTCATTTCGTCCCAAGAATATTTATTTTTGGGGTGAGATGGCTTTTTTGTTGTTTTCTACAACAGTTATTATTGATTATGTACTAATTTTAAGGAGGAAAAAATATGTTAGATGTAAAAATGATGCGTCAAAATTTTGACGAAGTAAAAGCAAAGCTACAAACCCGTGGTGTGAAAGAAGAAATCTTAGTGGAATTTCTGCGTTTAGATGAAAGTCGCCGTGATTTATTAGTCAAAGTCGAAGAAATGAAAAAATACCGGAACGATGTGTCTGCTGAAATTGCTCAATTAAAACGGAACAAAGAAGATGCAACGGCTAAAATCGCGGAAATGAAAGAAGTCGGCGGTAATATTAAAGCGTTAGATGCAGAAATTAATGCTATTGACGAAGAGCTACGTGGGATCACAACTACTTTACCGAACTTGCCAGATGATTCTGTGCCTGTTGGTGCTGGTGAAGAAGAAAATGTAGAAGTACGTCGTTGGAGTGAACCAAGAACTTTTGCTTTTGAACCAAAACCACACTGGGAAGTCGCTGAAAACTTAGGCATTCTAGATTTTGAACGTGGTGCCAAAGTAGCTGGTAGCCGTTTTGTTTATTACAAAGGCTTAGGTGCTCGCTTAGAACGTGCGTTATACAACTTCATGTTAGATTTACATGTTTATGAACATGGGTATACAGAAATGATTACGCCTTATATCGTTAATGACACCGCCATGTTCGGGACTGGCCAATTTCCTAAATTTAAAGAAGATGTCTTCCAATTACAAGATACGGATTTAACGTTAATTCCAACTGCGGAAGTCCCTCTAACCAATTACTACAACAATGAAATTTTAGATGGCAAGGATTTACCGATTTACTTTACGGCCTTGAGCCCTTCTTTCCGTTCTGAAGCTGGTAGCGCTGGTCGTGACACACGTGGGTTAATTCGTTTACACCAATTTAATAAAGTCGAAATGGTTAAATTTAGTGATGCAGAGCATTCTTATGAGGAATTAGAAAAAATGACGAATAATGCCGAAGAAATTCTGCAAAAACTGGGATTACCTTACCGTGTCATGGCTCTTTCAACAGGTGACATGGGCTTCTCAGCTGCGAAAACTTATGACTTGGAAGTTTGGATTCCCGCTCAAGAGACATACCGTGAAATCAGTTCATGCTCAAACTGTGAAGATTTCCAAGCGCGCCGTGCGATGATTCGTTACCGTGATGAAAATGATAAAGTCCAATATGCGCATACACTCAATGGTTCTGGTTTAGCCGTGGGACGGACAGTCGCTGCTATTTTAGAAAACTACCAAAACGAAGATGGCTCTGTGACTGTACCAGAAGTCCTAGTACCTTACATGGGTAACCTAACAGTTATTAAATAAAGGGAAGATGAAGGTCGTTGTCTGATATCAGATAACGGCTTTTATTCTACAGAAAAAGGAGCCTGATAAACGGCGGAAACAGAAGCAACTCCTTCATTCTACAGAAAAAGAGGCAGACGTCGAAATGACGTCTGCCTCTTTTAAATTTCAAAAAAATCAGCTTTTATTTTATTGAACAGAATAGTTTGGTGCTTCTTTTGTGATTTGAACGTCATGTGGATGTGATTCTTTCAATCCGTTACCACTCATTTGAACAAATTGTGCTTCTTCACGCAACGCTTTCAGGTCTGCTGCACCGACGTAACCCATCCCTGATTTCAAGCCACCGATTAATTGGAAGACAATATCAGAAACGCTTCCTTTGTAAGCGACACGTCCTTCGATTCCTTCTGGCACTAATTTGTTTGCTTCATTGACACTTCCTTGGAAGTAACGATCACTTGATCCTTTTTCCATTGCACCCAATGAGCCCATGCCACGGTAAGTTTTGAAACGACGGCCTTGATAAATTTCAAATTCGCCTGGAGATTCATCTGTACCTGCTAACATACTTCCTAGCATTACAGCATGTCCACCAGCAGCTAAGGCTTTCACGATATCACCAGAATATTTAATACCGCCATCAGCGATAATTGCTTTACCATATTCTCTAGCTACAGAAGCAGCATCATAAATCGCTGTTAATTGAGGAACACCAACACCAGCAACGACACGTGTTGTACAAATTGAACCAGGTCCAATACCAACTTTGACAACGTCAACGCCGACATCATACAATGCTTTGGTTGCTTCAGCAGTGGCAACATTACCAGCAATTAATGTTGCTTCAGGGAACGTTTCACGAATTTCTTTAATTTTGCGAATAACGCCGGCACTATGGCCATGTGCAGTATCGATAACAATCGCATCGGCACCTGCTTCTAATAATGCTTCCGCACGTTCGAACGTATCACTAGTGACGCCGACTGCTGCCGCCACAAGTAAACGACCGTGTTCGTCTTTGGCAGCATTTGGGAATTCAATCACTTTTTCAATGTCTTTAATTGTAATTAAGCCACTTAAGCGACCTGCTTCATCAACGATTGGTAATTTTTCGATTTTATGTTTTTGTAAGATTTTTTCTGCATCTTTTAAAGATGTGCCAACTGGCGCAGTGACTAAATGATCTTTTGTCATGACTTCTTCAATTTTGATTTGGTAGTCGGTTACAAAACGCATATCACGGTTTGTAATAATTCCGACTAATTTACGGTTTTCCATTGTTTCTACAATCGGCACACCGCTAATACGGTAACGACTCATTAATTCTTCTGCATCCGCTACTAAGTTTGTTGGTGTTAGAAAGAATGGATCAATGATAACGCCGCTTTCAGAACGTTTGACTTTACGTACTTCGTCTGCTTGTTGGGCGACAGTCATATTTTTATGTACGACACCTAGTCCACCTTGACGAGCCATCGCAATTGCCATATTACTATCTGTAACAGTATCCATACTGGCACTCATCAATGGAATATTTAACTTGATATTTTTAGCTAATTGTACACTCATGTCTACATCATTTGGTAAGACATGGCTTTCTGCAGGGATTAATAGCACATCATCAAATGTAAGACCTTTTTTCGCAAATTTTGTTTCCCAATTTGACATTTTTTTGTCCACTCCTCGACTTAATTTTATATATGAAAATAACAGATAATACTAAGGAAGTCAACTAGATTTGTTTAAATAATCAATGAGGAATAAAGGACAAAACGCCGAAATCGGTTTGTCCTTTATTCAACTCTTCCTAATTAAGGTCCTACTTTCATCGTTGTTCTTTTATCTTGTGTTTCTTTTTTTGTTGTAAAAATCGGCTAAATCCAAAACCACCGACAGAAAGCAAGGTCATCATTGTCCCTATTTTTTGCACTTTTGTTCTTTGGTAACGGATGTCGACATGTCCTGTACCAGATAAAGAAAGAGCGGCTAAGCCTCCTTGGTTGGTTAGGCTCATTTTTTTAGCGCCCGTTTGGTTTTTCATTTGAATCGTGGCTTGATAGCCTAAGTAATAAATAAAAGGAACGGTCACCTTCGCTGATTGATTCACCACTTGGTAGTCAAATGAAATTTTCCCATAAGGCATTCTAACATTTGTAATGGTTACTTGTGCTGCCGAATAATCAAGTTGTCGTTTTTTCTGTTTCAATAATTCCTGATAATTGATTTCATCTGGCAAATATTCATGGCCCGCACCGATATAAAAAGGCGTTGGTTGCTCATACTCAGCTTTTGTTAACAGGTGGCCTTGTTGTGACTGAATACTTTGATATTGATAAATGCCTAAATTGCTGATGGCAAGGAAAACCAACAAAGCCACAGTCCAAGATTTACGGAAAACGCCCCATTCGTCTTGTGCAATGAAAAAAGCGAGCATTACGGAAAGAATCCCTAAAAACCGCCAAGGAAACTGAATCGTATTTAAAGGCGTGTGGTTCAGCAAGTGCCAAGGAAAAAGCGTGGTAACCATCAATAAGAGTACCAGCGTCAAACCAATAAACCGTTTGTCCTGAATTTTTTTGCTGGCAAGCGAAACCACTGCTACAACAAGCCCCACAAACAAAAGGGTTCCTAGATTCGCTGTTTTCGCGTGAAAAACACTGCTCTTTAAACTATTAATGAAAAGAGAAACAATGGGATAACTTCTTTCGGAAATATAAGTGAGTGGATTGGAGGTAACTTTAAACACTTGATTTTTCATTTGTTCAGCAACTGGTAAAAGATAAAAGGCCAGCCAAAGCAGCGTCAGACCTGCAGCCTTCGCTAATGCCCACAGGACCTCCTTTTTAAAAAACTGCTGCCAATAAAACAGAATGTATAACCCAATCCAAATAGAAACCATTTCAATAGAAATAAAGTGAGCCAACCCAATGCCAGTCATCGCCAGCGTTAACAACGGCCAATATTTCGTGGTTCCCTTTCGTAATAAAAACAGGCTCGCTAAGACCAACGGAAAAAAGCTTAGCGCCAAAAATTCTCCTAACGCTTGGCGATTAAACAAGTCTTGCATGCGGTAAATAGATAAGCCATACAAAATGGCAAAGAGATAGCTTCTTTTTTTAGAGAGCGCCATTAATCGGCCTGCATAATAAGTAAGACTAAATGTTGCCAAGTTTACTGCAAACACAAAAATCGCCATACTAGCGACAAAGGAAAGCCCCAGAACACGCAAAAGCGCAGGTAAATAAAGATACGCATCTGGATAAAACAAACTAGAGGCATAGCCATAGCCTCCCAAGAAAAAATAATTGATTTTAGGAAACCAGTCGTTGTTTTTAATTGCTAATGCGAGACCTTCCACCCGATTTTGATGAAAGCGGAAATCACTTGCTCGTAAAAAATTCTCTTGAAAATAGACAAAATAGAGAGAAAGTCCACTTAATAAGAGAAAACTAATAAAAATGAGTAGCCGCTCGTGTTGACGGCACCAAGACTTCACTTGTTGTCCCATAAGAGGCTCCTTTCTTTAGCAAACTTCTGAAAACAGAAGCCTGGGACACTAGTTTTTTCGACTAATCCCCCAGGCTTTAACTGTTAAAACGCTCTATTGAGAGAGCGACTTTGCTTGTTGCAGTTTCTGCGTCAGCCGAGCGCATTCACAATTGAGCGCGCGCCGTTTATTGACGTGTCATGAAACTACCTTGAATATTGTATTTTTTCTTGAAGAAATAGCGTGCTACAAAGGCTAACGCACCGATTACTAAAGCAATCATCGGATCTAAAATGGGATTGATCACTGGTGGCAACATCGCTGAACCAGCGAAAACTGCAATCCACAAGAACATCCCACCAAATAGAATGGCGGTCGTTTTTAACCAACCAGGACGTTTGCTTTTGTCGCCACCTTGACGATCAAAACGGTAAACATATTTGTGCATTAGATAGAAAACATAACCCCCAGCCATCGCACCTAAGATATATGTGGTTAATCCGAGAGGTTGTGCGGTTCCTTTTGAAAATAGAGACATCGCCGCTAACATGATTGTTAATAAACCAAGTAATAGTAAGGTATTGTCGAGCCAAATCATCCAGCCCGCTGGTTCTTTGACTTCTGCTGGTTTATTTAAAATTGCTTCCGTCCGTTCTGAAACAGTGCCAAATAACTGACGGGCTGTTTTACCTGTTTTTTGACCGGCTACTAATTCTGGTAAAATACCGTGTAGAGCCAATGCTAGCTCCTCTTCAGATAAATTAGCCGCTTTTAATGATTTTTTTAAGTCAAAAATGTATTGTTCATTTCTTTTAGTCAAATTCTGTTCTAATTGACGATTCTCAGCCACGATTGCTCGTAATGCTTCTGCTTCCATAGTTGTATCCTCCTCACCCTCATGTAGAGGGAACCTCTTTCTAAACGGCTGAATGGCCTTAAATATGTGGGCTTACCCCAAAACAAATTGCTTGTTGGGCATGGGTCTTTTCTTAAACGTTAAAACGGAACAACATAACATCGCCATCTTGAACGACGTAGTCTTTTCCTTCTAAACGAACACGGCCCGCTTCTTTGGCAGCTTGCATATTGCCATATTTATCTAGGTCTTCATAAGAAACTGTTTCCGCACGAATGAAGCCTCGTTCAAAGTCACTGTGGATAATCCCAGCTGCTTGAGGTGCCTTGATTCCCTTACGGAACGTCCACGCACGAACTTCTTGTTCACCAGCTGTAAAGTAGGTAGCTAAGCCTAACAAATCGTAAGCCGCACGAATCAATTGATCTAAGCCAGATTGTTCAATGCCCATTGCTTCTAAAAATTCAGCCTTGTCTTCTTCAGAATCCAATTCAGCAATTTCTTCTTCTGCTCGCGCACTAACTACGATTACTTCCGCATTTTCACTGGTTGCAAAATTACGAACTTGTTGTACATACTCATTGTTGTCTGGATCTGCCACTTCATCTTCTGAAACATTTGCTACATAAAGGACCGGCTTTGTGGTTAATAAGAAAAGAGATTTAACAATTTTCTCTTCTTCTGGCGTAAATTCAATCGTACGAGCAGATAAACCTTCTTCTAAAACTGGTTTAATTTTGTCTAAAACAGCTAATTCTTCCACCGCTTCTTTATCTTTTGCTTTCGCCATTTTAGCCACGCGAGTATAGCGCTTATTGATTGAATCTAAATCTGCTAAAATTAGCTCTAAATTAATTGTATCGATGTCTGCTAAAGGATCAACGAAATCCGCATCTCGATTTTGTTCACGCATGATATTTTCGTCATCAAAACAACGAACCACGTGACAGATTGCATCTACTTGACGAATGTGACTTAAAAACTGATTTCCCAGCCCTTCTCCTTTGCTGGCACCTTTAACAATTCCGGCGATGTCTGTAAATTCAAACGTTGTGGGAACTGTTTTTTTCGGTTTTACTAGTTCTGTCAAGCGTTGTAAACGGGCATCTGGTACTTCAACCATGCCGACGTTCGGATCAATCGTTGCAAAGGGATAATTTGCAGCTTCTGCTCCTGCTTTTGTAATTGCGTTAAATAGGGTCGATTTACCAACGTTTGGTAAGCCGACAATTCCAGCTGTTAGTGCCATTTGTTTTCCACTCTTTCTCTCAGTCTATTCTCTTTTCTATTAGAGGCATCAAAGCATTAGTCTGCTTTTTTCTCGATTACTTTTTTTAATTTTTTAGTAAAATCACGACGCGGCATCATGACAATATGCCCGCAATTCGTGCACTTGATTTTGATATCAGCGCCCATGCGAATGATTTGCCAACGATTTGCTTGGCAAGCATGCGGCTTTTTCATTTCAACAATATCGCCTAAATCATACATGTTCCAAGCCTTCTTTCTTCTCTTACTTATATAAAAATACCATGATTACAATACCATTTTTTAACGAAACTAGCAAAAGGATTTGTGACTTTCTGTCTTACTTTCTCACTTTGCTTTTTATTCCTCGTCAAAATGAATATCTAAAATATCTAAAATTCTAGCCAAATCCGAAGAGGACAAGTACTCAATTTCAATTTTTCCTTTGCCTTCTTTTTCTTGAATTGCTACGGTTGTCCCAAATTTATCCATTAAGCGGTCTTCACTTTCACGAATATAAATGGGTTTTTCTTTGATGGCTTTTTTCGCTTTTTTGCCCTTTTTGCCTTGTGTTTCGTTTAATTCAGCGACAAGTTGTTCTAATTGTCGAACCGTTAAATTGTCTTTAATACAACGATTAGCTAATGGCAATAGCTGTTCTTTGTTCTTCAAGCCTAATAACGTCCGTGCTTGACCCATTGACATGCTTTGTTTTTGAACCATTGCTTTGACCGCATCAGGTAAGGTTAGCAATCGTAAATAATTGGCAATATACGGGCGACTTTTGCCCAAACGTTCTGCGACTTCCGCTTGTGTTAATTTCAAATTTTTCATTAGCATTTCATAGGCTTCTGCTTCTTCTAGCGGATTTAAATCTTCCCTTTGTAAGTTTTCCAAAACAGCAACTTGCATCATGGATTCTTCATCAAATTCGCGAATAATTGCGGGAATTTTTTCTTTGCCGGCTAATTTAGAAGCCCGGAACCGACGCTCACCTGCAATAATTTCATAGCCTTTAACTGCCGATTTACGAACAATAATCGGTTGAAACACACCGGAATGTAGAATCGAGTTTGCAAGTTCTTGTAAAGAGGTTTCATCAAATGTTTTCCGTGGTTGGTAAGGATTGGGACGAAGTTCGTTTAATAGAATTTCTGTCACTTGTTCGTTCTTAACGTCGACATCTTCTAGCTTTGCGATATCTTGAAACAAGGCATCGATGCCTCTGCCTAAACCTTTGCCTTTATTCATTCTCCAACACTTCCTTTGCTAGTGCTTGATACACTTCGGCACCTTTTGAGCGAATATCATAGTCAATGATTGGTAAACCATGACTTGGTGCTTCGGATAAACGGACATTTCTTGGAATAATCGTATCATAGACTTTTTCACGGAAATATTTACGGACTTCTTCAACGACTTCGGCACCTAAATTGGTCCGAGCATCGTACATGGTTAACAAGACCCCTTCAATTTTCAATTCAGGGTTAAAATGTTTTTGAACCAAGCGAATCGTATTTAGCAATTGACTCAAGCCTTCTAATGCGTAATATTCACATTGAACAGGAATTAGAATCGAATCACTTGCTGTAAAAGCATTGATTGTTAAATGCCCTAGAGAAGGCGGGCAATCAATTAAAACGAAATCATACATGTCTCTTACTTCATCAATTGCTAATTTCAAGCGCGATTCTCGAGCCATCATTGAAGTTAACTCAATTTCGGCGCCTGCTAATTGAATAGTTGCAGGGACAATATCTAAATTTTCACGGCTGGTATGTTGAACCACGCTAGTGATTGGTTCTTCATTTACAAGGACATCATACACATCGTGTGCGACATCTGGTTTAGGGACACCCATGCCACTGGTAGCATTTCCTTGTGCATCAATGTCGATCAGTAAGACTTTTTTGCCTAAGTTTGCTAAACATGCGCCTAAATTTACAGTGGTCGTTGTTTTACCAACGCCGCCTTTTTGGTTCGCTACAGAAATAATTCGTGTCATGTGTGTGCCTCCATCTTATTTAATCGGTTGTTTATTTGGTAATCCAGGTTTTCTGGGATATTTTTTAGGGGTTTCTTTTTTCTTTTGAATCACGACAATGTGGCGTTCGTCTGCCGTAATCGGCAAAGTAAAACCAACTTCTTTCTGAAATTGACCGCCTAATGTAGCGATTGCAGGTTTTGCTTCATTAATTTCTTCTTCACTTTTCGATGCTTTTAAGGCTAAAAAATAGCCTTCTTTTTTAACTAAGGGTAAACACAGTTCACTTAAAACATTTAATCGTGCAACTGCTCGCGCTGTAACGTAATCAAACGCGCCACGAAATTCTGCTTTTTGACCAAATGTTTCTGCACGATCATGATACAAAGAAACATTAGCCAAACCTAGTTGATTCACCAACTCTGTTAGGAAAGTAATTCGTTTATTTAAAGAGTCAACAATTGTGACATTTAATGAAGGAAAAACAATTTTCAAAGGAATACTTGGAAATCCTGCGCCTGCGCCAACATCACAAATGGCTTTGTCACTGGCAAAGTCTTCAAAGAATGCCAACGAAACAGAATCATAGAAATGTTTCAAATAAACTTCTTTTTCTTCTGTAATGGCTGTTAAATTCATTTTTTCATTCCATTCTACTAGTAAATGGAAATATTGGTCAAATTGTGTCATCTGTTGGTTTGTCAATTCAATGCCTTTTTCGGCTAATAGTTGTCTAAATTCTTCGGGTAGCATAAAGACTCCTTCCTTTTTTGTGAAACAGAAAAATGTTTCACAATCATCTTTTCCTACTTTAACGCAAATAGCAATTTCTTGCAATGCTTTTCGGAAGATTTTTGCCTGAATGATAAAAGAAAAACCCGCCTTTTTATGTAGTAAAAAGTCTCTAGCCACGGGCCAAAATGTTCAATTGGCGGCAACGAAAACCGCCTTTCTCTAAGAGTAAAACAAGCCAATGTTTCATGTGAAACATTGGCTTGTTTTACTTACTATAATCATCGCACTTTATTTGTCGTTCTCTGCGGTAGTCGTATTCTTGGATACGGGGACTTAACCAACCTTTTTTGGCTGTTTTTCGTAATTGATGATCAAATCTCCCTGGTGGTGAACTATCTAGTAATTCATGGGTACGATTATTCCGATTTGCATAATTAAACGATTCACCATTCAAGACTTTTTCCTGGTATTCATTGTTTTTGGCCGCTTGATAATAAGCTGGATTACTAATTAATCTGCCTCGCCAGTCTTCAACTAACACATCCCACTGGGTTACAAAGGTCCCTTCTTCATTCAAAATAAACTCACTGTGAAAATTAGGCGTCAATCGTTTCTTATTAATCAAAGAATAAGATGCCCCCTCAGGGTATTTGTTGTGTAAACGAGCAGAGCTTTTTTTCAGTTTCCGCCCGCCCATTCCTTGCGGCTTGGCCGCAAAAACATAGCGTTTTAATGCCTGTTCATCGGTGTCCCCTTCTTGTTTAAAAAAATCGCGGATATACGTGATATTTTGACGATCAATATACATTCTTAATTGATGTATCTTTTTCGCTTTCTCTTGATTAAAGCTCCCAAGAAGACCTAACGGATAGGCTTTTTGAACTGTTTTTGCCAACAAATGCCAAAACGTCGCATGCGGTGCAATCGTCTTCGAGAAACGATAAGGTCCTACTAATTGCAACATGCCATGCTGATCCAACACTGCACCTAATTGCCATAACAGTAACGAGAGCTTTTCTTGCGGACGATAAGCCGAAAAGCGAAATAATCGCTCATACGCTGAAGAGCCCACTTCTTCCACTTCAGAAAACAGTTCCGTGACTGCTGTTTTCGCTTGCTCAAGTGGCAAGAAACGCGTGTCTTTTATGGCGCTTTCCACTAATCCATAAATAGCTTGGCGGTCCCAGCCAGCGTCAATCGCCGCCTCTACACCAGCACTCATTGCTTGTTGTAATTCTTGCCAACGTCCCATCTTCTCGCCGCCTTTTTCTATATACTTCTTCTATAATGATAATCCTTTCCCCGCAAAATGCCAACTGCTTTAACGCAAAAAAACAACCCGCCCTTTGGGGAAGGGCGGGCGGAGGAGTTAAAAAATGAAAAAGTGTTTTGTTAGGGTTTTGTTTATCGGGTATGTTTAAATAATAGCCGTTAAATGTGAAGAAACTATGGTAAAAATGCGCCTTCTTTTCAACAAAATTTTGAAAAAGTCTCTTCAGAAATTAAGATTTTTTTGCGAAGTTGCCCACTGGCTACTCCCATTCAACATATTATATATTTAATATTCATAAAATCATAAAAGAAATATACATAATAATGAATATTTATTCAACGGTTGATAATCCAACAAAAAAGAGCATGGGACAAAAATCACTTTGGATTTTTGCTCCACGCTCAAAAACTGATAAACGGCGGGAACAGAAGCAACTCCTTCGGAAATAAGCCGAAATTCTCCAAAAATTATAGAACAATTTTCGGAAATTCCTTCTTATTTCTCGGAGTTAAACACTTCTATCCCGACCTCTTTCAACTAAATTAAATGATTTTCTCTTAAAATATCACCAATATACGTATCCTCAAATTTCTTCACAAAGTGTTCAACCATTTTGCGTTCCACGAACGGCATATCCATTTCTGTTAATTTTTTCTTGTCAGATAAATAATAAACAGAGTTTGCTAAGACGCGCAAGTCGTATGCAGAAGCAAACACTTCTGGTACTCCGCGTTCAACCTCTAGCAATTGATAAACAGCTTCCATCGCTGTCCGTACAGAATACTCTGTTGTAAACACCGTATCTCGTTCAGTATCTGCGAAGTTCCCAATGAAAGCAAGATTTTTAGAGCCGTTTGGTACAACTAATGGTCGATCGCCTGGTTCTCTTAACATAAAGTAAGAAGTGATAAACGGCATATAAACCGGAATAGTGGTAGCCGATTCTTCTGAAATACGTTCAATTTCCCCTTCTGGGACCCCTAAATGATAAAGTAACTCTTGCGTAATTTCTTGGCCTGTACATTGTTCGATTGGTTTTTTGATATAATTTCCTGGTTTATTAGAAAGTAATCCATATACCCAAGTTATAGATTGTTGATCATTTTGTTCTTTAAAATGCGGTTGTCTATGCATAGCGAAACTCATCATCCAATTAGAGTCTTTGATAGTAATAATACCACCTGTGACAATTTTTCCTGTCCGTAATTTACGATGTGTTAACCGAGAAAGATACGGTTCAATATCGAAATTTTCCCACGTAATCGTTGCTGAGACAAACCAACTTTCATCTGGTAAATTTTCACAGAAAACTTCTGGGTGCCCAAATTCTGGGGATTGTTTTGCTAAGTTTTTCCAGAGATTCCAACTTCCCCCTAGTTCATGAGTAATTGGTGCTGGTGTATGATGATCTCCTTGCGTCGAACTTTCAGTAATTGAGCCATTCGTTACGAAGACTAAATCATTTTCAGTTAAAGGAATTTCTTTGGTTTTGCCCGCTTGTGTCAACAATAATCGCCGAGCAACTTTAGTAGCTCCTTTGATGTCGACTTGGATATCATTGATCGTTGTTTCATATTGAAAGTCTACCCCTTGATTGGTTAAAAAGCTTAATAATGGTTTCACTAACGATTCGTATTGATTGTATTTGGTAAACTTCAAGGCTGTAAAGTCAGGCAAACCTTTGATGTGGTGGATAAAGCGCATGATGTAGCGGCGCATTTCAATGGCAGAGTGCCATTTTTCAAAAGCAAACATTGAACACCAATAGATCCAAAAGTTGGATTCAAAAAATTCTTCGCCGAAAACATCTTCAATTTTTTTGCCAATTAATTGATCTTCAGAAGTCATAAATAAATCAACGATTTCTTTTTGTGCTTTTTTGGATAAAGTAAATTGTCCATCATCGGGGACACGTTCGCCACGGTTATGAATAATGCGGCAATTTGAAGAATTCGGATCATCTAAATCTAACCGGTAAAACTCATCTAGGACAGAGGCATCTTCTACTTCTAATGATGGTACCGAACGAAATAGATCCCACAAACACTCGAAATGGTTTTCCATTTCGCGTCCGCCGCGAGTGACAAAGCCATCATGGGGAATAAATTTACCATCTAAAGAACCGCCAGACAGCGTGAGTTCTTCAAAAATGTGAATATTTTCGCCCTTCATTTGACCGTCACGAATTAAGAAAACAGCCGTTGCTAAACCTGCTAGGCCACCACCAACGATGTAGGCACTCTTGTCATCTACACCTTTTGGTTTTCTTGGTCGAGCAAATGCTTCATAATTTCCATTTGTGTATCTCATTCTCGTTTCCTCCTATCATTTGATACCCTCATCATACTGCTACCAAAAAAAATACCCAAAAGATAACCCTTTTTTTTAAGAAATTCTTTGACAAATAAAGAAAATTGTCTAATTTTTAAGCAAGTGAATAATCGTAGATGTTTCATGTGAAACAAAAAAAGAACGAGAAGAAAAATGGCCGCTTTTTCTTCTCGTCCTTTTTATGCTAATTCGTTTACCGTTTCTACTCCAAAAACAGCAACCCAATCTTCCTGAAAATCAGTTACTGCTTTTTGAATGGCGGGCATTGCCAAGCCTTGTGTCACGAGTTCTGGTGCGATAGTGACCGCTTGCGCCCCCATTTGACAGGCTTGATTAATTTGTGCCACGTTTTTAAAACTAGCAGCTAAGATCTTACTCTTTGCGTTCGTCCGTTTAATTTCTGCAGCTAAATGCTCAATAACCTTTTGAGAATCAATTGTTAAATTCTCCATCCTATTATAATAAGGCGCTAAATAATCTGCACCTGCCGCAATCGCTAGGTAGCCTTGAAATTCTGTATAAATAGCGGTTGCTGTTATCCGATAATTTGCCTGCTTTAGTTGTTTGATGGCTACCAAGCCTGCTTCATTGACTGGGATTTTAATGAATGTTTCTTGGCCTAATTGTTGTACAATGGTTTGGGCATCTTCTAGCATCTCTTCTGTCGTTTGACCGACCACTTGGACGTGCAAACTCGCTTGTCCAATCGTTTTTTTGATTTCTTTCATCTGCGCAAAGAAGTCAATTTTTCCTGCTTGCTTAACAATACTAGGATTAGACGTTACGCCTGCCAGTGGTAAAATTTTCTGATACTTTCGAATAGCCTCAAGATTAATTGTATCTAGCATAAATTCCATCTTTTACGTTCCTCCCTTAAACGATAATTATAGAATAGTGATTGTTGTACCAACAGTTATTTCAGGAATAGCTTTTTCTTCAACATATAATGTACCTGGTAATTCAGGTGTTGTTGCGCCATCAAATTTAATAGTAATGTGACCCAATGTGTCTAAATTAGTTAATACTACCTCGCCTACAGCGGTAATCTGGTAAGTTTGTTCATCAATCACTAACGTTTGCTTGTCCGTAATCGCTTCTGTGACTGGCTGAACCTCAATGTTATAACAATAATCTGCTAAAGCATCTGGTGCATCTTTTCCAAATAAGATGACCATTTTTTCTTCTTTAAATAATTCGGCTTCTGGTCCAATAGACTGAACCTTTGTTGTAAATACTGACATTTCCCATCCTCCAAAAAAATTTTTTAACTATACAATCCAAAACTTGCTAACCAAGCAACTAGTACTCGAGGGGCACCATTTAAGAAACGAGAATATAAAACAGAAGGGACCCCGACTTCAACGGTTTCGGCTTCAGCTTCTTCCAAGCCTAAGCCCACGGGAATAAAGTCGCACGCGTTTTGTGTATTAATAGCAAACAATGCTGGTAAGGCTAGTTGTGGCGGAATGTTGCCTTTCCCAATTTCCACACCAATTAACGTACCAATTACTTGGCTGATTACTGCTCCAGGACCTAATAAAGGAGAAAGAAATGGCAGAGAACAAATAAAACCAATAATTGTTAAACCCACAATGTTTCCTGCCAATGGCGCCATGATATTGGCAAAAAATTCACCAATTCCTGAACCTTGAATCACACCAATTAATAAAGAAACAAATGCCATAAACGGAATCACTGTGTTGATCATCGTTTGTACGCCTTCACGGGCTGATTGGTTGAATGTCGCTACAACTTTTCCTGCACCCATACCAATTTTCGCAACAAAACTTTGTTGTTCCGCTTTTTGTTCAGTAATTTTTTTACTTGTATCATATTTAAATTCTGTTTTTTTCGAGGTGGGCTTTTCTGTATCAGCAGCAGCTTCTTCTGATGTCAATGTAATCTGTTTCGGGCCTACAGCGGAAACATAAATTGTCTCATTAATGTATTGTGCTAAGGGACCACTTTTGCCAGTTGGAACAACGTTAATAGTAGGAATTCCTTTTTTAGGATAAATTCCGCAACGAAGAGTGCCTCCACAATCAATAATGGCTAATGCGATTTCATCATCTGGAATCGATGTCTTAAAACCATTGACCGCTTCCATTCCTGTCAATTCTACGATTTTATCAACGATTGCGGGTTTCTCGCCGCCACCTGTAATGTAAATAAATTTATGTTTTTCTTCTGTCGGTGTAATCACTAAGGGCCCACCATAACCGCCATTTCCTTTAACTACCTTAATACTATTGTACGTCATCTCACCTTGCTCCTTTCTAATCCACAGCAATCTCTACTGTTTTACTAAGGGTAATTCCTTGTTGTTTGCAAACATAGGCGGTAGTGAAATCGGTAACCCAACCGCCAATAAAATTCATTAATATCCCTACAAACATATAGCGAATCGCTAGGTCCATCGAATTTAGTCCTAACGTATCAATCCCTTGCGCAATCCCTAACCAAACGAACAATTCACCAGGATTAATATGAGGAAAAACTCCATTACTGGTATGACAAAATTGCGCTTGTGCAGCATAATAGCTAGGTTTATAGTATTCTGGTAAAAATCGTGCCATCGTAAAGGACATTGGATTGCCTAACATAAACGCGGATAAAAAAGGCAGCACTAAATACCGCGTAACAGGATTTTTGGCAGAAAGTTTGGCTACCTTGGTTACTCTTTCTTCTCCTAGAAAAGCAATTAAAGTATTCATAGCTACCATTAACATCAAAACAACAGGTACGATGCCTGTCATCCAAGAAATAAATGTTTCTGCTCCTGTTTGGAAAAGGTGCATAAATCCTTCCGCAAATTTTGTAATATAAGACATTACTCGACACTTCCTTTCAATTTTGTTTGTACTTTATTTTTCCATAATTGCCATTGAATTTTGGCTCCATTAAGCGGCGTTAATGGTTGTGTTTCTTGATAATTGCCAAGCTCAACACGTAAGTAAATTTCTCGTGCATTTTCCATCGCTTGTTGGGTTAATTTATTTTCCTTTTGTACGAGTGGATGGTAATGATCCATATAATGAATATCCTCGTTCACGTACTGAGGTAAGGGATGAAATTTAGCTAGAACGGTGACACCTTGCATCTTTCTAGCGGCTAAGATTTTCCCTTGCGAATCCACAGCAAACAAGATAATCGTGCCTGCTTTTAACTTCCCTGCACGTCGACCAATCGCGACTTTTCCTAATTGTCGCAATTCTTGGTAGTTTTGATTAAAGTGTTTAATCTGTTTCATTCCCATAGCTATCTGAACGAAGTAAGCTGTTAAAAAAAGCGCCCCGAATACGTAGATAAAACTCATATGATAATCCCCTTCCTTTGCATCCACTCTTTAACTGCTAAAACATCTCGTTGCTTCCGTAACTCATTACGTAAACGTTCGTCTCCTGCGATTGTAAACAAGCGGTCATATAGTTGTAGTAACTCTGCTTCAACAGTGGCAGTCAGCTCTTCTGGAATACCCAACAGCAAAATAACATCAACTTTACCTTCTGGTGTAACCAGTGATTCTTCAAAAACCCCAATCGATAAAATAATCGTTGGTAAGGCTTGATTAATTGTATGGGGAAAGGCAATCCCCGATTCAAAAATAGTTGTTTGTTGATCTTCTCTAGTAAAAATTCGTTCGATAAATTGGGGATCTACTAATTTTTCTGCTTCTAAATCAGCAATCATTTTCTGGATATTCGCTCGGTAACCTTGAGTATTCTCTAATAATTGATAGGTCATATGAATATTTTGAGATTCCACGGAACGAATTTCTTTTGCTCTCTGCCACTCATTTCTGAGCCAAGTATCGTTAAATAAATTAGTTAAATGGATCATCGGTGTTTGTGGTCGAATATTTTTTAAGGGAATGGTTGTAAAAATAGCAAAATATTGATTCAATTCTCTTCTCTCTGCCTCTTCTTCAGAAAAATGGGCAATCTGGACGTCTGGACCCAAAACTTTTTCCAATTGCCGCTGAATGATCAAGGCCGTTCCATGACCTGTACTGCAGATTACAGCGATTTCTTTTTTGGCTCCCGCTTCATAGTTCCCTCTCAATGCTAGCTCAAAATACAAAGCGAGATACCCAAATTCAACCGTCGGCACACAACGATTTAACAAACGGCCCAATTCTTGCAAGCCAATCTTGGCTAATTCATAGGCCAAAGGATATTGTCGTTCAATTTCTCCGTAAAATAAATCGTGACATTCCACATGAAAAACGAGTCGATTCATCACGTTTCTTAAATGATCTTTCATTTCTGAAAACAAGAAGTCCTCATCAAATTCAACAACAACTGAATGATGAATTTTTTTCATCATTTTTTGAAAATAGTCAGCTAAGAGTCCTTCATCAGCCAATAAAGAATTACGAATATGGTTTGTGTTGATGTTAAAAGGAAAGCTGATAAAGGAACGTTCCCATTGGCTTAACGTTACATTATAGGTTATTTCCAAGTGATACATCAGTTCTTCAATCTGCTCGTTATGACGAACATAATCAACATATTCTGGTGGTAGTTCCGTAATGAGTTTTCCAGCTAAAACACGCTGCAAAACAATTGAAACCACTCTTCGTAAAAGAAAACTATCTTGTTTCGCTAGTCTTGTTTCTTTGATTATTTTTTGTATCATTTGTTTGGTAGTTTCATGAAGAAACTGTTCTTCAAAATATTCTTGGACGTAATTCACATGAAGTAAGCGTAAATCAAACTCTTTTCCTTCTAAATGAATGCCACGGTTTGGCGTGCCTACAACCGCAACCTGCCAAGGAGCAATCAGCTCTTTCATGCGCTTAATGTCTTTATTAACTGTGCCGCGACTAACGGCGAGTTCTTCGGATAAATCATAAGTTGAAATAAATTGATCTTCTTCTATTAATCGTTTGATAATGTAGGAAACACGCTTGCTTGAAGAATTAAAATCAGATTCCCTTTTTAGCCGTCCAGACAAAACCTCTTCAAAACCTTCAAAGTTATTGATTTCTAACTGAAAGAGATTTTCCTTCTGAATAATTTGGGCGATACCGATTAATTCATCATTCAATGTATCAATGTTTTTACGAACTGTTTGAGGACTTGCGGCTAATTTCTCTTGCAATTCCTGTAAGCTCATTCCTTTGTGATCAACTAGTAATTTTATTACTTGGTACCATCTATTTACTAGCGTCATTTAGTTTTCCCACCTCTATCCTCTTGTTTTACCTCCAGCTACGTTTGTGGTGATGCCTGTAATATAGCTTGAACGGTCTGATAAATAATAGCATACTAAGTCAGCGACTTCATGGAGTTTTCCGCTACGACCTAATGGAATCGTACTTGTTTTTGAATAACCTGCTCGCAATTGCTCAACAGAAATATTTCGTGTATAAGCCAATGCTTCTTCGTATGCTAAAGTGCGCAAGCCCGTTTCTTCCATAATACCTGGCGCAATCCCCACGACACGGACGTTTGATTTTCCTAACTCTTTAGCCCATGAACGTGTATAACTGCTGACCGCTGCTTTCGTTGCAGCGTAGGCGCTTTGCCCTTCGGATCCTTCTAATCCAGCTTCTGAAGACATATTAATAATGACACCTGCTTGTTTTTGTACAAGAATCCGGCCCACTGCTTGGCTCATTAGGTAGAGCCCTTTTTGATTGATGGCTACAATTTTGTCGAATACCTCATCCGATAATTCATAAGGCCCATGAGGATGATTTTTATCCACCAATAGACGAGGAATATTGATTCCGGCATTATTTACTAGGCCATCTACGGTTCCAAATTTTTCCACCACTTGAGCGACACCAGCTTCTACTTCTGCTCGAGAAGTTACATCGACTTTCACAAAGAGTAAATGCTCATGTTGCGTTTCTGATGCTGAAATATCAAAATTAGCGACATAGACCTCTTGTGCTAACAAGCTTTCAACAATGCTGCGACCAATACCAGATGAGCCTCCTGTAACAATCACTACTTTTCCTTTAATTCCTAACCAATCTGTCATTTGTTCCACTCCTATCATTTGTTTGCGCTTTCAGTATAGGTCAGTTTGTGAAATTATTTAAGACAGTCTTTTTTTGCAGTTTAGAAAAAAAAGTAGACTAATTCAAAACAAAAAAGCAGTTGCTTCTTCACAATCAATCATCCGTGAAGAAGCAACTGCTTCAAATTTTTATTATCCTTGCACTTTCGCGATTTTTCCTTGTTCGATGTAGACCATCAAAATGCTAATGTCAGCGGGGTTCACACCGCTGATACGGCTTGCTTGGGCAATCGTTTCTGGTTGGATTTTTTGTAGTTTTTGTTTTGCTTCTGTAGCCAAGCCGTTAATCGCTTGGTAATCGATGTTTTCTGGAATGCGTTTTGCTTCCATGCGTTTTAGTTTCTCAACTTTTTCCATGGCTTTTTTTATGTAGCCTTCGTACTTGATTTGAATTTCTACTTGTTCAATCACTTTTGAATCAAGCGCCTCTTCAGGTGCGGGAATAAATTGAGCGACTTCTTGATAACTGATTTCTGGGCGTTTCAGAAAATCTCTAGCTAAAATACCATCTTTTAAGCCAGCAGCGCCTTTGGTTTCCAAAAATGCTTGCACTTCTTTGGTTGGTTTAATCCGATGTTTGCCTAAGCGGGCAATTTCCGCTTCAACAGCCGCTTTTTTGACTAGATAGGCGGCATATTGTTCTTCTTTGACTAAGCCAATTTCATGACCCATTTCTGTTAAACGTAAGTCCGCATTGTCATGTCGTAAAATCAAACGATACTCCGCACGTGACGTTAATAAGCGATAAGGTTCGTTAGTGCCTTTTGTAACTAAATCGTCAATCATGACGCCAATATAGCCATCACTACGTTTTAAAACAAGAGGCTCTTTGCCTTGAATTTTCAATGCAGCATTAATTCCTGCCATCAAGCCTTGACCAGCAGCTTCTTCGTAGCCACTAGTTCCGTTCGTTTGACCTGCTGTATAAAGATTTTCAATGACCTTTGTTTCTAATGTTGGGCGTAATTGGTGAGGGACTACCACATCGTATTCAATGGCGTAACCTGTACGCATCATTTCTACTTTTTCTAATCCTTCAATAGAATGAAGCATTTCTGTTTGGACATCTTCTGGTAAAGAAGTAGATAAGCCTTGGACGTAAACTTCTTCGGTATTCAACCCTTCTGGTTCCAAGAACAATTGGTGTCTTGGTTTGTCTGCAAAACGAACAATTTTGTCCTCGATGGATGGGCAATACCGAGCGCCCACACCTTCCACAATCCCAGTAAACATTGGGGCGCGGTGTAGATTTTTTTGAATAATTTCATGCGTTGTTTCATTCGTATAAGTTAACCAACAAGGTTCTTGGTTTTGATTGTAGGCACTATCTGGCGTGCTGTAACTAAAGTGGTTGGGTTCTTTATCGCCTGGTTGTTCCTCTGTCACAGAATAATCAATCGTACTTGATTTTACTCGCGGCGGCGTTCCTGTTTTAAAGCGATCGATTTCTAAACCTAATTCTTTTAAATGATTGGCTAAACCAACGGAAGGTTGCGAATTGTTTGGTCCTGATGAATATTTTAATTCACCAATAATAATTTCGCCACGCAAGGCAGTACCGGCAGTAATCACCACTGCTTGACTACGGTATGCGGCACCTGTTGAAGTTACAACACCACGACAAACGCCATCTTCCACGATTAATTCTTCAACAATCCCTTGACGAAGGGTTAAATTTTCTTCTTTTTCAATGGTATGTTTCATTTCTGTCGCATAGGCATGTTTGTCAGCTTGCGCGCGCAACGCACGCACTGCTGGACCTTTACCAGTATTTAGCATCCGCATTTGGATGTAGGTTTTATCAATGTTTTTACCCATTTCGCCGCCTAATGCATCGATTTCTCGGACAACGACTCCTTTGGCAGGTCCACCAACAGAAGGGTTACATGGCATAAAAGCAACCATATCTAAATTAATCGTTAAAAGTAACGTTTTAACGCCCATTCGTGCGGCTGCTAAGGCTGCTTCAGAGCCAGCATGTCCAGCACCGACGACAATAACATCATATGATTCTGCTTGATATTGATTCATAAAAAATTCCTCTCTTGTCTTATTTTCCTAAACAAAATTGACTAAATAACTGTGTAATTAATTCATCTTGGACACTATCGCCGACGATTTCCCCTAAATAATCCCAACAACGGGTCATATCAATTTGAACTAAATCGACTGGCATACCTGCTTCGATGCCGTTAATCACTTCTTGTAACGAAAGCGCTGCTTGATCCAGCAAAGCAATATGACGTGTATTAGAAATATAGGTAGCATCTTTTTCGCCTGTTTGGCCGCCAAAGAAAAGATCAGCAATTTTCGCTTCTAACTGATCTAAGCCTGTGTTTGACAACACCGAAACGGATAAAATTTCTTCTGCAGGGACTAATTCTTGTAATTCGTTAGGATCTAGTTTTGTCGGTAAGTCCATTTTATTTAAAAGAATAACGCGTTTTAAGCCTTTCGTTGCTTCCAACAGTTGACGATCTTCCTCTGTCAATTCTTCGCTTTGATTTAAGACTAACAAAATTAAATCCGAATCTGCTAACGCTTTGCGGCTACGTTCGACACCAATTCGTTCCACAATGTCTTCTGTTTCGCGAATCCCCGCTGTATCAATTAATTTTAAAGGAACGCCGCGAACGTTAACGTATTCTTCAATGACATCACGTGTCGTTCCAGCAATATCTGTAACGATGGCTTTTTCTTCTCGTAACAGATGGTTTAACAAACTGGATTTCCCGACATTTGGTCGGCCAATAATTACTGTACTTAGACCTTCTCGCAAAATTTTTCCTTGTTTAGCGGTCGTTAATAATTGTTGAATCTGCGCTTTCACAAATTCGGCTTTTTCTAAAAGTAATTTCGTGGTTAATTCTTCGACATCATCATACTCTGGATAATCGATATTAACTTCTACTTGTGCTAAAGTATTTAAAATTTCTTGTCTTAATGAACGAATTAACGCCGACAAGTTACCATCCAATTGATTCAATGCAACATTCATCGCTTTATCTGTTTTAGCACGGATTAAGTCCATCACTGCTTCTGCTTGTGAAAGATCCATTCGGCCATTTAGAAAAGCACGTTTTGTAAATTCCCCAGGTTCGGCCATTCGTGCGCCTTCACGTAACAGTAATTGCAGTAGTTGGTTCACCACGACAATGCCGCCATGACAGTTAATTTCTACCACGTCTTCTCGTGTAAATGTTTTCGGTGACCGCATCACAGAAAGCATGACTTCATCAATCAATTGATCGTTTTGCGGATCAACAATATGACCATAATGAATCGTGTGCGTGGGGACTTTAGCTAAATCTTTAGTGCCTGACCGATAAACTTTGTTTGCAATAGCAACTGCTTGCTCGCCACTTAAACGAACAATACTAATCGCACCTTCACCTGGCGGCGTAGAAATCGCCGCAATTGTATCAAATTCCATTGTAGCTGATTGCATAATTAGCTTCCTTTCTTCATAACAACAAAAAAAGCGCCCACTCCTCCTGCATTAAAAAATTCAGGTTGGATTTAGCACTTTCACTGCTTGTTCCTTCGATTTTCTGAAAATAGAATAGCACATTTTATTCTATTTGGCAATTTTTCTTCATTAAATGGAACGAGAAAACGTATCATTGAGTGGGGAATTCTCAACAATACGTTTTCTCATCTATAGGAATTAAAGGAGAGAGCTAGTTTTTACGTTTGCGTTTGATGATTCCCATGCTCGCAAGGAGTGCGACAAAGGCGCCAAACAAACTTGTTGTCACGGCTGAAGACTCTTTTTCACCTGTGCTAGGTAAGAAGCCTGTTTTCCCGTGATTTCCAGTGCCATAACTGATGGTACTTAGTTTCGGATTGTAGCCACTACCATTTGTACCGAGGACATTGCCTAGTGAACCTAAGCCAGAACCTGTTGTGCCTAAACCAGAACCTCCATTTGGATTTGAACCTGTGTTTGAACCATTTCCATTATTCCCGCCAGTTGCGCCATTGTTTCCTGTGTTGCCGCCTGTATTGCCGTTATTTCCGCCAGTGTTACCATTGCCTCCTCCAGGATTCGTTGGGTCGGCTGGTGTCATGAAGGTTGTAGCCGTACTGTAATGTCCTGCGCCATCGGTAGCTGTCGCAAGTAAACTTTGTTGAGCAGTCGCTTGTCCCGCTGTTAATTGGATAGCGAAGTTGCCTTCAGCATCGGTGGCACCTACAGCAATCACACTTCTTAATAGTCGGTTACTAATTTGAATGATTCGGTTTGGTTCAGCTGTTCCTTTGATGAGGTAGCCGGCTTTAGACGTTCCTAAAACTGAAGAGACAGTTGGTGCCGCAATTTTAATTTCTGGTTCTCCCGTAATATCGGCTGGCGTCATAAATGTGGTTTTAGGACTCACATTTCCTTGTGTATCTGTGGTTAGTGCGGTTAACGTTTCTTTTTCTGTTGCTAACCCTGCTGCAATATGAACGGAGAAGGTGCCTCCAGTAGTTGTATTGCCACTTGCCAATAATTGTTCACTGCTATTGTAAAATTGAACCGTGACATTTGGATCAGCAGTTCCAGTGACTGTATAGCCATTGGCTTTGTTTCCTTCAACCTTCGTAATAGTTGGCGCCGCTAAAACAACATCCGCTGGAATAACGGCTGTAGCTGGTTGACTTTCATTGCCAGCGCCATCTTTGCTAATAATCGTAATCGTTTCTCCTGGTGTCACTACGCCAGCTGGTAGAGTCACCGTATATTGGCCGGTTTCGTTAGCAGTGGTAGCAGCAATGATGGTTCCGTCTGCGTCACGGACATCAATAGTGGTTTTGGGCTCCGCCGTTCCAGTGATTTCGTAACCTTTACCAGAATTTCCGGTAATAGAATCAATGGTTGGTGTGGCTAAGTCGGCTGGTGTAGTTGCTGTAGCTGGCTGACTTTCTTTCCCTGTTGCATTTTTCGCTACGACAGTTATTGTTTCGTTAGCTGAGGCCTTCCCTGGCTCTAAAGTCACTGTGTATTTGCCATCAGTTCCAGTAGTTGCCATGCCAAGGACTGTGCCATCGGCGTCACGCACCTCAACTGTTGTACCAACTTCTGCTGCTCCTACTACTTGATAGCCTTTTGTCGTGCTACCAGTGATTTTGTCAACAGTAGGTGTCGCGACTGGTGCATCTGGATCAGCAGGTGTTTTGAAAGCAGTCGGATTACTTTCTTTCCCAGCAGCATCTTTCGCAATGGCAGTTAAGGCTTCGTTGGCTGTTGCTGTGCCCGTCGGAAGAGTGATTGTAAATGCGCCAGCACCATCAGTCGTTCCCGTAGCAATAACTAAACCTGCTTCATTGTGAATCTCAATGGTGACATTTGGCTCTGCCGTGCCGGTTACTTGATACCCAGTGGCAGTTGTTCCTGTAACAGTCGTCACAGTTGGTGCTGCTACGGTTGCATCTTCAGGGACCGTCACTTCCGTTGGTTGACTTTCATTGCCGTCACCGTCTTTTCCAACAACTGTTAATGTATCACCAGGATTAGCGGCTCCCGCTGGAAGGTCCACAGTAAAGTTTCCTTGATCATCCGTTGTCGTTGTACCAATAATTGTTCCATCTGGGTTCCGCACTTCAATGGTGGTATTAGGGTCCGCCGTCCCAGTGATTTCATAACCAGTTGTTGAATCTCCAGTAATGTCACCAATTGTTGGTGTGGTAACATCAGCGGGTGTCATAGCTGTAGTTGGTTGACTCTCAAGTCCAGTATCATTTTTAGCAACTACATTCACTGTTTGTTTAGCTGTTGCTTTTCCTGAAGCTAACGTCACAGTATATTGGCCAGTCGGTCCAGTTGTTGCGGTGCCTAAAACTGTTCCGTCTGTTGCACGAACTTCAATGGTGGTGCCAAGTTCAGCGGTACCTGTCACTTGATATCCTTGTGTTGTATTCCCAGTAACTTTGTCGACACTTGGCGGTGCCACTACTTCATCTGCTGGTGTTTGGAAGGTTGTCGGTGTACTTGTATTGCCAGCAGGATCTTTGGCTAACGCTGTCAATGTTTCATTCGCATTTGCCGTCCCAGCTGGAAGGTTCACAGCAAAGGAACCAGTCCCATCGGCAGTCCCTGTTGCAATCACGTTCCCATCTGCATCACGAATTTCGATGGTAGCATTCGGATCAGCGGTGCCTGTCACCTGATAACCAGCAACTGAATTACCTGTTACTCCTGTTACAGTTGGTGCTGTAACCGTGGCATCAGCAGGAACAAGGACTTCAGTCGGTTGACTTTCATTTCCCGCGTTATCCTTTCCAATCACTGTTAACGTATCCCCAGGATTGGTCGTTCCCGTTGGTAGCGTTACAGTAAAATCACCATTCGTATCAGAGGTACCTGTACCAATGACTGCCCCAGATGGATCACGAACTTCGATTGTTGTGTTAGGGTCTGCTGTTCCTGTAATTTCATAACCCGAACCAGAGTTGCCTGTGATGTTATCAACTGTTGGTGCAGTGACATCAGCTGGTGTTGTCGCCGTTGCTGGTTGACTTTCCGTGCCACTAGCGTTTTTCGCTACAACGCTCAGCGTTTGATTTGCTGTTGCTGTTCCTGAATCTAAAGTCACTGTATATTTTCCGTCAGTTCCAGTTGTTGCAGTACCAAGGACCGTGCCAGCTGCATCGCGAACCTCAATGGTGGTGCCAACTTCAGCAGTCCCTTTGACCTCATAGCCTTTTGTTGTACTACCTGTTACAGTCTCAACAATTGGCGTCGCCACGGGCGTATTAGGATCCGCTGGCGTTTGGAACGTTGTTGGCGTACTTTCTGTGCCGCTGGCGTTTTTCGCTACGGCGGTTAACGTTTCATTGGCACCTGCTTCACCTGCGGGAATGGTAACTGTAAATGCCCCTGTCCCATCAGCGGTACCTGTACCTATCACGGCACCTCCTGCATTTCGGATTTCAACCGTGGCATTGGCATCGGCAGTTCCTTTGACCTCGTAACCTGCCGTTGAATTACCTGTCACTCCTGTGATTGTTGGTGCGGTTACGGTTGCTTCATCCGCTGGTGTTTGGAACGTTGTTGGCGTACTTTCTGTACCGCTGGCGTTTTTCGCTACGGCGGTTAACGTTTCATTCGCACCTGCTTCACCTGCGGGAATGGTAACTGTAAATGCCCCTGTCCCATCAGCAGTACCTGTACCTATCACGGCACCTCCTGCATTTCGGATCTCAACCGTGGCATTGGCATCGGCAGTTCCTTTAACTTCGTAACCTGCTGTTGAATTGCCTGTTACTCCTGTTACGGTAGGTGCGGTTACTTCACTAGTAGTACCTGCAGCAAAATAAATGTTGGATACACCGTCTGCTGTTGCTAATAAATTAACGTCTAAAAGATCTGTTTGAACGACTGTTCCTACAAAACGAGCATCTAAATTATTGGATAAATTTTGAGGTGTTGAAACGGTAGTTGGTAAAGTAACCGTAGTTGCGCCTAGTAAAGAAGCATCCACTAACTCATTCACACCTGAACCACCAACCGCTAATAAAGGCAAAGCACCTGAAACAGCCACGTTTACCGTGCCTTTGACAGGAAGCAAGGCTGCATTTATGGCTGTGGCGACAAGATTACTTGGGATACTGGTTCCTTTTGCCTCCAAAGCTTGAACTGCCGCATTCAAATCTTGTAAGATGTTTGAAACATTTTGGGCTAAAACTAACCCTAAACCATCACTAATTGGTGCGCTAATGTATGAGCCGTCAGCTGCTAACGTTTCCGGAGCTGTAAATGAAGCAGCACCTAAGTTTTCAATGTTATTCACTAATTCCAATTGACGATTCACTTCCGTCAGATCAATATCAACACCAGTTAAATTCCCTAACGCTCCACTGGTAATTTGAGTAATGACATTGGTTAAATCATTGGCTGCATTCAAAACGGCAGTCAAAAAAGTAACTTTTGAAAGATCAATCGTAACGTTGGTATTGATTGCTGCGCTGCCTGCTGCAGCTACATTTCCTCTTAACTCAGGAGGAATCACTAACACCGCTTGTTTTTGTCCACTAAACACAGCGGAAGCATCTGCTAAAGCGCCACCAGAAACCGTGAAATTAACTGGTTGATTTTGGTTTGCGGCTGTCCAACGATTACTCGTTGAAGTGCCACTGTCATTATTTGACGTAACATTTGATAATAATTCGATATCCAAGACCGCTGCTGATGCACTGATTGTGCCAGAGGTAACAGCTATACTTACAGGGATTGCTAATGACGTAAATAATAAACCACTTGATATTGCTAAATTAAGCATCTTGCGTTTTGTCCATTTTTTATGCTGACTTTTCCGATTAAAATCCTCAACAATTTTCTTTTTCATCTGATCGTCCCTCTTTTCTTTAAAATAAACGATAAATACCAAGATCATTAGCTTCCCCTAGTTGTTCATCTCCCCCTTTAGCGATTTAAATGGATTTAACACCTGCAGTTTAGTACATTTCCTCAGCTTTTCAAAATATAATGCTGTGAATTTTTATATAAAAATTCATTTGATAACAAACATCCTGGATATGTTAAAAAACTCACTAATTCATTAGTGAGTTATTATACAATGAGAGGAAAATGAGGAAGTTTATACATTTCTCCTCAATCATTAAAGATAAATAAATTATTTTATTATAACTTATCGTTTGATAAATTGATAATTAAATAACGGAAAATTTTTTTATTTTTTTGAGAAATTCCACTATTATTTTTTCTGCTTCTTTGACTGTTTTTATCAATTTTATGGCTGTAAGTCATAAAAACTTTACATCAAAAAAATGACTCTAATCTATAACAATTTTTTCTGTTTTTAAGATTTTTTTATGAAATTTTTTATATTAAAAAAATTTCATAAAAAAAGGCGACAGCCGTTTTTGAACGAATGCCGCCTTTTAGATAAACAAAAACCTGATTCTAAAAGAATCAGGTTTAGGAAAAGCAAATCAAGATTCGCTTCAACTGTTTATCATCGTATTTGTATACTCTGATAAGAATGATTTCGTAATAAAATATACTGTGTTTCGTGGTATTTGTCAATCGCTTTCTTGAATTCTCTTGAGACCTTTCCATAAGCATATAAGGTCAAAATAACTGACCAAATCAGCGTTGTAACTATCTTTTTAATTAAGGGGTCAGCCAATTTAATTTCATTAGTTTATCTAAAAACACCACCAAAATTAAAGCATCTGCACTGCCACCAATACTCCAATTTTTTTCTTTGAATAAGTGATTCAATCTTTCTAAACAAAGGGTTCCCCGTAACGTTTGTGTCCCCCCTAAAGCAAAATATTCCTGGATTAACGGTTGATATATTTCAAAAATTTGGACATTTTGACTTCGTTTAATCAAATTCGTATCCTCAACATAGAGCGATAAATAAAGGAGCGTATCAATGAGTTTTTGTTGTTGTGTGCCTTGATGTTTTTGATAATAAGGCACTCCCTGTTCAAAGACAGCGGGATAACCTTGTTGCGCCTCACCACGGATTCCAGTCAAGCCATGCTGAACAAATAGTCGTTCACCCCAAGTTAGTTTTTCTAGCTCATTCGTAGCGAGGTTTTCAAAGTCAGCCAATAAGTCTTGCGTCATTGTTTGAAGCGTTTGTTGAAACAATTGTAAGGTGCAAGGGGTCTCCCAAATCATTAAACGACCACAGACAGCTAAAAAAATACCTAGAGAAAAAATCGCTCCTTTATGTGTATTGATACCTTCTGTTGCCTCAAACATCGCTCGTTCTGCTTCTAAACCAACTTGTCGAATTGCGCGAAATGTTGCCTCAATCGGCAAATGACGTAGCTCTGTCCCAGCTTGAACGAAGGTTTCAAAATAAGGAGTCAAAACCACACTACTTTCTAAAAAAGTGAAAACATCCATATCTTGATGGGCGCCTGCATCGACTGGATCCACCAAGCCTGGTTTATTTAAACAGGTCACTTCATAGAGTAGTGCCAATTGTGCTTGCTGCGCTAATTTACTCCTTGCTTGCTTTGTCATTGCCTTTTACGTCCCTTCTTCTGCCGTGGTCTTTTCTTGTTTTATATAGTCTAGTACAGCATTAAAAACCGTGTCAACTACGCCGCCATCAAATACATTAGGTATAAATTTTTCTGCTGTGGGTTCTGAAATCATAGCGGCCAAGCTTCGTGCTACTGTCATTTGCAAACCGACATCGACTTTTCTGCCTTTCGCTGCCAATAACCCTTTAAAAAGACCTGGAAAAGCTAAAATGTTGTTCACTTGATTCGGATATTTGGAAGAACCAGTTGCTAATAAACGGACGCCATTGGCTTGGGCGAGGGCTGGTTCAATTTCTGGTTTAGGATTTGCTAAAGCAAAGATAATTGGGTCTTGGTTCATTGATTTAATCAGGGCTGGCGTTAGCACATCCGCTTCTGATAAGCCTAAAAAAACATCCTGATTGACGACAGCGGTGGCTAAATCTTTGTTTTCTACTGATGGTTTTATTACCTGTCGAAGCAAAGCACGTTGGTAAGGATTCAATGTCGGGTCTTCTTCTCTTAAAACACCTTGGCGATCTACTAAGGTGAGATGCGTAATTCCCGCTTGAATACATAACTTAGCGGTCGCTACACCAGAAGCACCAACTCCGTTAATCACCACACGCAATTCATTTAAAGGTTTTCCTTTAATTTTGGCTGCGTTGATTAGCCCAGCTAAAACGACAATGGCTGTGCCTTCTTGGTCATCATGATACACAGGAATGTTCAAACGTTGTTGAAGTTTTTCTTCAATTTCAAAACATTTTGGTGCAGAAATATCTTCTAAGTGGATTCCTGCAAAACTATTTTGTAAATTTTCAATTGTTTGAACCATCTCGTCAACTGATTTTTGTTCCAGTGCTAAAGGAATAGCATCGACCCCCGCCAAATTTTTATAAAGTAAAGCTTTGCCTTCAACAATTGGCAAGCCCGCTTGCGTGCCCATATTGCCGAGACCCAGAACAGCTGACCCATCTGTAATAACCGCAATTAACTTACCACTAATGGTCCACTCGCGCGCTAATTCATGATTTTGGGCAATCATTAAACTCAATTCTGCGACACCAGGTGTATACATTTTGGCTAAATCATGATGGTTTAACACCGCTTCTGTTGCTTCAAGACTTAGTACACCAATATTTTTTTGATGAATTGCTAGAACTTCTTCTAACACATTGTCACTTCCTTTCACGGGCTGCCTTTTTTCTATTTGATGAAGTAAGGGTTTGAACAACCGTTATCGTCGCTCAAACCCTTGCTTCTTTATACATTTGCGGAGCACTTGCCCGTTCTATTCTGGCAAGTCAAGTTTGACTGTCACTTTCTGTAACGGTACATCGTAAAAAGGATCTTCACGACGTCCTAAAAAGTCTTTTCCTTGTTGCGGGAACATCGCATATAATAGGACATCCTCTTCAGATTTTGCGTATTGTTGGATTTCCTTTTCTAAACTATGCAACTCTGGTTTCAATAAATCCGCTGGTCGACAAGTAATTACTTCTTCATCCCCAATGATTTTTTGCTTAATCTCTTCTGCGATAGGTGCTGGTGATTTGCCATATTCTCCGCGCACATAATCTTTGATTTCATTCGGTATTAAGGAATATCTTTCCCCAGAAATCACATTCATTAAGGCTTGTGTTCCAACCATTTGTGAAAGCGGCGTAACTAGTGGTGGATACCCTAAATCTGCTCTTACTTTAGGTACTTCAGCTAAAACTTCTTCATATTTGTCTTGTAAACCTTGCTCCGTTAATTGACTTAATAAGTTTGATAACATACCACCAGGCACTTGATAAATCAAGGTTTTCGGTTCCGTATCTTTAACTTTAGGGTTTAAAATGCCTTCACTTCTAAAGCGATCACGAATCGGATTGAAATAGTCAGCAATCTCTGTTACTTTTTCCATATTTAAACCTGTTTCAAAGCCTAAATCTTCTAACGCAATGGCTACAGATTCTGTGGCTGGTTGACTCGTACCGCCAGCGAAAGAAGAGATAGCTGTATCGATGATATCCGCACCTGCTTCAGCAACTTTTAAATAGGTCATCTCAGAAATACCACTAGTCGCATGCGTATGCACCTCTAAAGGTAAATCAATGGCATCTTTCATTTTGCTCACTAATTCAAAACCAGTTTGTGGCGTCAAAACGCCTGCCATATCCTTAATACAAATGGAATCCGCTCCTGTTTGACTTAATTCTTTGGCTAATTTTACAAAGTAATCGATGGTATGAATTTCACTCGTAGTATAAGAAATCGCTGCTTGACAGTGTCCGCCAGCTTCTTTTGTTGTTTGAATTGCTGTTTGTAAATTACGGACATCATTCAAGGCATCGAAAATACGAATAATATCAATCCCATTTTCAACTGATTTTTCGACAAAGGCCCGCACCACATCATCAGCGTAATGACGATATCCTAGTAAATTTTGTCCTCGTAATAACATTTGAAGTTTGGTATTTTTAACTTCTTTGCGAATTTGGCGAAGACGTTCCCAAGGATCCTCGTTTAAATAGCGGACACAGGAATCAAACGTTGCCCCGCCCCACATTTCTAATGCATGAAATCCTGCCTCGTCCATTGTTTTAATAATCGGCAGCATATCTGAGGTTGGCATCCGTGTTGCAATTAAACTTTGTTGTCCATCCCGTAGCACCGTTTCTGTAAAACGAATTTTTTTACTCACTTGGCTGCTCCTTTCGTGTCAAAATTATTTCTGTTATTTTTTCTTGCATTGCTTCAAGACTGTGACGTCGATTTCGTCCACAGACTTTCGCCTCTTCTTGGCACATAAAACAGCGCCGTGGTGGCAAGCCTAAATCTCCTCGATGAAGGCTTTTTAGCTCCTCATTTCCCCATAAAACATCTAGGTCCACTAAACGACCATAAGGATGTGTTTCTTCAATTTTGACCATTCTTTGTTTTAATTCTTGTGGGGCTAACGAAACCGCCAAATAATATTCAGGCCCTGTTTTTTCATTCCGGTAAAAATTAACAATCGGTACTTGATCCAGCAATTGTTGCTCGACTTCGTCAATTACTTCTAAAAAAACAGCCGTTAAGGTGGGCGAATTTTTCACTTCTCCAGGAATATTCATTGTGGCAGATAAGAGACTAGCTTCTGGTGCTGTTTCTAACAACTCCTTCTGTGTGGCAGCTCTTTGTTCGCGAGCATCCAACATCTCTAAAAGTGTTACTTTTTCCCCATTAAACATTGCGTACCACATCAATTAGACTACCATCTCGGTATTCAATTAACGCAACGACTTTGTCTCCATATTTAATTGGTTCCGGGGTGCCAACAATGTTGTAGGCTTTGTCTTTCAACTCTTCTAACGTAAACTGAGGAACGTTTAAGGTTTTAAAACAATCAATTAAGTCTGTTCTTTTTGGATTGATTGCAATGCCAACTTCTGTTACTACGACATCGACACTCGTACCTGGTGTAACGACTGTATTTACTTGCTCAACGATTGTTGGAATCCGTCCACGAACAAGTGGTGCAATCACTAGACTCATTTTACAAGCCATACTTGTATCGGAATGTCCGCCAGAAGCACCACGGATGACACCATCTGAACCAGTAATGACATTTACATTAAAATCTGTGTCCACTTCTAAAGCAGATAAAATAGCTGTGTCTAATTGATTAATAACCGCCCCTTTGCTAAGCGGTGAAGCATACATATTGGCATCAATTTCATAATGATTGGCATTTTCCCCTAAAGAAATAGCTGATGGATGATCAAAGTCTTGGACGTCAATAATTTTTTCTACTAAGCCTTCTTCCAAAAGTTCCACCATTGCATTCGTAATTCCGCCTAAAGCGAAACTTGCTTTAATGCCATCTTTAAGCATTTGTTCTCTCATGAACCGCGTAACTGCTAGTGAAGAGCCACCTGTTCCTGTTTGGAATGAGAAGCCTTCTTTGTAGTAAGGAGAATGTGTAATTATTTTTGCGGCATATTCAGCAATCAATAATTCTTTAGGATTCTTTGTAAAACGTGTCGCGCCTTTGGCAATTCCATCTGGATCACCAATTGCATCAATTTCTACCACATAATCAACATCTGTTTGTGGAATACTAATAGGGGTATTAGGATATGGTACTAATGTGTCAGTAATGATGACCACTTGATCCGCATATTTTGCATCGACCATCGCATATCCAAGAGAACCACAGGTAGCTTTTCCTTTGGTTCCATTCGCATTTCCATAAGCGTCTGAACTTGGTGCACCTAAGAAAGCTACATCAATATGGATATCGCCTGCTGCTACTGCCCGTGCCCGGCCACCATGTGAACGAATCACCACAGGATTTTCCATTATACCTGCTGAAATAGCGGCGCCTACTTTATCTCTCAAACCAGAAGAAGTAATGTTGGTGACTACTCCATTTTTAATGTGTTCGATCAAAGGTTCATGAACATTTGCAATTGAACTAGGTGCAATCGAAATATTTTTCAGCCCCATGGCGGCAATCTCGGCTAAAACTAAATTCATCACATAGTCTCCTTCACGGAAATGGTGATGGAAAGAGATGGTCATGCCATCTTTTAAACCTGTTTTTTCAATTGCTTCACGAATACTTCCTAAAAGTTTTGTCTCCCGAGGTTTCACTGGTTTAATTGCTCGGCTCGCTTCTTGATAAGCATCAATGTGTGCTAATTCTCCTTCATAAATGCCGTATTGCTCTGCATAAGATTGAGGAATGTCTTTGCCTACTTTATTTACTACCATGTCTATATTTCCTCCTCGGTAATTAATTTAGCCGCCAATGCTAACGCAATGACCCGTTCAGCTCGTTCAACAATTGGTTTATCAACCATTTTTCCATTTACGGAGATAACACCGGAACCTTTAGCTTCGGCTTCCCGAATGCCCCAGATTACTTCCTTAGCATTCTGGATTTCTTTTTCTGTTGGCGCATAAATAGTATTAACCAATGGGATTTGACGAGGGTTAATCACCGATTTCCCATCGAAACCTAGCTGTTTAATCAAACGAACTTCGGCTTCAAAGCCTTCCGTATTGTCTACATCTGAATAGACCGTATCAATAGCTGCAATCCCAGCTGCTCGAGCGGCATGTAAAATCATGCTACGAGCAAAGAATAGTTCTTGGCCATCTGGATGGCGCCGTGTTTTCATATTGGTAACATAGTCTTCGGCGCCTAACGCGATGCCAATCAAGCGAGTTGAACTTTTGGCAATCGCGGGCGCATTTAGAACACCTTCAGCCGATTCGATAGCAGCCATCATTTTCGTTGTTCCTACGGGAATGTCATTTTGCTGTTCTACTTCTGTAATGACTGCCTCGACATCAATGATATCTTGGGCTGTTTCTGTTTTTGGTAAACGAATCACATCGACACCAGCTAAGACCATTGCTTCAATATCTTCTGCGCCACCGGCATCTAAAGCATTGATCCGAACAACAATTTCAATATTGCCATAATCGAAAGTTTTCAAAGCAGAATGGACTAAAACACGGGCAGAGTCTTTTTCTTTTAATGAAACTGCATCTTCTAAATCAAACATGATTGAATCTGCCCCATACAATGGTGCATCTCTTAGCATTGCTGCGTTCGCTCCAGGGACAAACATCATTGTTCTTCTTAAACGTTCCATGAGTCCAACTCCTTCCAATCATACGTTTCTTTTTCAGCGCCTCGATGTAAAACTGTAATCATCCGAGCTTTGATTGTACAATCTAATGCCCCTTTATCAATCGCCTTGACCGCAACGCCTTGGACATCTAAATGTTCCAAAGTTGTCGTAATCACCTGACGAATTTGATTGCCAAATTGTTTTTCGACACTACTTTCTAATTCAATGGTATTTTCTGTTGATTCAATGGGTTGGACGGTAATCATAATATCACTTGATTCTACTGTCCCTGCAGTAGCATTTTTGATAATCTTCACTTTCTTCACCTCATTAGTTTCTTGTGTTCTACTAAGTATTGATAACTTGTTGCTGGTAAAAACTTCTTGAGTGTCTCTTTGTCGCCTTCAGCCATCGCTTTGCGAACTTTCGTCGCACTAATCAGCTCTCCATCACTCGCTAATCGCGGGACAATGGTTAGCGTTATCGTTTGTCCGAAAACTTGTTGCATTGCTTGATTGTAGACAGCGGTCACTTCTGAATAAGGCTCTTCTCCCACATAACGTTGCTGAATTTCAAGTATTGGCGCAATTCTTTCTTTAAATAACGTTGCATCAAGCGTTGCTTGAATTGCAGCTACCTCTAATGGCGCTTTTTCTTTCAAAAAATAGGTAGGAAAAGTCGCAGACGAAACTAAGTAATCTTCTGTAGATAGGACTGTCACATTGGGTAAATGGGCGACCCCTTTTTGCACCATTGCGAAACGTGCTTCTTTTGAAAATAGCGATTTATCTTCAGATAAAACAAACACATAAACGTGTGGACTTTCTTTGGCTGCTTTTTCGACTAAGTACTGATGGCCTTTCGTAAAAGGATTTGCATTCATGACAATGCTACTGGCTGGCCCTGCTTTTTTATGCTGTGTCAGGTAACCAAGATAATCGGCAAAATCTGGTTTGCCTTGCTCCATAAATAGCACCTCTTGGTTCGCAACCACTTTTTGAAAGCCTAGCGACTGAAAAATTTGTTCATTTTTTGGTTTTGTATACAAAAAACTGTGTAATTGGTTTTCTTCTCTCAGTTTTTCAAGTAGATGAACCACCAATTGGGTTAACAAATTTTCAGATTGATATTTTTTACAAACGGCCACGCACTTAATCGTTTTGCCTGAAAGCGAGCCAGAGGCGATTAATGCTGTGTCATCATATATGCCAACGGTGTAATCAAGTGCTTCTGTCGTTTGCAATTCGGCTTTTTCCATTAATTCGCGCCAAGCTTGATAAGCTTTTTTATCTTTTTGCAACCAGATTCTTTTCATTGTATATACGCTGCTCACAGCAATAACCTCCTTTATTTTTTAATTGGAAATAATTTTGTTAGTAATTTAGATGCTAGATAAATGATAAATAAAACAACGAAAACGCCGCCCCAACCAAAACCTAACAGTTCAAAAGCAATTTTTAAATCTTCCATGTTAACAGACATGTATTCGTTCTCCTTTCCGTCCTATGTTAAAAAGGCTAATAGTAAGCCACCAGCAATTACAGAAGCGATTTGTCCTGAAACGTTGGCACCAGCAGCATGCATTAAAATAAAGTTTTGTGGGTCTTCATCTGTAGCCATTTTTTGAATGACCCGACTAGACATTGGGAAAGCGGAAATACCCGCAGCACCAATCATTGGATTGATTTTTTCTTTTCTAAATAAATTCAAGAATTTAGCAAAAAGTACGCCGCCGACTGAGTCCATAATAAAGGCGACTAACCCTAAGCCAATAACCATCAACGTATCGACTTTTAAGAACTCTGCATAGTTCATGCTAACGGAAATAGATAGTCCTAGCAAGATACTAATAATATTCACCAATTCATTTTGAGCTGTAATGGATAAACGATCCAAAACGCCACATTCTCTTAATAAGTTCCCAAACATTAAGAAACCAACTAATGGTAATGACACCGGCGCAATTAACCCTGCGACAATCGTAATAACAACCGGGAAAAGAATTTTCGCTGTTTGAGAAACTTCACCGGCCCGATAAGTCATACGGATACGACGTTCGGCTTTCGTCGTCACTGCTTTAATCGCTACTGGTTGAATAATCGGAACTAACGCCATGTAGGAGTAAGCGGCAACCATTATGGCCCCCATGTATTTTGAATGTAAGGTATTTGCTACGAAAATAGACGTTGGGCCATCAGCGGCACCAATAATCCCAATCGAAGCAGCATCGTTTAAATCAAAACCTAATAAAACAGCCATAATAACTGTAAAGAAAATCCCAAACTGTGCAGCGGCACCAAACATCAACATAAACGGATTTTGTAACAATGGACCGAAATCAATCATTGCCCCAATCCCAATAAATAATAATAACGGGAATAACTCTGTTTTTATTCCAAAATCAAAAAGAACATTAAACGGACCCGGCTCGCCGCCAGCGCTCAATACGCCGGAATTAGGAAAGTTCACTAAAATCGTTCCTAAACCCATTGGCACTAAAAGTGTTGGTTCATACTCTTTTTTTATTCCTAAATACATTAATAGTCCACCAATCAGCATCATCACAATGCGTCCTGGTTCTTGGCCCATTCCTATAACACCTTGAATCAGTGTCTCCACACAAATCACTTCCTCTTCTTAAATTAATTCTAGTTAATTGTTATTAATGGTTCCCCTGGATTCACAATTTGACCTTGGGTAACATGAATTCCTGTTACCGTACCTGCTTTCCCTGCAACGATTTCATTTTCCATCTTCATTGCTTCTAAAATTAACAATGGTTGGTTCTCAGACACCGTATCACCAACATTGACTAATACTTTTAACACAGTTCCTGGCATTGGCGCAGGCATTGCATCTGCTCCTGCTGGGGCGGCTGGCTGTGCTGCTGGCGCTGGGGCTTCTTCAACAGCAGGGGCTGGTGTTTCTGTCGTAGCAACTGGCGCTGTTGGTTGTGGCGCAACAGGTGCTGGTTGTGGGACGCCACCGATTTCTTCCATCTCGACTAAATATTCTTTCCCATCAATTGAAATTTTAAATTTGCGTAACATAATGATCCTCCTCAAGGTTTTGTTTTGAAATTCTTTTGACAACTAGCTGAGACTCTTCTGAAAGCTCTGCAGCTATACTGGCTGCAATAATGGCAACTTCTTTTGCTTCTGGATTTCGTTTTGCGATTTTTTTGATAACAAAACGACTTTCTGGAAACTCTCCTGCTGCGATGGCAGTGGCCACAATACTTACCAATTGATATTCTTTTGGCTCAGCAGGAATATATGCTGGTATATCTATCCATCGCTTTTCCAAGTTATCCGCTTCACGTTGGATAACGCTTTCATTAATCTCGGTATCCTGTGTGTGTTGCTCTTTCTTGAATAAGGACTTAAATAGGCCCATATTGTCTCTCCTTTCACTAATTCTTGGTATACGTTCATTATAGAAAAAACCGTTAAAAAACCTAGTGAAAACACTAGCTCAGATTGTTCTTTTATTGTTTATTTTGTGAAAAAAACTCTGTAAACATTGGTATATAAGCATTTATCAGCCGTTAAGATTCTATTAATATTATATTAAGTTATTAATAAGAATTTGATTGTTGAATTGTTTTTTTGATGTTCTTTTTGTTTTAGGCTATTTATTCTCTGCGAAAGTTTGTATATTCTCACACTATAGACAAACACAAAAAATATTTTTTGTTGTAAACCAGAATACTGTGAAACATTTCTCATGGCTATTCTTTTTTATTAACACCGGTTGTTAACGCTTACAAAAAAGTTCTAAAAAAGAAAGGAAGAAAAACATGTTACTCACTATTTTAGCTTATGGTATGATTATCATCTTTATGTATGTAATCATGAAAAAGAAATTGTCACCGTTTACATCTTTAGTAATTATTCCTCTTATTTTTACTTTGATTGCAATTGCAACTGGAGTAGCGAGTCCGCCACCTGGTGCTGACGGTGTTGTCCCTGAAGTCAACATTGGAAATTTCGTCTTAGATGGGATTTCAACTACTTCAAAAACTGGTATTATGTTATTATTTGCCATTCTTTACTTCTCTATTATGTTGGATGCTGGTTTGTTTGACCCAATCACTAAAAAAATGATTTACTTTGCTAAAGGCGATCCAATGAAAGTCTTGATGGCTACTGCGGTAGTTGCTGCTGCTGTTTCCTTAAACGGAGATGGAACAACCACGACCTTGATTTGCTGTTCTGCGTTTATTCCCATCTACAAAAAACTTAATATGAAATTGATGAATTTAGGTGTGCTTGTTATCTTACAAAACACCATTATGAACTTATTACCTTGGGGCGGTCCAACAGCTCGTGCCATGGCCGTACTAGAAGTTGATGCCGACATTCTTTCTTATTTAGCACCTGGTATGATTTTATCTGTATTGTATGTTATCTTCTTTGTTGCTTATCGCATGGGGAAAAAAGAACGTGCTCGCTTAGGCGTGACAACGCTTACTGATAAAGAATTGGAAGAAATGACTATTGTTAACGATCCTGAGTTATTAGAAATTCGTCGTCCAAAGAATTTTGCGTTCAATGGTATTTTAACGATTGTCTTAATCGGTTGGTTAGTCTTAAGTTCATTCGTTGGTCAATTAGGTTTGCCTTCGTGGATTGAAATGCCACCGTTATTATTATTCCTAGTTGGTACTTGTATCGCTTTAATGATTAACTATCCAAAATTAAAAGATCAAAGCAGCCGTATCAGTGCAAATGCTGGTGACGCTGTGCAAGTAGTTATCTTAGTTTTTGCTGCTGGCGTCTTCATGGGCTTATTCCAAGGTTCTGGTATGGCCAATGCCTTAGCAAATAGCTTTGTTAATATTATTCCAAAACAATTAGCCGGCGCTTGGGGCTTAGTGATTGCGTTCATTTCAGCACCAGGAACATTCTTTATTTCAAACGATGGTTTCTATTTCGGTGTCTTACCAGTCCTAGCAGAAGCTGGACGTTCTTATGGATTTGACAATATGTCTATGGCTTTAGCTTCCTTAATGGGGCAAGCGTTCCACTTATTAAGTCCATTAGTGGCATTTATTTACTTGCTATTACGTTTAACTGGTTTAGATATGGGCCAATGGCAAAAAGAATCGGCAAAATATGCCTTAGGAATTTTCGTTATTTTCGTTGTTACAATTGTTGCTTTAGGTCACATGCCTTTATTTATTCCACAAAATTAAACGTCGTCGCTGAAACCGTAGGAGTGCCTTTTCTCCTCGGTTTTCTTTTCATTTTGTCTTTTCTTGCGTTATATTTTCATTTTTAATATTATATTTATTATCTATAAAAATAACCTATAGGGAGGTGCCTCATATGAATCCAACGGTTGAAGCAGTAAAACGGAACTTAGATTTAACCAGCAGTAAACCTCTAAAAATTTGTACCTACGAAGCCTTTAAAAAAACCATTATTTTAGGGGATATTCCTGCGGGTGAACGGATTAACGAAAAAGAATTTTCCGAGCAATTAAACATTAGTCGGACGCCCATTCGCTTTGCTTTACAAGAATTGGTCAAAGAACAATTGGTGGAACATATACCTATGGTGGGTATCGTGGTTAAAGGGATTAGTATGAAAGATGCTTATGAAATTTATGATATTCGTAAATCTTTGGACACTTTAGCAACCATTAAAGCCATGGAACTCATGACACCAGAAGATTTTGATGAATTGGAAGCCTTACTTCTCGAAGGAGAACAATACAATAAAAATAACCAAGTAGATGACTTACTACAGAACTTTTCAGATTTTAATTCCTTTATTTATACTAAGAGTCAGATGCTACGTTTAAAAAAAATTGTGACTGATCTCCATGCTTACTTAATCTATTTCAGAGATATTGCGATTCGTGCCTCAGAACGTCGTAGTATTGCCCTAGAAGAACATTGGTTAATTTTCCGCGGAATGAAAACAAAGAATATTGACCAGATCACACTTTTAACCCATGAACATCTAAATCGTTCGCTTCAATTTATTTTGAAAGAAATGGAACGTCGGCAAATTGAATAAGCAAAAAAGACCCGCAGTCGCTCGTGCAACTGCGGGCCTTTTTTCATTTTTTTTGTACGCAACCATCTGGCGTAAAGGTATAACCAATGCCCCAAACGGTCCGAAGGTAACAAGGTTCTTTCGGGTTTTCTTCTAATTTACTTCGTAAACGATTAATAAAAACCATAATCGTATTCGCATCGACATCCCCGGTACCCCAAACACTGCTGTAAATTTGTTCTTTAGAGAATACTTGCTCGGGATTCTCCAGAAAAAATTGAATTAATTGAACTTCTTTCGAAGACAATGAAATAGGTAAATCCTTTTTAAATAGTTGATAACGACCATAATCAAAACGGAAATCACCTACCTGTAGCTCTTCTTTTTTATAAACATTCAATTGTTTTCGAATCATTCGAGCTCGATTCAACGAAGCAATCACCTGAGCCTTAAAAACATTCAAGGAAAAAGGTTTCGTTATATAACTATCCACGCCCATTTCCAAGGCTGCAATAATATCCTCTTCTTCTTTTTTGCTACTAAAAAAGATAATTGGCACTAGTGGATATTTCTCTCTAATCATTTGGACTAAGTAGTAACCATCACTGTCATGTTCCAAGTTATCATCTAAAATGAACAAATCAAAGGTAACTCTGGACACGATATCTTTTGTTTTTTCAATTGATTCACTTTGGTAAATAAGAATACCTGTTGATTGTAATGCTTTCCAAATCAAGCGACGAACTGCTGCATCATCATCTACAACCAGTATTTTCTCCGTACGCATACCTGTTGCTCCCCCTACGTCTCTTTACAAAACTTTTTCATTTGAATTTACTACTGGAGTAATTACTGATTATCATAACATAAAAAAAGAAACGGAGACGGCTAAAAAATCATTTAACAAAGAAACGTTGGCAACTATTCAGTCCCTGCTGAGAGTTGCCAACGTTTCTTTGTTTGTTTAAAAATACTTCTTAACTGGTTCAACCACTAAATACCGATAAGGTTCATCCCCTTCAGAATGGGTTTTGATTTGCTCATCTTTACTTAGCGTGTGATGAATTTGTTTTCTTTCAAAAGCCGGCATTGGTTCCAAGAAGACTGGCCGCCCAGTGCGTTTGGCTTTTTCCGCGGTGCGTTTCGCTAAACGTTCCAAAATTTCATGACGTTTTTCACGATAATTTCCGACATTCACAACAATCGATAGCTTATTGCTTGCAATGCGGTGAATAAAGACTTGCGCTAAATACTGTAACGCATTTAACACTTTTCCGTGTTTTCCAATTAAGATACCTTGTTTTTCTGTTTCTAAATGGAAGATAATATTGCCATTCTCGCGCGCTATGCGAACCATGGCAGGGGCGTTCAGTTCATTTGAAATATTCGTTAAATACATCGCTAATTCAGTAATAGCAGCTTCGTCTTCCAGATTTTCTAAAGAATGTGTTGATTCCTCTGAGAGACTAGGAATTGCTTCGGTTAATTCCTCAACTGCTTCTTCCACTGCTTTTGCTTCATCGGCAACAACAATATCTTCCACTGTTTCTTCGACCGCTTCTGTGACTTGCTCACTAATCGTTGGTTCCATTGAAATTTGGGCAAGTTTTTTTCCTAGACCTAAAAATCCTTTTTTTCCTTCGTCTAACACATCAATTGTAACATCCTCTTTGGTTAAACCAAGTGCTTGTAAGCCTTTCTGCGTTGCTTCTTCGATTGTATTTCCTTCATAAATCGGCATCTGAACGACCTCCTTTATTTTTTCTTCCCTTTTTTCTTAGGACTTTTTGCTCGTTCAAGCGCTCGCTCCCGTGCTTTGGCTTGACGTGCTGCTTCCTCCCGCTCTTTACGGATTTTGAATGGGTTGTTTAATAACAATGTTTGCCCTGTTTGGAAGGCATTTGAGACCACCCAGTAAAGAGATAAACTGCTGGCTAATGAAATCCCCATAAAGAAGATCATCGCTGGCATAACGTAATTCATAATTTTCAGTGAGGCATTTGTTTCTAGTTGGCTCATACTTGAAAGATACGTACTAGCAAACGTAAAGACAGCCGCTAAAATCGGTAAAATTAAATACGGATCCGGCTTATCGAGGCTTAACCACAAGAACGTTCCTTCTTTTAACTCAGGCACGCGTGAAATGGCTTGATACAAAGCCATCATGATTGGTAGTTGAACCAACAGTGGTAAACAGCCAATGTAAGGATTCACATTATTCTCTGCATACAAACGTTGCTGTTCTTCTCGGAATAAGCGTTGTGTTTCAGGATCTTTTGAAGAATATTTTTGTTGCAAGGCCTTTAATTGAGGTTGCAACTCTTGTGTTTTACGCATACTCTTCGTTTGGAAATGCATCAACGGCAATAAAATAATCCGGATGACTAACGTAAATAGGATAATCCCAATTCCGACACTGCCGCCTAATGATAGGAACTTAATCGCTTGGGCAAAATAATAAACAATGTATCGATCCCAAATTCCTGTACTACTTTCACTTACGGGCGCGGTTCCGCAGGCGGATAAAACAAAGACTAAGGTCACTAACCCAGCCATTAATAATAAGCGCTTATACTTCTTCACTACTCAATTCCCTCTCTTACATCTAATATTTTAGCTAAATTTAACACATGTGTTAAATTAGCTTTCACTTCTTCAGACGATAATTTTTCCAATCCTGGACGTGCAATCACGATAAAATCAATTTCTGGAGAGATACGGTCTTTTAATTGAAATAAACTCGCGCGGATTTTCCGCTTCACAGCATTTCTTGTGACCGCGTTTCCAATTTTCTTCCCAACAGAAATCCCCACTCGAAAATGGGCTTGTTGTGGTTTCTCTAAAACGTACACCACGAAACGACGATTTGCACAAGATTGTTTTTTATTAAACACCTGTTGAAATTCTTTTTCTTTCTTGACACGGTATGACTTTTTCATCGGCATCCCTTTGTTTCTATATTTTTTTACTTCTTAATAATAATAGCATATTTCCGCTCTTTTTTAGTAGCCTTTTCTATAGAATCCTGCTTTCTTTTATTGAAAACAGAAAAAGAACCCTTAGTTATCTTCACATCTTCCAAAAAATTATGGAGATAACTAAGGGTTCTTAGAAATTGACTGTTTAAAAGACCAGACCATCATTAAGCAGAAATAACTTTTCTACCTTTACGACGACGGCTTGCTAATACGCGACGGCCATTTTTAGTGCTCATACGTTTACGGAATCCGTGAACTTTTTGGCGTTTACGTTTGTTTGGTTGATACGTTCTTTTCATGCAATTACACCTCCTGAAATTGTAACTATCCATCAATATATAGACATACTTTGATAGTATAACGAGTAATAGGGTATTTTGTCAATAAAATTTAAGAAATATTTCCTGAGAAAGATTCGTTTCAATTATCCACAAATTAAATTTTCCTGTGAGTAGCTTGTGGATAGTTTTCCACATTTTTTTCTGTTCACAGCCATTTTTCCACTAGTTTTACACAAAAAAACAGCCTGTTAAAAAGTTTTGCACAGGTGTTTTTTCAGCTGTTGATAAGTTCTTGAAACATTATTGTGTCAAGCTTAATTATTCTCAATTTTTTGTGGATAACTCATTCAACAACCACTTTCTTCCGCAAGTGTCGACACCCTGTGGAAAACTTTTTTCACCCTTGTGTACTTTTTTTCCACATTGAACAATTGCTTGTGGAAAAAGTTTTAAAAAAATGCTAAAATCGACTATGCTCATTCTTTTAAGTTATCCACATTTTTTAGATAACCAAAATTTAAACATATAGGAGGTCACTGT